>CAWDMN010000001.1:0-6446 GCA_963803155.1 uncultured Acidobacteriota bacterium
GTTGGAGGGGAATTTTCATCCTCTTGTGCCAGCCGTGCTGGCATGAGTGGCTCCCCTGTTAATTGTCTTCGAGCGATCCGCTTATTCTTTGTGGTCCTTCCTTTTAACTTTTCTCAGATTTTCAACCTTCTCTTCTGAGTATGGCCGAATCCTTCGAATGATCCAGTGCCACGCTCGATGAAAATGGTACCCTTGGCTTTTGGCGCCACGGATTAGCTCGAATTGACGCGGATCTTCAAGGAATGATGTTTCGTTTTATCCGCCAGCATCCGCATTTGCCTGCGGCCTTTTCTATATTGCTTGTCGGATTGCTCATTTCAGCCGATCAGCGCAACTGGTTCATCCTGTCGCACTTTGAATTACATCCTGAACTAGGGGTCTGCTGGATCAACGCACTTGACTTAGCGCCTACCGACTCCTAAAATCAGCGCCATGGTTCACAGGGACCATGTGTTTGACCAACAACGGGCGCAAGCGGCCATAAGAACTGATCCCACCGAGCGAGCCCAAGCCTCATTTTCCGAGCCGAGGAAACCCGGCTTGCTTTCATTCACTCGAAGACCAGTGACAAAACGGAGGTCACCATGAGACGTCGAGAGTTCCTCAAGAGCGCCCCAAGAACTGCCCTTGGAGGGGTGATCCCGTTGGCTTTGATCCCGACCCTGTTGAGCGATGAAAGGGTCGGCGACAGTTCAATATCTGAATCAAACCCCATTAGTGGCTTGGCTAAACCCAGGGACTTCAAGAAGGAGCCCTTCAAGCGTCTCGTCATCTTGGGCGAGAGTACGGTTCAAGGCGGACCATGGCTCCAACGGAAAGAAGACCGGTTCGCTGACGTTCTGGTCAGACTCATTAATGCTTGCCAAGATAAACCCGTCGAATACTACAATAAAGGGATCGGCGCCAATGCCATTTCACCCCGCAGCCCTGGATACAAAGACTCAGCCAAGCCCAGCGCCCTCGAACGATATAAAACCGACGTCATTGATCTTCAACCGGACTTGTTCATTCTCTGTTACGGCTTGAACGACATGCGCGCGGCAATGCCAGTGGAGGACTTTCGCGAGGATATGGCTACCATCATTCGGGACGTCAGAAAAGCTTGCGCGCCTCTTACCTTGCTCACGACCATTTACTACATGACCAGTTGGAGGAGCTTCCCGCCTTATGACAAGGGAACCGTTGCGCTCACGATGCGATACAACGATTGCATTCGTGGACTCGCGGCGGAGTTTGAGTGTATCCTGGCGGATGTTTGGGCCGCCGAAGGAGGCGCCGACTGGCTGATCCACTACGATGGCGTCCATGCCAACCAGGTGGGCAATCTGGTAATCGGTCACAGGATTTTCGAAGCCATTGCCCAACATTCCAGCGGATTGACCGATCCGACCTTTAGACGGGAGCGCAATTCGGAATGGTCGAAGGAGACGATGCGGATGCGGGCTGGAGTGGGTGATCCGTTCAAGAAGACTTGGTGAAAGCAGGCGCGCCGCATTTCGGTCTCGGTGTTACAACAGGGTGCGGCATGAATGGCCGGGCTGGATTCAGCCAATGAGGTATCCATAAAAGATTGGCCCTGGGAAAGCTGAAATCTATGAAGCTCTCTCTCTTGACGAAGCTTGCGGGTTTGGCACTTCCATCGGCACTCCTGTTGCTGGCGGCTCCCCGAGTGCTGCCTCTCCTGACCAGCGCTCAATCCCCCCTCCCGCAAGTGGGCTTTTCTCCTCCTCCTCTATAATCGCGTCGCGGGCGGCTCGAGGCGCCTCCCGGTTGACTCAAATCGTCCCGGGCGTATTCCTGTACAAAGACACCTGCAACGTGTATGCCATAATAAAGGGTGACCAGGCCGTCCTGATCGATTTTGGTTCCGGAGGAATTCTTGACCAACTGCCTTCGGTTGGGGTACGGAAAGTTGGCTGGATTCTCCACACTCACTTCCATCGTGATCAGGCGCAGGGCGATCCAATCGCCAAAGCGCGGGGCATCCAAATAGCCGTGCCGGCTGGAGAGCGGAAGTACTTCGAAAGCGCGGAAGCCTTTTGGAATGAAAAAAAAGTTCTCGGCCTCTACGACTTGCGCAATGAATTCTTGGCTCCGCGCAGGAACATCGCCGTCGACGCAAATCTTACGGGCCAGTTCTCCTCGGCCTCCAGTTCTCCATCGGACAGCGTTTTTTCGTGGGAAAGCATAGCGCTCGAAGTCATCAAGACACCGGGCCACACGGAAGGCTCCGTGTCCTTCCTATTTGAAACCGCCGGAAAACGTTTGCTTTTTTGCGGAGATCTCCTGGCCTCGGAAGGCAAAATTCCCACGATGCACGATCTCGAATGGGTCTATGTGGGGACGCGGGGGATCGCGGCGGAGATAGAATCCGTCAACAACATGCGCGACATTGCGCCGGACCTGATCCTGCCTTCGCATGGTTCGCCTTGCGGAGACATGCTCCGCTGGACTCCGCAGCTTCTGGCCGAACTCGCCAAGGTCTACCATGAGTACGATTGGATAAACTACACGCAATTCCGACCCAGCCCCGGTCCCAAACGGCTTTCCAAGCATATTTGGCAGATGCGGCGAGCGTTCGACTACGGCGTGGGATACCTCATCGTTTCCGACAGCGGGCATGCTTTCCTATGGGACGTGAACGCGAAAGAAGTCGATTTTCTTAAAGAAATGGAGAAAATTGCAGGCTTCAATAGGATCGATTTTATTGTTCCAAGCCATTACCATGACGACCATGTCGGCGGCATCCATGGGGCTCAAAAGGCGTATGGCGCTCAGTTGTGGGCCGGGGAGCACCTCGTAGATGTTCTCGAGCATCCCACAGCCTACAACCTGCCCTGCCTCTGGCCGGAAGCCCTGAAAGTCGACCGGATTCTTCACGACAGCGAAAAGGTGATGTGGGAAGGGATCCCGCTGCAGTTCTTTTACTTGCCCGGCCAAACCGAATACACCGAGGGCCTGCTCATAGAGGACGACGGTAAGCGTTACCTCTTCGATGGCGACAACGTGGCCTGCCCATTGCCTGGAATGCCTATGCAAGGCCATTTCGTCTGCCGCAACTACCAGCGAATGGGCGGGGGCCACGTCTACTCCGCGAAGAAGCTCCTGGATCTGAAACCTGACTATGTTTGCCCTAACCACTTTGAGTGGTCCCCGGGCACATCCGAGTTGCTCAACTCCTACTTGAATTCGTCAGAAGAGATCCAAGCCATATGGAGCCGGATCATTGACCAACCAGACCCCGCCATGGGGGTTGACAACAACTGGATTTCGTTCTATCCGTACCAGTCCGATGCTGAGCCGGGTGGCACGATTCAATATCAACTGCGGTTCCGTAACTACCTTCGCCGAACCAGCCGCCTTAAGGCAACAATCAATGTGCCGGAGACTTGGATGGCAAGCCCCGTGTCCGTTGAAATTGAGGCTGCGGCGAATTCGGAGGCGCTGGCTAAATTTGAAATTAGCATACCGCGCTCAGAGACTCGCCGCAACCGTAGGTTCGTGCTCACGGCGGATGTCTGGCGCGAGGGCGAACACCTGGGTGAAGTAACCGAAGGGCTTGTAAATATGAAGCCCATGGTCGCGCACTAAAAGCGCGAGGCTGGCGGCATAATTTTCCCGGGTTCTTGTCATGGGATTGGGTTATAGGATCGATCGCCGTGGCTTTTCGAAGAACCGGCGAGTTCAGCAACAGGAGGTGTGCTATGGGAAATCGAAGACCCTCGATGGGTTCGAATGTGGGGCGGCGAAGTTTTCTCAAGACCGCCGGAGCTGCACTCCTGGCTCCAAAAGTGGCGCAAGCCAGTGCCGCGGGGGCTTTCGGCTCCTCACCGGCTATCCCGATTCGGTATGTCCCGAGCTCCGGCCTGACACAAGTAACGCCCCATCTTTACGTGCTTCGTGACACCTGCAACGTTTATATATTGAAAAAGGGGAACCGGGCCCTCCTGATCGACTTCGGTTCCGGCCATGTCTTGAAGCTCTTGGGTCAAATTGGAGTCACGAAGGTCGATGCGATTCTGCATACCCACCATCACCGGGACCAGTGTCAAGGTGATGCGCGTGCAGTGGCGGAGCGAATCCCCATTCATGTTCCGGCCCATGAACGCGATTTATTCGAAGATGCGGAAAATTTCTGGCGCAATCGTCGCATCTTCGAACTTTACTACGTGCGAAATGACTTCTTTACCCTAACCCGCAACGTTCCCGTAGCCGGTGTCTTGCGGGATTACGAGAAATTCCTTTGGGGCGATTATGAATTTCTGATCTTCCCAACCCCGGGCCATACTATCGGTTCGATCAGCCTTATCGGACAAATCGATGGGAAGAAAGTGTCCTTCTCCGGGGACTTAATACACTCTCCCGGAAAAGTCGTGAACCTGCACGAATTGCAGTACTACTATGGCGGCACGGACGGGCTGGATTGTGCGGTGTATTCATTGGCTAAACTTCGAGAATTAGGGAGTGAGTTAGTCTGCCCCTCTCACGGTGAACCCTTCTCAAGCCCGGAGAGCGGCATTAGCGAGCTCATTGGAAAACTGAGGGGTTGGTGCGAAGCCTACGCTCCGGAATCGAGCCTGACCATCGACAATCGGCCTTTCGCCGTCACGCCCCATTTGATCTGTGCCCATCAAACCTGCTCAACCTCGTACACTCTAATCAGTGATAGTGGAAAAGCCCTAGTGGTGGACTACGGCACGGCCAGCGGCGGCTTCTTCGACACTTTCATGCCAGCCACCGCAGTCAAGGATCGGATGCGGTTTGTGGAGCATACGATTCCCGAACTAAAGGCCAGTCACGGTCTGAAGTCGATCGAGGTGGCCATCCCCAGCCACATGCATGATGATCACCTGAACGGTTTTCCTCACCTGGTTAAGCATTATGGAGCAAAGATTTGGTGTTTCGAGAATATGGTGGACATTCTCCAGAACCCGCGTGGTTACAACCTAGGGTGCATCCTCGGCGAGCCCATCCAAGTGGATCGCTCCTTCCGAAACGGAGAGACCTTCAAGTGGGAGGAGTTCGAATTCAAGGTTTACCATTCTCCCGGACACACTGAATACCAGATGGCCATGTTCGCTGATATGGACGGCGCTCGCATAGCTTTTACCGGCGACGCGTTCTTCCCTTCCAATGATGCCCGTCATCAGCTCCGTCACAACCTCATCTTCCGCAACTGGGTGGAAAACGATAGTCACCTGAAATCGATCAAGACGATTATCGAGCACCAACCGACGATCGTGGCGCCGGGCCATGGCAAACCGTTCTTGTGCAACACATCAGATCTCGAAGAGCTCAAGGAACGCCTCGATAAGCAGCAGCGGTATTTTCACGACACCATCGCGGACCCTGATTGTAACTTTGGCCTCAACCCAAGTTGGGCAAGACTATACCCTTATCAGCTCCAGGTGAAACCGGGGTCAAGCGTCGACGTTGAACTGCGAGTGAGGAACTACCGCTCGAAGCCCATGCAGGTGGAGGCGGCGCTTGTCCTCCCCTCAGGATGGAAAGCCTCGCCGGAGACTTCTAGCTTCACCGCCCTTCCTCAAGTGGATGGGAGCAGCCATTTCACTCTGTCGGTCCCTGAGAATTGGGATCCCTCGAAGCCCCGCGTCGCGCTGGCGGCAGATTTGATGGTAGATGGTCAATACCTGGGGGAGATCGCAGAGGCGGTGGCAGACGTGCAAGTCAGCTGACCGAGGGAGCATGTCCCCGTCAAAGAACTCTGCTGGCCGGCCCTTGAGCCGCCAGCGAACCCTTTTTTTCATAACCCATCTCGCACCTGACTCTGGGGCTGGATCGGAGCCAACATCTCGAAGTGGCTTCTGCAGACACTCCTTGTTCGAGTAACTCTCTCCGCAGCTCATGTCCGGGCAACAAATAGCCGATAGGGAGGCAGGAGATGGCCTCGCCAAATACGAATGTGAGGGTGCTCTCCCGTCGGTACAGTCCCGGTATTGATGTCAGGATTCTTGCTCAGCATGCGCATGCCTTACTCCGCGCCCCATCACGGGGTATTCCTTGAAATCTACTCTTTCAAGAAAACGTTTGGTTGGAGACAGCAACCCTGCTCGTAAAAGAGTTCGCCCTGAGATCCGCCTTCTCCGTCCAGCGCGCGGGAAAGTAGATAGACCAGGCAGCCACAAGCCCAAGCCAGCAGCCCAATGCAACGAATACCAACGGGTCGTGCCAGCAGTAGGCCTTCCGTGAATACCCAGCAGCGCTGGCCACCACATTGGGGGCGAGAAAACCAACCCGGACCATTTCCGCCCGTCTTTTTTCCGTTGACTTCCATTGGGCAGCCCGAAGGAATAATCTTTTGCTTTGTCCGCAAATTTCCGCGTATATCCGCGGCCAATTAATTCGTCCCATCCTCAAATTACCTACCTTTTCCGATCAACTCTCAATTTCCGTTTTCTTTGGCTGAATTATTTAATCCCGGCTTG
>CAWDMN010000002.1:0-67529 GCA_963803155.1 uncultured Acidobacteriota bacterium
CAATATACTGCCATCCCGGCCGACGAACTTCATGGGCAGAGCGCTTCCAGTATAACTGCCGGCTGGGCCAAGGAAATGTCCCTGGCTGGACTCCTGGTCGTAGTGGTACACGTTGCAATCGTAATGAATGCCATAGCTGGCTTCGAGGCGAGCCTGGGCCGCAAAATCGGGCTTCCCCTCCGCATCCAAACCGCACCAGACAATCCAATGGTTCCTCACCGTCAGCATCGGAAGATTGTAGCTACGCTTGAAGGCTTCCACGTTCGAACGGATTGCCAAATCCATGCCCTGATAAGTGGGCTGAGCGGCTTCGTGCGTGTCGTCCACATGCCCGGAAATTTCAAACCCTTCGGAAATCCAACGCTGCACGGTACTGGCGGGGATGTAATCCCCTTTCAAATAAAGAGTCATCCGCCCGCCTCTGCTTTTTACGTCAGCCAAGTGAGCCTCCAGATCCGCTTCAGGCGAATCTTCTCCATCATCCGTCAATATTACCAAGCCTTTGGAAAGGGCGGGAAAATACCAGAGGCGAGGCAATGGTTTCTTGCTGGCCATCAAGGTTTCAATGATTCGGGAAAGCAGGCGCATTTGTTCGTCCGCCTGGTTTAGAGCATTCTTGGATGGATTCACCCATCCGCTCGTGAACATGTCGGCGGCCCTGATGCCCAAAATGCCATCCTTTTCCCGCCCCGCGTACATCGGGTTCCCCTGACGCGTGAAGACAATGCTTTGAGGAAGATTGTAGCAGAAGGCCACGGCCTTTCCCTTTCCCCAGTCACGCCAAACCACGGCTGGTCCCCCCGCCGGCTCATTCTCGCGACGAAAGAACGATGCTAGGGCCGTGGTTCCGCTTAGCTTATATTGATCGGATTCTCCATGAATTTGGAGAGAATCTGCCATCAGCCCTTTCCCCAGGTCTGTCTTGGTATCTATTTTGATATAGCCTTCCGGCCATGCCTCTCCGGCGGGAGCAATACCAAAGATTTTTGAAAGTTGTGGGGCTGGACGAAATGCAACGAGATTTCCCCCCTCCTTCACATAATGGCTCAACTGTTCAGCTTGTCCTTTAGTGAGCGGTGTTTCAGCCAGCAGAACGATGTCAAAATTCTTCAGATAGCCGGCGGTCACATTCGGATCAAGCGGAGATTCCATTTGGAAACTATTTAATCCCTCGGCTCTAAGAATCTCCCCGAGGTAGGTCCCAAATCCTCGAGAGGTCGCCAGCACAAGGATGGGAATTTGAGGCGGACTGACGGCATGAAGGACATTCACGCCCAAAAAAACAATCAAGACTACATGTAACGCCAGAATGATAATCTTGTTTTTCAATTGATATTCTCCTGCTCTGAAAATCTCCCTTCAAAGGGGGAATAAAATTTTATCTTCTTAATTTGACGGCCCCGCCATCAGGAGCGGCTCCTCAGAAAATAGCGTGGATGGAGGTGGGGTGCCCCCCCGCTAGTGTTTGCTAAGCGTGCTCAGACGGCCTGAGGGCAGGCCGCCTCCATCATCCCATTTTCATTCCCCTGTTGAGCCAGCCGCGCTGGCATGAGTGGCTCCTCCGAAAATCCCTGCCGTGCGGCTAATTATGGCAGATAAATTGAATTGATTGGCTGCGATTGTTGCGCGGAGTCGCCTCGCAGACCCACGATTTCCCGGTAGTCTGCGCTACGACGACAACTTTGTCCAACCCGCTGGATAATTTTCTCATACTCCAGCGGATTCATACTCCGCATGGCAGTTGTGAGGAAAGCCGCTCGATCGCCTGCCGATGGGTTTCAGGCTTGAAATAAATCGTAGCGCGAACTTCCACTGAAAAAGTCTCTTCCGCTTCCAAATGCCGATGAGTGCCCTGAGTGACAGCCTCCGCCAGATGAACGGGCCTGCTAGTCCACGGTTCGATAATCACGTGGTGATGCCCTCGGTAACCGCCGTAGTTGAGCCACATCCAGAGGTGCGGGCATGTTTTGTGCGGGAACTGCAACAGAAAACCCTGGCCCGATTGGGTGTCCTCCACGGCATACCATCCGTCTTCGAGCTCCGTGGCATAATGTCCGCAAAACACTCCGGATTTGATTCCCTGGACAAAGGTCATGTCAACGGTTCCCTCGACAGTCTCCAAAAAGGGCCAGGCATATTGCTGGCCAGGGCTCCCCAGCCATGCCGTGGAAGATTGGCCAACAATGCCAGTTTTCGCAGGGATTCGCAGAACCGTTGAATCCGTGATAGTCAGGGCCGGATGAGTTCCCCAGACAAAGTCCAGAGGAAGAGGTCCAAGATTTTTGATTTCGTGCCGGATGCGCAGAACGGGCAACTGTTCAGACAGAAACACGGTCTTTATCACGCGTACTGGGCTGATCGGCCCAAAACAAGCCAATTGGGCGGCTAGGTTCCCTTCCCTGCGATTTGCCCAATCAACTTTCCAGCGCAGGGATCGCAGTTCTCCCAGCGTGGGGTAATGCTCGCCACGAAAATCGCATTCATCGCAAGTGGGAAAGACATCATCCCATCCTCCGCACCAGTAGTTGTCAAAATTGGCTTCGACGGGATATGTCTGAGGCTCAACCCGGGGATTGTGCCAGAGAAAATTCCTGCCATTGGGTTTCCAGATCAAATCGTAGATCTTACCGCCCACATCGGGTAAAAGGTTGACCTGCAGCCAATCGTTTTCTATTTCGAGCACTTTCATGCCGGAGGTTCCGGTTTTCAACTCTATTCGTGAAGTCATCGAAACCAAAACCTCCCTTTGCTAAAAGCGCGAAGCGTATGCCGGTGATCAAGGTGGCGGAACAAGACCACGCGGTTAAATTTCCTAGGAAGCCAAAAAGAAGGCACCTGGCCCTGAGTGATTGCCATGTTTTATTGACTGGCCGCTTTATCGAGGGAGCTGAGGCATCGTCAATAATTAATCGTTACAACTAAGTTCGTCTCATTGGCCACGGAGGGGAAAGGCGCGGCCGTCAGGCAGCGTCAGGATTGGTCTGAGGTTTTTGACTGGCGGGAATCGCCAGCATTCACACCACCCCGGCCTCGACTTCGTCTCGGCCACACCTTCCGCTGAGGCGGATTTGCCAACCTCGTCCGGAGAGGGGAAATTTGAACCGGCATTTTATTTACGAGGTCTAAGCAGTTCTTGGCCAACTTCTACTCACCACCTGATTAGGCCCGCCGAATGAGATGGGACAGAGTCGAGACTCTATCATAAAACGAGATTTCTCCCGACGCCAGCGACATCTTCAGAAAAGGGGAGCATGGTTCAACCAGTGGAACGATTTTTCAAAACTGCGCGGATGTTATTTTCCATCATGGGTGAGATTCTGAATCGGTATCGGAAATTCGATTGCGATACCGATTCCGTGAAAACAAGTTGTCCTGCGCAGTGGAGATTTTTCTTCGAATCCCAAAATCATTTATAAAAATTTGAACCGTCGAAGGATGTTGCCGTGAATAAGCCTAGTCTCGGAATTGGATTTGATCGGGTGTGATTTAAGTGAGGCAAGCCAATTTTGACGCGGCATTCAAAGGATGATCCGAGGAGCAGACTTGAAGAGCTGATGGAGCAGTGAACAGGAAATGTAATCGGAAAAAGGGGCCACTTTTTTACTGATTGATGGAGCCTGGCTCGTGGCACAACGAATTTGAACTTCCAAAATATGATTTAAAACCTTTGCGGATTGCGGCTCAGTCAAGTCAATGTCGATTTATGAAGAGTGTAATCCTGCTTTTGTAGGATGGGCTAGCGCGGGGTGACAGCGGTCACCTCGTGTATTCCATGAGGCGTTGGACGTGGCGTCCCCGATGCGTTACGCTCTTCGAGCTAACCCGCCTTTTGGCGGGCTAACGCATCCTTCAAAAAAATGCATTTGATACAAAGATCCAAGTTAGTCGTTTTCTCCCAGTATTTGCAGGACTGTCTCGATAGTCTCCGTCAACTCGTCGAAGCGAATAGGTTTGGCCACATACTCATCCATGCCCGCATTCAAACAAATCTCCTTGTCTCCCTGCAGTGCATGGGCAGTCATGGCGATGATCGGGATCCGGTGCCGAGGCGGGCGTGCAGAAGGCCACGGAGCGATTTCCCCATTGCGCATTTGCTGCTCCATCCGCCGAATTGCAGCCGCGGCTTCCAACCCATCCATTTCCGGCATTTGAACATCCATCAGGATCAGGTCATGTTTTCCCCGGGCCAGAGCCGCCAATACTTCTTTCCCATTGGTGACGGCAGATACTCGATGTCCCTGTTTTTGCAACATTCGTATGGCCAGAGTTTGATTGACGGGATTATCTTCGGCTAACAAAATGTGGAGTGGATGATTGGATTTTTGCCGGGCCTGGCTCTCCCGCAACATGTGGCGCGTGATGGGGGAGGACTTGGGCGCCTCGATTTCATCTCCCGGCTTTTCAGTTAAGACTTTGATGATGGCGCTGTGCAAATAGGCAGGGTAGACAGGTTTGGTTAAATAGGCAGAAATGCCCAATTGCCGGCAACGGGCGACATCTCCGCGCTGTCCAACGGAGGTCAGCATCACAATCTGACAGGTGGCAAGCTGAGGGTGCTGTTTGATATGTTCCGTCAGGGAAAATCCATCCATTTCCGGCATATGAAAATCCAAAACTACGAGCGGAAAAGGAGTCCCATTCCGATTGGCTTGTTCCAATAAATGGAGGGCCATCCTGCCATTTTCGGCGGATTTCGGCTGCATCTGCCACCGTGCCAGCCAATCCTCGAGAATGCGCCTATTGGTGGCATTATCATCCACGACTAAAACAGGCAGGTCTCGCAAGTCAATTGAAGCGGGAATTTCCGTTTTATTCGGGGCTTCCGGTTGAATTCCAAATCGGCCTGTAAAATGGAACGTACTCCCCTGCTTCTCCTTGCTTTCCAACCAAATCTTGCCTTCCATCAAGTGGACGAGTTGTGTAGAGATGGCCAAACCCAAACCGGTTCCGCCATAACGCCGTGTGGTGGATCCATCAGCTTGAGTGAAAGGAGCAAAAATGGAGCGCTGTTTTTCAAGCGGGACTCCAATTCCAGTGTCTTTCACCGAAAAGCGCAGCCAGCAATCTGTCTTCTTCTTTGGGGCAGAGGCCAAGGGGGAAGACTTGAGATCCACCATCCCGGCCGGTTCATTCGCTTCTCCTTCAGGATGCCACAGGCCGACTTCCAGCATGACTTCCCCTTTGGAAGTGAATTTGATGGCATTGCCGATCAAGTTGACTAAGACCTGTCGCAAGCGCCCGGGATCTCCGACCAATCCCTCCGGAACGTCCGGAAGCACGTGCCACAACAACTCCAACTCTTTCTCGGCTGCTTTCAGACTCAGAGTCATAATGGTGTGGTTCAAGCATTCCATCAAATCGAACTCGATCGGATCCAACTCGAGTTTCCCCGCTTCAATTTTCGAGAAATCGAGAATGTCATTCAACAAGGAGAGAAGGGAGTCAGCGGAAACTTTAACAGCCATGAGACCTTCATGCTGATCGGGAGTGAGTTCCGAATCCAGCATGAGGCTGGTCATCCCAATAATTCCATTCATCGGCGTGCGAATTTCATGACTCATGTTGGCCAAAAATTCGCTCTTGGCCCGGCTGGCCGATTCCGCGGCACTCTTGGACAGCTGCAATGCCATTTCCGCTTGTTGGCGGATTTTGACCTCTTCGCGCAGTTCGCAAGTCCGCTTGTCCACCAACCGAGAGAGCTTCCTCTCTCGCTCCTCGAGGTGGTTAATACGCAACCGGTGAACGGCAAAGCCCGCCAAGAGTCCTCCCATAACCACGAGAAAGTAGAAAAAAGGAGTCTGATAATAATGGGGCTTGAGATAGAAGCTGGCCGAGGCGGAGGTCCAATTACCCAGGTTGGTTTGCGATGCCGCTATAATTCGAAAATGGTATTCCCCAGGTGGCAGGTTGGTGAAAATAGCCGTGCGCCGGCGAGTTTCGACCCAGTCTTTGTCGTATCCTTCCAACCTGTAGCGATAGACGATTTTTTCCGGATCAAGCAAGTTTACCGCGGCATATTGAATCTCGACATTCCCCTTTCCCGGAGAAACAAGCAAAGTCCCCTTCCGAGGCAATATTTGGCCATCGGCTCTTACTTGTTCGATCTGCAAGGAGAAGGCCCGGCTTTCCAGCTTGACCTTGGCCGGATCAACAACGGCCACCCCCTTGCTGGTCGCAAACCAAAGCCGTCCGTCTTCGCCTTTCCAGCCCGCCGGCTGATTTTCACAACCGCATTCGCTGGTCGCCATGCCATCGCTCATGCCATAGGCAATCGAGTTGATGCGGGACACTTTTTTATTGGCAAAATCCTCCAGCTCTTTTTTGCTGACTCGAAAAATTCCCCGCCCACTGCTCATCCACAAAAAGCCGCTGGAATCTTCCAAAATCTCGCATACCGAATCGACGTAAAGCCCATCCTCAACCCGGTAGGCCGTGAAAACTCCTTCATTCATTCGGGTCAGCCCCGCGTCAGTGCCGATCCAAAGCACTTGATCCGCGTCCTCATATAATGCCAGCACCCGATTGCTGGCGAGTCCCTGCGGCATGGTAAAGACGGAAAAAAGGCCACCCTGATATCGGAAAAGTCCCGCGTTTTCCGTCCCAGCCCAAAGCGCCCCATTCTTGCTTTCAATCAAGCATCGGATGGAAGCTTCCGGATGCCCCGTCTGATTGGAAAGGGATGTGATCGTGTCATTCTTGAACCGGTTTAATCCGCTGCTGGTTCCCAGCCAAAGGGTTCCGTCTTTCGTCTGGCAAAAGGTCCGGACATCATTGCTCAACAATCCCTGCCGAAGCGTAAAAACGGCAAACTGACGATTGAAAATCCGATTGACACCCTTCTCTCCGGCGCCAATCCACAAGCTGCCATCGCGGCTTTCAAATACCGAATTAATGGTCTCGTTGAGGAGGCCGTCGCGGGGAGTCAAAACGGTAATTTTTCCGTCTTTCAGCCGGTTCAATCCACCTCCTTCGGTTCCCATCCAAAGGCTTCCATCCCGGCTTCCATAGACACATTTGACATCTTCGTTCGATAGCCCTTCCCTTTTGGTAAAGGAAGTGACCACTCCGTCTTTCAGACGGTTCAGACCGCCTCCCCGCGTGCCAATCCAAAGGCTCCCCTCTTTGTCCTCGAAGAGTGAAAGGATGTAATCGCTCGAAAGGCCGTCCGCGGTGGTATATGAGCGGAACCGGCCAGATTGAAAGCGAGCCAGGCCTCCTCCCATTGTGCCGGCCCAGAGATTTCCACCGCGGTCTTTGCAGATAGACCAGACATCCTTGTCCAGCAGTCCCTGTTTCACACTAAACGCGGTGAAACGCCCCTGGGTCAGCTGATCTACGCCTCCGCCGTCAGTGCCAATCCAGAGGCTGCCATCGTCGTCTTCAAAAAATGACATGCCATCGTTGTCGGACATTCCCTGTTCAATTCCGAAATGGACAATCTTTCCATTTTGAAATTGGTCGACTCCGTTGTCGGTGCCGATCCACAATCTCCCTGCCTTGTCTTCGAAGAGCGAGTAGATCCAATTGCTGCATAATCCATTTTGGGTGGTAAAAGAGGTAAATTCCCCGTTCGCCCAACGATTGAGACCTCCACCATGAGTGCCGATCCAGAGATGCCCCTCCCGGCTCAAACAGAGGGAGGAGACCTCTTGAGCGGAGAGTCCTTCCTTCGCGGTAAAACTTGCGAACTTGTCCCCCGACATTTTCACGAGCCCCCCATTGGTTCCAATCCAAAGGGTTCCATCCGGCAAAGCCACGAGAGCCGCGATTGAATTATCAATGAGACCGGGTGAATTTCTTTTGTCGAAAACAGTGAAGCGGATTCCGTCAAAGCGGGCCAATCCAGCCGGAGTTCCAAGCCAGAGGAAGCCGTCAGGAGTCTGGGCGATTGCGGTGATTGTATTCTGGGGAAGGCCGTTCTGGGTCTGCCAGACTTGATGGACGTATTGGCTGAAGGCCTTGGTGCGATCCAATCCGAACAGGAACACTCCGGAAAAACAGCTGACGATCAAGAGGATAATTGTGCGGCAAAAAACGCTGGAAAATCGTAGAATTGGACAGCACGGCATGCTTATTTTAGGGAACTCGTTTCTCCGGCTGGCCACTCTCGAAGGGAATGCCAAACGGTACGGGGTTTCTGATAGCCACTGAAGAATCAACATCTAGTTCGTCCTCATCGTTGTTATCGGACAAATGCCATGAATTCTTCACGGGATTTGTTCGGAACTTAGCTATAAAAATACTTGGGACAGGAGACATTACCATGACTGATCTATCTCGCCGAAATTTCATTCAAACCGCCGCTCTCACGGGTGCGGGGATGACCCTCTTGCCAGAATTGGGCGATGCTGCTCCAGGCAAGCCCACATTGGGGGATCCCTTGCAGGACATGCCAGTGGGTATTATTTCCAATGCCAATAATCCCGAAGTGGAGTTGGCCTATGTCAAAAAGCTTGGCTTCAAGGTATGTCAGCTGGGAATCGATGGTTACTCCTCACCCTTAGCTAGCCGTGTGAAACAAGCGCTCCGGCAAAATGGCTTGCAGCCAACCTCACTCATTTGTGGAGGACCGGGACCAGAAGTGTATGACTTTTACCAGGGACCCGCCACCATCGGCCTGGTTCCCCGCAAGTATCGCAAAGAGCGAATCGCCCGGTTCAAGCAGGGGATTGACTTTTGCCGGGAAGCCGGAATTCCGGCCGTGCAGGGACATTTCGGTTTTATTCCAGAAAATCCCGGAGACCCACTTTATTCGGAGTTCATCGCTGTTGTTAAAGAAGTCGCTGGCTATGCCAAGGAACGCGGAATTGTCGTAGGTTTTGAGACAGGCCAAGAGACTCCCGTAACTTTGCTTCGAGCCATCGAGGATACTGGGACTGGCAATCTTTTTGTAAATTACGATGTAGCGAACCTGATCTTATATGGCAAGGCAAATCCTCTGGACGGGCTGGAGGTGATCGGCAAACACGTCAGATCGCTTCACGCCAAAGATGGATTCTATCCCACCAACCCGCGGGAGTTAGGCAAGGAGGCGCCCGTGGGGAAAGGGAAAGTCAACTTCCCGGGCATTATTCGCAAACTGAAGGAACTAAAATTCAAAGGGCATATCATCATTGAATATGAGTTGGGCCCTCAGGCCGCTGGCTATTTAGCTCAAACCAAGCAATATCTGGAACAATTGATTAGAACCGCATGACCGGGGCAGTTCACGGGATATGAATGCCTTCGAGTGGGGAGGATATCGTTGGGGGGGGGCGACTGCATGCCTGGCTGGTCTGCTTGAGCAGCAAACGTCGGCGATATTGAGTCAAGTATTGAATTGGGAGCCAGCAGGTTCATGTAATCCGAGAGGAGGTCTCGCCAAACTGAATATGCTCTTTGTCTAAATGGCACACGGGGGTGAAGGATCAAGCATCTGATTGCCATCACCCCGCGAGACCGTAATTAGGAAAAAAATCGCCGGGGATTGTCAATCAAAAGCATGTCAATTTCTTTCTTCGCAAAACCCGATTTCAACAGGTCCGGCAGAACATCCGTCATCATGAAGGCATAGGTCCGTTTGGAGGCCTTGGGATCGAGAAATGGCTCATCCTCGGCTTCAAAAACGATTTCCCTCTTCTTCCATTCCCAGTTGCAGTCAATGGAAATCAGAAGGCGGTTGCCGCATCCCTGGTCACAGAGGGAGCGCATGAGAAATACCATGTCTTCCCAGGGGGTGTAGTAATTCTGCCTGAAATTATTAAAAAGCAGATAGCCCCCCTCCCTGGCGATGGAGAGAAACTCCTGTAGCATCTGGGTGCGGTCGCGCCCTCCCCAACCCGACACAGTCTCCACATGAGAGAAAAAAAGACGATTCGGATTTGCGCCCGCCTTTACCAGCAGATCGAATTGCTCCCGAGGTTTGTCCACGGCGTGGGTTGCAATCGGCGTCCCCAGAGATTTTTGAACCCGGGCGGCCGCCCGATAGACTTTTTTTTCCCAATCTGAATAGGGCGTGTTGCCCGCGGCCACCTTGATAATGCCAGCTCGAATCCCGCTCCCGTCTATGCCTTCGGCCACTTCTCGAACCATCCGCTCTTCCATCTGCTTCTCGTCGTCCATCTCCGCCATCCATTTCGGAACGCGGTTTCGAAGGTAAAATCCCGTGGATGCAATTATCTTAATCTTGGTTCGAGCTGCCACTTCCCGGTAGAGTCGAATGTCACGAAATGGAGTGAGATCTACAAGAGTGTCGATTCCGGATTTGGCCGCCTCATCCAAAAGCTTCACTGCAAAGTCAATGGAGGTTGTGCGAAGATCTTCAGGGATGTCGCCAAAGAGGAGATGCTCGTGCATGAGAGTTCTCCCCAAGCTTTTAGCGGCAATGAAGCCCTTCATCGTGGCGACCTGGCCTTTCCTGTTCCCTTTGGTGACAGCGGCAGAAAGTTGCTCTGAGTCCAAGATTTTGGCAAATAAATATCCGAATGCTGCGAGATTGTCACAGATAAAATTGCGGCGCGAAAAGGTCATATTTTATTCTCCCGAAAAAGTTGTGTTATTCTCGAATATTGCTCATTTCGATCGTTGCACACTCAAAACATACCGGTCCCCTCCCATCATGGAATCCTGATTCCCGGACAGCCCAAAAAAAAGTTTAGAATCACTTGATCCATCCGATATGAAAGCACCTGTCCCTATTCCTTTCCACTTTGTAGCTGCAAATCTGGAATTTCAAACTAATTTGCATCTCATTGGTCCTGCCGTGATTCATAAAACCGACTTTCCGACGAGAATGTGAGGCCCGTTGCGAAAGCTGCCTTGCCTCCTCAGCACGCTGGAAAAAGTAGCCTCGCCGCCAGGGATCTGAGAGTTGGCCAACGGGGGTAAGGGGTCGGGTCAGGAAATGGGCGTTAAGTGGAAATTTTCCATCGAGAACCTCCAGCTTTCTTGCCTTTGTCGTGCTCATTCCTTGGCATTCGGGGATGAAGAAGGGGACCTAGACGGTTCTATATGGACAAGGACATCGGCCACCCAAGGAAGCCTTTCCCGAATTCTGAATCGGGCTTGAGTAGCAATTTCGTGTGAATCCTTGACCGTCAGATTCGGGTCCACCTCCAAGTGGATGTCGACGTGGTAGTGCAAGCCTGTCTTTCGAGCAAAACACTTTTCAACGCCCCGGACTCTGGGCATTTCTTCAGTCAGGCGCCGGAGATCCGCCATCATCTCCTCATTCGGCATGGTGTCCATCAATTCCAAAGAGGTGTCGCGAACCACGCGAATCCCCGTGATGATGACGATGATGCCAACGATAATGCCGCCATAGTGATCGGCCGCCAAATAGCTGACGGGATCATAAAGGGTCAAACCCAAAGCAATCAAAGCAGCCAGCGCGGAAAGGATATCCACGGCATCATTCCAGGCATCAGCAACTAAAGCCGCACTAGAAATCATTCGGCCATAATGGAACTTAAACCAGGACAGGAGACTCTTGACCAAAATGGATCCAAACAAGGGAATAATGCTGTAAAGGCTCGGAGGAGCATGGCGATCCCCCACATTCTGCAAGGAATGGAAGCAGATTCCGCCCCCCCCAGCCATTAAGATCATCCCCACGGCGAAACCCATTAAGATTTCAAATCTTCCGTGCCCGTAAGGATGCTCTTCATCGGCTGGTTTGGAGGCCACCGTCATGCCAAGCCAAACCAAGGAGGAAGCCAAAACATCGCCGGCAAATTCCAGCCCAGCCGCAAAAACGGAGTTGGAACCGCCAATTAATCCCACCACGACGTTGGCAATGGAAAGGCTTCCACTTCCGACTATGCTTATAATGGCTAATCGTTTGCCAAGGGAGAACCGTTTCGAATCCTGCAAAAGCCAACTCCTTTAAGAGGAAGGAACGAGCCCATAAATATCTTAAAGATGCATCCAGCCAATCTCACCCGTCGAGCACGGTTCACTTTTGTCGCACCACTTCAGAACTCCCCGGCAAATAAGGTTTGGGGGGAAACAGCGATATGGCAATAGAAACGGCAAGAATGATCCCGATAATCATTAGGGAAATCCCGATTGGAAATTTATCATTCCGCGGGTTGTTCAGCCAAATCATTTTTAAACCGACAAACACTAAAAGACGGCCAAATTCTATTTCAACTTCCCGCGCCGCCAGGAACTCCACATGCATTAATCGCGCAGCTGTGTCCAATATCAAGCGGAAAGGGAAAATATTGTTAAAAGGGGATTGTTCATTTTATAGGCTAAATTCCATCATGACCGAATCAGAACGTTTGACTTTCAAACTTGAAAAGGGCATTAATTCAGGGAGACTATTCTATTAAGCTGAAGATAGAATGGCTTCACTAACAGGAGACTAGGAAATTCCACAAAATGAACCAAAGAATAATTCCTCGTCAGGTTATTGGCTTTATCCTCCTGGCTATCTTGGTGTCGCGCATCCAAACTGCTGCCGGGCAAACGTTGCCCTCCAAAAGCGAGATTCTCTCTCTCCTGCAAAAGGTAAACGACTGGCAGTCCAGGCACCTGGTGATGCCTGCAGACGACCGTAACTGGGAACGGGCCACATGGTATACCGGAGTGATGGCAGCCTGGAAAGCGACGGGGGATTCCAATTTCCTTAACCAAGCCCTGGATTGGGGGCGGCAGCATCAATGGCAAGTAGGAACTGAACCCTATGGCGCCAACCGGCTATTCTGCGTGGAGACTTGGCTGGAACTGTATTTTCTTAAAAAAGACAAAGCGATGATCGATCCGGCCATACAGTGGCTGGATACGAAAGAGCCGAATTCTCCAGCCGGATCCCAACGTTGGTACTTGGAATCCGATTACAGTTACGTGGACTCTTTGTACGGCGCATCGGCGCTGGCCATGCTGGCCAAGGCGACCGGAGACAGAAAGTACTCGGACATCATGCGGGCCTTCTTTAATGATGTTACCGAAGAATTATTCGACAAAGAAGCGGGACTCTATTACCGTGATAACCATTACATCGGCCGGAAGACGGCGCGCGGCAAGAAGATCTTCTGGTCTCGGGGGAATGGATGGGCTTTCGCTGGCATTGCCCGTGTCTTGGAGGTTCTCCCGAAGCAGGATTCCCGAAGAAACAATTACATCCGCATTTATCGCCGAATGGCCGCCGAGTTGATCAAACGGCAGGGGACGGATGGTCTGTGGCGTCCAAACCTGGATGATCCTGACGATATCCCCGTACCGGAAACCAGCGGCACCGGCTTTTTTTGTTTTGGCCTTGCTTGGGGGATCAATCATGGTCTGCTGAATCGAGCCGAATACCTGACCGCGGCGCAAAAGGCCTGGACTGGGCTCTGTCGGAATGTGACGCCGGAGGGAAAGGTTCAATGGGGACAGCAGGTGGATGCTCAGCCGAATCCATTGAAGCAGGAGAGCACCCATGAGTACGTGACCGGCACATTCCTCCTCGCAGGCAGCGAAATTTTCCACTTGTCCAAGAACAAATAGTGCCTGTTTATAGAGCCATGTTCTTGATTTGCGAAGAATGACTTTCGCTGTAGGGGGGTTCTGCGAAACGCCGGGGAATCAGCGCTGCCGGTTGACAGAATCGAAAATCTGCCCCATGGCGGACCGCCCTACAAGGATTGGCTTCTTTCAGCCGACTTCTCTTCGCACGGTGGCTGAAGTAGGGCGGTGGAGGCCTATTTGCAAACTATTCTGGATATTGACTTCTGAATCCTGCCTACCTGAGTAGCAACGGATATGGAAATAAAAATTCCTTTTAGGAGTGCGCCCTTTGAGACGTCGAGACTTCTTATTTCAAAGCCGGCACCTTCCCCCTCGCACTGGCCATAAATCCAATGCACCAATCGGTCGCCGCATTGCCGAAGCACGTTCCTGCCTTGCCTTCATATGAAAAGGACTGCCCGGATATGCTGTTGAATTACCTGGCGGGAAAGTTAAATGCTCTCTCCCACCAATGGGATCAGCGGCGGGAGAGAATTGTCAGGCCTGATCAAATTGAGACACGCAACCAGTTCGTTCGTGAAAAATTCCGGGAAATGCTGCAGGGATTCCCGCCAAGGGTTCCTCTGCATTCCAGGACGGTGCGGAGTTTTAACCGGGAGGGCTATCGCGTGGAAAATGTGATATTCCAGAGCCGGCCTGATTTATGGGTCACCGGGAATCTCTACATTCCCGACAAGGGGAAAGGGCCTTTCCCGGGAATTATCTCCCCATGCGGACATTATGCGCTAGGACGCATGAACAAAGAATTGCAGTGCGCTTACATCAACTTGGTTCAGAGCGGTTTTGTCGTGTTGGCGTATGATCCGATCGGACAAGGAGAACGGCGCTACTATTGGAATCCGGAGACAAACGTGGCGGAGGTTTCCGGGGATCCCGTTTTTGAGCATTCCATGCCCGGACAATTGCTACTCTTGATGGGAGAAAACTTGACGCAGTACCGGATTTGGGACGGGATGCGCGCCATCGATTATCTGCTGACTCGATCTGAAGTCGATTCCCAAAGAATCGGTTGCACAGGCCATTCCGGGGGAGGGACTTTGACTCTTTTCATCACGGCATTGGATGAAAGAGTCAAGTGCGCCGTGCTCAACGAGGGAGGCAGCACGCAACGCTGGCCCCTGCACATCAGCGCGGGGGATCGCATAGGACCTTCCGATGTAGAACAGAATATCTTTCCGTCCGCTATTTACGGGATCGATCAAGAGGATCTGCGGGTGGCCATTGCTCCACGGCCGCAGCTGGTCACCATCGAAGATTATTTCCCGGAGTTTCTGCGGTCGCGCGAACGAGTCTCCGCCCGGTATCGCCAATTGGGAGTTCCTGATAAATTCGCAACCACGGATGCGACCGATCCGCACGCCTGGACCATGAAGCTGAGACTTGCCACCGCCGATTGGTTTTGCCAGTGGTTCTATGGACGCCCAGGACCGGCCTCGGAATCTGAGTTTCAGGTCGAAACAACCCAACAACTCTATTGCACTTCCAACGGTTCCCTCCGCTACTCGAGACAAGGAGAAAACATCTTTTCCCTCCTCAAAAACAGAGCCGCTCAACTTCCCCCTCAACGTCAAATTCCCTCCACCGCCAAGGAGTGGGACAGCTCCCGCCAGGAAATCTTGTCCCAAATTGGAAAATTGATTCGCCTTGATGAGGCCCGGACCGCGCTCGGGGTGCGCAATCTCGTCACAACGGAGCGTAAGGGATATCACATTGAAAAACTCCAATTTCTCTCTGAGCCGGGCATTTACATCCCGACTTGGGTATTCATCCCAAAAATGCTCAGACCGGATCAAACGGCCATTCTCTATGTCGATGAGTCCGGCAAGGAGGCACAAGGATTGGAATTTGGAGTCCTGGAAGCGCTGGCCCTCAATGGAAATCTCGTAGCAGCCATAGATGTGCGCGGCATTGGAGGAACCGAACCTCCCCACGATCCTTGGATCCATGACGGGGGGGAATTCAGTCATCTATTCAATGTGGAGACCGCTATGTCATACATGGCTTGGTTTATGGATGAATCGTTATTTGCCATGCGAGTCCGGGATGTCATCCGAGGAGTGGATTACATGCTGAACCGGCCGGAAGTAAAACGACAAGCAGTGAGGGTTGTGGGGAAAGGGATGGGTGCCCTTTGGGCCCTCTTTGCAGCCGCGCATGATCTCCGTATTCAGAATGCTGTATGCGCGGGCGGTTTGATTTCGTATCGGAGTCTTACGGATCATGATCGCTATGTCCACGGGGCCAATGTTTTTATTCGAGATGTGTTGCTTCACTACGACCTCCAGCATGTAGCAGCTTGTATATCCAAACGGAAGCTATCACTCCTTTCACCTGTCGATGCCTTGGGAATTCCCGTGGATTTGGACAAAGCTATGGAAACTTACCAATGGACCATGGAGGCATATGCGGCGGCGAAGTCTGAAAATAATTTTAAAATCATTCAACGAAACTCGGCAAAGGAAGTGGTGGAGGAATACCTCGAGCTGCTCCAAGATTAATTTTTTCCGCTTCTTTTTATGCTTGGGTTTGTTGTGGGCGGGGTGTCGCGGAACCAGTGCCCTCAGGGATTCTTCGATAACCAATCGTCTGCTGGAAGAATATGTTTTGTTTGCCAGCGGGACCGGAGGGTACCATACTTATCGAATCCCATCCCTGCAGGTCACAAGGAAAGGAATAGTCCTTGCCTTCGTTGAAGGCCGCAAGAATTCTAGCAAAGACTTTGGGGATATTGACATCTTGTTGAAACGCTCGATAGACGGAGGCAGGCATTGGACGATTCCAGTTCTGCTGGCGGATTTTGGGCCAGACACCTGCGGGAATGCCTGCCCCGTGGAGGATGAAGAGACAGGAACCATCTGGCTCCTCTTTTCCTGGAATCGTGGGGAGGATGAGGAAAGCCAGATCATCCTGGGGAAAAGCCGCGATACGCGCCGCATTTATGTGACGAGCAGCCAAGACGAGGGGATCACCTGGGCCAAACCCAAGGAAATCACAAGAGACGTAAAAAACCCTTTGTGGGGTTGGTATTCCTCAGCCGCCGGAATTGGGATTCAGATCAAACATGGTCCCCACCGGGGCCGTCTGGTCATCCCGGCGGATCATAGCTACCCGGATCCAAATGGCGAATTGATGGGGGGACCTTATGAGTACGGATCCAATATCATTTATAGCGATGACCATGGGGTCAGTTGGAGGCTCGGCGGAGTAATCCATCCAAAAGTCAATGAGTGCCAGGCTGTGGAGCTGGCTGATGGAAATGGAACCTTGATGATGAATATGCGCTCCTATTGGGGGAGATTCTGCCGTGCCGAATCCGTCAGCCGGGACGGAGGAACCACCTGGAGCGCCCCCCGAGACAATCCCGTGCTCATTGAGCCCGTTTGTCAGGCTGCCCTTTTGCGTTATAGCTGGCCTGACCAAAGAGAGAAAAGCCGTCTTCTATTCTCCAATCCCGCCAATCGGCAACGAGAGAACCTTACCATTAGACTGAGCTATGACAATGGACAAACCTGGCCGATCCGCAAAACTGTTTTCGCGGGATGGTCGGCGTATTCCTCCCTTGCGGTTCTGCCGAACGGAAAGATCCTTTGCTTGTATGAGCGCGGACAAAGCGATCCCTACGAAGAATTGGCTTTGGCTCGATTCGACCTGGCATGGCTCATAGATGGGCGGGATGAGTCTAAAAAATAGAGGATATGCCGTCTCTGTGCATCAATCCTGCGCCGTGGACGGTGCTTTCTAGGCGGAACTCTCTTGGGCAATTGATCTTTATGATATTCAGATTGGAGGAGGTCATCAGTGGGACGCATAATTAAGGCATTCTTTTTCCAGCTGATCATTGGTCATTTCCTGTTCGGAGCAGGGCCTGCCTCTTTTCGACAAGCCATGAATTTTAACGAGAATTGGCTTTTCCAGAGACAGGTGGCGCCAGGCTCGGCCATTGAATGGCAGTTCCGCGATGCGTGGATGCCCGGATACGACGATTCACAATGGTCCAAGGTTTTTCTGCCGCATGGTTGGGACCAGGAAGCTCATAAACCGTGGCCCACCCTTAACCATTGGCGAGGGATTGGATGGTACCGCAAGGAATTCGACGCGCCGGAATCTCTGGCCGGCCGCAAAACTTTCCTTGAATTTGAAGGTGTCTCACAAGTCGCCAAGGTATGGGTGAATGGGCGGAAGGCCGGAGAACATGTGGGCGGTTACACGAGTTTTGTCCTCGATGTGACGGATTTCATCAAAACGGGAAGCCAAAACCTGCTGGCGCTGCAAGTGGATAACACCAACAGTCCGGACATTCCCCCCGCCAATGAATCCAACATCGTCATTTATGGGGGGATTTACCGGGATGTCTGGCTTTATTCCACCGGCCCGGCTTATGTCCCGTTTGGAGGAATCTCAATCACTACGCCGGAAGTCAGCCGAGAGCTGGCGACCGTCTCCATGACTGCTGAAATAAAAAACGCCTCGGGCGCCCCCTCTGAAGTAAGAATGATGGCTGAAGTGCTCTCCCCCGACGGGCGAGTGGTCACCAGTGCAGAGGAGAAAAAACCTCTCTCGCCAAACACGATTTTTCAGTTTGCACTTTCGGGGCTCAAGATTTTCCAACCCAACCTGTGGCATCCGGATCATCCGAGTCTCTACACCCTGCGCACCCGGGTGTATCGTGATGGCGCTCTTTCCGACGAGACCAGCACCCGATTCGGCCTGAGGGTGATGGGGTACCTGCCCGGCAAAGGGTACACTATCAACGGCGAATTCATCAACCTGCATGGTGTCAACCGCCGCCAGGATTACGGTTATCTCGCCGATGCGCTGCCCAAGGCGATCAGCCGCCGCGACATGGAAATTATCAAGGAAATGGGCGCCAATTTTGTGAGGACATCCCATTACATCCAGGACAAAAGCATTCTGGAAGCAGCCGATGAGCTGGGTTTGTTGGTTTGGGAGGAGATTCCCAACATTAAAATTTACGATTACACTCCCGGACCCATGACGGAAACCGGGGACTCGCGCTACACCCGAAAATATCTCGACAATTGCCTGGTTGCCCTGGAAGAGATGATCCGCCGAGATCGCAATCATCCTTCCATAATCGTATGGGGGATTGCTGATGACTCTACGGGGATCCCTTATATTGAAGATCTTCAGGAAATCAATAACAAGGCTCATCAACTGGATCCAACCCGCTGGACGGCCGGACGAGTTTATCCGATGATCACGGACGTACATGATCCCACCAATGACGAATACTTCGATTTCCGTGAGCTGTCCCGGCAGCACCCGGACTGGATATGGCTTTGGAATGAGTGGGGCGCATTCAAGAACGAACGGGGAAATCTAATCGAGCCGGTGGGCGACAATGCCCAGGCGAAAGACCTTGGCGGCGTAGCCGATTACCGCCGTGAAACGATCCCCTCGGAATTGACGGCCGCCATTTTCCAGGAGGCAAGCTGGATCAAATTTGAGGCCATGCCTTGGATGGCTACAGCCAAATGGGAAATGTTCGATGCCGGTTGTGCTGCTTGCGATGGCACCAAAGGCATTTTTTACTTTTACGGGCCACCGGAAAAGCGTCCCTGGGGAACTCGCTTTACGGGGGGGGACTACCGCGGCCTCAGCGATTTGTGGCGCATCCCCAAGGCCAGTTACTGGTTTGTAAAAGCACAGTGGAATGAGGATCCCTTTATTCACATCGTCGGCCACTGGAGCTGGCCGGGCTGGGAAGCAAAGCCGAAAATGGTTCGGATCTATTCTACGTGCGAAGAAGTGGAATTATTCTTAAATGGCCGGTCGCTGGGGAAGAAAAAGCCCGAAAGCACGGAGAATTTGATCGCGGAGTGGACTAAATATGGAATGTGGGATCCCCGTTCCAGTTTGCCCAAAGGTACGAACTTGCGCCATGGGCCTTTTGTCTGGAACGTTCCTTACGAGGAGGGGACACTGAAAGCGGTGGGCACAAAGGATGGAAAGCAATATTCCGATGTTAGAAAAACTGCCGGTCAGCCTTATCAGGTCATTCTTCAACCTGATCGGGAAAGCATGATCTCCGGCGGCCAAGACGCAGTGCGGATTGTGGCTTCGATCGCTGACAAGGAAGGAGTGACCGTGCCCAGCGCCAATCACTGGCTGACATTCCGGGCTGACGGACCAGCCCGCCTTTTGGGCACTCCAGTCTTCGATGCCGTTTGGGGGATGGGCGCCATTAACATTCTCTCCGCTAAGGACCCGGGAGACGTGACAGTCTCCGTCTCTTCTCCTGGATTGAAAGAAGGCAAATGTCTCCTCCGATCGCAATCCCCGAAATAATCCCCTTGGGGGAGGGGGTGAACCAATGGATTTGCACCCCTTCGGGTAAATTGGTTCGCTCTGGCACTGTCTCCGTTAAATGACAGTGTCCTGGGGTGCCGATATCTGGGAGGGAAAGTTGGATTTTTTCGGCTCAAGCCCGATTTGAGCGGACATCCGTGGAAAGTTCGGAGACCGCCCAGAGATACCAGCCGTTGTGCGGACACCAGTATTCCGTGGTGCGCCAGTCTATACCAACTTCGACATCCAGCACCGGTTCATCTTGAACGTTGCCGGCAATGCCGTTCATGATTCCACCAACGACCAACCCTGTGAAACGGGAGTGAGGGTAAGGATTCCGCAGGCCTTCCCCGGTCATGAGGCAGGCCCCAAAGGGATTGGCACCCATGATCCATTCCATCTGACGATAGGCAAGTTCCCGATACTCCTCATTGTTAAATGCCTTGGCGGCTATGGCAAGCAGCACCGCGTGGCTCTGCAGATGGGAGGTCAAGCCCTGCCAGAAAAATTCCCGCCGCACCGGCATGAAAAAGCGATAAGTCATGTCGCCGGCCAGAGGACGGTATTTCTCAGCAGTCGGCGAATCCAGGAACACGGCATAAGGAATGATCTGGTATGCACTTTTCCCAACCAGCGGACGGATATAATCCTCAAGGTACATCTTGACGGCATCTCGCCAGCGTGACGTTTCGGGATGGTCTGGGAAATACCGCACCAGTTCCAGAATTGCCAGGGCGGGTATGGCAGACATCCAGGAACTGGCGAAAGGAAAAAGATCCCTGCCGGGCTGTGAACCGATGGCCTGTTCATCTTCCGTTGGCCAAAAACCATTCAGGACTGAACGGCTGGCGGTGAGCCAAAATCCACGAACCGCTTTTTGTCCGGCCAGGAAGACCTGGTTCTGTCTCTCGAGAAGCCGCCCTGCCAGTTTAACCGCCTCCTGTTTCCATTCATCCTGGCGGGTGGCTTCGTGGAGCCCCAGCGCAGCTAAGAGCCACCAGGCAATTTCCGGAATGTCGTTTCCCCGCCGGCTGGCCTGCCAGCATGTTAATCCTGCGGCGAGACACGTCTGGGCATAAGAAGGATCTTCCTCCTGAAACATCTTAAAGAGCCGGGACTGGGTGGCCACAAACAACGCCTGCACCGCTCCGGGTTTGTTTGGATTGACAAAGCGGTCGTCCACGGTGTTCGAAAGATTGTCGGTCCAATGGTTATCGCTGTCATCGCCGTTTACACCTCCGGCCGTGTCACTCCAAACGCGCCCATCGCTGTCCTGCATTTTCAGCCAGTATCGGTTGCCCCAGCGCAATTCTTCCAACACCGGTGCCAATCCCTTTCCGTCGGAATTCCAATCCGCTCCCAGGTGTCGTGCCATCTGCGTCATGCAATAACCGCTATGGAGAGCGGTCTGCATCCATTTCCGCGTGTCACCAGCATCGTGCCAACCGCCGGTGACATCCAAACGACGACCACCTCCCCGAATCCTTGCATCATCCAGATGACAAGCCGGATGACGGTTGGGAACCGCGATGCCGCAACGCTGTTGCGGGTAGAAACCGAAGGCCTTCGGCAAAGTTCGTCTCCAAACTTCCGGATGGATGAAAAAAGGGACCGATCGCTCCCGCCCCACCACAACTTGGTACATCCCTTCCTTTTTTATCTGGCTAAAGTCTCCCATGTAGAAATTGCCCAAATCGAGCGACCCCATCCGCGCCAGTGGAATTTTGAGAATAGGGAAATCCTGCCCCTGTAAGTCGTACAGAGGGAGGTTCTGCCCCTGTAAGTCATAGAGCTCGCCAAACAAGGGGACGGTTGCTCCCGTAGGACGATAGAGTACCCGCTTTTTCATCGCGGGCAGGAATCCCAGGTGGTTTAAAATAACAGCCGAAGTGGTCCCCGCCGTCAATTCTTCGACTCGATCGTGAAGGGGCGGCAGGATTTGTCCCCCTAGTGAGGATGATGATCCCAGAAAAAGCATGCTTTGCAGAAGGGTGCGTCGTTTCATTTCATGCCTCTTTCCGTTGTTAACTTTCACGAGAACGAAGTGCCTTTAACCTCATTGAAGGGCAGCCTGCCTCCTGGATTCGGAATGAGCCACACTTAGTGGCTTCCCTCATCCGCTGGCCCCCAGGCCCATCTGTGGGTTCTCCCGTGAGCATGACGACACTATCGCTGGGGACTGTTCCATCAAATTCGGCAAAATCCCTGGGGGATAGGCCTGCGCACAAAACCTTGTCGAAGAATGAAAATCTTCTCAGAAAATGGCTCGGATTAAGGCGGGACGCCCCCCACTCCGCCTAAGCCTACAAAACCTGCTCTGACGGCCTGAGGGCAAGTCGCCTCCATCATTCCATTTTCATCCTCCTGGTTGTGCCAGCCACGATGGCATGAGCGGCTCAGGTACCATAGTGGATTTCTACTGGAGAACTGGGCATCGCTTAACCTTAAATTCCCGCATTTAGGCAGAAGCTATAGTCGAGACTTCGTCCGCGCTTGAAAATGCACAAAACAAGTTTTTTTCTGTTCCGGCTCGATAAGCAGGGAGGCCATATCCAGGGCGGGATGCGTTATGTGCTTTCGGGCGCATCCAACTGGAAATCAACGGGGCAACTTCACTGGCCCGCCTCCTTGCTGGCGGCTCTTTTCGGCAGCATCCATGAAGGCCATGATTTCCAATGTCACCTCAGGCGCCACCGGCGGTTTGCCGGTTTTAAAGAACTCCATAATCTCGCGGATCAGCGGGACATAAGAGACATCGTCGCCGGGAACATAATAGATTCCATTTTCCCGGTAAAGCAGGGCGCCATAATCTTCCTTCCCTTTGCGCAACCCCTTCACGGAGCCAATCCGACCGTCATTCCAAACTCCCACCGCCAGATCAAAATCGTCATTGGAAGTCATGGTTACGGAAACACATCCCGGGCCCATCAGGGTGAATAAACTCTCGACGGCATGAATCCCGTACCAGAAAAGTCCTGGATTGGTGGGTTCCAGGTGGGCCGGGCCATAAGTTTCCGCTCCCAGGATTTTTCCCGGCGCGTTGTCTCGCAGCGCTTTCTGGAAGTTGGGAGCAAAGCGCAAAGAGGAGGCGCTGAACCAAGGGGTGCCATTTTCTTTGGCGAGTCGATCGATCTCCTTGGCGTCGGCAAAACTGGCCGCCAGCGGTTTGTCGATGAATACTGGCTTTTTACATTGGAACGCCTGACGGGCTTGTTCTAAATGCACCCGGCCATCCACGCTTTCCAGAAGAATGGCGTCGACTAGGCCGCAGAGTTCCGATATCTTGCCCACCAGTTTTACCTGATATTTCTCCTGCAACTCCGCTGTGAATTTGTCAACCCGGCTGGCACTGGACTTCACGTCCGGACTTCCCCCTTTAAAAGCCGCCGCCACATGTCCACCCGGCACATGCTCCGGACTGGATGGATCGTTTAGAGATTGTGTAAACGCGATTACGTGTGAAGTATCCAGACCGATTAAGCCAATCCGCAAGTCCGCTCCCCGCGCGGCCAGTGAGAATGAACAAGCCAGCCCCAGAATCATAAATAGTTTCCGCATTGAAGGCTCCGATTTATAAATGTGTGAAGAACCGAGTGGACCACAACAAAAGCGATGATTTGGAGAAATTGTTTCATTTCCGGAAAAATTGCCGATTGAAGGAAATGGAGGCGAATCAGTAACAACTTCGCCGTCGAGGGGGAATCTACTACAGTCGTATCTTATTTGCAAAGGCGAATGCTTTGCCGGCTGCAATTCAAGGTGCGGCAAATTGGATAGGTTGAGAGTAGCCTGAAAAACCAACAGACGACAGGAAGGGTGCGGCTCCGGTCAAGCCAGAATGGATACCTTGGTCATGGAGCGGCTCGCCAAGCGGAGTCCGCCTAAGCGGGAGGCTCGCCGTCCCGTGCATTTCATCCCCCGGCAACCTCTCTGCCCTGTCGCACGCTGAATTGTACATGCGATGTTTATGCCGCCACCTTTACAGGATTTCCCCAAACAAGCTCTTTTACCAGTCCAGTTTCCCTTCCACTACCATTGAAGAAAGCGCGAATTGACATTCCAGCTTGAAATCTGCTCCCTCTAAGGAAAAAGTCACCGGCCCATCTTCCAAAGTGAAGACCGGCTTGCCCTCCATAAGCTTTGGGAAAATTATAAATGCCGTCGGATCGGCATCCGGCTGTGCAGGAATGTAGTCGGTGGGGGGCAACTTCCTTTTCGATCCCTTGGCAGCTTTAATAAAGGAGGCTTTCTTGATTTCATCCAAGGGAAGCCCTTTCAAAAGCTGTGTAAACGATCCGGAAAGAGCCAGCACAATATCATTGGAAGGCGCCAGCGCTGCCGCGGCTTGTTCCATCGAAATTCCCTGGATTTCTCGCTGCCGGATCATGGCCCGGCGGACACTGAACGAAGAGAACCATAGGACACGAGTTGTTAAAGTCCAAGCTTGGGAGGATTCCGTGGCGCCCTTTGCTCGGCCATCCGGTGAATTGAGGGTTGCGGGATCTTCGTGCTGACCTGCGGATGCCAATTCAATGGTACGGCAGCAGGTCTCGACTGTCATTCCCCGAACCGCCCCCAAAACTGCCCGGGTTTCTCCTGGTCCGGAATTCCCTACCGGCTTGACCTGGACTGTTATCGTTCCTGTTTTCGCCCATGGGGAGTCATGGAGGAACTGTTGCACTTCCAGAGCGCTCCACTCCTTCGTCTTCTTCTCTTGCCAAAATGCCACGGATTCCTTCCCCCCCGCCGCTGTTTTTTCGGAAGCCCGATGCGCTGGACGGAATTGGCCGGCCATGTGGAGCAATAGGCAGAAGAGGCAACTTCTTGAAAACCAATACAAAAGCTGTTTGTTGCGAACAAAAATAAACATTGCGATCACACTCTTAATAAGAGCATATAAGAAAACGAGGAAATTTGTCAAATTGGTTGTTCTCCCCCAGAAAGACGATATTGGCCTCCCTTTTTCGTAAAGATTTGGCAAAAGTCATTCAACAAGCTCCTTATTATCTTTCCTAAAATCCTTCTTTTTGAGGAATGGTAAAATTATGGGTTGGCAGTCTTGAGCGCTGTGACTTGATTGGCTCTGCTAACTTGGCAACCAGGTACCGAGGGTATCCCAAAGATGTCCACTGCTCTTATTTAACAGAGCTGAAGCCAGAGTCGTTTTTTGACTCTCTGCGGCACTTTCTCCGCCTTTGCGCCGGGGCCTTGCAGCCTTGCCAAGAGCCGCAGACTCCTTAAAATGCAGGAGTCTGCGCTACGACCTGGCCGCCGAGTCAAAATCTACGCTGTAGCGCAGAGTCGTTTTTTGACTCTGCGGCTGTTTCTTCGCCTCTAGGCTGGAGCAAGGCAGCTTCGCCTTTTTGCTGGAGCATTGTTGATTGGCCAAATGCCGCAGACTCGTTCGGAATCTGCGCTGCCGCTTTCATCGATTTTCTAAATTATGAGTTAATTTCAGTTGACAAGAAACTTTTCCTTTTGCTAGCCTCTCTCAACTCAAAGCTGGTTCCATTTTGTTCGCCCTTCATGGATAGCCAGTATCAACCGCACCTTCATTTTTATTTTGGGAGAAGAATTATCATGAGGAGATTTATCTGGATGCAGGCAGGGTTGTTAATGCTTTGTCTACCCCTGCTCTTCTTCCCAGCTTCGGTGTTAGCCCAAACGTCATTGGGCGGCATCAAAGGGCTGGTGCAGGACAGCACAGGGGCCGTGGTTCCCGGGCAGGCAATCAAGCTCGTGAATCAAGACACGAATCAGACCCGAACCACCGTCAGCACGGAAGCTGGATTATATTCTTTCCCCAGCATTGCAGCCGGGAATTATGTAATCCAAGTAGAACGCCAAGGGTTCAAGAAGTTCGAAGGCAAAATGGTATTAAGAGTCGGTCAGGAAGCTTCGGTAAACATTGGATTGGAAGCCGCCGGTGGCGCTGTAACCGTGGAAGTGAAAGATGAAACACCCGTGGTGGAAACCAGCAGCGCCACGCTCTCCGACATTAAGGAATCTGAACGAATTCGGACCTTGCCACTGAACGGGCGTGAAATTACCGCGCTTTTTAGTCTGACTCCAGGAGTAACCCGCACTGGGGGTACGCAGGTAAATGGCCTCCAGACGGGCAGTGTCATGTTCCTAGGGGACGGAGTCAGTATGGAGGACCGTTATGTCGGAGATATCAGCCGCGTCTCTCCCTCCCTGGAAGGGATTCAGGAATTCAAGATTGAAACCCTGAATTCCACCGCTCAGTATAGTAAACCTGCTACGGTTAGTTTTCTTACCAAATCAGGAACCAATTTAATTCATGGATCAGCTTTTGAGACTTACCGCAGCAACCGTTTCTATGCGCGAGATCCGTTTTCCACGGGCAAACAACCCCCGCTCCAACGGCGGGAGTTTGGAGCTTCTGTGGGCGGGCCGGTGTACATCCCGAAGATTTACAACGGGAAAAACAAAACTTTCTTCTTCTTTACCTATGAAGGACTTCGTCAGCCCCAGATGAATTTTTCTCTAATGGGTTCACCACCACAATCCATTCGAGACGGAGATTTTTCCAATTATATTCCGTACGGTGAGACTCAAATTTTCAAGATCTACGATCCACTGACGACCCGGCTGGATCCCGCCACAGGGACTTATATTCGGGATCAATTCCCCGGCAACATTATTCCCAAGGATCGGATTGCCGGCTTTGCCACGAAAGCTCTTTCACGCTATCCTCTCCCGACTCGGCCCAATGCCCCGCTGGGTCAGAATTTGGATGTCGTCTTGCCTGCCGGCCAGCAACAGACCAAATACACCGTCAAAATGGACCAGCAGATGAGCCGGGATACCATCAGCGGCAGTTTCACCTTTTCCGATCAGAACAGAGATAATCCAAGGGGTGGCGCTACCGAGGAGATTTATTTTGACAAGGTTCAGACCAAAACTTGGCAAGTGACGTTGGCGGATACGCACATTTTCACTCCCACCATTGTCAATGAACTGCGTATCGGCGGAACCCGCCCGAATGCTTATCGCGGACCGACAATTAAGAATCCAGCCATCGATACTTTTTTGGGGCTGCAGAATGTGACTGGCGATACCGGCTGGCCTTGCCTCTATCCATTAACGACTTCCTACAACTCGGAGTTTGGCACCCTGTTTTGGGATGATGACAATCCGCAATTCCAACCGCAGTTTTTTGGCACCTATGCGGACAATCTTTCCTGGACGCGGAAAAACCACAACATCAAAATCGGGGGACAGTTCAGGACCATGGCCGTCAATTCCGATGAGCGCGGCCAGCCTCGTGGCTGCTACACCTTTGACGCTGACTACACGGCCCTGGCGAAGGATCCGAGCGGCATATTTGCTCCCCAGACGGGATCCGGCTTTGCCGCATTCCTCTTAGGCTACCCGGATACGGGCGAGCTGCGCAAGGATAAGGGTTGGTTCTATCATCGTCAGAAGGATTTGGCGGTCTTCATTCAGGACGACTGGAAGGTGACTCCAAGACTGACGGTCAACCTGGGACTTCGGTACGAATATTACACTCGCTATAAAGAAAAGAACGGCCAAATTTCCAGCTATGATCCAGTCAGCGGCGCCATGGTGACTAATGGTCCCGTCGCGCAGGCATACCAAGTCAACGCTGCCGCCATTCAAGCTTACGAAAATGCCGGGGTTGTTTTTAAGAGCGCCAGTGAAGCCGGTTTCCCGTCCGGCTTGCTTGCACCCGACCGCAACGATTTTGCCCCTCGGATCGGAATGGCCTATGCATTGGACAGTAAGGGGACCACTGTCATTCGTGGCGGATATGGAATTAGCTATTGGACCATCCCTTTGATTGTGATCCAATCTCCTTCCAGAAAAAATCCTCCTTTCAACTTCACGCGAGTGATGGTGGACTGGCCCTCCTACAACTGGAGTGGAGTGGGACAGGCGGAATTCACCGAAACCATACCGCCATATGTGTTGGGAGGCAGCACTCAGGCTTTTGACGATACCAACCTCCGGGTCGGCATTCCCGTCAACATGGCCCCTTTTGACCCCAACATGAAAGATTCCATGGCTCAGAGTTGGAACGTTACGCTGGAACGTCAACTTTTCTCGAAGACGGGCTTGCGGCTGAGTTATGTGGGAACGAAGGGGACTAATCTGCTCATCTCTGAACCGATCAACACACCTGCTCCGGCATCTCAAATGCCCGGGGTTGACGGACAGCACCGGCGAGCCAATCCAGTCTATAGCGATGTCCAGAGGTTGGAGACTCTCGGCTATTCCATCAGCCACCAATTCCAGGCGGAAGTTAAGCGCAACATATCCCGCGGTTTGACGCTCCAAGGATTCTACGCTTGGAACCGCTCCATCAACACTTCAGACTTTGCTGCGGCCAATTCACAGGGACTGTCAATTTTGGGTGATCGTCAAAGCGGCATTTCGAGTCAGGCTGATCGAATTCGCTTGGAGCGTAGCACTTCCAGCTCCTATCCTATCCACCAATTATCCTTCAATCTTCTTTACGATTTGCCTTTCGGCCCCAATCAACGCTGGGGGGCCAACACGAACAAAGTCGTATCTAAAATCATTGGAGGATGGCAGATGGCTGCCATCGGAGGAATGCGTTCCGGTCTGTTCTTCTCATATGGAAACCGGACCGCCGCAAAAGCCCAAATAAAAGATCCGAATCTCCCCTCAGACCAGCGGACTCTCATGCAGTGGTTTGACACCACGGCCTTTGTCAATACGGGAGTCGATTATTACACGGCGGGCCGGCCCGGACGCGATAATATCGTAGGGCCTGGCTACAAAAACATGGATTTCTCTCTCTTTAAGAATACTCGCATTTATGAGAGATTGAATTTACGTCTGACCGTGGACGCCTTCAATGTCTTCAATCATCCCAGCTGGAATTTACCCAATGCCAATAGTGGCATTATTTCCAGCATGGCCAGTTCTCCGCGACTCCTCCAGTTTGGGGCGCGTCTCGAATTCTAATTGCTTCCTCATTGCGCGGAACCATGCCGATCCATTGGGCATGGTTCCTTTTTTTTTGCCCGAAGCTAAGCTGTAGCGCAGAGTCGCAGTTTGACTCTGCGGCAGTTGGCTTCGCCTCGTGTAGGGCAATGCAGCTTCGCGAAAAGCCGCAGACTCGCTGAGAAACGCGAGTCTGCGCTACGGGCTAGTACAAACGCGTCTCGGGATCCAAAGGAAAATTCACGGCATCTATTGGCAGCATGGATATATCATTCCCCATGTAAGAATAAATGCTTGACCATGGCCAGTCATCCTTATGCTCCAGCGTCTAGAGAAAAAGCCGGCACAGACACGTCAAGGGTGCCATGCCACCGACGAACAATTGGGATTGTCCCAATCGCCTTGGGATGGGTGTCGCCATATGTTTCCACGCAACTTCCCCGCGGTCTCCATTAATTTTTTTTTGAATAAATAGTTAATTTCACTTGACAAGAAACATTTTTTATTGCTAGCCTTTTTGCACTGAAAGCTGAATCCATTTTGTTCGCCCTTCTTGGACAGCAAAGAAACCCCGCACCTTCAATTTTATTTTTGGAGAGGAAACATGAGGAGATTTATTTGGTTGCAAGCAGGTCTATTATTGCTTTGTCTGTCTCTGCTCTTCCTCCCGGCTTCCATGATGGCCCAAACATCCTTGGGTGGCATCAGAGGGCTGGTGCAGGACAGCACAGGGGCCGTGGTTCCCGGGCAGGAAGTCAAGCTCGTGAATCAAGACACGAATCAAACCCGGACCACTGTCAGCACGGAAGCTGGATTGTACACACTTCCCAGCCTGCCGGCCGGCAACTACGTTATTAGCGTAGAGCGCTCGGGATTTAAGAAATTTGAAGGAAAGCTGGTTCTGAGGGTTGGACAGGAAGCCACGGTGAACATCGGACTGGTGGCGACTGGAGGAGCTATTACCGTGGAGGTGAAAGATGAAACACCTGTGGTCGAAACCAGCACCGGCACTTTATCCGATTCCATCGAATCGGAACGGATTAGGACGCTCCCGTTGAACGGTCGTGAAATAACCTCCCTCTTTACCTTGAGTCCTGGTGTAACCCAGCAAAACGGGACGCAGGTAAACGGTGTACAAGCGGGTAGTGTGATGTTCCTCGGGGATGGGGTCAGCATGGAAGATCGATATACCGGGGACGTCAGCCGTGTCCATCCTGCCATGGAAGGGATCCAGGAATTCAGGATTGAAACCTTGAGTACTTCAGCTCAATACAGCAAGCCAGCGACGATCAGCTATCTTACAAAATCGGGCACCAATTTGATCCATGGATCGGCATTTGAAACCTATCGCAGCAACCGCTTCTTTGCCCGCGATCCTTTCTCCCAGAATAAACAGCCACAACTCCAACGAAGGGAGTTCGGTGCTTCGGTGGGCGGGCCGGTTTTTATTCCCAAGATTTACAATGGGAAAGATAAGACCTTTTTCTTTTTTACGTATGAAGGTTTGCGTCAGCCCCAAATGAATACGTACCACATGATCTCGCCTCCAGAAAACATCCGGAATGGGGACTTTTCCAATTACATCCCTTTTGGGGAAACCAGCGTCTACAAAATTTACGATCCATTGACAACCCGGCTCGACCCTGCCACCGGGACTTATATTCGAGATCAATTCCCCGGCAACATCATTCCGGCAGACCGAATCTCTAACATGGCCAAAAAAGCTCTCCCTTACTGGCCTCTCCCCAATATTGCCGGCGCCGGGCAGGATCAGAACAACCTGGAGACCCACTTGTCCGCCGGCACCATGCGGAACAAGTTTACGGCAAAAATGGACCACCAGATGAGTCGGGACACCATCAGTGGGAGCTACTCCTTTATGGATGAGAGCAGAGATAGTCCTAAGGGAAATGGTGTCAGCGAGCTGATTTATTCTAACAAGACCACAGCCAAGACTTGGCAGGTGACCTTGGCGGATACCCATATTTTTAGTCCCACCATCGTAAATGAGTTTCGATTTGGTGGCACTCGCCCCAACAGTCGTCGTGGGCCCACGATCAAAGATCCCGTGATAACCACTCTTTTAGGTCTTCAGAATGCGACCGGAGATTCAGGTTGGCCTTGCCTCTATCCATATACTTATAACGAAAATCTTGAGTTTGGCGACTTTTATTTTGATGACGACAATCCCCAGACAGCGCCACAGTTTTTTGGCACTTATGCGGACAACCTGTCATGGACAAAGAAAAACCACGCCATCAAAATCGGCGGCCAACTCCGAACCGGAGCCTTCAACTCCAACGAAATCGGCCAGCCTCGCGGTTGTTACGAATTCCCAGCGGACTGGACAGGATTGGCTGGAGACCCCAGTGGCGTCTATGCCCCGGGAACTGGATCGGGCTTTGCCAGCTTCCTGTTAGGCTATCCGTTGGCCGGCGAATTGCGCACGAACAAAGGCTTTTTTTACCACCGCCAGAAAGACTTGGCCGTCTATTTCCAGGATGATTGGAAAGTTACGCCACGTTTGACCCTGAACCTTGGTTTGCGCTACGAGTTTTACACTCGTTACAAGGATAAAAACAACCAGATTGCCAGCTACGATCCGGTCACCAAATCCATGGTAACGAGTAGCCCGATTGATCAGTCCTATTTGGTAAGTCCAGCCGCAATTGCTGCTTACGAGAAAGCTGGCGTAATCTTCAAATCCGCCGACCAAGTGGGTTTTCCCTCAGGTCTTTTAGATCCGCAACACACTGATTTTGCTCCCCGGGTTGGCTTTGCCTATGCCCTAGACAGCAAGGGAACCACCATCCTTCGAGGTGGTTATGGAATCAGCTATTGGACTATCCCATTGATCGGCCTGCAGTCCCGCAGCAGAACGAACCCTCCCTTTGACTACCGCCAATTAATGATAGGTTATCCTCCCTCTTATGACTATTCTGGAGTTGGGCAGAAGGAGTTTACCGAGACTACTCCTCCCTATGTGCTGGGCGGCGGCACCCTTGCCTTTAGTGATACCTCATTGAGCAATATCGGCATACCCATTAGCATGGCTCCCTTTGACCCAAATCTGAAGGATTCCATGGCTCAGAGCTGGAATTTTACATTGGAACGTCAGATCTTTTCAAAAACCGGCTTGCGGCTGAGTTACGTGGGAACGAGAGGCACCAACCTACAGATGATTGAGCCCATCAATACCGCGGCTCCTGCATCTACTATGCCCGGTGTTTCAACGCAAGCCCGCCGGGCCGACCCAATTTATGGCGATGTTGGCAGGTTGGAAACTTATGGCTATTCCAACAGCCACCAGCTCCAGGCCGAAGTCAAACGCAACGTCGCTCGTGGGCTGACGGTACAAGCGTTCTATGCTTGGAACCGCTCGCTTTCCACCACGGAATTTGCTACAGGCGGAGGCTCCACACAGATTTTGGGAGATCGGCAAAGCGGCATTGCCAGCCAGGCGGACCGGATCCGTGTGGAGTACGCCGTTTCGAGCGCCTACCCCGCCAATCAAATCACCTTCAATTTCCTCTATGATTTGCCTTTTGGACCCAACCAGCGCTGGTGCGCTACTTCCAATCCAATTGTTTCCCGGATTATCGGAGGATGGCAGGTTGCGGCATTGGGTGGCTGGCGTTCTGGGATGTACTTTTCTTATTCGCAACGGGGAGTAGGATATTCTCAAATCAAGGACCCGAATCTGCCCTCAGATCAGCGAACCCAGAATCTGTGGTTTGACCCGACCGCCTTTGTCAAATTGGCGGGAGTTGACACTTACACTGCCGGCCGGCCCGCACGGAACAACATCATAGGTCCAGGATTTAAAAATGCAGATTTCTCCCTATTCAAGAACACTCGCATTTATGAGAGGTTAAATCTACGTTTAACCGTGGACGCGTTCAATGTGTTCAATCATCCCAGCTGGGGTAATCCCAATGCTACCACTGGCAAGATCCAAAGCATGGCCAGTTCCCCGCGCCTATTGCAATTTGGGGCCCGGCTTGAATTCTAATTGTCTTGTTAGTTTTGTGGAACCATGCCAATTCCTTTGGCATGGTTCCTTTTTTTTTGCCCGAAGCTCGGCCGTAGCGCAGAGTCGCATTTTGACTCTGCGGTAGTTTTCTTGGCCTCTGCATCGGACAATGCATCTCCGCTAAAGGCCGCAGACTCGTTGGAAGGCGCGAGTCTGCGCTACGGCAGCGCTGCCTCTGCTTTGCTGGCTGGTCGCGGAAATTTATATGCCCTGAAACCTGCTTAAGACTTGATTATAGATTTGTTTCAAGTGTTTAATGATATAGGATGACCTGGATAGTTTTCTCTGTTTCCATACGGAGGTTGTGATGTCCTTTCTCAATCTAATTCTTCTGTGCGCCGCAATGAGTCCCGCCTCAAGTGTCCCCTTTCATCAATCCGGCTTTGAAGCTCTGGCCGAAGGTGCGCCGGCAGAGTGGCGTGTCTGGGCGGCTCGGCCGGAAATTGCCCCGCGCACGTTTGTGGACGTCACTCACTCCCGAGGTGAAAGGGGATCCCTTGCCATTTCCGGCAATCATAATGCAGCAGCATACGGTGGATGGGAGCGGACTCTGAAGGGGGTGGAAGCCGGCAATTGGTACCGCTTTTCCGCTTACTACCAGGCCGAAGGCCTTAGCTATGAACCTCTCCAGGCGGTGGCGCGTCTCTGTTGGGAGACCGCTAATGGCGAACCGGCTAGCCGTCCAGATTATCCTTATTCCATTGTGAGGGAAGGCGGGTGGACCCGCCTCACCCTGGATGCGCAGGCTCCGGAAAAAGCCGGAGGAGTCACGATCCAGTTGTTTCTTCAGAATGCCCCCTCGGCCACTCTGTGGTGGGATGAAATCGATTTTCGGCCGATTGCCGCGCCGGGAGCGCGCCTTGTGACCGTCGCCTCCATCAACTACCGGCCTGGAAGGAAGACCGGTTCGGCAGCCGACAACGTCAAATGTTTCATCGATGCCGCGGAGAAGGCCGTGCCCGGAAAAGTCGATGTGATTTTATTTCCGGAAGGCGCCCCGGCCGTCGACACAGGACTCGAATACGCGGGAGTCGCCGAGCCAATTCCCGGACCCATCATCCGGCAGTTCGGAGAATTGGCGAAAAGGAAGAATGCTTACGTGGTTGCCGGGATCTATGAACGCGAAGGAGCCGCCGTCTACAACACCTCGGTACTGATCGACCGACAGGGACAGCTGGCCGGAAAATATCGCAAGGTGTACATCCCTCGGGAAGAAATTGAAGTGGGCATTACTCCGGGGAGCGAGTACCCGGTATTCGAGACCGACTTCGGCCGCGTCGGAATGATGATCTGCTGGGACTCGGAATATCCGGAACCAGCGCGTGCCTTGGCACTGAAAGGAGCTGAGCTTATCTTGATGCCGATTTGGGATGGAGAACCCACTCTCGTAAAAGCGCGCGCCATTGAAAATCACCTGTTCCTGGTCGAATCCAGCTACGGTTCCCCGACCCAAATCCTGGATCCGGAAGGAAAACAGTTGGCGCTGGCTCCCAAGATCGGAACGGCGGCGGTGGCTACCATCGATCTGAATCGCCGGTACAAAGATCCATGGCTCGGCGATATGCGCGCTCGGATGATGAAGGAATACCGCGGAGATATCGAGACCCAGCGCCCCGACTATGCGAAGTAACTTCTCACGGGTGGAACGGGCGCTCCCGCGCACTTTCACCGCGAAAATGCATCTGGCCTGGCAGTCCTCAAAGGGTGACTTTGTCATGTTCGCCCGTTTCACCTCTGGGCTTGATTCTGTTCGAGAAAAGGCGCTCTTTTTCCCCATTGCAAAAAAGTTCCTCCAAAATGGTACAACCTACCCTAAAAAACTTGCATCAGTTTGTTGCAATGAAATATGAACCGTTTTATTTTACCTCTGTGCGGAGAAAGTATTTCATCGACTGTATCTAAACCTATCATAAAATTAAGCAACAGAAGAAAATACGCTTATTCAGTTCTATATTTGGTTCATTGCAATTGACAAGCAACATGATGGTTTGGTAGGCTGGTGTCATCCACTCTGACGGGGCAGCAGAAGATAATTTCCCAATTACCGACTCAAAAATCCAACCGATGGAGAGCAGGCGGGAGCACCGATCCGAATTTTTCGGCCATGATTTGGGTATTTCCCCGAGTTGGATTGCGAACGACCAACCTGATTTACCTCCCCATGGTTAGGGCTCGATTTCACCAGGATCCCACGGCATCCGGACGCACCGGATTTTTGAACTCGGTCTTCAATTTAATGAGTCGTGAGGTAATGATGAGAAGAAGAGAATTTGTGAAAGCTTTGCCTCTTGCCACTGGGGCCTATTGGCTGGAGGACGTCACTCAAAGGTGTTTTTCCGCGGGAACCAATCCTGCCTGTGTGGTGGTAAAGAACAGCACCGCGGCGGAGCTGGCGCGCAAGTCCGTCGAAATGCTCGGGGGCATGTCCCGCTTCGTAAAGCCGGGACAAACCATCGTCATCAAACCTAACATAAGCTGGGATCGTCCCCCTGAAATGGCCGCCAATACAAATCCGGAAGTGGTGGCGGAAGTGGTCAAGCTGTGCGGCGAAGCGGGCGCCAGCTGCGTCGTCGTGTTCGATCGGTTCATTGAAGGCCAATCGCGAAGCTACATTACGAGTGGAATAGCCAAAGCGGCCGCGGCGGCAGGCGCGGATGTCCACCATGTAGATGATCGGCTGTTTGAACCGGTGAAAATCGAGAACGGATTCGCCTTAAAGGAGTACAAATTTTATCGCGAGGCCCTCGAAGGGGATCTCCTGATCAACATTCCAGTGCTGAAACGCCACCATCAAACCCTGCTGACAATGGGTTTTAAGAATATGATGGGGGCGGTGGGGGACGACCGGGTTCGTTTTCATGCAAATTTTGACAAGATGATTGTCGACATTCATCGCGTCCTGCATCCCGGCCTAACCATTCTGGATGCCACTCGGGCGCTGGTTCAAAATGGTCCCGATGGGGGGAGTATTGCCTGGGTGATGAAGTTCAAGACCATTATTGCTGGCTCGGACCCGGTGATGGTGGATACCGCCGGGGCCAAATTGCTGGGGATGAAACCCAAGGATCTTCCCTACCTTAAGCTGGCGGAACAGGCTGGTTTGGGAAGCTGCAATCTCGCGGAAAATGCCCCGACAACATTTTCATTCTAGAAGAGGATCTGAACTAGGGCAGTACTATTCACCACAAAGATCACGAAGCTGAGGAAGAAAAGAAGGGAGATGCATGGGCAAAAGACGACCCTCTCTTCGTCTTCTTCGGAACTTCGTTACAAAAAAGATCTGAAGATTGTCGGGGTTGGTTGCAGATCATCACGAAAACCCCGGGCAAGAGGAATAATGTCGATGAGGGAATACATCTGCGGGTCTGATAGAGCTAGGAGAGGCGCTATGGCAGCAGTGTCTAGGGTGGCCTTAGGTTGGCTGGTCCTTTTCTTTAATCCGTGTCTTCCATTCCTCCCTAGCCATTTTTTCTCCCTGCAGCCTGATTATTCCATGTTGTCCGTGGAAGAGACTGTTGACAAATCCAACGTGCCGGTTGGCGCCGGACAGGTTCCCAAAACATTCCTTGGAAAGCAAAGTTTCGACCGGCTCATACCTCAATTGATGTCGAAGTGGAATATCCCTGGCGGAGCAATTGCTATTGCCAAAGGAGACAAGCTGGTGTTTGCCACCGCGTATGGTCTCGCCAATAGGGAGCAGGCGCAACCGGTGCAGCCCGATTCGCTGTTTCGCATTGCCAGTGTCTCAAAACCTTTCACCGCGGTGGGCATCTTGAAATTGTTGGAAGAAGGCAAGCTGAGTCTGGACGACCAGGCCTTCCGAATTCTCGGAGATCGATATAGCTCACCGAAGGACAAATCCGATCCACGGCTGCTCACTGTCACGATTCGACAACTTTTATATCACTCCGGAGGCTGGGATACTGAAAAGAGCGGGGACCCTCTGGGAGATTTCCGCGAGGCGGCGCGTTCGTTGGGAGTGCCGCTTCCCGTCAGCTCTTCCGACATGATCCGATACGTGGCTGGGCGTAAATTGGACTTTGATCCCGGGACGCGGCATGCCTACTCCAATTTCGGTTATTGCTTGCTGGGACGGGTGATTGAGAGAGTAAGCGGCGAGTCTTATGAGGAGTATATCCGTACCCATCTGCTCAAACCGATCGGGATCACCCGCATGCGGATTGGCCGTACGCTGCGTGAACAGCGCTTCCCCGGAGAGGTCTGCTATTACCCGGCGGCTGGCGTTCCTCCTGCCCAGTCTGCAATAAAATTGGATGGACCGAAAGTCTTGCGCCCTTATGGAAGTTTTTATTTGGAGGCGATGGATTCTCATGGCGGCTGGATAGCCTCAGCCATCGACTTGGTGCGCTTTTTGCTCTCGGTGGAAGGGAACGGCGCTCATGCCGGCCTGCTCAAACCAGAAACCATCGCACTCATGACGGAGCGCCCGTCTCCTCCGCTTTGGGTGAATACGCCGATTTACTATGGCATGGGTTGGAACTTCCGGCCCGTCAAGAGTGGCCTGATCTGGTCTCATTCCGGGGCGCTGGCCGGGAGTTCCATGGCTCTGGTGGTGAAGAGCCCAAATGGATTTTCCTGGGCGGCACTCTTCAACTCGATTCCCTCGTCGATCCCGGAGATCGAATCCCTATTGGTGGAATGGGACCAGAGGATCTGGCAGGCCATGCATGAAGTGACCCAATGGCCGGAAGTTGATCTGTTTCCGCAATATTTCTGACGTTTGGGGGATCGTAGGTTTTCTCGTAGCGCAGAGTCGTTTTTTAACTCTGCGGCAGGTGGTTTTGAATGATTGGCACGGCAACATCGACAGAAGCCGCAGAGTCAAAAAACGACTCTGCGCTACTGGTGCAGTCCACATCCCATGTATGATCGCGAGGTCCTTATGTTTCGTGTCTTATCCTTATTAGTCTTCCTGCAGTTCTGTCTTCTTCCGCTACTAGCGCAGGAATTGCGTTATTATTCCGAGTTCCAGCGTCCCGATCCTTTTGGGAAGATTGTGGAAGCGGATCAATCCAAGGCAACCCCTCTCCCGGCAAAAGAGAAGGCCACCCTGCCGGTGGAGTTGACGGGGGCACGCGGCGGCTACCTCTCTTTCCAACTGGCTTCCCAACTCGCCAAGGGCGGTTCCTATTCCCTGTCCTGCGACTTTGCCCGCGCGGGAGCCAATATGCAAGTGGATCTCTTCAAGGCTTGGTTCCACCGCCTCAGAAAGGATGGGAAATATTTCCCTGATGCTTTGATCCCTGTCTCAAATCCTTACCAAGGGACACTGCCTGACCCGGACAACCAGATCAAGGATCAAACCGCGCAGGCCTTTTGGGTGGATCTGTATATTCCCAAACAAGCTGCGCCTGGCCTCTATGAGGGGCGGGCCGTCTTGAAAAGCGGGGCAAAACAATCCGCTTTAAAGCTGCGGCTTACCATTCGCGATGCTTTGATACCCGAGGAGGATGCGGTTGTCGTCGATCATAATTCTTACGGCACTAGCTGGTTAGCCGAAGATTACCCCAAATTGAGTCATTCCGCCGGCAAGGATTTTTATCGTAGTGACGCACTCTTCGGCTTGATCCAGGCCTATCACCGGCTATTTTATGAACACCGTGGCACCTACCATCAACTCGGTTATGGCCATGCCGGCAAGGTCGGACCGGAGTTCGCACCGCAGCTCAGCGGAACGGGACGCAATAAGCATATTTCCAACTGGGAGCTCTTTGACCGGCATTATGCTCCCTTGCTGGATGGCAGCGCCTTTGCCAAGACCCGGCGGGGACCTGTCCCAATTCCCTATGTTTATTTGACCATCAATCCCGAATGGCCTGCCTCCTTTCTCTGGTGGGGAGAGCCCGGCTATGAAGCCGAATTCACCAATGTGGTGGGAGAGATGGAAAAACATTTTCGGGAAAAGGGTTGGACGAAGACGCGCTTTGAAATGTTTTTCAATTACAAAAAACGTTACAAGGGATTCCCGTGGGATGGCGATGAGGCGCGCTTTGCCAAGGACAACGCCATTTTCCTCGAATACGATAAGCTCTTGAAGAAGTCCATCCCCAAGGATTCTCCCGTTCAATTTGTTTTTCGCAGCGATTCCAGCTGGAGAATGGAAGAGCAATTTAAAGTTCTGGCGGGAGCGGTTAATTTCTGGATTTGTGGAAAGTCGATCCTTAGCTTTTTACCCGATTCGGTGCAGCTAGCCAAAAAGCGCGGTGACATCGTCTGGATATATTCGGGCCCGCCTTCCATGCGGGAAACGGCCTCGGCCATTCTAGAAAATCCTTTGCTGGCCTGGATTTGGGGCGTTGATGGCTATGTGCACTGGCAGACGGTCTCTCCCAGCGAGGATCCCTGGTTCAATTCGGATGGCGAGGGCGTTTGCCTGGCATATCCCGGAGAGCGGTTTGGGCTCTCTGAACCGATCCCGAGCATTCGCCTGAAGATCCAGCGCAATTTTGTCCAAGACCTGAACCTGCTCAAGCAGATGGAAAAGAGCCATTCCTCTGAATGGGTGCGCTCCCAAGTCACGCAACGCATCAACGGCAAGCCCCCTTCAGCTTGGTGGACCCCCCGCCCCCCCATGGCCGACCAGCCGCCGGAAGAATGGAGCAACGATGACTTTGCCGCGGGAGTGGATCCAGCCGTCCAGAAGTACCAGAATTGGCCGCCCGGATATTGGAATGCCGTGCATGAGTTCATTTTAGAGCAAGTAAAAGGAGGCGCCCGATGACCAGGCTGAATCGTCCTTCACTTCTTAAATTTGTTTTTTTGTCTGCGCTGCCTTTCATGCTGATTTCCCGGCCGGGCATGGGCCAAGAGCGCAATCGAGAGGCCTTGGCCAAGGACCTGGAGAATATTGCCCGAGTGGCAACGGCGATGGTGGATGGGGATGTCTGTCAAAGAATCATGACAGAACGGGCGCTGAGCAAAATGTTCCTCATCGATCCCAAGGACCCCTGGGTCGGTGGGGACAATTTCGACGTCAATGCCGAACCATTCATCCAAATCAAGAAGACTCTGATGCGGCTGGCCCGATTGGTAGAGTACCCAGTGGACTGCAATTTGTGGATGCCCTTCAAAGATAAGCCGGGAAAAATCCAGGTGCTCATCCGCAATCGATATGAGATGAGCCAGTTTTGGAGTTTCGGACAGTTGTTTGCCGATATTTATCCGGAAATGAAAGAGGTTCTAACCGGCGGGAAGCCCGTTACAGTGCAAAAAAGAGGAAACATCATTTCCATTTTGACTCCGGTTTACAACAGCCTCGGAGATGTTGTAGGTCTGGTGGAAGTGGTCAGCCGGACACAATTCAATCCCCAGGAAAATGTGAAATAACGGAAAGCCTGTTGGATTTGATGGTATGGTCAAATCGGCGTCGTAGCGCAGAGTCGCATTTTGACTCTGCGGCATCTGGCAAAGCTGAACTGCCCCACCGGAGAGGCGAAGCAAACTGCCGCAGAGTCAAAATGCGACTCTGCGCTACAGACTGATTTTCCACCATTGTGTTAACCCGCTACCGTGCGCTTGGGGTGCGATTATTTTTGAACTTCATCTCTTGTTTGATGCACTTTTAGTTCGTCACCCATCCGCTAGCCTGGTGGTGATAGAATTGTGGCGAAGAGTTTTTGGTTTAGCGCAAGACTCCCTTCGAAGGAGATTGTCTATTTTGCCAATATCTCGCGTCAATTCAGGTCGGTTTGCCGATTCCCGGAATTTAATTTGGGGACTGCTTTTGGGACTACTCGCGTTTGCGAGTCAGAATCTCCCGCTCCTTGCTGCCGGCCGGCCCAACCTGGTCATAATAACCATCGACACTCTTCGCCCGGATCATCTGAGCTGTTACGGGTACAAGCCGATTCAGACTCCCAATATTGACCGGCTTGCCTCAGAGGGAGTGCGATTCAGGACGGTGGTCTCCCAGGCGCCTTTGACGCTGCCCTCTCATTGCACGCTCATGACCGGCACCTATCCAGCTTTTCATGGGGTCCGCGACAACATTGGCTTCAAACTTTCAAATTCAAAAATCACGCTGGCAAAAATTCTTAAAGCCCAAGGCTATCAAACCGCCGCCTTTGTGGGAGCCTATGTGCTCAACTCAAAGTTTGGTTTGAATCAGGGGTTCGACTATTACGACGATAATATTCAGGGCTCCTCCCGCACGGGGCCGGTGGTTAACTTGAATCAAGTCGAGCGCCGGGCGGGCGAAGTCGTCTCGCACGCTACCGGTTGGCTCAAGGGCCATCTTCAGTCATCTTTTTTTATCTGGATTCACCTCTACGACCCTCATGATCCTTATGAGCCTCCTTCACCTTTCCGGGAGCGGTACAATTCCAAACCCTACGATGGTGAAATAGCTTATGCCGATCAGGAGTTGGGAAAATTCCTGGACTTGTTGAAGCAAAAACAACTCTCCCAAAACACGGTAGTGGTATTGGCCGGAGATCACGGCGAGAGTTTTGGAGAGCACCGAGAATGGACTCACGGGTACTTTATTTATGACACCACCATTCTGGTTCCGCTGATCATTAAGCCCACGCAACAGGAAATGAACGGGAAGGTTGTGTCCGAACAGGTTAGCCTGGTGGATGTAGCGCCCACGGTTCTACAACTGCTTGGTCTGCCACGGCCCGCGGAGTTGCAGGGGCGGGGAATGCTGGGGCTCATGTTGGGGAAGCAGCGCGACTGGCCCCGGCAGGCTTATAGCGAGACTTTTTATCCCGCCCAATTCGGCTGGAGCCCGCTAATGGCGGTGCGTCGCGCGGATGCCAAATTTATCCAGGCCCCCCGGTCCGAATTGTACGATCTGCGGGAGGATCCCCGGGAGCAGATCAACCGGATCCAGCAACAGAGCTCCCTCGCCAATGAACTGAAAGCCAACTTGTCTCAAATCGAGTCCACTTACAAAGACCGGAATGCCAGCCAAACGGCCCGCCTCAATTTGAATGCGCATGAACTGGAAAAGCTGGGCGCCCTGGGCTATGTGGGAATGACCAGCGGTAGCGGCTCCCAAGAGACAATTCCCCCAGGGACCCCTGACCCCAAAGACAAGCTGGAGGCCTACCGGATGATCTCTACGAGCAGCCAAGAGGTAGCCGCGGGACACTATCGTCAGGCTTTGCCTCTGCTACAAAAGGTTATCCAAATCGAGCCGGGTATGAGGATGGCTCGGTCCATGCTGGGCCGCTGTTATTTTCAGTTAGACCAATTTGAGCCAGCTAAAAACAATTTTCAGGAAATTCTCAAACAACAACCGGGAAATTTGGATGCCCAATTTCATGTGGCCGCCTGCAATTTTCGATTGAAGGACCGAGGCGTGGCGGAAACAGGTTTAAAAGAAGTGCTGAAACAGGATCCGAACTTTTCGGCCGCTCACCTTTATCTTGGATTCCTTTATCAATCCAAGGGAGAGAATGCTCTGGCTTTGGCGGAGTTCCAGCTCGTGCTGGGATTGGACCCGGCGAATGAAGATGCCCACGCCAAAACCGGATTTTTGCTGGCCTCCAGCGGCAAGGTAAAGGAAGCTATCCCGCATTTTCAAAAAGTCATTCAACTGAATCCCGGCGATGGGGAAACACACTATAATCTGGGCGTGGCTTACCTGCAGTTGGGGCAGACGGCTGCGGCACGCAAAGAAATCGTTGAGGCATGCCGGCTTGATAAAAAGTATTGCCGGGAGATTCCCAAGCCGTGACCGAATCGGAGGCGGGGAAAGCATCCCATCGTGATCGCAAAATGGGAAGTGTCATGAAGATTTAGGAATCCTCGACGGATCAATAAAGGAGAATTTGGTCTGAAGGAAAAATCAAGAGATTTTCGAGCCCGAAATATGACCGACCTGAAAATGCGGCATAACTTAATCCTGCTCCCTAGAAAATCGTTATCAGATCGACTAGGACATAGTTCCCCTCCTCGGACGAGGTTGGCAAATCCGCCCTCTGGCGGAAGGCGTGCCCGGAGGGCGGGGTGGTGCGAGGTTCGCCCGCTACAAAACCCAGCTTGCCTTAAACCACCCCATCCGTCCGTCAGCCGACGGACGGATTTCCCCTCCTTGTCCAAGGTTGAAAATCCGCTTCAGCGGGAGGGGAATCGCGCCGCCGATTTTCACTCTCTTGTGGCGCCATGCCGTCATGAGTGGCTCCCAAGACTCTCTTTTTTTTCCAGCAGCCAGTCTGCTTCAAGACTCTGCGCGGGAGTTCTGGTGCTCCTGCTTCTCGCCGTGGCAGGCTGCCAGAAGGTTCCACCACCTGCTCAATCTAGGAAGAGAATGGTCATCCTGGGCTTCGATGGAGTGGATCCCAACCTGTTGCAGAAATGGGCGCGGGAAGGAAAACTACCGCATCTCCAACAATTAATTTCCTCGGGGACTTTTGAGAAACTGGGGACCACCAATCCCCCGGAATCACCCGTGGCCTGGGCCACTTTCGCCACCGGCTTGAATCCCGGCCAGCATGGAATATTCGACTTCATTGGACGAAATCCTGACACCTATATGCCGGAAATCGCTTTGTCTACCATCCTGCCACCCCGATACCTGTTGGGTTTCATCTCTCTCGAGTCGGCCAAAGTGATCAATCATCGGCAAGGCATCCCTTTCTATAAGCGGTTGGCGGACTCTGGCATTAAGACCACGGTGTTGCGCATGCCGCTGGAATTTCCTCCTACCCCTCTTCCTGGAGGAAAACTGCTCGCGGGATTGAATGTTCCCGACATTCGGGGCACCTGGGGAACATTTCACTTTTTTTCCACCGCCCTTTCCCGCTGGGAGACCGACAGCAGCGAGTTTGGGGGGAAACTGGTCCGATTGGAATTGAAAGACCATCACGCTACAACCTCAATTGAAGGTCCGCTGGATCCGCTCAGTTCCGGGGGAAAACGAGTCAGCCTGCCGCTGACTCTCAACCTGGATTTGGAGAATAAGCAGGTTCAACTCACGGTTGGCGCCCAACAGGAATTTTTGCATGAGGGGCAATGGAGCCACTGGTTCAATTTTAGTTTCCCCGTCAATTTCTGGTTGAAGCTTCATGGAACCGGACGATTTTATGTTTCGCAACTTTATCCAGAGGTGGAAATTTATCTTTCTCCCATCAATTTGGATCCTGAAAAGCCCCCTTATCCAATTTCCTCCCCCGCGGGCTATGCCTCCGCGTTGAAGCAGGCCACCGGACAATATAAAACGCTCGGCTGGCCTTACGATACCTGGGGATTAAATGAAGAACGGATCGACGAGCGGGTCTTCCTGGAGGATGTCGAGCGGACCACCCGCGAGCATGCCGCTTTGCTTTTCCATGAAATGGCCACGGATCCCGCGGCTTGCACCGTGTCCATTTTTACCGCTCCCGACAGCGTTTCACACATGCTTTTTCGACTCTTGGACCCTCAGCACCCCCGGTACGATGCGCAGGCAGCCGCGGCTTATGGCGACGCAATTCTCAAGACTTATGAGCAGATGGATAAAATCGTCGGAGAGGTTCAGACCCTCACTCCGCCGGAAACCGCGCTGCTGGTAGTGTCCGACCATGGATTCCACAGCTTTCGAAAGGGATTCAACACCAATACCTGGCTTGTCGAAAAGGGTTTGATGAAACTCCAGGGAGGAACCCCTTCCGCCCCGGCATATAATCCGGCCAGCTTTTTCCCCACCGTGGATTGGGATCATACTCAGGCCTATGCTGTGGGAATGGGGCAGATCTATATCAACCTGAAGGGGCGCGAAAAACGCGGCATTGTGGATGGTGACACGCCGCGGTATGAGGAGACCCTGAACCAAATTGTCGCCGGGTTGGAACAGGTGGTAGATCCAGACACGGGGGAAAAGGTGATCGAAAAAGTTTATAGGACCAGGGATATTTATCGGGGAAAATTCACCAAAAATTCCGCTGAACTCCGTGTCGCCTTTTACCCAGGCTATCGCACCTCCTGGGAAACCACACTGGGCGGGGTTCCCCAAGGACTCGTCTCAGCTAACCTGAAAAAATGGAGCGGCGACCATTCCGCGTCGGAACCAGCCGACACTTCGGGGATCTTCCTTTCCAATCGCCGGCTGAGCACTCGGGAACCCAACATCGCGGATATCGCTCCCACGGTCTGCCAGTATTTCAACATCCCCTGCCCCGTCGAAATGGATGGGCATCCATTTATAATTCCCGAACGCTGACTTGAATGATTCGAGGATCATCAATGACCGCTTTTGACCAATTGGAAACACTCAAATCCCGAACTGAATTGCCGCTCTTTTTCGAACGGAATCGTGTTTTCCGCGTCTATCAGGGAGGACGGCTGTTTGCTGATTTTTTTGGAGACGCCCCTGAAGATGGCAACTTCCCCGAAGAGTGGGTGGCCTCTTCCACGCGCGCAATGAATAAAAATCCTAAAAGTGAGATGGAAGGGATCTCCGTGCTCCAGGGGACTCAAATGCCCTTCCACTTATTCCTCGAACATTATCGGAACGAACTGCTGGGCGGAAGGGAGCAATTTGCACTGCTCGTCAAGCTGCTCGACAGCGCCATCCGTCTGCCGGTACAGGCGCACCCCGACAAAGCCTTCACCCGGATTCATTTCAACAGCACACATGGCAAAACCGAAATGTGGCTGGTGTTGGCTACCCGCGAGAATGCCTGCATTTATTATGGATTCAAAGAAGGGGTGTCGCGCGATGATTTTCGCCAGGCCATTGCCGCCAGTGAAACAGATTCACGGGCCATGCCTCAATTGTTGAACCGGCTCCCAGCCAACCCGGGGGATACCTATCTCATTCCAGCCCGCATGGTGCATGCCATTGGGGAAGGTTGTTTGATCTTGGAAGTCCAGGAGCCAACCGACTTTGTAGTTCAGCCGGAGGCATGGTGCGGGGATTACCGTCTCAACGATCACGAAATGTATCAAGGCCTGGATCATGAATTGGCGCTGGATTGTTTCGATTTTTTCGAACATATCGGCCCTAACGCCATTGAATGGGGCCGAAAATATCCGGTCCCATTTCTCCAGACTCGCCATGTCACGGGAGAGACGCTGATTGGCTTTGAAGATACTCCGGATTTTGCCGTGCGACGGTATCAAGTCCATGGCGGAGAATACAGCTTGGACAATGCTCCGGCTATTTATGTGGTGACGGCGGGAGAAGGAAGAATTTGGAAAAAAGGATTTTCAAAAGAGGTGAAAAGAGGGGATTACTTCTTCCTCCCCTTCAAGGCCAATGGCAGCGTAGTTTCCAGCTCATCCAACCTCGAGTTGGTGGAATGCCTCCCTCCCGCAAACTGATCGAACAATGGCAACACGCGAATGATCGCGCATTCCACGAGGTGGAGCTGGCACTCCGTGCATGCTCGCCCTGCCAAAGCGAGGGAGCTCAGATCCATCTTCCGCCAGGCACAGCAACGCGCGACAGGGGGTTTCATCATGCTCGCACGTTCCGGGTGTTCTACTATAATCACACGGAGCGGTCATGGACAGGCCCGAGAACTCGTGACTACTCAGCGCCCCCAGGTATGGAAGCCACGCTTCGTGCATTTTGCGAGGCGCGGAGTCTAGCCACCTAGCAAAAGCCCCCGGCATCCGCCTGAAGCGGACTCACCGTGGCTACCACTTACACGAGGATCTGAGCCCCTATCACTCTTTGATCGTGCAGGATCATATTCAAAAGAAATTGAAGAGGTATAGTCCGATGCGATTTTTTTCTCTCTTATCCCTGGGTCCCGCCATTTTCCTCGCCGGCTCTTTGATTGGTGTCGGCCAAAATAATCTAATCCTGGCATCTCCCCTGGATTCCACCCAGAAGCGGCAGCCGCCCGCCTCCGTCTCTCCATCAAAGCCGGCGCAATTGCCCACGGAGGCGGCTTGGCCACAATTTTTAGAGTCGGTGCGTCAAAAATCCCTGGATTACATCGGTGCTTTGCCGGATTTCATCTGCCGTCAGCAGGTGCAGCGGATGGCCAAATGGGGGGGGCTGGGGAGCTGGCAAAATGTGGATCGGTTGGTACTGGAAGTTTCCTATTATGAGAAGACGGAACACTACAAAGCATTGTTGAAAAACGATAAGCCGTTGCGTGGGGATGTGAAGGGGAAAGTGGGAGGAATTATCTCTCGGGGCGATTTCGGAAACGCGCTACGACTCTTGTTCACCCCGGAGTCCAATGCGTCATTCAAAAGGGAGGGCAAGGAACGCATCCGCGGACACGCCGCGTTGCGAGTGAGTTTTGCCGTTCCCCAAAAAAATTCTGGTTACGATGTTGGATTTGGCGATGAGCGAGTCACCGTGGCTTATGTTGGCCGCTGTTGGATCGAGTTGGCTACACGCCAGGTGGTCCGGTTGGAGTGTGAAGCCCGGGACATTCCCTCTTCGGTGCCGGTCCGGCGGTCCGCCCATATCACGGATTATGATTGGGTGGATATTGGAGGAGTCCAATATTGGCTACCTGTGCGGGCTTCAGTCTATCTCAAGCTCATCAACGATCCCCACTACTCCCGGATGGACTTTTATGCGACCGTTTTCGGAGGAGAATCCTCTGGCGGATCGGTTCCCCCGGAACTCGAAGTGAGAAACGCCATGGAGTACAAACAGTACCGCAAGTTTGGATCGGAAGTCCGTCTGGTGCCCGAGTAACCGGAGTGTAAATCCATCTGAGGGAGCAACGCATGTTATCCATCCACTTTCTTCACGGGAGCCAGAGGATCTTCGGGCGCCGAAACAACATGACCAGCCTGCTCTGCTGCTGCCTACTCCTCATCTCGATTTCCCCTCTTCAAGCACAGGTGTATTCTCCCAAAGTCCTGCGCCAAGGGCAGATCGACAGTTCCAACCTCGCGGCATTGGCAAAGGGAATTGTTGAACAGGCGGGAGCCCATACTTCACGCCAGAAGGCCGAGGCGATCTGGCGCTTTTTTCTGACGGACGGGCGCTTTGTCCCTCCCGGCTTTTGGTACCACATTGCCGGCTGGGCCTACGAAGAGCCGGGAGGTGAAGTGCTCGATCCGATCAAGCTCCTCAACAACTACGGATTTGGATTGTGCTATCAGATTGCTCCCTTGCTTGAAGCAGTTTATAAGACCGCTGGATTCGAAGATGCTCGAGTCTGGTTCCTCACGGGCCATACGGTCACCGAAGTTTTCTACGATGGGGCGTATCACCATTACGATTCCGACATGCTGGGGTACACGACCGTCGGTCAAGGAGACCCAAAGAAACAGCCGGTCGCCTCAGTTTCCCAAATTGCCTTGGATGGTTCAATTCTTACGGGCAAACTGCTTGCGCCAAACCGGGTGGACTCCGCCAAGGTCGACTACCCTTGGTATCCGGCGGATTTGAGGGAGTCAGCGATTGGTGGTCTGGTGGAATCGTTTACCACCCGCAAGGACAATTGGCTGTTCCCTTTTACTCGATACGCGGAAGGCCATCGCATGGAATTTGTGCTCCGCCCCGGAGAGCGGCTCATCCGATTTTATCAGCCGGAGGGTAATCAGCTTTATTATCTGCCCTACAAATTCGATGGCCGACGCTGGGAAGAATTTCCCCGGGAAATTCCACAGGCCCAAATTCGCACAGAAGATGGCCCGCATAGCCAAAAGGATTCTCGTCGGTGGGCTACCGGTCGAATCGAATTCGAGCCGCCGCTTGACGACCGCCATTCCTACTATCCGCTTTTCAGCCCCGCCTTCAACGACAATCTCAATTTCCCGCAATCCCGCTCCAGGTTTTTTTCCCTGCGTCGTTTGACGGCGGAGCGGCCAGGGCAGGCTGTTTTTGAAATCCACAGCCCGTACGTCCTGATCGATGCCAAAGCGGAACTGGACGCGGTTCTTTCGCGGCCGGAACAGTCAGTGGAACTTGAGATTTCCGTGGACGCCGGCCTGCATTGGGAAAAGATGGCTGCAAAGCACGGCCCATTCCAGGGAAAATGGGAAGCCATTCCCGAGCCAATAGTTCAATCGGAACACGGTACGCTTAGCGTAGTCAGCGGCCGATACAGCTATCTCGTGCGTCTGCGCCTTTCGGGCCCAGGGAGCGTGGATTCCCCCAAAGTAAACAGTCTGCGTCTGACGAGCCGCTTTCAGCTGAATCCGCGCACGCTGCCAGAGATTGCCGCAGGCCGCAATGAGATGATTTATAGCGCTGGCCAAACGCAAGAGTGGTGGACCGTTTCGCCGAGCTTGGAGCAAATACAAAATATGGCCTGCCAGTTTAAGAATGTTCGTCCTATATCGGAGTCGGGACAAACTTTTCTCTGGCCCGCCGGAGAGGCTCCAGCAGAGCTGGTTTTCGAATTGGCCTCACCCGATGGAGGAGACTTGCTCGGATTCGAAGCTGGAGCGCGATTCTTGGATTTGCGCAATGGGCTTGCGCCCGACAAGCTGACCGCGGAAGTTCGCCAGACAAGCTTCCCCTCTGCCTCTGGAGCTTCCCACCGAATTCCCAAGGCATCCCTATCTTGGTCAGCTAATCTCGAAGGTCCTTACACCAACCTTTGGGATTATGGGCAAAATCCCAGATGGCTGGATGGCCAACCCGTCGAACAACAACTCCGCTGGCCCGAAGTGTACCGCACGGTCCGGAGTCTTCCCGCTGGCGTGCGGAAGCTGTACCTCCGTTATTCTTTTTCCGGCATGGGGTTGGATTCGCCCCGTTGGAATGTCATTTCCCATGCCTCAACTGGCTCTTCACCGCTTATCGTCACTCACCAATGGAATGCGGACGGCCGTCTCAGGGAACATGTAGAGCGGATTGATCATCCCACCACGGAACATAAATACGATTTCACCGTAGAAAATTCTGTTGACCTTCACAATCATGCCATCATTTTTTACTGCCCGCCTAGGTGAAAGAGCCGTCCTCAATCGAACAATCTTCTAACTTCAATAACGCTGATTTCCGAAGTTGGAAGTGTAACATCCTGCCCACCCCAGTTTTGACTGCAAGTCCAAGACCGCCAGTTCTCCCAACAGTTCATTGCCCCGATTGGCCCTGCTGGGTGCGACTGTCCTCGCTGGCGCTTTCCATAATGAGAATTTTTTTTTCCTCCTAATCCTGCACGGAACTTTTGACCGAGTGATTTCGTTATATCAACTGCAAATCATATTCCTGGCGGCGGAATTCCCTGGTTGGAGAAATCTAGCAGGCTCCGCCGCATGAGACCTCGAGGAGAAAGCATGAAGAAATTGGCATTGTTTTTTATTTTGTCAGGATGCGCGCTGAACTTGTTTGCCCAAGTCGACTCGTCTTCCTATGAATGGGCGATGATTTCCAGGGGCGACAACCGGCCGGATTTCAATCCCTCCGAAGACAGTCTAAAGGCCCTGATTATCTCGCTACATCAAAACATCCCGCCCGCGGAGTTCCAAAAATCGTTCGGAATGAGCCCGGAAAAATATCTGGAGAAAATCAATTTCCTGAAAAGCAAAAATTACCTCCATGAAAAGGAGGGGAAATTCCTCCTAAGCTGCCTGGTGGTCTCTGACCAGGAGGGAAGCGAATTGTTCAGACAGGCAGAGCCTCTGGCGCGAAAAATTGCCGACAGCATCAGGGCCAATCTCGATGCCTATAAAAGCCAATACATGAAAACCGACCTGGCCAAAACCACCGATTTCGAAAAAATTTCTTTTTTCCTCTTGAGCAACGTCCTGTTGGACTCTGGACAAATTTCAAATTTTGAAAATGAATTTCTTGCCCGGGAAAGGCCGCTCCGGCACGGAAAGAATTACTATTGCGCTTTTCTCCAAAATCTCCATTCCGAGCGAGAGTCGTTTGGAATTTATGGAAATGCCGTCTTCGAAGGCTTTCAGGTATATGGGAATAATCGGCAATCAATTAAAGACAATCCTGCCCGGGGAAAGTCCGAGGAGATGGCCACAATCAGCCGCAACGACATGCCAATCTTCGAGAATATAATATCTTCCTATAAACCAATCCTGATCGAAATCCTGAGAGACAACCGAGGCTATGCGGAAAGAGTATACGGGGAGACCCGTTTTTCAAAAGAAGTCTCCTTCGAGGAGTTTTTCATTTGGTGGTACCATTTCATTTACACCAGGGCCACCAACATTCTGGCGGAAAATAATTGCCTTGCGGTGCCGGAGAGCGGCAATTTTTATTTTCGAATTGATCCCAACTCCCGGACGGCCGCAAACGCGGATCCAACGGCGTCTCCAGAAATCGAGCAAATTCTGGAGCACTACGTGGCAGCGGTGGGTGGAAAGTCAACCTTGATGAGTCTCTCCACGGAGGCCCGGAAGGGCGAAATGAAAAATCCGCAAGGGATTTTCCCCCTGGAATCTTACGCCACAAATTCGGGCCGTTGGACTTACTTGTTCAAGAAAGATGAAAAAACTCATCAAATGCAGTGTGACAGGACGAAATGTTGGGAGAGGGGGAACCCGTCAGACCATCTGGATTCCAAAACATATGTCGAATTGGCCGCTGCTTTTGATCTGCATTTCCCTTTGCATCTAAAAGAGTATCTTCCTTCTCTGCGGTTTCAGGGTAAAGAATCCTCGGGAGACAGATCCCTTCTGGTTTTGGAAGGAAGCTCGCCTGAGTTGGAGCCACTGCCGATAGTTTTTGACGCAGAAACCGGGCTGCTCTTAAAACTCGGGACCTTGGAATTCCAGGATTACCGGAAGATAGGAGGCGTTCAACGCCCCTTCGTTTTTTTGTCCCCAACCGACGGGAGAATCACCTTCCGCGAAATTCAGCATAATCAGCCTTTGCCTGCCCAGATTTTTGATTAGCCGCCCCAGCCGAGGCTGATCGAAACTCAACGAATGGCGATGGTCTTGATGAATCTGGCTCCCGTGGGCACATCGACGGCTTCAATGTTGTAGTGCCCTTCCCGGAGGCTTGCCGCCAGGGGAAGGTCCCAAATGGCCTTTCCCCCAGCAGCCTTGAGGTTGCGCGTCAGCTCCGCCAATTCCTCGCCGTCCGGCCCCAGCAGCCGGACCCGCAACACATGCGTAGTCTCAGGCGTGACCCCGCCGACAAACAACGGAACTTTCATCAACGTCCCTCTACGAGCTTCAGCAGGAGCCTCAATCTTTGGAACCATGGGTTTTTCCGGAAGAATCGTCAACAGCGTCGGCTCTACCCTGTCCAATTTGAAGGTATACTGGCTCCGGCGGCCCAAGGACTGGCGGCTCCTGATATCGAACAGTTCCATTTCTTTTCCCAACTTGACGGTCAGCTCCATTGGAATTTCCAGCGCATCTTGTTTGTGATATTCGGGCGGGCCCAATTCCGTGGCCCCCAGCCCATAATTGCGGTGGATACCGAGGATCTGAAGGTTGCCGGATCTCCACGGATGGATTTCAATGCCGGTTGCCGGAGTGCCATCCGCACGGACGATTTCATATTGTTTTCCAATTCCCGCCTCATGCAACAATTCCTCCCAAAATTGCCGCAGGCTTTCCCCTTCGCCCGGATGCAGCCGCCAGCGATGGTAATCCGTAAAGACAGCATTGAGGTAAATGGTCCGGCCCTTGGCATGTGGCTTGACGATTACCGCCGGGGTCCCCCGACCGTCCTGGTACAGCGCCGTCGCCCCGGGAAGAAGGCGGAGCCCCGGTTCCGCGGTCGAGATACGCTCCAGCGCCAACCGCGAGCCGTTTTTACCCACAGGATGAAGACCCGGCGTTCCGGGAGCATAACGAAGATCGGTTTGCACGATCCCAAAAAGATCGTCCAGCTGTCCGCGAGACAGGAGCTTGCAGTGGCTGTCCATCAAGCCGGTGCGGCAATCGGCGATCAGCGTTCCACCTCGCTCGACGAACCGGCGAAGGGCGCCGGCTTCCGATTTGGAAATGGCGATGGATTGTGGCAGGAACATTACTTTTGTCTGCATTCGATCGAATGAACCGTCTTCCAACTGTCCGTACGATATGAATTGATACTGGCGTAAGTTATCTTCCAGCAGATAAATCATAGATTGCCGGAGGCGCATAAAGTCAGATTCGAGCCGTTCATCGCGGGACCGCTTCTCCACCCAGTTCTCGCCCAGCGGACGCCGTTCGAGCATCCAATGCGCCGTGATGGAGGGATGAGAATAATGGATGGCCACGGGATCGTTCATCCGATTCATGGCGAGCAGTTGCTTCATGATGCCGCCGGTGAGTTCGCGATACGTTGGCGCCACAAGGCTTCCCAGCTTCGTGGGAGCGCCCGACCCCTCCAGATAACGGTTCTCTTCGTCGTAAACGATCACCCCCCGGTCCCCATGCAGAGCCTGGTACCAGAGACGCCACAATTCCATGGCATCCGCGCCGAATCCCGTGGTCAGGGCAGGCTTTTGCGGCGCGAAGGAACGCCATAGCTCCCGATTGCTGCCAATGTTGTAGGGTTCAGCCACATCGATGGCTTGGGAGAGGCGCCAGTAATCGTAACCTCCAAAAGCCGAAGGCATCTGGCAGCCCACCAAGCCGGCGATCGCGGCCGGATCGGCGGAGCGGGCCGCCTCGCTGGCTTTCCGCGCTGCATTCGCGAAAGTGAGGTTCATAAAGGTTCGGTGATCGGCCCAGGGAGAGAGGTTGTCGTCCCCCCGTTTCATCATCTCATCGGTCGAGAGCGGCGTCACCTCCCCCATCGCGCTAAAGCTGGTTCCCCACTCCCGGTTGATCTCATCCAGAGAGCCATATTGTTCGCGCAACCAGGATCGCATGGCCGCGAGAGTTTTCGGGCAAAAGCAGAAATCCCAGGCTTCTACCAGGTTGGCCACTCCGGTTTCATCCGTGGAATAAAAGAAAGGGCGGAAGCGGCGCTGCGCCGTGACGACGGAGCGAATCTTGTCCAGGGCGGCTCGCTCAGCTTCCACATCGTGAAAACAAGGGCGTCGAGTGAACGCCTCTTTGCGTCCGCGGTCCGATTTGTAGAGGGTTTTGGCTTCCCGCATCAGTTGCTCTTTATCTTTGAGCGCCGGGGTGTGATATGGCGAAAAAAAGTCATAGGCCATCTGGTCGCAGTAATAGCGAAAGTTAAACTTCCACCAGGGAGAGCCGCCATCCGGACGGTGGCTGGGAAGATTTTGCAATTGTCCGGCCGTCACGCCCAAATTGCGCAATGCCGGTTGTTGTTCAAGACGGTAGGCATAATACATGATCACCTGATAATCATCCCAAGGTTCATCGGGAGTGACAATGAACTCGGTTTTCGGGATGTCAATGATCCCAGCAGCAGTTCTTAGCTTCAAAGCCAGGAAGTTCTGAATCGCGACAGCACGATCGAGAGGGAGTTCGAAAGGCACGCGCATTCCCTCCAGATGGACTGATCTCTTTTCATCGGCCACCACCCGACCATAGCTGTCGCTCCAAAGGATTTCGAGCGTGGCGGGACCTTTTTGCGGTGCAGGCAGACGCAATTCTGCATTCAAACTGTTTTGACGCGTCACCAAGGCGGGAGAAATGATGATCTCTTGACCCAGAACAATTCCTGGAAGGAATAAAAGGATAGCCAAAATTTTTTGCATTGATATGAGCCTCCTCAGTAAATCCCAGTTAAGCAAAGGTGGAGCGGGTACGAGTGACCGCCGTCACGGGTGCACGCTGGCTCGGCAGGCGAGGTTATCCAAGCGACGCGCGACGGGTGACTTCGTTACACTCGCGCGTCCCACCTCGTTTTCATCTTCTTGTTGAGTCAGCCGCGCTGGCATGAGCGGCTCCCCAGAAAATAGCGTTGATGGAGACGGGGTGCCCCCACCCCGCCTGAGTTTGCCAAGCTCGCTGAGAGGGCTTTAGGGCAGGCCGTCTCCATCCCAGCCATTTTCTTAGGAGCTCCCTTTACCGAGCCGGGAATGGGCCCTCAATCACAGCACCCACTTCATGCGGATCAGATCCGCCAAGCTCCGCCCCGCCATTGACGAATGATGTAATCGCCGCACCAGTACGCCAATGCCTGGATAGTCAAGGCGGGATTTCTGCCGCCAGAGGTGACAAAGAGGCTCCCATCCACCACAAAAAGATTATCCAGATCGTGGGATTGGCCATGCCGGTTGACCACCGAAGTTTTAGGGTCATTCCCCATCCGGCAGGTTCCATTTTGGTGAACCGTGAGCCCTCCCTTGACTGGGCCTTTTGAATAAACAGCCCGAGAGCCAGCTTCCCGGAGGATTTGTTCCATCTTCCCGGTCAGGAAATTGAAGAGGCCGATGTCTTTGGCGTGAAAGCCGTGGGTAACCCGGGCCACGGGAATCCCCCAGGCATCACGAATTTTAGGCGACACATCGACCCGATTTTCGAATTGGGGAACATCTTCAGATGGAACGGTCAGGCGATAATAGCTGTGGAACTTCTCCCTTTGATATTTTTTGAATCCCGCGCCCCATGCGGGCGCCTCGGGAGGCATCACGCCATGAAAAGCAATAGGCGTAGTAAGAGTCCTCGAGTAAATGACTCCACCCCCAATCAGGCCAGGGTTTTTTCCGTAGAAATCATCGATGCCAATCCCCGCGCCAGGGCCAAATCCTTCGTTCATGGTCTTGCCAAAAATTCCGTAGACTTGCGGACCCGTATGCCCCATCAGGTTTCTCCCCACCCAACCGTTCCGGTTGCCCAATCCCTCAGGCCACCAGCGGGATCGGGAATTCAGGAGCAGCCGCGGGGTTTCAGTGGCCGAGGCTGCCAAGATGATCAGGCGGGTGGGTTGATGCATCAGCCGGCCGGCTCCATCAAAATAGTCAACTCCGGAGGGTTTCCCCCGTGCATCCAGCGTTACCTCTTTGACAATTGCCTCCGGAACCAAAAGGCAGTTCCCTGTTGCCAGAGTCTCATTCAAAAGAGCGCTGACAAAACTGGCCTTGGCGCCGACTTCGCAGACAAATCCATTGCAGCAAGGATGCTGCAGGCAAGGGTTTCTGCCCCGGTAGGCCTGAGTCAGCGCTCCTAGGGGAACGATGAATGGATGATACCCAAGCCTGGCCGCCGCTGTCTTTACAATCAAATCGCCCGGAGGCAGATCTACCGGGGGACAGGGGAACGGTTTGCCGCGCTTGCCTTCAAATGGATTTACCCCTCCCTCCCCTGAAATTCCCAGTTCGTATTCCGCTTTTTCATAAAAAGGTTCGAGCTCTTCATAAGTGAGAGGCCAGTCCTCCAAGGTCGTACCCTGAACTGAGCCATATTCACTTTTCATCCGAAAATCGATCGGAGGACGCCGCCACATTAAAGCGGCATAGGTCATCTGTCCGCCGCCCACCACCCCTCCCATCCAAGAGTATTCCCCGTTTTCTGGATGGATGACTCGAAATTGCGTTTCCCCCCGTAAACGAAATTCTCGGGGATGCCGGCGATCGGGAGGGCTGAAATGAGTTCGGGGAGTGGTGGCATTTATATTGGCCAACTCATCATGCTGCCGATAGTCCTCCACACGAATGAGCGGTCCGCGCTCTAACATCACTACCTTCATCCCGGCAGCTGACAGTTCCCTGGCGGCCACACCGCCAGATGCGCCTGCCCCAACGATGACTGCATCAACCCGTTCATTGAGAAATCGTGAATTGCCAACCATGGCTCTTGCTCCGGCGTGTTCAGGAGGGTCTGGTTCAGGCTGGACTCCAGCAGACCAGACGCTTCTACCCATTTGCACCATAGGGATTTTCGGAGAGCAGGATTTGATTTTTAGGATTTCGGGTCTCGCCAACGCTGGTGACAAAAACAGCGCCACGATCGGCCATGGGACACTTCTTCTCGCAAATCCCGCAGCCAATGCACAGTTCAGGGTCGATGCGAGGCTGCTTGACCGTTACCCGCTCTCCTTTGGCATTCATCACTTCCACTTCCTCAAACCAGATCGCTTTTTTTGGAGTGGGGCAATGTTCCTCACAAACAATACAGGAACGGGCGGAGGCATAAGGAAGACAACGGTTTTTATCGAAGAACGCCAAACCGATTTTGATTTTCTTTTTTTCCTCCACCGTCAATTCCCTGATGGCATCGGTGGGACAAACCTGCGTGCAGAGCGTGCATTCATATTCGCAATAGCCTAGCTTCATCTTCAGAACTGGAGACCACAGTCCTTCCAAGCCGGCTTCAAAGAGAGTCGGTTGAATCGCATTGGTCGGACAGACTTTCATGCATTCGCCACAACGAATGCAACGAGCCAGGAACTCGTCCTCACCCACCGCCCCGGGAGGCCGCACCAATTCCGGATTAAAGGATTTCCCCTGTCCTCTCGCCCCAACCTTAAATAGAAGACCACCGCCAACTCCAGCGACACCAGCGGTAATCAGGCTCCGGCGGCTCAAATCCAATCGAGCCGCTTTTGGAGGGGAAATGAAATTGAACAGCCATCGTAAAGATGACTCGATCATGTCGAGCCCCCACTCAGCCGTCTGGGCCGAAGGATCAGCCCCAGATTCACTGAGGCGTGGAGAGTTTTATAGCTCATTCAATAATTCCCTATTCGAGAGTTGCCCCTCAAAGAAATCCAAGGAGAAACAAAAACTGAAACACTGCAGATCTTTTCTTGGGAAACATCCAACTCTCCGTGCCTCGGTGTCTCGGCGGCAGCATAGTCATTCCTCATTTTTGTTCTTCCGGGGGACTTCAAAGTGAAAGCTGATCGCCTCGCTGGGGCATTTCGACTCACAATTCCAACAATAAAAACACTCCGCCGGCTTCCAGCCTCCATGACTGTGCGGTTCCGCCGCACCCTGGCAATCCGGGAGGCAAAGGCGGCAATCGTTGCATGCACCCTCATTTTTCACCAGGCGTAATGCCGGATTTTTTCCGACCACACCCAGAAGAGCGCCGAGCGGGCAGATATACCGGCACCAGAAGCGGGCGCGGAAAAAATTCAAGCCAACCACGAGGCCAAACAGTGCCCCTATCAACAGAGTCCAAAAATAGTGGGGCTGTTCGAGCACGAGAAAATAGCGGCGCAGCACATCGTATACTGGTTCAGAAATGGAAGTAAGGCGCCACCCTCCAAGGGCCGGATCCGTTTGATAAATCCATCCAAAGATTCCCTGAATCGCCGCTTGCGCGGAAGGATAAAGAGCGATCGTGGTCGAACGATAAAAAAAGGAAAAAGGGTCCAGCCATCCCACCAGATTAAATCCTAAAAAGGCGGAAACAAGAAAGAAGGCCAGGAAGTAATGCTTTGCTTTTTGCCATCGGGAGTACCCACCGCATTCCATCTTTTCTTTGAGACGTCCTCCGCGCAGGCCGGTGAAGAAATTATGCAGAGCTCCAAAAGGGCAGACCCAGCCGCAAAACCAGCGTCCGAAAATAAGAGTGGCCGCCAGTGTCACGAGCGAAAGCAAAAGAGAGGATATGATCTTATGTGTGCTGATCCAGGAAGTCAGCAAGATCAAGGGGTCCAATTCAAAGAAAAAGGTCACCCACCCACCGGTTCGGTTGATGGGGTGAAAAGTGGTTTGGACAACCAGGTAAAAAAAAAGAATGAGAAAGAAAGTCTGGATGATTCTCCGTGTCCAGACAATCCAGGATTTTTTCTTGGCCATTAATTAAACTCGGCGCCAGGATTCATATGATCTACACGCGCAATATATTCTGATGAAAATTATGTGGCAGCGTCACCGGGCTGCCTTCAAATAGCAATCGCTATCCGGCAGGCCATACTTCGTCAAATCAAAAGAAAGCCTATGGGGCGAACTGCACTCGGCAGACGTTTGAGATGAGCCACGATTGAGTATGTGAATCAATGCTCACCGTCGCGTCAGAAGCTTTGTCTTCTTGCAGCTTCCGGCGTGAATAATTTAAATCTCTATCATCCGGGGGTTAAGAGATTCGAATTTGAGCTTGCCCAAACCGCGGCTGTCGGCTTCGACAATATAAGAAATTTCTTGCGGTTTAAGCCCGAGCAGCGTGGCGCCGTACGCATCCACCGCCACTTGATCGATGCTGGCAATTACGGTATCCCTGCGCTTCACATCCGCCAGATTGCCGCCGGTGGGGCCATTGGCGGTGAGAATGCGAATGGCATCCATGACCACCAGGGTGGGATGCACCACCATGGCGAGATCCACCAGAGTCTTCCCCAAGTCTTGATGGAAGCGTTCCCGGGCTCCGCCGGCCACTCCCATCAAATTTTTCATTCCCAGTGTGGCCCGGCAAAGGCTGTGATGCTTAACAATGGGGACATTAATAAACTTATTCGCTTCGAGCATGTCGGCATAGATTTCCCATTCCCCTAGCACCTTCCCATGGAGAGCAGTTTTGCGGAACTTGCGAAAATCGAGAGGAAAAGCCTGGGCTCCCGCTTTTTCAGAAGCGGCTTGAATTCCGCTGCGGGCATAAGTGCGCACCGCCGTGTGGCAAGGATTATCTCCCACGAAAACCTTTTTTGCTCCCGCTTGGTAACATAGCTCGATCAAAGTGACCACCACATCGGGATTGGTGGTGGCCGCCTGCTCGGGACGCCGGTCCCAGCCGATGTTGGGTTTTATCCAGACTACATCATTTTTCGAAATGAACCGGCCCATCCCGCCCAGGCTCTCGATGGCTTTTCCCGTCAATTGACGGGCTTCTTGAGCAATTCCTTCCACGGCCTCCAGGGATTGTTTGCAGTGGGCAATTCCCATCATGGGACCACTGGCCGCCGCTTGGGCATCAAGGCCGAATAGTCCCGTATTTATGGAAAGGCCGGTAGCCACGCCAGCTTGGATAAATCGCCTCCGGGTACAAACCATATCGAATACTCCAATTTGAAAAGGTTCGGAACGATGCAAGGACGATGCAAGTCACAAACAAAAAAACATAACTACTCAGACCCCAGCGTGGCTGCCACCCAGCAAGCCTATAGCCAGGGGTGGCGGCCTAACGGCCTTACCCCCGGCTAATGGCTGTGAATCCTTCGGGTTCAGTTCCCCCTTGAACGGTTACATTTAAATTCAGTTGAACCTATTTTTAACCTTCATTGAACGAAGGAAGCAGAATCGCCCACTTTGATCAACACATTATTGTAAATCCAATTGCGGAAAAAACGGGCACCTTTTTCACATTTGTGATGGCGCCATTGGACAGTTCATTCGTTTACACTCCTTGATCGTGAGAAGTACTTCGCGGGCTATTTTGTGATGATCGGTCAAGCGAATTCTTGAAGTACCACAGAACAGAGTGGCTACTGAGGAATGAATCATACGGGAGGGCGAGCCTCCCAGCGAGCCAAAGCCAAGCAAAATCCCAGCGTGGGCTGCTCGCCAGGCAGAGTCCGCCTTAGCGGGAGTCTCTCCCTCCCGGCCGATGCTCAGTTCAGCCGGTCAGCATGGCTGATTCACCATGTCCCTTTAAATTATCGCCTGATCGTTTGGGATTGCATGAGCCAATCCATCGGCTGTGTTATATTAAACGGTGTAAAATTTTATCGAGTTCGGAGGGATAAATGACACAAGAGAAAAAAGGAGTGATCACATTTAAAGGAAATCCTTTGACCTTGATCGGACCGGATCTTAAAGCAGGAACCAAGGCTCCCGATTTTACCGTTCTGGCCAACGACCTGAGCCCGGTTTCCCTGAAGAACAGCGAGGGAAAAATCCGACTTATCAGCGTAGTCCCTTCCCTGGACACTCCCGTTTGCGATATGCAAACCCGCCGCTTCAATCAAGAAGCGGTTTCCTTGAGCAACAAGGTGGTTGTATTGACCGTCAGCATGGACCTCCCCTTTGCACAGAAACGCTGGTGCGGCGCTGCCGGCGTTGAGCGAGTTCAAACGCTATCCGATCATCGCGACGCCTCCTTTGGCCAGGCTTATGGCACTTTGATAAAAGAATTGCGTCTGGAAACCCGCGCCATTTTTGTGGTGGATGCCAACGAAGTGATTCGTTATGTCGAGTACGTTCCCGAAGTCACCTCAGAACCCAATTATGAAGCCGCTTTGAACGCAGTGAAGAAGCTGGCCTAATTTTGCCTTCCTTCTCAACGCTCCAACAATGCTCTTCTGGAAAAGGCACGGTACGGATGGTTGCAGTTTTTGTTTTTTCCTCCCGTGCCTTCCCGCATCCAACCCGTACAAATGGGCTCTGCTTAGCGCACAAACAGATGCAATTACGAGTGAGCGCAAAACGAATCACGGCGCGGAGTCGCGGCAATTGCTTTGCCGCTAGTGCTTGACATGACATGCACAGGGACTGTTGGTTTGAGCGCCATTGTCCGCTTTGTGTAATTAAAAGCGAGAGGACCTATTTGTACTCTGGCGGCACGACACCGTCCGCGCAGTTCCAAATGAACAACGGCTGCCGAACATGCGAAAATCCTGGGTTTGGATAATTCTTCTCACACTGTAACTACTCAGCACCACCTCCCTGCGTGGTAGCCACGCTCGGGCGCATTTTGCGAGGCGTGGAGATTGGCATAACAGCTCTAAGCCGACGGCTCGCCGAAAACGCTCACCGTGGCCACCAGTCACCCAGGGGTCAAAGTAGTTGCCTCACATTTAATTGCACCCCGGTATTCCCTTCGGTTTCCCATCTGATCAATTCTGAAGTATAATCACCCACCAGCTTGGAGTGTTTCTCGCTGGATTTTTGGACTATTCCAATTCCAACCGAACATCACCCCCCAACGTTCAGAATCGTCAACGGGTGACAAAACACGACTGTGCCGACGCTCACTGGCTCCGGGTAGATCAGGAAATTCTCGGGAGGTCTCATCGTTTTGAACGAAATCCGCGTAAGATTCGCTCCTTCCCCCACGGGATATCTTCATGTGGGAGGCGCTCGAACGGCCCTATTCAACTGGCTTTTCGCGCGAAATCAAAAGGGCAAATTTATTTTAAGGATCGAAGATACCGATACGGACAGATCGCAGGAAGCCATGGTGCAAGGAATTATTGAAGGCTTGACTTGGCTTGGTTTGGATTGGGACGAAGGTCCTTTTTTTCAATCCCACCGGCTCGAACAATATCGAATTGCCGCCGATCGCCTTGTCCAACAGAATCAGGCCTATCCATGTTTTTGTTCCTCCGAAGAACTCGCCGCCAAGCGTTCCGCCGCTGCCGAACTTAAGGGAGATCCTCAATATGACGGGACCTGCCGGACGTTGAGGCAGGAGGAAATTCGGAAAAAAAAGGAACAAGGGCTTCAATATGTTATCCGTTTCAAAGTGCCGGAACGAGGCATGATCAGTTTTGTCGATGAAGTCTTCGGCAAAATTGAGACAGAACTCGGCACGGTTGAAGATTTCGTGCTGCTCCGCTCCGACGGAATGCCCACCTACCACCTGGGAGTGGTGGTGGATGACATCGATATGCGGATTAGTCATGTCATTCGCGGCGCCGATCACATTTCGAATACGCCCAAACAGCTGTTGCTCTATCAAGCCCTAGGGGCTGCCCTTCCCAGTTTTGCGCATGTCCCGCTGATTCTCGGCCCGGATAAAACCCGGCTAAGCAAGCGTCATGGAGCCACCTCCGTGGCGGCCTATAAGGAGATGGGTTTTCTGCCTTCCGCTTTTCGCAACTACCTTTCCCTGCTCGGCTGGGCTCCCCGTGAAAAAAGAGAGATTTTTTCGACGGAGGAAATCGTCGACAGGTTCAACCTGGAGGGGATCAGCCGCGGCAATGCGGTTTTTAATCTGGAAAAGCTGGAATGGATGAATGCGCAATTTTTCTCTGCCCTTTCGGCGAAGGAAATCTTTCCGCTGCTGAAGGAAGCTTTGATTAAGAGCGGATTATGGAATCCTGCTTTTGAGTCTTCCAGAAAAGATTGGTTTCTAAAAATCATTGATCTCTTGAAACCGCGCGTCAAGACAATGGCATCTTTTATCAGAAACGGCCGCCCTTTTTTTTCAGATAAATATGAGATAGAGCAAGCAGCCCGTGACAAGTTTTTAAAAGACCCCCTGCTCAAGGAGCTTCTCCCGGAATTGGCTTTGCAGCTGGAAGGACTCGCGAAATTCGATCTGGTTAGCGCAGAGTCCACTTTGCGACGATTGGCTGAGGACCGGCAAATCAAGGCGGGAGTTCTCATCAATGCGGCCCGTGCACTGTTGACTGGTCAGACTGTAGCCCCGGGGATTTTTGATGTGATGATAGCCTTGGGGCAGGAGCGGACAATTAAGCGCTTGCGCCATCCGATTCTGGAAACGCTCTGAGGTGAGCTGCGCGCCAGGTCATACGTTTCTGCATTGAACGCGATGAAGTTTTTTTTCCACATGGCAGAAAAATTTTTCAGCCGCAAATAGAATGGGTAAACATGTCACGGTCATCCAGTAGTGTGACAGGACACGGCCGGAAACGGCAGCCATCCATAACCGTGCTTCATACGACCATACCCAATCTTGTTCGCGACAAATAGGAGCAGAAACAGATGAACTTATTGCGCATGCGTCTTTCTGCGATGATGTTTCTTGAATATCTCGTCTGGGGATCGTGGTATGTCACCCTGGGCACATATCTGGGCCGGACCCTCAATTTCAGTGGGACGGAAATTGGGCTGGTGTACGGTACTCCCGCGTTGGCGGCAATGATCACCCCTTTTTTTATCGGCCTGATTGCCGACCGTTTTTTCGCCACGCAAAAAATACTGGCTATTCTCCATCTCATCGGTGCCCTGTTGCTTTTGGCGCTTTCTCGCCTGTATCAATTCCATTGGTTTTATCCGGTGCTGTTTAGCTACACGCTTTGCTTCATGCCAACCCTGGCGCTCACCAATTCTCTCTCCTTTCATCACCTGGAAAACCCGACCCGGCAATTCCCAAACATTCGGTTATTCGGAACGATTGCCTGGATCACCATCGGCATTATCATCGGGAAAATCGCGGTGGAAGCCTCCGTCGCGCAAATTTACCTGGCGGCGGGAGCTTCCTTGCTTATGGGACTCTACGCCTTTTCTCTGCCTCATACCCCGCCCAAAGGAAAGGGCCAGCAGATTTCCTGGCGCAGTATAGTTGGGTGGGACGCCCTCGAGCTTTTCCGCGATCCCTCTTTTCTTCTCTTCGTGCTGGGATCTTTTGCCATATGCATTCCGCTTTCCTTTTATTATGCTTTTGCCAACCTGTTTCTAAATGAAATCGGCATGCAGGAGGCCGCGGCCAAAATGACCTTGGGGCAGATGATGGAAATCTTTTTCTTCCTGATTATGCCGTTTTTTCTGGCCAGACTTGGGATCAAAAAAATGATGCTGACGGCCATGGCAGCCTGGATGATCCGCTACCTGTTCTTCGCAGCTGGCTACCAGTCCAGCCTGGGATGGATGCTATTCGCGGGAATTCTCCTTCATGGCGTTTGTTATGATTTTTTCTTTGTTACCGGACAGATTTATGTGGATCAGCGGGCCGGGGAACATCTTCGCGGAGCCGCCCAAGGACTGATCACCTTTGTGACTTTTGGCGCGGGGATGTTTGTGGGAACCTGGCTTTCCGGAGTGGTGGCGCAATACTACAGCTACCTTTCCAACGCCGGATCTCTTCTTCACCAATGGAGTTCAGTCTGGAAAGTTCCTGCTTATATAGCCGCGGGAGTCTTCGTGCTCTTCTTGCTTTTCTTCAAGCCTTCTTCAACGCCGCCTGAACAGAAATTGCCCGGCGCCAATTGAAAGATTGAATAGCCTGAAGCGCGAAACATCGGGGAGTGATCGGTGGCGCGGGCACTTGCCGAGCAAGCCAAGTCCCCCGTGGGACGCGCGAAAGGCGGCTTCTCCACACATCCACATCCCACCTCTTGGCCAGCCGTTTGTTACATTGGCAAGGCAAACACAAGTTCAGGGGAGAGTGCTATAAAGGCGAATGTCCGGTTCCGCGGCGAGCAGAGCAGGCAGTTTGGAGAGCGCATCTTTAAGGTGAGGAGTATTGAGGTGCGCCTTCAGAGCCGCTTCATTTTGCCATTCCTCCACAAACGTAAAATCAGTGGGATCAGCCCTGTTTTGCATACATTCATAGCGGATACAGCCGGGATCTTGACGCGAAGGGCCCAGCAATCCCGCAAGGAGATGGCGCACTTCCTCGACTGTTTCCGGACGAGCAATCATCCGGGCAATGACTTTTAACGTAGGATTGGACATTTACTTCCTCCCAGTTTTTTTTCGATGACAACAGCCGGCTTGTCATCGTCACAAAACTTGACAATTTTCAACCATGTTCTGTTTGGCCTTCTCCGTCGCTCCCGATGTCCGGGATGAAGCCCCGTGCTCGATCAGGCCTCATTCCCAAGACGAGGAATGAAATCGGCATTCAATCATTGCCTCGGATCTTCTTCATTAAGTCCTCAGATGTTCCCCCGCCAGAATCGCGGCTCCGCAGGCAGCCTCCTCGCGAAGATTCTTCAGGCGGACCGGCATCCGGAACACTTCCACCGCCATCCGCACCAGCAGGGGATTTCGAGCCAGCGCATTGCCGCTGCCAATGATTTCATTTCGTCCCCGCAAAGCCTCCGGCGGCAGCATCGAGCGAAGGTTTTCAAAGATCCCACGGGCCAAAGCCTTGGATAGAGTGCCGGGGCGAAAGTTCTCGAGGGTGATTCCGGCGATGGCGCCCTTCAAACCCGCGGTATGCCGTTCGCCAAGAAAATGAGGAGCCACCTCTAACGAATCCGGAGTTGTGGCGGAAAGTCCGAGCTGGTTGAGTTTCCGGTAAACCTCCTCCAATCCTGGAGGATCCTGGCCCAGCTCTTTCATCCAGGTCCGGACAGATTCAGCCAGCCATTTCCAGGCCAGGCCTCCGCAGAGCGGCGCCGCTACCAGGGCAAAGCGATTCCCCGGGAAAGGCCGGCATTCCCACGGACATCCAACCGCGGTTGTTGGAGCTTTTTCCCCGGCTGGCAGCACGGCCGAAACTTGTCCACCGGTTCCAAGAGTCATTGCCAATTGCCGTTCCGGATTATCGAGGGAAGAAAGAATCGAGGCTTGGTTATCCCCCAGAGCCACTGAGACCGGAATATTCAATGACAACCCAAGTTTCCGCGACAAATCCCCACACAAGACACCGGCCCGGCTTCCGCTCGGGATGACTCGGGGGAAGAGGGATTCCGGCAAATCAGCTTGATGCAGGGCTTCCCGATCCCAATCCAGCCGTTCCAAATCAAACAGCCCCCAGCTGGCTGCATTGGTTGGATCCATGACCGGAAGTTTTAAACCGCAAAGGATCGCGACGGCCAAATCCGAAATCAGGCAGGCAGATCGAGATTGGAGAGGCATTTCTCCCTTTTGTTTCAGCCAGGCCAGGGTGGCACTCCCATAACCGGTGGCGAGACGGCAGCTCGTTTTTTGTTGAAGAGATGGCAGGAAATCAGGCTCATCCAGGCAACGCTGATCTTGCCAGTTGATGAGCGGAGTTAGCGGCTTTCCCATATCATCCAACACAATGCAGCCGTGCATTTGTCCGGTAACACCTATAGACGTCACCTGCTTCTTCAGGGACCAGGGCAACTTCTCTACCACCCCCCAAGCCGATTCCAACAATTTTTCAGGATTCTGTTCGTGACGTCCCAGCGGCGAGGGCAAATCGGCGTCGTGCGCTTGAGACTCCCACACGAGGATTTCACCCCGCTGATCCAGGATTACCACCGCGGTTTTGCTGGTGCCGATGTCGATGCCCAAATGCATGGTATTCTCCAAGGCTCGTTTTGAATTCTTTTGCGGAATTGAAAATACTTGTTCAGAAATCGCCAATTTACCGGCAGATTCTTTTCCCGTAGGGGATCTGGCTCAATCAGGGGAATCCACAATACTTCAAACTCCATCACGATTCCAATTCAGGTTGGTAGCGTACCATGTCTTAGATTCGCTTCCACCATTTTTCAGAGTGTCCTCAGAAAATCGCCGCCGTACGCATGACATTGGTAACGATGCGTGCTCAGCTCATCCCTCACCCGGTCCGTCTGCTGACGCTGAAAGCAATGCTTTCAGCCCTCTCCCCGCTGATGCGGGGCGAGGGCGGTGCTTTTTTGCATGTCCGCCTATGGCGGATGGTCCGATCCGCCTTGGGCGGAGAGGACCGGATGAGGGGGACGTCGAATATTTCATCCTCTTGTTGTACCAGCAACGCTGGCATGGGTCGCTCCGCTGAAAATCCCCCTCAATAAAGGGGGTAGCACCCGTTTGCGAGAGCCGGGGGATGTCAGACATGCCGACAGGACATCCCCCTGTCGCGACGCGTCGCGCCAGCACAAAGCGCGGGCTCGTCCGCGTACGCTAAAAAGGATCACTTCGCGATTCCTTTTTTCTGTTCGCTCGTTTGTTTGTGCCCATGGCGCAGGATTATTTTCGTCAATTTCCATTCAACAGTTATAATGGGGATTCTTTGCTGGTATTCCAGATGGAACAGAATGCGCCGGCCAAAATAGGATGAAATATGTCTCTTGATTATCGCCACACTTATCGTTCGCTGGAGCGGGCATTATCTCGTATCGAAACCAGTGTCGAAAAGAAAAACACCATCGCCGGCATCCTCGAAGCTGTCATTCAGGGACCTGGTCCTTCCATGGGCATTACGGGCGCCCGGCTATACAAGCGCGATCCGGAAGAGGATTGCTATGTTTTGATCGCAAGGCAGGGACAGAATGGGGAGGCTGAAGTCGGATTCAAAATTTCCTGTCTTTACCAACCTGTCCGGCGAACCATCGAGGAAGGATTGGTAATTTTGGAAGATGGAGATCCCGGATTTGACCGCTCCATTGAACAACAGATTGGCGTAAAGCGCTTTGCCGCGATCGTGGTGGGAGAAGACAACGATTTTTTGGTGGGATTTACCATCGGCAAAGAGCTTGATCTTGAACAGGCCATTTACTTGTTGACCACCATCCGCCATATCATCAATTTGAAGCTGGAACTTGGAGAGAGGCAACATGACGTGGAAGAAGCCCGCC
>CAWDMN010000003.1:0-36658 GCA_963803155.1 uncultured Acidobacteriota bacterium
ATCTCTTTAACGTGAGTTGTCAAAGTCAGGCTAAGCAGGAGGCTCGCCCTCCCGTACATTCCATCCCTTGGCGCATTCCCCATCCTGTCGAATTTTGAATTACACCTGATGATCGCCCTGCCGTATGGCATTCCTTCTCTTTCCTTCTTCAGCGAAAAAAAGTCCTCCTTGTTTTTCAATAATTTCAACTTGTAGGCCTATTCCATTGGTCACAGCCAAATTCATCGATTCTGGTCTTTGATAAAAACCCTGTCCGGTTGTCGAATTTAATTCAAAGGTACACATTCCCCGGGATCGATGAGCTCACGGAAAAAAGCCCCAGACATCTGAAAGCCCTGACTCGCTTTTTGGGCTTGTAATCTTGGTTGCAGGGGAATATGGAGCAGCTGGGTGGTTTATGAAATATTTGGCAGGAATTTGTTGCGGCTCAGTGGGGACATTGAAAAATAAACTCTCCATTTAATCCTCAACTCATTGGGACCAAGGTATGCAGTGAAGGACCGAGTTGCTATATACTCCTGTTAGCAGCTCCAATGGGAAAATGACCGACCCGTGAGGGCTCGAAACCGATCCATGTCCTCTTTCAGCCGGTCTACTAATTGCCTGCGGACATGCTCTTCCAATTTTGGTTTCAGCATTCGCCTGGAAAAGGCAAATAAAAAGAGTTTGGTGTAAACAGAGTGCAAATGTGGAGAAATGCGCTTCGTCAAGCCTTCCCCCGGCAAAGGTGAGAGTTTCAATCCCAAAGGAGTTAACTTGCGTTGTACGATGGATTGGTTGAGCAGAAGAATATATTTCCAACATTTCTCATAAGGCTCCACCTCCAGAAACTTGAAGATCTTTCGCAAAACCATCCGGCGCGAGGCATGCAATTCTTCGGTGGACTGAATGAAAATCTGACAAGATGGGAAAAACTCCAGATAGTGGCTGAGCTGAAAGAAATAACGGGAGCGATCAATGTAGGGATTCTCAGTGGAGGCGAGGACTGCTTCCTCAAAGGGTCGCTTTTCATTGTCCCATACCACCGCATGTACAAAGGCGGAGAGAATCCGTTGAATTGGATCGCGCACCAAATAAATCAGTTTGGCATCAGGCATAATGGATTGGATCCTCCGAGCTACCCCTCTGAACTTAGGTTCATTGGTGTAATAAGGAGTAGCTTCTCCCCGGAGCGGAAATCTTCCGTCGAATTGTGCCTTGTACCACTCCAATCCTCGGTTCCAATTCATCTCTTCGATGAAAAATCTCAATTCCTTTTCGCGCGACATCCAAATTTTGGGGTGCTGGGATAAATAAAAATGAAGACTGGTGGTGCCGCATTTAGCGGCGCCAATGATTAAAAAGTTGGGAAGACTTGGAAAGGAGGACATCTTTGCTCTCATCATGGAACATCGGGCCAGGGATCCCTGTTTTTCATGAATTCTTGGGTTTCAGGAACGGCAACAAATAGCGCCTGTTTTCTTTCATCGCCTGGTAGCGCTTGCACTGGGCACATGGGATATCATCCCTCTGGGCTGCCAATCCGAGCAACATTTTCTTGGCATAACGATATTTCTCACTTTGCAGACAAGCTTTTAATCCCTCCTTGAAGACGTTGCCAAAATTCCCCCAGCGATTGACACAACAGCCCAGCAACTGTCCATCCCAATTGATTTGGGGAGCTACCCGCAACTGTTCACAGTAATGCTGGTAAAGCGCTCGGTATTTCTTGCGATATTCAATCGCCGAGACCGTTTCCATACCGGTGGCGGAGCGGACAAAATCCGGATCTTGCACGGGGGAATAACCGGTCTGGTAGTTCAAGCGCGGGTAAAATTGCATATCCAATTTCTGAGCCATCTCCCGGGCAATCGGTAGTTCATGCGCGTTGTGACCGAACACTATGAATTGCCAACGCAGCTTAGGGAGCCGGGATTTTTGAACCTCTTTAAGTTGGTTGAGAGCCCGGATATTTTCAATAACCGCATTGAAATCCCCTCCCTGGCGGTAAATGCGATAAGTCTCTGGGGAAGCCCCGTCAATCGAAATGGTGAGGGAATGGAAGCGATATTTGACCAGGCTCTTCAGCAACACAGGGCTTACCCGGTTAAAGTTGACTCCATTAAAGGCGGTTAAGCGAATCCTTTTGGAATAAGCATAGGCCAGGATCTCTTCGAGTTCAGGATTCAGGAAGATCTCCCCAAAATTGGAGAGTTCAATCCGTTTGAAGTGAGGATAAAGATCAACGAAGCGGCGGAAATCCTCAAACCGCAGATAACCATGCCCAATCACACCCAATTGATTTGTGCTCTGCAAGCAAGCGGGACATTTGAGTTGGCAAAGGGAGGATGCCTCCAAGCGGACCAGATCCCCGACCCCGTAGCGCAAAAATCCAAAGATGGCAGACGGAAGGTGAGTTTCGAGAACTCGATGAATGAGCTTAAGACTCTCTGGATCAAATTTCATCTCAAATTGACTCTCCGTCAAAAACCAAAAAAGCAAAAGCTGCTAATCCGGCCATATCAATAGCTGCCCTTGTTTTAGCATGAGCATATTGGCCGATTTTCCAATGGCCGTCGAACTTTTTTTATCCGCATATAAAGTCGAGAATTAAAGTGATTCCGATTCTAGTATCGCCGAGATTCATACTGATTTGGGACCATATTTCTTGGGTTTAATCAAAGACCTGCCTAAGTGAGGGATGCAATTCAATGTGCGACAAGTGAGATAAGTACAGGATTTGCTGAATAACCAGGGGCGACCGGGAGGGCGAGGCTCCTGCCGAGCCCTCAGAGCCAGTCCGTGGACCTGGAGCGGCTCGCCGGGAGGCTCGCCCCCCCCCCCCGTGCATTCCATCCCTTGTTGCATTCTCTATCCCGTCGCACTTTGAATCACACCCCCTAAGTGAGGAAAGACCTTGGAGCATCTTCTATTTTTCATTAAGATGAAAGTTGCTCTGGGAAATAGATGGGCAAAATATTTTATTTGCGGGACCAAAAATTTTTGATGGTATTCGATTCCCTGCATAAGGGATTGAGCCTGAACGCTTGGATTTATCGAAAAAATGACCAAAGTGACGGGCAAGGACTTTCTTTTAGAAAAGGCAATTTTCCACCCTGAACCAATGAATGAATCCATTTCAAAATCGCCGGTGGACTGGACAGCTCAATTCGAACATTGGGATAATGCTCGGCAACATAGTTGGCGCAGTTACAGTGACTGGATTTACATCCAATGGTTGCAGAAATGGTGGCCGAGTTCTCCCCCACACCGGGTGCTGAAAACCGATCTGTTTGATGAAGCCGTCGGCACTGGATTGATGCCTTGGTTGATTCATCACGCGCACTCTGCCGTGGGGGTAGATATATCGGGAAAAATTGCCGGCAGCGCACGGGATCGGACTTCCAGGATTCGAGTATTAGCAGGGGATGTGCGATGCCTGCCCTTTGCCGATCATTCTTTCGATCTTGTCTTTTCGCCTTCCACTCTTGACCATTTTCACTCCGCCGAAGAAATCGACATCACCTTGCGGGAATTGCATAGGGTATTATCTCCCGGGGGCAAATTGTTCCTGTCCCTGGACAACTTGTCTAATCCTATCGTGCGGCTGCGCAACTTGCTCCCGGCCTCTCTGCTCATTCGTTGGGGAGTGCTTCCTTACCCAGTCGGAAGAAGTTGCACCCCCACGGAACTTTTTTTAAAGCTGCAGAATTCCGGATTCTCGCTTTGCCGCTCCACAGCCATACTTCATTGTCCCAGGGTGTTAGCGGTTCCTCTTCTGCGCTTTTCAAATCCAAAGAATTGCCATCGCATTGTGTGTTGTCTAAAAAAATTTGAGCATTTGTCAAACTGGTTCAGCCGCTACCTTACGGGGTACTTCATTGCTGTAGAAGCGATTCGGAAAGAATAAGCCACGCGTTTTCTCCAACAGTGACGCCCAATTCCCAAATTCATGATTAGCCAATTTTCGACAATCCAACAAGTAATCAGAGATGCTGGAAGATTTTCTTCTGGCATATGAGGAATCTGGAAAAAAATCATGGGCCACGATTGTACCATTGAAACCACAAGCGCAGGGCAGCCTCTCCTGTTGAAGGTGATGTCCCAAGGATCTCCGTTGGGCTATCTTGCAGTTGACAGCCTGGTGGGAGGCAAGTGTTGTGGCGGGGTTCGTATGATGCCCGACTTGGACGAATCGGAGATGCGGGGATTGGCACGCGCCATGACTTTAAAATATGGCTTCCTTGGGCTCCCCCAAGGAGGAGCAAAGGCTGGTGTCTTGGGGAATCCCGAGGCAAAACCCGCGGAACGTCAGCGATTGCTGCGGGATTTTGCCCAGGCCATCGCCCCATGGCTCTCCTCCCGCTATTTTGTTCCGGGAATGGACATGGGAACAAGCTTGCAGGACATTCGGCACATGTTAATTTCCGCGGGAATTACACCAGGTCGCCGTGAACTCCAAGGATCGAAGTCCGGCTTTTACACCGCACTTTCGGTTTACTGCAGCATGGTAGTCGGACTGCGACACATCGGTCTCACTCCATCTCAATGCTCGGTTGCGGTGGAAGGGTTGGGCAAAGTAGGAATGCCTTTGGTGGAGTTGGTGGCCAGCACTGGGGCGAGGATAGTAGCTGTGTCTACCTCCAAACGGGCCATTTACAATCCCAAGGGGTTGAACATTCAACGACTGGGTCAGCTCTCTGATCAATATCGGGAGGATCCGCTTTCTCATTACGAAGAGGCGGAACAAATCCCCCTAAAAGAGTTGTTGGAGCTTCCCGTGGAAATCCTCTGCCCTTGTGCTCGTCATCACAGCATAGGAGAAGCGGAAGTACTCCGATTGCGGACGCGGATTATTGCCGCGGGCGCGAACAATCCCGTGACACCTGAAGCAGAGCCGCTGATTGCCCGGCGGGGGATTCTTTGCCTTCCCGATTTTGTGAGCAACTGTGGCGGAGTCTTGGGGGGGACCATGGAATATGCCGGTTATTCCCAACAACGCATTAAGAAAACCATTTTAGAAGACCTCGGGGATTGCATTCATTCACTTCTCCTCGACGCCGCGCGTCAAAATCGCTCACTTCGCGAGTTGGCCACGCAAATTTCCCTGGAGCAGTTTACTCGCCTGCAGCGAGGAGCAAGTCATCCCTCGCTCAAACAGAAATTGCTTGTAGGCATCAGCGAGGCCTACCGGCAGGCCTGGATCCCACGCGCCCTCCCCCCGATCTTGGCGCCAGACTTCTTCAAAAACCGAATGGCCAAATCTCAGTAAAAAAATCATTCGGATTTGCCAAACACGCCAAGACTCTTGGCCAGCTTAATCTCCACGGGGAAATGGTAAAAAAAATATTTGACCCGGCTCCGGGCAATGGGCGCATAGAGATTCGCCAACTTGACCACGATTGGGTTGGTTTTCTTAAAGGGAGTCAAATAGTTGTTATCTCCCACAAAGAATGAACAAAAATCCAGCATTTCAATGAGCTTTTTATTCTTGTGGGATCGCCAGGAACAATTGTCTCCCACATGGCGATAACTGAACGAGGACCATCCCTCAAGCTCTTGAGGCGGCTGGAATCCTTCCGCTACAGCCAATTCAAATAATTCCGTTCCCGGAAAAGGAGTATAGATGTTGACTGATTTGGTGGCGCGAGGATTATCCGCTAAAAGGGCTGTAAATAAGTTCACTGTTTCTTTCAGTTCTCCCACCGTCTCCGTGGGATAACCGATCATGAAGAAATAAAACGGGAAGAGGGAATACTGTTTCAGTTTCCGATTCAATTCCAATAGTTGGGATGAGTCAATCGGTTTCCTGAGCAGGGTTCGAATTCGTTCGGAACCAGACTCAATTCCAACGGCCAGGCATTTGCAGCCCGCCCTTTCAATAAGGCGGAAGTCTTCGGCTTTTAGCTGATTAAGCGTGTCAAATCGAATATGAAGCCGTGAAAAAGTGAGACCCAAATTCTCGCACACAGCACCTTCCAATATATTTTTGGCCCGATCTAAATCGAGAAAAAAATTGGCGTCCGTAAGGAACAATCCGCGAATTGAATAGCGCTCAGTAAATTCTCTGATCTGTTCCAATGCCACTTCAGCTTTCAAGGCGCGCCAGCGCCCTTGGTTGAATGTGGTGTTGTAGCAAAAGGCACAAGGGTAGACACAGCCCCGGCTGGTTGAGAAACTAAGCCGTTGAACGCCGAAGACCGTCCGGACGTACCGGGGAACCTCCACCAAATCATATTCCAGCGGAGGCTGTGCATTCAAATCGATGAAGGCCCGAGGGGAAGCATGTTGGATATTTCCATTTTCCTTGTACCACAGGCCCGCAATATCCCGGAATGGAGCATTATTCTCAAGAGCCTTGACTAATTCCAGAAAAGTCTCTTCTCCTTCGCTCTGAATAATGAAGTCTATTTCGGGTTGTTGCAGTGTCTGCTCGGGAAGCAATGAGGCATGAATTCCACCCCAAACTACAGGGACGCTGCTCTTCTTTTTGATCAAGCGTGACACTTCCAGAGCATGTTTGAGCTGGGGGCCGGTAGACGAAGAAATCCCCACGCAGAGAGGGCCAGACTCTAATTCTGTTTCGAGTTTTGAGAGCCAGTGAGGATCAATCCGTTGATCGATAACCCGCACCGAGTAACCGGAATGCACCAGCGGAGTGGCAACGCACAATATTCCCAGGGGAAGATCGCGCCAGGGTTGGGCCTGCCAACCTGTCACCTCCCGGGGGTAGATTAGAACAACTGATCGAGGATTCTTCATTATCCATCCCCCTCAAATGAAAAGACGCCGCAGGAATTCAAGGTGTCTGACTCCTTGTGCCGCCTCGAGGAGTGGAAGGGATCCAACGCAAAAACCTATCCATTCTGGCATTCGTCAAGACATGACAACAAAACTCGCAAAAACAGGAGCCCGTCAACTGCCGGTTGGTACGACGATTCCGGCCAATTTCACGAAATCCCTGACACGAAGGGGAATTCCAAATCTCGCGCAACCGGGATTCTCGGATATTCCCGATGACGATATTGCAGGTGCTGCATGGATTGACATCTCCATTGACATGGATCCGCACATCCACCCAGCCGATGTAGCAGGGATATTTCTCCCACACCTTTTTCCCGATTGCATAGCGGGAGAGCACTTCCGGGATATTGGTCTGGATGGAATATTTTTTTGCCTTCTCCACGATGCCGCGCAAAAGCTCCCCGAGCTCTAATTCTTCCGCAGGGTTGAGCTCCTCATGCTCAATATTCTGGCCCATCGGTTTTAAGGGAGAAAAGGAAATCGCATCGATTCCAGTCCCCCGGGCAATTTCCAACATATGAGGAATAGTCCGAAAGGTTTTCTTGGTGATAGGCCGATGCAAAATTACTTTTGGCAGGGCTTCTCCTGACTCTTTTCTTGCCTGAGCAACCGATTTCAATCCCGCGCACACTTTGTGGAAAGAACCGGAGTCAGTCCCCGGATAGTTTTGTGAATATTCAATTTCATTGGAGGCCCACAAACTTACCTGCAATTCATCCAATCCCAATCGAACAAATCGATCAGCCCATTCTTGATCGACCAGAGTCCCGTTGGTAACCAATCGGACGTGCAGGCCAGCCTCTTTGCCCTTTTGGATCATATCCGCCAAATGCCGGTGCAAAAGGGGTTCCCCTTTCCCGATTAAAATCATTTTTCTTGTTCCCAAAGTCCGCAACTGCTCACAAAGGTTCTGGAAAAGTTCCCAATCAAGCTCTTCCCTGGACAGTACTGGTTGGAGCCGTACAGGAGAATCAGGGGAATGCCAGGCGCAACTCCAACAATGCAGGTTGCAGCGACTGGTCACATCAATACCAACCGCATAGGGCATGGCACGCGCACAATTGCCCAAGAAAAAACTACGCAAGAGATTCCATTGCCAAGCGAGAGAAGGTCTTGGAATTTGCACGATTCGATCCTGATCTCAGAGTTTTATGGAGGGATTTTGCGGAAGAGAAATTCAAAACTGGAGATGAATGACCTCTCTAATCCTGAACTAATCCCTCCGGACTAACCCGAGGATTTCCTATTCCACATCTCTTTCAACCATTGAAAATCCCTCTTCGTTATTTCCCCCGATCCATAGTAAAAGGCCAGTATCAAAAGACAATCAAAGATGAGTCGAACGGTTGCATGAATTTCCCGTACCGGATTCCAGATAAAAAGGAGCAACAAAATTCCCATAATAAACAATGTCTTGGCAATGGTTTTTAAGGGGAGAGCATTTTTCCATAAACGGCAGATCAATCCTAAAGCGATCATGGCAGTCAGCAAGGCAACACCCGAGTTGACAAAGGCCGCACCTATCATCCCCCATTCGGGGATGAAGAGCCAGTATCCAATCAATGCCGGAGGAATTAAGAACCCAATCAGGGGGAGCGTCCAGATTACTTTCCCCGCTGCAATCAAGATGGTCATACAAACGGAGATGATCAGCAAAAATGCCGCGCTGAAAATCAGAGCGGAAAATGGGACAGCCGCGGATTGGTAGGCCTTCCCCAAAATAACAGAAACCCAAGCGCCAGAAGATAGCGCAGTCACAAGTACAAAAGGGAATGACAGGAAAATAATTCTCAAAGCAGCGCAGCTAATCTCCCGGGCGACCAGCCAATTCCCCAAGTGACACTCCCGGGTCAAAGTGGAAAGGAGCACCGGATTCATTGTTCCGGAAATTACGGCCAAGGGGAGAGACAAGCTTTGCGCGGCACTATAAAGGCCGGCTTGAATAGCTGTTCCTCCCAAGTACTTCAGCAAAAATAAATCCATTTTGTTGTATAAGCGCAGACTGATTGCCAGCAGAAACAAAGGGGCGGCATGGATGAGCAGCCGCCGGAATGGAATATTCCAGCGGCGGAAGAAGGCCGGGCGGATGAACCTTCGGCCAATCAACAATTCGATTAAGGAAGCGCCAATGTTTCCCCAAATGGCGCCCTGGATCGAAAAACCCATGGACACCAACAAAACCACCAGACATAATTTGCCAAACCAACGGCCTGAGGCAGAAAGAGCCTTCTGCCGATAATTTCCCACTCCGATGAGTAGGTATTTATGGGTGTGGGCAAGACTCGCCAACGGGATGTCTACTGCCATAAGCCGCAGAGTTCCGGCCAGCGCTGGTTCATGAAGAGCCCGGGCCACGGGGGCTGCCCCCAAGATGACACTTAGCGCGACCAAGAGGCTGACTAAAAACTGCAGCTGAAGAACTGTGGTGCCCAGGGACTCCCAATCTTCCGATTCATTGGTCAGTTTGATCGTGGCCCGGTCAAAAAAGGAGACGATAACCCACTCCAGGAAAATAACCAAATTGATGGTAAGGACGTAAATTCCATATTTCTCAGGTCCCAACCACCGGCTCAGAAAAATGAAGATTAAGAATCCGGCGGGAAACATCATGCTTTCGGCCATGATCCCCCAAAAAGTCCCATCCATCGCCCGAAATCCTGAATCGTGGGCTCCGCTCCGCCGGGGAATATGCCGATGAAATTCATTCATAACCTGATCGCTTTGCTTGAAGAAGTATGAGGACAATCAAACATGTATCCCCAAAACTCACCAACGGCTCGAGCCAAAAGACCAGCTCCAATCAGAGGAACAGCCAACAGAAATCGTCCCCGGTAAATCCGGGCGCAAATCACTCTCCAGGCCACACAAAGCAGCAAGGGGAGAGGAATTCCGAGTGACAAAATAGCCAGCCCAAACCGCCGGGATGAGGAATACCGATCCCCCCAGCGGGAGACCCGGGCATAACTGCGGCGATGTTCAAAGATGTGAGCTAAAAACTCCAGGAAAGAACAAGAAATGGTGTGATAGACCCGGATGGCCGGATGGATTATAACCTTATATCCCTCGCGCCTCAGCTTCCAATGGAAGGCGGTATCAGAACAATAGGTCCCTTCAATAAAGGGGCCAAAAGTGTCATAGGCGACTCGCTTAAAGGAAAGACAACAACCCGCAATTTCTTCCATCTCTCGCTTGGTTGCCCGTGGGAGCCATAAGCTAAATTCACAAAAATAATAAGCCCACGCCAATAGACTGTTTGGACTCCCATTATCGATGGCTCCTCCCACGACCCAGCCAGGATACTGGTGGGCTTCCCAAATGGCTTCGATCCAATCCGGCCTGACAAAGCAATCGGCATCCAGAAAAGCAATGATCGGAGCCCGCGCCTGCTTCATTCCCCAGTTCCTTGCCTCTCCACAGAACTGACGGTCGTGAAAATGGTGTAGTTGCACAAAGGGAAATCTCGATCTTACCAACTCGTCAGTCCCATCGCTGGAACTATCGATGAGTATAATTTCAAAATTTCTGGCGCGGCTTTGGCGCGTCAACGACTCTATACATCTTGTGACAGTGAGAACGGCATTATAGGAAGCAATAATAACGGAAATGTCCGGTGTGCCTGGCTTATCTTCTCCAAAATTGGTTTGGCATCGTTCCACGATCATCTGGATTGCGGATTCAACAACGGATTAAAAAAGACAGCTTCGGCAATAGTCTCATTACTGCAATTGCCACCTGGGTATGCATAGCTACAATCCCTGCACACAGGAATATTCTCCCAGCGGGATCTAAATTGTCTCCGCATTCCCTGATACGCTTTCCCTCGCCAAATCTCTTTAAAACTGGTATTAGCAAGGCTCCCCAGCGAGTATTTTTCTTTGGGATCGTAGGTACAGGGAGACACACTCCCATTCCAATGGAGGGTCGGATTATTCCAAAGCAGCTTGCATGGATTTTTTTTCAGCCGAACTCTCTGACCGTTTCCTTCGATGTTTTTAAACCGGCGAAATTTCAGATCTTGCGGGACGAAATCCTCGTGGTTTAAGGCTTCTTCCGCATTATAAGGATTCTGGGAACCCGGATTAAGAGTCTTGAGAGTCAAGGCATCCACACCCAACTCCTGGGCCAACTGTTTTAGCCGCGGGATCTCATGTTCATTGTGTCTCATGACAATGAAACGCAGATTGACGAATGGGACTGAAGAACCGAGGGCTCTTTTGCGCGAGACCACCGTGCGAATTCCCCGCAAGATGGATTCCAGGGACCCGCCCTGCCGGTAACGTTGATAAGTCTCCTGCGTAACTCCATCCATGGCAAAGATCAACGTGTCCAGTCCGGAATGGATGACCGCGTCGGCTTGCTCCGCTTGTGTGAAGAGGTGGCCATTGGTGCTCGAGATAACCTTGATCCCCTTTTTCTTGGCATAGGCAATCATGCGAAAAATCTGGGGATTCAGAAATGGTTCCCCCCAATCCCACAGGAGAAGCGTAAAAATATACTCGCCTACTTCATCGATCACTGATTGAAAAAGACTCAACTCCATATGTCCTTGCGGACGGTCCAAGCCAGCCGTCACGGGACACAATGCACATTGAAGATTGCAGAAAGTGGTGGGTTCCACCATCAAATGAACAGGCCATCCCCAAGGACGAGAAGGATGGAAAAACAAGGAGAGTTCGACCTTGCAGGCATTGAGGATTTTTCGCAACGATAAATTTGTGAATTCGTAAGGGATCTTATCGGAATATATCCTCATACGGCGGGACATCAGAGCACGGAAAGCCAGAGCTGATTTATGCCGAAGACTCAATTCCCCCCCCCTTTGATCCTGAAGGCGTTCATTCGTAAATTTTGCCGCTGGTCCCGCTCGGAAATTCCGATGTCGTGGATATCCCATCTTTACTCTCAATAATCAGCTTTTTCGAGAAGGGAGGATTTTATTGGCTCCATCGGATGAGAACAATCTTCAACCCTCCTAGAGAATAGGAAGTACTTAAGCGTCCCTATCCCAAAGGCCACACCACAATAGAAAAAATAGAGCCAGTGCCAAAGCACGCTCTTCAGCATAAACAACCAGCCATGCTTTTTTTTGAATAAGAAATAGAGCGGACGGTTCATTTGAAAAAGAATGAGGGCGGTGAGCCCCGCGGCCCAAAGACAGGCTGGATAAAGAATGGCGGATGCGCAAAGAAGAACGAGGAGAAAAAAAACGCAAACCGAAAGCCGCGAGGAAAGTTTCAAATTTAAATCATTCAGCAAAAATCGCTTTTGCCAACTTAAGGCAGTCCAAGGCAAGGCCCGGTTAAAAAAATCGGATTTCAACAACGTCAGAGGAGTCCAACGCTTCAAGTGTTTTACTTGAAGTGATTTGATCAGGCGGATGCGTCTTCCACTCTGACGGAGACGGTATCCCAATTCAATATCTTCAATGGAGGGGAGCCCATAGCACTCATTGAATCCGCCAATTCGAAGAAACAGCTCTCTTCGGATGGCCCCGCAGGCCGCCCAAAAAGTGGAAGCCTCTTCCCGCGCGGTTTGATGAACATAGTAGTTGAGCAAGTGTTTATATTGAGAGACAAAATTGGAAGCCGCCGACTGGTCATCATAAGATCCAATCATGGCGTCGATTTCAGGATGCAGCTCAAAACCACGCAGGATTTGGTCGATCGTGCCTTTCGGAATAGCTACGTCGGCATCTACGAAAAATAAAAATTCCCCACGCGCTTGGCTGGCCCCGTAATTGCGGGCGGCGGCAGGTCCGGAGTTAGACTCCAGCTTCAGAATACGGACATCGTGATGTTCCGCTTCTCTCCAAGCTTCATCGCCGCAGCCATCCACGACGATCAGTATTTCCATACCTTCCCTTTTTTCGGCAATAACGCTGGAAAGACACTGGCTGAAATGAGTCCCCCCCCGATAGACAGGGATCAGGATTGACAATTGAATCTTCATCGACACATCCATAATAATTTTCCGTTTTATTCTCAGCGAATCACATCATGCTTCAACCGGGTTACGCTATCAAAACGACTGACAATATCCAAATAAATTCACCGGCCGGCCGTGGAAACCAAATTGTTCCCGTTGATCCAATGGCCGGCGCACAAAATCATCGTCATCCCAGTAACGGGACAAGCGAGAGAAAGTCCGGCCGGACTTTGTCCACAAATAAAGGCATCTCTCGGCGCTCCTTTCCGAGACACGCGCTGCTCCCCAGAAAATAGCGTGGATGGAGGCGGGGTGCCCCCACCCCGTCTGAGTTTGCCAAGCCTGCTGAGACGGCCTGAGGGCAGGCCGCCTCCATCATCCCGTTTTCATCGTCTTGTTGAGCCAGCCGTGCTGGCATGCGCTGCTCTCCAGAAAATCTCAGCCAGGCAATGGTGGAGCGGGCACTCCGTGCACGCTGGCTGAGCAGGTGAGGCTGGCCAAGCGACGCGCGACGGGTGACTTCGTCACACTCGCGCGTCCTACCTTGTTTTCATCCTCTTGTTGAGCCAGCCGTGCTGGCATGAGTGGCTCCTGAGTTGATCGGTCTGAGCAGATGGAAGACAAGGCAAAAGGACGGCATGCGTTGCTTCATCACATGCTACGATGGAGACCAAAAACGATTCCCAACATGGCGTCAACTGAAGCTGGATAAGCGCCACACAACAGGTCAATGAAGAGGCTGGACGGTAACATGGCGAATCGTGGCCGTTTCGATGGAACTGGCATTGAAGCCAAACCGGCCGCGGGGAAAATTGTCATCTTCAAAACTATCCACGCGATCACCGTCAATAGAGGTCGAAATCTGCCTCCCCTGCGCCACCACCTGGACACTGTAGAAATCTTTGGCGCGGATTTTGATTTTCAGCGGAACAATCGCCGCGGCCCCCGGAGCCTCCTCCTGATTGACGGGATTCAAATATTTCCCATCGATGAGGATATAGCGGATCAAGGAATTTTTGGGAACGACTTTCGCTTTTTCAGAGGAGAGCTTGAAGAAGTAGAAGCTGCGCCCATCCCGGGCCCTGACCACCCACCCTCCCGCTTCTTTATCGATCCGGATATCAAACGCGACCTGGTAGTTTTCCCAATTCTGGCCAGCCTTCAAAAAGCCAAGTCCCTGAAGTCTGAGGAGAGGCAATGATTTTTCGCGAATCAGGCTCCAACTCTCGGGAGCATCCCAGCGATCTAATCCCGCGCTGAAATCTTCAGTGACATTCATCGACTGCGATAGTTCCTGCCGCTTGCGGTCTGCCTCTTCCCGAGCGCGGGCTTGGCGCTGTTCTTCATCTTTTCGAGCCTGTTCCTGCTGCCGCCTCTTCTCTTCTTCCTGTCGAACCTGATCTTGCCGGTGCTTTTCCTCTTCCAGGCGGCGGGACTCGGCCGCGGCAAGAGCCTCCTGCCGCTTTTTTTCCTCTTCCGCTTTCCTGGCGTCTTCCAATTTCTTCAATTCCTCGGCGGAGGTTCCAACTGCCTTCAACTGCGCATACTGATTGGGATTGGCGGTTTTCCATTCTTGAATGATCTGCTCATTTTTGCCGACCCAATTCTCCCCATCCTCATTGGTCACCACCAGGTCGTCGGGAGTTTCACGCATGCCATCCGGCCCGGCGGAACGAAGCAGAAAACTCTGGTGATTGAGGTCCACTAGGTAATGGATATCGCGGCCCCAGCCATCCTGGCTGGCTCCCGGTTTTGAATAACCTCGGTTCAAATCGGTCAAGGAGTGTGGAAGCGCGCCATGATTCTTTTCCGCATAGTTGCGTATTCCTTCCAGAATTGCCGCCATTCGACCGATGGTGCTCTTGGTTAAATCGTCGATTGCCGGGATTGCCGGAACACTCGCACGTGGCGGTTCCGTTTCTTTACTGCCCATCGGAACCGCGGGAGTCTCCGAATGTGGCCGCCTTAGCCAACCCCATAGAAATGCCAGGGCCAGAAGGCTGATCAATATAATTGCGAGGATCATTGCTTTTCTGATCTTCGCTGTGGGCGGTCTTTCCTCGGAGGAATTATCAACTGGACCAGGGATTTCGTCGGGCAAGAGGGAATTGCTCTCCGTCCCCGCAATTTCTGATTCAATCGGCGGAACCTCCACCATTCCGGCCTCAATATCGGGAGGGCTCTTTTCTTCAGGAGGCATGAGAGGAGTCGCTTCTAAACTGGACTCCACGGGCGGCTGATTTTCCGTCACGGGCGGTGCAGGCGGATTAATGTTGAGGCTCTGGTCTAGTCCTAGTGGAATCTCCCGAGCCATTTTGGCGCCGCAAACAGCACAAAAATTGCCAGCAGGCTCCTGTCGGGCTCCACACATTATGCAATACATATCCAAGCTCCGCGTATCACTCTTCTGAGGCTTTCCCTCAATTGTACTCCTGAATGAGTGAAGCAGCCCGCCGGTCTGAGATTTGAAAAGGCATTGAATCTCCCGAATGCTTGATGCTCGGTCCGGCTCAACAACCTACACCCACCCCATGCCCGCAATGGCGGGAAAAACCGCTAGCCAAGCCGACCAGCCGGAACTCAGGGATCTCAGTGGCATCAGGCAGTCATCTGATTATTCAGCATGCGCCAAAAGGCGAATCCCCCTATTGCATGGCTATTCTATCACCAGCCGGGCAAAGCGCCGTTTTCCGACTTTGACAATGTACTCGGTCGGTTGCGAGAGATCCAATTCCGTTTTAATATCGGTGACTTTTTGGTCGTTCAAACTCACGGCTTCCTGTGCCATCAGGCGGCCAGCCTCCCCCACGGAAGAAGCCAAGCCAGTTTGAGCCAGCAGTTTGGCTAGCCGAACTTTCCCCTTGGCCAGCGGGAGTTTTTTTTCTTCCAACTGATCAGGGGTCAGTTTTTGTGCAAAGATCCGGTTGAATTCTTCTTCCGCCTCACGAGCCGCGGCATCTGAATGAAAGCCGCTCACGACGGTTTTCGCCAGTTCCACTTTGGCCGCCTTGGGATGTTTATGGCCCCGGGTGATCTCCTGCCGCAACTGGTCGATGCGGGGCATGCTCCAATCGGTGCACAATTCATAATATCGATACATCAATTCATCGGAAATGGACATCACTTTGCCAAACATGTCGAGCGGCGCATCCTTGATGCCAATGTAATTCCCCAGAGATTTCGACATTTTTTGCACGCCATCCAATCCCTCCAGGATGGGCATGGTCAGGACAATCTGAGGTTCCTGCCCATATTCCTTTTGCAGCTCCCGTCCCACCAACAAGTTAAATTTCTGGTCCGTTCCGCCCAACTCGACATCCGCCCGCAGCGCCACGGAATCATAACCTTGGACCAAGGGATACAGCATTTCATGAATCGAGATGGGCTGATTGTTTTTCATCCGGTTGGAGAAGTCATCTCGTTCCAACATCCGGGCCACCGTGTAACGAGAGGCCAATCGGACAAAGTCCTCGCTCGACATTGGCGACATCCAGGTGCTATTGAAGGCGAGCATCGTCTTGTCCGGATCCAAGATTTTAAAAACCTGCTGTTTATAGGTCTCTGCGTTTTCAAGGACCTGTTCTTTGCTCAACTGTCTGCGCGTGACATTGCGCCCGCTGGGATCGCCGATCAAGCCAGTGAAATCACCGATCAAAAAAATGACCGTGTGGCCAAGATCCTGGAAATGTTTAAGCTTGCGGATCAGCACGGTATGGCCCAAATGCAGGTCGGGGGCGGTTGGGTCGAAACCGGCTTTCACCCGGAGTTTCTCCCCCGTTTGCGCCGCTTTTTCCAGCTTGGATTTCAATTCCTCGGCGCGGATGATTTCTACCGAGCCCTTTTGAATGTAGTCGAATTGTTCCTGAATAGTCATGAGAGTCGAATGGATTCCTGATTTCAGATTTCAAATGTTCAGCGCAAAGGGAAGCCCACGCATTTTGGGCTCTCCACTATCAATTTACAATATCTTGTGGCCTCTTGGACGGCCGAGTCACGATTTTTTGGAACGACTCAGGATATCTCCGCAGGCTTATTTCTCGGATTTAGGCGGCCACGCTGAGCGTTTTAGGCGAGGCGGGGAACCCGGCAACATCGCTAAAAGCCCCCGGCTCGTCCGTCAGTTGACGGACTCACGGTAGCTACCATTGGAGTGGATGGCGCCGAGTAATCACGATTTTTTTTTGATTACTCGCCGACCCGCGATTTTCCAATCACCGCCAAGAACGATCCCGATCGCCTGGGAATAAATTCTGTGTTCTCCTTTCAGGATGCGGGCAGCCAGAGCATGCTCGTCATCCTCATCCAGAACGGGCACGACGGCTTGAAGAACGATGGGACCGGAATCCAATCCTTCATCCACAAAATGCACCGTACAGCCGGAAAATTTAACGCCATGCTCCCAAGCCTGCCGCTGGGCATCCAGCCCCGGGAAAGCCGGCAGCAGGGCAGGATGAATATTTAGAATCCGATGGGGGAAAGCTTGAACCAGCACTGGGCTTAAGAGCCGCATGAAGCCAGCCAGACAAACCAAATCCACTCGATGTTCCCGCAAAATTTTCACGACCTGAGCATCGAATTCTTCCCGAGTCACCCCCTTGGAAGGAAGGAAGACCGCCTTAAATCCGCGCTGTCGGGCTCTCTCCAAACCGGGGGCGGAAGCAACATTGCTGATCACTACGGCAATCTCAGCGGCCAACTCGCCTTGATCAATATGGCTGGCGATGGCTTCGAAATTTGATCCTCTTCCGGAAAGCAGAATGCCCAGTTTTTTCATGACTCGTACACCACTCTGGCCTTCCCTTTTTCGATTTCGCCAATCAAGGAAAAGGGTTGCTCCTGGCGCCGGAAATGTGCAGTGACTTTGGGAAGATCTTTTTCTTCAATAATCACTGCCATCCCAATCCCCATATTGAAAGTGCGAAGCATTTCCGTCGGCTCGATATTTCCGATTTTCTGAAGCAATTGGAATAGCGGCAGCACGGGCCAACTGTCCAGGCGGATATGGGCGGCACAATCTTCGGGCAATATGCGAGGAATATTTTCCGTCAAGCCTCCCCCGGTGATATGAGCCATGCCGCGGATCAGCCCTTTCTCGACGAGCGGCTTTAATAACGGCAGGTAATTCAGATGCGGCGCCAGCAAGGCTTCCGCCACACTCGCACGTACTTCTGGCAGATAAGTTCCCACCTGACAGCCCGCTTTTTCAAACAAGAGCTTTCGGGCCAGCGAATACCCATTGGTGTGCAACCCACTGGAAGGTAGGCCCAAAATCAGATGACCGGGGCGGATGGATTTCCCGTCTATGATTTTCTTTCTATCCACTATTCCGACAATGAATCCCGCCAGATCATATTCCCCTTCACTATAAAAGCCAGGCATTTCGGCGGTCTCTCCACCCAACAAAGCACATCCGGCCTCTTTACATCCCTCGGCCAGTCCTTCCACAATCTGAGCTATTACCCCGGGTTCCATTTTGCCGGTGGCAATATAATCCATAAAAAAAAGCGGAATGGCCCCTTGTACGAAGATATCGTCCACACAGTGAGCCACGAGATCTTTCCCACAGGTATTGTGAATGCCAGCCGCAAAAGCCACTTTCAATTTAGTGCCTACGCCATCCACGCTGGAGACCAAGACTGGATCGGCATACTTCCGCTTATCGAGCCGGAACAATCCGCCAAACAAACCGATATCAGTCAAAACCCCGGGGGTGAAAGTGCGGCGCGCCAGGACTTTAATTCGCTTCTTGGCAAGGTTGGCCTGATCAATATCCACGCCGGCGTCGCGATAGGTTGCTTTCTGGCTCATCGCCCCCCCTAAAGGAAATTTTGAATTCACTTAAATGGCTCCATCAGGAAATTCGATCGGGTATTTTCCGGTATAACAGGCCGTGCAGAAATAACCCTTTTTCTCCACATCTCCACAAGCTCGCAACATACCGTCGAGGCTCAAATAGCCCAATGAATCGGCTTCAATGTATGTGCGGATCTCCTCTACGGTGTGGCTGGAAGCTATCAGTTCTCGCTTGGTAGGGGTGTCCACTCCATAAAAACAGGGAGAAATCGTGGGGGGGCAACTGATGCGCATGTGCACTTCTTTGGCTCCGGCGGCCCGGACCAATTTGACCAGTTTCCGGCTGGTGGTGCCGCGGACGATAGAATCATCCACTAATACCACGCGTTGGCCGCGGATTAAGTGGGCGCAAGGATTCAGTTTCACGCGGACCCCAAAGTGGCGGATGGCTTGTTTGGGCTCGATGAAAGTCCGCCCCACGTAATGGTTCCGGATCAGTCCAAATTCCAAGGGGATTCCTGATTCCCGAGCAAATCCCAATCCCGCCACCACCCCTGAATCTGGGATGGGAACCACAATGTCCGCCTCGACCGGCTGCTCCTGGGCTAGGTATGCCCCCAATTGGTAACGGCTTCTGTACACTTCCTGGCCGAAAACAAAACTGTCGGGCCGGGAAAAATAGACATGCTCAAAAATGCAGTGGGTATGCGGAACCGGAGGGAAAATCTGCCGGGATTCAACGTGGCCGCTCCCGGTAAAAATCAGCATCTCCCCCGGCTCGACTTCCCGCTCAAATTTAGCGCCTATCAAATCGAAGGCGCAGGTTTCAGAAGCCACCACCGGCGAGCCATCCAAGAACCCAAAAGCAAAGGGGCGAAATCCTTTCGGATCCCGAACCGCAATCATTTTGTCCCGCGTCATGAAGACCAGGCAATAAGCGCCGTTCAATTGGGAGAGGGCTTCCTGAATTGCCTCCTCCACCGTGGGTTTGCGAGACCTGGCAATCAGGTGAAGGACCACTTCGGTATCGCTGGTTCCCTGGAAAATCGACCCTTCCTGCTCCAATTGGTCCCGAACTTTCTGCGCATTGACCAGGTTCCCATTATGGCAGAGCGCCAGGTTCCCCTTGCTGCAGGTCACAACAACCGGCTGGGCATTTTTTAATGAGCTGTCACCCGCGGTGGAATAGCGGGTATGACCGACGGCAATTCCGCCTTTCAAGCGATTCAGCGTACCCTCATCGAAGATATCCGCCACATGGCCCATGCCCCGTTCCACGAAGAATTTATGTTCATCCGAAGAGACAATTCCCGCGCTCTCCTGTCCACGGTGCTGTAGTGCATAAAGCCCCAAATATGCGATTCGCGATGCTTCCGCGTGCCGATAAATTCCAAAAACCCCACATTCCTCATGCCATTGATCAATCATAGTTTTTTATAGGCAAACCGGAGATGAGTGCCTGGCGAGAAGTGGCGTATGATGAATTCTGGGATCTGATAGCTGAACGCCGATTGCTTCTCGTCATTCGTCAATCCTCACTTCTCACTATCTCCGTATACTCTCCTAAAAATATAGTCGACATGCCGGAGCTGATGTCTGAAATCAAAGGTGGTCTCAATTTCAGCGGGGGAAAGAATTCGACGGATATCGGAATCCTCCAGCACGAACTGCTTAAAATTCCCTTCCCCGTTCCAGACTCTCATGGCATTCCGTTGTACCCAGCGATAAGCTTCTTCCCGGGTTATCCCCTTTTTCGCCAAGTCCAGCAAAAGCTGTCCTGAATAAACCAAGCCCTTCATGAGGTTCAGGTTTTCCAACATTCGATCAGGATAGACGAACATTCGATCCACCAACCGAGCCGTCTTTTCCAGCAAATAATCCAACAGGATTGTGGAGTCGGGCAGAATGATCCTCTCCACCGAGGAATGAGAAATATCGCGTTCATTCCACAAAGCGATGTTTTCGAGTGCGGCCTGCAAATTCGCGCGCACCACCCGGGCCAAGCCGCAGATTTGCTCGCTGGTGACTGGATTTCTTTTGTGCGGCATGGCCGACGAACCTTTTTGGCCCGGAGCGAAGTACTCTTCAATTTCCCGAATTTCAGTTCTCTGCAAACCGCGCACTTCCAGGGCAATTTTTTCGAGGCTGGCGGCGGCAATGGCCAAGGAGGCCATATACTCCGCATGCCGGTCACGCTGCACAATTTGGCTGGAAACCGAATCTACCTGCAATCCCAGCTTGGCACAAACCGCCTCTTCCGCCGCGGGTTCCAAATGAGCGGAGGTTCCCACGGCCCCGGAAAGTTTTCCCACACGGACAGTTTCCGCGGCGGTTTCCAATCGCCTCAAATTTCGCCGGGCCTCTTCATACCAGAGGGTGATCTTCAATCCCAAGGTGGTGGGCTCCGCGTGAATGCCATGAGTCCGGCCGATCATCGGCGTCTCTTTGAACTCGAAGGCCCGCTTTTTCAAGATGGCAATCAGGTTTTTCATCCCCTCCACCAGGAGGACTGAAGCTTCTTTCAACTGTAAAGCCAGCGCCGTATCCACTACGTCCGAGGAAGTCAAACCATAATGCACATAACGGGATTCCGGCCCCAGGTGTTCCGCCACCGAAGTCGTAAAGGCTATGACGTCGTGTTTGACCTCTTTTTCAATCTCATTAATTCGCTGTACACTGAATCCGGCTTTCTGCTTGATGAGTGCCACCGCTTCCGCGGGCACCACTCCGTGTTCCGCCAACACTTCAGAAGCCGCAATCTCCACATCGAGCCATTTTTGGAATTTGTTTTCTTCAGACCAAATTTTGCCCATCGCAGGGCGCGTGTAACGGCTAATCATGGATTGTCACTCCGCAGCTGGGGTCCCGCAAATTCGCCGGGTTCGAAAGGTTCCGATCAAGAATTCTCACGCTCTTATATTTGAATCACCGGAGTCGGCGTCTGTTGGTCGGCCAGATAAAGATGATCCAAATTGAATCCCCGGTTCTCCAAAGCCTGTGCAGAGACAAGACGGGCAATGTCCGGGTGATTGTTTTGGCGGCTCAAATGCGCCAAGACAATAAATTCCGCCATATTGTCGTATTCTTCGCTGAAAAATTTTCCGGTCACGTCATTGGACAAATGGCCCAAGCGGCTCATGATGCGCTGTTTGACATGCCAGGGATAAGATCCCACCTTTAACATCTCCAAATCATGATTCGATTCCAATACCATCACTCTGCATTTCTTGAGGCGCTGCATCACCAATTCAGGCAGGTATCCCAGATCAGTCGCATATCCAATTCGGATTCCTTCCACTTCCAAATTAAATCCCACGGGATCGGCTGCGTCATGAGGGATGGAAAAAGGGGTCACCTGAATATCTCCGATCATAAAACCGGACCCGGCACTCATCGTTTCCAGCCGCTCGATATTCATCTGCGGGCGAAGATAATCCTGCACTCCTTGCGTGAGATAAACCGTAATGTCATTGCGAGCCAGGATGGTGGGCAGACCCTGGATATGGTCGTTGTGTTCATGCGTAATCAAAAAAGCATCGATTTGATCCAATGATTCGCCAATAGAAGCCAGCCTTTTCACGGTCTGCAACCGGCTTAATCCGACATCGATTAGAATCTTCGTATTGGCCGAAGAGATAAAAGTGCTGTTGCCCGAACTGCCACTTCCCAACACCGAAATTTTTAAACTCACTCGAAGGCCACCCTTGCCAACCCGGATTCATCCAGTTTGCACCGGGTTCAAAGTAGAACTGAGAATTGTTAGATACTCCCTCCCGAGTGTCAACAGAAAAGGTAAAGAGAATTCATTGAGCGCTTCCAAATTCCCGAGATAGTCCGCGGACAGAAACTTGGCTATCGCCGACTGGAAGAGCGCGAGCCCTCGTGGATTCCAATTTCACGGAGTATTGTGTCGCCTGATGACGAGCCGACTCTTCCCGCGAAAAGCCGCTCTTCGGATATTTGGATCCTATGTTGTCATTGCTCCGGAGCTTCCGCAATCCAGCCGATCCCGGGTAATTTTGAAACCATCCAGGTTGCCCAGAATAGTCAATGCCACATTCCGCGTATCAAAAATTTGGTTGGCCATTTGTTGGATCTCGTCGACGGTGACTTTCTCGATATTCCCGATCATCTCATCCATGGAAACCTGTTTGCCGAAGTTCTGTTCTTGCCGAGCCAGATGAGACATTCGGCTCGACGTCGATTCCAAGCTCAACATCATGCTCCCTTTCAAATGGTCCTGGGCGCGGCGCAATTCCTCCGGTTCCACCGGCGTCTCTTTTAAATTGCGAAATTCCTGAATTACGAGATCAACCACCTTGCCAACCGTCTCCAGCGAAGTGCCCGCGTAGATGGTTAGACAGCCGGTATCCCGGTAAGCATTGATGCCGGAGAAGATCGCATAAGCCAAACCTTGTTTTTCCCGGATGTTTTGAAACAGTCGGGAACTCATGCCACCCCCCAACAACGTATTGAGAATGTAGCAGCCATAACGCCGCTCATCGGTTAAAGGATAGGAAGGGACTCCTAGGCAAATATGCACTTGCTCGAGATCTTTTTTGCTGCGCAGAGTGATTCGACTGTGCGTATGGTGCGGGATGTCGATGGAGCCATTCGTAACAGACTGACACCGATTGAATTTTTGGCGGACTAGTTCCACTACCCTTTCATGCTCGAGATTACCCGCCGCGGAAATGATGAGATTGCCGGGGGTATAGAATTGTTCATAAAAATCCAGCACTTTACCCCGATCTAAACTCTTGACGGTCCCCTTTGTCCCCAGAATGGGACGGCCCAGTGGTTGGTTTTTCCAGAAGTTCTGGATAAAAATTTCGTTGACTAAATCATCAGGAGTGTCTTCCACCATTTTGATTTCTTCGAGGATGACACAGCGTTCCTTTTCCAAATCCTGGGCATCGAACTTGGGGTGTAAGACCAAATCCGAAAGAATATCGAAGGCTATGGGGAGGTGCTCATCCAACACTTTGGTGCTGTAACAAATGGTTTCTTTGGCCGTGAAAGCGTCCAGATGTCCCCCGATTGAATCTACTTGCCGAGCGATTTCTTCGGCAGTCCGGTTTAGAGTTCCCTTAAAAAGCAAATGCTCTATGAAATGAGCAACTCCATTGACCTCCGGACGTTCACTCCTGGATCCATTTTTAAGCCAGATTCCCAAAGAAATTGAACGAACATGGGGCATCTGTTCAGACAGAACAGTCAAACCATTCTCAAACACGTATTTTCTGACATTATCCATGATCGTGACGCCTTAATGTTTTATTCTGGTTCGAGGATTGGGTACGGTGAACTGGGAGAAAAAGTCGTCAATCTGTATAGCGAGCCAATCAGGTCGTCAATACACCTTCTTGAAAGTACCACATTGAACCTTTGTTTTCAATATAGGCGCAGGATGGCACCCTTTTTCTGAGCAGAAAAGAAACCTCAACATCCGGCGGGAAAATAGCTTGGGCCAGTAAAAAGGATGGAAATTCAGCAATTCATTTTTTTCTTCCATTTTGTTTTATTTTAAAACAATATAGGCCAACATTCAAAACGGAGGGTGAGGTGTGAATTCACCGACCAAAGCAGGAGGGCATTTCCGCTGGACGATTTGTGGACTCTTATTTATCGCCACCACGATTAATTATGTTGACCGGCAAGTCATCAGCATTTTGAAGCCCCTTTTTCTTGACTCACTCGCCCATGGCGGAATGGGTTGGTCGGAAACCGACTTCGCTGACGTTGTCAAATACTTCCAGCTGGCATATGCCATTATGATGCTCGGCGCGGGCTCGCTGATTGACCGGATTGGAATTCGCAGAGGATTTGCCTTGGCCATCGTATGGTGGAGTCTGGCTGCCATGGGACATGCCTTTGCCGGCACTGTCCTGGCTTTTATCCTGTGGCGGGTGATGCTGGGCATCGGGGAAGCCGCCAACTTCCCGGCCAGTATTAAGACCATTGCCGAATGGTTCCCCCAACGGGAGAGGGCCCTAGCGACGGGCCTTTTCAATTCCGGAACTAATATTGGCGCCGTGGTCACCCCCTTTGCCGTCGCGGCCATTCTGGCAGCTTTCGGCAGTTGGCGGTGGGTCTTTATTCTAGCGGGAGTTGTCGGTTTTTTGTGGCTGATCTTATGGTTTTGGCTCTATCGGCGGCCGGAAGACCATCCGCGCCTTTCCCGCGAGGAATTGGCGTACATTCAGAGTGAACTGGAAGAGCCGCCAACCGGAAAATTACCTTGGCTGCCACTGCTCAAGCTCCGCCAAACCTGGGCCTTTACGCTTGGCAAATTCTTGACAGATCCAATTTGGTGGTTTTACCTGTTTTGGGGACCCGGTTTTCTCAACCGGAAATTCGAGGTGCAGATTAGCGCCATGGGAGCGCCAATCCTCATAATCTACACTCTGGCCAGTTTCGGCTCCATCGCCGCTGGATGGCTGCCGGCTTTTTTCCTCCGACGGGGCTGGACGCCCAACGCGGCTCGGAAGGGCTCCATGCTGACTTGTGCCATATGCGTGCTGCCGGTAATTTTCGCGGCTACCACCACAAATCTTTGGGTGGCCGTGTTTTTGATTGGCTTGGCTTGCGCCGCCCATCAAGGCTGGTCCGCCAATATTTTTACTCTCTCGTCGGATATGTTCCCCAAGAAAGCCGTGGGATCGGTCGTGGGCATTGGCGGATTCGCGGGAGGTATGGGAGGATTTTTCTTTTCGCAATATGTGGGCGGAGTCCTTAAACAAAACCCGAATGATTACCTGCCAATCCTGATAATAGCGGGGACTATTTACCTGGCAGCCTTACTGCTGATTCAAGTGTTGGCTCCCAGATTGGATAAGGTCTCCATTTAATAAAACAGTGGTCAGTGGATAGTGGTCAGTGGTCAGTGATTGGCGATCAGCAAACAATCACTAAGCTAAAATGCGGTAGAGGGTGATCGAAACAAAATTTCTGCATGAGAAAATTTATCGTCCGTTGTTCCCTAGCCACTATCCACTGACCACTTCCCAAGCTTTTCTTCGCCCTCACATCAGCGTCAAATCCGATTCGGTCACCACTTTTTGATTGGCCTCCGGATTAATCGTCTCCACGGTCAATTTGTACTTCCCAGGCTGATAATCCTTCACCGGGAAGGAAAAACCGACCGTTAGTTCACCTTTACCGGTGGCTTGGATCAAATCATTTAAGGGGATGGTAGGGCCTGCCTGCTTTTCCCCTTTTTCATTGGACAGCTCCAACTTGGCGACCATGCCCGGGCCCGGTTTGGCTTCTTTGCCATAGATCCTGTAAAAAACGACGATGTTGCGCTGTCTATCGTACTGGGGAACCAGAGGGGCGCGAATCTGGAAACCCCGGAAAATCATCGGATCGGTTTCATCCAACAGCCGAGTCTGCATGTTTTGAATCAATTCCGGCAGTTGCTGGAGATCCTGGCTGAGAATTAAAGTGCTAGTGCTCCAACCCGTCTGGGCTTGGGCTGGAATTTCCATGTTCAGCTCGGAAGTCCCTGCTTTCCCCTTTTCATCGGCCACCGCCATTTTCATTCGGTATTTCCCTGGACGCAGCTTCCAATAATTCAAATAGACCAGGTCCTGATTCTTGAACCGCTCCGCTTGTTCAGCCGTGAGATTGTAACTCTTGGCTTCGCTGAAACGGGCCGCGGTTGAACCGTCTTCATTGAAAGCCACACCCATGACATTGAAGGAAACAACATAAAAGTTCCCCTTTTTCTTGGCTTCCAGTATGCCATGCTGAATTTTGGCAACCACCGGCACTCGAGCCAGTTGCGGAGAATCGTAAAAATATACTGGACGGAAGGAGAGCGGAACTTGGGTAAGCTGGGAAGGTGATGCCATGGCCGAGGATAAAGCCTTCTCACCCTTGGAGCCGGATTCCAATTCCGGCGGGCGGACTTCCTGAATCGTGTGGCGGTGCTTCAGCGTGACGTCTTTCAATTCGGTTTTTACTTCAATCTTGTGGACTTTGTTGCTCCGCTTGGTATTGTTGGGGAAATAACCCAAGATGTAATAATTGCTGAGTTCCAAGTCGACATCGTTGAGACGCTCATTCAGGTTGTTGGTGTTAAAGATGGCCAATCCGTTAGTCTCACTAGCTAAGGAACGGAGAATATTGCTCGTCATGGTTTGTTGTTCGAAGGTTGAAAAATCCGGCTCCATCCCATTATTTCTTGATCCTGAATTCGTGTTGTAGTCCGTATTCGTCGTAGTATTCTTGCTGGTACTCCCAGTGGTGTTGCCAGTAGTGGTGCCTCCAGTTGTACCACCAGTAGATCCTCCGGAAGTGCCTCCTCCAGCAGTGCCTCCTCCCGCGGTGCCTCCCCCAGCAGTGCCTCCTCCCGCGGAACCTCCACCGCCGCTTGGGGCACCCCCACCGCCACTGCCGCCCGTTTGTCCGCCCGTTTGTTGCAGATAGGCGGACGTCCAGAGAGCCACCGGCGATTCAGGCAAGGTCCCCAAAGTCGGCATCAATCCAGTCAACATAGTGCCCAGGCTTGAAAGCAGAGAGGGCTGTTCCTTCTTTTGAGCAATTGCGGTTCGCAAGGGAGGTTTCATGAGCATTCCCATGGAAGATCCGACCCCGCGTGAATCCAGCGTAAAGAATGAGACATTGGAGCGCCTGGCAATCTCCACCAAGCTATTGAAATCGTTTTGTATGTCAGCAGGGATGGAAAAATCCTCCGAAAACATAATTATGGATTTCCGCCCCTTCACCATGGCCATGGAATTTGAGAGGTAGCCCAATGTTCTGAAAAGGGATTGAGAGCGAAATTTCAGCTCCTGCATATCCATGGGACTTCGCTGCTGTTGCTGTCCTCGCCTGGCACTCCCTGGGACTTCAAACTCACCCGAAGGTTGGCCCATGGCCGCACCGCTACTTACCTTCTTATCCAGGGAGGTATAAGAAGTGGCGGGCTTGCGAATGGCTTCAATCACTTTGGCCGCATCATGGGAGAAGTTCTGGACAATTTTCAAGGATTGCCCATAAGTTGCCACTCCAAAGAGATCCCATGGACGCATATGCTGTTGGACGTATTTCTCAGCGGCATCCCGCGCAAATTTCAACTGAGAAGAGCCGATATGGCTGTCGTCGAAAAGAATCAAGACAATCTTCCCCCTTTGGTTTTCCGCATCATCAATGTCAGCCAGGCTTGTGGGAGCAGGCTGAGCGCCAGGATTGTCCACGACAGCGTCGAAAGTGGCAATGGTTTGAGGTTTTCCGTCTTCGAATAGCTGGAAATTTTCCTTCTTGAGTCCTTGCACCGGTTTCCCTTTTTTGTCCATGACTACTACTTCCACTGTGGCCAGTTCCACATCGACCCTCAGGGTTCCGGTGATTTCTTGCGCAGACGACACCCTGGGAGTCACCCACTCACCTGGCACAAAGAGTCCGCATGTCAAGATTAGCAAAGACATCTTGACTGCCAACATGTTTTTCAATCCCCGCCTTTTGTTCATAAAACCTCCTCACACACTATTATGACGACATTGAAACGGCAGGCAAGCACCATCCACTTGCCGAACTAACCCACTCGGACCACCCTAGCTTCCAGCAGACAAAGCTTGCAAGCGATTGTCCGACTGTAGACTCATCTTTTGAGACATCTTCCATTTTCGGCCGTTCAAACGTCATTTAGTCTTGGCTGGCATGATACCCCTTTCGATAGCTGAGTTCAACCCCTCCTACAATTCTAAAAGCAGATAAAAGTGAAAAATAATCCAGGAGCGGATGTACCCCCTTGGCATAAGGCATGAGGGCCTTAGGCAGGCCTCCTGCCTGGATTTGTGCCGGCATAGTGGAGGAATCCTTGCCTTTGATCCCCTTTTTATTGAGGTGCGCCGACTTCACTCTTACCCGCGGTCCGTGATAAAATTCCATTAGCCGTGACAAAAAAGGGGGCTTTGCCCCAAAGCACATATAGTTTATGAAATTATTAAGGTGTGCATAATAGTCCGTAGGAAAAGAGGCGGGCAGGAGCCCGCCTTCTAGAAAATGCCCTAAAAGGGCACAAGATATTAGCCGGGGGTAGGCCGTCGGGCAGGACGCCCGACGGCCTACCCCCGGATTTGGAGATTTTGTGTTAAGTTCCCCTTCCCCCGACAACGGGGGAAGGGGTGAGGGGATAGGGGTAAAAATCTCCTCCTGATTATTTTGCACAGATTAATAAAAGCAGCGTATTGTCCGGCACACAAGGAGGAGCAATGAAAATTCGAATTGAATATTGTTCGAAGTGAAACTACGAACCTAGAGCCGTCAGTTTGACGGAGAAACTGTTGAGCAGTGGCAAACAGCGCATCAAATCGTTGGAATTATCACCCTTCGGCGATGGACGTTTTGAAGTATACAAGAACGGTCAAAGGATCTATTCCAAGCTGGAAACGGGCACTTTTCCCGATGAAACGGCAATCGTCAATCAGATCCTCTAGCCTCTTAACTGGTAAATTCTATGTCTAAAGAGCGGAATATTTTTTCGTGTCTTTGGAAACCTTAGATTTAGTGGCCATTTTGGCAGAAATTGCCGCTGGTTCAACTTTATTGTTCTGGCTTGGCCAGGTTGGGAATTGATGAATTTTCTTTTGACTGTTTTTCTGGAAAGCCCCGGGAATTTCTTCACCGATTTTCCAGAGGCTCCTCCCAAATGTTGAGCTGCCAGTATCAACCTTGCACTCATGCCAAATTAGAGCAAATCTTCGTTAGTAATAATACGAATGATCAATAGGAGAGATCCAATGCGGAACCCATTGATTCGATGTATTAGCGCTTTTTCCCTGGTCTTGATGACGCTTTTCTGTATTCAGGTAATGGCGGTGGACCTTCCCACTATCTCGCGAGAGTACATCCCCAAGTTGGAGAAAAATCTTCGGCAAAACATTGTCCCTTTTTGGATGAACAAAACGCTGGATACTCAAAACGGAGGATACACCTTGAATTTCGGCCTCAAGGGGGAACCGCTCGGTCCTGGGGTCAAAATGATCGTTACACAATCTCGACAGCTTTGGCTGTTTTCCCGCTTGGCACGAGAGGGATATGGCACAGAAAAGGAATTGAAAGCCGCGGCCCTCGGGTACCGTTTTCTGCACGATAAAATGTGGGACCAAAAGAATGGCGGTTTTTACTGGCAGGTCGACCCCTCTGGGGACAAGGTGCTCTTCCCCGCGAAGGTTCTCTATGGCCAGTCTTTCGGGCTCTATGCCGTGTCGGAGTACTATCTTGCCACTCACAAACCGGAGGTGCTGAAGTTCGCTAATCAAATCTTCAATGTCCTGGAACAGAAAGCTCACGATGCAAAATATGGCGGGTTCAGGGAGACTTTTTCTGAAGATTGGAAGCCTGCCACTCTAGGAAGGGATTACATGAATCCGGGGAAAGCTGACAAATTGATGAATACGCATTTGCATCTCATGGAGGCTCTCACCACTTACTACCGGGCCAGCCGTCTGCCCTTGGCTCGGGAACGGCTGCTGGAGCTGATTACCATTGAAAGCAATAGCGTGGTTCGCAAGCGGGTGGGCGCCTGTACCGACCAATATTTCAAGGATTGGACTCCCTTGTTGAATTCCGGCCACAGTCGTGTTTCCTATGGACACGATCTGGAAAATATCTGGCTGATTATCGACGCCTGTGATGCCGCGGCCGTTTCCCCTTACCCTTACCAAGATCTCTTTAAGGCATTATTCGATTATTCGGCAAAATATGGTTTCGATGCTAAACAAGGGGGATTTTTCTCCTCCGGTGAGGTGTTTGATCAGCCGGCCAACGATCTGAACAAAGTCTGGTGGGTACAGGCAGAAGCCTTGGTCAGTTGCCTCTACATGCATCGGTTGACCGGAGATCCCCGCTATCTGGACTATTTCATTAAGACCTACCACTTCGTGGAGAGCAAGCAAACCGATTGGGAGAACGGGGAGTGGCATTCCACAATCACGCCGGAAGGAAAGCCCATAGGACAAAAGGCCAATCCATGGAAAGGCGGATACCACAACGGCCGTGCCATGATGGAATGCTTGCTGATCTTGAAGAAGGGAATAGGTGGAGAAGAGAAACCGTCGGAGAAATAAAAAGCTCCTCCGCTTGCGGATCTTTGTGGAGAGGCTTTATATAAAACCGGCAAATGGGGAGAGGAACATTTCCTCTTTCCATTTGCCATTTATCATTTTCTATTCTTTACCTAAAGTCGCGAAATCAACCCATTTCCAATTCAATCCTTTGATCTTTCCTGCTGCGACTTCTCTCGATTTAAACGCATTCAGGCAGGGATTCAGATTTTTTCCTGATCAATCCACTTTGGCTTCAATTCAGCTGGGTGATAGTCGGCCATCTCGGCAACTAATACCGAGGGACTGGGAGCAGACAAGACCAGTTCTTGTCCATTGGGAATGAATCCTTCTTCACAGGCATGGGCGATCAGATTTAATAGCGGGTCAAAGTAGTGATCAACATTCAGTATTCCTACGGGTTTGGAGTGAAAGCCCAATTGTGCCCAGGTAATCACTTCAAACAATTCTTCGAAAGTGCCAAATCCGCCGGGCAGAGCGATGAATCCATCGGCGAGATTGGACATCAGAGCTTTGCGCTCATGCATGCTTTTGACCACTTTCATTTCCGTCAATCCTTTGTGCCCAACCTCCATGGCCCAGAGAGCTTCCGGGATGACTCCGGTCACCCGTCCTCCCAACTGCAACAGGGTATTGGCTAGAATGCCCATCAGTCCCCGGTTTCCTCCCCCATAGACCAGTTGGATTTCGCGACGATGCAATTCTTGCGCCATCTGGACGGCGCTCTCTTGATATGCCGGATTCTTCCCTTCATTGCATCCGCAAAAAACGCAGAGACTTTTCATCGTTTTTTATGCTCCTTCTTTTCGTGATGTCTCCTGGGGAATGCGGATGCCATATGCCGCGCGGCAAAGGTTGGCGATTTAAACAGGAATTTATTATTCCACCCAGTCGAAGCGCATGAACAAAAACAACTGCGCCAATGGCATCTCACTTTGCATGGGAAATTCGGTATCGGAATCGCTGTCGGCATCGGCTCTCAGCAAAATCCCCACGGCCTCCATCTGAATCACATGTTCGATGCCAATGTCGATACTGAAAAAAAGCAATTTATCCCGAACAGTCACAAAAAAGCTAAAAATTTCTCCAGCCTGGCCGATAAGACACCTGGGAGTGTGTATGGTCAATCAGAAATTGCGCCTTTATTCAATAGCCGCCATGATCCTTCTATCTTTGGATCTGGGGTGCACTTTTGAGACCTTTTCCGTCTTGGGGTTTCCCTTGAGTTATGAAATGAATCCGCTATTCCGAGCCTGGATGATCAGGGATGGTTGGACTCTCTCTTTCCTGAAATTCTTCCTGCTAAAATCCATGCTCATCACCCTTTGCGGATGGCTGATCTTTTGCACGCGGACCCGGATCTTCACCTTTATTTTTACCCAGCTTGTGGTTACGAATCATCTGCTGGGGATTTTTTCGCACTCCACACTCTGGTGGGTACACAACTGGGAATGGCGGTCCTGCCTTCTAATCGCCGCGGGTATCTCCTCGCTCTTTCTTACCTTTTTTGGGCTTCGTTACCTGCGCGCCGACGGACCCATTATCATCGAACCGTCGCTTGCCACAGCTCATCAATAATTTTCCTTCGTAAATTTTCTGCCTTGCAGCAACTTGCCACGGCATGTAGCACGGGGCCGCTGGGGAGGGTCTTCGCCACGAGTTCGAGCTCCGCAATCAAAATCGCGGTCAGAATCTGATCACTCAGGCATAATATGTCATTTCCATCCACATGGCATGGGGGTCTTATTATTATGTTTGGTTCCCATCATTTAACCGGCGCTTTCCGAGGTGGCCAAAAACATGGGAGGACGCCGGATCTTGGCCGTCTGCTCAAACGCAAACGCAATTTTGATCAAAGCCGGCTCACTGTAAGCCTTTCCAAAGAAGGTAACCCCTATGGGCAGCTTGGAGACGAAGCCAGCGGGTACGGTAATTGCCGGGTATCCCGCGACCGCCGCGGGCGAGGAACTGCCAGCGGCGGAATGATCGCCACACACCCAATCAGTCAGCCAGGCAGGTCCATTCGTGGGGGCCATCAAAGCATCCAGATGATGCTTATTTATGATGGCATCAATTCCCTCCCGCCGCGAAAGGCGCTGATTCTTTTTCAGTGCATTCAAATATGCTTTTTCAGTCAAAGGCCCCTTGGCTTCGGCCTTTAGAAAAATCTCCTGGCCAAAATGAGGCATCTCTAGATGGCGATTTTTTCCGTTGAATTCAATTAGATCCTTCAAAGACCGAGCTGGCAGCCGCGGATCAGTCTGAGCCAAATACCGGTTCAAATCCGCCTTGAATTCATAAAGCAACACTTCGAATTCTGAATCGTCATATTTCCCGCTATGGGGCAGATTGGCGGGGTCAATGATCACGGCCCCTTCCTTCTTCAACAGATCTAAGGTTTGCTCCATTAGCCGATCCACCCGCTCATCAAAACCAAAAAAATTTCGGGCAATGCCGATGCGCGCCCCCTGCAATCCCCGTGGATCAAGAAATTTTAAATAATCTTCCGGAAATTTGCCCTGGCGGGAAGCGGTGGCCGCATCCTGAGAATCTTCACCGCACATGATGGTCAACAAGATCGCGGCATCCGCCACCGTCCGGGCCATCGGCCCCGCCGTGTCCTGGCTGTGCGCGATCGGTACGATTCCCGAACGACTCAACAAACCAAGGGTCGGCTTGATTCCCACAATTCCGTTGATGGAGGAGGGACAGACTATGGAGCCATCCGTCTCGGTCCCCACGGCGGCGGCCGCCAAATTGGCCGAAATCGCCACTCCCGAGCCAGAGCTGGAACCGCAAGGATTCCGGTCTAGGATGTAGGGATTGCGGGTCTGTCCGCCCCGGCCGCTCCAACCGCTGCTGGAGCGGGTGGAGCGGAAATTAGCCCACTCGCTCAAATTGGTCTTCCCCAAAATCACGGCCCCGGCCGCCCGGAGCTTTTTGACAATAAATGCATCCTGTCTGGGCCTCGACTCGCCCAAGGCCAGAGAGCCGGCGCTGGTCACCATCCGATCAGCGGTATCGATGTTGTCTTTGAGAAGAATAGGAAGGCCATGAAGCGGACCTCGGGGCCCTTTAGTCCGCCGTTCTTCATCCAATGCTTTTGCGGTGGCAAGGGCATCGGGATTTAGTTCAATAATTGAATTGACTTTGGGACCCTGGCGATCGATCTTTTCGATTCGTTCCAGATATCTCTCAACAATCTCTCTGGACGTCCTTCGCCCTTTTTGCATGTCCTCCCGCAGAACGGAAATGGTCGTCTCCTGGAGTTCGAATGAATCATCCGCGGCTATTGAATTTCCTTGACTATCGGCTTTCGCCGAAAGTGATGAACCCAAGACCAATGCAGCGCCGCCGGTTGCTCCCTGCGCCAAAAAATCCCGCCGGTCCATTTTGTCCCCGGCTCGGCCATCGGCTTTTTTTGCCATCGACTCTCCCCTTTCATTTTATTGGTCCGCGAGTCTTGACCTTGTGTGGACTGAATTAGCAAGACGCACGGGCGAAGGATCGTCCGTACCGCCACACGAGTGGTTCCCTACGGAGCTCAATGCTGGATATTTTCTCATGGTCTTGACTCAAGGTGTTATGGTATAGAATTATTGAAGGAAAAATTCCTTTAAGGATCGCGTCTCATGACCGGCTACACCGAAGAACATGCCCGCTCGGGAATCGATACTCCCTTGCCTTCCCTGGAAACCTGGCCCAATCAATTTCCGGGGTACGAAATCACCATTCAAATCCCAGAGTTTACCTCCATTTGCCCAAAAACCGGACTCCCGGATTTTGGCTCAATTACTATTCGATACGTTCCAAACCAACTTTGCCTGGAATTAAAAGCCCTGAAAAACTATATTCTGGCTTTTCGCAATCTTGGGATTTTCTATGAGAATGCCATCAACCGCATATTGAGGGATTTGGTGGAAAGCTGCCATCCCGTTTGGGCCATCGTGCGGGGTGAGTTTACTCCGCGGGGCGGCATGCGGAGCGTGATTGAAGCCCGTTTTCCCTTGACGGATCCCGATCTGAAATCCTCGCGCTGATTCCCGACGGATGAGCACGGAAAGTGGTTTGGCAATTAGCCACCTGAAAGATAAAATGAAGTGAATTGTAATTGAGATCATTCTCATTTGATGAATTTCGCACTCAAGATTCGAGCGGGACTTCATCCCGGCCAACGGGGATTGACCAATATGGCACCGCCAAACATGATTCGATATCATCGACTTTGGCGGCTCAAGGAAGTCACTAAATCAACAATTCAAAGGAGGATCTTAGAGTGGCGTACATTATTGCGGAGCCATGCATTAACACGAAAGACACTGCCTGCGTCGATGTCTGCCCGGTGGATTGTATCCATCCCAAAAAGGATGAACCGGAATTTGCCAGTTTTGAAATGCTCTATATTGACCCCGATGAATGCATCGATTGCGGCGCCTGTGTTCCGGCTTGTCCGGTAGCTGCCATTTTTGCTCAGGAGGATCTGCCTGAAAAGTGGGCCCAATTCGTGGAAATCAACGCGAAATGGTTTGTGGAGAAAAAATAACCGCAGGGAGACAAGTTCGTTGCCTTTGTAAAGGGGCGACCTTGCTGGCGCCCTTTTTGCTTCTAACATTACCACTCTGCTGGGTCCTGTAAATTTGACTCTTTTATGGCGGCTCAAGGAATAGCGAAACGCCGAAGTGAAAGTGGTACCGCAGTCCGCACTTACGGGGATTGGAATGGTTTTGCTCTGGGTATTGCGCCCTCAATCCCCAAGCCCTCTTCAATTGCCGATCAGGACAATCACCTTCCATGAAACTGCGAAAGATTTCTTTGCTCTTTTTGTGTCTTTTGCTGCTGGCTGAAACCGTCTCCTTGTCTGCCAACACGCAGACCAACTCACCCCCCCCCAAGACACTTCCTCCGGCTCGGCGCAGGCTCCTCTCCCCTCAGGAGGCGCTGAGAGATTACCGAGATAACCTCAAGAAATTGCGCAAGGAATTTGGTGGCGTGCGAACATTGCCGGAAGTCAAATTTTTCCTTTTTGGCATGGGTCCCCGCCGAAAACTCCTCTACCAAAATGGCTCGTTAAAAGATGCATTAACGGGGGAGACATTGCGGCAATGGGATGTTGAATCCGAAGTCATTGTTCCGCCGGATTATGCCGTCTTTTTAGTCACTCGCGATGGACAAAAAATCAGAATCATAGAAGATGAACAAGCACTATGGATACAAGAGGGATTACACAAAACCATTTTGAGCCAAAGCCCTTTACAATTGCCTATCTTCTTTGGACACAAATATGCTCCCGTGCTTCGAGTCTTACTTCAGGAAATATTAATCAACATCATCCAGGGGAAGCCAGTTCCCAACTATTTTGTCTACAAAAAACCCTGGTATTGCGATGGTTCCAGCATGTGCATGGTTTTGAAGGAGACCGGAAATTTAGATTTGGTCCGCGCTTGGATCATGGGGCTGCGCGAACCATTCGACCGAAACAATGCGGGCGAGACCGAACCTGACAATCTGGGGGAGTTGCTGTTTTTGATCTCACTCGTCTCCGATCGATCGCATCCGCTAGTCCCGAAAATTTTGGAAACACTTTCCAAATTCGAGGAGGGGAAGCATCTCGCCGGCCGTAGGGATTTCAGCGCCCATCCCGTCTACATCACCAAATGGGCTAAATTCGGTTTGAAATCTCTCAATTTGCCAGATCCCTATGAAATTCCCACAGTGAAAGATTCTTATTCCTCATTGTTCTGGTGGGACTTTAAAGATCAGCATGCTGATTCAGGACGCTTTGGCCTGGGCGATAACCAGAATTGGCCTTACCTGGTTTGGGCGGAAGATCATTTTTACAATGAGAAAAAAGGCTGGATCTCCAATCAGGATTATCCCTTGAGCTGGGAATCGAATGCCAGCCAGGCTGATTATCAGGGGATGAAGATTCTTGGACAGGTCTATGTCGACCAGAAGCTCAGCGTTCCCCACACCTGGCACGCCGCGGAAATGTTTCTATATTTGCTCAATAAAAAATGAAGAAAAATGCCGCGAGCCCACAGGAAGGGGATGCACCAGCGAGGGAGCGCCAGGTAAAACCCAGC
>CAWDMN010000004.1:0-177898 GCA_963803155.1 uncultured Acidobacteriota bacterium
CCCCTTAATAAAGGGGGTGGCGCTCGTTTGCGGGCGCCGGGGGATATCAGGTATGCCGACGAGACATCCCCCTGGCGTCCGTCAGCTGACGGACGCCATCCCCCTTCAAAGGGGGAATAAATTTTCATTCTTTTGTGGCGCCAACCAAGCCCACCGTCAGGATTTCCCGGCAAGTATCCAAGCCGCGAGACACTGGCCGAAGTGGAACCTTGAATAATTCTATGCCCGGCATACTCTATGTAGTCGCAACCCCGATAGGCAATCTGGAAGACCTCACTTTTCGGGGGCTTCGGATCTTGAAGGAAGTGGACCTGATCGCCTGCGAAGACACGCGGCAGACGGCCAAGCTGCTGGCGCATTACCAGATTCGAAAGCCCACCACAAGCTATCACGAGCACAACGAGAGCCGGAAGGCCTCCCAGCTTCTCGCCTTGCTTGAAGAAGGCAAAAACATTGCCGTGGTCAGCGATGCGGGGACCCCCTGCATTTCCGACCCTGGGTACCGGATTGTGCATTTGGCCAGAGAACGGGGGATCACCGTAACTCCCATCCCCGGCCCTTGTTCTTTTATTGCCGCCCTGAGCGCTTCCGGACGTTCCTCCGATAGTTTCATCTTCCTTGGCTTTTTGCCCGCCAAGGCCCAGGCCCGGCAAACTTTGCTGGAAACGTTGCGGAATGAGGAGCGGACTCTGATTTTTTTTGAATCCCCCAATCGATTGCTCGACACGCTGAAAGAGCTGCGCACACGCATGGGGAACCGGCCGCTCACGGTGGCGCGGGAATTGACGAAGCTCTACGAGGAGCTTTATTCCGGGACCGCGGCCGAAGCTTTGGCTTATTTCTCCCGCGCGCCGGTCCGTGGCGAGCTGATTCTGATTCTCGAAAAATTCCAAAAAACCTCTCCCGTATTGACCACTCTTGATAAAATGGAATTAAGAAGCCGAGTGCAAAAAATCGCGGAAACGGAGAAGATTTCCAAAAATGAAGCCATCAAACGGTTGGCGAAGGAACTGGCTTGCCATAAGCGCGATCTTTATCATCTCTTGATTGACGATGAATAGAGACCCTATCCCGAAACCTCTTACCAATGCAAGGGATGGAGGTGATTGTGAGACTGGCCAAGCGGATGTCCCGGCTCGGAACCGAGACGGCCTTTGAAGTGATGGTAAAAGCCCGGACGCTGGAAGCCCAAGGCAAAGAAATGATTCATCTCGAAATCGGCGAACCCGATTTCATCACTCCCGGCAAAATTATTGAAGGAGCTGTGGAAGCGCTCTGGGGAGGGTACACCCACTATTGTCCTTCTTCCGGTCTCCCAGAATTGAGGAGGGCGGTGGCGGAAGAAATCCGCTCCACGCGTGGGATCGAAGTAGACGACGATTGGGTCTGCATTACCCCCGGCGGTAAACCCATCCTGTTTTATGTGATCATGGCCCTGGTGGATGAGGGAGACGAAGCTCTCTATCCCAATCCGGGATATCCCATCTACGAATCCATGATTAACTTTGTCGGCGGAAAAGCCGTGCCTCTGCCCCTCTACGAAAAGCACGGATTCCGCTTCGAAGCTGAAGAATTGCGGGAACGGGTCTCTTCCAAAACGCGCCTGCTCATCCTGAATTCCCCACAAAATCCCACGGGGGGCCTGCTGACGCGGGAAGATCTCCAACTCATCGCGGATAGCGCGAATCGGCATGACTTCTGGGTGTTGGCCGATGAAGTGTATTCCCGAATTCTTTATGAAGGGAGCCATTTTAGCATCGCCTCTCTGCCAGGTATGCAGGAGCGGACGATTATCCTGGATGGCTTTTCCAAAACTTATGCAATGACCGGCTGGCGGATAGGTTACGGCGTAATGCCGCCGGAACTGGCCAGCCACATCTCCCGGTTGATTACCAATAGTGTTTCCTGTACGCCTCCATTCATTCAACGAGCTGGCCTCGCCGCTCTTTCCAGCGCCAATGCAGAATCCCTGGAGATGGTCGCGGAGTTTAAACGGCGCCGGGATTTCCTGGTGGAGGCCCTCAATCAAATCCCTGGAGTGAGTTGTTTCAAGCCGCACGGAGCGTTTTATGTCTTCCCGAATATCCGCTCTTTCGGCATGACCAGCAGCGCCATGGCGGATTATCTTATGCGGGAAGCTGGGGTGGCCGTTTTGTCAGGAACCTGCTTCGGCGAATTCGGGGAAGGGTATATTCGTTTGGCTTACGCAAATTCCATGGAGAATTTGAAAAAAGCGGCGGAGAAGATCCGCGCGGCTTTAAAAAAGCTGAGCTAGCCACCATTGGCCTATGGATATCGGACAGTTGGCGCCTGATACCTGGCGCCTCGGTTATTCCTTTTTTGCGGAAGCCGAGAGATCGATCATCTTAATGCCCGGCACTGGCTCGGTGGTCACTACCCGGATGGCCCGGCTTAATTGGTGGGTAATGCTTTGGATGCGCTGGGTGGCCTGCAGAATGGCCTCCACGGCGTTGTGCATTTCTGGGGGGGCATTCTGCTCTTGAAATTGTTTCCCGAGCAAGCGGGCTTGTCCCACGATGGAAGTCAACGGATTATTGATCTCGTGACATACCGTGTTGGCCGCTCCGCGCAGGGTGAAAAATTTCTCTTCTTCCAAATGTCTACGGTACTCTTTTTGAGTCTCCAAAAAACGGTTCACACGGGATACGACTTCAAAGAGTTCTCCCAAGCCGGAAGGTTTCACCACATAATCGTTGGCGCCGCTATCAATCCCGCGGATTTTGTCTTCCACCTCGCTCTGCGAAGTAAACATGATAATGATGGTGGAGGAAAATTCAGGGCGGCCGCGAATTTGACGGCAGACCGAGAAGCCATCGTCCCCTGGCATCATTACATCCAATAGAACCAGATCTGGAACAAATGTGCCGATGGTCTCCAAAGCCTCCCTGCCAGAATAAGCCACTTGGATGCGGTAACCCAATCCTCCGAAACACTGCTCCAGCAATCGGCAGTATTCCCGGTCATCGTCCACCACTAAGATTTTCTCCGGAAGATTTTCGCCAGCCATTGAGTAATATCCGTGCCTTTCTCTATAGCACAGTGCCAAGCCGGAATCCTTGCATCAACTCCCATTATACCGGCTTGTCAATTTCGTCTGTTTCTTATGGTGACACCTTGCGCACCTGCACTCTCCCATCCACGCCTTGAATCTCCAGAAAATGGAGGACCTTCCCCCGGTAAATTCTTACCCGGGGTTTGATTATATTGTAGTACTTATATTCCTTGGAGACCTGTTCCCAAATTTCTCCATTGGCCAATCTAAAGTAACCTTCTTGTCGCCAACCACAGAAAACACCCTCAATTGTGCTTTCTACAACGAGCTGCTCCATGCTCTTTCACCATCCGGTCGCGGGTTCTGGCAGGAAAAATAAACAAATCGCTCCGCAATGTCAATAAGATACCCAACCTAAGATACGCGCGGAAAGAAAAACCGGCACTTTCCTCTTTGATGGATCCGGCGGGAAGAGTGCTCAGGTACTCCTGTTTCGATTATGAACTACTCTACAATTCCGCATATATGGTGAAGGGTCAGCTCTCGTTTGGAGCCGCACTATTAGAATCGTAGGTTTCCGTCAGCATCTTGGCCATTTCGCGGATGTGCCGGTCATCCGACCCACAACATCCACCCAAAATTTTCAGGCCGAATTCACGATGAAGTTGAAACATCCCTTCGGCAAACCGGCGGGGCTCCTCAAAATCCAGAGTGGGCGATCCTTCCAATTCATCCGGACTTTTGGCGGAAGTGTTTGCCTGCAACCCGGCGATGCGCCTTGGCAGTTGAACTCCTCTCAAAGGCAAGGCTGCCATGGCTTTTCGAAAATTGGAGTGATGCACGCAATTTACCATATAGGCTAGAGGGAAGGGTGAAACCGTTTCGTCGATCCGGCAGATGATATCTTCCAAAGGTGTTCCATCCAACAAACATCCATCCGGACGGATCACAAAGCTGATTAAATACGGTTTTTCAAAGGCCGCCATGCATTGGGCAATTCCAAGCGCTTCCGATGCGGCGGGGAGAGTGGCGCCAAACAAGAAATCGGCTCCACCCAGAACTAGCGCTTCGGTTTGCGGAGTGTGCCAATCGCGTGCAGCCTCTGTCGCCAGGGCTTCTTCGGGCCGATAAGCATCCCCACGGCACCCAATCAATCCGCCGATCCGCACTTGGCGCGCCCAGCTGTCATAGCTTTCTCGAATCGTCTTTAAGAATTGAACTGCGCTGACATTTAAGCTCTGGCAGGAATGGTGAGCGCTTTGACAACGTTCAGGATTGGCGCGCCATGTCGGCGTGAAAATCAGGATCGGCAAACCGCTTTCCCGACCGATTTCCAGATACTGCCGGTAAATGGATTCGAGGGGCCAGCATAAAACGGGATGCAGGACCAGAGGAGCATGGAGGAGGAAAGGATCGAGGGTGACCGTGGAATCCCGCCGGAGCCGCTCTACGACGGAGCCTTCGGCAAGAACGACGCGGTGTTTTGCCAAGAGATCAAAAAGTGGGGGAGGGGGTTCCTCCCGCTGGGATCGGCCGCTGCTTAAACCATCCATTGTGGAGGCTCATGGCAGTCATAAGTGACTGCTCAGCACCCTGTAAAGCAACAATCATGCGAAGAAGCCCTAAAGGGTGCAATTAAAAGTGAGAAACAGGAATGAAGGGCGCAAAATTGGCATCGCTTGACAGCGGCAGGGACAGCGGCCATTTAAGCGTCCTACCGCATTGTTCTTCCATTGAGAGATTCATACCGGTCTTTTGTCTCTCACTTTCGATTGCGCCCAGCACGAAATGCAATCGAACGATCCTGCGCGAGAGAAGCAGGATCCCGGAAGAGAGAGGCATCGCTGGCGCTTCGCGCCGGTGACCGGGAGAAAGGAAATGGTCCTTCCCGCCCCATCGGCAAAACGGATTGATCAAAAAAGGTGCGTTCTTACTTTCCTTCCGCGTCGCCGTTTTCCCCATTCTCGGTTTGAGAGCTGATCACGGAAGTCGCCGAGACTTTATCCTCTCCTTCGACTTCAATCAGCTTGACCCCCTGAGTGCTGCGGCCAGCCTGGCGAATCTTGGAAGCTTCTAAACGGATTACCTTCCCTTGGGCTGTGATGATCATCAACTCGGATTCTTCATCCACCTTCATGATGGAAACCACCTTGCCGTTTCGCTCCGTGGTTTTGACGTTGATGACGCCCTTGCCTCCGCGCCCGGTAATGCGGTACTCCTGAACGCTGGTGCGTTTTCCAAACCCGTTTTCGGTGACTGAGAGGATCAAGCCCTCGTCTCCACCCACGGCCATTCCCACCAGGTAATCGCCTTCCCCGAGATTCATCCCTTTCACGCCGCGGGCTTGGCGGCCCATATCGCGAACATCCTCTTCATGGAAGCGGATGCATTTGCCTTCATGGGTTCCCAGGAATATCTGATCCTGCCCGTTGGTCAGGTCGGCGGCAATCAGTTCATCTCCTTCGTCGATCGTGATCGCCATGATGCCACGGGCCATTGGATTATCGAAGGCATCCAAAGCTGTTTTCTTTACCACCCCATGCCGCGTGGAAAAAATGACAAAACGGTCGGGAGGAAAATCGCGCACCGCCAATACCGCCCGGACTCTTTCTTCACTTGTCATATCCACCAAGTTGGCGATTCCTTTCCCTTTCCCCGCGGATCCGACATCTGGAATTTCATAGACTTTGAGCCAATACACCTTCCCCTGGTTGGTAAAGATCAGCAAATAACTATGGGTCGAGGCAATGAAGAGGTGTTCGACAAAATCCTCCTCCCGGATACGCATGCCAATCCGCCCTTTGCCGCCCCTCAGTTGTTGTCGATAGGTGGCAATTGGGGTCCGCTTGACATAGCCGGACCGGGTGACGGTAACGGCCACATCCTCATCCGTGATGAGGTCTTCCAGCTTGATCTCGGCGTGCTCATCCACGATCTGGGTGCGCCGTTCATCTCCATACTGTTTCTGAACCTCTTTGAGCTCCTGGATGATGACATTGCGGAGCACCCGCTCGTTGTTGAGAATTTCATTCAACTCGGCAATCCGCTTGATGAGCGCTTCATATTCTTCGCGCAGCTTTTCCCGCTCCAGGTTGGTCAGCCGTTGCAATTGCATATCGAGAATGGCCTGAGCTTGAACCTGGGAGAATTTGAATTGCTCCATCAAGCCGAGCCGGGCTTCCGCCGGGGTTTTGGAGGCGCGGATCAGTTTGATGATGGCATCGATCTTGTCGAGCGCTTTGAGCAATCCTTCCAAAATATGCGCGCGTTCTTCCGCTTTGCGCAGCTCAAACCTCGTCCGCCGACGCACGACTTCAATGCGGTGGTCCACAAAATAGCGGATGACTTCGGCCAAATTCAAAACCCGGGGCTGGCCATTCACGATCGCCAGCATGATTACGCCGAAGCTGGTCTGCATCGAGGTCTGTTTATAGAGGTTATTCAGGATGACTTCCGGTTGTTCCCCTTTGCGCAGTTCGATGACAATGCGCATACCGTCCCGATCGCTTTCGTCCCGCAGATCGGCAATCCCTTCGATCTTCTTTTCCTGCACCAGTTCGGCGATGCGTTCGATCAATTTGGCTTTATTGATCTGGTAGGGGATCTCGGTGATGACAATCATCTCCTTGTCCCCGCGAGGCTGCTTTTCGATGGCGGCCCGTGCTCTCATGACCAGGGAACCACGTCCCGTTAGGTAGGCCTGCTGGATCCCGCTGCGTCCATAAATGAAGCTGCCGGTGGGAAAATCCGGTCCCTGGATAAACTTCATCAAGTCCAGCACCGTGGCATCCGGGTGGTTGATGAAATGAATGGCCGCCTCGACCACTTCCGTCAGGTTGTGAGGAGGAATGTTCGTAGCCATACCCACGGCAATTCCGGCCGACCCATTGACCAACAGGTTGGGAACCCGTGAGGGCAAATATACCGGCTCCAGCCGGCTCTCATCGTAGGTGGGAGTAAAATCCACCGTCTCCATCTCGATGTCGGCCAGCACTTCTTGAGAAAGCTTGGCGAGCCGGGCTTCGGTGTAACGCATGGCCGCCGCGGGATCGCCATCAATCGATCCAAAATTCCCTTGTCCATCCACCAACACATACCGCATGGAAAAGCCCTGGGCTAAGCGGACCATGGTGTCATATATGGCGGCATCCCCATGGGGATGAAAATTGCCCATGACTTCGCCGACAATTTTGGCGCATTTGCGATAGGGTTTGTTGGGAGCCAAGCTCATTTCATGCATGCCATAGAGGATGCGGCGATGTACCGGTTTGAGACCGTCCCGCACGTCCGGCAGCGCCCGTCCGATGATGACGCTCATGGCATAATCAATGTAAGAGCGCCGCATTTCATCTTCGATGTTGACTGGCTGCTGATTAATCGAGATCTGTTCCATTAGGATTCCTTATCATAATTATCCACGCTCATGAACCCTCTTCTCAATTTTCAAGCGAATAAGCATTTAATCGCTGCTCAGGGCTCCCGACACCTATTGTTTGGCGTTGAATACCATCAGGGAGGAAGTCGCGGACTACTTGAGTTTCGGGTTATTGCTCCGGGGCGGAATTAATTCAAAAAAACCGTCCCACATAAAGGTGTTATTGTAGCCGCAAAGCCCAAGAAATTCCAGTGTTTTCGAGAATCCCGCCACGCGCCAGCTTATCGGAAAAAAGGTTGTGAATTGTTCCCAATTTGCCGTCGGCCATCGTACCCCTGAAGGGCCTCTGCTGGATCGGATTCCGCGATACTTCTCGCGGATTATAAATCTCCTACATTCCGCTGGAAACCTTTAGAACTCCGTGCGAAAATTGGGCGCTGCAATTCGACATCTTTCCATCGATCAGGCGGTGCTTATGAAACGAATCATCATGTTATTTGGATTGGCTCTTATTTCCTCAATCCTTTTCCAGGCGTCTCAGGCTGAGTCGGCCCCCACCAAAGAGTTCGAAGGGAAATCCCTCATTCTGACTCCCAAACCAGGTCCCACTCCCAAAATCAACGGAGCCAAGGTGTTTGGCGTCCGGCCCGGCTCCCCCTTCCTTTTCACGATTGCGGCCACGGGGGATCGGCCCATGAAATTCGCCGTGGAATCTCTGCCCGCGGGGCTCAAAGTCGATGAATCTTCCGGCCAGATTAGCGGCAAATTGACGCATCGCGGCGAATACAAAGTCACCCTGGTCGCCAGCAACCGTCATGGCACAACCCGGCGCCCTTTTCGGATTGTCTGCGGCGGCCAGTTGGCGCTGACTCCCCCCATGGGGTGGAACAGTTGGTATATCTGGGAAAACCGGGTCACTGACGCCATCATGCGCGCCGCCGCGGATGCAATGGCCAGCACCGGCTTAATCAATCATGGCTGGATGTATGTAAATATCGACGATTGTTGGGCGGTAAAACCCGGCGCCACGGACCCCACGCTTCAAGGGCAAATACGGGATGCCTCCGGAAAAGTGAATTCCAATCCACGCTTTCCCAACATGAAAGCGCTGACCGATTACATCCATTCCAAAGGATTAAAAGCTGGCATATATACCTCCCCCGGCCCAAAAACCTGCGCGGGGCATATCGGCGCCTATGAGCATGAAGAACAGGATGTGTCCAGATTCGTGGAATGGGGTTTCGATTTCCTGAAATACGATTGGTGTTCCTATGGAGAAATCGCGAAAAATCCAGATTTAAACGCTATGCAGCTCCCCTATCGGCGCATGGGAGAAATCTTAAAAAAACAGCCACGCGATATTGTTCTGAACCTCTGCCAATACGGCATGGGAAATGTGTGGGAGTGGGGCAAACAAGCGGGGGGACAGTGTTGGCGTACTGCCGGAGACTTGGGGGGGACATTCGAAGGAATCGCCACCAGCCTGTTTCGGGATGGTTTTGATGTCTATGCCAAAAATGAACTCTATCGATTCGGCGGTCCGGGGGGGTGGAACGATCCGGATTATCTGCTCCTTGGGTATCTGAGCAATTGGAAAGGAAAGACTTTGCCGACTCCCCTGAGTCCCAATGAACAGTATACCCACGTCTCTCTTTGGAGCCTTTTGGCCGCGCCGCTCTTCCTGAGCGGTGACATCACCCGATTAGATGAGTTTACTTTGAGTCTTCTGAGCAATGATGAGGTGATTGAAGTCGATCAGGACCCGCTGGGCAAGCCGGCCCGGCGAGTGTCCCAGGAGGGCCCGTTCGAAGTGTGGGCTCGTCCCCTGGAGGATGGGTCCATTGCCGCGGGATTGTTCAACCGCGGTGAAAAGGAAGGCATCGTTGAAGCTCGCTGGGCTGCCCTGTCGATCCAAGGAAAGCAAATTGTCCGAGACCTTTGGCGTCAAAAAGACATCGGCATCTTTGAAAATCAATTCCAAGCCAAGGTGTCGGCCCATGGAGTCATCATGGTCCGCATTCGTCGGGCGGTCTGATTTTCATGGCAGCTCGAAGGAAAACATCTTGGGAAAAAGTGGAGCGGGCCTCCGGCCGGCTCGTTCCCGGGGATTATTCCCCCCGATTTGGATTGACGCAGACCGGCCTGACGGGCAGTCAAGAACTGGCAGATGGCGGGTCTGCCCCCACCATCGGTTCAATTCGCGCCATAGCTCCACGGCATCGTTAATCACGAAAATTTTTCACAATTCCGATTTTATAAAAAGTCTGGCTATCTGACATTTGGAGACAACCATGGCAGAATAAAAAAAGGATCCCTGGTTGAATGTCCTGGCACTCACGACAGTCTTCCTGGCGGTTTGCACCACCCTGTCTACCTTCCGGGGCGGACAATATTCCTCCCGTTCCATGTTGAATCAGGCTCAGGCCTCCGATCAATGGGCCTTTTTCCAGGCCAAAAGCCTGAAGGGTTACATCTACGAATCGCAAAAGGATCAATTGGAACTCGCCATGAAGGAACGGGGAAGAATGATGTCCGAGGAGACCCAGAAATATATTGAAGACCGGATGAAATTCTATTCCGGGAAAATTGCCCAGTACGAAAGGGAAAAGGCTGATATTACGCAAGCCGCCCACGATCTGGAAAAATCCCGCGATGAAGCGAAAAGCCACTCCAATGCTTTCGGCATTGCCGTTATATTTTTGCAAATTGCCATCCTGCTTTCGTCTATCGCGGCTCTACTTAAGAAAAAACCATTATGGTATATCGGGATGATCGTCGGGTTGGGAGGAGTTTTATATTTTGCAAACGGATTCTGGCTTTTCTTGGGTTGAAGACACTGCTTCACATCCGAGGCCGCATTATGAAAAAGAGCACGGCCCAGGCAATGTTTGCGGGATTTTCATTGTGCCCACCGCAACGAAAACCGCGAAAGATTATGAGCATTCAGCTCATCTCTTCCGCGGGTTTCGCAAATTTCTTGGTGGCTCCATTAAAATAGAAAACGGCCGCAATCAACCTTGAGAGGCTGTTTCCGTTTTCGGGTTTGTCTTGGCAGTTTTCGAGGAAGCCTTCTTGACTTTGGGCTGTTTGGGCGGATTTTTTTCCGCCGCCAATTTGGCCTGATTTTCCCGTTTGCGCCTCTCTTGTTGAGCCTTCAACATTTTTTGCCGGGTCTCTTCTGAAACCAGCCGCCGGGGAGCCGCGGTGGCGGAAGCCGCCGCACGGCGAGTTTTCCCCGCGGAGACAACCGGGGCCGCCATGCCGGCATAGCCCAATTTCCCCAACTGAGAATCGATCTTTCCGCGCAAGGCCAATAATTCTTTAATCGCCGAGAGACGGGTTTTTTCAATCTTCTCCATCAAATTGATTGCCTGGTCCACCACATTCGCCGCTCTTGCCATGCTGCCACCTCTTTGAAATGAAATTTTCAGGATCGCGGCATATACCGGGCAATGAATATATGAGGATATCATATGCACCGCGATCAACAGCTTTCATCTTATATTATCCTCGCCGTTCTCGGAATACAAATATATCTGCCAGTGCGCCTATAACTTCGATAAACGACCTGCCCGGTATATCAACCTGAATGAGCGCGATTCCCTGGGGATTCCCGCAAATCCAGTTTATAGCAGTTTTAAATATCGCGAGGACATATAACATTCCATGTATAAGCCGCGTAATCATTAACCGAAACCGAACAAGATATATTCCATAAAATACCGACAAATGAATTCAGATGGAAACATATGGGGAAAAAGGGAATTGGGCCGATTTATCGGCTAAAGGGTGTGTAATTCAAAGTGCGCCAGGACAGAGAGTGCACCGAGAAATGGAATGCACGGGAGGGCGAGCCTCCCGGCGATTGCTCAGCTCAGCCGATCAACGCGACTTGGTTCACCCTGTCTCACATTAAATTACACCCGGCGGAAGTATGTCTCCGTGGTATAACCTTAAATTGATCATCCTTCCTCTTGGCTGCCGCGGGTGGTATAATTCCGCATTAAATTCCGGTTTATATAAATCACTTATAATCTCCTTCAATTATTTGATCGAGAAAGATTTGGTTTTTTAATTGGAACTTATCGAACTCATTTTTCGTTTCAATTCTTTTGAAACCTGAGTTCGTCCAGGGCAGGTCGTGCAGGGGCTGTGGACAAAAACCGGAGGCGTAAATGAGCAGGAAAATCATTACATTCGCATTGCTAATTTTGATCCTCTTTATGACGGGAAATATTTTTGGAAGGAAAAGGGATGGCTTCCATTATCGAATAAAAGTTCGGATTGAGCCCGCTTTGCACCGGCTTGAAGCCGAAACCTGGATCCAACAACCCCCCTCTTCCCGATTTTATTTACAAAAAGGATTCACGCTCCGGCAAGCAACCGTGGAGGGGCGAGCGGTGAAATTTCATACCGATTCTTCCGCTGCACGCTCTATGTTTGCTCAGTTGGGCACTCCCACGGTGGTGGAAGCCGAGAATCCTCGCCAGCTCTATTTGAAATATGATGGAGAAATTAAAGAGGCCATTTGGGAATGCAATATGATGGGACCTGATTTGGTTGAGTTGGCGCTCTACTCCGCCTGGTTTCCACTTTTTGAGGGGTGGAAAGAATTCAGCTTTGAGATGGAAGCCAATACACCGGCCTCTTATCAGGCAACTACCAATAGCCAACTGCAAAAGCAATGGAAAGAACTAGGCCGTACGGTCACTTCGTGGACATCCTATGCCCCCGGGATAGATATGGTGTTGTTTGCTTCTCCTCGTCTGCACGAGCAGAAAGGGGGGAGCAAGGACTTTCAAGCGGAGGTTTATTACGATCGTCTTTCCCCTGACGTGATGAAGACCATGCTGGAGCGGCTGTTGAAGGCAAAGGAGCGGCTTTCCAGCCTATACGGCCCGCCTCAGGTAAAAGGAATGCTGCGGTTGGTCTACTCTCCCCGCAATGGCCAGGGATATTCCCGGATTCCTCTGATCATTGTCTCTGAAGAGCGGACCAAGCAATCACTAAGCGAGCAATTGGGGGAAGCCAGGGATTTCCGTCATAATTGCCATGAGCTGGCCCACTTCTGGTGGATACTGGCCGATCCTAACACTCCGGACGATTGGATCAATGAGGGACTCGCCGAGTTTTCCGCTTTCCGCATTTCAGAGGAAATATTCGGCAAAGGCTTTGCTGAAATGCGCCTCGGCGATTACCGGCAGAATGCCAGCGAGAGCAAGACCTCTGAAGCCATTGCCGAGACGGAGCAGTCATCTCCTGACCGCGAAGTCAACCGCTATGACAAAACTGCTTTGATGTTCCTGGAAGCACAACGTCGATTTGGAGCCGAGCCGCTGGATAAGGTTCTCAGGGCACTCTATTTGCGATTTGCGGGGAATCATCAAGCCACTACTGCCCTGTTCTTGGATGAGGTGGAGCGGCAAATGGGAAAAGAGGCTCAGACTTTCTTCCATGAAACCCTCTATCGGAAAGATAGCAAAAAGTGAAACGCCAAATGAATCTCATAACGGCGCTAATCTCCGGCAGGTTTCTGAATAGAATCTCAGCATTAATTTTCGTGAAACAGGCTACAATGTGGAAACGCACGGCAAGGTAAGACTATTTTTCGATAATGGGTGAGAGGTGAGCTCCACTTCCCCCCGTCAAAACACCCGTGTAATTCTGGTCGAAAAGGATATTCGGAGTTGACTACCAAGCCAATCTCCAACCTTGGTCTTACGGTTCGATTGATAATCGGAATCGTTGCTGTGTCGTTTGGGGCGGTCTTCGTTCGTTTCGCCCAAGCCAACTCCATGCCGGTATTAGCAATTGCCGCTTGGCGTTTGATTTTTGCCTGCACGGTACTGCTCCCATATTCCTGGATGACCTGTCGCGCTGAAATTCTCTCGATTCCAAGAAGAGAAGCAGGACTGGTGACATGTTCAGGAGTCTTCCTGGGTCTGCACTTTGCCGCATGGATCGCCTCTTTAGGCTACACCTCGGTGGCTAGTTCCATGGTGCTAGTCTCGATGGGACCGCTATTCGTCGCTCTGGGATCCTGGCTTTTCCTCCATGAATTGCCTGCTCGTAAAACCATCTTCGGCTTGGTGCTGGCCGCCTTGGGCAGCATCTGCGTTGGCAGCGGCGATTGGGGCCGGGGAAGCGATCAGTTTCTGGGAGACCTGCTGGCATTGGCTGGCGCGGTCTTTGTGGCTGGATATCTCCTCGTCGGTCGAAAAGTCCGGGCAAGCCGTTCCTTGGTGGCTTACATTGCTCCGGTGTATGGCATTGCCATGATCACTCTGCTGATTATTCTTGCGGTGGCGCGCCAGCCACTGCTGGGTTTTTCCTTTGCCGCTTACGGTTGGGCGCTGGCATTGGGATTGTTGCCTCAGCTTGTCGGCCATTCCACGCTGAATTGGGCCTTGGCCCACTTGTCCGCATCATTCGTCGCTGTCGTTACCCTTGCTGAACCTATTGGGGCCAGCCTCTTGGCTTGGGGAGTTTTGGGGGAGCAGATCAGCCGTCAGACGGCTCTTGGCGCAGTACCTATACTTGCGGGGATTTACATCGCTTCCACGGCCGAGCTGAATTCCAAGAAAAAATAGGCCCAACATAGGACATGCATGCCGCACAAAACGGCAAAACCCGAAAGGGGCGGTTCATCCTTGTTGAATCGCCCCTTTCGGGTTCTCCATGCATGTTTCACGAAAGAACAACCAGCTATCGGTGTGGCATTATTGGCTTGAATCTGCATTGCTCTGGCGCCACTATCCTTATCACTCGCTATCGCTTCGTGCTTGCTGTTTGCTTGACGGGGTTGCTTCGCCCCACTGCTGGGCCAAAAGTGCGAAGCGCCAACGAGCAATCAGCCAAGCTTTCCTGGCTTGGCCACTGCGTAGCCTACCCCCCCATCACTAACCACTATCCACTTTTCACCATCCACAGGATTTGTCACTTCTTTGGCCGGCTGGCGGGAGGAATGATCCCATTCATCCGGGCATAAACCACCATTTGGCCATAATGATCAAAGCTGTGCCAAACGATGAGGTCAGCCATAAAAAGCTTGGTCGGCTTTCCCCAAGGAACCGTTACTTCTTGGGTCAGATTTGTCTCGTTCAGCTTCGTCATGGCTTTATGGGCATAAACAAAAGCTTCCTTGAGATACTTGATGATGTCAGCTTTCGTCTTTAGTGTGGCTGGACCATTCTCATCTTTGCCCGGATCAGCGGGGGAGGGCTCTCCGATGACACCGGCCGCCGCGGTGTAAATTGCGGCCGCAACATGCGATACCTGCTGGCCAAAAGTGCGAACGCCTTTGAACTCCCCATTCGTGGGAGCAAAGCCGAACTTCTCGGCGGGCATTGCCTCGGCCAACGGCACAAATTCGCTTTCCAGCATGCCAATCTCCCGATCGAGAACTTTGGCGACCGGGGACAGCTCCGGACCAGCGGCAATCAAAGGGATCGTGACCAAAAACAAACCAAGAACCGACAAACCGATACTGCATACCTTTTTCTTCATGGAGTCTCCTTTCAAGTTGGTGTTTCCATTTGTGGATGCAAGAATTATACAAAAAGATGGTTCAATTCCCCGAGTTAAAAAAGCCACGGCGCGGGAATGGATGCCAGTTGGAAATGATCCTTCAATGCTGGATAGGAGTGGAACATTCGTTTTAAATACCTTACCATCGTGGGGGTCAACGATTTTTTGTCCGCGGATTTTTCTTTTATTTGGAATAATCATTGAAGGGCACAAATGCTTCCTTACTCGCCACTCTTCACTTGTCACCGATCATTTTTTTTGTAACCGTCAGGGGAAGAACTGAACCCGAAGGGTTGCCTTTTTTTGCATTGGAGAGCCACCATGATGATGAAACGCAGGCTTGGTAGTCAAGGGCTCATGGTTTCACAGCTCGGCCTGGGCTGTATGGGAATGAGTTGGTCATACGGAACCGCGGATGAAGGAGAGTCGATAGCCACCATTCATCGGGCTCTCGATTTAGGAATTGATTTTTTCGATACCGCGGAAGTCTATGGCCCTTTTAAAAATGAGGAATTATTGGGGAAGGCACTCAAAGGTCGCCGCGAGAAAACAATCATTGCGACAAAGTTCGGATGGCGCATCGAAAACGGCCAAATCGCGGGAACGGATAGCCGTCCCGAGCATGTGAAGGATGTGGCTGAAGCATCGCTCCGCCGGCTAGGCGCCGAGACCATCGATCTTTTTTATCAGCACCGCGTCGATCCCATGGTTCCGATCGAAGAAACCGTCGGCGCCATGTCAGAGCTAGTGAAAGAGGGAAAGGTGCGCTTTCTGGGGCTCTCAGAGGCCAGCGAAAATACGATTCGGCGGGCGCATGCGGTACATCCGCTTACGGCCCTCCAAAGCGAATACTCATTGTGGGAACGCAATTTGGAATCCCGGATTATTCCAGTTTTGCGAGAACTGGGAATTGGCCTGGTGCCATTCAGCCCACTGGGCCGCGGTTTTCTGACGGGGAAAGCCAAGCCGGCCGAAGAATATCCCGAAGGGGATTATCGGCGGGGGGACCCGCGTTTCCAGGGGGAAAATTTCCAGGCCAACCTGCGCGCGGCCTCTATTGTTCGCGAGATCGCTGTTCGCAATGACGCATCACCGGCTCAAGCCGCCCTGGCTTGGTTGCTTCAAAAAGGGGACGATATCGTCCCCATCCCCGGAACGAAACGGCGAATTTACCTGGAAGAAAATTTCCATGCGGCCACCCTGAAGCTCAGCGCCGATGACATACAAATGCTGGATGAGGCACTTTCGTCCCAAAATATCGCTGGCCCTCGCTACAACCCCAAAATGATGAAATTCATCGACCGTTGATTTCGTCTTCTCCAGGAGATCCCTATGATTTGGCGGGATATTCAGCGAATCCGCGAGGAAGCGCCGCTGATACACAATATTACCAACTATGTCGTGATGAACACCACGGCTAATGCTTTGCTTGCCCTTGGGGCTTCTCCCGTAATGGCGCATGCCATCGAAGAGGTAAAGGAAATGGCCAGTCACGCTCGCGCTTTGGTGATCAACATTGGAACCTTGAGCGCGGTATGGGTGGAAGCCATGGTCAAAGCCGGGCAGGAGGCCGGACGGAGAGGGATTCCCATAATCCTGGATCCCGTGGGAAGCGGGGCCACGCACTTCCGCACCTCCGTCGCACAAAGATTGCTCGAGGAGATTTCACCCACGATTGTTCGCGGCAATGCCTCAGAAATCAGATCGCTGATCCGTACAGGACAAGGGGCCAAAGGAGTCGATAGCATGCACAGGCCTGAAGAGATTCTCGAAGAAGCTCGAGAACTTTCCATATCTCGGCAGTGTGTCATCTCGGTCAGCGGTCCCACGGACCTGATTGTGGCAAGGGATTCCCTGATCCGGATCTCAAATGGCCACCCCATGATGCCGCGGATTACCGGTTTGGGTTGCACTGCCACGGCGCTGACAGGAGCGTTTGCGGCCGTGAATCCTTCGCCATTTCAGGCAGCGGCACATGCCATGGCTGTCATGGGAATCGCCGGCGAAATGGCCGCGGAACACGCTGTTGGCCCAGGCAGCTTCCAGATGCATTTTTTGGATGCTCTTTACCTCCTCCAAAAATCAGACGTTGAATTGCGATTAAAAATGGAGACCGTCTGATCTGCTGGTGACATGGCGCGGATCTGGTTTGAGCGGTCTTTGGTCCTCACGCTAGTTTGCTTGAGCCGCAAAAGTCGACGATTTTTGAGTCAAGTTTTGGATTCGAACCAGTAGGTCCCTATAAGCCGAGACGAAGTCTCGATGGATTTAGGCAATGTTTTCGCCTGTTCATCGCCAGAATCGAGGTAAATCGGCTGGATCCAGCTAATCCTCCCATACGAGAAGGAAGAGAAGAAGCAAGAACATGCGCGGCGGGGAATGTTCATAATAAAACATCCCAACGCCCGGCGGCCAACTTCCTTGAAACAATTTCCTTCTCGATTCCGTATCCACATAGAGCAGACGCTATTGTGCGGGCTGCCGGTGGATGAATCTGAAGTGAGGGGATCCGATGCAAAGGCCGAATTATTCCCTGATCATGGCTGGACACTTGACTCTCTGTGCGGCTTTGCTCCATGGAGTGAGCCTGTTTTTCCTGCCGGAATCGATTGCTTTCTTCAATGGACCACGTTGGCTCTATGACCTGACGTGGGCGGGATTGGTGGGAGTCTGCTGGGGGATCATGGCATTTCTGGGAATCCTCAGCCTTTATGCCTATTCCGGCGCTGGGTGGATCCGGCCGCTCCCTGGGTTGAGGGGCGGCTTGACCGCCATCGGCCTGCTCTTTTTCCTCCGCGGGCTCCTGCTGGCGCCACAACTGTATCTCTGGCCGCGTATTCCCCAATCTGCCCACTGGACCCATCTCCGCTTCATGAGTTTTTCGGCCATTTCATTATTGATGGGGTTGCTGTATTTGAAAGGGACGATACAAGGGCATCGCAACTGGAAACTGAAGAATGAGGAATCCTCGCCACTATATTGACTTCGAACCGGAGTCGAGTGCGGAGGAGTGGAATCAGGCAAAAGGTAGAATAAGGTGCGGATTCAAGCTCGTGGAAGTCGATCCATTGGCTGCAATCATTATATGCTCCCCCATCCCCCAAATTCATTCAGGCTCATGCTGAGAGAGCAACCATCGAGAGCATTTCAAATCAGAGAGCCCACGCTATTTCCGCCGTCTTCCATCATCCCACTTCCGGCGAAGGTAAGTTGTTTTTGACTTTTGACAACTCGCCAACATAAAGATAAAGCGCACTTGCCTTGTGAACTGTGCAACATGGAATGATCATGTCAACAGCAATGTTGAGCGCTTTCCTTTTTGTCTCCAGTTGAATTAATGCGTAATGAATGAGTAGAATTTGTCAGAGAACAATGTGACATTATCAAAGCAGATGCCCTGTTGTCCTTACTTTTAGAATATGGTATATGTAATTTTGTGGCGGATGTTTTCTCGAAATCCAAGAGATCCCTGGTCATGTCGAAAATTCGATCCCGCGGAAATCGCGAGACCGAACTCATCATGGTAGGGATTTTTAGACGAAACAAAATCAAGGGATGGCGGCGTCATCTCCCGATGCTCGGTCGCCCAGATTTTGCATTCCCTAAATTTAAAGTTGCTATATTTGTCGATGGTTGTTTTTGGCATGGGTGCCCAAAACATGGCCGCAATCCAGGCAGCAATGAGAGCTATTGGAAGGATAAATTAGCGAAAAACAAATCGCGCGATAAGTTGGTCACAAGAAATTTACGGCGCGCGGGTTGGCGTGTTTTACGGTTTTGGCACCATGAGTTGCGGAACGAGACAATGGTCATGGGAGCCATTCGAACTGCCTTGGGGTAACCAATTCAACCAAATATAAAGCATCAAAATCTATAGTGGGAAAATGAGATTCACATCGATTGAAATTTGCGCGGGCGGTGGTGGTCAAGCTCTTGGGCTAGAAATGGCGGGATTTGACAGTATTGGAGCGGTGGAAATCGAACCACAATTTTGTGCCACCTTAAAGAAAAACCGGCCAAATTGGAATATCCTGCAGGCGGATGCTCAGCAATTGGACTTTCGCCAGTTTCGAGGAGTTGACTTGGTGGCTGCAGGTGTGCCTTGCCCCCCTTTTTCCATTGCTGGAAAACAATTGGGGGCCAAAGACGAAAGAGACTTATTTCCTGCTGCACTCCGGGCCATTAAAGAAATCAAACCCCGGGCCGTTTTGCTGGAGAATGTGCCAGGATTTGCGGCTTCCAAATTCGAAGAATACCGCACAAAACTACTCGGACAGCTGGCAAGCTTGGGGTACCAGCCGGAGTGGAAAATTCTCAATGCTTCCAATTTTGGAGTGCCGCAATTGCGGCCTCGATTCGTACTCGTTGCATTGCGGCTTGGCCATTCAGAGTATTTCGATTGGCCGCTCGCCAGCGAAAACAGTATGACTGTGGGGAAAGTCTTATCGGACCTAATGGCTGGCAATGGCTGGCTGGGTGTCCGGCGCTGGGTGGAGCGAGCTAACAAAATTGCTCCAACGATCGTTGGCGGCTCCAAAAAACATGGTGGACCTGATTTAGGACCGACAAGAGCCAAAAATCAATGGCGCGAATTGGGTGTAGATGGGATGGGGATCGCCGACTCGGCACCTGACAGAAAATTTTCCATACAAGGAATGCCGAAATTGACCGTCCAAATGGTCAAGAGACTCCAAAGCTTTCCTGACGATTGGGAGTTTTGTGGAGGCAAGACAATTGCATATCGGCAAATAGGGAATGCCTTTCCGCCGTTGGTGGCAAGAGCCGTGGGGCTTTCCTTGATAAACGCCTTAAACAAAGAGCGGCCCAGGTTCTATGATGATCTTACCGTACCTCATCAACTTCGATTGCTCGAGAGAGAGGTCGCATGGAAGACAAAAAAAGGCCCGCGAAGAGCTCAAAACTCTTGATTCTTGATTTCCTGATTGCCAATGTTGGGCGCGTGATTGAAAGCAGGGAGTTGCAGAAAGCCTCTGGTTGGAGAGCTGAATGGGGAAGGCGTGTTCGTGAGCTTCGCGACGAGGAAGGGTGGTCGATTCTTTCCCACAAAGACCGTTCGGATCTCAAGCCGGGGCAATATTTGCTCGAGAACTTGAAAAGAAGACCGGCCTTTCATAGAACTATATCTAAAGAAACTCGCGCTTATGTTCTGGAACGAAACGGATATACTTGCCAAATGTGTGGATTGGCTGCTGGGGATGTAGATCCATTTACCTCCTCTAGAACAGTGCGCCTAACCATGGGGCATATTATTGACAAGTCCAAGGGTGGTGACGATTCCGTTTCTAACCTGCGTGCGGTATGCACTAATTGCAATGAAGGGTTGCAGAACGCCTCTCCTACCAAGCCTGACCGTATTGTTCTGCTGTCACAAATCCGTCGAGCCACAATCACCGACCAGCGGGCCGTTCTGGAATGGCTCCTGAAGAAATATGGAGGAGTTCACTCCAAATAGCTAGATGCTTTTGGCGGCACAGGTCATTAGGAATAATCCCTTTTTCCCCCAGGGCGTCACTCGCCGCGCTCGTTTTGCCCTGGGCTTTATTGTTGCGGCCTTTCAGGCCGGAGAGCTGCTCCGCTAATCAAACAGACTCAAATCCTTCGCGCAACAATCGCTGGCCAGGCAGTTCTCGAGTAATTGCCATGGAAATTTAGCAGCATTCTTTCCAACTAGATTAAGAATCTTTTACCACAACTGTCAATCCTTGTTTCGACATCCTTGTTTCGGCATCACATTGCTTTCCCCAAATAAACTCTGCTTCTTTTTTGTTCACCAGGTCGCTGCCGCTCTGGTTGAAACAAAACCATGAGATTGGGCAGAGTGCAGGTTTTCCAGGAAAAAGAACAGACGCTTTTGAAAAATCGATTCGAGAAGTCGACCATCGCATCTTGGGTGGGACGATATTTCCATTTCGTGCACCACATCAAACCGGGAGTTCCTGATGGCTTCCCAACTCGCGGGAATATCATTCCATTTTTTCGCTCTTAAATTGATCAACTGCCGCATGAATTCCCATCCTGGCGCAGCTCAAATGGATTTCCAGATTACATATCTCTAGGGTGCAATTAAAAGTGAGAGGAACCCTTTGGAGTGCGGCGGCACGACGCCGTCCGCGCGCTCCTAAATAAGCAACGGCGGCAGGACATGTGGTAATCCTGAGTTTGAATAATTCCTCTCACCTTTAATTGCACTGATGTCTCCGCATAACATCGCAAAATGTCCGTGATTTGGATATAATGTGAATCCGATTAAATCAACATTCTTGAATTCCATGGATAACGGCATATCCCGCAATGTTTATAAATTCTATTCACATCCGAGGGCTCAGCTGCCCAAGAGGAGTCTCTTATGAATGAAAGATCAAAATCCGTGGCATCACTCCTTGTTTTTATCTTGCTTTTAATCCTGGCATCTTCATGGACGTTTTTCGCCAAGGAGTACTGGGAAACCAAAGCATATGGACAATGGAACGAACAGGAGGCCATGGCGATGCTGACCAATTCCCCCTGGACAAGATCGACCGCGATCCCGGGTAATTATGGCGGCAGTGCCACGCCACGGGTCCTCCAGCCGGGCGGCGGCTCTAATAGCGGCGGCGATTTGATCAAGGGCCAGGGGTTCGGTGGTAAAGATTCAGTCCCTATTTACATTCGATGGTTTTCCTCAACCAAGGTTCGGGAGGCAATGTGCCGTATGGCTCAATTGCGGGGGGTAATGACGGACGAACAAGCCGCGCAGTTCATCCAACAACCGATGCCCGACTATGCCATCGGCATCAGCAGTCCGGAGATAGAACCTTTTAATCAACTTACTTTTGACATGGTTAAATCCAAGACATTTCTCCTCTCAAAAAAGGACAAAAGCAAAAAGATCGAGCTCAAAAGCTATTCCCTACCCAAGGAGCGGCAGGGTAATTTCGCGGTTTACATGTTTCCCAAGAGTATTGATGGAAAGCCCACTATCGATTTAGCTGACGATGAGATCATTTTTGTGACTCAAGTGGGGACGGCCAAAGTGCAGGGAAATTTCAAGCTGGTCCGGATGATGGTGGATGGCAATTTGGATTTATGATCTTGGCGGGTTGACGCAAGGTTTGGGGAGCAGAGCACTCCCTTCCTCAGAAACATGACTCCGCGCGAAACACATACATTCTTCAGGCAGAGTGCGCGGACTCATGCGCACTCCGCCAAGCCCGATTCCTTTGGAGAAAAATGAGGGAGCGCCCAAAATAAAAGGTTTCCTGTGCAAATAAAGCCAAGCCGTAGTTTTACATGAACCCCAGACTGCCAGCGCTCCCGTTGTATTGGATTGAACCGCGATTCAAGCAGAGTTTGCCGCCGCATTTTTCACCCGATCACGATTCATCGGCAACTGGACGATTCTCGCGCCTATGGCATCATGAATGGCGTTGGCAATCACGGCCCCCATGCAGATAATGGCGGGCTCTCCGCCGCCATGGGCAGGCGCGTCATCCGCTTTGACGATCACCGCCTCAATTTTCGGCAGCCAGGAAAAATGGGGGATTTCGTAGGTGTCGAAGTTCTTGTCAAGAATTTTGCCGCCTTTAAAACGGATGTGCTCAGCCAGAGCATATCCCATGCCCATGGTGATACATCCTTCAATTTGGATTCTGGCGCCTTCGGGATTGATCACCAGGCCCATGTCTTGGGCGCATACCACGCGCTTCACCTGAACATGTCCGGTTTTTTTATCCACTTCAACTTCGGCGATATGCGCGACATAACTGTCCGAATCGATTCCACAAGCGACGCCAAAACCCCGGCCGCTGGGACTCTTGGCCGGAGTCCAGCCGAATTTTTCGGCCGCGGCTTTCAAAACCCGGATCATTCTCTCGTCTTTCAGGTTTTGGAGGCGAAATCCCACCGGATCAATTCCAGCCTTGGAAGCCAGAATGTCGATATGAGACTCCCGGGCAAAGGTATTGGTATTGACGGCCGGTCCCCGCCAGGCGCCCGTCCCGAAGGGGTGCGGATTGGCTCCGCCTCCGAAGCCGCCGCCCGTGCTGACGGTGCGATGATTAGGGATATCGTAAAAATGCCGGGCGCCGCGATCGCCAGCGAAATATACGCTATAATCCCAAAACACAATTCGGCCCGCCTTGGTAATTCCTGATTTTATTTTGACGACAGCCGCCGGCCTGAATGTATCGTAAAAAAATTCCTCTTCCCGCGTCCAGGTCACCTGGACTGGCTTTCCGCTCAATTTCGCCAGACGGGCGGCTTCCACGGCTTGCTGTCCGGGATTCTTTCCGCCGAATCCTCCTCCGACAAACGGAGTGATCACCCGGACGTCTGCCGGAGCAAAACCGAGGGCCTCCGCAATCCGGTCTTTGATGGTGAAAGGCCCCTGCGTGGACACCCAGACCGTCATTTTGTTGCCCTCTGGTTGGGCCAAGGCCGTGTGAGTCTCGATGGGAGCGTGGGCGACATATCCGTCCAGGTACTTTTCTTCCACCACCACTTCAGCCAGCTGCGCTCCGCTCTCCAGGCTCCCCCCCTTGGCTACCTCATTCCCTTTTCCGGAATTGGCCAGTAAATGCTCGAAAATTGTCTCATCGTCAACTTTGGCCTCCGGTTCGTCAAAGGTGGCCTTGACTTTTTCCAAGGCGGCCCCCGCCTCATCGAAATTCTTGTGGAGAACCGCGATCAGATCGCCATCTCGAATGATGGAAACGCCCGGGACTCGTTCAGCTGCCGAAACGTCGACATTTGTTAACTTGGCTCCATGCGCGGGAGGCCTCAAAATCCTGGCATACAGCATGCCGGGAACGCGAATGTCTCCGGCATACTTGGCTTTGCCCGTGACTTTCTCCATGGCATCGCGCCGCAAGATCTCTTTGCCCATAACCTTGAATTCGGCGGGAGTCTTCAAAGCTGGTTTCAGCTTCGCATGCCTTACAATAGTTTTGCCTTCGGCGAGTTGGGCGTAGGTGATCCGTTTTTCTTTATGGCTCTTATCGAAAATCACTCCATTATCTGCGGTCAATTTGTCTGGAGTCGTGGCGAGCCTCTCGGCTGCCAGTTCCAATAAAACCGATCGCGCTTCCGCGCCAGCGGCCCTTAGGGGAGGACCAAAGAACCGGGTGCTCATCGAGCCGAAAGTGCCCATGTCCCAGGGACAAACCGAAGTATCCCCCATAACCATGACGACCGAATCCCAACTGACATCAAGCTCGTCCGCCAGCATCTGTGCCAGTGAGGTAATGATCCCTTGTCCCATTTCAATCTTTCCGGTAAAACAGGTGACTTTGCCATCGGCGCCGATTTTTAGGTAAGCATTGAAATCTTCCGGATAATTTCTGCCGCGAGTCTGGGCATCCAACAAGGAGAAGTCGCCCACCCAAAAGAGGACAATGATGCCGCCGCCCACGGTTTTTAGAAAGTCCCGGCGTTTCACGTTGGGGAGCGCGGTTATGTCGCTAAAATCGAGCTCAATAAATTCGTTCTCTTTCATTTGAAATCACCGCCTTTCATTTCTTGGGCTGCCTCTTCGATTGCCCGTACGACGCGTGTATGTGCGCCGCATCGGCACAAGTTACCTTCCATCCCCTCCAAAATTTGCGCCCGCGTCATCCGCGGATTTTTCAATAACAGGCTGTAGGCATTGAGTATCATGCCGGGCGTACAGTAGCCGCATTGAAGGGCATCATGTTTGATAAAGGCCTTTTGAAGTGGATGCAGATTGCCGCCGCTCGACAGTCCCTCAATGGTGAGAACTTCTTTCCCATTGATCTCTTTTACGGGAAACACACATGAGCGGACCGCCTCTTTATCCACCAAGACGGTACAAGCGCCGCAGTGGGCTTCTCCACACCCAAACTTGGTCCCCGTGAGGCCCAAGTCAGCGCGCAGAACCCACAAAAGAGTGCGCTCGCTCTCTGTTTCCAAACTCACCGATTTGCCGTTAAGCCTAAAGGAAATGGTTTTTCTCATGGCTACCCCCTCTCGCAGGAATTCCGCGCAGATATCACCCCTGAGATTGCAGCTGATCAACAACAGGGCCTGCGCACTTTAAGATACTCCCCCTGAATCACATGAGAAATTGAGTATACAACAAAAAGGGGGGATCAGGACAATTTAGGCTGAAATTAAAAATGCGACTGGACAGAGAGGTTGCAGCGGGAGCCAATGCCTAGCGAGACTTCGTCTCGGTCTATAGGGACTTACTGATTCCCATTTGAAAACTTGACTCAAGGTGGTCGACTTTTGCGGCACAGCCAAACTAGAGATGCGAATCTCTTTTTGATGCACTTCCAAGAATTTTTAAACAGAGATAGTTCGGTGTGAATCGAAAGGGGACGGTACAACCTCAATCCGCCCCCTTATTGTTTTGCTTTCCGCGGATTTTTTTAGCCCCCAAAATACTTTGGCATTCGATAAAATCTGCTCCGTTTTTCGCGAATGAAAATACAAGAATCACTCAGGCCGAGACAGCCACTCTATATGGACGTTCCTGCTCCTTCTTTAACTCAAAAATGGCCGGATTATTAATTAAGACGGATCCCTTCTCACTTATTTTTGCCGCGGTCTTGACCCGGCAGAGTTGGCAAAGCTTTTCATCTGTCACATTCCAGGCGCCACTTGGACACCAACAGAAACCTCTTCCCTGCAAATAAATCTCACACTCTCCTTTGATCATTAGCATCCTCCTTGCCATTTGGTTCGCAAAGCTCCTACCAACAACAAGAGAAGAACAACTTTGCAATTTGGCGACCTTTTTTGTGCACAAAATTGAATTTTCGACGGCTAATGAATTCAAGGGAATATGGAGATCCCTTCCTGAAAGTGGAAAATATTTTGATTAATCATGGCAAAAATTACACTTCAGGAGGAAAGATAATGTAAATAATTCATAGCGGGACTTTGTCCGAATGTTGAGGATTCGAAATGATAATTGCGGAGACGATTTAACTCTTAATTCTCAGCTTTTTTTTGATTGAGTCGGAAGGTCGAGCCAGGAAGTGATCGGCAGATATGGTCTATTTGGCGCCAATAGAACTACGTGGCCATCGCATCAGAGGATATAAGCGAGCCAAAAAGTGGGCCGCGCGCGCATGGCGAAGCCATCCCCCGGTCGCGCATTCCCAAGCTGCCAGAACGGGAGCGGGCACTTCCAGACGCCATTCGAAGGCGGAATAAAGAGGCGTGCTACTTTAGATTCGAATCCAGCCAGAGAAGGATTTCCCGGTTGTTCTGTTTGGGCGGGATGTAGTGCTCAGTATCAAACCAGATCTCATGCTTCGGTCCTGGCAGCGCGGCATAAAGCTGATGGTCAAAAGTTACGCGGGATGGCTTGTCCCGGCTGGCGCCAACAATTAATACCGGGGCCTCGATGTGGGGCACAAAATTCAGAGTGTGCTGATACCGTGAGGATGGGTCGGCGGTAGTTCCGCGAGGTTCTGCCACCACAGTCAGGACCACTGCCTTCAAACGATGATCCAATCCCGCCACCATCGCGCCGATCCAGCCGCCGCGGCTTCCTCCAAGCAGTCCGATTTTGGCTGGGTCCACCTCAGGGCGCGACTCAAGATAATCCATGCCGCGCCTTTGATCCACCACGGTTTGAATCACCATGTCTCTGGTTTCATAAGGTCCCAGGGGGCGCCCCTGCTCACCTTCGCCGGGTTTGAGGCGCTCTCCGAACCCGTAGTTGTCAATCACCAACACCGAACGGCCTGAGCGGGCCAGCACGTCCATCCAGTCAAGTGCCCAGTCTTCATTTTTCCCCCATATGCCGTTCGAGCCATGCACCAGCAAAATGGCGGCGGTCCGCTTGCCATGGGTGTCCAGCGGATGCGCAAAGTACCCCGGGACGATTTCGTTGTGAGTGCTTCTGTAGGATATTTTTTCAATCACATAAGGGATGCGGTAGGGCCAATTCCCCAGCGTGGCAGCTTCCAGTGGGAGGGACCGGTCATATTGGAACAGATCCGCAATTTGCGCAAACGTGGCCGCATCGACAGGAGTCTGGCCGGCAATCCCGCCGGTTTGAGCCCACAAGGGAAATCTCAAAAGGTTGAGTGACAGCAAAAGCCAAAGAACCCTTTCAGCAAAAACGCTCGGGGAAAATGTTTTTAACCCAGGCCAAGTCTTCATAAACAATCTCCAAAAAATGATGTCAGGATCAGCGGAAGTGGATCCGGCAAGATGTGAGGTTTATCCCACAATCTGCCCCATCCCACATTGATTGATTCAGCAAATCAATCCTAGCATATCCCGAAACAAGGGTGCTGAGACATTTCACCATGCCAGAGCTCTTCCTCCAAGAACTCAGCCGGGCCAGGCAACACACGCGGGATCGCCGGTCCCATGCGCAAAAGTGGAGCGGGGGCTCCCACGCACGCTCGCCGAGAAGACGGGATCCGTTTGGCATTCGAGCTGATTCCCCTTCTGCGCTGCGGCCTTTCAGCACATCACTCTTAAATGCATTCCCCTCAAACCCACAACTTGACTAGAGTATTCAGCCACCGCATAATCTGACATTCACCATCGGTGAATCCGTTCATAAATGCCAAAGGAGGTCAGGAAAGATGCAGAGGCAACATAATTTTCAGGGTGAAACTTCGCGCCGAGGTTTTTTGAAGGGCGCCATGGTTCTTGGCTCGCTCGGGCCAAAAATCGCTTGGGCACAGAAGAACCAGGCGAAATCGGTAAAGGGATCGATTCTGGCTTATGTAGGGACTTACAGTTCGCCGCAAGGGCCTGAAGGGAGCAAGGGGAATGGGCAGGGCATTTGCCTGTTTCAAATGGATCCTTCCACCGGGGCATTATCGCTGCGCAAGCTTTTTAAGAATGGCTTCAACCCCTCTTGGCTGACCTTCGATTCCTCCCGAACTCACTTATATTCGGCAAATGAAACCCAAGATTACCAAGGCACGAAATCCGGCTCGGTGAGCGCATATTCGATCGACCGCGCCAGTGGTGATTTGACGCTGCTCAACACGGTCAGTTCAGAAGGGGCTGGCCCTTGTCACCTAAGCATACATTCTTCCGGCAAATTTGCTTTGGTAGCCAACTACTACGGGGGAACCATCGCGGTCCTTCCCATCCGGTCGAAGGGAGAGCTTGGCCCGGCCACTGATGTCAAAGAGGACAAGGGCACGGTAGGCCCGATCCATTCTGCCAGCGCGCCTCCCGGAAGCTTTGCCATCAGCGGCCATGAGCGCACACATGCCCATATGATTGAATCGGACCCCGCGGGAAAATTTGTCCTGAGCAGCGATCTGGGAATGGACCGGATCTTCATTTGGAAATTCGATGTCGAGAAGGGGAAACTCTACCCCAACGATCCAGCGTCGGTTTCGCTGCCTCCGGGCGATGGTCCGCGTCATTTCACTTTCCATCAAAATGGCCGGTGGTTTTATTCGTTGCAGGAAGAAGGCTCCACGGTGGTGCTTTTCGACTATGACGCTCCGGGCGGAAAGCTGACCGCACGGCAAACCATATCCACCCTGCCGAAGGGCTTCGGAGGCACCAATTTCACTTCGGAGATTGTGGTTTCCCCTGACGGGAAATTCCTCTATGCCGCTAATCGGTTGCACGATAGCATTGCATATTTTTCCATCGCTTCAAACGGCACGCTCACTCTTATTGGAGAAGAGTGGACCCGGGGGGATTATCCGCGCAGCTTTAATTTCGATCCCACGGGGAATTTCCTCTACTCATGCAACCAGAGGGGCGATGCCATTGCGGCATTCCGAGTCAATCGGCAGAGTGGAGCCCTCACGTTTACCGGACAAATCACGCCGGTGGGCACTCCGGCGATCATCATCTTTCTCACTTGAGAGCTTTCCTCTAATTTCATGCGATCAACCATTGTGTCAGAATAATATTGACTCCTGATGAGAGGTTTTTAGATGGCCAATTGATTGATCCATTCAAGCCAGCATCAGGCTCAATTCCATCTGCCGCGGCGGCAGGTCTGATTAAATTGGAGGAACACATGAGGATAAAATTCTCGCGGTTGGCTTTAAGTCTCGCCGTCGCATCGGTTGTGGCCGGTTTACTGGCCTTCTCACAGGGAAAGCAGACCCTTTATCAAAGGATTGGGGGTTATGACAAAATCGCCGCCATCGCCCGCGATTACTTCGATCTGAACAGAAGCGATCCGCGGATGAGTCGCTTCTCGGGCGGCCGCGGCCAGGATTCGCTCAAGCGCGCGCGCCAGCTGTTGATTGACCAGCTCTGTGCGCTATCAGGGGGGCCCTGCATTTATATTGGCCGAGATATGAAGACGGCCCATGGAGGGCTCGGGATTTCCAGCAAAGATTGGGAAGCAACCATGAATCACCTGGCTGTCGCGCTGGACAAGAACAAGATCCCACAAAAAGAGAAAGACGAATTGTTGGCCATCGTCGATGGTTACCGCAAAGATATCGTGGAAAAATCCGCGCCTTGACGGAGGCTCAACTACACACAAATCTCGACTATTGTGGTGGGGGAGGATATCAAGACGGGCCGTCTGCTTTGGACAGCGCCCCCGTCACAACTTGCACGACTTCATGTCGAAGGCTCCCGAAGTGGAATCCTTTCTCATTTATCCGCCGGAATCATTACCCATTCTGGGTGAGGATGAAAATGGGACGATAGAGACGGCCTGCCCTCAGGCCGACTAAGCACGTTTGGCAAACCCGGGCGGAGTGGGGGCACCCCGCCTCCATCCACGCTTTTTCCTGGAGAGCCGCACAAGCCATTGCGGCCGACACAACAAAATGATGAAGAGCGGTTTTGACCAGTAGGGACGGTTCGCCGAGCCGTCCCCCTGCGCAAAGCAAAGCTGGCGCAGGCGGCGCTTTCGGCGAAAGCGCCCTACCTGTGGGCGCAGTTGGCTTGAATGACACCGCTGTTGATTTTTCAATTACTTGCCGCGATTTTCTTAGGAACTCCACATGCCAGCACGGCTGGCTCGACAAGAGAATGAAAATTTATTCCCCCTTTGAAGGGGGATTTTCTAGGGAGCGATTGTGCTCGGTGGAATGGATTTTCAAAACCATGCGGGAGAATGATCATCCTGCTCTTTGAGACCGGTATGCGCAACGGACCAACCTTGTTTAATCCTCAGCCCTGTCCAATCCCTTATTGCGAATGGACATGTTTTGATAAAACGCGCGCCACGGAATTATTGGAGGATAATTGGCGAAGCTTGAGATCAAGTCCTTGAACCACGTACCGGTCCAGCCCTGCCATGGGTCGAGAGGGCGTTGCTCCCCTGTACAATGTCCGCATCACGGCTTCGCCCAAATCTTGTTTGGAATAATGCGAACGCCGCACCCGGCAAATGGCCGATTGAATGTTCCAGGACAAATCGGAACCGGCTTTGTCCCCGCTGAATGAAGGAGAGGTGGGCAGCACTGGCCCCGGTTGATTTCTTTGAACGGACACCAATGCCTGTTCGATAGTGCGGCTGGTGACGCGGCCTATCGAGGGTCGATCATTGTAACGCAACATTAGAATAGCGCCAAAACTCAAAAGCAGCATGGCCGCGCATCCTCCCCAGATCCAAGTGCGGGTCAGGTGCAGGGTCGAGGAGTGTCCGGACACTTTACCGGTTTGACTGGGTGAAAGGGAGATGGGAGAAAGGCGAAAATGCCGCAATGCTTGCTGCTTTTCAGATTCAATTGCTTTATCTATCAGTGGGTCGAATTCGTCATTCATGGAATCCTCCTCCCTCCATTGCTTTCTTCACCAGCGTCCGAGCGCGAGACAAGCGCGACATGACAGTTCCAACATTGAGGTCTAAGGATTGTGCAATCTCATCGTAGGACAATTCTCCATAAGCTCTCAAGACAAAAACCTCACGCAATTTATTGGGCAATCGCTCAACCGCTCCTTTAACCTGGAGGATTTGTTCCCGCATTTCAAAGAGAGCCTCCGGATTTTTATCGTGGCTTCTCTCCTCCACCTCTTCTAGCCAAAGGAGCCGCCGCCACTTCTGAGCACGCAGATGATCCAAACAGATATTCCGGGTCAAGCGGCAAAGCCAAGCTTTCGCGGCCTCGGGTTGCCGCAACTGGTGCAGCCGCTGCTGAGCTTGCAGGTAGGCCTCCTGAGCCAGTTCCTGGGCATCCCATTGGTTATGGGAAAACCCGAGGCATATCAGGAAGACCGTGTCCTGATATGCCAGCAAGGCTTCCATCCCAACCGGTTGATTGCCTGGGCCTGCATCTGGGATAGCCACTATTGTGCTCGGATCTGACATGGGAGTTTTCACACTTAATGCGCTGATGTTATCTTGCTACTTCCCCTTTTTTTGATCCAGGTACTTTTTCAGGTTTTCCAGTTCTTTGGTGATCGCCTGAGCCGTCATCGCCAAATCGGCATGACCCGTCCCCTCCACTTTTTGACCGGTGACATCTCTCACAAAAGCCGCACATTCCGGCCCCGAAATCGGGACTAAAATTTCTGCATTGTCGTCAATGATGACCAGTTTGATGACTCGAAGTATCCTTGAATATCGGTCAAAAAATTGTTGGTCGATCCGTTGTTCCGCTTTCGCCTGCCTAGCCGTCACCATCATTTCACTGATGGCGGTGTTGATCTGGTTATAAGATGTATCAGGGGAATTTGCCATTTGATTGAATAGTGTTACGAGTTTGTCCACCAGCACATAGCCGGCTTGTTCCGCCGCCAGAGCTGATTGTCCCGCCAGAAGGATGGCCAGAATAGCCATGCTAATCCCAATTTTCCATGAACGAATCATAAGATCCTCCAAAATTGAAAGATGAACAACGGAACTCAGGTGCTGCTAAATTACCAGAGGATTTCATCGGGATTCGACAAAAACTCTTGGGACCAGGGAGCCGGCTTCCCCGGCAACTTCTTTGAGGCAAATCCAAGCAACCGTTTCCGTCCGTTCTCATCCCTTAAGACGGAAATAAGGAAAAAATATTCCCTCATTCCATTAAAAAAAGTGAATTAGCTTCCCTCGTTGAGATTCAGGGATTCTATCGGGAGGCAAAATCAGCCCAGCCTGCCGCTGCAGGATTTTTGGACGAAACTTTAGTAAGGAGAGGGCTGAGGAAAATGTCTATCACATTTAACCAACCTGTTCGCTAATTCATTTTCGGCCCCATGCTGGCCAATCCAGAGCCCAAATAACATCGACCACGAAGCACCTGACGAGCACGAAGAAAGCTTTTCCCCAACAACAACTGCCTCTCCGCTTCCTTCGCGCTCTATGGTGAATAAAGCCGGGCCAGAGGAAGCTGATTATAATTTCCAGCCATTACGATACGGAATGTGGAGCAAATCGTTAGCTTTGGCATTGTTGGCAAACTTTAGGTTCTTGGCATCCCATTCCAGTCTCTGTTCTTTCATCCGGATGGCAATCATTCCCAGCAGAACCATCTCCGTCAACGCTCCGCCATACTCAAAAGTGGAACTGGCTGGCCTGCCATTGACTCCTTCTTTGCAGGCGCGCAACCAATCCCCTTCATGCCCATCTTTGACTCTCGGGATAGTTTTTTCCGGGCGTTTGTAACCCTGCATGCGCTTCTCCGGGATCAGACGCAATCCATCGGCGCCATGCGATCCATGCACAAGTGTCCCCCGATCGCCAATGAGGATGGCGCCGCTGGAAGGCAAGCTTCTCCCTTCTTCCAGCTCTTCCGGCGGGGGAGGCATAAGGCGGCCATCGTACCAGGTCAAATTTACCGGAGGCTTGTTTCCGCGTTCCGGGAATTTAAATCGGACAATGGAAGCTCTGGGAAAAGTCTGCGAGCTAACCTCTGGTTCCCAGTGAGTCGAGGTCGCTTCTATGCTTTGGGGGGCGCCCAGATCCAATGCCCAAAAGGCAGGATCGAGGATGTGACATCCCATATCACCCAGGGCTCCTGTTCCAAAATCGAGCCAAGCCCTCCATTTCAACGGATGATAATCCGGGTGATAGGCCCGGTAGGCAACCGGTCCCAACCATAGATCCCAATCTAGACTCTCCGGCACAGGTGGGGTATCTTTGGATTTTGCTTGCACGGCAAAGTTCGACCATGGATCGCCGCCCACCGGCCGGTCGGTCCAGGCATGCACTTCCCGGACATCGCCGATGACTCCGTCGGCCAGCCACTCTTTCAGTAGACGGATATGTTCTGCGGAGTGTCCCTGATTGCCCATCTGCGTCTGGACTTTAAAGCGCCTGGCCGCCTCGATGATCTTCCTGGCTTCAAAAACCGTGTGGGTCAAGGGCTTCTGACAATAGACATGTTTCCCTGCCTCCATGACAGCCATGGTAATGACGGCATGAGTGTGATCCGGAGTGGCGATGATTACCGCATCGATATCCTTTTCCTTTTCCAGCATGACGCGGTAGTCCTTGTAGACTCTGGCTTTCGGATAGCGTTTGAAAACCGGCGCCGCATAATCACTGTCGACATCGCAAAGCGCTACGATGTTTTCACTTTCACAAGCTTTCAAATTTCCGCCCCCCATTCCGCCGACTCCAATGCCCGCAATGTTGAGTTTATTACTGGGGGCATCGGAACCCAGCAACCGGCTGGGAATGTAATGAAAGGAAAAGGCCGTGAGAGCAGAGGCCGAGACAAATTGCCTCCTTGAGACTGGATGATTCCTTTTTTCTGGCATGAGGAAATCTCCTGTTTTTAATAAGAATGAGTGAATCTGTTTGATTCGCCTTCTCTCCACGCAACGGGGAGAAGGCTTCTTTCCCACCCTAAATACTCGATGCCAATCCAATTTGTTCATTTCGCACCGATATTTTATTTGCGCGCGCTAATTCCGGCCGAACGTTATGCACAATGAAATTCAACTCGAAAAATTCCGCTTATTAAGCTCTAAGGAAGCTTGGGTAGCACAAAAAAACCGCGATGGATCGCGGGGAAAATAATCTGGTTTTATTTTGATGTGTTCTGATTATTTTTTTGCCCGTTTCCTGATTCCGGCGTGGCTGCGAAATTCTTTTTCAACTTTTAAAACCTGGTCGGTATTTTTTAAAACCAGTTCGCGCAGGTGTCCAAAACCTTCCACCTCAATTTGAGTGAATTCAACGGCCATTCCCTCACTGGTGAGTCGCTGGACGCGCCCATCAGTCTCAATTTTGGGGGCCTCAGGACCCTCCCCCAGAAATATGGAGATCTTGCACTCCGTTCCCACGGGAAGCTGTTTGGGCGACTCCAGGAATATACCGTTCATGCTCACATCACGAATCTCCTGCTTGGGCCACACTTCCCCCTGCGCCGAGAGCTCAATCTCCATTTTGGTTAGAACTCGAGTAAACTCCCGTTGGTTTTGCGATTTTCTCATAGTCTTATCAACCTTTCTGCGCCTCTCCAGTGCCTGCGGCAGCCCGAATGTTTCTTTTTGTCGAGGAAGATTTGCCTACCAGGTAGGATATTAAACCAAATGGAAGGTGCAAAGCGTAAAAAGATTTTGGCTGCAATTTAAAGTGCGACAGGGCGAACCAAGTCGCATCGATCGGCTAAGCTGAGCAATAGCCTGGAGGGTGAGGCTCCCGCTTAGGCGGACTCCGCCTGCCGAACCGGCCTGAATAGGGATGGCACACACGGATGGCTCGCCCTCCCGTGCCTCCCATCCCTTGGCAGACTCTCTATCCTGGCACACCTTGAATTACACCCAAAGATTTCAGACCTATTCAATTCATTTGCGCCTTCAAACCTTTGCCACGGACTGCCGCCGGAGATTTTCAGCTCTTCGCTCTGTCTTACCGGTTTGCGGCGCAAAGGGGAACGCGCTCCCCCTGACGCGTTGCCTGGCGGCGACTGCGACGATCCGATAGACCATTATGCATTAGAGCTGATTTTTTTCGGCAAAACTATAGTACGAGTTGGCCCCGATGACGAGATGATCGAGCAGGCGGAGTTCCATGAGCTGGCAGGCTGATTTGAGATCCCCCGTGATTTTATGGTCCTCCTGACTGGGCTCCGGAACTCCGGAGGGGTGATTGTGGGCGGCAATCAAAGCCGCCGCGCCCAGAGCCAAGGCCCGCTTTACTATTTCCCGCGGAAAAACGCTGGCGGTGTCGATGGTTCCGTGGAAAAGTTCTTCGATGGCCAGGACGCGGTGTTTGGTGTCGAGGAAAACCACTGCGAATATTTCCTGGTCCCGATCTCTCAAGCACTGCGCGAGGAGCTGATAAACATCCTGGGCGCATTCCACAAATCCAGTCCGCTTGATTTTCTCCTCCAGCCAACGCCGATTGAGTTCAGCCACGGCCCGCAGAGTGGCAATCTTGGCATCTCCCAATCCTTTGATTTGCTTTAGGTCCAGGGAAGAAGCTTTAAAAAGGCCCCTTAATCCTCCAAACTGTCGCAGCAGCTCGCGAGCCAACTCTACAACATTTTTCCCCCGCACTCCCACCCGCAAAAAGATGGCCAGCAATTCCGCGTCACTGAGCGCCTCTGGGCCCTGCCGGAGCAAGCGCTCGCGTGGACGCTCCGCCTCGGGCCAATAACTGACCCAGTTTTCATGGACAACTCGCTTGGATTGGCTAGTCATTGATTTTCAAAATGGGGAATGGATTTTTTGCAACCACACCGCATCGGAGATATATCCTCTGATCAAAGTACGTACAAAGCAGATTTCTTTGTCATGACTCGCAGACCGCCATGGCTCTGGCCTCTCGCATCCGTGGCTTGAGGCGTCATATGCCGCCATGACAATGCGTCCGAGTAAAAACCTCCCCCAGCCTACCGGACGAATTCTGATCGATGGTAGCTAATAGTGTAGCCTTACCTTCTCATATTGGGAAGAAGGTTCTTGAATAGATATCCGGGGAGAAGATGTGGCATCAAAATCTCGTTTAGCCCTGTTCTTGAAGATGATAGAGTACCTTCTGGCAATTGGCTGGAGAATCAATGGATCTCACTTCAGACATACAAACCATGCTTAAAGTAAAGCTGGGCCGATCGCTCGTTGACACTTCGCGCTTTTGGCATGGCAAACTTGCGCAACCCGGCAAGTCGAAATAGCACGAAGCGTCAGCGAGTGATCAGGGTGGCGGCACAAAACCATGCTGTCAAATTCTTACGGAAGCTAAAGAGAAAGTGGCCGGGGCTGAGTAATTACAAAAAAGCAAATCACGGCGGAATTGACGGAACTCCTCTCTTTAGGGACCTTCCTCAACATTGAAAAATTATGCACCTGAAGAAGATTAATCTTTTGGTTGAGCAGTTCCCAACCCAGGATCATTACCCCTTTAATCTGGAAGTATTGCGCCGGACTGAAGTCCTGGAGTTTGAAAGCCCAGTGACTTTGCTGGTCGGAGAAAATGGGACCGGCAAGTCTACCTTATTGGAAGCCATGGCGCACGTTTGCGGAATTCATATTTGGCGCGAGCCGGCTTTTTTTCGCAAAAAGTCGAGTCCCTTCGAAGACCAGTTGTTCCGTTTTATCAAACCGGAATGGAGTAAAGGAAGGGTTGTAGGGTCCTATTTTGGCTCCGCTTTTTTCCATGATTTCGCGCGGATGGTGGATGAATGGGCCTATGGCGATCCCGGCCAGCTCAAACACTTTGGCGGGAAATCCCTGACCTCTCAATCGCATGGCCAGTCGCTGCTTTCCTTTTTCAGGGCCCGCTATCAAATTAAGGGGCTTTACCTGGTGGACGAACCGGAGACCGCGCTTTCCCCCCGAAGCCAGCTGGAACTCTTACAACTGCTCGGAGAAGCCGCCAAGTCCGGCCTGGCTCAATTTATCATTGCCACTCACTCTCCACTCCTTATGGCATGCCCCGGGGCCGCCATTTTCAGCTTTGATCATCAGCCTGTCCGGGTGTTGTCTTACGAGGAGACGGGGCATTACCAGTTATACCGCAAATTTTTGTCGGATCCCGCCACATTTTTGGCGGAGTCCCGCGGCACTTAGACTTCGCATGTAAAATTGCCCGTTGGAAACCTGGAAGGAATCGGCGGACAAAAAGATGAACGTGCTCGCGTGACGAAGTTGCGCGTCACACGTTCGCGTTGCCAGCGTGGTTTGCAAGGTGGAACGCGCGCTCCTGCGCGCGTTTGTTTGGCCAACCCGGCCTGCCTCGCAAGCCGGAGCGTCGCGCGAGGGATCGCGCGACCCACCACTATGCTGGCTCAGTCAGCAGCGGCACTGGTAATTTAATTGCGCTGCCTTAGATCTTCAGTCATCCGGAATAAGCCCGCAGTGTCGTTAAGATAATCCCTTCTTATATGCGTAAGCCGCTTCCATCAGGAGGAAAAACGCCTGCCCCTCGGTGGCAGTACCGGATGACTCAAAGGCGGGCGAGCCGCAAACCCCTCGGACAAAACCATACGCATCCACTTTGGAATGGACCGCCTTTCGCATTTTATCGGCAGCCGCGCGATATTGGGGATCCAGCCAACCTTCGTGAGTTCCCCGATAAATCGTGTAACTGAGCATCTGCGCGAAATTTGTTTCCACAAAAGTCTTCGGATCATCGATGACATCGTGATAAAGAGAGTCTGATCGCTGGTATTTCAGCGCCGTATCCACAAGATCTTTGATGTAGCCAGCCAAACGCTTTTTGTCGCTCGACATTGGCGCGGGCAGAACCCGGATCACCTTGGCCATGCCGGCCATCGTCCAGCCATTTCCCACTCCCCAAAAGGCTTTGCGCTTGAAGGAGTGCGAGGCATCGCTCCAAATGTGCGAATAGAGACGCTTTTGCGGATCCCAGAGGATTCTGCGGAATCCTTCCATTTGTTTGATTGCTTCCTCGGGGCGTCCAGCGATGGCCAGAAAGGGAGGCGCCATGAATCCCGAATCACTCCACACTTCCGGCGCATCGTTAACGTGGTAGAGAATGCCGTCTTTGTTCTTGTTGGCCATGTGAAGAAAGTAATTCAGCATTTTATCCGCCGCGGCTTTATAAGCAGGATCACCTAAGACTTTTCCCGCATAGAGGACTCCTTCTCCATTGGAAGCGGGATCGGTCGCGGCGTTCTCGGTGTAAAGCATGGCCAGCCGGCCATCCTCTTTCTGGCGCACCAAGGCCTCTTTGGCAAAAAGAAGCGCCAGCTCCTTTTCTTCCATTTCCACTAGGGCGGTCGAGGCAGCCCCTTGTTCCCAGGCGGCCCGCTGCATGGTGAGCATGGCGCGTTTCACTTTCTCCACCAGCGAAATCGCCTTGAAATCATCGGCGGCTGAAAAAGAAGCGGCCGGGCCGGCCAAGACTGTGCTTGCGCCAATCATCGTGCTAACAAAGGTTCTCCGCTGCATTCGCATTATTCTCCTCAACTTGAGTGTGGGACTGTCTCGCATCCCGACGCGAGTATATTCCTAAACGAACCAACAGATGAAGCAGTATCCGTCTAAAGGCTGCAAACAGAAACGATGCACAAAAAAATCCACCACCCCTTTGGTCTCCCATCGTAAGATAAAAGACAAACAATCCAATGCGGGCGCATTGGCTGCGATTCGAGAATCGCCGGTTCATCCTGAAAGGGGAAACAGATGGGAATCACCTCCGACATCATTCTAATTATTGTCGCTGGATTCCTTGGGGGACTGCTGGCCAACAAGTTGCGACAGCCTTTGATCCTTGGGTATATTCTCGCCGGGATTGCCATTGGTCCCTATACTGGCGGCGCCACGGTTACGGAGATTCATCAGATTGAATTGCTAGCTGAAATTGGTGTGGCCCTGCTTCTTTTTGCATTGGGCCTGGAATTTTCTTTCCAGTCACTCAAACCGGTATGGTCAATTGCATTGCTGGGAACCCCCATCCAGCTTTTGTTGACCATCTTCCTCGGATATGGACTGGGGCGTTGGATGAACTGGGGATGGGTGGAATCCATATGGTTCGGGGCCGCCATTTCCGTATCGAGCACCATGGTTATTCTAAAAACCTTGATGAACCAGGGACGCCTGGGGACGCTCTCCAGCCGCGTCATGATTGGAATGTTGATTGCTCAGGATTTGGCCCTTGTTCCCATGCTGATCCTCCTGCCACAGCTGGCCAAATCTTCTTTTAATTATCTGGACCTAAGCCTCTCATTGGCTAAAGCGGCCCTCTTCATTTTTGCCTTGTGGGTGGCTGGCATGAGGATCATACCTTTCATCTTGAGGAAGGTCGCGGGATGGAAATCGCGGGAGCTCTTCCTGCTCTGTATCACCGGGCTGGGATTAGGGATCGGGTATGCCACTTATTTGTGCGGCCTCTCGTTTGCTTTTGGCGCCTTCGTCGCGGGACTTGTGTTAAGCGAATCCGACTATGGCCATCAGGCGCTCGGCGATATCATTCCTCTGCGGGATTTATTTGGACTCCTTTTTTTTGTCTCCGTGGGAATGCTTTTGGATCCCGGATTTCTCTGGAATCATCTCTCCGCGGTTCTGACATTCACCTTCATTATTTCCGTGGGCAAGGGGATACTCTTCGCCTCTTTGGTGCGACTCTTCAAATACGGAAATGTCATTCCATTGGCCGCGGGACTTGGATTGTTCCAAATAGGGGAATTCTCATTTGTCTTGGGCCGAGCGGGCCAACAGGCCAATGTCCTCTCTCCGGAGGCCTACTCCCTGCTTTTGACCACAGCGGTAGTCACCATGTTATTCACCCCTTTTCTCTCTGGCTTCACTACCCCGCTGTATGCCTGGAGGAAACGGTTTTCCAAAAGGGAAGCGCTCCAGACCGTGAATCTCCCGGAAGCAGCTCTTAGCCATCATGTTGTGATTGTAGGCGCTGGACGGGTAGGTCAGCAGATTGCTCAGGCTTTAGCCCGTCTCCAGCTTTCTTTTGTGGCAGTGGATGCAGACCAATTCAGCTTTGAACAATGCAAGAAGCTGAAGTTCCCCGCTATTTATGGGGATGCCACACATGAATCGGTCCTTGAGGCCGCGCGTCCCGCCCATGCCCGGTTGCTGTTGGTGACGACTCCTTCCATGGCCATCACTCGGGGCGTCATTGATTCCGCCAGGCGTTTGTCGCCCGCTCTGCCCATCATCGCCCGCGCCGAAGGGATCCAGCAGATGCTCGACCTCAACCAGGCCGGCGTAAAACAGGTGGTCCAACCGGAGTTTGAAGCCGGGTTGGAAATGACTCGGCAAGCCTTAATACATCTGGATGTTCCAAATCGGGAGATCCAGTCTTACTTGGATGCCGTGCGACAGGAAGTGTATGCACCGTTGGATCAGCTGGATTATGACCACGTTTTGATGAATCGCTTGCGCAGCGTTATTCGAACCCTGGATCTAGATTGGCTCAACATCCCGCCTGGCAGTCCCATAGACGGCAAAACCCTGGGCGCTTCCGACATTCGCACCCGTACCGGCATTTCCGTGGTGGCGGTGATGCGCGAGGACCGAGTGGAATCCAATCCCCCGGCGGAGTTTGAATTGAGAGAAGGAGACTGGTTGGGAGCATTGGGGACCCGGGAACAACGACGCAGTTTCGAGCAATTGCTTCAACCCAAAGGAGCCGGGCCGGATTCAAAAGGCCGTGCATAGAAACCGCGGCGGATCCTGAGGATGCAGCGGAGTGGGAGAGGGATTGGGGGCGATTTTCCTTTTTTTTAAATAAATAGCAACTGAATGGTTGCATCCCCGTTGTTTTTTCAATACTCTCTCCCCAAGAGCCGCAGGATGGCCGTCAGGAGGCGCGGGGAGCGTCATGATCTACTTTACAGAGATTGACCACCTTCCGGTACATGGCATTCAGGGAGAATACATTGGCCGCCTGGTTGATCTGGGCATCAATCCCAGCCATGATCCGCAGAAAGTCTATACCTTTATCATTAAGTTCCTGACAGGTAAATTATTTGAACTCACCCACGACCAGATTCAGACTCTCTCGGTCCGTTCGGTCCAGTGCCGGCTCACCCGTGCGGAGATCCAGCCGCATTCACCATCTCCCGGGATCATGCAGATTAAAAAAGATATTCTGGATCAGCAAATCATCGACACCAACCAGCGGCGGGTGGTGCGGGTGAACGATGTCGAATTTGACATCCGGCCCATGGATGGGCATGTGGATTTGCGGATTTTATCCGTGGAAGTGGGATGGGGCGCTGGCCTTCGACGCCTGATGCAGGGGACGATGGCCAAATATTTGCTCCGGCGCCTATCTCAACGATTCCCCCCGCAGAGCATTCCCTGGGAATTCGTCAACCTGATTGAGCCGGACCCATCGCGCCGGGTCCGGCTGAAGATTTCCTACGATAAATTGTCTCACATGCACCCGGCCGATCTTGCGGATATTTTGCAGGAATTAAGCGTGCAGGATCAGCAGTCCGTCATTGAATCCTTGGATAACGATGTAGCCGCCAGAACCTTGTCAGAAATTTCCCATCATTCCAAAATGCTGTTGTTCCGCGGCCTGGGAGTGGAAAGGGCCGCTGACATCGTGGAGGAAATGCCCCCGGAAAAAGCGGCTGATTTGCTGCAGGATTTGCCTTCGGAGACTTCGGCCGCCCTGCTGGCCCAGATGGAGGCCCCCGAGGCCCAGGAAGTCCAGGGATTGTTGGAGTATGGGAAAAACACGGCGGGCGGCTTGATGACCACGGATTTCCTTTCCTTGCGGGACTCCGGCCTGGTGCAGGATTTTCTGGCCGCGGTGAAAGATTACCTGGGACATCCGAACGCTCTGCAAACCATATATCTTCTGAATTCGCAGTCCATGCTGATCGGCGCCATTCCACTCAACCGGCTGCTCTTGCCGGAAAGAACGAAAGTGTTGCGGGATCTGGCCGATATTTCCGTGGTGACCGCCAATCCTGAAGATGACACCAAAAAAGTCGCCAGCTTGTTCCGGAAATATAACCTGCTGAATTTACCGGTGGTCGATGAAGATTATCGAGTGCTGGGCGTCATTACCGCGGATGCCATGTTTGAAGCGTTGGTCAAGGAAAGTTGAAGAATTTCTGAGGGGCTGAACACGCCAGCGCAACTGGCACAACCAGAAGATGAAAACAAGGTGGGACGCGCGCTCCTTCGCGCGTCGCCTGGCCAGCCTGGCCTGCCGAGCCAGCGGGCACAGAGTGCCCGCTCCACCTTTGCCTAATTTTGATTTTCTAGGGAGCTCCTCATGCCAGCACGGTTGGCGCAACCTGAGGATGAAAATTTCCGGACCATGTTGGCCTTTGAGACTTACGATGTTCCCGTGTCGCGAAGCAGTTGAGGATAGTAGCTGGTTATGAGGAATTAAAAGATGAATAGAGAACGTCTCTCGCTGTTCCGAAGGAATCTGCTGATTTTTTTAAGTGTCGTCGGGCCGGGCATCATCACCGCCAACGTCGATAACGATGTGGGCGGTATCTTTACCTATTCCGTGGCCGGGGCAAGATATGGCTATTCACTGCTTTGGTCTCTTATCCCCATTACCATTGCCTTGGTCGTAGTTCAGGAGATGGTGGCGCGAATGGGCGTCGTCACGGGCAAGGGTTTGTCGGACATGATCCGCGAAGAATATGGTTTTCGTATTACTTTTTTTCTGATGGTTTTATTGGTAGTGGCTAACCTGGGCAACACCATTTCAGAATTTGCCGGGCTGGCCTCGGGAATGGCAGTTTTCGGAATCAGCCGTTTTGTCGCGGTTCCATTGGGCGCTATTCTTGTCTGGTTTATCGTGGTTAAAGGGACCTATCGTTCCGTCGAAAAGGTGTTCCTGTTTGCCTGTTTTTTTTATGTCTCTTATTTGATTTCCGGTTTTCTGGCCAAACCCAATTGGAATCATGCTTTGATCAGTTGCGTCGTCCCCAACTTTCAGAGCAACAGCGGATATCTTTATTTGTTGATTGGCATAATTGGAACCACTATTGCCCCGTGGATGCAGTTCTACCTGCAATCCGCGGTAGTGGAAAAAGGGATTCCGCTGAAAAATTACCGCCAATCCCGCTGGGATGTGATCATTGGCTGCATCGTGGCCGTGGTGGTTGCATTCTTCATTGTCTTGGCCTGCGCAGCCACGTTATATGTCAGCGGACATCACGAAATTGCCGATGCCGGCGACGCCGCCATCGCCTTGCGTCCCTTGGCTGGCAAGGCTGCCAGCGCGCTGTTTGCGTTTGGACTCATCAATGCCGCGCTTTTTTCGGCCTCGATATTGCCGCTGGCTACGGCTTATTGCGTATGTGAAGGTTTGGGATTGGAGTTGGGAGTCAATAAACGGATGAGCGAGGCTCCCGCTTTTTATTTCCTCTACACCAGCCTAGTGGCAGCCGGGGCTTTCGTAATCCTAGTTATCCCGGAACAAATGCAGATCCCCATCATCCTGCTTTCCCAGGTAGCCAATGGAGTCCTGCTTCCCTTCGTTTTGATCTTTATGCTTTTCCTCTGCAACCGGAAAGATTTGATGGGGGAATATACGAATGGCAAAACCTTTAATGGCATTGCCTGGGTGACTACCATTGTGTCAATTGCCTTGACGGCCCTGCTGGTGCTGAGCGCTCTCTTCCCTCGCTGGTTTTCCTAGCCACCGGGTCCCCTCCTTCTCCAAGGAGGGGAGCCGCAGGGCACAATCTGCTTCACAGTCTCAACCTACAAAGCAGGAACATTGGTCATACAAGCACCCTGCCATGCAGATATTCAGAACTGCAAAATCCGTGATCCGTTTTATCCCTTCCCCTCTGACCACTGACCACTAACCACTATTCACTATTCACAATTCGCTGACCACTGCTTCACTCATATTTCAACGACAGCATCGGATCGACTCGTGCGGCCCGGCGGGCCGGCAGATAGGTGGCCACAAAAGCAATACCTGCCAGGAGAATTCCCACTCCGCCGACCGTCGCGAGGTCATTTGGCATCACGCCAAAAAGAAAATTACTCAAAAGCCGCGTTGTGGCTATCGCTACGCCAACGCCAATACCAATTCCCACCAAAATCAGAACCGCTCCATGACGGAAAAAGAGCAGCAGAATCTGTTTGTGGTTGGCCCCCAACGCCATGCGGATCCCAATTTCATTGGTCCTCGCGTTTACGGAATAGGCAATCAATCCGTAAATCCCGACCGTCGCGAGGATCACCCCCAAAAGACTCAAAAGCCCCAGCAAAGTCGCGCCAAATCGTTGGATGGCCAGAGAACTCCAGGTTTCTGCCTCCACCGTATGGATCGATTGAGTTGGAAGACCAGGTGCAACCGACTGGATAGCTTTTTGTAGAGAGGTTGTGATGCCACTTGACAGGCCAGTAGTTCGGACAATCAAATCGCCATTGAGATCCCACGATTCAGCAAGTTGACTCTGCGGGAGGTAGAGTTGAGAATCTGTCATCCCTTTGGGACCAAATCCGCGGATGCTTCCAACCACTCCAACAATTTCAGCTGGATTAGACTGTTCAACAGCTGGAGGAACAGCAATCCGTTGGCCAATGGGATTCTGGCCCGGCCAAAACAGGCGGGCCATGGCTTCATTAATAATGGCCACCTTGGTTGTCCCGCGCATATCCGAGTCAGTCAGCCCGCGGCCCTTTAAAATTGGGATCCGCATGGTTTCAAAATAGTGGTTGTCGATCACATTCACCCAGGTACCTTGCGAGACGTGTCGTTCAATTCCCTCAACGAGAATAAACGGGTTTGAAAACCAAGGCCTGAACACGCTAGCTGAGATCACCCCAGCCATCGCACGCACCCGCTCCAAGAGATCATGGAAAAATAGGGCTGAACGGACATTGCTGTGATGCCAGGAGGTCAAATCAATATTCTGCGCGATCAGACTTTTCGGATCGTATCCCAGGTTGGTAGAGAGCACTCTCTGCATGCTTCGGATGAAAAGCCCCGTGCCAACCAGCAGCGGCAGGCAAAGGGCAATTTCCGCAATCGCCAGCGTGTTGCGCAATCGCGACTTGCCGCGTCCCGTAGCGCCTCCTTGAGTTTTCAGGGCGGAGAGAAGATCGATTTGAGTGGTTTTCCAGGCTGGCGCCATTCCAAACAGAATCGTGGTTAGCAACGCGAGCCCAGCCGTGCAAACCAGTACAGGCCAATTGAGACCCAAGCTCAGCGAATCGATTCGGACGCCTCCAGGAAGGGAATAGGCGCTGAGGACTCGAACAATCCCGAACATGATTAGCAAACCAACTACAGCGCCGGCCATCGATAACAACAATCCCTCCAACAGCAGTTGCCGGATCAAGCGAAAACGCCCCGCTCCCAGGGAAAGCCGCACAGCCATCTCTTTGCGCCGCTGTTCAGCTCTTGCCAACAGGAGGTTGGCCACGCTGGCACAGGTAATCAAAAGCGTGAACCCCACGACACCAGCGAGCATGAAGAGAAACCGGTTGAGATCTTTGTGGTCGTCTGAAGAGATTGCGATAGCCGAAACCAGCCTTGTCTCAATGAACAGCTTTTGAGTATATTCGGATGAAGAGTTCGTTCTTCTGGCGTGTACGTTTCTGAAGATTGTGGTCAATATAGTTGAGGCTTGATCTTGGTTTACGTTGGGGGAAAAGCGCCCAGCCAGCCGAAGCCAATTGATTGGAGAGTAATTATTGCGTACCTGTTCGCTATATAAATTGCCAAAAGGAGAAAGAGCTTCAGCCATAGTGAGCGGGATGAAAACAGCAGGTTCGTAGGATAAATCCAGACCGCGAAAATCATCGGGCGTGACCCCTACAATGAGGAATTGAAGATTATTAAGCTTAACAGTTTTCCCCAGCACACTTGGATCCGAGGAAAAATGACTTTTCCAGAAACGGCCGCTCAGAACAAGAACAGGCTCCGCCCCAATGCTTTTGCATTCGAATGGCAAAAAGAATCTTCCCTTTTGTGGAACGATGCCCAGAGCCGTAAAGTAATTGTCGCTAACGGAGAGGTGGTCGATACGGACAGTCTCCATACCGTCGTTGAAGTAAATTTCGCCTGGGGCCCTTCCATAAGCAGCCAGGCTAGAAAAAACTCCCGCCGTATTTTTGAAGTCTAGGTATTCAGTATATAAAAGCGCATCCCAACCCGGCGAGGGAACATGCACCGGCTGGAATAATTGATGCGGATCCTTGATGTGCAACGGACGAATCAAGACAGCATCGATTAAATTAAAAATGGTAATGTTCGCGCCGATACCGAGAGCGAGCGATAAAATGACAGCTACGCAAAAGCCTGGATTTTTGACCAACCCGCGGAGGCCATAGCGCAAATCCTGCCGCGCCTCTTCTAACCATCGGATGCCAAAGGTGTCGCGGCATTTTTCCTTGGTTTGCTCGATGCCGCCGAATTCGCGCAGCGCCGCGTCGCGAGCTTCGTCCGGGCTCATGCCGGCCCGGAGGTTCTTTTCAATCTCGCAATCCAGATGAAAGCGGAGTTCCTCGGAGAGCTGCTCTTCCAACTTGCTTTTATGAAAAATCGCCTGAATCATTTTGTACAGCTGAGTCAGTCTCTTCATATGTTCCTACTTATAGCGGTAAGCTGAAGAACTATGCTTCGCGGTGCGGTTCCCCTCCTCGGGCGAGGTTGTTAAATCCGCCCTGGCGGAAGGGGCGGCCGAGACGAAGTCGAGACCGGGGTGATGCGATCCCTCTTGCTGAGCAGCATCCAACCACCCCTGTCCGTCCGCTCGTTGGCGGACGGACTTCCCCTTCCGCAGAGGCGGATTTTCCAACCTTCTCCAAGGAGGGGAGCCGCAGGACACAATCTGCTTCCTTGTCCCCACCTGCAAAGTGGGGACAGGGCCCCAAAAGCGCCTGCGGGACAAATATTCATAAATAGAGAATTCCGTGACCCGTTTGAATCCGCCTCCCGCTGATCACTGACCACTAACCACTGCTTTATTCCCAACGAAGCGCTTCCAGCGGATCCACCTGGATGGCCCGGCGAACGGGAATATAACAGGCAAGAAAGACAATCACACCCATCAAGCATGGCACGCCGAAAAATATCAACGCATCCGTTTTGGAAATGCCGTGAAGTTGATGAGCCAAGATTTGGGCCAGTCCTAAAGCTAAGGGGATTCCGGCGACTATTCCTCCCAAAAGCATAACGGCAGCAGCTCTCGCGACCAGACGGCGTATATCATTGGGGCGCGCTCCTAATGCGATCCGCAATCCGATTTCACGGCTGCCCGCCAAAACCATTTGTGCCATGACTCCAAAGATGCCCAACCCTGCCAGGAAAACAGTGAGAATAGCGGTGAGGCTGGAAAAAAGAGCCGTCATTTTGGGTTGTGCGACCGCTGCCTCCAATTGGGCGGACATAGGTCCAGCAGGTTGAACCGAGATGTTTTCGTCCAAAACGCTTATCTGTTGGGAAAGCGCATTCAAGAGCGGCCGCGGATCACCTTGTATTCTGAGCAGGACACAAGCATCCCCATCATAGTCGAGTGGCAATGGCAAATAAATGCGAGGGCGGGGGGATTCCCATAAATCGTGGTGGCGCAGATCCTTCACTACTCCAACGATTTCATGTCCTGCTGAATCTTTGGGAAGAAACAGTTTTCGTCCGAGAGGATCCTCCCCTGGCCAGATTTGTTGAGCCAGTGTTCGATTGACGATTAGAACATTGGATTTGTTTTGGACATCCAGCCGTGTGAACTCGCGTCCGGAGGTTAATTCCAAGCCGATGGTTTGAAAGTATTCCGGAGAAACATAGTCGGGGAATGCCACGGCATCTGGTTTGTTCCCATCCGTTGATCGCAATCTCATAGCTGCCATGCCAACCATGCTGAAAGGAGTGTCGGCTGCTGCCGCAATTCCCTGCAATTGCGGCCACCGGTTTACCAACGCAGTGACTTCCCGATAAAAGAGAGAGCCAACGCTCAATGGCCCTCCCAGTTCCATGGGATTCAACTCCATGATTGTGACGCCGGCTGGATCAATGCCTGGATTTACTGTTTTTAAATGCCAGAAGCTCCTCGCCAACAATCCCGCGCTAATGGATAGAGCCAGGGAAACGGCAATTTGGGCGGCAACCAGAAAATGACGCGCGGAATATCGTTTCCATCCGCCAGCCGGTTGTGTGCCTGATCTTAAAGCGTCGAAGAGATTTTGACGGATCGAATGAATTGCCGGGAATAATCCGACAACCAGGGTGCAAGCAATGGCCACCAAAAGAGAAAATAAAAACACCCGAATGTTGTACTGTGGTTCATATTCCAAAGAGATGGGATATGGGATTGGCAAAGAGGGAAGAATTCGAATCATTCCAATGGAAAGAAGGCCGCTCAAGCCTGCACCCAGCGAGCTCAACACCAGAGTCTCAGTCAGCAATTGACTCATTAGCCTGCGGGCCCCAGCTCCCAGAGCCATACGAATGCTCATTTCCTTCCGGCGGGCGGCGAATTGGGAAAGCATCAAATTCGCCACCGTCAAGCAAACGATGAGCAGCAGCAGGAGCCCCGAGATCTGCATTAAGCGCATTAAAACAATAATGGGCTCGCGAAAAGCAGGCCAGAATCGGGCTTGTTGCGCAGTCTGGAGAAGGAGCGAGCGCTTGTTATTAGACGCTGGATAGGTTTGTTCCAATTGCCTGGCAATGGTTTTCATTTCCGTCTGAGCCATTTGGAGGGTGGCCGGAGGAACGATCCTTCCCACGGCGAGCAGCCAACGGATATTCCGCTCCTGGAGCATGGCGGCGGGAAATCCCGCTGGTAGTCCAGCCTTGGAGAGCGGCAGCCATAACTGGGGAGATCGGCCCCAATCCAAATTGATCCCTTTGAAGCTTTGCGGAACCACTCCGAGAACCGCATATTCCCGGTTATTCACCAACAAAGATCGCCCGGAAAGACTCCGATCCGTTCCAAAGAGTTGGCTCCACAAAACATCATTGATGACTACTCCCGGCGGGCTGGAAGCATTCTCACTCTCCTGAGTGCTGAAAGTCCGCCCCCAAAGGGACTTGACGCCCAGAACTGAAAAGTAATCTTGAGAGACAATCTCGGAAGAGACCAGCCGGTTCTTCCCCTGGATCTTTACCTTGACTGGAACGCGGGCATAGGCAGCCACTTTCGAAAGGGTCTGGGAAGTTTTGCGGAGATTCAGAAAATCCGGGTACGAAACGGCATCGTAACCCGAATAATTCGATCCGGTGGAGTAGAGTACCGCAAGCTGGCCTGGATCCGGAACCGGCAAGGGACGAAGGAAAATCGATTCGATCAAACTAAAGATCCCACAGTTGATGCCAATGCCGATACCCAGGATTACGGTTATGATGACCGTGTGTAACCAGCGTTGACGCAGACGACGCAAGCTATAACGAAGATCTTGCCAGATTTCTTCCAGCCAATGAACGCCAAAGGTGTCGCGGCATTTTTCCTTGGTCTGCTCGACACCGCCGAATTCGCGTAGCGCCGCGTCACGAGCCTCTTCCGGACTCATCCCGGCCTGGAGATTCTTCTCGATTTCACAATCCAGATGAAAGCGAAGCTCTTCGGAGAGCTGCTCTTCCAACTTGTTTTTATGAAAAAGAACTCGAATTATTTTATAGAGCTGCATCAGTTTTTTCATGTCTCCCTATTTGTTTCAGCAAGCTGAAGGGCGATGCTTCGCGGCATAGTTCCCCGCCTCGGACGAGGCGGGGTGCCCGAAGGGCGGGGTGGTGCGATCCCAGGGACCGAGCAGCTTCCAACCACCCCTGTCCGTCCGACAACAAGCGGACGGACTTCCCCTCCTTGTCCATGGAGGGGAGTCGCAGGGTGCGGTCAAAACCATGCACTTTCCAAACACTAACACCATCCGCCTATAAGCTGCTTTATTCACTTCGCAACGACACCAAGGGATCCACCTGGGTGGCCCGGCGCGCCGGAAAGAAACAGGCCAGCCCCGTAATCAAGGCAAAGAAAAGGGAAGAAATTACCAATACGCTCAAGTCCGTGGACGTGATTCCATATAACAAGTTGGCGGCAATTTTTCTAAACAAGAAAACTAAAATCAATCCTGAACTGATCCCCAAAGCCAGCAGTCCAGTGCTTTGTTTGAACACCAGTAGAAAAACATTCTTAGCCTGGGCTCCCAACGCAATGCGGATTCCGAATTCACGCATTCGTTGATGGGTGTGATAAGAAATGAGCCCATACAAGCCTATGGCAGCCAAAAGCAGAGCAATAGCTCCCATACCGCCCATCAGTAATGCCATTTGGATCCAATCCATGGTTCTAAAATGAATCAGCTGTTTAAGAGTGACGACTTCGGACACAGGGAGACTTTTATCCAGGGATTGGAGCTCCGTACGCACACTTTTTGCCAGAGCCTCAGGGTCGCCGGCAGTCTCGACCAGCAGAGTAATTTCAATCCGGGTGAACTGCGAATAAGAGAGATAGATATATGGTTCTGGTTTTTCGTTGATCGCATTGATTCTGGCATCTTCCACTACGCCCACAATTTGATACTCTTCTTTTTCGTCCCAGCCCACTAATATTCTACGGTCGAGCGGATTTTCATTTGGCCAAAAGCGCCGGGCCATCGTGCCATTAATGATGGCCACCCGTTGGCTGACTGCGGTGTCATGGTCATCAAAAAATCTTCCCTTCTGGATTCGAGTCCCCATTACTCTAAAAAAATCGGGACCGACTGCATTGTATAAGATGTGCAGATTATTCTTGCCAGAAGGCATGGAATATCCTGGAATCACGGCATTAACCGATGAGCCTCCTTCCGAGAGGCTCATCGGCGCCCGCATGGCAAAAGTGACACCCTTGACGCCAGGCAGGCGTTTGACTCTGTCAACCCATTGCTGATAAAGATTGCGCAAAACAGGAGGGTCGTAAAAAGCGTAGGTACTTGCCAACAACATGTCCTTCCGTTCAAATCCCAACTGCGCGCGCCAGGCATTCAGCAAGCTTCCACAAAAGAGAGCCGTCTCCACCAGCAGAGCCATGGAGATCGCTATCTGGCTGATGATCAGGGAGTGGCGCCAGGTAATGAACTTCCATCGAGCAAGGGATTTTGACACTTCTCCTTTTAATTCGGGGGCTAATTGCACTCGAGTGGCCTTAAAAGCGGGAGTTATCCCAAACAGAAAACCAGTAAGCAGGGTGATTAAAAAAGTGAAGGCAAATACCCGTGTCCCCATTTGAAAAGAAAATGCATCGGGCAAAAATGGCGTGTCTAGTGAAACTTGAATCAATTGGGTGAACCAGCGGCAGATCAACAAACTCACGGCTCCTCCGGCAGTTGCCAGGAGCAAATTTTCCGTCAACAGCTGCCGCACCAGCCGTCCTCTCCCCGCACCCAGAGCAAGACGAGTAGCGAATTCTTTCCGACGAATATCGGCCCGTGCCATGAGGAGATTGGCCACGTTGATGCAACACATCAGCAGGATTAGCACGACAATGCCCGACAGCAGCAACCCTTCCGATCCAGCCTGCTTGAGCTGATAATCGAGCTCCGATTGGACAAGCATTGTTCCCCTTTTTTCTCGGGTGGGAAATGTCCGTTCCAGCCTGCTTAAAATCCCCGCCATTTCCGCTTCCGCTTGACGAACGCTGCCCCCTTCCGCCAACCGTCCTATGATTCGAAAACTGGCGGAATCTCTTTGCGAAAATTCATTTCCAAAACCAATCAAACTGGCGAATCGGGCGGGAATCCAAATGTCGTAGTTGTAAACCACATTGTCATTTTTGAACTTTTGGGAAAGCACTCCCATAATCAGACAATTGGCTTGATTGATTAGCACTGATTTGCCGATCACACTAGGATTGCCTCCGAAACGGCGCTGCCAAAAGCTATGACTTATGACCGCTACCATTTCGGTTCTGTTCTGTTGAAAATCTATTGGGATGTATGCTCTTCCCAGGCCTGTCTGAATATCCAGCACTGAAAAATAATTATCGGAGGTAAATGCCGTCGTTAGTTGTTCCGGCAAACCATCTCCCCGGATGGTGACACCCCGGCTGCTCCAGGCGGCCAAGCCTGAAAACAATTGGTCCTGCTCACGGAAGTCCGCGTAGTCAGGAAAAGAGAACAACGAATCTAGGCTCTCTTTTGTCGCTGTCGATAATCTTGCCAGCTGATATGCCTTGGGAACTTGCGACGGCCTGAACCACATCCCATCCATGATGCTGAAGATGGTGGAATTGGCTCCTATGCCCAGCGCCAAGGTGGCGATTGCCACGGCAGTGAAACCAGGAGACTTGAGAAGCATTCGAAATCCAAAGCGTACGTCCTGCCAAAATTCTTCGAGAATGCGGATCGCCCAAACATCGCGGCATTTTTCCTTGGTTTGTTCGATGCCGCCGAATTCGCGCAGCGCCGCATCACGAGCTTCTTCCGCGCTCAGACCAGCCTGGAGGTTTTTCTCAATCTCGCAATCCAGATGAAAACGGACCTCTTCGGAAAGCCGCTCTTCTAATTCGCTTTTATGAAAATGCGTCTGAATCATTTTGCAGAGCAGCATCAGTCTATTCATGGCTTCCTACTTGTTTCAGCAATCTGCAAAGCAATGCTTCGCGGCATGGTCCCCGCCTCGGACGAGGCCGTTAAATTCGTCCTGGCGGAAGGGGTGCTCGAAGCGCGGGGTGGTGCAATCCCAGTTGCTATGCGGCATTCAACCACCTTCGTCAGGGTGCGATCAAGATGGTCGCATGTTCCAAACACACTCCTTCATGGGCGAATAAAGCGCAATCGTTCCCGCGTGGACCTTAGGTAGAGTCCATTTTAAAAGTCGTTTTCGACGAATGATCCTAATGCCGATGAAAGAGGCCAATCCTTGTAGGGCGGTTGTGTCAACCGCCGGGGCTGTTTCCCCGGCGTTTTACAAAAACGCCCTACAAGGATGGTCATTCCTCGCAGCTCAAAATATAGACTTTATACAAAGACTCTAGGAAGTCTGCAATATCTGCGCCACAGCCGCCGCCAGGCGCTCCCAGTTGGTGGTTTCCGCCTCCAACTGTTTTTTCCCTGCCCTAGTGATCCGGTAATACTTGGCTTTGCGGTTATTGTCTGACGTGCCCCAATCCGAAGCGATCCAACCCTGTTGTTCCAAGCGATAGAGCGCCGGATAAAGCGAACCTTGCTGTACTTTGAGAATATCTTTGGAAATTTGCTGAATCCGCTGTGAGATGCCATAGCCGTGCGCGGGTTCCAGTGCCACGGTCTTCAAGATGAGCATGTCCAGCGTGCCCTGCAATAAATCAATATTGGATTTGGTCATGAAGTCTCTCCTTGATGTTCTACAGGAAAGCATAAAGAAGCCTCCTGTAGAATGTCAAGGAGAAATGTATTTGGCGGGGGGGCCTTGAAAGTGGCTTGGGAACTCCAGAAGGAACCGCTTTGCGACTCCTTTTCCCCTCACGCTACTTTTGAGTAAACCCTATTCTACGCCATGGATTGGCGTTGTGTGCCTTATTCGATATAAACGGGTTTGATTTTTTAAGAAGACCCTTATGAGCCCTGCCTACTAGGCGCCCAGAATCAATACCTGCAAGGTTCCACCCCCGCATGGCTGGCGCGCCACCGATTGCGCCCGTTTTTGTGAAATTTTTTGGCTTAGCGGCTCAGTCCTTCTATGAAGCACCTTTTTGGGAAGTGGTCGACCGAAGCACGGACGAGGCCTTGCAACGGATGATTCAAAGCGGGATCATCACGCCTCAAGTCCGGGCTACCCGTCCCCTCTATCCGGTGCTGGAGCCGGAGACCTTGCGGCAATCCCTCTCTCCCCAGGAAAGAGCGCGAGCCGAGGGACACCGGGGACAAGCCGCTCGCAAATTGAAAATGGCCGAGTTGCTTTTTCAAGGTGAATTATTGGATGAGGCGCGCCAAGCGCTGGAGGACGGTTTGCTGTGTATTGGCCGTGGCTTGGCGGTGGAACAACGGCAGGAGGAACCCGCCGATTTGCAGGCGTGTCTCCTTCCTCCCCTGGCACAGGCGTGGAAAGAAAGCCAAGGCTTGGTGCGCCGGTTCATGGAAGGCCTTCAACCACAGCTTGATCCCGTTTTACAACAATTGAAAAAGCTGGTGTCCATCGGCACGGCGAATTAGAGATCCGGACTTTGCCTCAATGAATAAAGAGGGAACATTCCAAGCCCGTGGCCAAAAAGGATTTTATCCCGTAAAACTAAGCTGGGGATCGATTCACTCAGGTTCTCTCCCGAGATTTTCCTCTAAGCGGATTTTGGTCCCGGAAGGACCGGTATCTTCCGCTTCTCCCAGTACGGCAGCAACAATGCGGAAATCTGACCCAGACGCTTGCACAGCTGTTGCTTGTCTTCAGGTGGAACCGAAGCGAATATTTCCTGCAAAAATCCGGTGCTGGCTGGAATGAAGGTTTCCATGAACGCAATCCCCTGTGGGGTGAGTTCCGCCAGCCGTTTCCGTCGATCGCCCGGATCCTCCATCCGGCTGACCAGACCTTTCTTCACTAATCCCTCCACCAAGCCGGTAATATTGGCCGGGCTCACCATCAATAGCTCGCCGATCTCACCCAAAAGGCAGTCTCGATCTTTCATCACGTAGAGTGCGATCAACACATCCATCGACTGGGGAGTGATCCCATAAATGGAAAACGCCCGCTCCATAACTGACCGGAGAAGGTGGTAGCTGTTCGAAAGCGCGGCAATCATTCGAATGGTCGAATGGTCAAACCCGGGGAATTGCTCGCTGAACCTTTCTGTGAGTACGTTCATAAACCGATCACGCACACGGTCTCCCTTTCCGGAATTTTGGCCGACTGTGCAGCTGATTTGAGGGCAGCCCTCTGATAGAGAAGCAGCGGGTCGGCCCATTACGCTCCTCCGCCCAGCACCTTGTAAAGGGTGGCGAGATTACTCAAACGGGCCAGGCGGAGGCCGACCAATCCCTGCTGGGCAGAGTATAAGGCCCTTTGGGAAACAAGAACGCTCAAGTAACTGTCGATTCCCGCCTTGTAGCGAGCATCCGAAAGACGGTAGGTTTCCTCCAGCGCATTAACCAGGGACTGCTGGGCATTTTGCTGTTCCACCAACCGGGTCCGCAGGCTCAGAGAGTCACTAACATCCCGGAAGGCCGATTGAATCGCTTTCTCGTACTCCGCGATGGCGATATCTCGATCGACCTGGGCAACTTTGTAATTGGCCTTCCGAGTTCCAAAGTCAAAAATGGGCATGACCACCTGCGGGGCAAAACTCCATGTTTTGGCGCCAAGCTTGAACAAGTCGGCGAGATCACCACTCATGAGGCCAGCACCAGCGGTCAGGGTGATCTGCGGGAAGAACGCCGCGCGGGCCGCCGCGATGTTGGCGTATGTGGCTTTCAATTGGTGTTCCGCCATGAGAATGTCGGGCCGACGGAGCAGCAATTCGGAGGGTAATCCGGGGCTAATGTCCTTCAGCGTACGTTCAGAACCCAGCTCGTTGGGGAGCAGACTGGCCGAAACAGGCGCACCCACCAAAAGGCTGAGTGCGTTTTCGTCCAGTGCCACCTGGCCGGTGTACTGGGCAATATCCACTCGCGCCGCCTCCACCTGGGTTTGCGCCTGGCGGAGGTCCAGATCGGAAGCAATGCCCAGATCCCGTGTGCGCAAGATCAATTCGTACGAAGCTTGCTGGGCGCCGAGTGTTGCCTGGGCCAACCGCAGGTGGTCCCGATCAGAGGCCAGGGCCAGGAAGCCTTGAGCAACAGCGGCCACCAGCGAAATCTGTGCAGCGGAGCGGGCCTGCTCCGTGGCCAGATATTGCTCCAACGCACTATCTTTCAAGCTGCGAATGCGGCCGAAAAAGTCCAGCTCCCAAGAACTGACTCCCAGGCCGACAACATATTCCGTAACGTTTTGGGCCTCCTCTTTCCCGGAGACGCTGGGAGGCACTCTCTGTCCGCTCACATTGCCCAAAGCGCTTACGGTGGGGAATATTGCCGCGCGCTGGATCCGGTACAGGGCTTGGACCCTCTCAATGTTCAGTGTGGCCATCCGCAGGTCGCGGTTATTGGCCAGAGCCAACTTGATCACAGATTGAAGTTGCTCATCGGTGAAATACTCCTGCCACTTTATGTCGGCGGGCATGGGTGCCGCCGGCAGGTTGGCTTCACTAGCCGCGCTTCCCGGCCAGGCTGTGGGAACCGGCAGACTAGGACGGTCATATTTTTGCGCGCGCGGGCAGCCACAAAGACAAACGGCTAATCCAACGAGAAGAAGAGGTTTTCGAGGCATGTTAGTTGCCCTCCACTGGGCTCGCCGTTTCGGAGCCAGATTGTTCGATGCGGCCGCCTTTCTTTTTCCCAAACAGTTGAACCACTATTACAAAGAATAAGGGAATAAAGAATATCGCCAGGAAAGTAGCAGTTATCATTCCACCCAGCACGCTAGTGCCAATAGCCTGTTGCGCGCCGGCGCCCGCCCCTCCGGCAAAGGCCAGGGGCAAAACACCAATTCCGAATGCCATTGAGGTCATCACAATGGGGCGCAGCCTCAGTTTGGCGGCTTCGATGGTCGCTTCGATCAAACCCATGCCTTGCTCAACATGCCCCTTGGCGAACTGGACAATCAGAATCGCGTTCTTGGTGGTCAGGCCTAGCACGGTCAGCAGTCCGATCTGGAAGTAGACGTCATTGGACAAACCGCGCAAGTTGGAAGCCAGCAAGCCGCCGATCACGCCCAGAGGCAGCGCGAACAGGATGGTGATCGGAACAGTCCAACTCTCATAAAGTGCTGCAAGGACGAGGAAGATTGCGAGCACCGAAAAAGAATAAAGGAGCCCGGTTTGGGACTCGGACATGCGCTGTTGATAGGACAGTCCGGTCCAGTCGAAGCCGACGCCCGAGGGCAGCTTGTCCACGATCTCTTCCATCGCCTGCATCGCCTCGCCTGAGCTGCGTCCAGCCGCAGGTTCTCCCTGAATGTTCATGGCCGGAAAACTGTTGTACCGCTCGAGCCGCGGAGAGCCGTAAATCCAGCGTCCGGAGGCGAAGGCGGAAAGCGGCACCATCCCCCCTTTCGCGTTGTGGATTTGAAGGTGGTCCAGATCGCCCGGCAGCATTCGGAAAGGGGCATCCGCCTGGGCATAGACGTGCTTGACCCGCCCTCCCTGGACGAAATTGCCAATATAGGCACTACCGAATGCAGCGGAGAGGTAACTCTGCGCCGAGCTGATGGGAAGGCCGAGCGAGCCGGCCTTCTCCCAGTCGATGTCCACTTTGTACTGTGGCACATCGGCCATCCCGTTCGGTCTCACCCTAGCCAGGCGTGGGTCTCGAGCCGCCATTCCCAAGAGCATGTTCTGCGCTTCTGTGAGCTTTTCATGTCCGATTCCGCCCCGGTCCTGCAGCATGAAATCGAACCCGATCGCGTTGCCAAGCTCCACGACGGCGGGGGGGGGGTATGCGAAGATAATGGCGCCGCGGATGCCCGCCAGCGACCGCATCGCCTTGCCAGCCACATCCTTTGCCCGGAGCCCCGGCTGGTTGCGCAGATTCCAATCCCTGAGCTGGACGAAGACCATGCCTTGATTCTGCCCACGGCCGGCAAAACCCATGCCGGCGCCCGTCATGCATGACGCCACCGCGTCCTTTTGGTCAATGAGGAAGTGGTCTCTGACCACATCCATCACCGCTTGTGTCTGCTCCAGCGTCGATCCGACCGGCAGTTGAATCATCCCCATCAGGGTTCCCTGGTCCTCATCGGGAAGGTATCCAGTCGGCATCCGTTGATAGAGGAACACCATTCCAGCCACGATGAGAAGAAAGAGGATGACAAAACGAACCTTCCGCACCAGAATCCCCGACACAATGGTCGTGTAGGCATTGCGCGTGCGGTAAAATAGGCGGTCAAACCAGAGGAAGAAGGGGCGGAAGAGTCGGAAACCGGTTTCAGCCGCCTCATGTCCCCTCTCCACAGACTTCAGGAACGACGCGCACAGCACCGGCGTTAGGACCAAAGCGACAACCACCGACAGAAGCATTGAGGAGATCACCGTCACCGAGAACTGCCGGTAAATGACCCCCGTGGAACCGGCAAAAAAGATCATCGGGCCAAAGACCGCCGACAGTACTAGCCCGATGCCCACCAGGGCGCTCGTGATCTCATCCATTGACTTGCGGGTTGCCTCCCAGGGCGGAAGTCCTTCCTCGCTCATGATCCGCTCCACGTTTTCAACCACCACAATGGCATCGTCGACGAGCAAGCCGATGGCCAGCACCATGGCGAACATCGTCAGCATATTGATTGAGTAACCCAATAATCCCAAAACCCCGAAAGTGCCCAAGATCACGACTGGCACGGCGATGGTTGGGATCATGGTGGCCCGGAGGTTCCCGAGGAAAAGGTACATGACAAGGAAGACGAGGAAAATAGCGATGATGAGGGTCTTGACCACTTCTTCGATTGCCACCTTCACAAACGGGGTGGTGTCATAAGGATAAATGACCTTCATCCCGGACCCGGCGGGGAAGTACTTTGACAACTCCGTCATTTTGGCCTTGATTCCGTCGGCAGTGTCGAGCGCGTTCGCGCCCGCTTCCTGGCGGATGGCGAGCATGGCGGCCGGCATCCCGTTAAACCGGAGCCGAATGTCGGGCAATTCAGTTCCAAGCTCAGTCCGCCCTATGTCCTTCACACGCACGATCGATCCGTCCGACTGCGTACGCAGAGGGATGGAGGCGAACTCCTTCGGCGTCACCAGGAGCGACTGGACGAGGATGGAAGCGTTGAGCCGCTGGCCCGGCACCGCAGGGGCGCCGCCCAGCTGCCCGGCAGAGACTTCGACGTTGTAAGCCTGGATCGCCGCAACGACATCATCCGAAGTCATTCCGTATTTGGTGAGCTTGTCCGGATCGAACCAGATCCGCATGGCATAGGCGCTGCCAAAGACTTGAACTTCGCCGACTCCCGGCACTCGTGCGATAATGGACTGGACGTTCGAGACGAGGTAGTCCATCAGGTCGTCCTGGTCCATGCTCCCGTTCTCGGAGGTGACACCAAGTATCAGCAGAAAGTTTCGAGTCGACTTGCTGACGGTGAGCCCCCGGCTCTGCACCACATCAGGGAGTGACGGCAAAGCAAGCTGAAGTTTGTTTTGAACCTTTGCCCAAGCCAGGTCCGGGTCGGTGCCTGGAGCGAAGGTCAGTGTGACAGCGGCGCTTCCCGACGAGTCACTGGTAGAGTACATGTAGAGCATCTTGTCCAGACCCGTCATGTTCTGTTCAATCATCTGAGTGACACTGTCTTCGACGGTCTTCGCCGATGCCCCGGGGTAGATGCCACTGATCGAGATCGACGGCGGGGCAATAGGTGGATACTGGGAGATGGGAAGGTTGTAAATTGCCAAGCCGCCTACCAGCATCATGGCGATGGCAATGACCCAGGCGAAAACAGGACGGTCAAGAAAGAATCTAGACATTTCTTCCCCCTTTGGCTTTGGATGGGGGAACCGATTGGCCGTCGCCTGCCCCGGGGCCACCAACCGCGGGACTCGCAAAGGGGACAACTCGGACCGGACTGCCCGGGCGCACTTTCTGCAGTCCATCCATAATCAGCCGGTCACCAACGGCCAGCCCCTCGGTCACGAGCCATTTATCCCCAATGGCGCGGTCCAGCTTAAGTGCCCGCTGCTCGACCTTGTTGTCTTTGCCGACAACCCATGCAATGGGGTTGCCCTTTGGATCGCGTGTGATCCCTTGCTGGGGGACAAGCAGAGCCTCATCGTTTACCCCCTCCTCCACGACCGCCCTCACGAACATGCCCGGAAGAAGGATTTGGCGGGGATTGGGGAAAACGATGCGCAACGTGACCGATCCCGTGGCCGGGTTTACTGTGACATCCTGAAATTGCAGGATGCCCGGCAAAGAATACGGGGTCCCGTCTTCCAGGACTAACTTCACCTTGCTTTGAGTGGGTCCATTTTGTTTGAGATGCCCACTCTCCAGATTTCGTCGCAACCTCAGCAGATCCGCGCTGGCTTGAGTCACGTCTACATAAATCGGGTTCAACTGCTGCACGACCGCCAGGGGAGTGGGCTGATAGGCAGAAGCCAACCCGCCCACAGTGATGTTGGACATGCCAATGCGGCCGGAAATAGGCGCCTTGATGGGAGTGTAGGACAAATTGATGCGGGCGCTCTCCAGGTTGGTCCGGCTGACTTCGACCATGGTTTTGCGCGCCTCCACGTTTGCTTCGGCTTGCCGCAGAGCAGCGCTGGCATCATCGTAATCCTGTTGCCCGACCGCGCGGATGGCCACGAGCTCTTTCAGACGTCCGGCCCGGGAACGAAGGGCGGGAAGGTTAGCTTCCGCAGTAACCAGTTCCGCCTCTGCCGTCGCAAGAGCAGCTTTGGCTTGGTTGACCGCCGCCTGGTAGGGCGCAGGATCGATTTGATAAAGCAATTCGCCGGCCTTGACATTCGCACCTTCCTGGAAGAGGCGGCTCTGGATGAGGCCGTTTACCTGGGGACGGATTTCCGCGACCAGGTAAGCAGAGGTCCGTCCGGGCAATTCCGTGGTCAATACGATTTTTTCGGAACTGAGGGTCATGGTCGCAACCTCGGCAGGGCGTGCCGGAGGGGGAGCTACCTTTGGTTTGCAGCTGGACATGAGAAAGCCCGCAAGAGCGAGCCCGGTGACGACTAGATAATTAGCGCATTTGCTGAATAACATGAACCGACTCCTTTACCCTTCTTAAAAATGCGAAGCCATATTAATCTATTCATAAATGAAAAATCAAGTGCCAAATAGTTAATGCACAAAATATTATTTCGCGCCGACGATGAGCCGATGCTCACGATTTTGCCCCGCTAGACGAATCCGAAAGAGTCGCTTCGCGATCCGTCACTCTGCGACTATTCCTTCCCATGACTGGACCTGTGTTCGCGTTCTTTTTCTTTCTTGGCATTATCTAATGTCAAGAGTCTTTATTGCATTGTGTCAGATTCAGAGGTGGCCAGGATCAGATGATCCCGTAGCTTAAATAGTGAATCAATATTCTTCTAGGAATCTTCAATCCTATACATATGAGTGGGTGGAAGGACATCGGCGTGGAAGGTGGATCGGATCTGAGTGGTTCTGGCTGATCCAACCTTCTGATAAAGGAGAGAAAAGCGGTGGGATCGACTGGCAAAGCAGGCATTATGGCGAGTCTTCGCGATCCCTTGCGCGACTCTCCGCCCTGCATGGCATGCTGGTTGGGCAGAGAGCGAATGCGCGAAGGGGTGACCTCGTCACACCCGCGCGTCCGACTGTCCCCCATCAGCTGCATTGTGACGGCCTTTGGGTCCAAATCAAAGACCGGAGGAACGGAAGATTGTATCCCGCATGGGGCGGGCCGTATCATGACAAACCATTCTACCCGATGGCTCCATTAATCCGCTTACTGCTTCGTCAACCCTTGTACCTGCAGCCAATCCCCGAAACGTTCAATCCATCGGTCAGAAGGCAAGTCTTGTTTTCGCATGCCAAAGCCATGTCCCCCTTTGGAAAACAGGTGTAATTCCGCTGATTTTTTTGAGCTAGTCCAGGCCTGGTAGAGAGCAATACTATGCGGCGCCAACCCGAGCTGATCGTCAGTCGCGGCCAAAATGAACATGGGTGGAGCATCGGCTGGCACTGCGGGCTTGATCGTCCAATCGTATTGTAAATAGATCGGGGCGACGAAATCCGGCCTTGTTTCCGGCGTGTAGGTATAGGCTACCGAGGCGGTCAGCGTGCCGCCCGCCGAAAAACCCATGATGCCTATGTGATTGGGCTTGATTCCATATTCCCTGGCATGCTGGCGAACGTAACCAATGGCTGCTTTTCCATCCTCCACCGCCAGCCTGAGGATGGGAGCCACTGCTTCATCCAGCTTTTTCGGATCGCCCATTTTATCCATCACCTCTTTGACTGGGTCATCGGTAAGGCTTTCAATCAGCCGGTATTTCAGCACGAAACAGGCAATACCCCTGGCCGAAAGCCAGCGGGCAACATCGAGTCCCTCGCTGTCAATCGAGAGGGCCTGGAATCCGCCTCCCGGGCAGATAATTACCGCCGTGCCATTTGCTTTAGCGGGCTCGGGCATTATAGCAATGAGTGTGGGATCTTTCACATTGTAGACCACCCGTGTCTGCCACAGGTTGTTCCGATTTTCTTTTTCCTGTTGTTTCCAGTTTTCAGAACCTGGAGCCGGGCCTTCGTATAGTCGGATGGTTTTCTGTTGACCCAACATAGTCACGCAGAATAGCAAAAGAATCAGGGGAACCGCTGTTTTCATTTTAAGGACCTCGAATTAATCTGATTTTTGATTTTCTATTAAAAATCCAGCATCTTCCAATTCAGAAATATTATGCTTGCGTCCAACCTTTCGGCAGTTCCCCGCCCTTTCACGGGCCCTGACGTATCGCTGGGATCTCATTCCAAACCAGTCGTTCCTCCCTGTAGGGATCATTGACAACTTTGCATTCGGCATCCAGAAACATGGTGGCCCGTTCCTCCAAAGTATAAGCGGGCCAACTGGGAATTCCATTGTGGCTCGGATTCCCGGTTCGAGCAAATGTCGCCCACGCCTTGCTCATATTTCCGGCCGCCTTGAAGCGTTCCGGCCGTTTGCTGGATGTTGCCTCAGGGTGGTTAAACTTGAAAGGGATCTCCATCGCATGCGCCGCCTTCAGCGGATATGAGATCGATGGACCCACCGGCGTTTCCACTTCATAGGCGAATAGGTACATGTAGACGGGAGCTGCGCTCAGAGCCACTTTGCGTTCCGCCATAATGATGGCGTTGCGCCACATCCATTGAGCCGTAGTGATGGCAATAAAGAGATCCGTGGGGGAAGCATTAGGCCGATTGCGTTTGTATACCTCCAGAACCCGTTCCAGTTTGTCTCCCAAAACCGGCTGCAACCGGCTTCTCAATCCGGCTTCATTGAGCGAGAAAACTTCCCGGTTGCCCATGTTAAAGAAAATGCTCTCATCTTTGTTGGTCCCAATGATCATGGGGATCTTGGCTGACATGACCGGCGCCACCGGGTCATAGGGATGGCTTGGAATAATATGACCATCCACCACCGGACCAAATCGCATCGGGCTCGGTCCGGAGAGTTCTTGCTGCACATCACGAAGCCTGACTGCTGAGATATTGACGAGATCTCTCGCCTGCTTCTCACTCAAGCCGAGCTTAGACAGAACCTGCCGAGTGGTTTCGTTGGCCACATCGCGAGGGGTCAGCCGCAATGTCGGTCCACTTTCGATGCTGGCCTTGTTGTAGAGGCCCTGAGCCTTGGGAAGCGCCGTGAGAGTTGCGGTTTTAGCACCCCCGCCCGACTCGCCCCAAATCATCACGTTGCCTGGATCGCCGCCGAAAGCTTCGATATTGCCCTTTACCCACTCGAGCCCCGCCGTGATGTCCAACATTCCCGCCGCTCCGGATGCGGCGTATTCTTCGCCCAAGAGGTCTCCCAAATACAAATAACCCAGCAAGCCTAGGCGGTGATTATGCGTTACAACGACAACATCATAATTCTTAGCCAGGGCGGCGCCATCGTGAGGAATGTTCTGCGGCCAAACCTCGGCGCCTCCGTTGCCGGTGGCAAAGCCACCCCCGTGCGAGTAAAACATCACAGGTCTTCTGCGTCCATCCGCTAGGCCCGGCGTCCAGACGTTCAGGAACAAGCACTCTTCGCTCGACAGGGCAGGTTTCCATTCTTTGGGCCAGTTGGGATCCGGCGGCTGGATAGCTTGCGCGCCATAGAGCAGCGCATCCCGCACTCCTTTCCAAGGCTTCAGTTTGGGAGGCGCTTTGAAGCGATTCACTCCCGCGGGCGATCCCGCATAAGGGATGCCTTTGAAGATCATTAGACCCTCGCTGATTGTGCCTCGCACCTGCCCGTAAACCGTTTTCGCAATCACGGTTCCAGCCGCTTTTGCTGTGGCCGGAGCCTGCGCAGAGGCGAAGTGGCTGGCGTCGAAAAGCAGGGGCGCGGCAATTGCTCCACCAGCCAGTAATGATAGATGTGAGAGGAAAGCCCGGCGGTCTTCATTGAATCCGGGATTAAAATAGTTTCGATTGTGATTATCGTTTCTCATCATCTCTCCTGAATTTATTTGGCTGTGTTTCGTGGTGATTTGCCGACCATTCCAACCAGCCGGCGCCAATCCTCTCTCAGTTGGACACGCCGTGCCCGCACGGCGCTTGGGGGAAGCAGTATTGACAAAGAGCGGGAGGGGGGCATCCCGACTCCACTTTGGAGCGGCCATGTCCTGACGGCACTAGCGGAGTAAGGGCATCTTGCCTCCAAGGGTGCCGCCCCCTTTTTTCGCAAGACGGTTCACTCTGTGGTGCATTTTATCCCAAAGGATATTCGCCAAAATAGTTTCCACAAGTGAGCGGCAAACCTTTGAACAATGAAGACTCACTGGGACTGCCTTCTCTGGCTTTTATGTCATATGCTTTGAAGCGGCCCACCACTCCACAAAGGCGGTCAAAATCTTTCCAATTTGTCGATTATGAAATGAAGTCAAATGAGTCCATCATCGATTGCCCACCGCAGGTATGATGAATTGCTCAACCAGGGCATAGTGTTCGCGGTATTCCGGTTGTTTCCAATCAGAAGTACATAGGATAACCAAGTCCAGTCTGGGAATAACCATCAAATACTGACCACCGTATCCTCTGGCATAGAATCCGCCGTAGCCGGAGACGCTCCGAATCCACCACAGATAGCCATATTGTACCGACTCGCCGAAAAAGTCCCCGCAATTGTGGATGGCAATGGACTCAGCGATGAAAGCGGAAGGTATCAGTTCTTGGCCTCTCCACCGTCCCTTTCTGAGGTATAACTCGCCCAGTTTCAGGAAATCTCGTGAGCGCCACAAGCCGCTCATGCCACCAGATTGGAGGCCGGTCTTGTCTGCGTACCAGACAATCAACCGAATCCCCAGGGGATGAAGAAGCTCCCGCTCGGCGAAATCCAGCACCGATGTGCCCGTGGCCTTGCGCAGGACTCCTCCCAGAAGATGTGCGGCTGGACTGCTATATTTAAAGCCCAAACCGGGAGTGCACAGGAGTTTTTGATGGAGTATGTCCTGAATTGGATTTGACAGCACCTTGTCAAAGCTCACTCGCATTTCATCAATCCCCGACGACATGGTGAGCAGGTGTCTGATGGTGATTTCCCTCACTCTCTGGTCCAGAATGGAATCCCGGTGTTCTGGAAAATAGTCAAGCACCTTGTTGTCCAGAGAAGTAATCTGTCCTTTCTTTAAAGCTATTCCAACCAGTGCGGAGGAGAAGCTCTTCGTCATGGATTGTATATTGTGCAGTTGTTCCCGGGAAGCATCCCCGTAATAGCCTTCGAACACCATGCGGCCATGTCTGGCTAGAAGCAAACTGCGCATGTGCGGCAGCTGCGCTTTAACGTAAGCGTCCATCTGCGTCAGTATCGTTGCGTCCAAGCCCTCATCCGCCGGAAATGACATTGGCCAGTCATCCCTGCGCGTGCAGGCGGATGTTGTGGATCCCATTAAGAGAGTAAGGATCAAGAAAAGGAATCTGTTCATAAAGGGAGGAACATTATTCAATCCATTCATACGGTTCGGATGAAACTCTTCCGGCTTTCTATTTTTTGTCCGGGGGAGAGAATTCAGGATACATTTCTCTCATACAATCCGGGCACAAACTATGGCTGAAATCGGCTTCAGAATGGCTATGAATATAGGATTCGAGTTGATTCCAATTGCCTTTGTCGTCGCGGATCTTTTTGCAGGATGCGCAGATTGGCAGCAATCCACTTAAGAGTTTTACCTTATTCAGCGCATTTTGGAGCTCCGCTATTGTTTTCGCGAGATTGTTGATGAGCGGATTGGTGAAGAAAATAAAGAGAGCGCATCCGATCCCAATGGCAATGAAACCAATGCCTCCGCTCATTAGGGCCGCGATAATAAAGGGGTGACGCACCTCTCCAATGTCAATCTTCGCGACAATCCCCCAATTCAATTTGGCCACGGGCTCATAAGCAGCCAGCACTTTTTCTCCTCGATAGTCGAGGCCAATGACCGTTCCTGATTTTCCCGATAAGGCTAATCGCATCGGCTCTGCTAAATTCGAGGAAAAAGGGACGGGCCGAGGATTTCCCATATCATAGTGGCGATGAACTAAAAGGAAAACAATCTGATCGCCCTCTTTTTTGGCAAGTGTAAATTCCCCCGTTATGCCAAATCCTTGGTAATGGCTATAAGCATCGGTCATCTGTCGCAAAGCCGTTTCCGCGCCGCCAGACCTGGCTATTGTCTCGATGAAGCGGGCTTGGCTTTTTGCCGTCTCCCCAAGGCGATTCCCCTGTTCTCTGAAGGCGGTGCTGTAGAGAAAACCTATAGCAGCAAATTCAACCAACAAAACTATGCATGCCATAATGGAAATTAGTGCGATCACCCTATTTCGCGCGGTCATATTGTGGATCCCTCGTTAGAGAAGCTTTTTGTCTGGTCAACCATCCAGTTGCGGCGATGGGTTGGCCAATTCTGCTGGAAGCCAAGAGCCGATGGCGTACAACATTAACCAATCTATCATGGACCGGTGTTGAGAAATGGAGTGCTCCTCAGAAAATAGTGTGGATGGAGGCGGGGTGCCCCCACCCCATCTGGATTATCCAAGCTTGCTCAGACGGTCTGAGGGCAGGCCGCCTCCATCATCCCCTTTTCATCCTCTTGTTGTGCCAGCCACGCTGACGTGAGCAACTCCCATGAAGATTCTTATTCCTTGTAGGCTCCTCATTATTTATAAACTCTCGAATGAAATCAATCCCTGACTATCCAGTGGGCGCAATTCAACAGTCGCCAGGGTGAGCCAGTTACCCTGACCGGCTGAACTCGGCAATGGCCGGGAGGGCGAGGCTCCCGCCGAGCCGGTCTGCGTAGAGCTGGTATGGACGGACAGCTCTGCGATGTCAGCTAAATTGCCTCCCATAAACGGGGCCGCCTTTCCCCATTAAAAATCAATTGGCGAGGACTGGCGACAACCTCGCGTATCTTGGAACAGCCCATCGGGTTGCCACGGTTTGGCGAGGACGCGAAGGGTGGTATTATCTCAAGTGGGCGCTCATCCACAAGATAATTGAATGAAGGTTGAGAAGCATGAAGAGCAGCATCTGCGAGCATTAAGTGACATCAAAAACGAGCGGAAGGAGACAATCATGGATAAGCCGCAATTTAGTTACGTGACATATGTCGCGACGTCACCTGAACAGCTTTGGAATGCGCTACTCGACGCCAAGATGACCACGAAGTATTGGCAGCATGAAAACGTGTCCGACTGGAAACCTGGGGCCAAGTGGGAACATCGGCGCAGTGACAAAGGAAGAACTCTCGATTTAGTTGGAAAAGTTATTGAGAGTTCGCCGCCTCGACGCCTGGTGTTGACATGGGCGTTCCCCACGGATGAAGGGCGCGAGGAGAAATATTCGCGTGTTACCTTTGAGATTGAACCGATTGCCGATGTGGTGCGCTTGACCGTGACGCACGACCGCCTGGAGCCTGATTCCGAGATGCTTCGAGGTATCACGGATGGTTGGCCCAAAGTGCTTTCGAGCCTGAAATCCCTGCTCGAGGTGGGAAAGCCACTCCCCAAGTTGTGGTAAATGGCTGTCTCCCGTGTAAAACAAGTCGTCACCCAGCTTTATGACAGCTTCCGCGAAGCATGCTTTGGCAGGCCCAACACCAGCCCTCTCCAGTGTCCAAAACAAGCAGAGTATTGGCAATCTACATCGAGGACATTAGTGAGAATTCTTGCCAGCGGCACTTTCAGGCTGCTTTGTTCCGTCATGCTGTGGAGCAATGAAGCTGAGGGCTCCCACCCGCGCACAAAAATCCGCTGTTGCCGCTCGTTTAAGGTGAAGCCGGGCTTAAAGATTGCCCCAGGCGTGACAATGGAGCCGAGTGGGGAAAACGTGCCATTCCCTGCTGGCAGATTTTGCGCCCATCCTCAAGACGATTCATCCGGACATAACAGGTGGTTAGTAAAAGGTAGTAATCATCGTCCCATTCTGAATTAGGATTAGGAGTCTGCTGAAGGATTGAGAGGGCCAATTCTGTTTTCTCTCCTGCAGCATATAGGCGTGCCAAAGTTTTGCGGGCTTCCAACGAATTGGGATCAAGCTCAATCGCGCGCTTCAACTCCGCCAAAGCTTCCTCATTTGATTTGCGACCAGAGAGCAAGATCCCCAAAGCCGCGTGACCATCTGCCGATAGAGGCTGGAGGAGCAGATATTTTCGAAAAGCATTCTCAGCTTTTCCGGGCTGCGCCATGTGGCTGTAACAGATTCCCAGCGCAAAATAGGCCTCATAAAACTTGGGGTGGCGGCTCAACAATTCCTCATAATATACAGCAGCTTCCGAAAACATTCCCTGATTAAAGAGCGGCTCCGCTTTATTCAAATTGACCTGCAAATGCCGGCCGTCCTCTTGTTGTTTTTCTTCTTCAGAGGACAACTGCAGGATCATGGCAGCATACTTCTCCAATTTTTTCTGGTCCTTTTGCGCGCGGGCAACGCGCAACAACAGTTGATAGGCATCTTTTCGATTTCCCCTCTCTTCCAGCGAACTTAACGCATCCGCCTCCGCATGCACATAATACCGCATTTTCTCATAGGCAATGGCTCGTCCATAATACGCTTCAGAGGAGTGAGCATCCTGTTGCAGCATTTCACTGTAAGCGGGGATGGCTTCTGCCCAATGATTTTGTTCAGCCAGAAACTTTGCATAAAGCAACAGAACTAGGGGATTGGGAACCGAGGCACTTTTATTTAATTGTAATGCTTTGGCAAATTCGTCATTTGCCGCGGAAATCTCATTTCTCAGACCATAGGCATAGGCCAAATTCGCCAAAAATAATGGATCCTGGGGGGCTAATCGAGTGGCTTGTTTGAAACATTCCAGCGCCTCTGCCGTTTGTTGTTTGACCAAATATAGGTTTCCCAGATGCTGCCATATTTCCGGATCGTTGGGGGCTAGTCGAGCACACCGTTCCAAAATCGTGATTGCCTGTTTGTTGTCTTGTAGCACTATCGAGGTCAACGTGGCATATAGATTCAAGGCGGGGACTGAGTCCGGATTCGATTTGAGGAATGTCTCCATTTCCAGCAAAGCGTCAAATGGCTGGTTCAAATTGAAAAGGGATCTGGCATGCCCCACTGTGGCCTCTGTCAATAGCTCCTTGGCCTGGACCGCCAAGCGAAATTGTTTTTCAGCTTCCTGCCACAGGCTTTGCCGGGCCAGACATTCCGCAGCTTCATAGTGTTCTTGAGGGGATTGGGCACCCGCGGATTTGCAGTCTGTCTCAGCCCTCGCCATCTCCAAGGTTGTCCAAATCCAACAAGTGCAAGCCAAAATAAATCCTCGTTGCATTTTAATGGAGATGACTGCCATTCGTTCTCTCTGGATTTCCGTTGGACTCTAAAAAACTGCTGATATAATCAGCCGGGAAATCGATGGTATCCTGCTTGAAGGATACATGATAGCAAACCAATCTATCTAAAAACAGCCTCAGCACCTCAAAACATCACAAAAAAAACAGACATAAACACGAAGTCATTTAAAAAAATATCTGTTACGCCTGTTACAATCCGCCTTAACAACCGCCTTTTCGAAAATTAGCTACCTTTTGCAACACAGGCATTTCCTTCCTGTACGCGATTCCGGTTAACAGTTTCTAACTTGTGGGCTTCCAAGCACCTCAATATTCTACAGCTCGTCTTAATGCAGCGCCATTTGCACCATTGCCCCCACTTCTGAAAGATCCCTTGCAAAGGGACGTTGGATGGGATCGCGATTAGAGGCCGCCTGGTTCGTCGCCTCCAGCGCAGCCTCCAGATGGCAATTGCCAAGAGTTCATCGACCTCAACAATTGGCCGTCAAAACAAAAAATTAAGGAGGAAGGTATGAAAAATCAGAGGTGCCTCTGGCTTTGTTTGGTGCTGACCTGTCTCAGCATTTCAGCATACGGGCAAAGCGGTGGGTCCGGATCAATTTCGGGTCAGGTTGCAGACCAAACGAAAGCAGTTGTCCCCGAAGCAACCGTGGTTGCCACGAACGTTAACACAGGGGTGAAGACGCAGACTGTCACTACTGGAGCTGGATATTATTCCCTGCTGAATCTGGTTCCCGGATCTTACGCCATAACTGTTGAAGCGAAAAATTTTAAGCGGATGGAACGAAAGGGAATCACTGTCCAAGTCAGCGACAAATTGACTTTAGATTTTGCTTTGGAAATTGGTGAAATAACGCAAATTGTTGATATTTCCGCCGAAGCGCCCTTACTGCGGACGCAGGATGCTCAAACCGGTGAAGTGGTTACCAATAGCATGATCCAGAATCTTCCCCAGCTGAATCGTGATCCTCTCCAACTGCTCACCTTTTCGGGCGGAGTACAAGGAAGTGGCGGGCGGGCAGACAGCATGGACCAGGACACCCGGATCAATGGCGGGCGGAATCAATCCATCGATTACCTGGTGGATGGCATTTCCGCGGTAACCGGACGTGGGCACACGGTAGGCACCCTCGCCCCCTCCATGGATGGAGTTGGTGAATTCAAAGTGATCACCAATCCGGTATCAGCTGAATATGGACGAGTTTCCGGAGGACTGGTGGAGTTATCCACCAAATCAGGGAGCAACCAGTTCCATGGCCAAGTGTTCGATTATGTGCAGAACACTATTTTAAATGCCAACAGCTGGAACCAGAACCGCCTGGGTGGAGAAAGAACCCCCTTCAATCAAAACGTCTTTGGAGCAGCAGTCGGCGGCCCGGTGATCATCCCGCGCGTGATGAACGGTCGCAATAAGACCTTCTTCTTCTTCAACTATGATGGCCTCCGTTTTGTCCAGAAAGGAGTACTGAATACCGCGAGTGTGGCCACGGACGCCATGCGCAACGGGGATTTCACCGATGTGAAAGTGGGTGACAACACCCCCCTTATCTATGACCCGGCACCCGGCCTGCCGCAGAGTTGGGATGACAACCGGAAACAATGGGAAAGGCTCGTCATCATGGGTGGTGATGGCAAGCATATTCCTGCCTCCCGGATTCATCCGGTATCGGCTGCCCTGAATAAATATTATCCCATGTCCAACCGAAACGCGGATCCAGGATGCAGCTATTGCAACAATTACATGGCTCCGCAAAACACCACCAACACCAGCAATGACTGGGCCATCCGCATTGACCACATGTTCAACGAGCGGCACAATCTCTATGCCCGGTTCAATCGGAGTGTGGTCAGCGGCGGTTCCACCAACTGGATGGGTGAAGCTTCCACCGCCCCCGGCCATCAGGTGGATGGAGGTTTTGGAATCACCTTGAATTATGCCTGGACCATTTCGCCTACCATGATTTTTACTGCGCGGCTGGGCGCTCATTACAGTCCCTACCTCAGCGGCAACACCTTATCCTCCAGTTTTGACAATAGCTCTATCCCTTTCGATTCCATTACCAAGTCCATGCTGGGGGGAACCAACACCCTGCCGGCCATCAATATCGAGAATATGTCCACAATCGGGGGTGACAACACTTCAGTGAGCGCCTCCACCACCGGAGAGTTTGCGGTGGGATTAACCAAATTGACCGCCCGTCATGCTTTGAAATTTGGGTATGAAGGCCGGCGTTGGTACGACAATTATTGGGCCTCCGGCTCCTCCAACAGCAGCTTTTGGTTCTTAGGCCTTCCCACCTTCCAGTATGTCCATTCCGCCGACTGGACCAATGAAGACTACGCTCAATCTTATGCCGCTTATTTATTGGGGTACAGCGATTACAGCAACATGAGCGGCGCCACCACGCGTGCTTTGAACATGAACTATCATGCCGGGTATGTTCAGGACGATTTCAAGATCAGCCCCAAGCTAACCTTGAATTTGGGATTCCGCTGGGAGATGGAAACTCCCACCACCGACCGGTACGATAACTTGTTTGTTTGGGATCAAAAGCTTCCCTCCCCATTCGGAATTTTGCCCGACTGGAATTTTGCAAATATCGTCAATCAGAATGTCCCGGCTGAGTTGGACCCCGCACAGGTGATTTCGCGGGCCCCCGCCTGGGCCCAGCCCAATGGCAGTTATCCGAAGGGGGCCATTGCCATGGTGAATACTCCGGAACATCCCTCGCGGAAGAGTACGAATTATAACCCCTGGCAATTCTCTCCGCGCATTGGCATGGCCTATAGTCTTGATCAGAAGACGGTATTAAGGGCATCTTTCGCCAAAGTGTATTTGCCGACCACAGGGAATCCGAACGCATTTGGAGTGACTTCCGATGGGTGGACTACGGCCCAAGCCGCCATTGGCCCCTGGGCTCAAGATGACGGCAGCGGAATCTGGCGTTATTTTATTAGCACTTGGGACCACCCCTGGCCCGTGGAAGGGCAGGTCTCCAATTTTCAACGCACTTCCCAATATGCGAACTACATGAGCACGCGCCAGGATTCCCTGGGTGTGGTGGATGTCAACATGCACCAGGCTTATGAATTGGTGTGGAACGTCGGGCTGCAGCGTGAATTCCCCGGCAATTGGCTTCTGGAAGCCAACTACTCCGCCAACCGCGGTGTTGGCCTGCTCGGGAAGGAATTGATCAACCAAATTCCTAAGGATTTGATATCCGGCGGACCAGGCGGACGAAACGAACAGATTTACAACACCGTTGTCCCAACCCCCTTCCCTGCTGGACAGACACAATACAGTCCAACGGGTGATTCCAAAATGACTCTGGGCCGCCTGATGCAGGGATATCCCTATTATGGAGCCACCGGGCAACAAGGATTGAATGTGGGAACCTCCATGTATCACTCGCTGAACTTGAGAGCGGAACATCGGTTTCAGAAGGGAATGTCCCTGCTGTTTAACTACACTCTCTCAAATTTGAAAGACGATGTGGGGGGTCCCGGGAGCATGGCGCAAAATGGTAAGAGTGTCTATGGAGGAGGAAAATGGTCGCAAAGCGTGGATTCAGCTCGCAGCGTCTACGGTACCAGCATCTGGGATGAGCGGCATCGCATTTCGGCCACTTACCAGCTGGAGTTGCCTTTTGGACGCAACCGCTTTTGGTTGAAAAATTTGTACAATCAAGGCATCGGAGGAAAACTGATGGATGCCGTGGTGGGGGGATGGGTCATGGCGGGCAATGGCATTTGGCGCTCCGGTCGGCCGATCCAATGGCCAGCAGACACGCGGAATGCCGGGTTCGGGGCGGAAGTGATAGGACCCGCCGTAGCGGATGCTGGCGACCAAAACTTCAGAAACCGGGCAATAACCGATTGGAACCAGATTTTCCGGTCGCCTAGTGATCCCATTCCTACGTTTAATACGGGTATCTTAGATGTCACAAAGTTCATCTATAATTCAACCGACAAAGTCTACGGATACCAGGTATTCACAGTCGGTAATATTCCCACCATGTATGAGGGGGTTCGAAATCCTGGCATTACTCAGTTCGATCTCTCCTTCATGAAGCGCGTTCCCCTCTTCAGCAGAGATGAGTCCCGTTATCTGCAACTCCGCATGGAAGCCCAAAATCTGTTTAATATGCATGGATACGGCGACATCAATGTGGACCCGCGGAATACCCAAACATTCGGATTCATCAGTGGCATCCGCAACACCGAACGACGAATTCAAATGTCGCTGAAGTTTGTCTTTTAACTGCTGCTGGGGCTTGTTGGATTGCAGGGAAAAAACGGAGGAGTGGTTTTTCCACTCCCCCGTTTTTTGCGGGCATCTCACTTGGATGATCGTGAAACGACATTGGATTTTGCAACCTCCTTCTAACCGAGCCAAGGGAAAAAAGCTAAGTGAATCCGTTGTTGGCGGGCCTATCTTCCACGGGATCTCAGCCGCGGTCTGATGCGAAACATTCCATAAATTTCCCAATCCGCGAGGGCCCTCTGTTCGTTCAAACCCGAATGTCAGGGGAGGCGGGCAAGGGGAGCACTCTGACCTTCCAGAATCAAGCCAGAACCTCAATATTTCTTTGCCTAACCTCATTATGACTTCTCCGGAGCAATTCTATGTTCAAGTGGAAAGCAGTCTTCTATGTCTCATGGTGCGGATTAAACCTATTGCAGATGGGGACCTTGTGGGGAAAAGAATCTTCATCCTCGGTAAGAATCTGGGAAGAACCGTTGGTGATACCTACTTACCAGGTAGGGCCGGCTGAATTGAGTCCCGCTTTTTATGATGGCCGCGTCTATCAAGGAGCCAAAGGTCCAATCTACCCTTATCCATTGATGGACAGACTCACCGATGACAAACGGGACCAAACTTATAAAGTCATTAATCTGGAGAACCAATATATCAAGATTTCTGTTCTGCCAGAATTAGGCGGGCGCATTTTTAGTGGTTTGGATAAAACTAACAATTACGATTTCTTTTACCGCCAGCACGTCATTAAACCCGCTTTAATCGGAATGCTTGGGGCCTGGATTTCAGGAGGGGTCGAGTGGAATATCCCACACCACCACCGGGCCTCCACCTTCATGCCGGTCGATTATCGATTGGTGGAAAACCCGGATGGCAGCAAAACCGTCTGGGTGGGAGAATTGGAATGGCGTCACCGCATGCGATGGATTGTGGGATTAACCTTATACCCGGGAAAATCTTTCATCGAAGCTACAGTGAAACTATTCAATCGTACTCCGCTCCCTCATTCCATGCTTTATTTCGCCAATGTGGCCGTCAGTGCCAATCCAGACTATCAGGTGCTATTTCCGCCCAGCACCGAATATGGGACCCAGCATTCCAAAATTGAATTTATTGAATGGCCCATTGCCCGGAGCCGCTATAGCGGCCAAGAACATGACGGGGTTGATGTCAGCTGGTGGAAAAACCATGCCAACATGCTTTCAATTTTTGCCTGGAATGATTCCGACGATTTCTTGGGTGGATACGACCACGGAAAACAGGCCGGAGTAGTTCACGTTGCAGACCATCATGTGGTCCCGGGAAAAAAGTTTTTCGAATGGTCAAGCAGTTCGGAAGGGCAGATGTGGGACAAGGTTTTGACTGATACCGACGGGCCTTATTTGGAATTGATGGCGGGAGCTTATTCCGACAATCAGCCCGACTATAGCTGGGTCCAACCCTATGAAGTAAAGACCATCAAACAGTACTGGTATCCGGTTCGGGAGTTGGGGGGATTAAAAAACGCCAATCTGGATGCTGCTGTCAATCTGGACATCGACGCCAATCACCTGGCACGCTTTGCTTTTAACACGACTTCAGAATTTTCCGCCGCCAAAGCGGTGCTTACCGTACGAGGGAAGGTGTTCTTTGAACAGGAAGTCTCCATCGATCCAGCCCATCCCTTTCAAAAGCAGTTGGCGTTATCATCCGGGATATCGGCAGAAGAGGTAAAAGTTTCCCTGTTTTCCGCATCAGGCAAAGAGCTGATCAGTTTTCAGCCCCAAAAAAAGGCAGGCAGTCCCATGCCTGAACCAGTAAAGCCTCCCCCGGAACCAGAAAAGATTCTGAACAATGAAGAGCTTTATCTGACCGGACAAAGGCTGGAGCAATTCCATAATCCGACCCGTGAGCCTTACCCATATTATCAAGAAGCACTGAAACGCGATCCAGCAGACGCACGAACGAATACGGCCTTGGGAGTTTTATTTCTCAAGCGCGGCCTATACCAGGAAGCTGAAATTCACTTCCGGAAAGCAATTGAACGTTTGACGATCAATTATACCCAGCCGAAAGACGGGGAGGCATTTTACTATCTAGGTCTTACTCTGCAATCTCAGGGAAGGTTCGAGGAGGCCGATGTTGCTTTTCACAAAGCTGGTTGGAGTGCGGGCTGGTACGGGCCTGGTCATTTGGCTTTGACTGAAAACGCATGCCGCCGTGGGGATTATAAAAAAGCACTGGAATTTATCGACCAGGCATTGTCGGTCAATGTCTGCAATACCAAGGCCATGAATATCAAATCGGCTGTATTGCGCAATATGGGCCGGTTCGAGGAAGCCATGACCGAGGTGGCCCGAATTCAAATGCTGGATCCCCTGGATTTTTGGGCCATTAATGAGTCGTACTTGATTGCTTCCCAGGCAGGAAAAAAAGCACAGGCGGAACAAATCCTTTCCTCTTTAAAAAAACTCATGCGCGGGAATGTACAATCGTACCTGGAAATGGCCGTCGATTACAGTCATTGCGGTTGGTGGGACGATAGCATTAATGTGCTGGAACGGTATGTCACCTTGTTGCCTGACAAAACCAAAGTCTATCCCATGGTGTACTATTATCTGGGTTACTTCTGGGACCAGAAGGGTGGAAGGGAAAAAGCTCTGAATTATTATCAGCTGGCCGCGCAAATGCCGGTTGATTATTGCTTCCCCTTCCGCTTGGAATCCAAGATTGTTTTGGAACAGGCCCTGCAACTGAATCCCCAAGATGCGCGTGCACCCTTTTACTTGGGGAATTTGCTTTATGATCTGCAGCCCCAAAACGCTATACAGGCCTGGGAACGGGCCCAGAGCTTGGATGATCGATTGGCCCTGGTGCATCGGAATTTGGGATTCGCTTACTTCCGGGTGGGCAGGGATCTCAACAAGGCCATTGCGAGTATGGAAAAGGCCGTGGCCCGTGATCCCGGGGAACCGCAGTATTATGCGGAATTGGATGAGTTGTATGAGAAGGCGGGCGAGCCACTCCAAAAACGGCTGGCACTGCTCGAAAAAAATCAGACGGTTGTGGAGAAAAGAGGGGATTCCCTGATGCGGGAGATTTCTCTGCTGATCCAGACGAGGCATTATGATCGCGCCATCCAATTGCTTGACAGCCATCATTTCCGCTGCTGGGAAGGGAATGAGCGCATAGCACACGACCTTTATGTGGATGCGCACCTGCAGCGGGGAGAGAGTCTCTTCCATTCAAAAAATTATATTGAGGCCTTAAAAGATTTTGTATCAGCCTTGGAATATCCCGACCGGTTTGAATTGGGCAAACCCTCAGGAGGGGCGGACCGAACCATCGAAGCTGAATATCATATCGGAAAAACTTACGAGGCTCTCGGAGAACTAGCCAAAGCCAGAATTCACTACCAGTTGGCCATTGCGCCAAAGCTAGACGGGTGGTCGGAATTGAGTTATTTCCAAGGATTGACACACCAAAAGCTCAGTCAGGAGATCAAAGCCAGGGAACTATTTAGAGGCTTGGTTGAGTTTGGCCGACGAGGGTTGAAATTCAAAAAGGCGGATGAATTTTATTCCAAGTTTGGAAACGCTGAGCAGGATACGATGCGCCAGGCCCGGTCTCATTACTTGATCGGTCTGGGCCTGCAAGGTGAGGGCAAAATTCCAGAGGCCAAAAACGAGTTCCAGCAGGTGTTAAAACTAGACCTCAACCATTTGGGAGCTCGATCCATGCTGGCTGGAGACGTCATGTCTTCACAGCGCTAATGGAATAAGGATTTTCCTTCTCCATGGGCAATTAAAACATGGCGCCAAAATATCGTTATGGAATGGTTTCAGTGTTGGATTAAACGTAACCGTTCAGCGGGGGAACTGAACGGTTACGATTAATCCTTGGTCTGCCAGCTTTTTCAGTTGACCCGCCTGGAGCTCAAAGCCAGGCAATCAAAACCAAACGTCAAGCGGTCATCAACATTGATGTTTTGCCTTACAAGAAGAAATGGAACCATTGTGACTATTTGCCAGCAGACTCAACACGGCAGGCTACGAAGGTGGTTTCAACCGGAATGTTCTTCTTTAATCAAAATTTTGATCAGGACTTCATAGTTGGGAGGGATTCCTCCGCCCGAGCTTCTCGCTTTTAGCTCTTCGTAAACGGGGCGCATCTTCTCCGGGTTGCAAAAAAAATCTCCTGTCCCCAGGGTTCCATAACTGCAGGCTCCCGACAAAGTCAGGATTCGGTTGCCATTGGGCAGACTCTGCATGAGGATCAACCCATAATCAATAAACCCGGCGGTACTCGGACGATTCTCCACTTCGCACTGATAGAACGGTTGTTCCCCCGGCTCCGGATGTCGATTATTGTAATGTGTAGACGAATACGAAAAATTCGGCTCACTCAGGTTCTTTTCGGCCCAAAGATTGATGAGAGGCTGGCCTAATACGATCACATTTTCCTTGCTGGCCCGTTCCCAATTCAAAAATCGGGCTTGCGAGAGCTGCACTGGCCGATTGAGAAGCTGGAAGAGCCGCGCCAGATGAAAAGCACAGGAGGCCTCACCCATTCCTGTATACTCATCATCGGAAGCATGGAGGAAATAATAAATTTGTTCGCGAGGATCAAAGGGAACTCCGAAATCATTGGCGTTCAGAGGAAGCTGCCGGCCCAGTTTGGAATCGATCGGCTGGGGAGCACGTCCCAAATAGCTGGCAGCCACTGGCGAGCGTCTGTAAAAGCTGAACATGACTTTAGGGTTGCCGAGGTTAATCTGAGTCATGCGGGGATTTCGTCGATCCAGCGGGCCCAAGAGTTCCTCATAGAAAGAGACATTTGGCGCTACTGCCGAGGCCCCGGTCTTTTCGCTTTTGGGGGTGGACGTCCAAATCCAAATGTTCGCGATGTTGGCTCCAATTGACAAAATAAAGATTGTACCCAAGGCAATCAATCGCCATTGAGAGAGGAAATTTTCTTTGGAAGTCTCCATAGCGGATTCAGCTTGATGGACGCCTTCGCTAAGAGCTGGCTCCGCCTCGGGAGTATGAGTGCGGCCTGTTTGAGTGCCCGTGGATTTTACCTGGACGAACTCTGGACAATAACGCCCTTTCGGAAGGAGGATTTGGACGGCATGTTCCTTTCCTTCCGTATCGTAATATTCCCTTAACCGGCGGCGCAAATCATGCGCCCGCACCCGAACAATTGCGTCTTCAGCCGCGGAAAAGTCAGCTTTTCGTTCAAATACCTCAACACCAAGCAGGTATTCATTTAATTGATCGCCATGACCGATGATTTTTTTATTGCAGATATATTCAAGAAGTTGGCTGAGTTTTCCGGAACTCTTGAAAAGTTCGCTCTTTAATATTTCCTTGAGCTCCCGAACAATTTCTTCGTTGGAGATAGCGTCGGAGGGGACTTGATTCAGTTCCTTGGATGCCATAGACATCAGCCTCGCTCCTGCATTGGCTCCTAAGAATTATTAGGAGCGAATTGCAGACCCCTTTTGCGGCAGGACGCTTGTATGACCATGGTGACCATTGAAAGAGCCGATTCCGCAAAACTCGGATAAACGGTCAGGTAGCTCTCAAACTTAATGCATCTCAACCGGCCGATTCGCCGCACCCGTCAGATGGCGGACGAACCGTCCTTGCCAGAGGTTTTGCCATTGCCGCTAAGCGTAGCATTTTTAAAAACTCATTGCAAACACCAGAACAACTGCAGAAGCCGTTTATCGCAGGAAGAGAGAATGTTAAGACTGTCACGATCCTTCTTAACATCAGCTGCTTTCCCGCTTTATTCGAGGTTGATGGATTTGAATTTTCCACGGTGCTGGTTGCCCTTTGACAGTTTCTAACTTGTCCATTGCTGAGTTTTATGCCAAGTTTAAGCTCATAAAGCAGGAAGCCTTATGCGCGGTTTCTACCCAGAACCTAGCCGGTATGGGTTCGCGAGGCAATGGCGGAATTTCAGATGTCAAAATGGAGTGTCCGAAGGTGTCGATATTGAGAACCAATCAAGTGGGAGTCCAATTCATGATGACCTTTGGCATGAGGTCTCGAGTGAGACTGCTGCCGCTGATGCTCATCTTCTTGCTATTTGCGTCGAATGGAAAGGCCAAAACACGGGTTATTGAAGACCCCTCTGTTGCTGAGTCCGCCATTTTGGCTGCTCAAAGTTTCATGGAAAAAGGTGCTTTTAACAAAGCTCTGGAGTATTTGTTCAAAATCCTTGACACTGATTCTCATCCCGCTCCCGAGGTTTTTATGCTTATGGCCTCGTGCTTTCAAAACCTGCAACAGACTGATAAGGCCTTGGAGGCTTGCCAGCAGGGGATGGAACTCTATCCGAAGCAGGAAATCCTGGAAGATTTCTATGTGTCACTGCTTCGGAATTATGTGCCAGTCCGGCAAATGGCAGACAAATTGGAGTTGGCCCACAACAAATATCCTGGCTCATTAATCTTGCTTCGCGCCTTGATTATGGCGCAGCTGGATTTGGATTTTCGCAATCCCCGCATCGGAACGCTTATTCAACAGCTGCTTGAATTGGGCCCAATCGATCCCAACAACCATTACATTTGCGGCATGTGGTCTTTCCGAAACCATAAGGATTCGCAGGCAATTTCTGAATGGCACAAGACTCTCTCCTTGGCAAATGCCGGCGACAAAATGCAGCTGGATGTTTATACCTTAATTGCCAATGCTGAAAGCCATATGAATCACCTGGAAAAAGCAAAAACCGCTTTTGAAAATGCCTGGCAGGCCAATCAGCGACTAAAAGAACATAATCCCAATGCCGCTTTTTTTTATGTTCAATTCCTTTCCCAAAATGCACAATTTGAAGTGGGGAAAAAAATCAATGATCAAATTTTGATGTGGGCTCCTCGCTTTGGTCCGGCCCATCTTGAAAAAGCCCTTTATTTGCACCGTCAGCGAAGACAGGAGGAGGCAATTGTCGAGGCCAATCAAGCGTTGAGCGGGACAGACAATTCTCCGGAACAACTGCGGGCCATCCATGTTCTGCTGGCCAAAATCTGTTTTTCCTTAAAGCGTTTCGATGAAGCTCAGGTTCATGAAGCTTGGGTGGAATCGCATTGAGTCGCTGACAAAATTCAGTAGCGCACCAGAAATTCCGAAGCCATAATGGTTCTTCCTTCCAGGAAGCCTGTATGTCAATTTTCATTAAGTACATACTCAAATAAAATTAACGTTATCATTTCACCCTGGAGGAATAGGATTCATGAACGCACGGCAGAATAAGACCCGCGATTTATTTCACGCCAGTTGGCTGAGTATGATTTATATTTTGCTATTGTTGGTGGTTGCCAACAAGGTAGGTCTGGTAGCACAGGCTGCAACGCCTCATTATCCGCTGCAAGTCAGTGCGAATCGTCGCTACCTGGTAGATCGGGACAACGTTCCCTTTCTTCTGCAGGGAGATGCGCCGTGGTCCCTCATTTCCGCGGTCACCAAATCCGAAGCCGTAGAGTACCTGGAGAACCGTCGGGCCCTGGGTTTTAATACGCTGATGGTCAACCTGGTGGAGCATCACTTCAATGGACCCATCAATCGCGAAGGGGAAGGGCCGTTCAGGACGCCAGGTGATTTTTCCACCCCTAATGAAAAATATTTTGCCCATGCTGACTGGGTAATTAAAAAAGCCGCCGAAATGGGAATACAGATCCTGCTGGCCCCTTGCTATCTCGGCTATAAGGGATCGGAGGAAGGCTGGTTTGAGGAGATTCTGGCCAACGGCCCGGAAAAGTGCCGGGATTATGGACGATTCCTGGGCAAGCGCTACCGGGACTACGACAATATCTTTTGGCTGATGGGGGGGGATCGCGATCCGGGAAGAGCCCTCGCCGAGGTCCATGAAATCGCCTTGGGCATTAAGGAATTCGACCGGCGCCATCTCTTTAGCGCCCATTGTGAGCCAGAACAAGCTCCTGTCGATGGCTATGCCCAAGAGAGTTGGCTCGATGTAAACAACAGTTACTCCTACAATATTGTGCACAAGAAATTGCTGGCGGACTACAATCACACTCCCACCATGCCCAATTTCCTGATTGAATCCACCTATGAAGGTGAACATAATGCCACGCCGGTCCAGATCCGTCGGCAAGCCTATTGGGCCATCTTGTGCGGAGCCACTGGCCAGATCATGGGCAACCGCCCTCTCTGGCTATTCGATCCCGGATGGCAGTCTGCAATGAACGCCGCAGCCTCAAAAGACATGGCCCGCTTGAAAGCCTTGTTCAGCTCACGAGCTTGGTATGACTTGATTCCCGATCAGGATCATAAGGTGGTGCCCGGCGGAGTGGGGGAGCATAACGGACTCGACTATCTCGCGGCGGCCCGCACCGCGGAGGGAACGACCGTCATCGCATATCTGCCGAATAGCCGGAAAGTCACCGTGGACATGAAAAATATCTCTGGACCTCAAGCGCAAATCTGGTGGTTTAATCCTCGCAATGGAAAAGCAATTTCAGGGGGAAGGATTGTGACACAGGGGAACCGGGATTTCATACCCCCAGACAATGAAGATTGGGTGCTGGTTTTGGACGATACCTCCAAAGGGCTCCCGTCTCCCGGCACAGCGGCAAACTATTGATGCAATCCACTGGAGCGGCAGATCAACCTGGCATGCGATCTGCATCTGTTCCTACTTTTGCATTTTGGCGGGCGCCCTTCGCTCTCCTTGCTCTTTCACAATCAATATTTGATCAGCTTTGATATCGGCCAGGCTCTGGTGAATCCCGCTGGGCCACTGGATTTCAATGCGATCAACCTTAGACGCCATTCCCAAACCAAAGTGGACTCGCTTGTCACTGGAAGAATTGTAACCCACGGCTGTGGTGGCCTGATTGTATTGGACGCCGCCTGCCGTGGCGATTTTTACCTGAGCCCCCACTCCGTCCCGATTGCTCTCTACCCCCACCAGTTGAAGGAGCAGCCAATGGCCGGGAGCCCTCGTGGTGTTTTTGAAAAGTTGCGGGCTTGAATTTAAGCTGGTCACCACAATATCCATCCGGCCGTCATTGTTAAAATCACCAAACGCGGCCCCCCGGTGTGCGGAGGGATTAATAAAATCGCTTCCAGCCGTGAGGCTGACATCCTGAAAAGTCCCGTTGCCGGCATTCCGAAAAATTGCATTGGGAAGTTTGGAGGGAAGGTTGTGGGCCATTTCCGCGGTGTCGAGGATGGCCGCATTGGCCGTGAAGAGATCCTTGAATCCATCGTTGTCGAAATCAAAAATGCCATTGCCCCAAGCCGTCAATCGGCTGCTCAGTCTGGCAAGCCTTGAGGTCTCTCGGATATCATTAAAGAATCCATCCCCCAAATTCTTAAACAGCGGGAAAGTGTCGCCATACATGGCGGTTTGAAAAATATCCGGATTTCCATCGTTGTCGATGTCGCGAAAATCGGCTCCCATCCCGGCAATCAAGCTGCCATTGTCAATGGTAGAAACCCCGCTGATGATGCCCACCTCCTCGAAAGTCCCATCCCTTTTATTGTGGAATAGGAAGTTGCGAAAATTGTCGTTGGATACAAAAACATCCATCCATCCGTCGCCGTCATAATCGGCAAAAGCCAGCCCCATCCCTTTGCCAACAAATTCCCCAATATGGGAAGAGCCGGATACGTCGGTAAAAGTACCATCGCCGTTGTTGCGATATAGGATGTTGGGGGTGCCTTTGAATTCCCGCGGATGGCAATAGCCGGGGATTCCATTGTAGTGGCACGGCGGATTGTTTTCTATTGACCAAAGCAGATAATTGTTGAGGAAAAGATCCAATCTTCCGTCGTTGTTGTAATCGAACCAGCCTGCAGTAATCGCCCAGAGTTTGCCGAGTTTAGGGTGAACACCCGTAGCTCCGGATTTTAGGGTCACGTCAGTAAAAGTCCCGTTTCCATTATTATGGTACAGTTGATTCTGATTGACCCCCGCCACATATAAATCGACATAGCCATCATTATCATAATCGCCAGCTGCTACACCCATGGCATAGGCAATTCCCTTAAGTCCAGCCCTCTCGGTGGCATCAGCAAAAGTCCCATCTCCGTTATTACGGTACAGACGATTGAAATACTCAGGTTTGGATTTATCCATATCCGGCAGATGTGCGCCATTGGTGAAAAATACATCCAACCAACCATCATTGTTGTAATCAAAAAGGGCAACACCCCCGGCCATGGTCTCGATGGAATATTTTCGCGGAGTGACGCTGTTCTTTAAGACAAAATCTAGGCCGGACTTCCCGCGAACATCTTCAAAGGCTATGACGGATTCTGGATGGGATGGCTCGCCGCTGCATGTCATGACATACAGTGCTCTCTGCAAGTCTAAGAATGGGAGCAGAAGAATTCCAGCCGCCACTACAATCAAAGGTACCCGAGAGAAACGAAATATTCGTGATATGAAATTGAAGTTCAAATTCATTCCGAAAAAGGCCAGCATGGATTTTTCGTCAATTTAGAACAAGGCAGATCTGGATCTTGAGCCGGACTTATGAATACCGGCGCCAAATAGTGGTTTTCACTGAATCAGAAATTATTCACACCATAAATCGCTCCTTCAATTTGTACATAATATCTATGGAAATTTTCACAAAATGGAGTTATCCAGACAATTTTTGCATACAACGAAATTCCTCCGGCACTTCCAGTCAGAAGGCTCAAATAAAAACAGCCAATTGAGTGAAAACACATCACCAAACTTTAGAATTGGATTCTTTACTGCCCTCACTCACATGGTTCCACATATCTAAATATCCCTAAAGCTGCACAGAACACTACTCCAGTTCCCCCAATATTCAAGAAGCAGGCAATTCTCATCTGCCCGGATGAAACACGGGCTGCGTCCAACAGAGCGCACCCTTGGAATCGAAGATCCTCGCCCTGACATATTTCTCCTGCCCCGTAAATTTGTAAACGGGGGTCAGGCTGAAATCGCTTGCCAATGCACGGCCTCCCTCACCCAGAAATACCGTGGTATAGTTCATGCCCGGATCGCCTGCAATTTCGATCTTCAATTGAGCAGGAGTGATTTCGATGCTGTCCAGCGCCACTCCTGTCGAGGCATAAAAATCCCCCTTTTCCAAGGCAGTTCTGAGGCCGGCCAGTGTCAGCTCCGATGCCTGAACCATGATCCAGGCGCGTCCCGGATTGGGGTATTGGATGGAAAATTCGCCCTGATATTTGTGGGTATCGTCGGAGGCGACTCCATAGAAGACCTGCCCGGCTGTCAGCACTTGATCCCAGAGCTGCTCGACCGAGGGGATCCCTCCCGCCCCGATCGAGTTGACGATGGGGTGGGCGTTGTAAATTTCCAGTAGCTTGACCTGATTCAGCCCCAACAAATCCTGAGCCGCGATGGCCCGATTGTAATTAGGGTGATTGATTTGCGCAATGCCGCCAGCCTGGCGCACGGAGTTGATATTGTTTTGAAGGATTTGATGGACTGAGCTGCCATGGTTAGGTTGCACGGGCTGCCGCAAATCGATGGCGGTGACGTCGACCCCCTTTTCGTTCAATTGATCAATGACCTCTTCGCCGCGCAAAACCAGAAACTTGCCCGGACATCCAAAGATGTTGTTCAATCCTTCCACCGGAGTCAGTTGGTTGGCATCCGTAATGACCAGAAAATTATATCCGTGCGAGCGGTACCAGCTGACGGCCTGATCGGGCGTGGCATCCGCGTCGGTATTCATGGTGTGGGCGTGCGTGTTGCCTTTGTACCAATTCAGCTTGATGTTATCTCCCTGTAATTGAATGGGAATCAATGCCAAAAGAAGACAAAGTGCAGTGGAGCAACGGGGCAAATAAGAGAGGATATGAGATCTCACGAATCTACTCCTTGACTGGGAATTGGCGGTTCCTAATAACGGAACCATCAATGGAATTTAGATTAGGTCCTCCGGCAAGGGCCATGGCCAATTCCAGCTCCCTCTGAAGGATGCGCACCGTCAGGGCAACTCCCGCAATGCCCGCCACAGCCAATCCGCAGCAAACGGGGCAGCCAATGCCTACCGCCGTGGTCCCCAAAGCCAAAGCCTTGAGCACATCCATGCCCCGGTGGATTCCTCCATCCAGCAATATTAGGTACACGGCCAGCCACCTTTTCGACAATGGAAGGCAACGCCTCAATCGGAGCGAGCATGTTGTCAGGATTGCGTTCACCGAGGTTAGAGACGAAAACCGCGGCAGCGCCTTCCCGAATAGTCCGATCAGCGGTGTCTGGATCCATCACCCTGATGCCGCGACTATTTCCCCCACCTGTTCTTGCACCAATGTGGTGGAAGGTCCATCGCTCAATCTCACAACAGCGGTCATGAGAAGCATGGTTTCATAACCTTTTCATGCTTCTTCGATCAATTTCAGATCAAGGCGCCGACAAAGCTCTTCCACATGAGGGTGAAGATCGCCATAGAAAGTAACCCGGTGCCAGCCCATGCTCCAATGCTCGGTCAACTTCTCCAGATCGCCCTTGACGACTGCTTCCAGCTTGGTTCGGCAGGCCAAGTCACTCGGGTTGTTGCCAATCGTCTTGGCCCGGTGGACAATCACATGCCGGTTGGCGGGATCGAACTCGAGAGTGGTGGTCATGTAACCCACGGGCAGAAGCGAGCGAATGGCAGCCCCCTGCCGATCTTCAGAGTGGGTGAGAACCTGGTATGGATTTGCCTTTCCGCCAGGTCCGAAAGGTTTGGTCATGGCTACGCAGTGCGCATAGACAATCGCATTCTTCGAGGTGTCAATCACCGGGTCGGAAATGAAGCCGGGGCGGCCGGTCAGCGCCCCCATGACAGCCATGGTCAACGCGGACATTTGATCGGCTTCACAGCCGCCCACCAGCCCGTCGTTGTTGAGCTGGCTGAATCCGAGGCATGGATAGGCTTTCAGGTGACCTTCGTAAAAGCCGCCTAGGCAATTGATGCTGATTCCACGGGCGCCGTGCTTGTCCAGCAATTGTTTCATCGCCACATACATCGCGCCGGATTTATCGACTACCTCGGGCTTGACGTCTCTGACCGTCTGCGCTTTCTCGATCCACCGGGCAGCAAACTCCCTGGCCGCTTTCCTGTCGGCCTGGTCGTAGGCGCCGGCCATCTCCTCGAAGGAAATGGGAACAAACTCCACCCCGGTAACCTCTCTGCTGGCTTTGCGAAATGCATCACCGCCCCAACCGCCTCCCACCACCAGAATGCGCGTCTGCCGGAGTTGCTGGAGAGTCTTGTTAAAATCGGCGGAAGCAACAGGATCGTTCTGGCAGGACCAGTCGGCCACGGCCGGAGTGTTCTTCCTGCGCGTCGCACGAAAGGCGGCAGCTGTGTCTGAACTGCCAGTGGCTTTGGCGAGTCCGGCGAAGTGACGCGCGGACTCCACGAGGTCCCGTTCGTTTGAAGAACTGACCCAATCGACCGGTTTACCGGCACTCATAATCCCGGAAATCTCGCGAAGAAACAGGCCAGATCCCCCGAAAAGATTATCCGCAAGCAAAGTGGGTTTGCCCGTGGCGCACAGCTTGGCAATGTCGTTGTTCCACCCCAAACCCTGCACACAAACCAGGTAGCCGTCCACTTCGGCATCTTGTCGGAGCACCGCCTCGGTCTGCTTGGGATCATTCATCAATTGGGCTGTCAAGAACTCCACGCCTTGGCACTGCTGGGCCAAAAGGTCTTGTATCTTCTTTCGGCGGGCTGCGAAGTCATAGCCGATGTTCGGCCAAATTGGCTGGTCGTTTGGTGTTTCACAGAAAACCAGACGAACCTTTGGCCTCTTGGGAACGGTCTCGGCCGCCCAAGACGATGTCTTATCCAAAAGTGACACGGCCCCACAGGCCATGCATGCAACACACCTTGAGGCAAAGCTCCGTCTTGTCATGCTTTTGTCTCCGGACTGCATCGAGGATTGATCGAGAGATGAAAAAGGAAAGGATTCTTTCTTCATTGTGAACTCCTTGTATTTTCCCTGCCGGAAGCCTGTCGGAGGGGAAGGATAAGTGAAAACATTTGCACACCGCCGCAAGTTTGCATTCGTATACTATGACTTCACTTGCATGAGTCAAGCATTTTTCCAAGAAAAATTGACCTTCAAGGGAGCTCCTCATGCCAGCGAGGCTGTCACAACAAGACGATGAAAATCTCCAGACCTCACAGGTCTTGGAGACCTGTGAGGTCTCTGGCACAGGGATTTTCTAGGGAGAATATTCATCCTCATTCCTTCTGCAAACCGCGTGCTACCCGCTTCAATTGAGCGATCCCGAAGTCCTTCAACAAGCCGGTTTGGGGCTCAAACGGCCAGTCCAGAGTGCACACCCCCCCCTGGCGGTTGCAAGTCTTGACCCAGTCGATCAGTTCCTGGTCTGTGAACTGGCTGGTGTCGCCCTGCCCGTGGTAAAGGTTGCCGCAATAAATCTTGCCATGCCACAAAATACCTTCCCGTGGCGGCAGTTTTGTGGGGATCAGTCGTTTCAAGTCCTGTCTGCTCCAGGTATCGCCGCCGGTGAAATCATCCACGCCTTGACAGACACTCGCCTGTTCGTTGGCGCCATAGCTGAAGGCGATGACCGCCTTGGGATTGGCAGCGTGGACAATGGTATGAATCGTCCGCCAGTCATTGGTCTGTGCTTTAAATGTGTCAAGTTCCATGCCGTCAAACCACCATCCGGCGATTTTGTCTTCGTATCGATCAGCATATTCCTTGAGCACCGCGAGCCGCCGTCCGCGAGACTCGGAGGACGGCGGCGTTTTCTCGTTCCACTCCCCGCGTCCCGCTGCATCGGCCAATCCGGCGCAAACCTTGGGCTCTTTCATGTAGCCGTTCAATCCCGCAAAATAACAAATGAGCTTTATCCCTTTGGCATTTAGGGCTTCTGCCACATCCATGATGAGATCCCGACGCGAGCATTTCTCGCCGGGGGCATAGCCAGTGTATTGGTTGAATGTCTTATTTGGCGCGCATGGCCAGGCGAAATAATGGTCGTCGAGGCAAAAGATGACCCAACCGGCTCTTGCCTCCGCCATTTGATCGGCAAAGCCCTTTGCATCGAATCCATCCACGAACCGGTTCCAATCTTTGGCAGTCATTTGAGAAGGGGCTGGAAACGACGGCTTCGTTTTTATTGAGTAACCCAAAAGTATGCGGTACTGATAATGCATGAAGATCCCATACTTGCCCTTTTCCATCCACCTGGTGTCACCTGCTGCCGCGAGGACCGGCACAAGAAATGCGCATACGGCGGCTGCCGCGAGCATATTCTTGCGTTCGAGAACCATCAGGCCTCCTGTTTTATTGGACGGATCGATGCCACAATTTCTTAAATCAGCTAAACCCCAGCTCTGCCAGGACATTCACAAAATTTTACATCTGTTGCGTCAGAACCAAATTTAATTCCGTTTCTATGAAATGCCGGCCGAAGGCAGAATTGTTGTGCATTTTCAAAATGCGGGTACAGCATTTGAGTGTGGGTTATATTGCGCCGCAAAATCGATAATACAATCGGGCAATTTTGGAATGTGATTTTTTATCGTCATCTGGTTGTTCCTGTTTCCGCACCCTGCAATTGAAGCCTGACCGTCAGCGTCTTCTTCTCGCCGGCCAGCAAAGGAACCGTAAATCCAATCATCCTCGTCCCCGGATTGGGTGCATCGTAATCGGCCGGCGGCGGATCAGTGGGATAAATTTCCCATGTCACCCCGGTCCTGTTTTCAGCGGTGATGGAAAGTTGCTTCCCCGATTGAGTCAGCGTGGCTTTGGATGGATTCTCTAAATGAACTTGGGCTGGTGTAGCCATTCCCCAGCGTACTTTGCAGGGATGATCGGACGCGGTCAATCGATCTTCAATGACGATTGTTCCATCCGGCAAAAGAGAAGTTCTGCGTTGCACGCTAGCCAGCTGTTCTTTGTATATGTCCGAAAGATCAATCAGCGTAGTCTGAAAAGGCTTATCTTTGCATTCCAGAATCCGCGCAAATCCGCCCACTCTTTGAAGCTGGCCGTCCACAACCAGAGTATTGTGAGAAAGACCGCTGTAACGAAAGACCTTCCAGCGTTGAGAATTTTGTGAACGATCCCAAATGTCCAGACCTTTGGACTCCAGGGAATTGTAATCCTGGTACCCCAGATCCAGAGCCCAACGGACACCTCCCGCGTCGAGTACAAAGCTGCCCGCATCCATATGGCCATGGTTCACCGAAGGGGATCCCGCTTTCACGGCAAGATACAGAGCTTCCGGGTCTTTCCAGGAAGATCGATGGACAGCCACGGGATTCGGGCCACCACCCGTCCAACTCAGCGCAGTCGGAGCAGGAATCTCTTTGGCGGAGAGGTTCCAAATCAAAAACAGGGGGAAATGCCCGTTGGAACTGGAGGCCACTTCAGATTTTTTTCGATTATAATCATGCAGGGAGGGGGCTTCATTCCAAAGCAAATAGGGAGCATGGAGCCGTTTGGCAAACCACGCCATTGCCGGGCTGGGATCGCCTTTCTCCCCGCAATCGGAATAATTGAAAAAAAGCCCCGTCGGTCCTGTCATGTGAAGATAGTAGTCTGCCGTCTTCAAGAAGCCCTGCTGTTCCGTTAATCCGAAGCTGGCGCCCAGAGCCGATTCCAAGACCGCAATCAAAAGCACATTAAAGGTGGTCCCATACTCCCAATAGTCGGGGCCTTCCGGATAGGCGCCATCCGGGGCGTAGGATTTCATAGAGTAGGGGACGTCGTTCACCGCTCGCGCGATGATCCTGGCGGCTAAATCCCCGGCATCTTCCTGGATGGCCAGTGCGCCAAAGACCATGCCGGCATGACAAACCTGGTTCCAATTGTGTTCGGCCTTTAACCAGTAGTTGCGTTCGGATTGTTCATCCAGGGAAGGCTGCAGGCCTTTCTCCAGGATGGCCTCCGTGAGTATTTTACGGGTTTGAATCGACAGACGATCATAAAGCCAGTCATACCCCGTTGCCAAAGCCATGGTCATTTCAGCCGTGTCGAGGAAGTGGCTTGGATTCCAATCCTTGAAGGCCGCGGCCGCTAACATTTCCTTTTCCGCCCGACTAAGGTATAGCTCATCCTTCGTGAACCGATAAGCCATCGATAGAATCGTGACACGGCGCAGGCAGCGGCGAGACTGATCGAGGAGTCTTTTTCCAATTTTTTCGTAAACGATAGGCGGCACAACCAGCAATTCTCTGGCTTCCCGCAAAAGTTCTTGCCGGGTCTCCCGCATCAGGGAGTTCTTTTGTATCTCCTCCAGCCATTTTTGTTCGCCGGATCTTGGCCAGAGCAGACGAGGATGAGGCGCTACCTTTTCCTTCAACAGGGATTTTACAGAATCAGACGTGAGTTGCGCCGCTTCCGTGGAATTTGTAAAAAAGCAATGACAAAATAGAACGATGGATAAAATTGCAAAATTCTTTGACACGATTCCTCCTCCCTGCGTTGGAAGAATAAACCCATCACAAAATGGATGCATTCGCGTTATGGCGTGGATCTGATAGGTTATCGTCCTTCATAATTGATTGAGACATTTCTTTGGCTGAACTGTGATCCCACGAGATGACGGCGGTCAGTGGCTCAGACTAACCATGGAAGACTATTGGGAAGGCTGAGGCTTTCCGAGGTCCGCGCATGGTCCTTCTTTCGACTAGTGAATGGAGGGCTCCCGACCCCTTTGAGCAAGATGTCACAAATTGAGGCGAAGATCAATAGGCGTGCACCATTTCAGTATGGTAGGCTTGGCTCCGACGTCACTTATCGTTTTTCTGTTTCCAGGAGAGACATGCGAATCCGTTTCCTTTGGCTTTGGTTGTTGCCACTATTCCTTCCGCCAGCTTTCGGCCGCTCCTGGCAGCTGGAGCCCTCTACCCTCAAGTCGGCCACAAAAATTCTGGATCGGGATCTTAGCGCGGTCAATCCGAGCGCAAGGCTGCAAGTTGATCGGGATCATCAAGCCGATTCTTATGAGGTGAATTTCCAGGTCCCATCGGATCTTCCTTCCTTCCTGGTGGTAACCACGCAGGCTTTGAAACGCGGCCGCCTCACCATCCATCTTCAACCGGTTCAGCTTCCGAAGGAACTCGAATCGGCCATCCCCAAGGAAGACTGGGCCAATCCAGGCCGGCTCTTCGACTTCCGAACTGTGGTTGAACTGGCGGACGTGGATCTACCGGAAGGATCGCCCCAGGAGCATATTCTCAGTTTGAATCGGGACTTCTTCGAGGCGGTCACGCGGGCCAAGCGCCCATACGATCTGAGGGGATTGCAAATCGGACGCATCGCCTTTCACCTCTCCGTGCCGGTCGAAACCGGGCAGAAATTCCAGGTTCTCCGCGTTCGCGGTTGGGGTTTGAGCGGACCTGCGAAAATTGATTTCCTGGCGGGTCTGGCCCATCGCATCTCGGAGCGATGGGAGGGGCTTCCCACTGATTCTCCGGTCCGCAAATATTGGGGACCTGACGTCGAACTGGCAAGGAAACGTGTTCAACAGTTCGATCCAAAGACGTCAGACAATCATTCTTGGTGGGCTCTCGAAGAAGAACTGGAAGAGTTGTGGCATAAGAGCAGGATCTGGTCAGTAGAGCCTCGGCTAAAGACAGGTTATTTGATAGGGACCGCCTCGAGCCTGACCAGGATTTCCGGCCGCCATGAAAAGTACGGGATTCCCGGCGCGCTTTCGAAAGATGTTGAATTGGAAATGGCTAAAAACGAATTCGAGAGTTTCCAAATCGTGCTTCTGGCGCCGCTTGGCGCGGTTAGAGGGTTTCGCTTCGAAGCTTCAGATCTGCGCACTGAGGATGGATCCCAAACAATCGATTCGCACGGCTTCAACTTTTATGAGCAGATTGAGCAATTCATTCAACCCAGTCCCGGCACGGCTCAGTCGCAAGTGGGCTGGCTGCCGGATGCTTTGATGCCTCTGGAAGGGCCTATTTCACTTTCAGCCGGAGAGGTCAAACCGGTCTGGGTAAGTTTGAACGTGCCAAGCGATGCTGGTGCGGGCCTATACAGCGGACGGATCACCATCGGCGCCGAAGGAGAGGAGCCTGCCAGCCTCATGGTCAAACTGAAGGTTCACGATTTCGAGATTCCCCGGACCGGACGATTTCGTACCCAGGGTCATCTCGACCTCCAAGGTTTGACTGAATGGTACCAAGACAAGGACAGCCAGCGAACCAGGAAGGATTTTTATCGATTGCTGCTCGATCACAGGTTCTCTCCCACCAGCGAGTACAGCGCCCGGCTCTCTCCTGAGCGGGAAGATATTGGGTGGGCTCTGCAATCCGGCGCCAACGTCCTTCTGATTGGAGGATTTTCCAGCGGTCCGCTCGACCCGGACATCATCGGGCCGGCTTATCAGTGGTTGGTCGAGAATGGATGCGTCGACCGGGCGATCATCTATATCGGGGATGAAACCGATGACTTCAAGGCAGTGCGCGAAAAGGCCGTCTCGATTCGCAGACAATGGCCCAAGCTCCGGATCATGGTCGGGGGAAGCAAACCGCGCGAGGAGCTGATTGGGTACGTGGATGTTTGGGATCCCATCACGTTCGGAGGATTGACGTACAACTTCGACCCGGAATCCGCCCGGCAGGCCGTGGAGCGGGGAGAAGAAGTTTTCTGGTACACCTGCGTCGGGCCGCGGGCACCATTCGCCAATATATATAATGATCACCCGTTGACAGCGATCCGGGCTCTTTGGTGGCAAGCATGGAAATACGGCATTACTGGCTTCGAGTACTGGTGGTTCAACTGGTGGCGCCCCAACCTGGCGCTGAGCCGGGGGAGCCAGCCCTGGCCGCTGGGAAATCGGGCGAAGTGGGACAGCCGGAGCTACGATTGGGCCAATGGCGACGGGCTATTGGTCTATCCCGGCCCAAACGGTCGGCCCCTGGCCAGCCTCCGCCTGAGCATTCTGCGCGACGCCATTGAAGATTGGGAGGTTTTATTCTTGCTGCAGCGGGCCGTTGAAAAGGCAAACGCTGAGCCGAGTGGCATTCCAACTTCCCTCATCCGCGATGCTACTGAACTGCTTCGCGTGCCCGCGGAAATCACCGCGGATCTGACCCACTGGAGCGAGGATCCCCAGATCTACCTGGCCTATCGCCACAGGGCCTATTATCTGCTGGATGGATTGCGCGCCTCGATTGGTGGCGAGAAATTCGACCGTTACGTCCATGACTGGGAATCCAAGCGGAAAGCGTTTCTCCAGGAGAGCTTCGAAAAGAGAGTCGAAAAGATTCGGGCCTCTCAATGAGAACCCATTCGGTAAGGATGAAGGATGAGGGATGAAGGATAAATGGCTCGGGTAAAACGCTGATCGTTGATTGTCAGCAGCGGGAAGCTCTTCTTGCTCCTGGCCCCATCACGGTTTGACAAAGAAGGGAATGTTGGCGGTGGCGGCATTCCCCTGACGATCGAGCACGTAGACGAACACGCGATAGGCCCCCGGCATGGCGGGAGCTGCGAAAATTAGCTGGTGGCCGCCGGCTTTCTGGATGAGTTCCGGCATGGACTCGGGCCGCCGTTCACCCGCTCCGGCATATCCGCCCCGTGCCACTTCAGGAACGATCTCCCATTGGAACGTCAACCGGTCACCATCAGGATCCTCGGCTTTCAGCATGGCAGTGTGCACGCTGCCGTGATTCAAATAGACATTGTCGCGTGCGGTCTGTCCGTCGATGCGAAAATCCTCAACGCGCGGTGCCCGGTTGGCGGGCCACTCTCCAGTCCACAAATATTGCATCGCGTTCACGGCCTCGGTCCGCTCGCCCGATTCCAGGAACATGCCATACCAGGTATGCGTCCGCTCGTGCCGCGACTGCCAAATGAATACATAGGAGCCGAGGCAGCGCTCCGGATCCTTGAGCATCGTGTTTTGATACCGCTCAAGATAGCGCTGGGCCTTCTCGGTGCTAGTTTCTTCGATCGAGGCGTCCCATTTCGTTCGCGCGACCTGCCAGTCGCCCGACGGACCCCACTCAGTGACGACATAAGGCTTTTCCCATCCGTAAGCGCGGATCTGTGCCGGCACTTCCTCCAGGCCTTTGTAGCGATTAATGCCGAGTAGGTCGAGGTCCGGACAGCGTTGCCGGATTTCCCTGAGATCTCCATCTTCACCTGTCTCGTCGCCGCTCACCGTCATCGCCGGATGATTCGGGTCTACTTCGTGAATCATACGGGCCACGTCATTGACGGCATTCCACACGTTTTTATTTTTGTACTTCACCCACACGTTGTTTTCAAGATGCCCTACGGAAAGCTCGTTGCCGATGCCCCAAAAAAGCAGAGCCGGATGGTCCTTAAACTCGAGAACCAGCTTCTTCATCTCATCAAACTGCCGGCGAACGGCTGCCTGGTCGCTGTAGTCGAATTTATGGACCGATTCCATTTTCATCGGCATACAGAGCGTGACGGTGATGCCAAGACGTTGCGCCTCATCCAGCATCCGCCGGAAAAAGACACCGGTGCGGATGGAATTGCCTCCGCGCACCACGAGATCCTTCAGAGGAAACTTGCCGGCCGGATCCGTCCAGTAACCGGCCCCTTTGATGTAGTAGGGAAGGCCGCCGCGGTACAACCGGAACTGGCCATTTTCCTTCCTGATCTCCACCTTGACGGGACCTGTGTTGGCAGGCCCCTCGGCCAGACAGACGCAACAGCCCAAGGTCCAGATCGCGGCCATTATTGCAGCCTTCCTGTAGTGCAGGCTTCTCATAATTCCCTCGCTGTGCTGACGAAATTCATTTCGTATACCGAATTATGATCACGGAAAAGGTATCCAGCTTTTTCAATGCAACCTCAAGTGCGCTTTGCGCATGAAAAGCACAACTCCGATATTGATATATTCGGTGGTCATGGTGTCGTGCATGTATTGCAAGACGCTGAAACTGTATCCTATTTTCATGCTAACCTCACTTTCACCTGATCAATGAAATCGTGTACATGGTCATGGATTGATGAAAAAGGTGGTTTCATCTTCACAAGCTAAAAGAGCAGGACTTCTTTTCCCCCCCCCTTGCAAGCAAGGCCAGAAATGCCTCTAAGAGGGTGGAGGCTATCTGTAATATCTCTCCCTGTTCTGATGTATTTATTCGGAAGTATCCGGAAGCCAGCAGGAGTCAAGATACTTCCGGATACTTCCGGATCACCTCTTTTTGGCAGTTCGTTCGTACTGCGTCGAACGGGCGGAGCCCCGCCGCACCAGAAAGCCTTTCTTCAGAAGGTATCCAAGATCAGTCCTGGCTTGACGATCTGTTATTCCACCACCAAAGCGTTTCAAGTAGTTAGTGAAGGTAATGCCAATCCCAACGGTCAACTTTGCGGCTCTCACACAGAAGGAGTTTACGCCGCGAGGGGCCTAAGGATTGATCGAGAACCAGCGGATGTTCTCTCAATTCGAAATGGAAATAGCAAAGAACCCAAGACTGAAAAAACAATTGGCTCAAATCGAAAAAGCATTAAATTAACGATAAATTTCAAATCATGCCCTTCCGTTTTTACGTTTTTCAATTGGGCTCAGCGGTTCCCACTGGACATTTTTCAAGCAACTAGACGGGGATTGGGCCGACATATTAACAGAGGCTTTTAGTTTAGTTTGAGCTATTTGAATCATTTGGAACTCCAAGCTGCAACCAAGCGCGTTCCCAATCTTGACGAGTGATTCAATGGTGAAATTAGCGGTCCCTTGCAGAACCTTGGTGACATAAGCCCGGCTGGTTCCCAGGCGTCCAGCCAGCATTGCCTTTGTGATTTTTTGCCTTTCCATGGCGCGAAAGATTTCTTCAGCTATATTGATTTTTGCGGCTTCAACATCCAGTTCGCCGGACTGCTTCAGATCAACAAACATTTGGTTAAAACTGTCTTCCCTTTTTTTTAGACTGCCGTTTTTTATTTGCATATTATCTGCTCTCTTACCGTTTTGATTCTTATTTTCAAGCCATATGGCATTTCATTAAGATTGCTCTCTGCCAGATTTCTCGGACACCCTTAGTTTATTCGGGAGGAGCCTCTGGCAAAATATTCGCGACGAATCCGTTGAGCCCTGGAGATCTCTCTCGCTGGAGTTTTCTGCTTCTTCTTGATAAACCCGTGAGTGCAAATAATCAATTGATTGCGGTCATAAAACCAAATTACGCGGGCACCTCCGGGAGTTTTAAACTCAAATAATCCCTCCGCGAGATTCCCCTTTAATTCTTTGCATTGACAAGGGTTTTGGGGTGCTCCTTGCTCCGCCGTCCGCTCGAATAAAGCCCAAAGTCTTTTATAATCGTTGAAGTGATTTTCCTTTAAATCATTTAAGAACTCGAGAAGCCGGCAAAAGCCGCCCTCTTCCCAGGCGCAAATCCTGAAACTCCTACCTTCTCTTATCGACAACAACGCCATAAATGTTAACCTATAAGTTAACTAATGTCAAACAGTTCTCTACTAAAAATAACCGCATTGAAGGCTGAGACAAGGTGCTGCAAGTGCCGTCGCGCCGCGGCGCCGCCGACCCAAAGAGCAAAGCCCCCTCCCCTCCAAGATTACTCTTCCTCCTGAGCGGCAACGGTCCAGATGCGTTTTAAGGGGAGTTCGGCTTTCAGATCTTCATCCAACTTATCATAGTGGGTGAAGAGTTGTTCCAGGAGTTCCTTCTGGGACCAGAGCCGGACCCGGAAAAAGCTGGCGGCTAGTTCTTTATGGACATTGCTCTTGAAGCCACTCCAGGAGACGAAAAGACCTTCCCGCGCCCCGAATTTGGTAACAGCACCCAGAAGTTTATCCACGGTAGGACGGTCGATGGGCGAGGATTCTGATTTCACTTCCACGCAAAGCCGTGGTACTCCGAAGCCGAGTGGCCCGGCTCCTGCCAGGATGTCAACTCCACCATCGACTCCTTCCGAACTCCGATAGGTGGTATAACCTTGGGCGATGAGGATCGATTCTACCAAATGTGTCAGATTGTGTCCTTTGAAGCGAGCCGAAATGAGCTGGGCAATTTGGTCATGTGCCAATTCTTCCAAATTAGTTTCTTCGGCTGATTCATCGCTACTGCCGGTTGTTACTGAAGTCGCTGCGGCAATTGATTCAGGCTTCCAGCCATTGGCGCGCATTGTTGCCGGGCGTGTCTCGGCATTGTTCCGCTGCACTCGGCAGATGGTCAAGAAAACGCCGATCGAAATGTAAATGGCAAAGAGCCGCGACTGGAAAAAAGTCGCTCAAATATTCAAGGAAGTGGCACGAAGAACGCCCTTATCCCAAAGCAGACTCTAGAGCTATCTCAAGCAGTGTTGCCGCTTGACAATCATTTAAGAGAATCCTCCAATTTCCCATCTACTTTTTCTCTTTTTCCCAAACAACTCTGAATTGGTCAGCTAATTTTGATGCCAGTCTCTCTGCTATTTCCGGATTTTCAATAGGGTATGGCAATCCGGTTATATTGGCATGATCCGTTGCATCTCTTATGACATCTAACGGCGGGCTTGCTTCTATATCTCTGATTTTCCCTACGTGGAGGCTTCCTATGGCATGACAATCATTAAAATTGGCTATAATTCTTTCACTTATTTGCGTCGGTGTGATTTTTTCTACCAAAAATAAATTTACAGATAGACCTTTGACGTCACGTTTTGTGCCGTCAGGCAAAGGGTTTCTTCTCAAGAAATGCTTGTTCAGCGGCTTTCCCGAAACTTTATCTTTCCAATTTTTGCCTGAGGCCACTCGATAAGCCAGGCAATTGCATTGAAGCGGATCCCATCCATTACGGTTCTCTGATGCCATGTTCCATTTTCCATAGCCACATCAACCAGTAAGATAATGTGTCAGGAGTAATATCATCCTCAATTCCAAAATCCGATCCAATTTCATGATAGATGTAATTCCGCGCATCAGAGCAGGCCAAGATTAATTTTGCCCTCTCGCGTATCCATTCAATTCGAAAACCACCGCTTCCATCGTCGCATGCAGTCCCCAAGGGCAACTCTGTACCGATAAGTTGGCTTGCCTCATGAATTAATGCCCAGATTTTTTGGAATGCATTGGCCGATGGGGCCACCTCAACTGCACTGTTGCTCGATTCACCAAATAGATATCCGAGGTCGGCCAACATTTCTGCCAATACAGCATTTTTCCTTGGGAAAAAATGAAATTGGTTCTGTTTAATGTCAGCCGAGATATCAATAGATAAACCAGCAATCATCAAATCAGGCCCAACCGTAACCGTTCTATCAGTTCTGCCAATTGCCCGGCAAATAAATTTTTCTCGCGCCGCTCTTTTATAAATTTCACTCTCAGATTGTGCGAAAGGAAATTCATAGTTCTCTGATCTGGTATATGTTTGCAGCATATTTTGGCCTCTAAGGAAAATATATTTCTAATATGGATTGAGCTTCTTCAGCGGCTATCTCATAAAATTTCCTGGCGGATTCAGCATCGAACTGATTTTGTTTGATGCTTTCAGCGAGCGTATTGAGATCCTGGCTTATATGTAGAATTTGCTTACCAGTTTCTTGTTCAGACACTGTTAGAGCCCGACACCTAACCCAGCTATTAATATCCTGATCATAGCCTGAAGGCTTGTAACGTTTGTGATTATGAATTTCAAAATGTCTAGAGTTGTTGAATGGCTGTTGCTTTGAAGATTCATTGCAGAACCTATCAACTAAAGCCTGCGCCGGGTTCTCTATCTTATCGGAAATTCTTGAAATAACTAGAGCTAGCCTGCCTACGCATAGTTCCTTGTTTGCCTCTAAATATTCGCAGAGAACATTTGTGCAACCTCCAAAATCTGCGGATCCATGGTTCTTTGGCGAGATATCATGCCAAAAAGAATCAATACGAGAAGGTCCGGCTTGAATTTTAAATTCACCGTCCTTGCTTTGCATCACTATTCTAGGGATTTCTATTGGCACTTCAGGTGGAAATTGTTGGACTTCCAAGTTCCCGTTGTATTGTCCGGCATGTTTTCCCAAGATATCTGCAAGCAACTGAGGGGGCTGGAACTGATCAAGATTAGGGGTATACATTACGGCCTGAATAGAATTTATTCGCAAGTCGCTATAGGTTACCATCGGGACAAGCTCCCACTTCTAAATTAATGCCATGGAGTAGAACGATGTCACAGTCGATATCGAGCCCCAAGGGGTGCCGAATTCAATGTTTATTCTCAAAAACAAGCAGGGGAGGAAACATTTCAATCCTGTTAAATTTTATCTCAGCCATTTGCCCACCGCAACCAAATAGTATCCCCTGATGCCTGCTGCAAACCCCCAATGTCAATTGTAATATGGCTTTGCATCTCTTTGGCTGCAGGATCTGGGGCATTTCTAGCCTTTTGTTACCCATTACGTCATTGGCATACATTTTTGTGTGCCGATGTGCTCGAGTAATATGGAGGCTGGTTCGTCGTTGGGATCCTGGGGGACCAGTTCACCGCAGAAGGCTTTGGCTAACAGAGCAGGCGTCAGGCGTTCAACGTGTTCGCGAGCTGTGTGGTGGCAGGCTTCCAGCCGGTCCGCATAAGCGAACAGAGCTTCAACTCGACGAATGATTTCGTCTTGCTCATCAAATTGTGGGAGACACAACCGTAACTGTTTCACCTTGGAAAGATTCAGGTTAGGCTGATTGCCGCCTTCTGCCATCTCGCGCATTTCTAGGTATTTTGCCTGCAGGGCAATCTTAACAAAATCTTTCCTTGCCTTCAGACCATCAACGACAACCGCCGCACAGGCCTGATTGATAGTTGCTTCAATGCACAACTCGGTCACCTGGCCACGTGTCTTGCCTTCACCATACATGGCAACAAGCAAAGTCCCGGATGGATACTTCTTTAGGCGATGCTTTGCTATCGCAGCATCGGTTACAAATTCTTCAGTGGTAGACACAAAGGGCTGTGCGGTTGCAGCACTAGTGATCCATGGCGTGCCAGTTGTGGCAAAGAAATCTAAGTTTGATCGTAGTGGCGTTGAACCGGTGCCAACTCGTGCAATGGACTGAATATCTGAGTCGATCCACCCATTGATCGCATTTCGCTCCTCCCTCCAATACTCAGTCAGTTTGCCGGAGGTGGCGGCGGCGAGGACGGATTGGCGGAAACGTTTGAGGATTTGCGGGACGCGGTCGAGCCGCTCGCGGCAAGCATCCACCTTGGCCAACAGCGCATCCAGCTTGTCGGCAATGCGCTTTTGCTCGTTGAGGGGAGCAAGTATTAGGGGAGCGCTCAGCCCTGCCTGGGTGCCAAGCCGAGGCATGTTAATTCCATGACTGACGGAATTTACATAATCTATGAATTCAGGATGTTTTAACCAATAAAATAGAAATCTTCCCGTTATGGCTTCGTTGGATTTGAGAGGAATAATTTCTGTTGTACAGTAACCATCGCAATCAGCAACAATGACTTTGTTAAGATATGGACGCAGTTTTCCATAAAGAACATCACCGCGTCTGAATCGATTCTTAGTACTCTTTGATTGGCGCTGTGCGAAAGTAAACCGCTGTAAAACACGCGATGTATCCTTTTCAATGTCTTCAAGCTCCAAAACCCATGCGTCAGCCGGAATCGCAGAAGGTTCAACCTTTTCAGTGCTGCCGTACGCTATTACATCTCCAATTTTGCAGACAGTCCAGGAGGGTGGATGCTCAGCAATCTCGTTCATGCATCCACCTCTTCGCCCAGTTCCCTCATTATTCCCTGCAATTCCTCCATCGCAGCTTCCAATTCTCCCATGGCTTCTTGGGCCAGCAGAGCAGGTTCGGGAAGGTCGTCGGCGCTGGTATCATTATCGTCCTTGAGCCAGGAAATATCGAGGCTGTCACCACGCTCAGCGATCCAGTCGCGCGTGAAGCGGCGGAAGCGGCCCTGCTCGCCGGCGTCTTGGCGTTTCTTCAAGTTGGCTGGGCTGCCCAAAGGATCCTTGCCAAAAGCCGCTTCAAATTCTGCGAAGTGCTCGCGGGTTAACATGGTCCTCTTGCCGAATTGGGGCATATTGGCCCGCATGTCGTAGATCCAGACTTCCTTGGTGTTCCCTTTATCCCTCTGGCCACGCGTGAAGAAGAGCACATTGGTCTTGACCCCTTGGGCATAGAAGATGCCGGTGGGAAGACGCAGGATGGTATGCAGGTTGCACTTGTCCATCAGATCTTGACGGATATCCTTGCCGGTGTTGCTTTCAAAAAGCACATTATCGGGCAGGACTATTGCGGCACGCGCCTTTCCGTTGATCTTCAGGGACCGATAGATTGTTTGCAGAAAGTTGAGTTGCTTGTTGGATGTGGGATAGGTCAAATCATCCCGAGTGGGACGCTCACCGCCTCGCTTGGTGCCAAAAGGTGGATTGGTCAGAACCAGGTCGTAATTACTGAAAGCTTTTCCATCGCTCGACAAAGCATCGGCTTGCAGAATCTCCCCTTCAATGCCATGCAGCATGGCATTCATGAGGGCCAGCCGATGGGTTTCAGGAACCAGCTCGATGCCGCTAAAGGCCCGCCGCCGCTGGAACTCCTGCTGTTCAGTGGTGAGGTCGAAGTAATTATCCGTTTTGGCCTTTAGATGCTGGTCGGCGGAGATCATGAAGCCGAAGGTCCCGCAGGCGGGATCGCCGCAGCGCTCGCCAACTTGAGGTTTCATCACACTCACCATGGCATTGATGAGCGGACGGGGGGTGAAGTATTGTCCGGCGCCGGACTTTTTTTCGTTGGCGTTTTTTTCAAGCAATCCTTCGTATAGATCACCCAGCCCTTCTTCTTTGGCACTATACCAATCGAGATCATCAATGGATCGGATGATTTTTTCCAGATTGTTGGGATGATTAATGTTGGTGTGGGCGTTGGTGTAGATTTGTTTAATCCGGTTCTTGCCGTGGGTGCCCAGCTCCAGCAGCAACTTCTTGTAAAACTGGTGCAATTCGATTCCATTGCGTGCCGTCAAATCGCTCCAGCGATATCCGGTGGGAATCTTGGCTTCCGCGCCGGTTTCCTGGGCCATCTTGAGAAAAAGGATATAGGTTAATTCCGTGACGTACTGGTGATAGGTGATGCCATCGTCACGCAAGACATTGCAGAGGTTCCAAAGACGTTGAACAATTTCAGTGGTGGTCATGCGGTTTTTTAACCCTCGGAATCGGTAAATATATGATCAATCTACCTGGAAATTTATCCCAGACGGGAATGAACAATTGAACCAGAAAACTCTAGCCCCCAGCCCTCGCCCCGCAAAGCCCGAGTCTTACCCACAATTTTTTGACACCATTCGTGATGCTTCTTAGCAGGCGTCCTGCCCAAAGTTTGGCGGCGTTGCTGAAATCCGCCATCCATGGCGGATTTCAGCAACGCTTTTTCTTTTTGGAATCATTACCCAGGGCAAGAAAAGTGGCCTCGTGCCACTTTTCCTGCCCTGGGCTAATATCTTTAACCCCTCCGGGGTATATTTTGGAAGCGTTTCCATCGTGGAAACGCTCTTTTTATTGCATCGCTATGGTTTTTCTTCCCAGTATCAAAATTCTGTTGGTAAAACTCAGCCGCCAAGCGGGGAGAAGGCGTCGCCGGACGGAGTCCGCCTCCCACCTTACGCCCCCTATCCCCGCAGACGGTGAGAAGACTGTTTTACACCCAATATTTGCAGTCAATCCACTTTGCTCATTCCTGGCGACCTTTACGCGCACTCGGGATACAGACTGCGGGAAATTTCATCCAGGACCTGATCGAAATTCCCCTGGAAAATCTTGTTGAGCCGGTTATATCCGCCTTGGGCTGCATAGGCACCCTGGTCAAAGTCTTCACGATCCAGGATGGTTTGGGCAATCAACTGTTTTTCTATCCGCTCCAACCATTGGCGTTGAATCACGGTCCATGGTTTCAGAGCATAGATTCTTTCCATGGCGTTTTGAATCCGTTCTTTATGACTAATGAGCGGATCACCCAGCGCCTGGCGGCGGATGAAGGAAATGATATCGGCGGCTATCTCTTCGTTTTTCCAATCGCGCCAGGCGACTTGCAGATTCTTTTCGTTGAATCCCGCTTCATCCAAAACCAGCTTCAACTCTTTGAGTGTCTGGCGGGTGAGTTCGCGCGGACGTTGGCAGACTATGGCCAACGCCGGAATTTTATTCAAATTGAGAATGATGAATTCCCGGAAAGCATTCAGATAGTCTTCTGGCTTTTTCGCCTCGCCATATCCACGAGCGTGGGATTGGAGTTCATCTTCATGAGTTGAAATCAATTGCTGACTTGGCCGATGGCGGTTTTCATCCAGAAAATTCATTAAATTCCGTTTAGCAGATAACTTCTCATGGACCTGCTCTGGTGTGGCATGGCCCAGTGATTCAATAAATTGAGGAAGCGTCTCCCCTTGTGAGAGTGTTTTCCATCCTTCCAAGGCGTCATCCTCAAGATGGCAGAGAATTCGCCGCAGTTTGGCCACGATTTGATCTTTTTGAGACTGAATCAATTCCGGCCGAGCATTGCCATTGAGGAAATCTTCCAATTCCGCCGTCAGTTGAGCCACGGTCGCGCTAGGGTTTGCCGCGACAGCTTTCATGCTGGAGATGGGCTCCAAAGCTTCATAAAGCGCGACAGCATCGAAAATATTGAAATGGTCCTTGCCAATCCGGTCACAACGCCGCGTGGCGCGGCCGAGCATTTGCTCGAAAAGAATACGAGAGCGAACCCGCCGAAGGAAGACAAGGTTACAAATTTCATGGACATCAATCCCGGTGGTCAGGAGATCAACCGTGACGGCAATATTAGGCAATCTCTCGTTCTTAAAGCGACGGATCATGGCTTCCGGTTGGTCGATGGAACCGGTAATCTTCATAATGGCATCGTCGGGCAGGGGGACACCGGCTTCCTCAAAAGCATCCTTCAAACAGCCCACCACCATATCGGCATGATCGTCGGTGGCGGCAAAAACCAGCGTCTTCTCTTCACCATCTGGATTGAGATATTTCACTAATTCCCTGGCAATAACTTGATTGAAATTTTTAGTGACCACCAACTTGTTGAAATGATCGATTTCCAGATGAACTTCGTCTGGGATGTTTTCAAGATTCGTGACACCTCCCGTGGCTTGGTCAAACAGAGGGATAGTATCTCCTTTTTCCCAGCGAATTCCATTTTGGGCCAATAGGGTGACCAACTGATGCGGAGGCTCATGATCCACCAGCCAACCATCGATGACGGCTTCCCGATAGCTGTAAGTGAATACGGGATGGCCGAAAATCTCCACGGTTTGAGGGGCTGGCGTGGCAGTCAGCCCGATCTTTACAGCATCGAAATATTCAATGGTCCGCCGGTATTTACTCAAGTAATCGGTTTGATCGCGAAAGCCCAGTTCATCTTCATTCATCTCACGGTCCAGCGTGTAGCCGCGATGGGCTTCATCCACGATGATGCAGTCGTATTGTCCGGCACTGGGATATTCTTCCAGCTTGGATGGATATAAAATCGCCCGCATGATGCTTTGAACGGTTTGTATTTTGACTTTAGTGGTCGATTCGATGGGTTCATCCAACTCTTTCAATTCGTAAATCGTATCGAATGTCTTTAGATCCTCCAACCGGCTTTCCTTAAACTTGTCGTCGGCTTGTTCTCCCAACGCGTTGCGGTCCACCACGAAAAGGATTCGACGGAATCTTCCCGATTTGATCATTCGGTAAGCCAAGGCAATGGCCAGTTTGGTTTTGCCGGTACCTGTAGCCATGGCGACCAGCAGCCGGGTTTCACCTTTCTCAAGGGATTCCTCTATCTTGCCAACCGCTTTCTTTTGATAATCGCGAAGATCCAAGTAATCCAGGGATTCTTGGGCCAGTTTATGATGTGCGCCAGCAATATCTTGTTTCAACAATCCGAGAAGTTCTTCGGCATTGTACCAACCTTGAAGCGGGCGCGGATGATTGGTGGCGGCGCGGACATCCAGAAACCAAATGCCCGATTTCTCTTTGATCTGTTCCAGATAAGGCCTGGAATTAGTGGAAAAAAGGAACGGGACTCGGTATTGGCCCCAAGGTCCGCCGACAAACCGGGCCTGGGCATCAAGTTGAGCCCCTTGGGAGTATCGTTTGCCTTGTCCAAGATCAGATACGATATCTTTTTCCTTCTTTTTGGCTTCAACTACACCAACGAAATCTAGGCCCACAAAAAGGGCATAGTCTGCTGGTCCAGTTTCTGTGGGCCATTCGGCAATAGCCTTATTCACCCCTTTCTCTGGTCTTGCTCCCAAGGAATACCGGACCTGCCAGGTGTCGGCTTGCCATCCAGCTCTGCGCAATTGGAAATCGATGATCACCCGGGTTTCATCTTCCCCGAGTTGCATGGTACTCGCTCTGCGATATCCCTCTTTCCGGGCTGACTGACGGATGGAATCGGCGGGCGGATTCGCACGAATGGCTGCAAGTGCGGAATCAAACCCAACTGTTTTGCCAATTGCCTCTTTGAAGTAAGAGCCGTACGTTTTTAAAAACCAATCGGCCAAACGTTCTGAAAGCTTCCGAACGATCACCGTCTGCTTTTCAGCCGCGGCAGATGAATGGCCCTTTTGTTTTGCCTCCATCAAAAGATAAAAGAAAGGGAGAAGTTGAGCTGGCAGGGCTCCCCGGTTGATGAGTGAATTGAGCCGCCGGAACTGGGAACCGTCGCTCGGTTCCTCGATTCCTTCAAAGGCCAGCAGGCACTGAGTGAGGCGCTCTCCAAAACCTTTTAGATTTTCGATTAAAACTGAAGGAGCGTCTGAGGAATTTTCAATTTCTTCGGGATCAAAACTGGCAAGCCAGGGCAGGCCGGAGTGAAGCTCCGAAAGAGAATTCATAGCAGTTTTCCCATCTTGATGCTGTATGCGCAGTGAGCAGTCACGATCAGGTGATCTAGGAGTCTGATATTTAACAGAGCGGCAATTTCTTCCAATTTTCTTGTCATGGCTAAATCAGCATCAGAGGGAACGGGCAGACCCTCGGGATGATTATGAATCAAGATTACCGAAGTGGCATTATACGCCAAAGCAGGTCTCAAAATCTCGCGAGGATAGAAAGGAATCTTATCAATCGTTCCCGTTGAAACCTCTTTTTGATAAATCACGTGGCGGGATTCATTCAAATAGAGTGCGTAAAGGCATTCTTGAATGCGTGATCCAAGGCTCATCCGGACAAAATTCAATAGATCTTCTGGCCCGGAAATCCGTTCTTTTTCTTCAATCTCTTTTTTAAGGCCTCTCTCCAGGCAGGATTGAATAACTCTGAAGAAGACGACGGCATTGGGTCCCATTCCCTCAATTTCCAGCAGACGTTCATCCGGCTGATTCAAAATACCACTCAGGCTTCCAAATTTATGCAGAAGCGCCTTAGCTAGCGGTTTTGTGTCGGCCCGGGGGATCGTATAAGTTAATAATAATTCCAGCAATTCATAATCGGCCAAGGCAGCAGGACTGCCCTTCAGAAAGCGCTCACGCAGACGTTTTCTATGTCCGGCCGGATTGCGAAATTTTTCAGTGGATTGCTTTGGTCGCGCGTCCATATGAATTCACGATGTGAGGCTTTGAGACTTTTGGTTTTGTGAACTCACATGATATGAAATCCTTGTCGGTTGTCAATTGATTTAGAGATTGTCGGTCGGAAAATATCGTGGTGAGAATCGGTCACCAGTTAGTTTTTTGTTCCCGGCGTTATTATTCATCCCTCATCCTTCATCCTTTAAAAATCAGTGACCAGAGACAAGTGACATTAATAGCAATCAGCCGCCAGTGGTAAGTGAGGCGCCGGAAAGCCAACCCTGCTGGCCTCCACACCAATGGGGCCTGGAAGGCACTCCCCTGGTGGCGCGCCAATATCCCATCGAGGAGAGGATTCTGTCGGGTGGCCCGCGGCAGAATCGTACCGGGACTGACGGTTCGGTTCTACAGGTTTGACATTAACGTTCTAGCCCGGATGCATTTCCCCGGAAAACCAGGGTCCGTTTGCCTAGAGTTACCCGGATCTTATCTTGTTCCCGGGAAGCTTTGACGGGAATCGGCGGGTCCCCGCTGTCGCCGATATCCAGGACGTGGAGGAATAAATATTGCCGGCCCTCTCCATCTTTCCGGCTCACCTCGATCCGGCCGGCTCCCATGTCGGGAATCGGTTTCAGAGTACCCTCAGCCCGAATTTGTTTTCCCCCGGCGACAAAACCCTCGATCCATTCCAGACGAGGTTTTTCAGGGAAAAGTGTGCTGACCAGGATGCGCGCCCCCTCCCTCTCCACTTCGAATTGTCCCTTCTCCTCGTCGAAACGCGGCACTATCGGAGTATGCCAGAGCACCTTGGGCACTAATTGATCTCGGCGCGTCACAATCCGGTCCAAGACCACTAAGTGTCTGTTTTCGACGAAGGCCAGTTCCCGGGTCACCCGCACGACCCGGTCCGTGGGGTAAGCGGCGGTCAGATCACCGGCCACGTAGGCAAGCCCGGGTTCCTCACGATAGTCGAGGATGTCTCCCGTCTCGGATTGTCGGTTGGCAAGGTATTGTGCCATGGTCGGATCACTCTGGCTATGGAACACTCGTTGCCCTCCTTCGTCTCCGGGGATTGCCGGATCGATGACCAGGAGGGTATTGTGGGCTACCGATTTGAGCCAGTACTCAGTTCGGAAAGGACCGGAAAAGGTGAGGTAACTTCCACTGTCCAAAAGCAGTGGAGAGCGGCGATAAATGTCAAGGTGCCCCTGGTCGAAATGCCCATGATCGTCGAAATAGTTTCCACATTTGAAAAATATGTTCGTGCCCGAAGGATCCCAGCTGCTCTTCCAAATCACCATCCCCGTCCCCTTCCGGCTGAAAAGCATTTTGGTCGGCAGAGTATCCGGCGCGACTTTATGGGCCTCCGGATCATAAAACAGGAAGTAGATATAGGCCGAAGATTTTTCCACCACATTGCCGCTATTTTCCCGAATCAGCCGGTCGAGAATTCCCCATCCCACTGCATCGTCATAAGCCCAAGCGCGCTCTGCTATGGCCCGGAAGGTATAATGGTCGGAAAACAAACTGTAACTATCCCCGAACCGCAAATAACTTTTGTCGGGGAGACGCCCGTAAAAAAGAAACAGAATCTCACGCCGGGCCCAGTCCCCCTGGTCATGGCTGATTCTTTCCCAGAGATTCTCCCCAGTTGCCGAGTACCAGCAGGAGAGAAAATGTGCCGTGAGCCAGAGCGTGTACTTCCGTCCATAACCAAAGCCATTGTGGACTGTCCCATCCTGGAGTTGCCGCGCCGGCATGAGCCTTTCCGTGAAAAAGTCATAACCGTAGCCGGCCAGATATTCCGCCTTTGGATGATCTCCATATAGGGCGAGGCCAGCCAAAGTAATCCCCATGGCCCAACCATACATGCGGGTATGAAAAATATGAGCCCCGCTTTTCATCTCTTCAATGAGCCGCTCTGCTTCCGCGGCGATGTTTTCGGCTGCCTTTTTTTTCTTTTGCGGGGTGAAAGCCGCGTGCTGGTAAAGCCAGTCAAATGCCATGGCTCGCCAAGCCACATCAATCCCTTCATCGGTCGTGATTTCTTTCCATTGGAGCGGAATCTGCAACTCTTCGATGGCCTGCAAGGCGGATTGGTCTTCCCCGAGCAGAAGGCTGCGCAGGGCCAAATTGGGCGGAGAGTTTTGAAGCTGGTCAAGAATGGGGCGGGCTTCCGGGCGCTTGGCTCGTTGCTGGATCATCGCAAGGGTCAGCCCACGGGCTTCCCAAACATTCGCTCGAAAAAATAGTCGCGGATGTTCAGGCCATATTTTAGGCGGAGCCCCTTGTAATAATCCCGGGGCCAAAAATACAAAAAGCAGCAATCCAGAAAAAAAGGGATTTAGGAAATGAGCCATTCTTCCTTCCCTCCAAAAGAAAATCCAGAAAGGTTTCCGCAAGAGACTCTCATCTCTCCATGACACTGTCAAGTTTCGCTGTTCCGAGAAATGCGCAAAATTCACCATGTAGATCTGGCATGGTGAAGGAGATTTCTTTGACAACGAACGGTGCTGGACCTGAAATGCTGGAAATTATTAAGGGATAAGGGAATTGAATAGTTGAAAAGCGGCAGGCTTTGGCTAATGAATTAAGATGCTACAACAACATGTTGACAAGTCAAAGTGGAGGCGCGGGATACCGCTCCATTTCCAAGTTCTGAGAGTACAGGTAATCCCCGACCTCCATCTCATGGAACCGGACGATGTGAGATTCCCGCAGGCAATAACCGCATCTGGCCAGCAGGTCGAAGATCTGGCCGGGATTTTGACCTGGCGGCAGCCAATATGGGTGGACGGCTACTATCAGATCAGGATGATGCGTTGCAAGCAGATGCTGCGCCCCCTGCAATACCAACAACTCAGCGCCTTCCACATCAATCTTGACCAGGTTAGGAATCAAGCCCGTCTCCCGGCAATAGCCGTCCAATGTCACGGTTTGGACGTTAATCTTGGTTTTTTCAGCGGGGCTCACGAAGGGTGCTGCATCTTCGCCAATGGTCAAGGAGTTGCGGAAACTCAGCCCCCCATTCAAAAGAAAAAAGGGGGCGGATTCCCCCTCCCGATCGGCCACGGCCTTAGGAATGATGGTCAACTGGGAGAGCCGGTTAAATTTCTTGTGGTAGTTCAAGAGGCCCACCAGCACGGGAGCCGGCTCGAATGCGACAACGCGCCCCGCGGAGCCTACACGTTTGGCTGCCTTTATGGACATCCAACCGTAGTGGGCGCCAACATCAAAGAATATCGACTCGGGCTGAAGCCTCTGATCTATCCAGTGAAAAACCAACGGCTGGATGTTTATGGTGTCGGAAGTCAGCAGCCTGGGATGAATCCACATAAGAGAGCCGGCTACGCGTTTCGGCACCGGAGGAAAACCGTTCCGGGCATCCAACCACGCCATCCATGCCTTTTTCATCCAGCTATGAAGGTGAGGCAGACGTTGCTTCAAAAAAGCATTCGCTTTAATCCACATCTCTCATATTCCGTTGGTTGGGCCAATGATTTTTCAGGTCCCACACGATTTGCGATTTACACCACAGTCCTCGTGACCAACCTTACCGCTGCCTGCTTCAGAGCCTGATTGACCGCGGTCGCCTTGCCAATTTGCCGGATGATTGGTTCCGGCAAAGTTGGCAGCAACTTCAAGGCAATGGGTGTGGGTGTTCGGGGATTTTGAACAAGGACAGTGCGAATCTCGCTGTTCGTTGACCATTGAGTTGTGGAAAGAAGCAGATCCACAATATTGGGGGAAAGGCCGGGAGATCTGGCGATCTTTACAACTTCCTCGGTGGTGATGCGCGGATTCTTGAGCAATGTGTAAAGAATCAACGAATCGTTGTCCTGTGCCAGAATGGCGCGCTCCAGGCGGGTTCCTTTGGGCGCCAATAGAAGTTTTTCCGTCCTGGTCAATTTCCGGACCCGGTCCCAATCACTCTTGTTTGTCGAAAAGTCCTCCTGATCCTCACTTTTGGGAACATCCTTAGGACGAAAGGCCGACAATATCTCATCCGGTTTTTTTTGGAATGTCGCGGCAGTTCTCCCATCTGCACGATGGAAGACTTTTGCCATCAAAGAGAGGTCGTTACGGCCTGGGACGCGCAGTTTAAGGTTAATAATGCCAGGTTCCGGCACCTGCTCATCAACAGGAAAAGGAATTTCCCCAAGAGAAATCTGGGGAGCAACCTCAGAGTCGAATTCCTCCTGACTTTCGAACTCTATCGTGAAACTGCCTTTATGTTCAGAAATTGTCTTCATTATTTTTTGGTCTCAATATCAACGCAGAAATTAGCGTGATGGAGGCGGGGTGCCCCGTCTGAGTTTGCCAAGCGTGCCCGGACGGCCTGAGGGCAGGCCGCCTCCATCGTCCCATTTTCATTGTCTTGTCGAGCCAATCGCGCTGGCATGGGCGGCTCCCTAGAAAATCAAAAGTGGCCAAAGGTGGAGCGGGCACGAGTGACCGCCGTCACCTGTGCACGCTGGCTCCGCATGCTATGCTGGCCAGGCGACGCGCGAAGGGTGACTTCGTCACACTCGCGCGTCCCACCTTTTTTTCATCCTCTTGGCTGTGCCAGCCGTGCTGGTGTGAGCCGCTCCTCGGAATGCAGGGTCGCCAAACAGTGGGGATTTGGTGGACATTCTAAATCATCGACAATTTAATGCGTTAGATATCGAGGTTTCTGACGAAGAGGGCGTTGTCTTCGATGAACTTACGACGTGGCTCCACGGCATCGCCCATAAGGATTGTGAAGATTTCATGGGTTTCAACGTTGTCATCAATGCGCACCTGCAAGAGCGTCCGGGTTTCGGGATTCATGGTGGTATCCCAAAGCTGCTCGGGATTCATTTCTCCCAGCCCTTTGTAACGTTGGATGTTGAATTCCTTCTTACCGGAGTTAAGAAGCATTTCGTGCAACTCTTCCCGCGTTTGCAGTTCCAAAGGCGCCTGGTTGGGCCGTTCCACCACAAAGGGGGACTTGTCATATTCAGCAAGCGACTTGGCCAGTGCCATGGAGCGTTTATAATCGACCAGCGAGAGGAAATCCAGATCGATCACCCGGCGATAATTGCCATTTTCCGTCCCCCCGGTAATCACCAAGTTGTGTAAACTGTGCTCTTCATCGAAGACAATTTCCGTGGTGTAACCCAAATCCATAATCTTGCCGGAAAGATCTTCCAGAAATTCCGCCTTGGCAAGCTGCGACTTGGTTTCCAATCCACTCTGCAATAATAAGACGGCCAGGCGCCGGTCGCGCAGCCGTTTTTCGAGCCGCTCGAAGAAGTTTTTAAAATCGCCGAGGTTGTTCAGAAAGGTGGAGAGTTGGCGGCTCTGCAATAGTTCGCGTTCCGGACCGATTTTCACCTGCACATCCTCGGTGGCGCTGCGCATCAGCTCGCGAGTGAGTTCCTTCTCGTCTTTGATGTAGCGCTCTTTCTTTCCTTTTTTTACTTTGAACAGCGGCGGCTGGGCAATGAACACATTGCCGCGTTCAATCAGCTCGGTCATTTGGCGGAAGAAGAAGGTCAGCAGCAGGGTACGGATGTGTGAACCATCCACATCCGCGTCTGTCATGATGATCACTTTGTTGTAGCGCAGTTTGGAAGCATCAAAATCATCCTTGCCAATGCCCGTTCCCAGCGCAGTGATCATGTTCCGGATTTCTTCATGGCTGAGCATTTTGTCGTAGCGGGCTTTTTCCACGTTGAGAATTTTCCCTTTCAAGGGCAGGATCGCCTGGAAGCGCCGGTCACGCCCCTGCTTGGCGGAACCGCCGGCGGAATCGCCCTCCACCAGGTAAATTTCGCACCGGGCCGGATCACGTTCCTGGCAATCGGCCAGTTTGCCCGGCAGTGAGGCGGAATCCAGCGCCCCTTTCCGGCGGGTCAGATCCCGGGCTTTCCGTGCGGCTTCCCGTGCCCGGGAAGCTTCCACGGCTTTGCCGATGATTTTCCTGGCCACCGCGGGGTTTTTCTCGAAGTAGTCAGACAACCGCTCGTTGATGAAATTCTCCACCAGTCCTTTGATGTCGCTATTGAGTTTTCCCTTGGTCTGCCCTTCAAATTGAGGCTGGGGCAATTTCACACTCACGACGGCCACCAGTCCTTCCCGCACATCGTCTCCGGTGAGATTTTCCTTCACGTCCTTGAAAAGACCGGAAGCCTGGCCAAAGCTGTTAATGGTCCGCGTCAAGGCGGACCGGAATCCGGAAAGGTGGGATCCCCCGTCGATGGTGTTGATGTTGTTGGCAAAGGAATAGACAATTTCCGAATAGCCGTCGTTATACTGCAGGGCCAATTCCATGGTCACCGTGTCTTTGGTGGCCTCGAAATATATGGGCTGCTGGTGCAGGACTTCCTTGTTTTTATTCAAGTGTTTGACAAACTCGCCGATGCCTCCACTATACTGGAACTCATGCCGTTTGTCGGCCCGCTCATCGATAATGGTAATGAGCACGCCCTTGTTGAGAAAGGAGAGCTCGCGCAACCGCTGGGAGAGGGTATCGAAGTTAAACTCGAGAGTGTCGAAAATGGTCGGGTCCGGCTTGAAGGTGATCTTCGTGCCGCGCCGGGTCGTGTGGCCGGCCTCCTCCAACGCCGCCTGCGGCCGGCCCCGCCGGTAGGATTGCTGGTACACCTTGTTGTTGCGCCAGATTTCGAGCTCCAGCTCATCGGAAAGAGCGTTGACGCAAGAAACGCCGACGCCGTGCAAACCGCCGGAAACCTTGTAGCTGTTGGAATCGAATTTCCCGCCAGCGTGCAACTTAGTCATCACCACTTCAGCCGCCGACATTTGCTCACCTTCATGCCAATCCACCGGGATGCCGCGGCCATTGTCGATAACGGTGACCGAGTTGTCGAGGCGAATGATGATATCTACCCGCGTGCAAAAGCCCGCCAGCGCTTCGTCTACGGAATTATCCACCACCTCGTAGACCAGATGGTGCAGGCCCAACTCGCCCGTGGAACCGATGTACATGGCCGGGCGTTTGCGCACGGCTTCCAATCCTTCCAGCACTTTGATGCTAGAAGCGTCATAGACTCCTTCCTCGCCCGTCCCATTGCCGTTAGCGGCGGGCATTGATTCGGGCTCTTCTTTCAAGTTCTTCCCGTTTTTCGCGCTCTGGTTGGTTCCTTCATTCATTCCAGTTATCCTCGAGCAGCTCTTAGCCGGGCACCCTTGGGGCACTCTAAGTTATGAGCTACTGTATCTGTTTCCTGATCAATTATAGAGACGGGACGCTTCTGGTCGAATATCAATGCATTCCTTTTCGTGGGTCCATTATTCTCGGTGAGGGCCGTTGTAGAGACAAACAACGAATATTTCCGGCTCGAGCTTGCTCCATTGGCAACGGAAACCAGGAAATCACTCATGGCCGGGGATGAAGCCCCAACAATCCGTGTAGTCCCTTTTTTGGGGCCCATAGCCCGCCTTTTCAGGTCGATTGAATTATATCAAATTACGGGTTTTTTTTCCTTAGCTTTTCGAGGCTTGTATCAAACGAGGACCAGGTTTTTGTTTGGCTGAATAGAGGGGCAAGAATCCGCAAATCATTCAATTTGTGCCGGAGTTCCCTAAAGATTCAGGCGAGTTTTATATGGAGAGCTGCACATGCCAGTTTGGCTGCATAACGAGAAAATGATAATGGGCCGATGGAGGCGGCCTGCCCTCAGGCCGTCTCAGCAAGCTTGGCAATCTCAGACGGGGTGGGGGCACCCCGCCTCCATCCACGCTATTTTCTATGGAGCTGCACATGCCAGCGTCGCTGGCTCAACAAGAAAATGAAAATGGATATTAAGGGTGGGACGCGCGCTCCGACTGTTCATCAGGGTTTCAAATAAGGCTCGATAATGCTCTTCCAGAGACGATACCCCTCGGGCCCAAGATGAAGCTGATCTTCACTGAGCAGCTCAGGACGAGGCTTTCCTTGCGGGGAGAGCATTTTGCTGTAGCTATCGATGAATACCATCCCTTCTTGATCTTCCAGATAATCCCGGATGAGCTGGTTGGTTTTCCGGATTTGGTCGTCGAGATGCCAGCGGGCAATCGTGGGATTAATGGACACATAAGCCAGGCGGGTTTGAGGAAGCTTTTCGTGGATTAAAGTGGACAGCACCACAAAAGTCTCCAGCACTTCCTCGGGAGTCCTTCCATCCGCAATATCATTGCCTCCAATAAAGAGCACGATAAGCCGGGGCTTGTAAGGCAATATGATCCGATCTGCATAGTAAAGGACTTCGCTGATGGAAGCGCCGCCAAACCCGCGGTTGATCACGGGAAGTCCAGGAAAGTCCTCCGCCAGAGTTTTCCAGAGTCGGATGGAACTGCTTCCGACAAAAAGAATGCCGCCCGACGGAGGAGATGATTTCTTGTCGGCCTCCGCAAAAGCCTGGATTTCATCGGCAAAGCGCGGAGCGGGGGATTCCGCGGCTCTCAACCCTCCGTGCTTTAAGAGCAGACAGAGAACAAAAAAAATCAGGATTCTGATGGCATGTTTAGGATTTTTCATAGATCTTGAATTTTCTTCCCCTTCGGAAAATTGTTGTCAAACCACGGTTGATAATGACAAGTGGTTGGAATGCTGCTCTCCCGCTTCGTCATCTATGATTCCCAGGCTGGTTTGGCCAACTCACCTGCCTGGACTTTTTTTCCTGTCTCCGCCAGCCGGTTCGGCGAACCAGCCCTACCGGCTCACTCTGCTGGCTCGCTCTGGCGGGGGCAGATTCGAAATCTGATCCCCCCTCAATTGGATTGCACAAACGCCGTGAAGACAAATTCCTTTATCGGATGGACCGGATCATTCGACGATACCAGGACCGATTTTTTCACCAGTCCCTGGAAATTGCGCGAATTAAAGGTGACTCGAATCCTGGATTTTTCGCCCGGCTTGACCACCTTTTCAAAGGCATTACTGACGGTGGTGCAACTGCAGGAGGGGGCGGCTTCCTTCAGAATCAGCTCCGCGTCCCCTTTATTTTCCACCACCAACTCAAACATTTTCACGCTATAGGGGGGGACAATGCCAATGCTGCGGGATTCGGGGACAAACACCAGCTTCGGAGTCGCTCCCGGTTTCTCTTGAGATTCCGGCATGATGGCATGCGACATCAGTCCCAAAAGAAATACCATAAGGCTGACATGGATGCATCGTTTCATTTTCGACTCCTTGTCCTGCAAATTACCAAAGAATAGTCGAATCAATATTATTGCTCAGGTACTTTGCTTTTGCGCCAATAATGCCAAAACAACTGCAACCAGACGAGCAACAGTATCCCGTCGCGCAGTAGAGTTTTCAACCCCAAGTCTTTTTCGTTAGATGCGCTGGAAAAACATCCGCAATCAATATTTAATCCACGTGCCATTGCCTGGGAGATCCCACCCATAAACAGTATTAAAAGGATCCCAATCCAGGCGAGGGCAGGCAGCGTCCAGATTCCCGCCACCAGCAAAATCCCCGTGATCAGTTCCAGGAAGGGGAGCACAGCCGCCACAACCGCCAGCAACAGTTCCGGGATCATTCGATAACCCGCCACCTGACGGGCAAAATCAAGGGGGTGAAAAAGTTTGTCCAAACTGGCATAAATGAATACAGCGCCCAGGAGAATTCTTAGGAGGAGGTTTAGCCAACGATTGTTCAAAATCCTGATGTTCATTTCAAAATTGTTTTCCGATGGGATAGCCAGCCTCCTGCCAGGCAGGCCATCCTCCCTCAAATATTTCTAGATGGCGGAACCCTGCCTTGGAAAGATATGCAGCCAGCAAAGAGCTATCCGGACAATCGATGCCGCTGCAATAGACTATGAGAATATTTTCCTTGTAGGGCAAAAGTGGCGCAAGATCCCGGTTCTTTTCAAATTCCTCCCGGGGAAAACTCAATGCTTTGGGAATATGTCCCACTTGAAAGAACAATTGGGGGCGGGCGTCCACAAAGACAACGGTTTTTTCATCGAATCTTTTCTTAGCCTCAGCCAGCGTGATTTTGCGCGGCTTTTGGGAAATTGTCCGCACATTCTCTTCAAGATCGGGGCGGATGACCAGCTGTCCATTAATCCCCTGCAAAAGGAAGGAAAAATGAAATGACAAAGCCATCAGGATCGATGCGGCGAGAATTGCCAGGGATTTCAGAATCAGAGATTTCATGACCCACTCCGATACGTCGCAGCTACCCATCCTCTTGCGAGGAAACGAATCTCAAACCAGCTATTTCCCAGCAAATCTTATGCTTCCCGGTGCGTTATGCTCTTCGAGCCAACGCAGCTTACGATAATAACGCGGTGCATCGGACGCCTGTAACCACGCAAGATAAGGCCATACCGTCATCTCACCCGTTTGGTCTGCCCGCGGGGTTCCGCAATCCGGCTGGTGGGCGCTTGCAGGATCACATACAAAGTGTCTTCCGGAAAATGGAAGCGGATCCCCTCCGGCGTGCGTTCGAAATCGAGGACTGCCCGTGGGTTTCCATTGAAATCCAGAGGGACGACCCGGTTAATCAGCGGATTGCGGACCTCCACGGTAAGCGCTGGCTTGATGACTGCCCAGGGAGCCTGCCCATAATTGGCCACTCTGAAACCACTGACGAGCGTCCCGCCCTCCAGTGTAATCTGGGATGGTTCTTCCGTCCAGTTTGTGGGCCTAGTCTGGGTTCCAGCCTGGACCAGGATTTTACACGAAACCTTCAAGGCCCGATTGTCCATGGAAACCACCAGGACGGAGCCATATTCGTTGTTGGAGGAAATCCGGACATCGGTCAAATTAAACTCTGGCTGATTTTTGAAGAAGGCCGCCACTCCCTGCGCTCGAGCCGAGTCCACGGTACAGTAAGCTTGCGCTGTATTCAAAGTGACTTCCCCCGTAATGCTGTGAATCGTCTTTTTATCAGCACTGAGCAAAGAGCTCAAATTGGCGGTAGCGGTCTCGGCAGGATTGCCGTCGAAATCCACTTCCACTGGACCCATCAAAAAAGCGGAAGGATCGACGCCAGTTTGAACTCCCGAACTGCCGGCGATATCTCCCGCGTCCCGATTGGGATCGAAGCTGGGCGACTCCGCGATGATGGGTGAATGCCGGTCCCACATATCCTGTAGGGAGCGGACTTCATGCACCACCGGTTCCCCCTTTTTCAGATACCCCATCCGGTAGAGCAGGGATGCCGCGGGGAAATTGCCCAACATGTCCGGATAGCCAAAAATCCACTTGGCCTGGGATGGCATGTAGCCGTTGGCGGATTGTGGCGGCGTCCATTCATCATCGCCAGTGGAAAACCAATAAAAGGCATCAATCCCAGACAAAGACTGGTAAGCAGCCACCAGGAAAGGCCCTTCCGCGGCCCTTCCGTTGGGCATCACCCAAGAACTTTCGGTGATCATCATGGGATGCCCCTTGACTTGTTTTAAATTCAACGGGAAATCCCGCGGATCCTGCAGAATCGAAGGGCTTGTGAACTGGTCACCATTGACGATGGCCCACCCCTCCGTTCCGCCGGCACTCTTGTGCACGCCGCCAAAATAACGATTGACCGCCACTACCTCAGTGGATGAATAACTATAGCGTTCACAATCCTCCAAATAGACGGTATCGGCGGTTTTCCAATTCCCGGCATTGATGATTTGACCGCAGCCCAAGGTGTCGTGGAGAAAAGCGGCCATGGATCGATTGAACTCAAGCATGGTCTTCGTCCAAAATTCCAATTGGTCCGCCAACCGCTTAGCCTTGCCGCCGCTCTGCTTCTGGGTCATTTCCCAGATGATGTAGAAATCCATGATCCCGTTGGCCAGGTCATCCCCGGACAGGCTGATGTTGGACCAAGCCGTGAGGGCGGCATTCAGTGAAGCATATTTTTGTTTTAACCAGTCGCCGTATCTTTTCCCCAACGCAAGGCGCTGTTGCCCCTTCAGCTGGTCCACTGTCCAGAAAAGAAGGCTGTCTTCGTTTTGCAGGGAGATGATACCCACGGCTGGATCCTGTGCCAGCGCAATCCCCGTGTAAGGATTTTTGGTTCCCAGCAGTGTTCTCATCCAATTCTTATAGGCATCCTGGAGCTTCTCTTCAAAGAACAGCAAGGTGAGACAATTATTTGCTCCATCCGCCGCGGCGATGCCCCAGGCAGGATTCAATTGCATCTGTACTCCCCAGTAGGGAGAGATGGTGGTATAAATCCCCTGTTTCTTCATGGCCGCCACGACTCGCCAGATCCAATCGATTTCAGCTTCATTCGGATGATTCAGATCGGGGGAGGAACTGGAAGGGCTGATCTGGGCGTGGCATCGAACCATGTTTACGCCGCGTTTGGCCAGAAATTTGGCGTGGCGATCCAGATCCGGTTCCGTCTGACGGCCGAGAGGTGTTGGCTGCCAGGGCTTCTCCCGTCCCACTCCGGTCCCGACGGCCCAAAAACGGATCGGGTGGCCATCCCCTCGCACAAAGTCTCCATTGCCATCCGCCCGGATAAAACCATGTTCACCCGCCACTTTTTCATTCATCCAGCGGAGATCTAGAAGAGCATCGGGCTTAAAGTCATCCTGGGGAGGATCAAAAGGGTAGCGGTCTGCCTGTTGACCAAGAACAACCAGCATTCCAAATAGCATTAAAACCGGGAAAAGCGTGATTTTCTTCATAGGTCTTTCTATTCCGGATGAACATAGCCATCCGTCTGCCTTCGACGAGATTGGTCACAGCAATCCCATTTATATAGGAAGAATAATGAAGGAAGTTGAGGAAAGCGTCAAGAAGGTCAGCTTTTTATTGCAGGAAGGAGCCAAGGGTGGGAAAGCCTCATCCCAGGAAATCAATGCCGCTGAGATTTGCATCCATGGATTGAATGGTTAATTTCCCACCCTTTGGTTCCCGGCTTGTGACTTTTTACGCCATAACCTGTCCAATCCATTTACCGCAGGGATTTGGCGGCATGGCGAAGCTTGCCCAAAGCCTCTTTTTCTATTTGCCGAATGCGTTCCCGGGTAAGAGTGAACTGATTCCCAATCTCTTCCAGCGTGTATTCACTGCCATCGACAAAACCATAACGCAGGCAAAGAATCTGTTTCTCCCTCTCGGACAACTCTTCCAGCAAGTTCCGGCATTTGGCATGAAAGTCGCGCGCAATGGTTATCTCCGAGGGATTGGACAAATTTTCATCCGACAAAATATTGAGCCGCTGCAATTCCCGCGGCCCAGCTGGCGAATCCAGGGATAGCGTTTCCTGAGAAGTGCGCAAGACCGTAAGCACTTTCTCGACCGGAAGACGGCTTTCCCGGGCAATCTCCTCAGGCAGGGGATCGCGGCGCAATTGCTCCGCCAGCCCTTTTCTCACCCGGGACAATTTTTGCGCCGCCAGGGAGAGGTGCTCGGGAACGCGCACGGTCTTCCCCTGGGCAAAAATACCGCGAGTGATGGATTGGCGAATCCACCAGGTGGCATACGTTGAAAATTTTATGTTCCGGCTAATATCGAATTTATCCACCGCCCGCATCAAGCCTAAATTCCCTTCTTGAATCAAATCGAGAAAATTCAGGCTGTGGTGGTGGTATTTTTTGGCAATCGATACTACCAACCGCAAATTGGCCTCCACGATTTCGTTGTGAAGGAGTCGTTTCCTCTCTTCCAATTTGGCGTAGATTCCCAAAACCCGGCTGAGGTATTGGGGGGATACTCCCCATGCTTTCTGGTACTCGCACAGCTGTTGTTCCGCCCTGCGGGTGGCAACAGCTGAACGTGCCAAGGTTTGTTGCCTTCGGCCGCAGGTTTTTAGATTTCGCGATCTCCGCAAAGATCTCTGCATATATTCAGCATTGCGGCTTTGCACCTGCATTTTCTTGACCAGCAAATCAAGAATGCCAGGAGCCGGCGGGTATTCAAACCATAGTCTTTTTGAATATTCCTGAATCCGCCGAATTCTTGCTCCCATGGGATTGGACTTCACCTTGTCGGAAAAATTCGCCAACTCTTCCACCTTGGCTAAAATGAAGTGGGCCCTCCGGCGCCAATGAACTAGCGCTTCCCTTTGCCTGGCCGCTTGTTGACCGGATTCACATACCTTTTTTAATTCGAACAACTCCAAGGCCCCTGTCTCGGCCACCTCATGCAAAATCTCCCGCCAGAGTTGGATGGAAAGTGGAATTGCCGCCAACAATTTTTGCTGCCGGACTTTATTCCGGTTTAAACGGGAAAAAAGAGAAATTTCCCGTGAGCGGTTCAACAGGGAGACTTGACCCATCTCATGAAAGTACTGCGAGACTGGATCCACCCCAGGCGTTATTTCCTCGACCTCTTCCCGGAAGGGCTCTCCCAACCAGGAAGAAGTCGGCAAATCCATTCTGCCATCTTCCTCTTCAGACCGGTCGGGGGCGGATTCGTCCCAATCCGCGGATTCCGGCTCTGAATCCAGCAGAGGTCCCGAATAGTCCTCCTGGTCTCGATCTCTCCGGTTCGGAGAAAATCGGTCCATCCCCAGGCAAACCTCATCATTGAGTTGGATGTTCATTATCATTTTATCCCTCTCAATCTTTCACCAGTTGATTAGGGTTTTTTGGATGTTGTCTTACTTTTCAGTATAACAGAAGAACCGAGCGTGCAATTCTGTTCCACAGGAGCGCCATCTTAATCATTTGGTGGATGAAAAAGTATCGGGGAATGCCTGATTTTTGAGGGGGGGTGTCGGAAAAAACCTGACAAAGCAATATGCGGCTGGGCAGAAGTGCTGGAACAGATTCTACCTGGGGAGTTGATTATCCTGACGGCTTATAAATTCAAGGAGTTTCTGGCTTGGGGGTCGCTTCTTGGATTAAATTATGTCGCATGGCAAAAGTGATCAGTTCCGATCGGTTGGTCAGTCCCAACTTTTCCATGGCACGAGCCCGATAGGTTTCCACCGTTTTGACACTGAGGAAGAGAGAATCGGCAATCTCCCGATTGGTCCTGCCCAGGATTATGCCCTTCATCACCTGGTGCTCCCGATCGCTCAATTGTTCCCATAGATTTTCCGGGTCATGTTTTTTTTGTGGAAGAAAATCTTTCATGAGGTGGTGGGTTAGAGTAGGATCCACGAAAATTTCACCTCGAACCACGGCATGAATAGCCGTAATCAGCGTCTCGCTGTCGCTGCTCTTTAGAACGTAGCCCCGGGCTCCGGCATGTAAGGTTTCCCGCAGGAGGTTAGGCTCGTCATACATGGACATAATCAAAATCGGTACTTCGGGGTGTCGCCGCGCTAGAGTCTCAATGGCCGTGATGTCGATCTTGGGCATTGCCAGATCCGTGATAATCAGCTCGGGATGGGCTTTTTCAGCGTACTCGAGAAGGGTTTTTATTGTGCTAGCTTCGGCGACTACTCTCATGTCGAGTTGTCTTTCCACAATTATCCGCAAACCAGTGCGCAAAAGCGCATGATCATCGGCGATGAGCACTCTTAATCGATTTGGATCTTCACCTGCTGCCGGATATTTCATCTTTTTTCCCCACAATTCCATCCCTTTGGTGTTTATCTGAATCGTCCATGGATTCGATTCCCTCTATTGAATTCTTCTTCTGTTCACATGAGCCTTCGAAATCGGTGAAGTAGAGGTGCAAATCTTCCTGACTTGCGAGATTTGAAAATGACTCGGGTTTTCCTCCATTATGTCGCTTTTCACAATTTGGAAAAGATGCTGCTCAAAGTGAGTTCAATGAATGCCAACCGATCTTGGGGATCCAAATGGGCTTATAACATCATGAGTCTGTTTCCAGAAAGTCTAGGAGCCTGTCGGACTTTCGATAATATTGACGAAGAATCAACAACTTACAAGGAAGCTACTGCCTGTACGTTGTTGAAAGTTGGTTGAAAATCAATAAAGTCCGACAGACTCCTAGACAATTTGCGAATTTTCCTCAAAATGGCGCGGGCATTCCCCTATACTCCGCAATAAACCATCGTGGATAGTTTGCTTTCGCTTCCTCAGCTTCCCCAAACCAACAAATCCAACGAGTCTGGAGACTGACTCCATCTCCTCATCATTGCAATTTTAGCGCTCCGGGGCAAAACTTTGATCATGAAAGCTTTGAGTAGTCTGCGGGACTTTATAGTTCTTAAATCCAAAACTTGAATGTGAAAATTCTAATCTGTAATGGAAGAAATTTCAACTATATCTTGCCTTACATGGGCTGAAGGCTATCTCCTCATGGCTGCATATGCCGCTTTGCAGTATTGGGACGCTCCTTTCGCATACACCCATGCCGAAAGGAACTCTAGCTTGGAGTGAAGACCGGCAAGATGGCTATTTCGACATCCAGCACGATCCTGCTAAGATGATTGCACTCGGACAGGCTGCTCTCCTTTTCCGGCGTGTCGATGTTTCCGCCGCTCATCAATTGATTTCCGTCACCTTGAATTGAGGAAGAAGAAATCCGCTCGCTTCCGACCCCTAATTCCTGGCGGCTGGTAGACGCCGAATATGCGGGGTTTAATCGTTGCATGGATTTCTGAGCCGAACCTCCCTCTCGGTAAACAATGATCCCAAACCCCGCCGAGGCGGTGGTCCCTAATCCATCGATATTCCGGCCACCTGACGATTCACCGCCGACACCGGTTAGCATGATGGGGTTTCATTAATGGCGTCCTGTAAACTAATAGAACAAGAAATAACGGATTGATTGTCTATACCGTCGGAAAAAGTTTTGCTCTGGATAGTTTCATTTCGGAGGCACAAGCAGCTTTACAAAACTTGGCGGTGCTGACTTTGACGACAGTCCCGCCCCCTACACGAATACGCCAAAGGCTGATCGCTACGTGCTATCGGCACTTGGCTCGGTATAGAATCCCAGCCAGCCGGTTGGCGGTCTATGCTCTGGATTGAACCGGGATACGCGGACAACCGATATCCATTACTGACGATGCCGGCCAGGCCAAATTTCAAATATCAGGTTCCTTTCAAATGTCGTGGTGTGAATTTGTGTTTTCGCCACAAATCAGCATTTTTTTCAAAAGGACATGAGTATTACCCGGATTTCCAGTCTCGCCGGATCTGAATCCTCCAGCCTTTGTGCTAGTTGGCAGAGGACAGATCTTCGATAGCGTTTCTCTTAAAGGGGTATATCTTTTAGGCCTGCCACTCCCGCGCACGGTTGAGCCCATTCGAAAGAATCTGCTTCACTATGGCAACATTTTCGGAAACTTGAAAATCGAACATTCCGACTACCGCAAAGTCCGCACCATTTTCGAAAGCATGACGAAATCCATCGCGCGGATGAATCGCCCCCGCCGCGAGGACTTTGTACGCTAACCAAGGTCGTTTGAGCGTGCGCATAAATTGAATCGTCTCTTCCGGATCCATGCACCAGTAATTGTCGATACTGTAGTTGTCGATTACCTCTTTGTTTTGCCCTTCCCTGCGCTTGGACCAGTAATTGTTACCATGCAGGGTTTTCATATAGAAATCAGGCGCAATCCCTTGCTTTTCGACCACCATGGGGGTGCGCAGTTCATGTCCTCCAACTCCCGCGATCATTCCTTGCGATCGGATTATGTCCATCAGGTCGCCAATCAAATCGATGGAACCATCTCGCGTCCACTCATCTCCATAATTGCCTATCAAAAATGCGCCCGCAGCTCCATTGTCCCTGGCCCGGTGTACTTCAGTTTCAAGGTCATTTTTGCGGGGAACAAGTTGAGCTAAGTACTGCATATGGCCACCCCTCTTCAGGTATTCTTTGTAAACCCGCATGGCATGCAAATCCGAAGGAGAATTAATCATGGTATTTATGCCATGCTGTTCGCACAATGCCCAGGTCTCCATGACTTTTTCATCGATAAAGTAATGTTTCAAGAGCGGCGAAACATAGATCAAATCACGGCTATGAGCAAAACCACTAATCAGGTTGCCGCCGCAGATCAGACGACTGATTTTTACTTTTCCAATGGTCCCCAATGGAATTTTTTCATTTGACAGAGTATCGGATACTGGCGTGTCTGATTTTGAAGCCGGTTTTTTTTCTTGTGCCAACAGATCATGTTCTTCCCAGCTCCCAGCCAAAGAAGCAGACAGAGCAGTCCCAAGAGCTGACTTCAAAAAAGAACGCCGTTTCAGCTGATCCATCATAAAACCTCCAAAACTTATAAACTCAGAATATGGGGATATGCACTAACGGTAGAATTTTTTCCGCCTATGATTCCATACGCATAAAAAAAGCCAGGTCGAATTTTCGGAAAAATTCCCTGGCTTTCTTTCCATGTCATGGAAAAATAAAGTTGGCTACTGAACCTATTGTGACTTGTTGATTCTACGTTCGCCAAAAATCCTCTAAAACAATAAAGTTGTTCACTGAAACGATATCATCTTTTGCTGTCAAAATTTCATAGAAAAATAAATTTGCCTATTGGCAATACAAAACTATACATCGAGCCAATTTCATGAAAAGGATGCGAAGAGGCACGAGGGCTCAGCCCCTCACAAGGCTGAGGAGGACCTGTATGCTTAGACCAAGTCCGGAGGCCTCTGGGTGAGAGGAAGCCCCCTATGTTCCGGGCGCTCAAAAATGGGGGGCTGAATATCAATCCTATGCCGCGGGAAAACGTGTTCCTGATGATCCGGCGCCGGCCAGGACGGTTGGCCTGCCCGAGACCACCTGCTGCCATAATTCCGGGACAAGGGCATTACCTGCTACATGGAGAGCGGCAGCAACGTCGAAACGGCGCAGACGATCGCCAACCACGAATCCCCCCGCACGACCAAACTCCGCGACCGCCGGCGGGATCAGGTTACCCTGAACGAAATTGATTGGATACTGATCTGATCTCGTGGGTGGCCAACACCAGCAAACCTGACACGCCAAGGAAAGGTTCATTATCCTGGAGGACTGCGGGGACAGGATTTTGGTGGCCGACGACACCTTTCCGAAGCCAAAATCGGAATATTATTTTGCTCCGACAATCAGCGATCGGAAGTCGGATCCGATTGAGGAAGGATGAATGGGATGACACGCTCAAAGGGCGTGTCATCCCAAAAATTTCTGGGTCGACGGGAAAAACCGATCAATATATATAGTGTATTTAATTGACTATATGTGGGCTCTGGTTCTTCTCTTTAGATTTTGATCAAATGGGGGAAGTGCCTCTTGAGATCCGGAATCTTGGCTTCAGGAAATCGGATTTTATCGAAACTGCAAATTGGGGGGATTTCCTGGAGCAAAACGATAATCCCCCTTCCCGGTTTGATCAATATATTTAATCTGAATATTATCACCGATGCCCTCCAAATGCCGGTACATCCAAACCTCGGAGGGGATAGGTGGCACTGGGTGGCTTTCGATCTCATCTGGCGGACCATAGACTATGTACAAGTGGCCGCGATCAGTCTGCCAGCCCGGCTTGCCGGATTGGGTTTGGAAACGTTCTTTGACATACATAATTCGGCGGTAATGTTCCGTTTTGAATTCGTTTTCCGCCGTGCCCGCAGTCGGATCGCGCCGTTGCCAAAACTGTTCGATAAACTTGTCCCTTTCTTCATTGGTCGTCAATTTTTGAAATGCAGTGCGCTCTTCATCCGTAATGATGTAAATCACCTCCTGGTTCAGCCATTTTACATATGGAGATGTCTCGGCTCGGTCCGTCTGTGCCTGCGCTAAGGCAGGACTTTGCTGAGACGGCCCTGACTGCCAGGCAGCAGAGGCCACCATGGCCGTAGTGATGAGGATTCCAGCCGCCAATGACGGCGTCCAGGCTCCCACCTGTTTTTTCGGGTATAGCAAACGATGGATGCGTTTCATGAGACTTCCTCCTGTAGCAGCTACAGCCGGTTCCCGGCTGGGCCAGCGGTTTTGTTCTAACCAAATCAGAGCCGCGGCAAATTCGTGCGCATTGCCATTCATGGCAACAACCAGATCATCACAACATTTTTCACGTTCGGTGCGGATCAAACGGGATATCCACCAGACAGCCGGATGATAAAACAATAGACCCTCTACCAATCGCTGCAACATATTCAACAGATAATCGTAGCGGCGGATGTGCGCCAATTCATGCAAGAGGATGGCTTCGATTTGTTCAGGCGGCAATCCAGCGAGCAAACCAACTGGCATAAGTATAACGGGACGAAAATGACCAAGGACCAACGGCACATCTGCCAGACAGGACTCCAGCAGCTGGACCGGCTGCGAAAGACGCAACTGTGCGCTCAATTGAGAGATTTTGATCTGCCAGTAATTCGGCGCACAACAGACACCCCGCCGGCGCAACCGACCAATCGATATCCAGCCGCTAATTTGCCCTAGGTAGAAAATCCAGACCCCCGCCAACCAAAATGGCGCCAGCCAGGGGACAACCGCCGCCAAGCTTGAATCTATGGAATCCAAACTATCCAGGTCTTTTTGCATATCCCAAGAGTAAAAATTTGTCGGCTTTATCGTTCGCAAGCCATGCACATCATCCGGCATCATCCATACCAACGTGGCACCGAAACTGATAAATAGCAGAAGCATTGCCACACAGGCAGCAAGATAACGAGCTCGCGGCGGATGTAACAGTATGAGCACTGCCGCGAGCACCGCCGAGATGATTATTCCCTCCCAGAGTGAGTGAAGTAATGTCCAGCCTATCGCCCCGGAAAGGGGGGACTCCATCCAGACTTCAAGAAACTTCATTTCTCCCCCTTTTGGTACTCATTCAGCAGCTTGCTTAATTCGGACAGTTCCTTTTTACTGGCCTTCCGGGCCGAGAGAGCGCCCATTAAGAGCGCCTTAGAAGATCCATTGAAGGCCCTTTCCAGCAGATCACCGGCAAGTTGCCGCTGCGTCCACTCCCGTGGTCGGGCAGCTTCGTAAATGTGCGCGCGCTGTTTTTCATTACGACGTACCAAGCCCTTCTCGGCCATGATCTGCATGAATTTCAGCACCGTGCTGTAAAGGGCCGGCCGCCGCCGGTTGACCACGTCATGGACTTCGCGTACAGTGGCAGGTCCAATGCTCCATAAAACGGTCAGGATTTCCAGTTCAGCATCCGTGGGTCTGGGAAGTTCGTCTCTCATGTACGAAGACGTTACTAGTAATATTTTCGTATGTCAAGTTTTTTTTCAGCGGCTCCAACTTTCGTTGGCTAAAGAGGGGATCTCGGCCAACGAGTCCCTTCCGCGAAGCGACGCGCCTGGCGCGAGTGTTTGGGCCAGACGCATTCTGTTGGGGCGATGAGCGAGGTCAAAGCGCGGGGGGAATTTCGATACAGCAATCTTAACGGCCTGTCCCTTCGAACCGTCCCATCGCGCCGCGAGATACAGAGGCACCTGGCGAAAAACCTTGAGTATTTTTTCTACTGAGAACCTCCTGACTTGAGGTTCTACTCGTATTTGAGTGGACTATGGACCAAGTTCACCTTTGAGAACAGCCTTGCACTTTTGGCATGATGGGTCGGAACATTCTTTTTTGAGTCATGGCGCTTAACAGGATGATGCATAAGATGGCGAGGGATGCCGTACAGACAGCCAAGGGCGGAAGTGCTTCCGCCGGCATTTGCCAACATTATCGAAGAGAGACGAGGATTTATTTTACCCGTCCATCCATTTTTCCCGAATGACTCGCTAAAGCAAATCTCATAGAATTGTCTGCATTCCTGGAGCATGAAAGGAGAGTTAGCGATGAGGCTTGGTCGACTGATTTTGATGGCCCTGGTTCTGATGCTTTGTCATTTGGGTTTACTTGTCCATGCGGCCACCCGGCTGGAGGCTCGCCTGGTTGACGATGCGACGGGCCAATCCCTGATTGCCAGAGTCGCCATCACCAATCCGGACGGAAAGTTCATCGAAATTGAGGGGCAGCATCCACATGTCCAATACCTGGACAAACGCTGGTGCTATGTGGACGGCGCTTTCTCCCTGACTATGCCGGATTCCGGCATTCAGATCGAGATCCGCCGGGGATTTGAAACCCGGCCCATTTCGGCCACTATCCTCGCAGATGGAACTTCTCCCATCATTCGAAAAATCTTTCGCCTGCGCCGTTGGGTCGACATGCGCCAGAAGGGATGGTTCAACGGCGACCTGCATGCTCATCTGCCGGTGCCGCGGGATGCGCATTTCCAAATGCAAGCGGAGGATTTGAATCTCTTGACTCTGCTGCATGTGGCTGATTCCGCCTTTCCGATTCCCACCAATGACTGCTTCACTGGCCAACTCGACTCCCATTCCACTCCTGGGCATGAGATTTACGTCAGCCAGGAAGTTCAAGATTGGCAAATGGGGCATTTGACCTTGCTCGGCTTGACCCGGTTAATACCCGGATATCCCAATGGCGGTGGGAGCTTGGAATATTGGAGAAGCATGCCGAATTGGGATTTGCTGCGGGCAATGCGGGCCACCCACCAGCAGAACGGCATCGTTTTCTGGTCGCACTTTTGTTCGCTGCCAGGAGCGGAATCCCCGATCGGCATCGCCTTGGGGCTCGTGGACGGGATCGAGCTGATCACCTGGAACGATCCAACGCAATTCCCCAACCATTGGGGGCCCTGGCAGAACTCGGGGATGAGCCAGGCGGAATTCCCGGTGATGCGGCCAATGGACCTTTATTACCAGTACCTGAACGCCGGATTCCGTCTCCCCATCGGGGCCGGAACCGACAAGTTCGCCGAGGATATCCCACTGGGGAGCAATCGTATCTATGCGCGAGTGAAGCCCCCGGGCCATTATGCCGATTGGCTGGCGGCGGTTCGTGCCGGAAATGGTTTTGTCAGCAACGGCCCGATCCTAGAATTTTCAGCCGAAGGAAAGGGACCGGGCGAGGTAGTCGATTTTCATGGCACCCAACGCATCCAGGCCCGGGTCACGGCCCGCTCCATCCTCCCTTTTACCACACTGGAAATTGTGATGAATGGTGAAACCATCGGGCATAAAACGGTTCCCATTCCCAAGCATCCCGCGGTCGATGGCGTTTATTCGATGGAAGTCGAAACTACCGTAGAACTCAGTCAAAGCGGGTGGATTGCCGCGCGGGTTGTGGATCATCCTGATTTGAGGAATCGCATTCTGCCTCGGGGGCTTTCCGTTTTTGCCCATACCAATCCGGTTTATTTCCTCCAGGATGGGCATAAGGTAAGGCAGGCGGCCTCGATCGCCTATTTGCGCAAATATGTGGAAGGCGTACAGCATTGGCTTGCCACCCATCCAGCCTTTGCCAATGAAGAAGATCGTGAAAACGCCGAGCGGGAGGCTGCGGAGGCCTTGAAGTTTTACCACGGGCTATAGGCGTTGCTCTTGACTTTTTATTATGTTTTCATAAATGTCTGATTCAATCAGGTGTTACAAGACCACTCTACTTGTTCTCCTCCGCTCGCTCTGCGCGATATTGTACATTTTAAAAGCACGTCCGTCCTGCACGGACTCTCGCCCGGCATGCGGCAGTTTTCGAAGTGCAGCTCAATGCGCGAGGGCGAACAGAAGAACAGAGCTAACATAATCCGGTTTCCAAAAAGTTGATTCAATATAATAGGCGACTCTTTAAGTGGACTCTGGTGCCCTATCTTTCCTAGGTCATGAGAGCCAGGAGGATGAGAAAGGCCAATTTAGGCAGCCGCAAAGGTTTTCTAAATCATGTCATAACTCTTTAATTCATTTCTTGAGGTACCCCCCAGACGATTCTCTTTGCCACAAATCGACAAACTGGGATCACATAAAATATGAGTCTATTGAAAATTGACGCTGATGCTGTTTGGAAGAGGCGTTAACTTCAGCCTATGCATATCGAAGAATCATGGAAGAGTATTTTAGGAAAGACCATCAAAAGAAAGAAGCTGTCAAAAAGACTCTCAAGGAATACGTTGACAAATGTCCAATTGAATACCAGGAAGCTATCAACTATACAAAAGTAGAGAAGAGTTTGAAAATAGGAGGAATGTCTTTGCCGAAGCAAATCATCAGGCAACCGGGCCCGGATCTTCCCTAGCTGAATTTATTCGAGCTTAAAGAAGTGAGGCTCAAAAATTGTACATACTAAAATTTTAATCGTCCTTCTTAACGAACAATTGAAAATTCATTCGTAACTTTATTCTTTCAATTTATTAAGAAAGTAGATTTTCTGATCGCAACTTTATTTTGTTGGCACAAATATCATCAAATCCTATCGCACCTTGTCAGACTCTCATGGGCATGACAATATAGCGATAATGATAATCCTCCTCTGTAGCTGGCCGTAGCTGGCCTGCACTTTTGTCGTCTTTGAAATCCAAGCTGACCGAAGCATCACCGGTGACCGCTAAGAAATCCAAAAGATATTGACAGTTAAATCCCACTTCGATCGGGCCCGCATCATAGCTGACATCCATGATCTCCTTGGCTTCGCCGAGATCAACATTGCTTGAAGAAATCTCCATTTTATTATTGTCCAGGAAAAGCCGGACAGAGCGAGATTTTTCATCAGCCAGTAAAGAGACCCTCTTGATGGCAGCCGTCATTTCTTCCCGGTCTAAAATTACCGTTTTATTATGTTCTTTGGGCAAAACCGCTTCATAGTTCGGAAATGTTCCACTCAGCATGCGGCAGACCAACAATCTTTTTTTCAAACGGAAGAAGAGATGAGTCTCATCTCTTCCAAAGCTGACCAGTTCTCCCTCTTCAGCTTCGGCTAACAACCTCTGCAGTTCCGCCAATGCCTTCTTGGGAATCAACGCCCGAATTTCGGCATTTAAATGCTCGAAGTTTGATGACCGTTCCACGTGCGCCAAACGATGGCCATCGGTGGCTACCATAGTGACACTGAGCGGTTTTATTAGCAAGAGCGCCCCGTTAATTGTGTACCGGGATTCCTCCGCCGCGATGGCAAAAATGGTCTTGTTAATCAAATTCAATAAGACCTTAGCTTGAATTTCCGCCAGACTGTCGCTTAGCTCCGGAACCGCGGGAAAATTATCCGGCGGCAGACCTATTATTTTGAAGGATGCCGCGGCACAAGTAATCTGAACCCAGTTATTATCCAGTTTCTTAATCTTTACATCAGCGTCCGGCAATGATCGGATAATATCCAAAAAATTCCGGGCAGGCGTAGTGATGGATCCTTCTTTCTTTACATTGGCCGGGCAAAGGCTCTTCAAACTTACATCCAGATCCGTGGCGGCAAGACGGACAAATTCTCCGCTGGCATCGATCAACAAATTAGCCAAGATGGGAATAGTGGTTTTCTTTTCCACAACGCCTTGCGTCAAATTCACTTCACGAAGAATCTCAGACCTTTTGATCGTAAATTCCATAGATTAACCCTGTTTTTAATTTTAAAAATCGATCAAAAAACAGTAGTAGTAGTTCCTCATAAAAAATTCAATTTGCCCTCAATCAGTTTAATACGAATTGGTTAGGCTGTGAAAATAAAAGTTTAAAAGATAACTTAAAAGAGTCTTTTTTGTGATAAAGCCCGAACATGGACTTTTTTTACAGTTCATTCACAAAAACCAAACGACTCATTGTGAATAAAGAGAGTTCAAATAGCATAACCTCATTGAAATGAATCCAGAAACATATGAATCAATTTGTTGAAATCTTTATCGGTTTGCATTTGATCTTCCACTTTCTTGATAGAGTGCAAGACCGTAGTGTGGTGTTTGCCGCCAAATTCGCGCCCAATTTCCGGCAAGGAAGCTCCAGTAAGCTGTCGAGAGATGTACATGCAAATCTGGCGAGGTTGAGCGATGTGTTTCGCATTGTTCTTGGATTTCAACTCCGCCACTTTAAGCTTGAAATATTCACCTACATTCTTTTGGATTATTTCAATGTTGACGTGTTTTTCCTGAAGCTTGAGGATGTGCTTTAGAACTTCCTTAGCCAAGTCAATAGTGACCGATTCCTTACGCAAGGAATTGAAAGCGATTAATCGCGTCAAGGAACTTTCCAGATCGCGAATGTTGGATTTTATGCTTTGGGCGATAAAGTATGCAACTTCATCAGGGAGAAGGAACCCATCACTTTCCGCTTTTTTCTTGAGAATGGCAGCCTTGGTTTCGATATCGGGGGGCTGAATGTCGGCAATCAAACCCCAGGAAAAGCGGGAGGTCAGGCGGTCATGAATGTCCGGGATCTCCTTTGGAAGACGATCACTGGAAATCACGATTTGCTTCTGGGCATCGTAGAGGGCATTGAAAGTGTGAAAAAATTCCTCCTGCGTTGCTTCTTTTCCCCGAATTGATTGAATATCGTCCACTAAAAGCACGTCCACGCTGCGGTACTTTTCTCTGAGCGCTAGTGTCCGGTCATAACGAATGGCGTTGATGACATCGTTGGTGAATTTTTCCGTGGTCACATAACTAAGACGAACCCGCCGATCCCTTTCATAAATTTTATGTCCAATGGCTTGCATTAAGTGGGTTTTTCCCAACCCGACACCACCATAAATGAAAAGCGGATTATACGCTTTGGAGGGAGTTTCCGCCACTCGAAGTGCCGCCGCGTGGGCAAATTCGTTGGATGGTCCGACCACGAAACGATCAAACGTATATTTTGGATTGAAGAGGTTATCGATGGCATTAAAATTTAACGTGGCCTGATAAGGAGCCGTGGAAGGCAGAACATCTCTGGCAGAAACGGGAATGACATCTGGAGAAAAGCGAAGATGAATGAATCCTAAACCGGTTTTTTCAGCGGCCTCTTGAATAAGATCGGCATAATGATTTGTGAGCCAATCTTCGAAGATCTGGTTGGGCACGGATATCTCCAACAAGTTATCTTCGCTCATACTCAAAAACTGAGTTGGCTTGAACCAGGTGGAAAAATTTTGTTTATTGATCCTGGACTCAATGTAACGAAGTATTTTCTGCCAGACGTCCATAACAATTGCTATCCTGGAGAATATGCCGGAATGAATCCGAACGCGTCCCTTGGCAAAGGAGCTAAATGTCAGGATAGTCCTCATGCCCTGCCCAATAAAAGACCCAAGCCGATACGCAAGTTCAAGCAGTTAGAGACAAGCTGGCACTATAGCATAGCCAGTTGTGAGTGTTCAATTTAAAACTGGAATAGAATTGACACTCCAAAAATGGCTGTGCTATAAAGAGGGATTGCGTTTTGGACCGTTTACAGACTAAAGCTAATGCGGACGTCTTCTGGGGGCTGAAAGCAAAAGAGATCTTTTTTTGGGAGTGTAATTATTTATGATGCCGACCTTTAGACCCAACAACCGGAAACGTGTGAAGACACACGGATTCCGCGAACGGATGAGCAGCAAATCCGGCCGGCTGGTATTGAAACGACGGCGAGCCAAAGGACGCAAACGACTGATTCCATAATTAGGTTCTTTTTTTTGGTGGTATTTTTCGTGCATTGACAAGGAAATTTTAAAGCTGATTCCTGAACCGACACAAAGAAGAGCCACGTGGGGAAGTAAACTTTTGGAAGAAGGAATTTTTTCAAAACCGTGACATTAGTACGAGCCAACGGCGAGAAATTCCCCCAACAAATCCGAATTTTAAAAACCCCTCAATATCGACTGATCTATGAGAAGGGTCGAAGAAAGAACGGACAGTACGTGCAGTTGATTTATGTGATGAATGAAATGGCCATGAGCCGCTTCGGGATTTCTGTTGGACGAAAATATGGCGGGGCAGTCCTGCGCAATTGGCTTAAGCGTAGAATCCGGGAAGCTGTTAGAAGGAATCGGGGAATTTTGAGGGGACATTGGGACATGGTCTTCTGTCCGAGGCCTAAAACCGAATGTCCGGGCTACACTGAGTTGGAACAGGATATTTCCCGGCTTTTTAAACAATTATCACCGTAAAAAAATTGTTAGTCCTAAAGAAAATCATTCTGGGGACGCTGCGAGGGTACAAGTTGGTTGTCTCTCCCTTCTTGCCCCAGGCTTGCCGGTTCTGGCCCACCTGTTCAGTTTATTCCTATCAAGCCATCGAGAAATATGGAATTTGCCGGGGATTGTGGATGGCATTGAAAAGACTGGCGAAGTGCCACCCGTTTCATGCGGGAGGATATGATCCATTAGTGTGAAATTTCAATAAGATCAATTTCCCTCCGTATGAAGGGTGGAGTGGATATTGAGTTCAGTGAGTCCCCCTATGGAAAAACGGCTACTATACGCATTTGCATTGTCTTTCCTAATCATAATGGGATGGCGCTATTTTCTGGAAAAAACAGCCCCCCCACTTCCTCCCAAACCTCCGGTCGCCGTGGCCGAAAAAGAGTCCGCCTCCAAAAAGGCAGAGAGCCCTGCCGCACCTGCTGCTGCAATCCCTCTCCCGACTCCTCCCGCTCGAGTCGAAAAAAAGCAGGCCGGGGTCGAGCAGTTTTTTGAAATCGAGACCGATCTTTACGAGATCAAACTCTCAAACCGTGGAGGGGTGATTCATAGCTGGATTCTCAAGAATTATAGCGATAGCAACCGAAAACCTTTAGAGCTGATCAACGGAAGAAGCGCCTTGACCTTTGGGTTTCCCTTGGAATTGAAAATCCCTGGGGATGAAGCGATAACCACTCAAATAAATAAAGCCCTGTTCCAAATTGCGGGGCCGGATAAGATAAAACTGAAGGCCAACGAAAAGGCTTCACTGACGCTGGAATACAGTGATGGATCGGTGTTGGTAAAGAAGAGTTTGAGCTTTGCCGCCGGTTCGTATCTGGTCGGAGTGGATTGCCAGGTCGGATTAAATGGACAACCTTCTAACTACGTCCTGCTTTGGAAGTCAGGCTTCGGGGATTTCACAGCTAATCCAAAAACAGCTCTGCGGGAAATGATTTTCAGAGCTGAGGGATCGATGACCCGAATGCGAACCGACAAGATACAAAAGAAGATTAACAGCCAGGTCGAACAAGCTCAGAAAGAGCAAAAGACACCGCTTTCGGAATTGGAATTCAATGGTCGAGTAGATTACGCTGGTCTAGACGATCAATACTTTGCCGCTGTGTTTTTGCCTGGGGCCAAGGATCCGCTGAGTATGTTTTCGGTGGGTGTTGACTCCAGTAAAAAAGAGGATGGGAACGAAGAGTATTTCCTGAGAGCAGGGGTTGGCGGAAACAGCCAAGAACGAAGTTCTTTCCGCCTGTTTGTCGGGCCAAAAGATGCGGAGATTTTAAAGAAGACGAGCTTTCAGCTGGAAGACCTGATTGATTATGGATGGTTCAAATTTTTCTGCAAGCCAATGTTCATAACCTTGAAGTGGCTCTATTCTTTTTCGAGGAACTATGGAGTAGCCATCATTCTTTTGACGCTTATCATCAGCATGGCGCTGTTGCCCTTGCGGATCAAGTCAATCCATTCGGCGCAGAAGATGCAGAAGCTGCAACCGCAATTGAAAGCCATCCAGGAAAAATATAAAAAGTTAAAACCAACGGACCCCAAAAAGCAGCAGATGAATGTGGAGGTCATGGATCTTTACAAGAAGAATGGAGTAAATCCTCTGGGTGGGTGTCTGCCTCTCGTGATCCAGTTGCCCTTCTTTTATGCCATCTACAATTTGCTTTCCGTGGCGATTGAGCTGAGGCAAGCCCCGTTTATCTTCTGGATCAAAGATCTATCCCTTCCCGATTCCATCTATGTATTGCCCATTCTCTTCACTGGCTCCATGATATTGATGCAGAAGATGACTCCCACTCCATCTACAGATCCGATTCAGGCTAAAATGATGATGGCCATGCCATTGGTCTTTGGCTTTATGCTCTCTGCCACTCCAAGCGGCTTGGTGCTTTATTGGTTGACCAGCAATGTGGTGGGGATTGGCCAGCAACTATTGATGAACAAATATGGTCCGGGCGCGAAGGAAAAGCAGGAATCACCGAAGAAGAAGAAATAGACCGCAGTGGTTCCAGGATCAAATGAACCTTTATTTTTGGAAATGAAAAAATGGAAGAGTTGAGGAAATTCATACAAGACACCTTGCAGCTGGCCCACTGGCAGCTGAGTTTTGAAATTCATCCAGGCCAGGATATTCTGAAAGTCGACTTGAAAGGCGAGGATGCCGGAGTGCTGTTGAGCCATCAGGCCGAGGTGATGAAAGCCTTGGAGTACATTTGTAACCGAGTGTTTGAACATAAATACCAAAAGATTGTATTCGACTGCAACGATTACCGTGCGCTTCGAGAACAGGAGCTGACCATGATGGCGCAGGTGGCGGTCGAAAATGTAAAAAAGTATGGACGCCCGCATAAATTCAGTCCCATGTCTCCCGATGAAAGACGGATCATCCATCTGGCTTTGGCGGAAGATCCCGAAGTGAGAACCGAAAGTGAGGGAATGGGCGAGAATCGGAAAGTAGTCATCCTGCCGAAGTGACATGCCTACGTTGATTGAGGACACGATAGCCGCCATCTCAACTCCCTTGGGACGCGGGGGGATAGGAGTGATTCGGTTGAGTGGTTCCGAGGCCAAAACGACTGTCGAAAAACTCCTCCCCCAGGGAAAAAAGCTGAAGGACCGATCCCCGCTCTTCAGCGCCATCGCGGATCCTCAAACCGGAAAAGAATTCGATCAGGCCGTAATTACCCTATTTGAAGCGCCACGCAGTTATACTTGTGAAGACGTGGTGGAGATCAGCTGCCATGGCAGTCCTGTGTTGCTTCAAGCCATATTGCGATGCCTTCTCACTCAGGGGGCACGATTGGCATCCGCGGGTGAGTTCACCCTGCGGGCATTCCTGCGGGGGCGAATTGATCTTGTTCAAGCTGAAGCCATACGGGATTTGATCGAGGCCAAGACTCTCTTTCAAGCACGAATCGCACACCAACAGGCAATGGGCAGCCTTTCTAAGAAAATCAAACCGGTCAAACAGAAGCTGGTGGAGTTGATCTCCCGGTTGGAGGCAGGCATCGACTTTGCGGATGATGATGTGGAGATATTGCTTTCCAACGAAATTGATTCTTCCATTGGCCGGATCGTAGCGGACCTGCAGAAGCTTGAAAGAAGTTTTGATTTAGGCAAACTGCTTGCGGAAGGCCTTTCCATGGTGATCTTGGGACGGCCCAATGTGGGGAAATCGAGCCTTTTTAACGCGCTGTTGGCGCGGGATCGCGCCATCGTTACGGAAATTGCCGGGACCACACGCGATGTTATTGCCGAGACGATGCAGATTCACGGGGTTCCGGTCCGGCTTCAGGACACGGCAGGGATCAGAGACGGCGGCGATCTGGTGGAAAAAATCGGCATCGACAAAACATTGGAGGCCTTGGCCGGGGCGGATACGCTCTTGGTAGTGCTGAATGGATCGGTCCCATATCATGCGGAAGATTTGCGGATTTTGGAAAAGCTCGAAAATCGTCCCTTTCATTTGGCCATCAACAAGGCCGATCTCCCTCAAAAATTGCGATTGGAATTGGTTCCGGAAAATGCCAGGAGCGCGACATGGGTGTCGGCGCTGACTGGGGAAGGGATTGAAGAGCTGAAGGAAAAAATCGTCCCGGAGTTCAGCTTGGAGAAGACCGGAATTGAAGAAGAGAGTCTGGTGACCAACCTTCGGCATCAAGAGCAGTTGACGGGAGCACTGAATTGGATGAAAAAGGCGTCGCACACCAATATATGCTATAAATGGCACGAAGTGCTTCTGGTGGATTTATATGCTGCCTTGAAAGCATTAAACGCTCTGACGGGAGAGACGACTGTTGAAGATATTCTGGAAAATATCTTCGCGAAATTCTGCATTGGAAAATAGAGGCGGGAGATAATCTTCCCAGTGAGACGCGAGGGATCCTCGCATCCTTGGATTGAAGGAAGCTCTCTGATTGATGGATTATGACGGAGTTCGACGAACAGTTTGATGTAGTTGTGGTGGGAGCCGGACATGCTGGCTGTGAAGCCGCTATGGCGGCGGCACGGCTGGGAATGAAGACAGCGCTTTTTAGTCTGAATCTGGATCTGATAGCCCAGATGTCCTGCAATCCGGCGATTGGAGGGATTGCCAAAGGACATCTGGTGCGGGAAATCGATGCCTTGGGCGGAGTCATGGGAGAGGTCATTGACCGCACGGGGATTCAATTCCGATTACTCAACCGTAGCCGCGGTCCGGCAGTCTGGTCCCCGCGCGCTCAAGCGGACAAACAAGCCTATCGTATCGAGATGCGACATGTCTTGGAAGGACAATCCGGCCTGTCGATCAAACAATCGGAAGTCACGGATTTGCTCGTGGAGGACGACACCCTCCTCGGGGTCGCTTTGCGCGATGGGCGAAAGGTTCAGGCTGAAGCGGTGGTGTTGACTACCGGGACATTTCTCAACGGCCTGATTCATATTGGAGAAAATCGCTATGCGGCGGGACGCAGTGGAGAGCCTCCTTCCATTCCCTTGGCGGAGCGTCTCAAGAGTCTTGGATTCGATTGGGGCCGGCTAAAAACCGGGACTCCACCCCGGCTGGACCGAAGGAGTTTGGACTTTAGCCGCCTCCTCGAACAACCCGGGGATACCGATCCAACTCCCTTTTCTTTTCGAACCAGCCAGATTGGCCGCCCTCAGATCTGTTGCTATATTACCTTTACCGATGAAAGCGTACACGAAATCCTGCGCGCCAATCTGCATCGCTCTCCCTTGTACAGTGGCACCATTCAGGGAATTGGGCCAAGGTACTGTCCTTCCATTGAAGACAAAGTGGTCAAATTTCCAGACAAAAAGAAGCACCAACTCTTTTTGGAACCGGAAGGGTTGGAGACGAATGAGATTTATGTCAATGGCCTCTCGACCAGCATGCCCGTCGATGTTCAGTTGAAAGTATTGCGCGGAATCCCGGGATTGGAAAAAGCGGAGTTGATCAGACCCGGATATGCCATCGAATATGATTTTGTTCAGCCCACGGAATTGGCGCCAACCCTGGAAACCAAAAAAATCAAAGGGCTTTATCTGGCGGGCCAAATCAACGGCACTTCGGGTTATGAAGAGGCCGGATGTCAGGGATTGATGGCGGGGATCAATGCCGCTCTGAAAATCAAGGGAAATCCTCCGCTAATCCTGGAGCGGAACCAAGCCTACATTGGGATTTTGATCGACGACCTGGTGACGAAAGGGGTCAATGAGCCTTATCGCATGTTTACCTCGCGCGCGGAATATCGTCTTCACTTGCGCATCGACAATGCAGATCAGCGATTGACTCCAATGGCTCACCAGATAGGAATGATTTCAACGCTGGACTATCAATGCTTTCTCGAAAAACAAAGGCGAATGGCGGACTTGCAGCGTGGAATTGAACGACAAAAAGTCACCCTGGAAGGGATGGTCGTCCCGTTGCTCCAAGCGCTCAAGCGGCCGGAACTGAGGATAGAAAACTTCCTATCGCAAATCTCTGCCGTTTGGCTGAAAAATCTTTCGCCGGAAGAAATCCGCAGTGTAGAGACTTCGATTAAATATGCAGGGTACTTGCGGCAGCAGGAGATGGAAGTCGAAAAAATGCGGCGGGCGGAAGCCCGGATAATCCCAGAAGAGTTCGAATATCGGGGGATTCCGGGTCTTTCCCGAGAAACGGTGGAAAAGTTGACGAAGATTCGCCCGCGCACGTTGGGACAAGCCAGCCGGATTCCCGGGATCACTCCCGCGGCCCTTTCCGTTGTGCACATCTATCTGGAATTGGCGGCCAAAAGAAGGGCCGTCTGAACCGGCAATTCCTGATCTTCGAATCAATGGGGCGGAGAATTTGCCCAATCGTCGAGGCCGACCGATTCCCCTAGCTTGCTTTGGCCGTAAAAGTCGACAATTATGAGTCACGTTTTGGATTGGGAAACAGTAAGTCCCTATAGTCCGAGACGAAGTCTCGCTACGTCATGGCCTCATTCTTGTTCGTATTTCCCCTGTGTCATATGAACCTTTACGCGACTGCTAAGATCAATTCCATCCTCGACTCTTGCGGGATCATCCGGCCTGTCGGCCTGGCCGAGTCGATCCAGGCTTATCTTAGGTTGCTCGACCAATGGAATCGGAAACTAAATTTGACCCGCGCCCGCGGATTGGAAGAATTGGTGCGGCTACATTTCGCGGAATCTTTTTTTGCCGCCACCTTGATCCAAGCGGGAGATGGCCCAGTTCTGGATGTGGGTTCGGGCGCCGGATTCCCAGGCATGGCCATGAGACTGATTTTGCCCGGGGAGGTATTTTACCTGGTGGAATCACGGGTGAAAAAAGCCGCCTTTCTCTCCACGGTCCGGCGGGAATTGAATCTCTCCGGGGTGACCGTGCTGAACCATGCGCTGCAACAATGCCAGCCTCAAATGTTCCCTGTTCGCCCGCAATTGCTCACACTACGCGCCGTGGGCAACCCGTCGCAAATTGTCCGGGAGGCTGCCCGGCTGTTTGATCCAGCCGGCAAAATCCTCCTCTTTACGACGGAATCGTTGGCCGGGGCAATTTGCGATGAGCTCTGCCAAATTCAATGGCTCCAAAAAACTCCAATCCCGTGGAGTCGTGAAAAAATTCTTCTCAAAGGTTCCTGGCCTATTTCCGGTTAAGTGGACAAATAGCCAGTTGGGAGCGCATAAAGGGCCGGGGATTTCAAATTCCCCTAGGGCAATTCTGCTTTGAGGAAGCGGTATGAAAACCAAGAAAATTTCCCAGATTGCTCTTTTCACGGCAGCCTTGGCTATCTATTTTTTCTTTGCCCTGAGCGATCTTCGCTCGCCCGGCCTTTACTATGATGAAGTCCTATTCGCCAATGCGGCCTTGGGAAATCAAGATGGACTCTTCATGACTTGGGCGATTCCCCTCGGGGGTCATCGCATTCCTCTGATGCTCATGGGATATATAGGCGCCTTGAAAGCTTACTTATATGCCCCGCTGTTTGCGCTTTTTGGGACCTCCGCGGAAGTAGTTCGCTGCCCCATGATTCTGTCTGGAGCCTTGACCCTTTGGTTGAGCTGGCTTTTGGCTACTCGGATGTTCGGCTCCCAGGTTGGCTGGACGCTGCTTTTTTTAACGTCGGCCGATCCCTCTTTTATTATGAATCACCGGCTAGATTGGGGACCGGTGGCGTTGGGTTTGCTTTTTAAGGCCAGCTCACTCTATTTGATATGGCGCTGGCTCGAAGAAGGAAAGCGCTCACTGCTCCTCTGGGCCGCGTTTCTGATGGGTTTGGGTCTATATGACAAAGCCATCTTTCTTTGGTACTTATTGGCTCTGGCCGCGGCTCTTTTAATCCTATACGGGAAGAGAATCGGGGAATTGTGCAATCGCCGACTCTCCACCATGGCCTTAGGCCTATTCTTGCTGGGAGCCTTGCCATTTGTCGCCTATAACTTCCGGGGTCCCTTGCGCAGCTTCCGGCAACCCGGGCTTTTGAATCCAGCTCCGTTTTCCAATTGGAAATCGCGGCTAAGGCTCGTGCAAATGACCCTGGATGGTTCCGCGGCCTTTTATAACATTCATCAATACGAACTGGGACGATATTGGGACAAGGCTCCGGCGACCGTGGATACTCTGCTGGAGACTTGGAGGGAATGGGTGCGTCCTTTGCGTCTGGAGGGAAGTCTCTTCAGCCGTTATCTGTTGGGGGCCTTGCTTTTGCTGGTCCTCCTCATCCTCGCCAAAAGAATCGTGAATCCAAAGCCGGTTCTATTCCTCCTGCTGCTGCTTTTCTGTATGTATGGAGCTTCCTATTTGAGTTTGAACCGGACGACAGGTCAGCATCATGTGGTTCCGCTTTATCCGCTGCCCCACCTGGTTGTGGCGTTGGCGCTCTGGAGCTTGGGCAGAATCTATCCCACGGCTCCGGAGGAAGGCCGGGCTCTCTTGCAGAGCGCCTTGCCCATGGGCCTTACCGGAATTTTGTTGTTTTCCCAAATTAGCATCGATGCGGTCTATTTGGAATCTTTCCGGAAGCAAGGGGGAGCGGGACTTTGGTCAGAATCGGTCGTAGATTTGGCGGAGTTTGCCCGAAACAATCCGGGCCGGGATTTTTATCTGATGGATTGGGGGATCAGCAATCAGCTGTTGCTTCTCGGGAAGGGTGAAATCCGCCAGGCGGAATATTATGTCTCCATCCGGGAGGCCCGGAACATCGAGGAACAACGAAAAGCTTGGAGGCCCTGTTTGCGGCGGCCTGGGACTTGGCTGGTGTTTCATGACCCCGCGTGTGAGACCTATCCCGGCTTGCGCGTATTTGAACAGGTCCTGGCCGCCGAAGGGAGGAAGCGGCGTCTGATTCGCGAACTGGATGATCGTCAGGGTCGGCCGGTTTATTGGATTTACGAGGTGGAAACTCCTGAATTAGACCGTTATAAGGGAGCCGGGGGGCAGTGGGTCTGGCGCGAAGCGGAGGACTGGCGGGGAAAAAGCCGGGGAGGGCTGGATTTCCCCCAGGGGGCGTCGCTGGGACGGGCTTTGGGAATGCGCTGGGGAAGCAGGTTCGGAGACTGGGTGGGCTATGAATTCGATCTGGAGCGCCCCATGCGTCATGCCAAGTTTCTGCTGCGCTACGTTCAGCAAGGCAATGCGGGACGGCGGTTGCGGGTGGAATGGGACGGGCCATATGGAGGGACCTTGGTGCTGGAACAATCCGCGGGCAACGGCGCCCGCGCGGAGGATTGGCGGACGACTGCCTTGGAGATGGGCGGCCTTCCCTTGGGAAAGCATAACCTTCGGATCACTAATGAGACGGCAGGGAAGGGCATATTATTGGATTGCTGGGTGATCAGCGAGGGGGAAGCGCCCCCGCTCTGGTAATGTTCCACGTGGAACCCGGCCAGCGGCTTTAGCGGCGGAGCGGATATTTTCGGGAGTGAATCTCGGCTCGGCGTAGGAGTTCCTGTTCCACGTGGAACAGGGCGGTCAAAGATTTTCCCACGCCCAGCCACCCCGCTGGCGCAATCCGGCCGTGCCTTTCCGCTCCTGAAAAATCCCGGCCTGGAGATTCCGGTTGCCTTTTCGCGAAGCTTCTGTTAGAACTGGCATTTTCCGAACTCCGGGCAGCGGTCTTACCCCCTAACCAGCCAGTTGCGAGGGTGGATCGAACCAGCAGACCAGCATCGAAGGGAGGGAGACTTGGGTCGCGTCATTGCCATTGCCAACCAGAAAGGTGGGGTGGGGAAAACGACCACCGCCATCAATTTAGCTGCCTCACTGGCCGCGGCTGAGGCCCGGACGCTCTTGATCGATTGCGATCCGCAGGCCAACGCCTCCAGCGGACTGGGCTTTCGCAAAGATCCGCGACGCCGCTCCCTCTACCATCTCTTCTGCGACGAGGAGCCGCTGGAGCGCTTGGTCCAGTCCACGGAGTTGGAGTGCCTGGACATTATTCCCTCCGACAAGAATCTCATAGGCGTGACGGTGGAGTTGGCCGGGCAGGAGGGGAGCGAATACCTCCTGAAACAGGCCGTTAACTCCTTGCGGGAACGTTATTCTTTTATCCTTTTGGATTGTCCCCCCTCCTTGGATTTGCTCACGGTAAACGCCCTGGTGGCGGCCAATTCCATTTTGATTCCCATTCAATGCGAGTATTTTGCTCTCGAGGGGGTTTCGGAATTGCTCGACACCTTGATCCGCTTGCGGAGGAATTTGAATCCTGAATTGGCGGTGGAAGGAATCCTTTTGACCATGTATGATGAAAGGACTAACCTATCGGGGCAAGTGGCCCGTGATTTGCGGGACTTTTTTGGGACGCAAGTGTTTGAAACGGTGATTCCGCGCAACATCCGTCTGGCGGAATGTCCCAGCTTCGGAAAACCGATCATTCTTTACGATGTGCGTTCCCGGGGGGCGGAAAGTTACCTTCAACTGGCAAAGGAGGTCATGCATCATGACAAGAAAGGCACTCGGTAAAGGGCTTGGCGCCTTGTTGCGCGACCGGGAGACCACGGCCGAATCCGATCTGCGCGAGGTGGCCATCGACCTGCTGGAACCCAATCCCTACCAGCCCCGCTTGGTCTTCTCGGAAGCCCGGATGGAGGAATTAGCCCGCTCCCTGCAAAGCCATGGATTCGTGCAGCCGCTTATCGTGCGCCCCCACGGCGGGCGCTACCAGCTTATCGCCGGAGAACGGCGCTGGCGCGCGGCTCAACGTCTGGGACTGGCCCGGGTCCCCGTCGTTTTGCGCTCGATATCCAATGAGCGGATGATGGAAGCCTCGCTGATCGAGAATATCCAGCGGGAAAATCTCAATCCCATTGAAGAAGCCCGGGCCTACCAGCGTCTTTCCCACGAATTAGACCTCACGCAAGAAGAAGTGGCTAAACGCACCGGCAAAGAACGCTCCACCGTCGCTAATTTCCTGCGGTTGCTCAAGCTCCCCAAAGAGCTACAACAATTGGTTCTGGATGAAAAGATTTCCATGGGACATGCCCGCGCCTTGCTGGGTGTGGACAGCGCTCCGGAACAACGATTGCTGGCGGAACGCTGTTTGCGCAATGAATGGTCCGTGCGACAGCTGGAAAAGACCATTGCCCATTGGAAAAAACAGCCGCAGGAGCTGGAAAAAATCCAAGCCCCCAAAGTCGATCCCAATGTGAAGGCAGCCATCGAAAAGTTGGAACAGGCGTTAAGCACGCGAGTGCGGATAGTGGAAAAAGGAAAAAAAGGTGGACGAATAGAAATCGAATACTCTGGCGCCGAAGAGCTTCAACGACTCTACGAATATTTGACGCAGGAGAAAGACGCCGATTGATGGAAGCATTTCCTACATCCTCAAAAACGATGTTTCCGCCAAACTCCTAAAAATGGTCCCATCCTGGGATTTCATTTTGTCCGGCCGGTTTAACCCTCAATCTATTTTAAGCTCGATTTCAAAAAATAATTTGGACTTCGTTGTTATAACATCTATTATATCAGGAAGATACAGACGAAGTCCGCTCGGCGAAGGGGCCTCCCGGGGAAGGTGAAAAAAAACGAATCCCGATTTTGTTTGCTGGGATTCGATGCGACTGGAGAGAAGTGAATTCTGTTCAAGGTCGCTTTCAATCTCCCGTTGTGCCCCTGGGGATGGACCCGTTCTCTTTGGAATTGGAATCGGCAGGTTAACTGGCGGAGTCCGGCGCGGCGACCGGGCAAAGAGAATCGAGGGCACTTCTTCCGCATCTATGGCTTCGAAGGCGCCATGATGACGACTATCGAGAAGCTGACAGGATCTCCCATTGACTGAAATCGGATGTGCGCTACCATTTTCAATAATCAAATAGATGGGCAGAATTCCCCTCCTGCGAAGGTTTTTCAAATCGAACACCCGGCCGATTTTTTCTTCATCCCAATAAGGATCGGCGGCAATCGTCAGTTCTTCTTGAGACAAATGCATTGGGTAGAAGTTAGGCGGGTTGATTTTCACTTCAATCTTTTTGTATTTTGCCAGCAGGGGGCTTGGAGCCAGTAGAGAAGACTGAATCACGCAGAAGAGAAAAGCAGCAACGGCAGACTCTTGGATGAATTATGACCATTGGACATGCTTTGGCTCCTTTTTTCCATGAAGTAAAAATCCTTGGCTCTCCAGGCAAAATTCAGAGAAAAGCAATTTTTTCTCGTTAGGTTCGGAAGTCTCCATTTCTGAAGAGTCTCTTTTTTTATGCGGGGTTGTATCCAAGGCCCAAAAATAATTCCGATGGACTCATCATATCTAGGTGGCAACGGACTTGGCGGTCTGACCATCACTATCTTAACGTCAGGGGGGGCTTGTAGAAAAACTCCGTCAGGAGTTGGTGGCTTTTAACAGCACCCGATCACATCTTATTTTTCGTGTTAGAATCGAACTGCCATTGATCAAAAAGCAGATGGGATATAGTTTATAGGCGGGCAACCAGTCGGCTGAAGAAAATGACTTACCGTGGGTTATTCATCTCTTCATTGTTGGTTCTGTGCGGGTGGGGACGGATTTGCCACGCCCAATCTGCTGAAGGCGTGATTGCCGGTGGTATTCGCGACGCTGTGAATTCTACGGCGCTCGAAGGTGTCCACATCACGATAATTAATCGCGATAGTACAAAGACGGTGGAAAGCTTATCTGATGATGCCGGTGGCTTTCACTTTCTGGCGATAAGACCGGGTCTTTATGACATGACATTCCAAAAGCCGGATTATCCTGACTACCATCTCAGCCATTTTTATGTTCAGAGCGGCCGGACCTCTTATGTAAACCTTGTGATGCAGAGGAGTTCATCTCAAGGCCGGTTTGCCACTCTTCTCGATTGGCAGGGCCTTCCGGAGAATCCCTGGGGGTCGGCCCAGGGGAGCGTTTTCGATCGTTCGGCCCTCGAACATTTGCCAAGCCCGCGCAACATCTGGGCACTCCTGGAAAATCAAGAAATCTCCAGCGTCACAAACCGGCTGGATGAGGGCGGGATTTCCACCGGATCTATCGCCCCAAATGGGGATCCGCGGCAGCTCGGGGACGGCTTTTCTTCGATCGCGCTTTTGTCGGAAAAATCTCCGCGTACGGCGCTCTGCCGTTGGGCTTTCAGGTGGGGTCAGTCATCAAATACTATGATGGACTTCCCTACGGGCGCCGGCTGATTGTTGCCGGATTCAATCAAGGACCTTTTTTTGTGATGGCCACACCCCGCGGCCAGCCAGGGGGCCTGCGCACTCAGTTCAACCTGACTTTCGACCAGCGTGTCCAACGGGACTGGGTCATCGGCCGACATAAGATTTCCCTGCTCGCCGACATTTTCAATCTGCTGAACTCGAATGACAGCCTGCGTGAATACGACATCTCGGGGCCGCTCTTCCCCCAGCGCCGTCCAGTGGAAGTCCTGAATCCGCGGGTCTTCCGGTTGGGTCTCAAGTGGGGATTCTAGTCTGGCCCTTCCAGAACACCGAACAGCGCGTTTTAAAATGAGCCGGATTTAAATTGTTGTTGGGAGCGAAGCAATCCTCCGACCATTAACCCTCAGCCCAACTACTTGGGGAAAAGTAGCGTTGATTGGGAGGATTGCCTTTTCCTCCACTCCGCGCAGGTGACGGTGGCCATGCGCGCGCCTCCCAGATGCCGGAGATTTGTACTCTCCCCGAGTGTTGAAGATTTATTCGATGTTCTCTCACTTTTACTTGCACCCCAAACGCTTGCACAAATTCCCTGCGTTGTTGTATCTTGGCGAATAGAAAATCAGAATCGCCAATACTAATGAAGAATACTTTCGTTGCAATCGATGTGGAGACTACAGGGCTTCATCCCTCCAGGGGCGACCGTGTGATTGAGATCGGCGCCGTGCGGGTGGCGGAGGGACGGATTGTGGAAGAGTTTTCGGAACTGATCTGGACGAATTATCCCATTCATCCTTCCGCACTGAAGGTCCACGGCATCACCCTTCACCAGCTAAAGGGAAAGCCTCCCGCAGCGGAAGTTATTCCCAAGTTCCGGCAATTCATTGGGGAATGCATGCTATTGGCGCATAATGCCCCATTTGATATCGGCTTTCTGCGAAAGGAATATGCGCTCTTGGGTCTCAGCTGGGTCAATCAGTCGCATTGCACTTTAAGGGAATCCCGGAGCCGTTTTCCCGGCCTGCCCAGCCACCGGCTGGAGGACGTCGCGCGCCACCTGCTCGGCCCCTTGCCCGCGGATCAGCGCCTGCACCGGGCCTTAGACGATGCCCGCCTCGTCGCCCAAATCTGGATGGTTATGAAATATGGAGTGAAATTGCAGCCGCCGAGCCAGCTTTTTTTGTGAACCGTTACGGAATCTGAAACGGTGGAGCGACATACTAAATATGGCTCTTGAAAAACTTCGAGGATTGGCACGATCTATTTCTTGCAAGCTAAACGAAAAAAGGAGTTCCGGTGATGGAAAAAGAGCAACAGATAAATAACTTCCGATATTGGGGGAGAATAATTTGAAATTATCCTTGAGAGTCAAAGTGGCAGGCTCTGGTTTTTTTCATTTTGGATGCAAGGCCGGTTGATAGACTCGCGGAAGGAAAGGCTGGTGGTGGGTGGATAGCAAGCTGACTAGTTTATGGGCAAAAACATCTAAGAATGGCGGCATAAGGTGGCATCCTCTTATTCTCCACCTGTTGGACGTGGCTGCCAGTGCGGAAGCCATTTTGGAGCGAGAGCCGGAATCGACTCGCAAAAGAATGGCGGAAATCTTGGGGATGCCGTGGGAAGAAGCAAAAGCGTGGCTCTTGCTCCTAATTGCCTGTCACGATTTGGGGAAAGCCTGTCCAGGCTTTCAGCTTAAATGGCCCGAACTCGTAGCCGTTCTTGGACTGCAATTACCGCGTAGTCCAAATACTTCTATCAACCATGCCTTCGTGAGTCAAATCGCTCTTGCTGAGCTATTGCGAGAATTGAATTGGCCTAATGACTTGGCGGAACAAGCGGCCGATGCCATGGGATGTCACCACGGGAATCGGGCTTCTCCGAGCACTCTCGAAAATCTCGAAGGTGATCGGCGCGCCATTGGCGGAAAAGACTGGTTTCAGGCTCGGCGGGAACTCTTCAACAGCTTGCGGGAGATCTTCAAACCTTCCCGGATTCCTTCTAAGTTTAATCTCTCTGGTCCTGACTTTATGTTGTTGTCCGGGCTAACCAGCTTTGCCGACTGGATTGGATCCAACGAAGACTGGTTCACCTTTGGAATGCCAGAGGATTGTGAGGATTTGCAGGGATGGTGCCAAAAGCGCAGAGTAATTGCCGATCATGCTTTGGACTCAATTGGATGGCAATCCCGTGCTCCACTTTCCGTGGAGCCCAAGTCTTTTGAGCAGGTTTTTGAATTTGCTCCCCGCCCCTTGCAGCAAGTTATTGCCGACGTTCTGGCTGATGTGAAGAAACCCATCATCCTGCTGGTGGAAGCTCCCATGGGTGAAGGGAAGACCGAGGCGGCTTTCTTCGCACATCTTGAATTACAAAGACGTTTTGGACATCGCGGCTTGTATATCGCCTTGCCAACCAAGGCAACTGGCAATGCTATGTTCAAGCGAACTCTCAAATATCTTAGCAGCCAGGGAGAAAATCGGACGCTTGATTTGCAATTATTGCACGGTGCAACGCTTCTCAATGACACTTTTCAAAATTTACGAATTTCGGGTATCCACGATCCCGCGACAGGCGGCGAGATACGGGCAGGTGAATGGTTCACGCACAAGAAGCGGGCGCTCCTCTCGGAATATGGAGTGGGGACAGTGGATCAAGCTCTTCTGCCCATTCTTCCCGTCCGGCACAATTTCGTGCGTCTTTGGGGGCTGGCCAACCGTGTGGTGATTTTCGACGAAATTCACGCCTACGACGCCTACACAGGCACGCTTCTGATTCACCTGTTACGATGGCTGCAAGCTTTGGGTTCTTCGGTTGTGCTCCTCTCTGCGACTTTGCCGCCATCGATTCGTCAGGCGATCACAAAAGCAGTGGGAGGCAAGCTGCCTGACCAAGAAAAGGAATATCCTCGCCTCTCCATCTTTTGCCCTGGAGAGACAGTTCATCAAAGGCATTTCGAGGCCGACCCCGCTCGCCGCCAGACGGTGCGACTGATGAGGATTTCTGCGGACTTGCCTTCGCTTTACTCAGCGCTGATGGAGCATCTGGCCAAAGGCGGGATGGGATTGGCTCTCGTAAATACCGTGCAGCGGGCTCAGGATTTGTATGGCCTTTTCCCTGCGGGCGAACCACTGGAGCATGAAGGACATCGCACAGGAAAACGCTTGTCCGATGGGACGGAGGTGTTCCTCTTTCATGCGCGTTTCCCAGCGGAAAAACGCCAGCATCGCGAAGATTCCGCTTTAGAAACTTTCGGCGAAGGTGGAAACAGAACCGGTAGCAAGATCCTGATTGCCACGCAAGTCGCGGAACAAAGTCTGGATTTGGACTTTGATTTGATTGTAACCGATCTCGCACCCATCGATCTTGTGCTCCAGCGCGCGGGGCGTTTGTGGCGGCACAAGCGAGAATCAAGACCTGTTGCCGCCCCGATTTTACTTGTCGCCGGACTGGCTGGCAATGAGCCGCCCTCATTTGAAAAGCCCTTGTGGTGGGGAGCTGTATACCGCGAAGACGTTCTCTTGCGCACCTGGAGTTTGCTCCATCCAAAAATAACCATCGTTCTTCCTGATGAGATCGACGCTATGGTTCAGGCGGTTTACCAGGAAGAAGTGGAGGTTGAGGATTCGTTGCGGGAGCGATTGGAAAAAGCTCTTGAGACTGGAGAAGGGGACACTTTTGCTAAACATATACAAGCGAACCAGGCGATCATCGGCTTACCCGACGATGCCTCGTGGAACGATCCCGCCAGATTTACCCTCTACGACGAAGATGAGGCTGGAGTGCACAGGACTCTTATGGCTCAAACCCGGTTAGGTGATGACGCCGTTGTTGTCATTCCATTGTGGGAGACAGATAAGTTTTTCCGCGAAATGACGCCGGACTTCGCTCAGGCCAAAACTTGGTTTCTACGAGCCCTGAGACTTTCGCGCCAATGTATAGTCAAGAAATTGAAAGCGCAGGGGATTCCTGAAGGATGGAAGAAAACGCCCCTCTTGCGAAACTGTTTTCCGCTCGAGCTGGATGTGCACAGTCAATGGATAGAGGATGCGACTGTGCGGTTGGATGAGGATTTGGGATTGGTGTACGAACAAAAGGAGGCTGAATGAGCCGATTCAACCTGATTGACGAGAAATGGATCCCCGTGCGCTTTCTCGACGGAACCCGCGACGAACTGGGCTTGGGCATCAAAGACACACTGCTGAGATCGAAAGAGATTGCCTTAATCGAAGACTCCTCCCCTTTGGTGGTGGCGGCACTACACCGCTTTCTGTTGGCCGTTTTGTACCGCGCCTTGGAGGGTCCAGCGGACATCGATAAAGCCAAGGCCCTCTTCAAGGATGGACTGCCGGACGATAGAATCATTGCCTACCTGGAAATATGGCGGGATCGGTTTTGGCTATTCGATGAAAAGTATCCATTTGCACAGGTTTCTTCCATCCCTGATTCGGAGATTGAGCCTTGGACGAAATTGACTGCAGAATTTAATGCCACGACTAACAAGGTTCTTTTCGATCATACAGACACAAAGAAGATGACCCCAATTTTGCCAAATTTTGCGGCCAGATGGCTGATATCTACACTCAACTTCTCAGTTAGAGGGGGGCGAGGTTATAGGCCATCCCCTTCAGCAGATGGTGTGATCTGCATTCCAAATGGAAATGATCTACATCAAACTCTTCTTGTTTCACTTGTTCCATATCCCAATCGCTGGGTAATGGAGTCTGATCTGCCAATCTGGGAAAGGGACTTAAAGCCGTATAAGGAATTTAAGTCCGGCCAAGAACGAACCGCGACAGGATATGCTGACTTGTACACTTGGCAATCTCGGGCGATGCGGTTGGTTCCAACGGAAGATGGAAAAATCGAAAAGGTCGCCTTTATCCCTGGGGATGGTCATATAGATTCAGATCTCCGCGATCCAATGGTTCCCTATCGTGTTAGTAAAAATGCAGGGTTTGATCAAGTTGGATGGGAAGATCGCGGGCTTTGGAGAAGTTTCGATTCGCTTTTACCCGATGCTAATACATCTGAGGGTTTGGAACCACGTGTTGTTGACTATTTGGCGTCTCTTTCAAGATCAAGGTTGATTGGTCCTTCTATACCCTTCTTGGTGATCGGGCAAAAATTCAAGAATGCTGCAATTGAATTTTGGCGAATGGAGCGATTCAAGCTTCCGTTAGACATATCATTGAATCGTTCAGTCAAATCAGAGATTCACCACATGCTGGAACAAGCTGAGGCTGCTGGCGACAGCCTGGAAAAAGCACTTCGAGAATCCGGAAAGGCACTTATTACAAAAGGTGATCGAGATCTTATGCCCGAACAAATGGGTTGCAGGAAAATTGAAGCCTGGAGATTTAACGAAATACGTAACGAGTTGTTACGCCTTACCACATTACTGGTCCGCTCTGGAGTCCAGATTTCACGAAATCTTACACGAGTATGCTATTGGCCGGGATACCGATGCCATCTGCCAACTGTGGCTGAAATCAATCCGGGACGCTTTGAGGGCAGCTTGGGAGCAGCATAGCGCTTCGGTCTCCACAGGCGATGCCTGGGATATCCGTGCCCTCGTAAAAGCCGAAGGGCGGGTGCTGCGCAAACTGAAAGAACTGAACGATGAGATTATGAAACTCGAACCGCAGAAGGAGGAAGCATGAACGGATTCATTGAATGGTTGGAAAGCCTGAACGAAAAGGATACAAAGGTACGGGCGGCGCTACGAAGAAGCCTCGCTTTCGATCCTGGAGTCTTCATTGCAGCATATCCTTACGTCGAACCCTTCGTGAAGGATGAGGGCAATTCCTTCAGGCGCGATATGTTCTATCTGGTGGCCGGTCTCTGGGCTGCACATTGGCGACAAGGCAGAGCTGGGGTGCCCTTGCCCATTGGGAAAGCATGCGCGGCATACCTGACAGCAAGTGGATCCACGAGTACCGAGCGCCGTTTCATAACACTGCTTGATGCCGATCCCGAACAGTTGCCTCACCGTTTGCGCCAAATGCTGGCGGTCCTCAAAGAGCAATCCATTGACTTCGACGACCTGTTGACGAGGCTCCTCTTCTGGAATGATGACCAAAAACACACTCAAAACGCCTGGGCTCGGGATTTCTACCGGAGTTTAAGCCAAGAGACAGATACTAAACGCCACACTGAAAAGGAGACGAAAGAATGAAGACAATTGTCGAGATTCATGCCCTGCAAAATTTCGCACCGTCAAACCTTAACCGCGATGACACTGGTGCGCCCAAGGACGCCTTTTTTGGCGGCACCCGCCGCGCCCGGGTGTCCAGCCAGTGCCTCAAACGCTCGATACGGCAGCATTTTTTGGAATTGGCAGGCCACGATACGCTGGCATCCGATGACGTGGCTTTCCGCACCAAACGCGTCTTGGATGCCCTGATAAAGGCCTTGTCCGGAAAGGGGCGGCCCGAAGCCGAGGCCGCTGCAAAAGCGCGCCTGGCATTGGCGGCCATGGAGCTTTCAGTGAAGGAAGATGGAAAGAGCGAGTATCTTCTGTTTCTGGGGCAGCGTGAACTCTCCGGCATTGCCAATATTATCCATGACAAATGGGATTCCATCACGGCTTCCAAAGTGGCAACAGAGGAGGGGAAAAAGCCAGGCAAAGCCAAAAAGCAGGCGGCTCAAAGTGCCGATCCCGAATTGAAAAAGGCTCTCGACAAAGTCTTCGACGGCGGAAAGGCCCTAGATATCGCCCTCTTCGGACGCATGCTGGCCGACATGCCCGAAAAAAACCAGTACGCCGCCTGTCAAGTTGCCCATGCCATATCGACTCATGCCGTTGAGCGGGAATTCGATTTCTATACCGCAGTGGATGATTTGAAGCCTGAGGACAATTCTGGGGCCGACATGATGGGCACCGTAGAGTTCAATTCGGCCTGTTTTTATCGCTATGCCGTGGTGGACTGGGAGAAGCTTGTGGAGAATCTCCAAGACGACACGGAACTGGCGGCCAAGGGACTGCGGGCCTTTCTGGAAGGTTTCGTCGTGGCCGAGCCTACTGGCAAACAGAATTCCTTTGCCGCTCATAATCCGCCAGAGTTCGTAGCCGTCTCCGTGCGCCGCCATTCGGCGCCGCGCAATCTGGCCAATGCGTTTGAGACTGCCATCCGCGTAAAAAGGGATGAGTCCTTGACCAAAAAATCCGCGGAAGAGTTGGCCAAGAAAGCTGTGACTCTGCAGGGCGCCTTTGGCGGAGAAGAAAAAACCTACGTCTTGAATCTCGCCCAAGCCGAGTTGAATGGCTTGGGAACCGCCGTGCATGGCTTGAAGGATCTTCTCGACAACGCCATTGCGGCCGTGCGGGGGTGACCCATGCCGACTTTATTGCTTCGTCTGGCCGGCCCCATGCAATCCTGGGGAACCACCAGCCGGTTTGACCAGCGGGATACCGGGAAGGAGCCCAGCAAGTCCGGCATGATTGGACTTCTGGCCGCCGCTTTGGGAATTGACCGCGAGAATTGGGTGGATTTGGAGCCACTGACGCGTCTATTCATGGGAGTTCGTCATGACCGCCCAGGAGTGCCTAAACGGGATTATCAAACAGCAGGATGCGCTGAAACCGACATCATAATCAAGGCGGATGGAACACCGTCGAAGGATGGTGTTGTATCTCAGCGTTTCTACCTGGCCGATGCCGTGTTTCTGGTGGCATTGGAAGGAGAAGACCGCGCTCTTTTAACTAGGATTCAGGCAAAGCTGAAAGACCCAGTCTGGCCTCTTGCGCTGGGGCGGAAATCGTATTTACCTTCCGAACTTATTTGGATAGAAGACGGCTTGCAAGAAGCTTCGTTGTTGTACCTTTTGACCCACTGGCCATGGATCGCAACACAACGAAAATGGGAAGAGCTTCCCGCAAAGCTGCTGATTTCCTTGGAATCCCGAGACTGTGCTGGCGTGCTCAGGATGGATCAACCGTTATCTTCATTTGCCGAGCGGCGCTTTGGAGCACGCTTTGTCCGCTCGGAATGGATTCCCTTCTCCAAGGAGGTGTCTCATGTTCCTGCATAGGATCCATCTTGATCCTCGTTGCCGGGAGGCCCGGCGCGATCTCGCCGATCCTTACCAGCTTCATTCCACGCTTTGCCGGGCCTTCAGTTCATCGGATAGAAAATGTCCTGCCGGGGAGTTCTTGTGGAGGCATGAGCCAGAAACCGATCGCGGCGGGCATCCACGACTTCTGGTGCAAGGCCGAACCCTCGCAAATTGGTCCAACATCGGCGTTCGGGGGTGGCTGGCGGAGGCCGATCCGGCGATCAACCTGCAAGAGCGTCTCAAACTCGACACACTCAAATCTGGACAACACTTCCGTTTCAGATTACGCGCCAACCCTTGTGTCACACGAGACGGCAAGCGTCTCGGGCTATTGCGATTGGCGGATCAAGAGAATTGGATAACACGAAAAGGAGAGTTACACGGTTTTATGCCGCAAGATCTTGCTTCCTTCGATTTATCAGAAAAACCCCGGGATCGAATCGATGTCCGGATTTCCCACGAGCAAATACTCCAAGGCAATCCGCGCGCGGGAAATCCGATCCGGATTTTTTCGGTCCTGTACGACGGAATTCTCACGGTGACCGAGCCGGACAAATTCAGAGATGCCTTGCTGGCCGGAATCGGCCATGGGAAAAGCATGGGGCTTGGCCTATTGTCGGTGGCACCAAGCTAATGAAGAAGGTCCGCTGGCTCTCGACTATTTAACTCCGGCTGTGGATTGATGCTAGTGCGGCGGGTCAAGCCAAGAGAATAGCACGGCAGGATTGAGAAAGGCATGCGCTGGGACCCCTCATCCGCCCGAAAAGCGGGCACCTTCTCCCCGCGGGCGGGGAGAAGGCGTACAAAGCGATAAGACCCTCGCCCCACCCCAGTGGGGAGAGGGTGGTCCACTTTTATGGACCGGGTGAGGGGTCAGGGGAGGAGCTCATGAAGGATCGCATCGCACAAGCTCGCCAGCTCCGGCATGAGCAGACGGAAGCGGAGTCCCGAGCATGGTGGCTGCTCCGCAACCGGGCATTGGAAGGATTCAAGTTTCGCCGCCAGCATCCGGCGGGATCCTTTTTCGCCGATTTCTGCTGCCCGGAATTGAAGTTGATTCTTGAGCTCGAGGGCAGCGTCCACTCGCAGCCTTCCGTGCTGAAAGCCGATGCCAGGCGGGACGAGTATTTGAAAAAAGAGGGATATCGCGTAGTTCATTTCTCCAATGGCATGCTGCTCAAAGCTCAGGGAGTTTTCGTCGAAAAGGTAAAAGCGCTATGCGAGGAGAGGCAAAGGGAACTGGGGGGAAAACATGAGTAACGGAGCAGCGAAGCTTGCCCCTCATCCACCCGTCAGGTGACGGGTCCCCCTTCTCCCCGTCCAAAAGCGGACGGGGAGAAGGTACATTACGATAAGACCCTCGCCCCGCGCCAGCGGGGAGAGGGCAGGCGCACTAGCGCCGGGTGAGGGGAAAAGCCAAGCCGGACCGCCAGCACGACGGCGTCTTGCATTTGAAAAAGGAGCGAACCAAATTGACCGAGCCGATCTTGCCGCCGCTGAAACCCCTTCCCATCAAGGATCGGATTTCGGTGATTTACGTGGAAAAAGGGAATCTGGATGTTTTGGATGGCGCTTTCGTGGTGGTGGACAAAACCGGAGTCCGGACTCACCTGCCCGTGGGCGGCGTGGCCTGCCTGATGCTGGAGCCCGGGACCCGCGTGTCGCATGGGGCGGTGGTGTTGGCGGCACGGGTCGGCTGCCTGTTGGTCTGGATCGGAGAGGCGGGAGTCCGGCTTTATGCGGCTGGACAGCCCGGCGGCGCGCGGGCCGACCGGTTGCTCTACCAGGCGAAACTGGCTTTGGACGATGACGCCCGGCTCAAGGTGGTGCGCAAAATGTATGCTTTTCGTTTTGGCGAGGAGCCGCCAGAACGGCGTAGCGTCGAGCAATTGCGCGGCATTGAAGGGGCTCGCGTCCGGAAAATGTATGAGCTGCTGGCCAAACAATACGGCGTCTCCTGGACGAACCGCAACTACGATTATTCGGAGTGGGGCAGCGGGGACCTGCCCAACCGCTGCCTCTCTTCCGCCACCGCTTGCATCTACGGCATTTGTGAAGCCGCCATCCTCGCGGCCGGATACGCTCCAGCGGTGGGCTTCATCCATACGGGCAAGCCGCAATCGTTTGTCTACGATATTGGAGACCTTTTCAAGTTTGAAACCGTGGTCCCCGTGGCCTTTCGCATCGCCGCCCGGAAGCCTTTAGAGCCGGAACGGGAGGTGCGTCTTGCCTGCCGCGACTCGTTCCGGCAGAGCCGATTGCTGGACCGGATTATACCCACCATCGAGGAAATATTGGCGGCGGGAGGGTTGCAGGTTCCTGAGGCTCCGGAGGAGGCCGTGGAAATGGCCATCCCCAATAAGGAGGGTCTGGGCGATGCTGGTCATCGTGGTTGAAAACGTTCCACCCCGGCTGCGCGGCCGCCTGGCCCTCTGGCTGCTGGAAGTGCGCGCCGGCGTCTATGTGGGAGATGTGTCGAAACGGGTGAGGGAAATGATTTGGGACAACCTGGAAAAAGGAATTGAAGAAGGAAATGCCGTCATGGCCTGGACCACCAATAACGAGTCCGGATTCGATTTCCTGACTCTGGGGAACAATCGGAGAATTCCCGTTGAGATGGATGGAATCAAGCTGGTTTCATTTCTTCCCGAGGGAGAAAAGGAGAAAGAGGCGGGATGTCAAAAGAGCCTCCAATAGTCGGTAGATTTTTTTCGTTGGCAATCGGCTAGGATTTTCAACGAATTAGAAGAAGTGTGTTCCCCACACACGTGGGGATGAACCGGCTGAAAAGATTCTAAATATGATCATCAGGATTGTGTGTTCCCCACACACGTGGGGATGAACCGAGCACTTTCAGTTCGAAATAGCGCTATTTATCCATGTGTTCCCCACACACGTGGGGATGAACCGCAAGAGTGGCGGGCGCAGCAATGTAGCGTATTCCCCACACACGTGGGGATGAACCGTTTGATATTGCCCCTCCTGAGAGATGATGAGTGTTCCCCACACACGTGGGGATGAACCGGCATAGCTCAGGCTAGTCCATCCCCATCAAAAGTGTTCCCCACACACGTGGGGATGAACCGCGGGGATCTCTCGAAATGGGAGGCTGCGATGGTATTCCCCACACACGTGGGGATGAACCGAGATCTGCATAAACAATTTCAGTAGAATAATTGTGTTCCCCACACACGTGGGGATGAACCGTAGGAGCCCCCCATTGCGTCGCTGCATATTTAGTGTTCCCCACACACGTGGGGATGAACCGTGAAATCGGCCTGGTGAATGTGCCAGGGAACGTGTTCCCCACACACGTGGGGATGAACCGTTTATGCCCGCGTCGGAGCGATCGATCCTGTCGTGTTCCCCACACACGTGGGGATGAACCGTGGGTAATCGAAATTCCCAACTTATCCGCAACGTGTTCCCCACACACGTGGGGATGAACCGCCTACGGCTGGCGCGGAGCATGGCGTCATTTGGTGTTCCCCACACACGTGGGGATGAACCGAGTTTGTCCCCCGCAAGACAAGGTTCCAGAAGGTGTTCCCCACACACGTGGGGATGAACCGCCGCTCTTTTGCAGCAGACATTTGACACGTTCGTGTTCCCCACACACGTGGGGATGAACCGCAATAGTGTTTGCAACCCTTAGAATTACCGATGTGTTCCCCACACACGTGGGGATGAACCGAGGAATTTCTGGCGCATATCGTATTGCCGAATGTGTTCCCCACACACGTGGGGATGAACCGATTGGGAATGGTATTTCGACGAACCATTTACTGTGTTCCCCACACACGTGGGGATGAACCGCAGTCAAGGAGCCTGTATTATAAACAAGCCCAGTGTTCCCCACACACGTGGGGATGAACCGCATCTGGTCCGGCACGGAACTCCAAATAGCGGGTGTTCCCCACACACGTGGGGATGAACCGCATCGAAAAAAGGGCTGATGTCCCATGGGTCTGTGTTCCCCACACACGTGGGGATGAACCGTGAAATTGTCAGAATTTGGCATCAAATAGAAAGTATTCCCCACACACGTGGGGATGAACCGTCAACGTTCCGGATGATCCGAGGTTTAATCCCGTGTTCCCCACACACGTGGGGATGAACCGTCACGGGCACAATCACCAGCGGGAGCACAGCCGTGTTCCCCACACACGTGGGGATGAACCGATGGACAGAGGGACGCTTGTTAATATAATTTTGTGTTCCCCACACACGTGGGGATGAACCGGCATCCTTCAATCCGTGTCGGTACCCATATAAGTGTTCCCCACACACGTGGGGATGAACCGAAAATGGATCAACGTGTGCAAAACAAATATTCGTGTTCCCCACACACGTGGGGATGAACCGAGCCCTGAAAATGCCACTGTGAATAAAATTTAGTGTTCCCCACACACGTGGGGATGAACCGTCGATGCCGGTGACATCACGGGAGCGGGCGGGCAGCGCGCTCCGATGCAGATGCGCTCCGCCCAGCCGGTTATGCCAGGCGGAGAGTGGCGCGAGGGATCTCGCGACCCACCGCGATGCTAGTTCAACCCGCATCGGCAAAGCCATGCAAGGCGAAACTCGCGAAGCGTGACTTGGCCACCCTCGTGTTTCGCCCTTCAGTCAAAATTGGCGATGATTTCTACCCGTCCGGCAAATGGTTCAATGTGGACCCGTTCAGTCTCAGGATTGTAGACACCTCCCTCAACCCTCACGGCTTTTTTTCCTTGTGGGTGTGGCAGGCGAAGCTCGACATAATCTGGCTTGCGTTCCCCCGTGCATTCAATGGTGGCCTGGATGAAACCCTGATCCAGGTTCGAATCCACGCACAAAGAAAGTGGCCCAAAATAGGTGGCCACTTTGTTTAACTCGATATGTTTGCCGTTCTCAAGATACGCGCGAGGCACACCTGGAAGCAATTCAATACCTTTACCCCGTTCCATATAAAGCATCCAGCGGGTGTCCATGAGAAACCAGCTTTCTTCATGGGTCTTGTGCGGGCTGGCGCCAAAGTAATGTTCCCAAAAGGTAAAGGTCTGACGGTCCGCCAAGCCAGCCATGGTATTGTAGTAAGCCTTGAGGAACGGTTTCACTTCCCCGCGCCGCAGATGCGCTATGGGATGCCGGCTGTAATAAGGCTGGCTGAAGGCCACATTGCGCGTGGTCATCAGGTCATTGTGAAAGTTGAGCAGAAAGGTGGAAACAGGTTCATCCGGATCAAGAATTTCCTGAAAAATAAGATAGAGCGGTCCCAGCAAAGAATCACGGCTGACCATAGCGCCATGGGTGAACCATTTTCCGCCATCCGCGAACAGAGCCAAGGGACCGCGGTATTCAACCCAGGGAGGAACGGTAGGGCACCAAGTTCCATTGGCCAGAGGGACAACCGGAGAACGGCCCATCACTTCGAAAAGAGCATTCCGGATATCCTCTTTTAGGGCGCTGGCTTCTTTGAGCCATTTGGCGGACTCCGCCGGATCCACTCGTGCCAGCATCTCCCCTACGCGGGCCATGCCGAGATAAGCGTAGCCATTCAACATGAAGGAGCGGAAGGGATCTTCGGGATCCGCAGTTTTTCCCTCCAGCATTCCGTAGCCTTTGCCGCGCAACTCCTCGCGCAGGTTTCGAGACCGCCAGTTATGCAAGAATTCGCAGGCTTTGAGGAGCTTGGGCTCGATTTGCCTGACCCAGGCTTCATCGCGGGTGTACCGATAGTGCTCGCCCATGCTCCAGAGCACGGCGCCAGTCTCCAACATGTAGCCGCCGAAATTCTGGATAAAACCATCCTCATGTTGTTTGTCCAGGAAGTAGGTAAGAGCACGCCGGGCGGTGTCATGCCATCCCATGGAATCCATGAATTGGATGATGGGGGAGCTTTCCGAACCGATGGCGCTGTAAACCCCGATGGTGGAGGTAAGCGTTCCCTCTGGTTCCAGGCCATAGGTCACAAGATCCAGGTGGAGTAAGCCGGCGCGCACCATATCGTTGATCCGCTGCTCTGGAAGCCGGATCCGGGCGGCAGTCGAAAGTTTCTGCCGCCAGAAGCGGCGGCATTCGTCATGGCGGACTTCAAACGAAGCTTCCCGCAATTTCAGAGCTCGTTCGCGAGAGATAGGCCGGTTAGGAAGCCGAATATCCAACACGGCCGTTTCTCCCGGCTTCAAATCGATGGCGATCTCTTCCTCAGAAAGGGGCTTGCCATTCAGCTGTGAAACCGCAAAAACGCGGCCGGAATCATAAGTGGCGAATCCATTGGCTCCTTCTAGATGGTACTTGCCGGGAGCGCCCGGAAAGGGATTCTTGAAAAAGGCATAATGCGGGACAGCGGCTCCATTCACCGCGCTGATTCGCAGGAACAGCACAGTTTCCTCAGTCCGGGACAATTCTGCGGGCAATAAAGCATCATGTTGAGCCTGTTGTTCAGGGGTGAACATGTGTCCCAATCCATATCCATCCGCCACCAGGAAGTGCGTGCCCCGCAGGTTCTCCTGGGTTAAGGGTTGAATCTCGAGGGACACGAATGCCGTGAGATCGTATGTAATGTCATCGTCAACGAGCGTCCCGGCCAGGATGGGTAAAATCCCCTCTTCGAGGCGGCGGGAAATTTTATCGACAGCTCCCCAGCCTCGCCCCATGAGAAACTGGTAGCGGCAAGGCTTGTTGCCGGTCTCGGGCAATTCAATTTCTTGGCCATGCATGCGCGGTTGAATCCAGTCCAATCTCTCTCCGATCCCAAAAATGCGGATATCGCGGCTGAGGCCCAACCAGGTTTGGCAGCTCACACTCCGGGTATTCGCGGCGGCGGAGTCGTAGTTCTCTTCAGGTTCAGCGGCGATCTTTTCGAGCTTGCTCTGCAGACCGCGCGCTCGCAAATCAAACTCAATCCTCTGGCAGGAACGCTCATCACGGGCGTCGGTTACTACCACGCCATATTGGGGGATGAAGATAGGATGCTGCATGTGAACATCACGCAGAAAAAAGCTGAAGGGATTATCGAAGGTCTTGACAGTGACGATAGCCGCAGCGGGACCATACGCAGCTTCGGACCCATCGAGTTGAACTTCCAAACGGAACGGCCCTTCGGCCGTGGCGCCAAAACGGTTTCCCCCGATGACCTTGCCATTCCCCGCCGCTACCCGCATATTGAGGAGTGAGCCGCCCGTGATGGTGATCTCGCCCCGCGGCTTCCCTTCTCGCCATTCAATGGCAATGCGCCGGCTTTCAGCAGAAACAAGGAGACTGCTCCAAAGCATCAATCCTGCAACGATCAAACTGATCCGCATGAGACCTCCATGGAAAATAGCGTGGATGGAGGCGGGGTGCCCTCACCTCGTCTGGGTTTGCCAAGCCTGCTGAGACGGCCTGAGGGCAGGCCGCCTCCATCATCCCATTTTCATTATCTTGTTGAGCCAGCCGCGTCGGCATGAGCGGTCCCTGGAAAATTAAAATTGGGCACAGGTGGAGCGGGCACGAGTGACCGCCGTCACCGGTGCACGCTGGCTGAGTAGGCGAGGCTAGCCAAGCGACGCGCGAAGGATCGCGCGTCCCCCCCCTGTCTTCATCATCTTGCCGCGCCAGCCGCGCCGGCGTGGACGGCCCCCCCCAGAAAATCCCGTGCCCGCAGACAAATTCGCTGAAAATCGTTGACAGGGTGGATACGTAGTGTTCTTCCTGGATTGGAACAGAGGTTCACTGGAAAATTCTTCATTAATTAAACTCTGCTGGCAATTTCCAAATAGTCCTTTTCCCGGAAAATCCAATCATCGCCCCAGTTTTACCGGCCTGCCAAACTGTTGCTCAAACAGCCGTAGCATCCATTGACGATGGTTTGCCAGGAAGTTGTCAAAATTGTCCGGCCTGGCGGGATCAAACCGGGGCGCATCCCAATTCAGCGTAGTTGTCTTTGCAGTCTCTGCCACAATCCCCTTGGGATCTTCCGGCCGGTCGATATGGCGGCCAATATACCGGTTTCCCTCAAGCACGATTCCCGAGGCGGGGCCCCAACCAGAGCCGATTTCGTACAAACCCTGGTGGCGTTTTATCTCGTGACCATACCGAGCCGTGCCCTCCGCCTGAAAAAGATTGCCGCGAAAAACGGCCCCTTCGGCCCAGCCATCCCAATCGGTCACGACCAGGAGCTGAACATCGAGGTCCGGTCCGACATATACGGCATTATCATGCACCGAAGTTTGTGCGGCAGCGCCGGCCAGATGGAAGATTCTTGTCCGGTCGTTGCGGCTGATGTTGAAACGGGCCTCCGTGCCCAGGTTGCCAAGGTTTTCCCGCTGGTCGCGCTTGCCCGGCGTGCAAATCAGCAGAAAGCCCCCTTCGTTATCATGGCTGTAATTATACTGGAATAGGGTATGGCGAGAATTGTAGTCGGAATCAAAACCCTCCCCATCCAGTGTGGTCCGAGTGAAGCAGGCCTCATTGAGCTGGAATAGAGAATTGTCCGTTGACCAGGGCCAGATGCCCGCATTATAGCTGCCCGCCCGGCGATTGCAGTCCCGCGCGATATTGTGCTCCACCAGAACTCCTTCGGTAGCCCAGGGGACTATGCCGTCTCCGCCGATGTCTTCCACATAATTGTCGCGAATCACCACGTTTAAACTGGGAAACCAACGAGTCCGCGTCGCATGATAACTGTCCGCCACAATGGCGGAACGATCCACTTTCCAAACAATGTTCCGTTCCAGGATCAGACCGTCAAACCGGCTCGGCGCCTTATTCCCAACCGTACGAAAGACAATGCCGCCGTTGTCTTTTTGGCTGTGGGCGACTCCATTGGTGCCATTAACGTCATGTATATATAGACCGGAGACAACGATGTGTCTGGCTGTGCCAAAATTTTCCAGGAAGATATGTACGCCTCGCCGAAGGGCCGGTTGCGCCCCATGATTGGTCACTTCAAAATTGCGCACTTCAATCTGCTGGAGGTTATACAGGCGGATGACATCTTCGACCTGCCCTGCCCCATCAATCTTGGGTCTGGACCCATCGCCATATCGATCAAAAACGATCGGAGCCTTTTCGGCGCCTGAACTCTTTGGCGCCAACTGCCCCTGCCAAACGGATCCGCTCTTGAATAGGATCCGGTCGCCCGGATGGAAAAGAGCGGCATTCACCTTGTCGAGTGTCTTCCATGGAGCCGCCGAGGAGGCGCCAGAATTGGCATCGTTCCCCTTTGCCGAATCGACGAAATATGTGGCGGGGATTGCGCCGCCGACCTGGCAATTCGCGGCAGTTGCCGACACAAAGAAAATGCCCATTAGGACTACGCAGAAAAACCACAACTCTGATTTTCGCATAACGCCTCTTTTAGATAATTTTTCGAGTCAATAGATTGCTTTTGGAATCCGCTCAAGGAGGCTCTCATGAGGAAAATCCCCTTTGCACGATGGCAAGATCGGCGGAAAGGCATGGTCCATCTGATCGTTTCCATCATATGTCGATCGTGCGGTGCTAAACCAGAAAAAACTCATCACAGTTCAACAACAAGAAGGCCCGATGTGCATGGGAAGACCCGAGTAGCGAATGTGGAGCTTGGCTGATCGCTCGTTATCACTTCGCGCTTTTGGCATGGCCGGGCAGCGGCGCCGAATAAATAAGAAAAAGCGCCAGTGAGTGATCAGGCATCGACAAAGAAGCTATGCAATGGGGCAATGCCGGAGTTGGATTGCCGGTCAAAGCATTTGGGACGGACGTAGCTTTTTAATAGTGTTCATAATCGAGCTTTTCATTTCTCATGCTCGAATACCATGGACTTCGAAGCAGGGGAACGAGAGCATCGAAAACGCCCTTCCCTATTGGGTTTGGCGGAGAAAATAAGCGAGTGTCAAAAGGGGCCTTCAGGATTTTGCGGCACGAAGGGAGGGGGGGGAGTAAAAAGGGAAAGCCAACTCGGGAACCTTAAGTCAGATGGCGCTGGATGTCCCGTCGAAAGGCCACCAGTGCAGCCCCCCAGGCTCCGGCATACTCATCCTTGACGAAGTAAACTGGAAAACTGGCAATGATCTCACGATGGACGTGGGAAGAAAGCAGAGCTTCCTGAAGTTGCGGGAAATTTAGAAGCTCCGGATTATTCATCAATACCTCGCCTGTCAGATAGATCCCGCCTATGGGAAGAACCCAAAGAGCAATAGTTCGCAACCAAAGCCCAAGATAATAGGCAAAAAGTTTGCCTGCTTCTGATTTTCCCTGGCGAATTTTTTCTCCAACCATCTCCGGAGAAAGTGTCTCCTCGTGCAGGAAGTCGTGAAGGCGAACGAGTCCCGGTCCGGAAAGGATATTCTCCATCTGGATCTCATTGGGACCCACGGTGTCTTTCAAATACTCGATCAAGGGCCATTGGCCTTCTGGATCTACCAATGGGAAACTGATGTGGCCCGATTCAGAGCGTAGAATCACTCGTTGCCCATCCGAGCTGTAGAGCCATCCCGCCAATCCCAGTCCCGAGCCAGGACCGGTTATGACCATGTTTCCCCTCGGGGATGGAACAGAAGAAGCGCCAAAGAGCAATTGGGCCCGGCCTACTTGGGGGGAGAGAAGATAATAGGCATCGGCTTCGAAGTTGTTGATGGGATAAGCGAGACGCCAGTGAAATTTTTGTTGGAGCAAGGGGAGACTGACGGGATAGGCGTATCGTGGCGTCCGATCAAAAACTCCCGAATCCGCCCGGTAAATGCCCGCGGCGCCGATCACAGCAACTTCGGCCTCATCGACGGGACAACCCTTTTCCACCAGCCGCTGGAACAGATCGGTACAATTGGATACTTCGGCAAGTCGAGCCGCTGCGGAGGATACCAGAGAAAGCTCTCCCCCCTTATATTCGAGCACCACGGCTCGAACAAATCTGCCGCCCAGATCTATCCCCGCGTACATTTTTAATCCCATCCGGCGATACTTTAAATTCAATCATATCAGATTGTATTAGACGGGCCAAAAAAACAAAATGACTATGGATTGAGGACCGGGCGGAGATGATTTGTCTGGAAGAGTTCTTCAGCCTCCCGGCTCATGTGGATGCCGTCGTTGAATTTTCCGACGTCTGAATTCCCGTGAAGCGCTATAATCCGTCAGAATATGCAATTGTCAACCTTTCTTGAAGGGAGGGCACCATGAACATGATGAGCACCAACGGCTCTTTCCCTGCACCTTGTTGCCGGCGGACTTTTTTGAAGATGAGCGCCGGCGCCACATTATCCGCCTCGGAGATTTCGACTTTTGGTTTTGCCGCGGATTCGGAGCCATTACGTTCGATCACGCTAAAAGGGCCAGGGGCCCGGTATACACCTACAATCGCAGCCGCATTCGTCCGACGGAAAGGGGACTACGGAATTCTCTGGCCGGGTGCGATTTACGATGGTGATGCCGCCATCAAAAATTATCGTGTCCGAATTGAGGAGGGGGTTAAAAAAATCGGCATGAAACTGGCTTTAAGGCCTGATCCGATATTTTCCGCGGCGGAAGCCGATGCCTGGTTGGATGAATCCGTCCAGTCGAAGCCGGATGGACTATTGGTCGTCCTTCTCGACAGGCAAATGCATGCCTGGCCTACCGCTGAAAAAGCAGTGGGATCAAAAACGCCGACCATAATCTTCGCACCCGTCGGGACTGCTTTTACCACCAACACCGCGCCAATCGCCAAATCAGCGGGATCATTTATCGTATCTTCGGATGACTTTCATCAAGTGGACTATGGTCTCAAAATGATCAAGGCCGGCGCCAAGCTGCGCGAAATGCGCTTCGTCGTGATTGCCGGAAATCAGCGAAGGGAGGATTCCGTCAGGCAGCTCGGGACAAAATTGCGCTATCTCCCCTCCCAATCATTTCTTGAGGAATATGACCGGATGCCGCTGAACAGCGAGGTCAAAAGCATTGCCGCGGAATATATCAAGAACGCGACCAAGATTTCCGGTCCCACGGAACAGGATGTTTTCAATGGCGTCAAAAGTTATCTGGTGGCCCGAAACATCCTGGAACGAGAGGAAGGAGATGGCATTACCATGGACTGTCTGGGCGCGATCGGTCCCACGCAGGTGAGCCTGCCCTGCATCGCCTGGTCACACATGTTGGATCGCGGCATCCCGGCGGCCTGTGAGGCTGACTTGGGTGCGGCTCTGACTCACGCCATTGTGCAATATCTTTTCGACCGTCCGGGCTTTCAGCAGGATCCGGTGCCCGATACCGCCAGGGAACTGTTGATCGGCGCTCATTGCACCTGTCCCACGCGTCTGCGCGGGTTTTCCGAGGCCGCGGAACCATATTATCTGTCCCACCATCATGGGAAGCGGGACGCCGTTCCTCGCCCCACTTGGAAGCTGGGAGAGCGGATGACCGTGGCAATATTGGGTGGGTTGAATGGTTCGGAAAACCGGCCGCCTCATATGTATATCTCCTCGGGTTGTGTCGTGGAAAACATCTCCGTACCGCCGGCTGGCGGTTGTGTCGTATCCGTGGCCGTCAAACTGGATGGAGTGAGCGAACTTCTAGACTACCCTGGATTTCATCAGCTGTTTTTCTATGGGGATTTCAAAAGGGAGCTGCGTCATTTCTGCCAACTCCACAACATCGAAGCCCGGGTTGTATAAACAAGATCGTCCCATTCCTTTGATTCCGCTTGGGCGGGAGCCGCTTGCAAGTGACGTTCTGACCAGAAGGCGCTCACTCAAGCGAACCCTTGAGAACAAGGATTTGTCTCTGATTTTAGAATGCAGCGGCACGACGCCGCTTTCCTCTGGCGCGATCCGTCAGCTGACGGACCAGGAAAGGCGCCGACAAGTCAGCACACTCCAAAAAGGAACAAGTTGCTCCTTTCGGTGATGATTTTCAGGAGGGGAAGAGCAAACCTCTCTTAAGTAAGCGCCATTCAGATCTGACCAAAACTGCCGATTTGCTTGATCACTTATTATTATGAAGAACCGCCTTCGAGGTTTTATAATTTCTGCATGTTAAATTTGACCCAATTGCGCTGGCAAAACGCTGTGGATTTTCTGGTTCTGACCACGGTTATTTACTGGCTTTTGCACTGGGGCCGCCAGACCCGAGCTCTTCGTTTTTTGATCGGGATCGGCGCCATGGTCATGACGGGGAGCCTCGCTTATCGGCTGGACCTGATTCTGACGGCTTGGGTTTTGCATGTTTCCGCCGTGGCTGCCATCGTATTGTTGGTGGTGGTTTACCACGCTGAGATCAGACATGCGTTGGCCCATCTCGACCTGATCAACCGCTGGATAAAATCCGCCAACGCCATTCAACCCACGGATCGCTCCGCCATTGCCGAAGCCGCCTTTTCTCTGGCGGCCTCGAGACTGGGCGCCTTAATCGTCCTGGCCGGCCAAGACTCCCTGGATGATTTGATGAGCGGGGGGGTGCCATTGGGCGGATTGATTTCGCGCGAAATCCTAGAATCGATTTTTCGCAAAGTCTCCCCAGTCCATGACGGAGCGGTAATCGTCGAGCAGGGAAGAATCTCCCGAGTGGGAGTGTTCCTTCCTCTCTCCGGCCGCGAAGATCTGCCGATGGTTTTTGGGACTCGCCACCGCGCCGCCTTTGGATTGGCCGAGAACTCTGATGCCACCGTCATTGTAGTCTCGGAAGAGCGGGGAGAGGTCAGCCTGGTCAGAGGATCCCATTTTCAAAAAATCGAGAGAGCCTCCGATCTGGCGCGACACATCGAGCTGCAGGCCGGATCTTCACTTCAAGGCAACAAGACGAAAGGGAGTTGGAGCCTATTCAGAAATTGGCGGCTGAAATCAGCCTCTTTGGCAATTGCCGCACTGGTCTGGATGCTGGTTTTCGTCACCGGGACATCCGTCAGAACCTATTCCGTTCCCATTGAATATCAGCACGTCCCAACCGGCTGTGAAGTCTCCAATCCCTCAGCCGGATTCGTCTCCGTTCAACTGCGGGCCGCCTCCTGGCTATTTAACGCCATGAACTGGCAGCGGCTCGTCATGACGGTTGACTTGCGGGGGATTCCGGCAGGACATCGGAAGATTGAAATCACCGCCCAGAATTTCGATCTCCCCCCTGGAATCCTCTTTGAGCAGGCTTTCCCAAACTCCTTGCAGTTTAACCTTATGAATGGTTCGACAAAGACACAACCCGCCAATCCCAAATAATGAATGATGGGTTTTCTGTGTCAAGAAGCTGATGATTGGTATCTGGAGTCAGGTTCGCGGCGCAGGTAGCGCTTGATCAGGCTATAAGCATGGTGAGGCCTTTGGCTGAAAATGGGGAAGGAAGTCTAGTTGATCCGGACCGTTGAGGCCGTTTTGGATGCCCTCTAAGAAGTCAGGGAGAGGCAAAAAAAATCAGCAGGAAATGGCATTGACGGCCAGACCCCCAAGAGAGGTCTCTTTATATTTAGTCTGCATATCCGCGCCCGTTTGGCGCATGGTGGTTATGACTTGATCGAGGGATACCTTGTGCAGTCCCGTCCCATGAAGGGCCAAACGGGCGGCGTTAAGGGCTTTCACTGCTCCCATGGCGTTGCGCTCGATGCAGGGAATTTGAACCAAACCGGCAACTGGATCGCAAGTCATTCCCAAATTGTGTTCCATTCCAATCTCCGCGGCATTCTCCACTTGCCAGTTGGAGCCGTTCAGCGCCGCAGTGAGTCCGGCCGCTGCCATCGAACAGGCCACTCCTACTTCGCCTTGGCAACCCACCTCAGCGCCTGATAGGGAAGCCTGCTCTTTGTAAAGAAGTCCAATGGCGCCGGAGGTCAGAAAGAACCGGAAGATCCCTTCTTCCGAGGCCCCGGGACAGAATTTGACATAATATAAAAGCACGGCGGGGATCACTCCCGCAGACCCATTAGTGGGCGCGGTCACCACCCTCCCGCCCGCGGCATTTACCCAATCCAGGGCGGCGAGAAAATCATGGGGAGGTTGTTCGCATAATTCGCGATACAGCTTCGGCGCTCGGCGCTCAACGGCCAACTTTCCCGGCAAGAGTCCCGGAGTTCGCCAACCTTTTTCCATGGCTTGCTGCATCACCTGCCAAATTTCGCGGAGCTTGCCGCGAAGAACAGCTTCACTGTGCCAGCTTTTTTCATTTTCCAAAACGATGAATGCAATTGGCTCATGGAGAGACTCTCCCCAATTCAGAAGTTGAGCGGAAGTATCAAAAGGATAAGGGACCGCAGAGGGGAGAGGCGCCGAGGACGCCTGATCTTTCCTAACGATGAAACCTCCACCCACGGAGTAATAGGTTGCCTGCCACAATGGCTGGCCTTGTTCATCCTCCGCTACAAAGCGCATGCCATTGGAGTGGCCGGGAAGCCGGTCCTGTCGGTGGTACTGAAGGTTGCGCTCAGGTTTACAGTGGATGTTCTTCTTTCCGAGCAATCGTAGCGCGCCTTCGCGTTCAATGCGCTGGGCGCGTGCCGACATTACCGAGGGATCCGTCCGCTCTGGAGTTTCTCCTTCCAACCCGGCCCAAAGAGCCAAGTCGGTCCCGTGCCCTTTTCCCGTCAAGGCCAGGGAGCCATACAAATCGATTCGGATGGAGTGGACACGATTCCAGTGACGTGACGATTCCAACTCCTCGGCGAAGCGACACGCAGCTTTCATGGGGCCAACCGTATGGGAACTGGATGGGCCGATTCCAATTTTGAAAAGGTCGAGAATGCTATGAGCCATGATTCCGCCGGGCATTATTCGAATCTGCCTGAATTCAAACAGGCTTCAGGAGTGAATTGTTTTTTCATTTGAGATTTTTTCCAAATGAGCGGGATGATGCGAACGTCTTCCGGGGAAGGCATTTCCGAGGAGCATTTGCAGGGCAGTATTGGCCGCGATTAAACCAAAAATCCCGGTCAACGTGGGAAGACTACCCAAAGTATTGCGTTGGCGGCCGCGTGAGTGGAAATCTTCCTCCTCCGCCGGCTCCTTTCCACGTGATGCTTCAGGCAAATGATCCACCGGCTCCAAAGAGTAGACGCAGAGAAAGCCGGTGTCCACCCCGCGGCTTCTGAGTTCTTTGCGCACCCTCCGAGCCAAAGGACAATGAGAAGCTTTCGTTAACGGGCCAACTCGAATCAAGGTGGGATCGGTCCTCAAAGCTGCCCCCATGCTGGAAAGGAGGGGGATCCCTTTTTCGCGTATTCCCGCCAGAAGCTCCACTTTGGGATTGTAGGAATCAATCGCATCCACTACCAAATCCGGCCCCCCCTCGTGAACGTGGTCGAGAGACTCTTTGTGGACGAAACAGTCAAGAGCTTCCACTTGGCAAGCGGAATTAATTTCCTGTACCCGCTGGCGCGCCACATCACATTTGGGTCGGCCGATCGTAGATTCCAAAGCATAGAGCTGACGGTTGAGATTGCTTGGCCGGATGACATCGAAATCGACTAAGCGAAGACGCCCAACCCCCGCGCGGGCCAGGGCCTCAGTCGCATAGCTCCCCACGGCGCCCAACCCCACCACAACTACAAATGAGTTTTGCAGACGCGCCAGACCCTCTTGGCCAATCATCCGCTCCAAGCGTGAGAACCGTTCTTTCATATCTTAAGGGGAGATCACTCCTTCAAAATTCGTCAAGCCCCGCAAAAATCTTAAGCTATTATCCCAGACAATTCGGGAAAGGGCGATCGGTTCTTCCCCGCGCAACTCCGCCAGCGCGGGGAAATAGGCCGGGAGGTTTGCCGGACTGTTTCTCAGCTTTCCTAGCGAATCCTGGAAGGCAAAGGGGCGGAATGGTTCCGGTGGAAGCAAATCCGGAGCATCGCTCTCCACCAATAGACGATCAAGGGGAACCGCCTGAAATGCCGCGCGCATCCTGGCTCTCTTTTCCTCCAAGACATTTCCTCCAAAGGAAAAATAGGCTCCCAACTTGGTCAGAGGCTCGATGAATTCTACCGCTCCCCCGAAGGCGTGAAAGAGCAAACCATCCCGCACGGGTTCTTCGGCACGCAGGAGGTCCATCATCCACCCCCATGCTCTTAGACAGTGGATCATCACAGGCCGTTGATAACGGCGGGCCAGGGTTAGTTGAAGGCGAAAAACTTCCTCTTGGGCCTTTTCATCCCGCGGCTCAATCCAACGGTCGAGTCCAATTTCCCCGATTCCAGCACGGCAGGTTTGCAAGAGCGATTCCAACCGGTCCAACCATTTTTGTGAGCGTCCCGCCGCATACCATGGGTGAAGCCCCAAACAGGGAACTATTCGGGGATATTTTTCGGCCAAATTTAGGACCTGTTCCCAATCGGACTCTTGCGAACCATTCACCACCAAGCCCACAAGGCCCGACTCCAACGCTTGATTGACAATAAAATCCAGGTCCCCTTCAAACACCGGATCCTGTAAATGCACGTGAATATCGACGAGTGGCCACAGATGTTTGTTCATGGCAAAGAGTCCTGGCATGAATTATGTCTTTTTGCCCCCTCATTAGTTTGGGCGACTCCCCCACCCCAACAATCACAAATTGGCCGTCGCCAGAGAATAGAGAGGGCAATTAATTGATATCCCCCTCCCAACTTATGATTTTTTCTCAAGGAAGATCCCCTTGAGGAGCGGAAGCAATAGTCCGGACAGAAGCATTGTAGCGGATAGATATCAGAAAATGAAAAGGCAGATAATAAAATTTTTAGCCAGCGATGATTTGAATCTGTAAATCTATTAACGGTCATTCTGATCATTGCTACGATATGGGCATAAACTCAGGATCAAAAAAAAGGAAGCCTACCGTCCCTCGCCTCCGCGTCAGAGGAGAGCGGGAAGGCGCGTGAGCGCCGGGTAAAGGGCAAAGCTGAGCCAAGCTCCGAACATTTTACCAGTCCCGCAAAGCTGATCCCTCATTCGGTCCTCCGCATCACAGAATGCAATGCATTCAGCCTTCTCCCCGCATGCGGGGAGAAGACTTTTCTTCCGCTCAAAATATTCGCGGCCAATCTCTTTTGTTCATTTTGTGCCAGTACTTTATTTGCGCGCAGTTATTTTGTGTCAATAGTGTGTGCAAGACTAAGTCTTTGACACTAGCGAAAGGGCAAAGCCTATGTTGAGGATTCCTTGAAGAGGCGCACGGCTTTTTTCCCTAATGTTCCCTTGAGAAAAGCCGATAAAGAATACAATCAGCAAAATAATCCATTTAAAATGTCATATTTTTGACACTTTGAACAAATAAGTGTCGGTATTTTGACATATTGCAATGATTTATGTCAAAACTTTGTCATTCCCAGCCCAATATAGGACTTTTTTTCCTGTTTTTTTGATCGGACAATTCTTTTTTTTTCATTGAGATTCGACAATAACGAGACGCCGGCCGGCAAGGCGCTCTGGCGGTTCGCTCGCGGGCCATATCTGTCTTTATACTGCCCGTACTTGAGCGCCGATCTCGACGACCACGATCTTCATGCGGGCCGCGTCGTCGGCGGCACGTATGAACTCATCGCGCCGGTCGGTTCGGGCGGGATGGCGCGCGCGTATGGGCCGCTCGTCATCGCGGCACCGGCACCATCTTCGCGCTCAAGATGTTGGCGCCGCACCTTGCGGAGAACCGCGACTTTCGCGAGATGTTCTACGACGAAGCGCGCCTCGCCTCGCGCATCCGTCATCCGAACGTCGCTCGGACGTTCGAGCTCACCGAGCTCGATCGGAATCCTCTCGCTCGTCATGGAGTGGGTCGACGGTGGCTCGCTCGTGCGCATGCTTCGTCCCGGCCCAGACGGGATCGACAACGGCCCGACCATCGCCCTTCCGATCCGTCACGCCGTGAAGATCCTCGCCGAGACCTGCGCAGGCCTTCACGCAGCCCACGAGCTCCGCGGCGACAACGGCCGGGCGCTCGGCGTCGTCCATCGCGACGTCTCCCTCACAACCTTCTGCTCACCCGAAGCGGCCTCGTGAAGGTGACGGACTTCGGCGTCGCAAAGGCGCTCGGCCAAGCGCATCAAACCATCGCCGGACAAGTCAAAGGCAAGCTCGCGTACATGTCTCCCGAGCAGCTGGTCGGCGGCGGGATCGATCGCCGGAGCGACGTCTTCTCGCTCGGAACGGTGCTTCTACGAAGCGACGACGGGGCAGCGTCCGTTCCAAGGCGAACACGATCCCAAATCATGGCTGCGCTCATCGCGGGCAAATCCAGATCGCCGAGCCAGATCCTCCGCGGCTATCCGCCCGCACTCGAACGGATCGTTCTCCGCGCCATGGCGACCGAGCCGAGCGAGCGGTACGCGACGGCACTCGAACTGAAGCGCGCGCTCGAAGGTTGGCTCTCGGGCAGCGGTCCTCCCGTCGGCAACGCGCAGCTGTCGCTCCTCGTCGAGGAGCGATGCGGAGCCGACTTCAGCGATCGGCCCGCCGAGCTTTCGATCACGGAGCCGACACGGCCTTCCAACGTGCCTCCTGAGCCGAACGTCGTCATCAACGCGCGACGAACGCCGACGCAGATGTCGATTCCGACCGGCCAGCGATGGCAGTCCAGCGACTGCCGACGGAGCCCGCGCGAGGTGGTTCGAGCTTCGTGAGCCACGTGTTCGCGGTAGCGTTCGGCGCGCTCCTCGGGCTCTTGGTCCTCCAACAGGTACGAACCACGCGGCAGCAGCGACGCGCCGCGATCGCGATGGAACGCGACCTGACACGGCTGGCATCCGCACCCCCGCACCGCCCAAGGTGCCAGCCGCCAACGCCAACGGTCTCGGCCACGGCGAGCGCGACACCGTCCGGCGTGTCTCCGGCTCGACGCTTCGCTTTCGCCTTCGGTCGCGCTCGGCGTACCGAGCAGGCGCGCGTCTCTCGCTCGACGGAGCAGAGCTGCCCGAGGGCCAGCTGAGCGTGCCACGTCCCGCGTCGGGGAGCATCGCGGTGCTCGTCAAGGCAGAGGGCTACGTCGATGAGCTCGTCGAGGTGAGCGCGACATCTCCGAGCGTGATCCGGTCACGATGTTTGAAAAGCGCCGACCAAAGCCGCGGTCGAGCGCGCCGCGCCCGGGCTCTTCGCCATCGCCATGCCGCCAAACCCGTACGAGTGACACGAGCGCCTCGATCGCCGGCCCGCGCGCAAAGCTTTACCTGAGGCCGTGCAGGGGCGAGACTTCCTCGGTGCGAAAAGAGTTTCTGTCCATCGGCGCGGTCTCGGTCGGGCTCTTTGCCGGACTCGGGCTCTGCATCCCTCTCGCTCGCGGCGATGCAAAGCCACGACGATCTCGGTCGAAGAAATCAAAGACGGGATGAAGGGGTACGGCCTCACCGTCTTCAAAGGAACGGAGCCGGAGAGGTTCGACGTCGAAGTCGTCGGCGTCCTCCAAAACTTCCGCCCGCGCAGGCGCTCAATCCTGGTCAAGACGCCGCATCCACGGCTCAACGTCACCAAGAACGTCAAAGGCATGAGCGGGAGCCCCATCTACCTCGATGGCGGACCTCGCGGGGCATACGCCTATCAGTGGGCATCGTTCCAGGTCGAGCCGGTCGCGGGCGTGACCCCGATCGCGCCGATGCTCACGGAGATGAATCGGCCCGATCCCTCCGGGGTTCTGGCCGCTCGAGGGCGGAGCGCCGTTGCCTCAGAACGCGAAGGCCGCCGTCCCAAACACGCGAGCGCAGCTCCGCGCGGAGCCGGGCATGGAATGACTGCTTCGGGCACGGCGTGCCCGGCTCGTACGATGTCGAGAGCCCACGCCGAGCAAGTGCGCCGTCACGGCTGTCGATGGGTCTCGATCCGTCGCGGCCCGTCCGACCCGCCGCAGACACCGCTACTGCTCGCAGGGATGAGCGATCCGCTCGATCGCGCTCGTGTCGAAGTTGTTCGCGTCCGATCGGTCTCGACCCCGTTCAGGCAGGCGGAGGCGGCAGCGGGAAACAGCGACCCGACCGCGCCGAAGCATTTCGTCGATGGTGGCGCGTCGGCGTGCAGATGGCGAGCGGCGACGTCTCGTTCATGGGGCTCGGCACCGTCACCCATGTCGAGGGGACGAAACTCTGCGGATTCGGCCACCCGATGATGGAAGCGGGTGTCACCGCGCATGCCGACCGCCATCGGGCGAGTTCACTTGGATCTTCGCGAGCGATCAACACTCGTCCAAGATCGGCGAGGCGGCTCGCCCGCTCGGCGCGCTGGTTCAGGATCGACAGAGCGCCGTCGTCGTCGACGAGACGGAGACGGCGCCCATGCTTCGGATGTCCATCGCGACATCCGTGGTGCGGAAGGGATCCGAAAAAGCAGTGGAATGTCGACATTGCGAAGAGCGTTTCATGAGCGCGGGCCTGGTCGCCTCGGTGCTGGGATCGATCGTCGATGCGTCGTGAGCGAGCGACGCGACGTCACGTGGAAGCTCACGTCGAAGATGAGCGTGCGGGGACACGGCACGATCGAGCTCGAGGACTTCGGCGTTGCCATCGGTGGCATGCCCGACGCCGGGGAAATTGCTCACTCGAAGGTCGGTCGCGCTGTTGGCGACGTCCTCAACAACCCTTGGGAGCTCACCCACATCGAGAAGATCGAGACGAAGCTCGACGGTCGACTACACCCGCGAGCTCTGGCAGCTGCGCGGCGTCGACATCCTCGATCCGCTCGTCGATGTCGGGCAACCCGCTCGCTTCCGCGTGCCATTGGTACCGTTCGCCGGGCCAGAAGATGACCAAAGTCGCTCTCGATCACGATGCCGAGAGAGCTCGCGGGACGAGACGTCGAGCTCGAGGTCGTCCCCGGGTACAAGGTCGTCTCCCGATCTCGCGGCTCCCCAGAACCTCACGGATCTCCTCGCCAATTCGACGCGGCAAAGCGCGCTGCCGCACAGCCTCGTCATCCAGTACCGCACGCGCACCCAAGGCGTCGCGTACAAAGGGCACGTCGCGGACCGCCTTCCCTCATTCGCGCTGGACGCGATGCGCCCCTGGAGCACGGACGTCGCGCCGGAAGCGTTTCGCGTCATACCCGCGACCGTCACGCCGCTCGACCGCTATGTCGAGGAACGGATCGAGTGAAGATCCACGTGCGCCCCAACGTTCGCTGACTCTCGCCGCACCCGCGATCGCCGCGTTTTCGCCGTCGACCACCCCCTTCGTATAGGATTCCGCCATGTTTGCGATCCGCCGGATCGACTTCGTTCGATTTTTGCCGCTGCCCTCTCCCTCGTTCCCCTCGCGATCGCGATGGATGCAGAGGCCGTGGGGACGCGCACCTTCGTCCTCGACACGATTGACAGGATGTCGGGCGGGGACATGAACGGAGTCTCGGTGAGCTCGGACGGCGCCGTGCGCGCCGGCCTCTCGCTGGGGTCCGCGCCGATTCTCGGAGGCCACCGCGGTGTTCTCGGCGGTGACGCTGGCCGACGGATCGACGCTCCTCGGCACGAGCCCGAGCGGCAAGGTGTACCGAGCGGTCGGTGACGCCGTCACGCTGTTCGCCGACACGGGGGCGATCGCGGTCACGGGGATCGTCCAAGCCAAGAACGGCGCGATCTACGCCTCGGCGATGCCGGGCGGGAAGATCTTCAAGCTCTCGCAGAACAAGGCCGAAGTCTTCGCGACTCTCCCGAGGTCAGCCAGGTCTGGGCCGTCGTGCTCGACAAGAGCGGCAACGGCCTCTTCGCTGCGACCGGCTCCGAGAGGAATCTTCCACGTCGAGCCGAACGGTTCGAGCTCCGTGTACTTTCGAAGCACCGAGACGAACATCGTTTCGCTCGCACTCGCCGAGAACGGCGACCTCTTCGCCGGATCGAGCGGCAAAGGGCAGCTCTACAAAGATCACGGGCGCAGGCCGCGCCACTGTGATCGGCGACATGCCCGGGTGACGAGGTGAAAGCGCTCGCCGTCGGCAAGGGCGGCGTGCTTTGGGTCGCCTCGAACGAGTACAGCGACCCG
>CAWDMN010000005.1:0-6701 GCA_963803155.1 uncultured Acidobacteriota bacterium
TAGTACTATTTAGAACCCGCAAAAAAGCCGCTGCACTATTCGCCACTAGATAATCCGCCATTCCGGGCATCGAAAGCCTGAAAGATTTTGCTCCCCGTAAAATCTGACTAAGTTTCGATAGGCATCAGCCTCGACGTTTTTCGATCGCACCGGGAACCGCAAGAGTGGTAGCACTTACGCCTTCTTGAGAGTTGCGGAAATCAATCCCTGGGCCTCGGCGGCAATGGCTTCAAGGTGCTTCATCCCTCTAAAACTCTCGACATAGAGTTTATAGACATTTTCGGTTCCGGAGGGGCGCGCCGCAAACCAGCCGTTGGCAGTCACCACCTTGAGTCCGTCAATCGGGGCATCATTCCCGGGGGCTCGCGTCAATTTAGCCAGGATAGGCTCTCCGGCCAACTCTCTGGCGGTAACATTTTCGGGAGAGAGTCGTTTTAAGGCTGCTTTTTCCCGGGGCGTAGCCGGGGCATCAAGCCGCTGATAAACCGGACGGCCGTAGCGGTTGGCCATCTCTTCATATACTCTCCCGGGATCTTTCCCGGTTCGGGCAAAAATTTCCGCGGCCAGGAGTCCGAGAATCAATCCATCTTTGTCGGTTGTCCAGACGGTTCCCTTTTGGCAGAGAAAGCTGGCGCCCGCACTCTCCTCACCGCCAAAGCCAATCGTGCCGTCAAGCAGGCCAGTGGAAAACCATTTGAATCCCACCGGCACTTCTAACAATTTTCTTTCCAAGTCCAAAACCACACGGTCGATGAGACTGCTGCTTACCAGGGTCTTGCCCACTGCCACGGAGACAGGCCATCCCGGCCGATGGTTCAAGAGATACTGAATCGCCACGGCCAGAAAGTGATTGGGGTTTAAAAGGCCTGAGCCTTTGGTAACAATGCCGTGTCGGTCTGCGTCCGTATCGTTTCCAAAGGCCACGTCAAAGCGGTCCTTGAGTCCGAGCAGATTGGCCATGGCATAAGGGCTTGAACAATCCATTCGAATTTTGCCGTCATGGTCCACGCTCATAAATCCGAACGTTTTGTCGATGTCGTGGTTGACCACGGTCAAATCCAAACCGTATTTCTTCCGGATTGGTTCCCAGTATTGGATTCCCGCGCCTCCCATCGGATCCACGCCGATCCGGACCCCGGAAGAGCTGAGCAACTCCATGTTAATGACTTTGGACAAATCATTGACGTAGGGGCTGACGAAATCAAATGCGTGTGCAGTGGCCGCTTTCCGAGCCGTCGAGAAGGGAACACGATTCACCTGCCGGTTTCCTTCTTTCAAATATTGGTTGGCTTTATCCTGAATCCATCGAGTGATTTCAGTATCCGCCGGTCCTCCATTGGGCGGATTGTACTTGAATCCTCCATCGGCGGGAGGATTGTGAGAAGGTGTAATCACGATTCCATCGGCGGGGTGGCTGGCTCTTCCCTGATTATAGACAAGGATCGCCCGGGAAATGGCAGGAGTCGGCGTATACCCGTCATCCGTTTGGAAGAATGTATCCACTCCATTTGCGGCCAAGACTTCCAGGGCCGTCTGCTCGGCGGGGAGGGAGGCTGCATGGGTGTCTTTCCCCATATAAAGGGGACCATCAATCCACAGGGCTCTGCGGTAGTCGCAGATAGCCTGGGTGATGGCGAGGATATGGGCTTCATTAAAGGATCCTTTAAAAGGAGAGCCCCGATGTCCGCTGGTTCCGAAACCGACCAAGTCATTGGGATCTTCGATGTTTGGACTCTTCTCATAATAGGCCTTCTCCAATGCACTCACATCTATTAGAAGTTCCCGCGGAGCCGGTTTTCCCGCCAAAGGGTGTATCTTTCCCTCCATTATGAATTCCTCCACTCACTAAAATAAAATGCATTTTAACATATTAGCCGAATCCGACGGGGCAGAGACACTACACAAACGACCTTTCCCTTCAACTTGAACCGAGAGCATACATCAGTCCTTTTTAGGGCAGACAAGACTGCATTTTCAGGCTTCCCTGTAGCGTCAATTATGCCTTTTCCTTCCACTGAAAAAAGTTGTGCCATCTATGATCTTGGCTTAACATTTAGACTCAAAATCTAAATCACCGGAGCAACTACTTCCGTCAGAGGTGTCCCATGCTTTTAGCGAAAATGTTCGGATTCTTTCTATTGGCTTTGTCAATTTATCCCGTGGTGGGGATTGCTCAAAACCCCATCCAACTGAAAGTAACTGGAAAGGCAATCCGCTCGAAATTTGGGGGCGTGGGTTTCCACGCAGATTTTTCATTGCCATCTTCGACTCCGGAACATTTCGACCAGGTGTTGGCCAAACGTTGGCGCGAATTACAGCCAAGTTTTGCCAGGGTTTCCCACTGGTGGGCTGAGGATCGGCCAGGGATACGCGATTCAAAAGCATTGGAAGGGCTGGCCAAACAGTTGGTCTTCATGAAGAATAGCGCCAACACGGAAATCTACTTTACGACCATGGGCCTCGGCCCCGTCCTTCAAGGACAATCGCGTCGCGAGTATGTCATGCGGGTAGTTGATGATTTGGAATATCTCTGGAAACAAGGCGCCACCAATCTTAGGACTTATTGTGTCATGAATGAGCTGTCCTCCAGGGATTGGGCGGATTTGACCAAAGACCTGCCCACGTTTCAGAATTATCATCAGCTGCTCTTTGATGAGCTCAAGAAACGAAATCTTCCCATCCGGCTGTTGGCTACGGATGCTTCGCCCATCGAGTACTGGAAAACACTGGAGTGGGCTGCTGCCCATATGGATGGGATCACGGGCGTCTATGGAGGGCATCATTACATCAACGAGCAGGGATTAGACGATTTAACCTTTTACGGCTGGTTCAGGGAGAAATGCAGTTGGGCGGTTGATTTGGCGAAAGACAAAGGCAAAGATTTTATCCTGGGTGAATTTGGTCCGGCTCAATATCATGATAAAAAGCATGGCTTGAGGTGGGACACCTGCCTTTATTACGGGACTCCGCAAGAGCCTTGGGCAGGCCTGCAGCTGGCTGAAGCAGCGCTGGCCGCCATCAATGCCGGGGTTTATGGGATGGGATACTGGACGTTCACCGATTTTCCGGAACATCCGGAATGGAAGGGCATCAATCAATGGGGACTCTTCAAATGGTTGACGAATGGTTCGGAGCCCAGAGCGCCTTATTATGCGTATGGCCTGCTGACGAAGTTCTTTCGTGGACCTGCCACCGTTTATGAAGTGGAGTCCTCTGACGAGCGATTACGAGTTGCCGCGATTGAGCAGGAGAACATGTGCTGGTCAGTCGCCGTTGTCAATCGGAACCGGGAACAGACTCCTATCCTCCTTTCCCTGCCGGAAGGGATGCCATCGGTTGCTTTCCGCAAATATGTCTATGATCCGGAAAATCCTCCCAAGACCGAAGATGGCGATTTGCAGGACGCTTCAGGAAAAATCCAACTGCAGAATGGAGCGTTGAATGATACTTTGAAAGGAGGGACATTGACCGTCTATACCACGGCTTATGATGAGGTCCCTCCATCTCCCGTCAAAGGATTGGAGGTCAGTGAAGTTGCTAATGCCCGCAAACTCAAGTGGACACCCAATGCAGAAACCGATTTTTGTTACTACCGGATTTATCACAACAATATTCGAATTGGCTCCACTATTTCCGCGGAATTTGTGGATGCTGGACCTACCCGGCATCGGCCCGGAAATTATTCCGTAATTGCCGTGGATCGTTCCGGCAATGCCAGCCAACCTTGAGTTATCCCGCGCGATCTAACTTTGGCGCAGGAATTGCGCGGCACGGTAACAATAATCAAGATACTGACTTGAGTCATTTTATGATCTCTGCTGTTAGAATTCACTCGGCGGCTCCACGCCAAGTTCATTCGGGCTCCTCGGAAAATAGTATGGATGGTGGCGGGGTGCCCTTATAGTCTCACCCCGCCTGAGTTTTCCAAGCTTGCTCAGACGGCCTGAGGGCAGGCCGCCTCCATCATCCCATTTTCATTGTCGTGCTGTAACAGCCGCGCTGGCGGGTTTAGCTCCCCCGTCTAATTCCGATTCCTCAGCTACGATTTGGCATTTGGTTTTTTTTGTTATAAACTAAAATCTGAATCAATATAAATTTGCATTTGGGCCGTAGCGTCATGGTATTTTGATTCAAATCTAATCACGATAAGGTTGCGCCAAAATCTATCGCCATTCACGGATCTCCTCGGGAGCTTTGCCCAGTTTTTCCAGGTGGGGATTCTTCCTCCTCATGCCTCGCGTTGAGATTTTCCGAGAAAATCGAGATTTTGCGTGGGTTCCATAGCAATGTCTTCCTTATTATGGGGGAAAGAGAGAATTCTTCATGAAGATTCAGCTCGCAAAACCTTCTACCAAGCTGCAGGTGGAGCTCCACCTCGTGAAGCCGTCAAATTACGATGATGATGGTTATGTGGTGACTCACTTTCGAGGGGTCTTGCCTTCCAACACGCTCAATTGTCTGGCGGCTTTGACGGAAGATGTCATCGTCCAGAAGAGTCTGGGGGAAGATGTCTCAATGAGGATGTTTCTTTATGATGAGACGGTTCAACACCTGCCGATTAAGAAGATTTGCCGCGCAGCGCGCAAAGAAAATCACCGTGTTATTGTCTGCCTGGTAGGGGTTCAAACCAACCAGTATCCCCGCGCGGCCGATCTGGCCCGCCAATTCCGCTCTTTGGGCGCCACGGTGCTCATTGGCGGGTTCCACGTCAGTGGCTATCTTTCCATGATTTCAGAAATTCCTCCCGACATGCGTTCTCTCATGGATTTGGGAGTAACGCTGGTGAAGGGCGAAGTTGAGGAATCGTGGGCCTCCATTTTGGAGGATGCGGTATATGATCGGCTCAAGCCGCTTTATGATTTTGTGGATGACAAGCCGGACCTTTTTACCAAGCCAATCCCATTGTTGGACCGTCGCTTGATGAAACGCTTTATGGCAACCAACTTCGGCACCATCGATTGTGGCCGCGGCTGCCCATACAATTGCAGCTTTTGCACGATCATCAATGTTCAAGGCCACAAAATGCGGGTGCGATCCGCCTCCGCCATCGCGGAGGCTATTCGCTCCAATTGGCGGCGAAATCAGGTCGATTTTTATTTTTTTACGGACGACAATTTTGCCCGAAATTCCCAATGGGAAGCCATCTTTGATACTCTGATCCGGCTTAAGGAAGAGGAAAAAATCGATGTGAGATTCATGATGCAGGTGGATGTTCTCTCTTACAGAATTCCTCATTTCGTTGAAAAGGCCCGAAGAGCCGGTTGCACACAGGTTTTCATCGGCATGGAAAGCCTCAATCCGGTGAACCTTAAAAAAGCGGCCAAAAATCAGAATAAAGCGGAAGATTACGTTCATCTGATTCGAGCCTGGCATAAGGCCGAAGTGGCCACTCACGTCGGGTACATCCTGGGATTTCCGGAGGACTCACCTGAATCCATTCGCCAGGATTTACGGCAACTCACCCAAGAAATCCAAGTGGAACAAGCTTCCTTCTTTATCCTCACTCCCTTGCCAGGATCGCGCGATCATTTGGAACTGGTGCGCGCGGGCGCCTACATGGATTCGGATTACAATAAGTACGATTCGATTCACGAAACGATGCAACATCCCAACTTCCCGCGGGACGGTTCGCTCAAAGCACTCTATTTTGAAGCCTGGGAAACCTTTTACAGCTTCTCCAACATGAAGAAAATATTGTCTCAGGCCGCGCCAAGGACCTACTGGAATATCTTCAAGAACTTTATCTGGTACAAGAATGCGGCCTTGCTGGAGAGGCGTCATCCCATGATGGCTGGCTTTTACCGGAGAAAAAAGCGAAGCGCCATGCGGCCGGGTTTAGCTACACCAGGGTTGTGGAAATTCTGGCGGATGCGCTGTGGTGAAACCTATGAATATGCCAAAGGAATGATCCAATTGCTTTGGGAGATGCAAGAATTGTGGTTGCAGACCCGCCCCCGCACCGAAGCGGAAGAGCGTCTGGTCGAGGAGATGCATCGAATCCACCAAGCCGTCCAGCGCCGCTTGACCGCAGCCGAACTGCAATTGGCTTATCAGCGTGCTCGAACTTATTTGCCGGAATTGAAAGTCCCTTCGCGCTTCACTCTTTCCTGGCAAAATTGGGCTCTGCTCTATGCCAATTGGCGAGTTTTCACCCGACAGGATATCGATGCCACCTGGCTGAGATTTGCCGAGCGATTAAAGCGATATCGCTTCCCCTTGTTTCCCCCGATACGATTATTGACAAACCTATGTCTCGATGTTCAGGTTTGGATTCTCTTTGCGATTGCCTTCTTGAGTGCACGTGCCCCAATCGGAGGCCATCGATCGGCCTTGGAAGGACTCTGACAAGGTATGTCCCAATGCAGACTTCGCAAAAACCCGATACTAGAGCCATTCCCACCTTTGAAAGTTGGCCTAGCGGTGGCACAACTCTCCCGTTCTTCCTCTCGAATCCAAGGATAGTCCGGCTTATTTTGCGACAATGCCAAGTTGTCGCATTAAGCCCAGAGTGTCGCGCGCCCACCAGATTTCTTGGCACCTGTTATTTTCGATTCGGGAAATGCTAATTCCACCGTAACTGACATTTTTGCCAGTCGGAGCGATCCCGCGGAACTCTCCTTGGTGTGTGCCTGTTACCGTATAACGGACCACTACATTGTTGCCCTGGGCGATAAGGTCTTCAATGGCAACCCGAAAATTCG
>CAWDMN010000006.1:0-15338 GCA_963803155.1 uncultured Acidobacteriota bacterium
GTACTATTTACGATCCGATCAACTCAAAAGACACATCCTTATGCCAGTGCTTGATGAACTTCACTATGAAGGGGTTCGCGCCGATGAAATAAATAGATCCGGAAGTATTTCAGAACAGATAATCGGCCACATTATTGAAGATTCAATGGTCATTGCAGATTTGACAGACCACAATCCAAACGTTTTTTATGAATTGGCCATCCGTCATGCCTATAAGAAACCCTTCGTCCAAATGATCATCCTAGGCCAGAAACTTCCTTTTGATGTATCCGATCAGCGAACCATTAAATATAACCTTTCGGACCCGGATAACATCGAACAATCTAGAATAGATCTCAAAAAGTATATTGAAAATCTGGAACAAAATCCTTCCGACATTATAACGCCAATTTCTTCTGCCATTGTCGCGGCAGAACTGCGCAAAAGTCCTCTTCAAGAGATGAAAATACTTGCCGATCTGTCATCACAAATAGTCGATCTTCGAAATGAAATTTTCAAAATGCCTATTAGATTATCGAGGCTGGTATCATCCCAATCGAATATTCTCACTGAATTATATTTATCCAAACAACTCGCCTCAAGTTTATCTGAACCTTCTTCTCTAGATCGGCGGCCTTTCGCAAATGCTGCAGAAATACTTGGGGCCTGCCCAAATGCAATAAGGGAACTAGAACATATTCTTGAAAATATGCGCTCTTCCCGCAATGCCTCGGCCCACGTGAATAAAAACTCGAATTCTCCCATGGATGATAATTCCAAAGAGAAAGACAAATCTTAAATTCTCTCTAGTCGCGTTACTATTGGCGGAACAAAAATAATCCGCCAAACCCCGCCAAACGCAGGCCCCAATGGGGGCTGATTTACCTATTTCATAATGTGCATTCAAGAACTTGAAGTTTTTTGATCATCGTTAGATATCTATGATTATCGGTCTGGTGAAGAACTCGCCTCTTACAAAGTATTGTGCAAAGCTGCGAAAAATCCAAATAAGGAGATCCCACCGATGACACGCAATATAAGACACCGTATTCCCCTTTTGGCTGGATTGCTTATCATTCAGCTTTCTTTCTCAGCTTTAGCCCAAGATCAAAGTCAGGCTCAAAGCATAGTTAAATATTCATCAAATAACAGCTATAGTCTAGTGAAAGGCATTTTAACTGGTTGGGGGACAAACCAATCATCAAAAACAGATTTGGAAAAGTTCCTTCAAGAGCAGGGTTTTACTAAATTGGATGAAATTAGATGGATCTTAAGCGATTCACAAGGCTCACTCTTGGTGGGTATGTTAGGAACAGGTTATATGCTTACGTATACGCCGAAGAAGCCAGTCGCATTGGCTCCTCAGGTCTTTGATATGCTGAGTCGTAGATGCTCTGATATCTCTCAAGAAAATGGCGATTCCATTAATCTATTAATTAGATCTGAGTCCATCACTGGGACTTATAAAAAGAAACATACTTTCTTCGAGAATATTGCTATTTCGCTTCCTGATGGATTGTGGTTGTACTCAAGAATGCGGGTATTTGTGTCCGATTAATAAATTAATTTGCTGTTAGGAGCCAAAATGTCAGCAAATGTACGAAAGTCAACTGTGAGTTGGGAAGGTGCAAAATGCAAAAGCCTAAAAACCCAGATAATACGGCAAAAGTCCAGATGAGCATCTGGTTGTCAAAAGAGCAGTACCTTCAGCTGGCAGCTCTGACGAGTGAATTAAAAGCTTCCGTGGCCAGAGGAACAAGCCAATCGGATCTTGTTTCTTTTGCTCTTGCCGAATTATTTAAAACCAAAAATAGACGGAATTTAGAAGCACATTTGAAGCATAAATACTCAGCGACATCTTGGTGATGCCTATGGAGTGATAATTATTAGTCCAGAATTTTCGTGGCGTCAAAAAGGCCCAAAATTATTGTGGCTTAAGAAACACTTAAAATAACATTAGAAAAAGTGAATCTGCCCATGAAACTTGATGATCTACTGAAAGTGTTTTCCTCGATTAATTACCCCACCTTGATCATTGGAGCAGTTGTTGGGGGCATAATCAGCACTTTTATCAAAATGTGGTTTGAGGAGCGTGCAAGATCATTTCGTATGAAGCGCCTGATCGTTGGACCTGGATCGATGCCCCGATTTAATTTGGTTTTGAAACAACAAAATATCGAGCTGGAAATGATTGGCGACTACAGCGTTATAAATTTCTCAGAGCTGCCAGTGCATCTTAAATTTCCAAAGGCGTCTCTTCAAGGGTATAATCGTGCAAACCGAGCTTTTCAATTCAAAGTCACCTCCAGAAACACTGAACCAGATTTAAAAAAGAGTCTGGAACTACTATTTAAAGAAGTACCATTGCCCTCAAGAAGTGAAACAGTCTTGATTTCCGCTAGTGCATGTCAAGTCATAATCGAACGGTTCGATGTCCGATCACTTCCGGCATTTTTGTGGCTAGAGACGTTTGAACAATATAGGCTAGGTCCAAAGGAGAAATATCGAACTCGTGCATTTTTGTATTGCAGGGGATCAGTTTCAAAGTCAAAGGGAGTATTGGTTACAACATATTACCCATCTGGCAGAGAGATTAGTTCTTTTTATGCGCGATTACTCGCCCTTCCTGGGAAACTCCTCTATAGACGGAGGATGAGAAAGTTGTCGAAAAAGCAGAAATTGACAAATCCATGACCTTTCTGAATACCAAGTCAGCAAATATCAAGTGGACCATGGCAAATGTGGTGGTCCCACGCATCATACTTCAAAGAGCGTATTGGTGTTGATTGGGAGTACGAACCGCAGCAGTTTTGATGTAGTTCCTTCCAATCATTTTTTTGAATCGAATATGTTGCTGGTATACCCAACATTGTGAATATATATTTTAAGGGTCGTAAATTGGGAGCTTGCGATTTGCGGATTCAGGATATTCTGGCTAAAACTTCATTCTAATTGATCATTTAGACAATATTGGGATCACAACTCTATGTTCGCAAGACTTCTTTGCCTCAACGAAGGGCTTGGTGCAGTCCTGAATTTTCCAGGCCCGCTTTTTAATCGGATTGATCCCACACACAACCCTATCTATTCCAATCGGTCGTTAGGATCGGCCAATTCCTTACTGCCAAGATGATTCACTCCAGCTTTTTCAACAACTCTTGAAAGCGCGGGTCGGCACGAAGCGGGGCTAGATTGTCATCATGTTCCAGCCACCCCTTTTGGCTCAGGCCGTGCTGGATCGACCTTTCCAGGCAGGCAAAGGCCGGATCGAGCTGGCCCAACAGCGAATAGATACAGGCGACATTGTAGAGCAGCATGGAGTCTTTGGGCCCCATCGTGAGCGCCCGTTCGGCCCACTCCGAGGCTCTTTCCCGATCTCCCAGGGCCGCCAGCCCATTGGCGCCCATGTAGACGGCCCGGGCATCCTTGGGATTATTCTCCAAATGCTTTTCCGCGAGACCGATCCCTTTTAGCCGCGCTGACTGGGCCTCCGCAAGGCGGCCCTCTCCCTCATAAATCTGCGCCACCAGCAAAGGAGCCTGGTAATCTTCCGGGCGCACGCGCATGGCTTGTTCGTAAAGGCCGGCTGCCCTTTCCAGCGCGCCACGCACAAAACAATGGCGGGCGTAAAAGTAATAGGCTTCGAAGAGATTGGCATCCAGGCCGATCGCCTTTTCGAAAGTTTTTTCCGCCTCCGCGTCACGGCAATTCAATGAAAGCGCCACCGCCCGGGAGGCCTGGGCCTGGGCCGATTCCGGGGCCAATTGCACCGCCTGCAAGCTGGCGCTATCGGCCTGACGGCGGGCTGCCTCGGTGCGTTCGGAATAAAGGTAGATGTAAGACCAACAGTCGGCCAATCCCGCGTAGGCAAGAACGAAAGCGGGATCCAGCGCGATGGCACGCGAAAAAAGCTGAAGGGCAAATTCGACATCGAGATTGCCATACTGAAAATAGAACTTTCTTCCGCGCAAATAATAATCGTACGCCTGGACGTTCGCCGTGGGAGTCTGACGCAGGGCGAGGCCTTCCGTGGGAGTCAAAGTCACCTGAAGCGCTTCCACAATATGGGAAGCAATTTCCTCCTGGATCAAAAAGACGTCGCTGATATCGCGATCGTATTGTCCCGCCCAGAGATGATATCCATCATCCACGTTGATCAGCTGGGCCGTGATCCGGACGCGGTTTCCAGCTTTGCGCACGCTCCCCTCCAGCAAGCTGCTGACGCGCAAGTGGCTCCCAATTTCCCGAGTCCCGAGAGATGTCTTTTTGAATTGAAAGGAAGATATTCGCGAAGCCACGCGCAGCGCCTTTATCCGGCTCAAGGCATGAATGATTTCTTCCGCCATGCCATCGCAAAAGTATTCCTGGTCCTTTTCGCGGCTCATATCGGTGAAAGGGAGCACGGCGATGGAAGGGCCGTACTCCTCCTGGGAGGAAACTCTGATTTGGCGGAGCTGTTCCAGCTGGCCGCGCAGATCCAGAACAGACGGCAGGCGCCGGGGAAGCTCTTTCTCCAGGCAGTGGTCGATGATCAGGCCCAACCGCCTCGGCAATCCTGGATTTATCTGCTCCACGGGCGCGGGTGCATCCCTCAAAATGGAGGCGAGCACATCCGCCGGAGTGTCCCCCAGGAAAGGAAGCCGGCCGGTGGCCATTTCATACAAGACAATTCCCAAAGAAAAAATATCGCTTCGGTGATCCAGGGCCTCTCCGCGGACTTGTTCTGGAGACATGTAGTTAATGGTGCCCGACAACCTGTCGCCGTGGCTAAGGCTGGTGCTGGAAGCTGATTTCTTTTTAGAAGCTTCCTGAATCCTGAATCGCGCCAACCCAAAATCCAAAATTTTAATATCACCTGCTCGATTAATGAGGATATTGCCGGGCTTCAAATCGCAATGAATGATGCCCCGCTCATGCGCGGCGCTGATGGCTTGGGCCATCGGGATGGCCAACTCTAAAAAGCGCTCCATGGCCAATCCCTGTTCCGGGATGTGTCGAGAGAGAGAATCGCCGTTTACGAGTTCCATGGTAATGAAGAAAAGATTTTTCGCCGACTCGACCGAATAGATCGTGACAATGTTGGGGTGATTCAATGCGGCAATTGCCTTGGCTTCCCGTGCAAACCGGGCTTGGCGAGCAGGATCTCCCATCAATTTTTCGTTCAAAACTTTGAGCGCTACCAGCCGGTCCAGCTTTTTATCGCGGGCTTTGTAGACTACACCCATTCCCCCTTCCCCCAGTAATTCCAGAATCTGGTAGTGTGAAATGGTCTTTCCGATCATGATGCCTTCCCTTGCGGAGACGGGCCAAGTTCCCCGCCACGACCCACCCATTGGGATGATTGCTTCTTGATGGCTTAGAATATAAATCAATTCTGACTTTGACTCAATTGTATCCGTGGGAAAGGGTGCAAACAAAAGTGGTGTACGGAAGAAAGGAAACGCGAAGCGGTTCATCTTGGAGTGCGCGGACGCGTCCGCGCTTTGTTCTGGCGCGATCCGTCAGCTGACGGACCAGAGGAAAGCAGTGACACGGTCACCGCACTCCATAAGAGCTGTACGCCACTTCTGTTTGCACCCCGTGGGAAATGCGTGAGATGAAGGGAGGCCCCGGCATCCGTCAGTTTCCAGATGCCGGGGAATTGCCTAGGCTTCGTTATGCTCAAGATGGCAAATCATGCGGGCCAATCTTTTCCGGGGATCGAGAAACATCAAGTCCCCGCCGGATTCTAGGCATTAGGATTGGATGCCCGCTGGGGAACAGCAGATGAGCCTATTTGCGCGGTTCGCTGGATGGGGGCACCAATCCTTTGATTCGCAAATAAGTGACAAGATTCCCGTAATGTTCCATATTGTGGACATTGTTGAAGGAGAGAACGGTTAACTTAGCCCGGTCCTGGCCGAAAAACTTGACCATTTGGACAGCTTGAGAATCGGTCATCGCGTCATAAGCTTTGTCGCTGTAAGCAAAGGCATCTTTGAGGGCCTGAACCAGATCAGCCTTGCTAGTCTTGGTTTTCTCCACATTGGGTGAGGGATTCTTTTCCCCTATCACCGCGGAAGAGAAAAGGTATTGCGCATCGGCCACATGCCCGAGGATTTGGCCGAAACTGCGCACTTCCGGAACCGGCTTGAAAGAGTAATTTTCTTCCGGCATCTTTTCAGCGGCGCGAATCAGATTGTTTTTTCCCATGGTATACAACATTTTCTGCCCGGCACTCAAGGGATCCGCCGGAGCCTGCGCATTCCCGAAGACAACGGAAAACAGCATCAGCGTGAGAACAGACAAGGCAATCCCAAACACCATGTTCCTTTTCATGTGACAACCTCCAAAAGATAAAATGGAAAATAATTTTTTTTAACTGTTCAGGTAGCCGGGAGTCAGAATTCAGTATTCAGAAGGGAAGTGCCACCGACGAGATTTGAGGACTTGTGGCGAGGCAAAAGGCTCACTAGTTTGTGCAGGCCGCCTATTCGCGGGCCATTCTCGATGCTGACTTCTGAATTCTGTCTACCTGAGTCGTTACGATTATTTTAGTTCCCTCTTGCATATTACGGCAAAGAAGATGGTCTGCAAAGTGGCATTTGGGGTACATTCTGAAAAAGGCCTTGCCGCAAAAACCGAAAACTTTGCGATTAAATGAGGAAATTGTCAGGAGCCGCTCATGCCAGCGGCTGGCACAATAAGACAATGAAAATGGGATGCTGGAGGCGGCCTGCCCTCAGGCCGTCTCAGCAGGCTTGGCAAACTCAGACGGGGTGGGGGCACCCCACCTCCATCCACGCAGTTTTCTGAGGAGCCACTCATGCCAGCGCGGCTGGCACAACAAGAAGATGAAAACAAGGTGGGGACGCGCGATCCTTCGCGCGTCGCTTGGCCAGCCTCGCCTGCTCAGCCAGCGTGCACTGGTGACGGCGGTCACTCGTGCCCGCTCCCCCTTTGCTCAGCTGGGATTTTCTGAGGAGCTGCGCATGCCAGCGCGGCTGGCTCAACAAGAGAATGAAAACGGGATGATGGAGGCGGCCTGCCCTCAGGCCGTCTCAGCAAGCCTGGCAAACATAGGCGGGGTGGGGGCACCCCGCCTCCATCCACGCTATTTTCTAGGGAGCGACACATGACGGCGCGGCCGTCACAACAAGACAATGAAAATGAGGTGCTGACTCCGATAAAGAACCGTTCGTCCTGATCCGTCAGCAGACGGATCGAAGGATGGACGGTTCTTTCGTGGCAAGTCGAGCCAACCAAGGGATTAGTTAGCTTAACATCATTGGGAAAACCTTGTTTTGCTCGTCCGCATACCCTTCGACAAGCTCAGGGTGAGCGGACTTAGATTTCATTGTTGCTCAGCTGGGATTTTCTTAGGAGCGGAGCTATTTCCTCGCAGGTTTGAAACTCCCCGTCACGCCAATCTTGGTCCCAACTTTTTCAGAGCACCGCATGGTTCCTTCGAGGGTTGCCCCCTTCACGTTTAGTTCAATATTTGTGCAGCCGAACCTCTCTTGAGCTTCCTGAGCGGCCTTTGCCATCGCCTGAGGATTGGACAGTTGGGCCATGAGTTGTTGCTGCATCTTCTGAATCTGCGCCATCAGTTTCTCCCTTTCCGCTGCCGAGAGCTGGGGATTGCCCATTTTCTTCATCAGCTCCGCCATGGCAACCTGCGGATCCGAGCTGTTGCTACTTTGAGAGGAAATGGAGATATTGTAAGTCTTCTGATTTTGGCCGAAGTAGATATCCGCATCGCGTTTTTCGAAAGGGGCGGCTTCTCCTGCCTTGAAGAAATTTAAAACCATTTTGGAACGCCCACTTGAAGAGGCTTCACCCGGCGTCATCGTAATTTTCCAGCCATTGGATGTGGCAAGCTCACCCCCCTGTTGGCATCCCAACTTCAGACCCGACCGAAGCGCCCTCTTACCGCAAGGGGAGATGGCCAGAACGGAAGCTGTTTGGGGTCCGATGCCGGAAGCCACCTTGACGGTCGCCTTGTAGACTCCTCCCGACAGATTCTCGCTGATAACCTGCACGGAATCCGTTTCCAGGAAAATTTTAGTGCCGGGAGCAAACTTGCCGGTCACAGTCACTTCGGCAGTTTCACCCTCCTCGAGACACTTGGAGGAAATCATGGAAATTTCAGGAGTCGGACAACTGTTCAGCAGCGCCTGCTTTTCCGCCACCCCCATCTTGTCCAGCTTGGCATGAATGTCATCGAGAAAGGCCTTTTCCCGAAGCCAGAAGTCGGCTTGGGCAGCCCTGAAAATGCCGGAAACTAACAACAATGCAGTCATCGCAACCAAAAAGTTCTTCCACGGCCAGTTCTTCATTAAATTCACCTCGATTTGGGATTTTAGGTTGCAAAACAAGTACGGCCCCCCTCGGGCCAATGAAAAAGTCGATGGTATGGGAAATCAGCTTTGTTCCGCCAGCTCCAGGCCCATCATGATCCAGAATAGTCCCCACTCCGCGGGCCGGTGAAACGGAAAATCCACCAGGGCAATTGTCAACAGAATGCATAGTGAGGAAATCTGGATGAGCAGTATAATTGACTTGGGGCTTGACCGAAACTGTCGGCTGATAAATTTCCACAAGAAGATGCAGACCATCACTCCGAAAGCCAATAATCCCGCGTATCCATATTCCACTAGAAATTCCAGGTAATCATTATGGGCATGATCTAACGGCCCGGAAAAAATGAGGGCAGGATCCCCCTTTGGAAGGGCCTTCAGGCGGCTGGTTTGCCATTCCGCGTATTTAGAGGGAAATGAACCCGGGCCGAAACCAAAAACAGGGATCTCTCCAGATCGTGAAAGGATGATGTCGGCAATGAACCAGCGCCCGGCCAGAGTCTTTCCCAGCGGACGTGCGGGGGAAATCCACAACAGCAGGACCGCGAGCGGAAGTAGAACCATCACTATCCAACGCAACTCCCGCTTCATTCGGAAGCTCCCCCATACAACGAGCAAAACGGCCACGGCTATGAGCGGGACGCGGGAACCCGTGGCCAGAATCGCCAGAAGCTGAAGCAACATAAACATAGCCCGAGTCCATGCAAACCCGGAAAGCTTATTGAATTGTATGCAAAAAAAATCGAACACCAACGGAAGTGCCGCACAAAGCCAGGCAGCCACAAAGTTCGGATTGCCCAGAGTGCCATAGACCCGCATCCGAGGGTTACTGAATGTTTGCGGCTGCCAACCGAGGAGCGAAATAAACGGGTCAATGTGCAGCCACTGCAGCACGGCAAGCAGTGCAAGCAGTGCGGAGGCCCAGAGAAGAGCTTGAATCAATTTTGGCGATAGCGCAGAAACGAGGTTGATTGCGAGGAACAGGGGAGCGGCGCCAGAGCAACCAGCAGAGCGAAAAGCGAAACGCCTGGCGCCATCAAAGAAGAAAGAGACAGACAGCAGATCCATATGAGCAAAGTCGTTCGCGCCGCCGCATTTTGCAGTATCGAAAATTTGCGGACATCTTGAAGCCGCCACAGCACGGGGAAAAGGAGACTCCAAATCCCCAGCAGCATCCACTTGGGAGTGGAAAAAGGCTGTGCGATTCCCGGCCAGAGGATGAGGGGAAGCAAAAAAACTGTCAGGCTACTGCCCCAGAGCAGCAGCGCCGTATACCATCTGAAGGAGACTCCCGTCTCGGGGGATATTCGAGTCATATGCGGGTTTTTCATCTGGGATACAGGCGAATCGGAAGTCGGATCCAAGAGTAAGCGATCAGGCGCGAAAACTCAAAGGAATTTGAGGCTCTGATTTTTGGGTCTATAAAGTAAAAAGAAACTGCTCAGGTAGACAGGAGTCAGAAGCCAGAATGAAAGTAATTGCGATGAGATTTGAGGACTTCGTGATATGGCAAAAGGTCTACCAGTTTGTGCTGCAAGCTGTTGGAGGTCGATTCGCGGGCTATTCTGGATTCTGACTTCTGAATTCTGTCTACCTGAGCAGTTACAAGGAAATAAATAATCCGGATAGAGTTGGAAGACTGGTTTCATTTCCTCTTTTTCGAAGCATAACAAAATACATCGGAGAATCGCGAGAAATGTACCAAAGAGGACAATCTTGTTGGATTACAGACTCTTCGGGCGGGCGATCAAATCTCGTAGACTGGCTTTCTGCCGGCCATCGGATGAAAAATTGGCCGGATCAAGCCACTTCAAAAAAGCAGAGTGAAGGGCGGGCCAGTCCCGGTCAAGGATGGAATACCAGGCAGTGTCGCGGCTTCTCCCTTTGTAGATGACGGCTTGGCGAAATGTCCCTTCAAAGGCAAATCCAAGGCGCTCCGCGGCCCGTCGGGAGGGTTCGTTCAGCGCATCGCATTTCCATTCATAACGCCGATACCCGAGCGTGAAGGCATATTGCATCATGAGGAACATGGCCTCCGTGGCCGCTGGCGTCCGTTGGAGACTCGGCGAATAAGCAATGTGCCCAACTTCAATCACTCCGTTCGGGGGATCGATGCGCAAATAACTTGCCACTCCAGCGGCTCGGCCCGTTTTTCCGTCAAGCACTGCGTAGAAAAGCGGGTCGTCACTCTGACTCATCTTGGTCACCCAGGCTCGATATTCCTCCAAATTCGCAAAGGGACCATAGGGCAAATAAGTCCACATCCGATTCTCTCTATCGGCCTGATTGGAATCATAAAGCTCAGCCGAATGAAGCTCAACGGCCAGCGGCACGACGCGGCAATAGCGGCCCTGCATGATATTCCGGGTAGGTCTCGCTGGTGGTGTCCAGCCCGCAATTGGCGGTCCGATGGGTTGCCCAAGATGGTTTCGCAAAATGATGCCCATGGTTCATTATCTCCGCGCCAGGCCAAATGGAATTCAGGGCACGATCACCGTACGAATGTGGTTTCCAAAATTCTCAAGTTCATCCAATACGCCGTTGATGGCATCCGCCTCCAGGGGGACGGTCCGTGTCACAACCTTGGAAAGGTCGAGTTTCCCCCGCCGCGCCAGCTCGATGAGGAGCGGCAACTCCTGAAGCAGGTGATCGTTGGTGCCAATGATTTCCGCTTCCTTGCCGAGAATTTCCCCGTAGGTGTCAATTTCCATCGGTTGATTGCTGAGACCGGCGATCACGGCCCGCCCCATGATGCCCAGTGACTGCACGGCCTGCCTCATGGTCTGGGGAAGTCCGATTAATTCCAGCGCCACATTCACGCCTTTGCCCTGAGTGCGTCTCCGGATCTCTTCGATGGGATCTTGACGCCCGGCATTTAGGGGAACGGCGCCGTATTGAGCCGCCAGGGCCAGTTTATCGGAGTTGATGTCCACGGCATAAACTTTAAGTGCGCCCAAAGCAAATGCCAACTGCACAGCAGAGATGCCCAGTCCGCCAATGCCAAAAAGAGCAACGGTTTCGCCTGCCTTTAGTCTTCCTTTTCGCAAGGCGTGGAAGGAGGTGGCGGAGGAGCACATCAGGATTGCCCCTTGTTCGAAGGGGATCTCCTCTGGCAGCAGGAGGGCATTCCGCCCAGGTACTGCAATGTACTCGGCGTATCCGCCATCACAGTGATGTCCCAACATGGAACCTTGCGGACAAAATTGTTCATTGCCTGTGCTGCACGGGTAACAGTCCCGGCAACTCTGCAGGTAGTGCAGGCAGACGCGGTCTCCCGGCTTGACGGTGGTGACCTTCGAACCTGCCTCCTCCACCACTCCGGCAATTTCGTGCCCCAACGTGATAGGCATCGGACCCATAGTCGACCGGCCCGCCCGGTAGTGTGCATCGGAATGGCAAATTCCCGCCGCTTTGACTCGCACGAGGACATCATAGTCGCCATTTTTGGGCGTCGGGATTTCCTGGCTTTGCAGAGGTTGAGCTATTTTGACCAAGCGCACGGCTTTCATAAGGCCCCTCGCTAAACACAAAAAATTCATGGCTACTCAAGCCCCGGCACTTTCTCGTGGCGTCCAAGGAAATTAAACAGCAGGGTTTTGTGCCACCACCCTGATCACTCGCTTTCGCTTCGTGCTTTTTCGCTTTGCAGGGTTGCTCTGTTTTACCCTGGAAAAAGCGCGAAGGGCCAACAAGCGATCAGCCCAGCTTCAGGTGCAAGGGATTTTCGGAGAATACCGCGGCGAGAGGCCATCGCACTGAATGGCCCCTCCGCGTTCTATTTCTTACAGGTTCCATCCCTCTCGATAGGGTTGCCGGACATAAGCATTGGCATCTTTGTCGTTGGTAATCTCCATATTCGCGCCATCCCAGAGCAATTGCCGGTAAGGGTAGCGGACAGCTAAATTGCCCATGAGCACGGTCTCCGAAAGTGGGCCCGAATAATCGAAATTAGAGCTTGCCGGTTTGCCACTGTATCCTTCTTTGCAGGCCCGGATCCAATCCTTTTCGTGTCCGGGATTTCCGTCGGGAATGCGCTCAATTGTCTTGGGGGGCAGCTTGTATTCCTTCATCCGAGTCTCGGGAATCAAGCGAGGACTTGCGCCATAACAACCGCACATTAGCTTGCCCTTGTCGCCGATGAAGAGAACTCCGCCATCTTCATCGCCCATGCGGCGGCCCGGCTCCAACTCTTTGGGGCGGGCCCGCATCATCCCTCCATCCCACCATGTCATGCTGACTTCGGGCAGGTTTTCCCGCGCCGGGAACTGATATCGCACGATGGTGGAAAGGGGGTACATTTCATTCTTGGGATCAGTCTGCTCTCCAAATCCATGCCAGAAGGTAGCGCCATTGGCTTCCACACTGACCGGGTATTTCAGCTTTAGGGCCCAGAACACTGGATCGATGATGTGACAAGCCATATCGCCCAGGGAGCCCGTCCCAAAATCCCACCAGCCTCGCCATTTGCCCCGCAGATAAGTGGGGTGGTAGGGGCGCATCGGTGCGGGGCCCACCCAGAGGTCCCAATTCAAGGTGTCCGGAATTGGCGGAGTCTCCGGGGGACGATCGCGCTCAATCCCTTGCGGCCAGATAGGCCGGTTTGTCCAGGCATGCACCTCTCGCACCGGCCCGATTGCCCCGTCCCAAATCCATTCGCAAATCAGCCGGATGCCTTCCCCGGAATGTCCTTGGTTTCCCATTTGTGAGACTACCCGAAAGCGATGGGCTGCTTCCGTCAATTTTCGGGCCTCCATGACCGAGTGAGTTAGAGGCTTTTGAACATACACATGTTTGCCCGCTTGCATGGCGGCCAACGCGATAACCGCATGAGTATGATCTGGAGTAGCAACCACCACGGCGTCAAGGTCTTTCTGCTTTTCCAACATGGTACGGTAATCTTTGAAGGACTTGGCAGCCGGGTATTTTTTGAAGGTTTCCGCCGCATAATCGTAGTCCACATCACATAGGGCCACTATGTTTTCGGCTTCGCACGCCCTCATATTTTCTTTCCCCATCCCTCCAACGCCAATACCCGCAAGGTTGAGTTTGTCGCTGGGGGCAATGAATCCCTTTCCACCCAAAACATGGCGGGGCACAATACTTAAGACAGCCCCCGTGGCTGCTGCTTTTCCCATGAAATTTCTGCGCGAAATTGCAATCCCGTCCTTTTTCATTCCAGTTTTTCCTTTCTTGAAGTTAGCCGCCTCGATCAATTCAGTCTAGATTTCCAGAACTGATGTTGATTGGCGTAAATATATTTCAAACAACTCCTTTGAACCTCGGCAGCGCTAATTCGAGTCTATTTATAAAGTCCGTTTTCGGCAAATAATGAGAAGGCCGGAAAGAGCGGCACATCCTGTAGGGCGGTCCGCCGGGGGGCGGATCTTCGATTCTGTCAACCGCCGGGGCTGCTTCCCCGGCGTTTTACAAAAACGCCCTACAAGGATGGTCATCCCTCGCGGCTCAATATCATGCCTTTATACAAGGACTCTAATTTGTTCGCTCTAAATCGCGTGACACATCAGGGGTGCCACTCCCATGATTTGAAGTGCGACGCGTTGACGAATTCTAAGTAAAAGTCCATTGTGACGCCATAAATGAACTTTAATAGGGAATTCGAACCCGATGGACCTTGCCCTCAAATGTTATTTGAAGCACCTCCTGATTTTGCAGGATAGAAAAAGCCGGGTCGAAGGGAGCTCGTTCCCGCGCTGCATCTGCGTAAAGCACCACGGGAAGATTCGGAGGCACCGGGGCACGGCTGTGCCAATAGGGGAATGCGCCCCGCCCTCCATAAAGATGCGAATGTAGCCAGCCAGGCCGGGGGGCCAGCAGATCAGCCGCTAAATCACCAGGCGGATTCCGCAAAGACGGAACCTGCAAAGTTCGAATAATGGAATAATTGTTCCCTCCACTGATCAAAAGCTTGTTTTGATGAGCTTCCTTCTGCAATGCTTCACCGTGAGGGATGCTAATGCCATAACCACCCAGGTAAAGGTAAAGAGGCTTGGGGCTGGTATGCCAGAATACATGCACTTCTCCCCCCTTGTCGCCGATCAGTGTGTGAGTGACGAGCTGTCCTGTATTGTCGCGGTCTCCCGTCACTTCTCCGATGTCTTCGGTGCTGATCAACTGATCTGCCGCTACCTGAATGGCCCTGGGGCGTTCGCGATAATGCCAGTTGATTCCATCGGAAGATGTGCCTGTTCTGCCTGCCCCCAGATCGGGGCCACCCTCGCCTGTTGAGCACCAGCCCATATAGCTCGAGTAGGCCAGCTGGCAATACTTGATGCCGCGCTGCCACGCTCCAAAGTGGGTAAATGGCTGTCCCACCGGGTAGAGACGGACTTCGCCATCCAGAGGACGGACGCGCACCGTCATTTGTGCATTCGGCAATGGGATCGTTCCCCCCACCCCGTCCGCGGGCATGGGTTTTTCCATCTCCGTCCAATATGGGTCCGTGGCTGGAATCAATAGAGGAACCAGGCCCTGGGCCGCCCAATAAGGCACTCCGTGATCAATGTAAGGTTCAGCCACAACACTGTTGGGTCCCAGGTACCCTACTTCCAACAGACCATTTTCGCTTAAACAGCCATGCTCCCAAAAAAATTTCAAACAGCCGGAGGCAATGCGCCGCGCCTGCCCGGGAGGCAAGGTGTTGGACCGATTCAACACAGCCCATCCAATGGCGGCATTGCTGGCAAACCGGTAGGCGAGGGAACGGCCAAAGGGGACGGGACCTCCATCGCGGCCATAGAGGTAAGGCAAACTCTTCTGAAACTGCGCGGAAATATGGTTGACCCGTTCCCCGAATTCTCTTCGCCAGACCGGGTCGAGCCTGCACAAGGCATTGGCAAATAGTTGAAATCCCCATAGGTTGTAATAATCAAAACCTCCGTTCGATCCGTCAATGAACCACCCATCGCCACGATACATATAAAGGGTTCGTTCAAACAATTGAGTTAGATATTCCCGGTTGGACGGCACGCCATTGCTCTCGAGGGCTGGTGCAGGCATCAT
>CAWDMN010000007.1:0-14653 GCA_963803155.1 uncultured Acidobacteriota bacterium
GGTGTGGCGAACTTGCCTGCCACGCCGACATGAGAATATCTTTTTGACCCAGCACCAGTCCCGCGCACTGCGGACCGCATATGGCTTTGCCACCGCTGTATACAACCACCGTAGCGCCTCGCCGCAGATGAACGCTTGGTATTGTAAGGTCCTCGGCTGCCGCATCTACGAGGATGGGAATATTTCTGGGTTTTGCTATTTTGGCAACGGCTTCCAAAGTAATCGACTCCGAAGAGGCCACATCGAAGGCCATCAGGTAGATCATGGCCGTCTTGGGGTTGATTGCGTTCTCAAGCTCTCCCATCGTCTCCACCGTAATTACCTTCACACCGATGTTGCGTATGGCATGGTCGTAAGTATTTCGCGAGTGTCTGGGGATGATGACCTCGGTCTTATCGAATCCCGTGAGATCGGGAATACGAATGAGCTTTTCAGGGTTGCCGCCCGTTACGCAGGCGGCGGTGACATGCTTCATTCCGGCGGCGCAACCAGCCGAAACCATTCCCCACTCCGCTCCCGTAAGCTCGGCCAGCCGTTTGCCGATACCATCCGCCAGTTCATCGTATTGCACAAAGTCCTTGGAAGCAGCTTCCATCGCGGCGCGTACTTCCGGGCGTTCAATAGATCCGCCGATAATGGTGAACGTGCCACGGCAATTGATGATGGGTTCGACGCCGATGGACTGGAAGACATTCGGCTTGGGCGTTTTCGAATCGGTCGCAGTTGCGGCTTCTGTGCTGCCCGCATCAGCCACCGATGGAGACATGAAGGAATCCAGGCGAAGAGCGCTTCCGGCTAATGGAAAAAGCATTAGCCCTTTGATGTGGTCTCTACGTTTCATCATGTTATTTGTTTTATTTTTAGGGTTGGATGGAATTCGCCAAGCTTAATATCACCCCAATGGGTGATCGCAGATTATGGCTCATTTCATATTATTTTAGTTGAATTGGATTTACTAGTTATTCTTATCAGAAATTGCTTTACGGGCGGCATGTGCACACTCCCGACGGCCGCATTTTCGGCTCAGCATCGACACTCCGAGGCAGACCGATCCCGGCGGGCAACAGTTCAGCCCCCCTATGCAGTCTGAGTCAGGAGGGAAGGGACCGAAAGGCCTTGGCGATAGAAACGCACACTGGGGAATAAAAAATGGGTTGGCAAAACTGGCGGAGAGGGGGGGATTCGAACCCCCGGTACAGGTTTAAGCCCGTACAACTGCTTAGCAGGCAGCCCCGTTCGGCCACTCCGGCACCTCTCCGGGAAAGGACCAGCCAAGAATGCGGATCATGGAACAGCATGGGCCGCCGGAATAGAAAAATCCATCCCAGCGCAACGTGAGTTTATAGCACGAATCTTCCATCAAAATCCATGGAAAAATCCCTCCGGCGCCGAAGGGCCGCCCGTCCCGCGTTTCTGTCCGAAATCTCTTTCATGTGAATTGTTCCAGGCCGGGAGGAAAAACCGTCTCCATCACTTCCAGGGCAAAACGAGCCGATACGGTGGCGGGTCCGCCTCCCATCTCGATTCCGATTTCGACAGCCTCCAAGACTTCCCACTGGTTGGCGCCTGCCTTGGCGGCCTGCTCGATGTGCCATTGCATGCAGGATTCACAGTCTTTCACGACGGAAATCCCAATGGCAATTAGCTCTTTCTCTTTTTTGGGAAGGGCGCCATCGGAAAAGGCGGCCTTTTCCAAATCTAAAAAGGCCTGGTAGGTTTTGGAATGGAGGGCCAACAATTTGGAATGCGCCTGTTTTCTTTTTCGCGCCATTTCCTGTAGTCTATCAAACATGATTTCCTCCTCAGTCGATTACCCGGATTATGACAAATTCAGAGATGTGGCTCCAGAACAATAAGAAACAACCTGCAGGGGGGGACTGGACTCGTGAGAATAGGCTATGGCGCGGAGGATATCCCTTTTTTTATCTCGCATTTCAAGTTTGGAGAGAACCATGATGACCCGCATTTTTCGCATGACCATTTGTTTGCTTTTCCTCCTGCTGGCCCTCGACTCTTTTTTGTTGGCTGAGGTTCCGCACTTGCCGGAACAGTTTCTTTATGGCGCCAGCGTGTATCCCGAGCTTCAAACCCAGGAGGAATGGAACCGGATGCTTGACACTTTCCAGAAGGCCAGGATGAATGTGGTTCGAGTGAGTGAATCTTCCTGGGGGAATCTTGAGACCGCGCCAGGGCAATATAATTTTGGCTGGCTGAAAAATTTTCTAGATGATCTTCAGAAGCGTGGGATGAAGGCTATCCTGGGGACTAGCAGCTATCTTGCCCCGCAATGGCTGGCGGCGAAACATCCGGAGATTCTCGTACAGCTCGAGCCGGGAGTGCCGGTTCATCCCATGGGCAGAAAAGCGGCTTGCATCCATCATCCCCTTTACCGGGAAGCCCTGCATCGGTACCTTCTAGCCCTGGGTGCGGCTTTCAAAGACCATCCGGCGGTGATAGGCTGGCAGCTGGATAATGAAATTGAATTCACCGTCGGGATGACCTGCTACAATCCCGCCTGCGAAAAGGCCTGGCAGGAGTGGTTGAAGCAGACTTATCACTCTCCGGAGGAGCTGAATCGCCGGTTGAGGCTGGTGAGTTGGGGGATGGAAATCTCCACTCTAGAGGAGATTCCACAGCCTCGCCCCGTGGTAGAGGGCGGACCGCGGGTGCCGGCGCTGACCCTGGCAAATCTGCATTTTCATCGAGACTCCATACTCGCTTATTTTTCCGACCAAACCCGGGTGCTGCGTGAGGCTGGTGTTAAGCAATGGATCACGACAGATTGGAATTCTCTTTGGTTGGCCCTGGCCGATGATCCCAAAGTGAAGGACTCACTCGATTGGGCCGGCTTGAACTTCTATGCCCCGTCGCGTGAAGATGCGGGCCACTGGGTTCAGCTGGCGTGGAATGAAGATAAACAACGCGCTGCCCACGGGCTCGATCGATTTTTGATCACCGAGACCCGTTTTGGGGTGGCGGGTGATGCGGCCACTTGGGATGCGGCTCCCGTGCGAGAGCAGTTTCGCATGTGGGTACTGCAGCCGGTGGCTTTTGGGGCATCCGGTCTCTTGTTTTGGAGCGGGAACCGCTGGCATGGCGGACATTGGCCGCACTGGGGCGGATTGCTCGATTGGACGGGACATCCGGAACCGGACTTCCCCTGGGGAATCCAGATGGGCGAGCTGTTCGAGAAATGGGGGAAGAAGCTTCTCGATGCTCCCGTACAGGCAAGCGCCGCCGTGCTCACGGATTTTGACCAGCGCGCGGCTTTGCAGGTATATCCTCACACCGTCTCGAGTAAACAGCTTCTGGGCGAGATTTTCGATTTGCTCCATCGGCAGGGAATCGGGGCGGATTCCCTGAATCTCGCCACTGCACAAACAAAGGGGCTGCTCCGGAAATACGCGTTGGTCGTCCTGGCGGCGGATCCTGCTCTGGATGGCCAGACTGTCCCTGCTGCGTTAAAGGATTATGTGGAGGACGGCGGGAATTTGATCATTACTCCCTTCACTGCCTATCAGGATTGGGACGGCATTTTCCGCAACGACGGCTTTGGCGCCAACCTGACGAGTTTGAGCGGGACGCTGGTTCGGACTGTGCGCCGCATGGGAAGCCAGGCGGAGGGGGAGGGATGGCCCGATCAAAAGGTGGAGTGGAGCGGGATGAATCTTCGTGGAGAGTCTCCGGTTGGCATCGACGGTTTTTGTGAATTTCTGGAAGTCCGGCCAGAAACAGAAGTGATCGCGCACTTCCGAAGCAATGAGCCGATCCTGGATGGAAAGCCAGCCGCCACGATGAAGAAACTGGGAAAGGGAACCGTAATCAAACTGGCCTTCTGGCCGTCTGACGGCAGCCTGACTCCATTGTTCCGTCAGGCTTTAACGGTCCCCCAGCCCTTCTTCAAGGGGCTTCTGCCTCACGGCGCACAGGCAGTCCCGCGAAAAGATGGCAGCCTTTTTATTGTGAACACGGCAAGAAAGCCAGCCTCCATGCAGTTCGCAAAGCCTGTTGTAGACAGGTTTTCCGGAAGTCATTACAACGGCGAGGTGGAATTAAAAGGTTTTGATGTTTTGTGGGTGGCAGAAGAGAAATGAAGCGGAGGTTCAGGCGCAAGTGTGCCGGTGATTTGGAGTGCGAAAGCAAGATCCTACAATCCTTGTTGGGATAATCAATTAGCTGCGGATTAACGTGGATGAAATAGGATTCAAGATTTGTTTTTATCCGCGTTTCATCCGCGTTCATCCGTGGCTAGAAATTCAAAACACGGGGAATGGACTCAAGCCATTGCACCCCATCAATTCATCCATGTGATTTGCACGCATAGATAATTCTACTTCGTTAATTTTTCTCCCCTTTCCCGATCCGTTGTCATTGTGGCGGACCCCGGAGCCACGGCCAAGGCGGAAGACCACGGCTCGAGGGGAGGGAGAGCCTCCCACTTAGGCAGACTCTGCCTGGCGAGCCAACGGATGGGCGGGACAGGCTGTGGCTCGGCGGGAGACTCGCCCTCCCGGCCGACTTAGCCTAATGAAGGAGAAATAAAATCCCGACACAAAATGTGCAAAAGGGTTTGGCCGCGTCTGTTTTGGGTGGGGAAAAAGCCCTCTCCCCTCTTTGCGAGACGACGGCAGCGGGCTTTATTTCTCCCAGCCAAAGGCCGCCATCATGATGTGAAACATATCCGTGTTGTGTAGGAAACCGTGAACTCTCTCGGATCCTGGGCCCTGAGCCGCCACCATGACTTGTTCGCCAGTGTGAGAGTCGGCAAGTTGAATGTCATGCGGGGCCGTCGTGACGGAACTTGATTCTTTTCCGGTCTCCAGAGAAAGTGGGGCGCCTCTCTTGCCATCTACAAGGCGAATATCAAAAGAATGGTCAGCCGTAAATAGGAGCAGCGTATTCTTGCTCGCGGTTTGGGCCACCTTTCGAATCGTGTCGTCCATTTCGATCACATGCGTCAAACCCGCCTTGGGATTGTCGGTGTGCATGTCCCATTCCACCATCAAGAAAAATCCCTTGCGGTTTTGCGAGAGGATGCGAATGGCAAGTTCCACGGCGTTTGAGACATCATAATCGCCGCTTTTAAACAGCGCGACCACCCGCTTTTCTTTGCCGGTCACGGATTGCAAGGAGTCGTAATAGGCATAGCCTTTTTGGGGCAAGGCCTCGGCGATGTTGATCCCCAGTTTTTCGGTGGCGGCCGTAATCCTATTGCGGCCGGCGCCGATGATCAAGTCAACCCCATCTCCAAATCGAGGCTTCAAAACCTGGGCGAATATGAGGCCGGATAAGCTTCGGTCGTTGGAATGGGCATAACAGGCGGCGGGCGTGGCGTCCGTCATATCCATGTTGGAGAGCACACCCGTCGAAAGCCCGTGCTGCTCGGCGTATTCCAAAATGGTTTGCAAGGTTTCGCCATCTTTTTTCCCGCGCACGGCCGTGGCGGATTGCGAGAGCACCCCATTGTTGGTCTTTTGTCCGGTGACGATTGAGGTCATTCCGGCCGCGGAATCCGTGACCCATTCGTCCGCGGCGGAGGTGTCCATCAAGCCGATGTGAGGCATGTGCTGGATGAAGAGCTTTTGCGGATCATCATATTTGTAAATGCTGGCAATATTCAGTGTTGGAATTCCACCGGCATCGCCCAGAAACAGGATGACATTTTTGGCTCGCCCCAGCAGCGTTGGAGCCATCATTAGACTAATCAGGAAAAGCAAAATGAGTTTTTTCATAGTTCTTGCAACTCCAGAAAAATTTTATTGGCATCAAGCTTCTTCCGATGGCACATCAAAGGAAAGAAGATTTTGGCGGAACCCCCGTGTTTTGATTGCGCCGTAAATCACGCCGACCAAAATCCAAATCGCGCCGGCTATTTTGGCCGTCCAGCGCAGGTTGATCCAAATGTAAAAACAGATCAGGCAGCCGAGGAGCGGTAGAAGGGCATTCCAGAAAGTCCGCTTTTCCGCGCGCAGCCAATACCTTGAGAAGGCGGCCAGATTCACTCCCATGAAGGCAATGAATGCCCCAAAATTGACCAGTTCGGCGGCAAGCTGATAATTCAGCACAAAGCCGCCCGCCAGAGCCAATGCGCCCGTAAACAGCACATTGTTGCGGGGGATGTGGCGCCGCGGATCAATGTACCCGAAGAAAGACTTTGGCAAAGCATTATCGCGTCCCATGCCATAGAGCAGACGTGCGGCGCCCAGTTGCGAGCCGGTCCCGGAGCCAATGCTGGCGACCAGCAGAGTCAGATTGAGCACCTGGAAGAGAATTGGACCGCCCACCCGTCCGGCCACATGGACAAAAGCGGTGTCGACATCGGGAAACCCCTTATAATCTCCCCACACCAACTGGGCGGCATACACTTCAAGCGAAGCCAAGACTCCCGTGATCAGACAGGTCAAGACAGTGGCAAGCAGGATATTGCGCCGCGGATTTTCCACCTCCTCCGACAGAGTGGAGATCCCGTCAAAGCCAATGTAGGTGAGAGTGGCAATGGAAGTCCCGGTCAACACTGCTGGAAGGGAGAAGGTTGCGGGGTCATAAAGCGGCTTGAGAAAATTCATGCTCCCCGCCGTATGGAATCCCCACAAAAAGCGCCCCACGGCGATGAAGAACCAGCCCACGACCACGCTCATGGCCAAAACCATCCATTCATTGGTCCGAGCGGAGGATCGAATCCCACGCAAATTGAGCCCGGTAAAGAGCACGGCAAAAAAGAAGATCCAAAGCAGGTAAGGGATTTCAGGCAAGATGTTGCCGGCGGCTTTGCTGCACCAAATCGTGCAGAGGATCGGATTCAACATGTAATCCATGGCCATGCTCCAGCCCGTGACGTAGCCGAGAGCAGGGTGAATCTCGCGGCCCACGTAAGTGAAGGCGGAACCAGCGCTGGGATAAGCCCGGGCCATGCGGCCATAGCTGAGGGCGGTCAGCATCATGGCTCCCATGGCGATCAAAATGGTTGTAACCACATGCCCGCGCGCCTCGACGCTGACAATCCCGAATAACGGCATCGGGGCCGTGGGTTGAATCAGGACGATCCCGTAAAAAATAAGATCCCAGAGAGTCAAAGTCCGGCGCAAGTGCGCCTGAGGTTGTGCGGTTGCGGTTGGAGTTGATGAGTTTGAGGTCATAATTACTTTCTAATCCTCAGCAATGTTTTTCAAAATAATCATACTTAAACACACGAAGTAGACACCGGGCTGGAGTATCATGTCCTACCAGGCTGGGCAAGGGGCAGGGGGGGATCGAGCTGCCGCTTCAGTCTCCGAGCAGAACTCAACGTGGAGGCTCAGTGCAAATAGGACTTGAGCGCGTCGCGTGAAATCAGAAATCCGCGCTTGATCAGTTCTTCGGTTTTTTCGAAGGCGCGATCTTCATGCTCAATGCTGACCACATAATCATAACCGACGGCATAAAGGGCGCTGATGAACTGGGCCCAGTTGACTTCGCCAAGGCCGGGAAGACGTGGAATCTGCCAGCCCATGCCCAAGGAAAGAATACCGCGCTGATACAATTGTTCGCGGTCTACCCGCATATCTTTGGCGTGGACGTGGAAAATTCGGTCTCCAAATTCGTAGACAACCCGGATGTAGTCGATCATCTGCCAGACCAGGTGGGAAGGATCCAAATTCAATCCAAAATTGGCGTCGGGGATGATCTCCCACATTTTTTTCCATATGTAAGGAGTAGTCGCCAGGTTGTTTCCGCCTGGCCATTCGTCGTTGGAGAAAATCATGGGGCAGTTTTCGATGGCGATTTTCACTCCATGATCCGCCGCAAATTTTACGATGGGGGGCCAGGCCCGCGAGAAGAGATCCAGATTGGCTTCCACCGTCTTGTCCTTGTCTTTGCCGACAAAGGTGCCCACGACGGGAACTTTTAGCAGACCGGCCGCCACAATCACTCGTTTTAAATGCTCGATCATCTGGGCGCGGTGCTCGAGGTCCGGGTGAAGAGGATTTGGATAATAACCCAGGGAAGAGATTTCCAGCCCATGTTGTCCCATCAATTCTAAAATGGAATCAGCTTGGGCGGAGGTCAAATCAGTGACGTCAATGTGGGTCACCCCCGCATATCTCCGGGCGGCTTTCCCCGCGGGCCAACAGGCTAATTCGAGCATCCCGAATCCGTTGGCGGAGGCCCAGTCCGCCAGCTCCTCCAAAGTCAGGTTTGGAAATGCGGCGCTCATTAATCCGAGTTTCATTTGCGTGATCCTTTCTAAGACAGTGGTCAGTGATCAGTTTGTGATTAACCGTCTGTTCGGAAGAATAGAACGAATCATCCAATATGAGGCAATCTTTCAGAGCTAAACGGTCATATACCGGAGTCCGACACCGAATTGAATCTTTTTTGTTTGCACGGAGAAATCATCAACTTGCTTGCAATCGGCAAGGCTTCAAGTAGAATCTGTATTTTGCAGTTTTATGAGGTGAAAATGCAATAAAGCAATACATGAGGAGTTAAACATGCCAGCACAGCTGGCTCAACAAGAAGATGAAAACAAGGTGGGACGCGCGAGTGTGACGAAGTCACCCGTCGCGCGTCGCCTGGCCAGCCTCGCCTGCCGAGCCAGCGTGCACCGATGACGGCGGTCACTCGTGCCCGCTCCACTTTTGCCTAGCGGGGATTTTTCTTAGGAGACTCTCTTATGAATAATCATGAGAATGATGCGGCTGAAGGAAAACTGCAGGTGATCCCATCCGGCTATCGTTGGGTCGTGTTATTTTTTATCAGCTTGGCCATGTTCGGCAATTACTATGTCTACGATTGTGTCGAGCCGCTGGCTGATGTTCTCAAAACCCAGCTGCAATTTTCCGACAAAAATATCGGCTTGCTACAAGCCATATATAGCACACCCAATATCATCATGGTGTTGATTGGCGGGATCATCATCGACCGCATCGGGACACGCCGTGCCACCCTGCTGTTTTCACTGATTTGTCTGTTTGGAGCCGCGTTGACTGCCATGAAGGGAGCCATTGGCGTGATGGCCGCCGGCCGTCTCTTTTCGGCTTGGGAGCGGAATCGCTAATTGTGGCGGTCACTACGGCCTTGGCCAAGTGGTTTCGCGGAAAGCAGCTCAGCTTCGCTTTTGGATTGAATCTCACCATTTCCCGGCTGGGGACGTATGCCGCGCAAACCTCGCCACTCTGGGCGGCTGGCCTTTATCTGAGCTGGCAGAAACCTCTGCTCCTAGCCTTGGTATTTACCGTAATTTCAGTTTTGGGAGCACTGGTTTATTTTGTGCTGGAATCCTCTCTCGAAAAGCAATATCCCGTAGGCAAAGCGGGAGAAACCGACAAGGTGGTCTTCAAGGATATTTGGAGCTTTGGCAAATCGTATTGGTTTATCGTAGCCCTTTGCATCACTTTTTATTCGGGCATTTTCCCCTTCTTCACTTTTGCTTACAAATTTTTCATCGAAGCTCATGGAATGAGCCGTGAAAGAGCCAGTGTTCTGATTAGCAGCCTGACTCTCGCAGCCATGATATTTACCCCGCTGTTTGGGCTCCTGGTCGACCGAATAGGGCGAAGATCTTTGTTCATGATGTTCGGCTCACTGCTCTTAATGCCGGTTTATCTAATGATGGTGTACTCCCGGCTTCCACTCTATGTGCCCATGGCGATGATGGGAATTGCGTTTTCGCTCATCCCGGCCATCATGTGGCCTTCAGTGGCTTATGTGGTGGATCAATCCAAGCTTGGGACAGCTTATGGTCTGATGACAATGATTCAAAATATCGGCCTGATGGCGCTCAACCTCATGATCGGTTGGGCGAATGACTTTGCCCGGGCTGGCGCGGCCAATCCGGGAGGATACGCCTTGGGAATGTGGATTTTTTCGTCTCTCGGATTCTTCGGTTTCTTCTTTGCCTTCCTGTTGCGAAAAAGTGAAACCGGGCCGCATGCCCATGGACTCGAAACCATCACGACAAAAGCTGGCTAATTTCAATTGCCTAATTCTACTTTGTTGGCCCAGTCAACCGGGAGGGCGAGGCTCCGGCCGAGCCACGGCCTGTCCCGCTCACACGATGGTTCGCCAGGCGGAGTTCGCCGGAGCGGGAGGCTCGCCCTTCCGTGCATTCTATTCCCTGGGGCACTCTCTATTGAGTCGCACTTTGAATTACGCCCACTGAAACCTGTATCGGATGTCTCTCGATCGCGCGGCGATTCTCCGGTTTATTCTTCCAGGTAAATCTCCATTTCGCAGCGGTCACAACAAAACTTCAGCTGGAAGCGATGATTTTCTTCGTCAATCAGGGATAATGGCAATTCTGGAACATTAGACTTGGCCGTCCCATCACACCATCCGAGTTCCTGCATGAGACAGTAACGGGTAGTCATCACCTTTCGGCCTTTCAGCGAAAGACCGCTTTCCGCGGCCCATTCGATTTCTTCGACGCCATGCCGCCGGTAAAAAGCTTCCGCCTTTCGATTAAGAACATTGCCCAGAAAATTGAGATGTTTTTCAGGAAAGGGGGAATTGTTTTTTTTGATTTCCCCTGATTTTCGCGGGATCTGTTCGATTCTCGCCGCCTCGAGTTTGTCCACGGCTTCCCGGCGCAGAACATTCAAAGTGGAGATGGGAAAGAAATAGGCTTGAGAGAGCTCTGCTTTAAAATCATCACAATAAAAGTGCGTCCCGCCTAGCCGGGTGAGCTGTTTTTTCAGGGTGGCGAGAGATTGATCCTTCTTCTCCGCCGGGGTCTTGAGCCCAGGGAGGAAAACGCTTATGGCGATATGGTCTTCATCTTCCAGGGACAACGCGAATCCGTCCCTCAACTCGCGGAACATCATCTGGACGGAGATTTTCCGCACCGTTCGGCTTCTTTCAAGAGCCTGCATGAATAAATGATCGTGGTTGCGGAAGATGGGGAGGCCTTTGTGAAGTTTGTCGATTTTGTCTGGAAAAATCCGGGGCCCGCGGACCTCATTGATGACAGTGCCGCACAATTCTTGGTTTTCATCGAAGAAAGAGATGCCGTCGCCAGGGTTCAGTAGGATCTCGGATTGCAACTGGAAGGAGCCTTCATCGACATCGAAAATTTTCCCGAGAAGCTCCCCAATCATTTTAGGGGTATGAATAGATCCGGGGGATTTTACTCTGCCCCGCAAAAAATGTTCCGTAAAATCCCGATTGAAGGTTTTTCCCAGCGCAGGCTGAAAATCGAAGAGGCTCCGACCAGAGGAGGATCGTCTGAAATTTTTCCCTTCCAGAATGGAATCCAATCGCTGCCGGTAATGAGCAACCACATTGCTGACATATGTCTTATCCTTGAGGCGGCCTTCGATTTTGAAAGAGGTAATCCCGGCTTCCAGGAGATCCCCCAGAGAGTCGGCGAGATTAAGGTTTTTGAGCGAAAGCAGGAATCGGTCCTGTATCAGAACAGTTCTATTTCGATCCGTCAGAGTATACCTTTTTCGGCAGGGTTGCGCGCACTGGCCCCGATTCCCGCTCCGGCCGCCCAGCGCATAGCTCATGGAACATTGTCCGCTGTAACAAACACAAAGAGCTCCATGCACAAAGCATTCAAGTTCCAATGTGGTCTTCTCGCGAATTTCCCGGATTTGGTCAAGCGAGAGTTCCCGGGCCAGAATGGCTCTTTGAAATCCGACTTTTTCCAGAAAGGCAACTCGATCACTGCTGTGGTTGTGCATTTGCGTGCTCGCGATCAGAGGGAGCGGAGGCAGCTCGCACTCGAGCAATCCCATGTCCTGGATAATCAGCCCGTTGGCTCCGGCTTCGTAAACTTTCCACGCCAGGCTTGTTGCCTGAGGAATTTCATGATCATAAAGCAGCGTATTCAGTGTGACATAAACCTTGGCCCAGTATTTGTGGGCCATACGGATCAGACATTCAATATCCCCTAACTTGTTTCCCGCATTTTCGCGGGCACTGAACCGGTCCGCGCCAACGTACAAGGCATCGGCGCCACAATTGATCGCGGCTATGCCGCACTCCAGGTTCCGAACGGGCGCAAGCAGTTCGATCCTTTGCATAGTTCCATTTTACCTTGAATTCAAACCAATTCAGAAGCCAGCGGGAGGAAGGTCGGTCACCAATTTCCGACCCTGGTAGATGTAGTGTAAGCCGGAAAAAATGGTAATGACGCCGGTTGCGATGAAAAGCCAATGGATGAACGGGTGAGTGTAGCCGAGATGGTTGAAATATAAGACCACCAGGATGGTCACGATTTGCATGAAGGTAGTGGTCTTCCCAAAAATCGAGGGCTTGAAAGTGCGGTGGCCCGTCGAGAGCGCGATCATCAGGGCGCTGGCAATCAGCAACACATCCCGGCTCAGCACAAATATCGTCAGCCAAAGCGGGATGGTAATGGTGAGTCCAAGGCCCTTGGTGGAAAGAACCACGAAGGAAGTGGTCAGCAGGAGCTTGTCCGCAATGGGATCAAGGTAGGCGCCCAGCTGGGTTTTTTGCTGGAAGAGCCGGGCAATCAGTCCATCCAGCCCGTCGGTGATTCCGGCCAAAATAAAGACGATAAATGCCCAACCCGCCATTTCGTATACCAGCAAAACGACAAAGATGGGGATGAAAATCATTCGGAGCAAAGTCAGCTGATTCGCCGTAGTCAGAATTTGATTGGACATGTTGGGATATGAATTTTTGCTCATGCTCATCTCCGAAAACAGCCAATATTAATAAAGTGGATGATTAGTGTCAATTCTTATGAGACATTCTTATGAGAATTCGCAGAGCAAAAAAAGTACTGTACCGTTTTGGCCGGACAGGTTGGCAGGGGAATGTGTAACCCCTCATGCTCTAGATGCGGCATCCCCCCGGCGTTATTCACGATGCGCTGAGGCATCCTGCGACTAGCTGCTGCGCCAAAAATGTGTGGGATTATAATTGACTTCGGGCAGTCTCTCGCCTTTCGAGGATTTGTTTTGTGCTAATATCTGAATGGTCTATTTCGAACTTGAAGCTTGGTTCTTGGCGTCAAGTTTTGAATGGTTCCACCAGAAAGTCCCTATGATCCGAGACGAAGTCTCGTTAGCTTTTTCAGGAAGGGGAGGGAAAAATGGAGAAACCCTATTATCGCCTACGCCGTTTGAGAAGCCACTCTCTGCTGCGCTCCATGGTCAGTGAGACGCGTCTATCGCCATGGAATTTTATCTATCCGTTGTTTGCCTGTCCGGGCAAAGGAATCCGCAAGGAGATCAGTTCCATGCCGGGCAATTACAATATGTCGGTAGATGAAATTGTCAAGGAATGCCGTGAAGTGGTTTCCCTGGGAATTCCGGCCGTCTTGTTATTTGGCCTGCCGCCCGACAAGGATGAGATAGCCAGCGGGGCTTATGCCGAAGATGGCATTGTCCAGCAAGCAGTGCGGGCCATCAAAGCCGAAGTCTCAGGGTTACTGGTCATTACTGATGTCTGCCTGTGCGAATACACTTCGCATGGCCATTGCGGACCCATCCGGAATGGGGATGTGGACAACGACAGCACGCTTGAGCTGCTGGTGCGCACCGCTCTTTCTCACGCCCGTGCTGGCGCGGATGTCGTGGCTCCCTCCGATATGATGGACGGCCGGGTTCGCGCTATTCGTCAAGAGCTGGATCAAAACGGATTTGAAAAAACTCCCATTCTTTCCTATGCCGCAAAATATGCTTCCGGTTTTTATGGCCCATTTCGGGAGGCCGCCCAATCGGCCCCTCAGTTTGGAGACCGCCGGTCTTATCAAATGGATCCGGCCAACCAGCGGGAAGCCATCCGGGAAGTGGCTCTCGACATCGAAGAAGGCGCCGATATCGTCATGGTCAAACCCGCCATGCCTTACTTGGATGTTATTTACCGGGTGAAGACGGAGTTTGATATCCCGGTGGCTGCCTACCAGGTGAGCGGGGAATTTGCGGCCCTGGTGGCGGCTCATCGGAACGGCTGGCTGGACCGGGAACGCACCATCATTGAGTCTTTGACTTCCATCAAGCGGGCCGGAGCGGATTTGATTATCACTTACTTTGCCAAAGACGCAGTGAAGATGATTCGTTAAGGTTGTGGGGAGCAGACGGCAGACGGCAGACGAGAAATGGCAGACGAGAAATGGCAGAGGGGAGACGGCGGACAGTGGGCGGTGAACAGAGGGCAGTAGATAGTTTGCAGGAAGTGGCAGGTCTTGAGCAACGAGAAAATTGGCCTGATTTTTTAGGTTGATATTTTTGCCTGGATGCCAGTGATTGTCGAGATTTTAAAGCAGATAAATATTTGTGGAATCTCAGCCATCATGATTTAGCCTGGTCTGACTTGGTACTTGCTACTGACTGTTTGCTATCTCCCGTCTGACGTCTGCCGTTTCCCGTCTCCTGCGTCCGGTCTCCTATATGCTGTTCCCTCATTTGTTGGGAGGTTGCCATGGTCGAAAAATCCAGGCAGCTTTATGAAAAAGCCCTCCGGCTGATACCCGGCGGGGTAAATTCCCCCGTGCGGGCCTTTCGGGCCGTGGGTGGCGGACCCCTGTTCATCAGTCGGGGGAAAGGGGCCAAAATCTATGACGCCGATGGGAACGAATACATCGACTATGTCGGTTCATGGGGGCCGTTGATTTTGGGACACTGTCACCCGGAAGTAATCGATGCTCTGCAGAGAGTGCTTGAAACCGGGACCAGCTTTGGGGCCCCAACGGAAAAAGAAA
>CAWDMN010000008.1:0-15489 GCA_963803155.1 uncultured Acidobacteriota bacterium
TGACCCCCGTACTTGAATAGTTGAATACTTCAACTCTTTGGGATGTTGGAAATTTGCAGAATAGAATCCCAATTGTGGGCTCCACTCGATGTCCGCAAAAAGGTAAGCCACCGCTGAGCCTACGGCGATATTCAATTAGCCACGGATGAACGTGGATGAAACGCGGATAAAGACAAATCATGAATCCCATTTCATCCGCGCAAATCCGCGTTAATCCGCGGCTAAAATTTCAAACGCGAGGATTGAAGCTGAAAACATTATCGGCGGCCACGGCGAATCTGAAACCATTCCCAACCACACGACTCCAACGGACCAGCCTACGCTGGCCCTCCGGTTGGCCGCTGGCCTGGGGATTGGAAGACCTGCACCACCCCATGGCAATGCCGTCAACTTTTCGGCATAATATGATAAGTACAACAAGGGAGGACTTTGAATATGCAATCGGAATATACGGCAATTCTCAAAAAAGATGGCGATTGGTGGATCGGATGGATTGAAGAGGTCCCAGGTGTAAATTGCCAGGAAGGATCCCGCGACGAGCTGATTGCCAGTTTACGAGTGACATTGCAAGAAGCCTTGGAAATGAACCGGCAGGATGCATTGACCGCTGCGGGAGGCGGTTTCCAGGAAGAAAAGATTGCAGTATGAAAAGAACGGAATTCCTGAAATATTTGCGTCGTCAAGGGTGCGCGTTCCTCAGAGAGGGGGGACGCCACTCTTGGTGGTACAATGCCAGCCTTAATAAACACTCCGCCGTTCCCCATCATACTGAAATCAATGTCACCCTGATTAGGAAAATCTGCAAAGATCTCGGTATTTCCTCGCCCAATAAAACCTCATGAGTTACCCCGAATTGCAGCAAGACTGGGGCGGTATTGCGATGTGAAGAATTGAATCGTTCCTATTTTTGATTTTTGGTGAATGTCAAAAAATATTTTTGCACCAAGCCCACTCTACCGGACGCACAAACAGCGGACGCCGGCGCCCTATTTCGTTAGCCACTTCACTGTAATTACGGCGATCAGCAAGTTTTGCGCTTTTATTTTGTGGCCGAAAGCCTGCTTGGAGACGAGTTTTTTTTTCAGGGAGCAATCCATGGGCATTCCAGCGAAATTCGTTCACACCAATCTCATTGCCAAAGATTGGCGGGCGCTAGCCAGCTTCTATCATCAACTCTTCGGATGCATCCCCGTTCCGCCGGAACGAGACTTTCGAGGCGATAAACTCGAAGCAGGAACAGGCCTTTTAGGCGCACATTTGCGCGGCATACATCTGCGGTTGCCTGGCTACGGGGATAACGGTCCCACGCTGGAGGTCTTCAACTACAATATTCTCGAAAGTCGGGACAAAACCGCCGTGAATCGGACAGGCTTCGGACATATTGCCTTTTCAGTTGACGAGGTAGCCGCCGCTCAAAAAGCGGTTCTGCAAGCGGGTGGGCACGCCGTGGGCGAAATTGTCACCATGCAAATTGCAACCGGCGAAAAAGTAACCTGGTGCTACGTCACGGACCCGGAAGGCAATATCATCGAGTTGCAGTCGTGGTCAAAATAATGGGCGGCAGCCAACAACGGCCTGCCCCCGGTGCGTTGCGATGGGCCGGAATAACCCAATGATCGCCCAGATGAAAATGTATTCTTGCCCGCGGACGGAATTCATCCACCTCAAGAAAAGGGAGCTGACATCATATGTTGCATTGGCTGAAAGTGGCCTTTTTGATTTTTCTGACTCTGCTAATCATGCGGTTATTAAGTTGGATTCCAATGTGGAGACTGCAAAAGCTCAAGATTTTGAGTAGTAGAAAATCCTCTCTTCTCTGTAATGTATTTGCGCTGATCTTGTTTGTAGTATTTCTTTAGGTGCAATCGATGCCGGGAGAACCTATCGACTCAGCCGCTATCATTTTCGGGGTTGCTGTTTATCTTTTCTTTTTTATTATTGATCTATATTGGCTGCCGTGGAAATACACCTCTTCTCTCTGAGATTTGCCCAGAATCGGGGGTGGCACAGATATGCTTTTTTGCATGTCTGCGTCACCCGTGGCCCTACTCATTTCTCAACACAACCATCGGGTCGGCTTGAGTGGCACGGAGCGCGGGCAGATAGCAGGCCAGCAAGGCTACTATTCCCAGCAGCAGCGGCACACCGATGAACATCGCGGCGTCGAATGGGCTGATGCCATAAAGGAATCCGGCCAACGAGCGGGTGGCCAAAAGGGAGAGCGCAAGTCCCGCCGCCAATCCGAGCGCGGTCATCCATACGCCGCGCCTGCTGACAACCCATACAATGTCTTTAGTCTGGGCGCCAAGCGCCATGCGGATGCCAAATTCCTGGGTGCGCTGGCTAACCGAATAGGCCATTACCGCATATACCCCCATGGCCGCCAGCAGCAGGGCAACCAGGCCCAACACGCTGAGCAGATCTGAAGCCATACGCTGCACGAAGAGCGCGGCTGATACATGATCGGTCATGCGCCGCGTCCCCAGAAGGGCCACTCCCGGATCAATATCCCGCACAATGTCGCGGATGATCTGAGGGGATGCCGCGGCATCCCCTTGGGTGCGAACCACTGCATTCAAATCAAGGTCCGGCACATATTGCTGATAAGGCAGGTAGTAGAAGCTCCAGGATTCTTCGTTGAGCCGGTTGTATTTTCCGGTCTTCGCCACTCCTACCACTACGCGATCAGCTCCTCCAGCGTGAAACTTCAGGCCTAGCGGAATGCGTCCCGGCCAAAAACGATTGGCGAAGGCTTCGTTAATAATAGCGACCTTTTGGGAATTGGCGTCGTCCATTTCGGTAAAATCGCGTCCCGCCACCAGTGGTATCCGCAAAGTGGCGAAATAGCGTGGCGCAATCACCGCATACTCATAAGTGGGATTCTCGCCGGGTTTCGGCAGATACCCATTCACCGCCACACTATGCCCCTTGCAACCTCCCAATCCGAGCGGCAGCCAACTGGCAAGGCTGGCTTCCTCCACACCGGGTGCGGAGGCCAGGCGTTGCTGCAATTTGCGGTAGAATCCTTTTCCGGTGGATTCATTGTAACCATTCATACCGATTTGCATCCCCGCGGTCAGCACATGGTGGGGATCAAGTCCCAAATCAATTTTCCGCGCCTGCCTCAAGCCCTTAATGCAGAGACCAGCTCCCACCAGCAACACCAGCGACAACGCTACTTCCACAACCACCAGCGCCTGGCGCAAGCGATGTTGCGAAGAACCGCCGGAGGAAGTCTTGCCACCCTCCTTGAGCGTTGCATAAAGCTGTGGCCGGGAAGCCTGCAGAGCCGGCACGAGACCGAACAACAATCCCACCAAAAGAGTGATCAGCATGGTGAATCCCAGCGTGCCCTTGTCAGTGGAGAATCCAAGGATGACGACTGGAAGCTCGCTGGGCGGCAAGAATCGAGACAACAGTCCCACCCCCCAATCGGCGAACATTGCTCCTCCAACTCCGCCCAGCGTCGCCAGCAGAAGATTCTCTGTTAGCAATTGCCGGATCAGTTGCATGCGGCTGGCACCGGCCGCCAACCGGATGGCGATCTCTTTCTGGCGGCTGGCGGCCCGCGCCAACTGGAGATTAGCGATATTTGCCACCACAATCAGCAGCACTCCCATGGCCACTGCCAGCAGCAAACGCAGGGCAGGCCCTAAAATCGCCGCGGCGCCATAAGGAAGCTTGGAGTAGGAAACCACCCGATGGCGGATTTCCCGATTGGAAATGGGATATTCATCCCCCAAATGAGTGTCCAGGGCGGTAACAGCCTCTTGCGCTTGGGCCAAAGTCACGCCGGGCCGCAACCGAGCAATATTGTGGAATGGACGCGCATGCCTGTTCGCAAGGTTCTCGGCACGCGAGCCCACTTCATTGTACATGGAGATGGGAGCCCAGAAATTGCAGGCCAATCCGGTCATCGTTCCATGAAACACCTCAGGCACCACGCCAATAATCGTGAAGGGGTGACGGTTCAATTCCACCCCTTTGCCAATCGCCTTGGGATCGGCGCCAAAGCGCCGCCGCCAGAGCGTCTCTCCAATTACTATCACCGGATTGCCGCCGGGCTTTAAATCTTCGTCGGAGAGGAAGGTGCGGCCAAGTATCGGTCTGACGCCCAGCAGCTCAAAGAAATTGGCTGTCGCCACCTGTCCGAAAATCCAATCGGTCTGGTTGTCGGCAGTCAACGATGCCGGTGAAATCTGGCTCGCGGCCACGCCGACAAAAATCTGTTTGAGCGCCTCAAAATCGCGGGCATCCAGCAGCGAGATGTTGCCTCCACCTTGACTGGAAACCAGGGCGGCCAGCTGCTCCTGGCGCACAGCTCCCGGCACTGGAGATAACAAAATATTCTTTATCCAACAAAAAACCGTGGTGGTGGCGCCAATCCCAATTGCCAACGAGAGCACTACCGTGACCGTAAATCCGAGATTTTTCTCAAGCAGGCGTACGGCATACCGCAAATCCTTGACAACCTGGGAAAACATGTTGGCTCCTTGCAAGATGAACCATCAATTTATCATGACCATTCTGGCGGCAGCTAATCGATGATGACGAAGCCGCCACAATTTATGATAAAAATAAGCAAAGTAATTGCCAATGCAATGCCACTCATATCCCATTGAATTCATATACGATGTCTGGCACACCATAAAAAAGGGCCGGGGACAATGTCCGCAAATGGGATTCCCGCATTCCAGAAATGAAACAATAGAATTGCCTTTACCTTGGGCTTGTTGAAGGTGACAAAGATTGAAGAATTGAGGGGGCACGCTACCGAACTTTGAGATGGGAAGCAATGTGGAGATGAATCCTGTCCACACTTTGACCGTCAGCGCTCTTCAATATTGAGATGGACTGCTGACAATAGCGATGCCTAGGGTTATTGTTTTTCCTGCCGGATTATGGCGAGCCGCTTTTGCACAATGCACTAGCAGAAAAGGATCCACTCTTGAATCAGGGAGAAATTCATCCTTCGTCCCCATATGATGAGCATTCATGGTGGCTTCACAAAAATAAGCAGCGTAAATCGCACATCACTTCTGTTTGCACCCCATCCGCGTGGGGGGCTTTTCCCTTCGGATGGTTTGCGGTATGCTAATGGCCGATTTGTATTTTGTTGGGGAAAGGAGAACTGGCGAAGTTGTTTACTCCGGCGTTATCGAAGTTCTTCATAAAATATTCAGTGATTCTCTTAATCGCATTCAGTATCTTCTCTCATGCCGCTCCAGCCCAAAACTCCGCTTCCAATCCGCTGGCAGGATTGTTTTACATGGAGGAAAGCAATCTCGTGTTTGACCGGCAGGGGTCAATCCTGGCAGCTCTCTGGAAAAAAGAGCGGCGAACGTATGTTCCACTCCAAAGAATTTCCCCTCAACTGATCCAAGCGGTGATTGCCACGGAAGACCGTCATTTTTTTGGGCATTCCGGATATGACTTGGAAGGGATGCTGCGGGCTGGATGGAAGAACCTGGTAGCCGGTAAAATCAAGCAAGGAGGCAGCACTCTCACCCAGCAGTTGGTGAAGAATACTTTCCTGACCCCGGATCGAACGGTTCAGCGCAAGCTGGACGAACTCTGGATGGCGATGGAAGTGGAAAAGGCGCTGCCCAAGAACAAGATCCTGGAACTCTATCTGAACCGGATTTATTTGGGCGGCGGTTACTATGGAGTAGAGTCTGCCTCCCAAGGCTATTTTGGAAAGCATGCCGCCGATTTGAACCTCTCGGAAGCCGCTTTGATTGCCGGTTTGATTCAAGCCCCCAGCGCCTATTGCCCGCAAACCAATCCGGAAGCCGCCCTACGGCGGCGCAACCTGGTGCTGGCGGGGATGGCGGAGATTAGTTGCATCACTCCCACCCAAGCCGCCTCAGCCAAAATGAGTCCACTGGGCCTGAGACCGAAAATTGATGAGGAACAAATGGCGGGATACATTCTTCAAGCCATCCGGGCAGAGCTGGTACAAAGGGTAGGACAGGGCACAATCGATGCGGGAGGATTGAGAGTCTATTGCACCATTGACTCTGGCATGCAGATGGCCGCGGCGGAGAGCCTGGACTCAGGGTTGGCCGAAATTGAAAAGGCTCCCCAATTTCATTATGCGAGCCGCAAATTTTGGGAGCACAATCATGGCCGCCATCCCAATGCCCATCCGGATTATCTCCAGGGCGCCCTGGTGGCCTTGGATGTTCGCACCGGCGAAATCCGCGCCTGGGCCGGGGGACGGAATTACGCGGAGAGCCATTATGACCGAATCCGGGAAGCTCGCCGCCAGCCGGGATCAGCCTTTAAGCCGGTGGTATATGCCGCAGCTCTCCGGGCCGGACTCACGCCCGCAACACTCATGATGGATGATCCATTCATCATCGAAACCGCCCAGGGGCTCTATCAGCCGGAAAACGCCGAGGAAGAACATCTGGGCGCCGTGACTCTTCGCAAGGCCCTGGCGGAATCGCTCAATAGCGTGGCCGTCCAGTTGGGACAACGTTTGACCATTCCCACAATACTGGACGAAGCCAGATTGTTGGGAATCACCAGCCCCTTGCCGGAAGTGGCCTCACTGCCGCTAGGAACCGGCGAGCTCAGTTTGCTCGAATTGGTTCGTGCTTATGCGGTATTCCCCAACCAGGGGCAGTTGACTCAACCAGTGCTGATTCGTAAAGTGACGAATCGCGAAAGTAAGCTGCTCTATGAAAATCCCTTGCAGGCCGCACCCGCGATTCCCGCCGATGTCGCCAGTCTGATGACATCCATGATGGAGAGCGTGGTTGCCGAAGGGACGGGGAAAAGCGTTCGAACCTTGGGATTTACGCATCCCGCCGCCGGAAAAACCGGAACCACCAGCCAGTACCGCGATGCCTGGTTCGTTGGATTCACGCCTGATTTGATTGCTGGCGTGTGGGCCGGTTTCGATCAGCCGCGGACGATCATGACAGGCGGTTATGGCGCCGTAGTGGCCCTCCCCATTTGGACTACCTTTATGAAACAGGCAACCGCTAAAGCCGGTGATGATCCCTTCCCTATTCCCGCCGAGGTGCTGCAAATCCCCATCTGTCCGCAGAGTGGACTTTTGCCAGGCCCTCTCTGTTCGGAAAAGCTGGAATTTTTTCTGCCTGGCACTGCCCCCACGGATTATTGCGATGGCCGGCATTCCTTGGGGGAGAACACCAGGAAAACTGAAAGCCCGCACCAAACCATTCATTGACGTCCCATGGGATTCTGAGCTACGTCATTGCTCTCCCCCGGGGGAGACTTGCAAGGTTCGAAAAAGCAGCCTCATGATGGCGCATCCCTTCAGATCCAATGGCAGGATTCTTTCGCCGAAAGAGCCGGCATGTCTACACGCGGACGGGCGGTCCAACGAATCCGGTAGCTGGCGGATAATCATCCCTTCCTCCCACAGTGCAGACCATGGCCGCAGTGTCGTTGTCATTCTCGCCACACAGCTCATCTGGCTTTTGCTTGTGACCGTCCCCCGCTGGGTGCAATTAACATTGAAAGTATAAAGATCTTTGACACTTGGGGAGAGGAATGATCTCCGGACTCTTCTCACGCTTTTGATCGCACCCGCCATCCCTCATAAAGCCATCCCTCATAAAGTTGATCACAATTCAAATTCATGGTAATAATCAAAATATTATCAGGACATGACGATACTCAAGCCGCGAACGGATTACCCCCAATGCAAAGACTTCTCCCGGATGGATTCTGAGCTGGCATCATCAATAAGCGGACCTTAGCCTTGCGGAATCCAAGGAAGTCGGGCAGCAATCATGAAAAAAATAATCACCCGTTCTTTTTTTCGTCGAATATCCATTCAGCATGAGTCCGTTCTACTATTCCTTCTTTTGGCCTTCGGAAGTATCGGCTCGCGTGCGGATTCCTTTTTGATCAAACCGGCGAGCCAATCTGAGCCTGAATTTAAGCTGGAATTGGATGGGAAGCTTATTATTCCTGAGACTCAGAAAATTGGATTTTCCAACAAAGTGGTTTTCTTAATCGATTTGAATGGGCTGCCCGGCGAATCCTGGGAGGAAATCAAAAACTGGATTGTGGAATTTGAAGGGAAAGCACGGCTTGCGGATGGAATTGACTTGGTGATCATAGCCGGAGCGCGAGCGCGGTCTTGGAGCGGTCTGAAGAGCGTTGAATCCATCGAGGCGGCTCTGAAGGAAGGAACCATAGCCACCCAAACCGATCCTGCCTGGAGAGCTTATTCTGAAATTATCGATGCACTGCCTGACTCTACAGCTGGCTGGACCCCTCTGTTCCTGTTCTCCAAAGCAACTCCAATCCAGCAACCCGACCTGTCTCGATACGTCTCCACTTTGATCTCATACAAACTCCGCGAGAAACGGTTCCGCCTCTGCGTGCGAGGAGATGCCCTTTTTTCCTCATCGGAAAGTAATCTCTGGAGGGAAGCCCTTGTGGCCACTGCTGGAGTCCATCTTGGGAGATCAGCTTCCCCCGGCGAATGGATGGAGGAGTGGAAGGGCCGCCCTGCTTATTGGATATCCTTTGCTGAACCTGTCATGCCAGAAGGATTTTTGCCCTATTCCATCATCCTGCGCAATTCTGGACTTCCCGAAGGCCGGATGGAACTGCAAAGTTTTTTGACTTCCAAATCCAAGACAGTCCCGGCAATCGGCCAATTTGAAAAGCTGATCAGCGCCCGGCAATCGGCCCGGCAGGCATTAGAAACAAAAGACAACGTCAGTCTGCAAAAGGCGCTGGAAGAGGGGCTAGCACTCAGCTCACTGGATCCCACTCTCTTGCGGATGGCGGCGGATATCTACCACAAACAAGGAGACTACCGGACGGCTTTGCAAATGCTGGCCAAACTGCGCTATTCCTCCCCATCCTCGCCAGATCTGTACAAGAGCATTGGCGAGACCTATTTTTCGCTCGGCAATTGGGAACTGAGCGAAGAAAATTTGCTGCGTTCCATCATCCTGAAACCTGCACAGGCTGGCGTGCTTGAACAACTGAGCCGGGTGAAGGAAAATCGCAGCCAGTTGGAGGACGCTATTAATTACCAGCAAAAAGCCCTGCAGTTGGAGATGAAAAACGCGGAGGGCTGGGCTCGACTCGGCGGGCTTCAGGAAAAAAACCGTCAAATTTCCAGAGCATATGACTCGTATGACAAGGCCTTGCAACTCAATCCTGCCTTGCCTTCAATCCGCCTGCACCTGGTTGAAGGCCTGATTGCTCGGGGGGAGAAGGACTCCGCTGGAGAACATCTCAAGGTAGCTTTGCCACTGCCCATTGCCGATTCGGCTGTCTTGTCGCAATACGGCTCCATGGCAGAACAATCGGGTTTAGAGGAAGAAGCGCTATCTTTTTATCGAGAGGCCGCAAAGCGAGATGAGACGAATATTAATGCCTTGATTGGACTCACATCGCTGTTGGCCAAAGCTGGACAGACGGAAGAAGCTCTGCGAGTTGCGGATTCAGCACTCGCGCGGCAGCCGGAGGCCGCATCTCTGCACGCTCTGAAACTGGATTTGCTCGACCGAGCCAATCGCTGGTTTGAACTGAGGACCGCATCTGAATTGGCCTCACAGAAAGCTGGCTCAAATCTTGATGTGATTTCTCGCGTAGCTCTCATCCGGGATCATTCCGGAGATCGGGCAGCTCCGGCCTATCTGGCATGGGCTGACCGGCTTCAGGAGCTGAAAAAGCCAAGCTACGAGATCCAAAACATCTTGGAGAGAGGATTGGTTTGTGCCTATCGAGACGCAGACAATGACGCTATTGCCCCACTGACTCAGCGGATACACGAGCAGGGTGGAATCGTTTTGGGTGACTCCGTGGAGTCGGACAATAATCAAAAAGGGCAGAATCAAATCATGATTCCGGGCGGAATCAAAGCTATGACTGCCGCAGCCAAGATTGCAGGCGAAATGACCAGCCAAGATTTCCTGGCTCAGCTCACTTATGGGCTGAGCCAGCAAACACAAGGGAAATACTCAAAGTCCCAGGAGCAGATCCAAGAGGGCCTGCGTGATTATTTGAAACAGGTGAATGCACTCAAAAAGCTGGGGCAGGTTTCAGGGGATCAGACTTTGTTCAAACTCGATCTTAAAACCAAAAAGGACTTTGAACGAGCCAGCCGAATCCTGGATCTGGTGGGGTGGGAAATCCGCCGCAAACAGAACCGCGTATTGGTTGAGCTAAGCGCGAACCCTGACAAGGCAAATTACCAAGGATTGGCCAATGCCTGGGGAATAGATGAATTAGCCATGAAGAGTCGCTTGGAAGCCGGTGAGAGTTATGAATTTATTTTGAAGGATGATCATGCCGTCTTGATTGGGGGAGAAGAATTCTGGTGGGGAAACGGCGATGACAAACCCGCGGGGGGCGACAACATCGCTTTTTTTGTCGACAACCTGGCCGCCACACGTCTCTACGCGGGGTTGGGCCGCATGGAACCAGAGGCGCGGCTGCAAATTCTGACTTCTTTCAAATCCCGAATGTTGATGGAGAAGATGGCCGATCGCCTGCTGATGTATTCAGATGCCCTGGCGATGGAACATGGCAGCCTGAAATTGCCCGGAGGAGAGGCCGCCTCCGCCGCCTGGGAAAATTTGGCCGGGATTCCTCCAGCTAAAGCACCGCAATTTATTCAGGCACTGTTGGTTCGCGACGAAGGGAAATTGATCTCCTTTTATTCGAAGCTTTCCCATTTGCCGCCGTTGCCCCAGCGATTCTTCACTCAATCCGCCAGGCGTTTGGCCCGGTATTATCAAATCTACCCCTTTGCGGAAAAAGAGTCAGTGGATCGGCACATCTACCGGCATCCATCGGACTCTTTCACCCTTTTGGCTGGCAATCTTCCATTGGACTCCGAAGGGAAGATTCTTTTCCCCGGCGGCATCAAAATCTGGCTGGTGGCGCGCGGGCAGTCCGGCGATGCCGGCCAGGTCGCGAGCCTGGCTTCCAAAGCGGCGCGGCAATCACCTCCGGAAGCCGAAGATGAGGTTTTGTTAAGGCTTCTGACGGAGTCTTACAAAGTGGCCGGCCAGGAGTTTCAGCAAGTGGAGAATTTTCTGGCGGTCAGCCGGATCAATCAACACCGCCTCGTGCCGATGGGCGACATGCCGGCTTTGTTGCTTTCGCAGAATTATGCGAAGTTTAAAGCCTTTTACCCCTACTTCAGTGCTCTGCCTGCATTGACAACATCTGACTTCCAGTCCTTCTTTGCTGCTGCCGCTCATATCGAGAAAGTCAGTGACGACAAAATCAACGCCGTGCTCGGACAATTCGAGTCCCTGATCCACTGGCTGGTGATTTGCAATGAAAACGGATTGCTGAGTGATGGGGATGCAGCAGGGCTTTTTGGACAATATTGCAGGAGCTATGCCGCTGCTAAAGATGGAGGCGACTTTGCTTTTGCCACTTTGACGGGATTGGAAGGATTATTCGATCACTGGGAGAAAAGAAACATAAAGGTGGAAGAAGATCCAGTCTTGCGGGCCTGGGCCGGGAGTCCTCATCCCGCCAGTTTCGAATTTTCCGGCCAGAGATTCACAGTGGACCGAGCCGAGTGGAAATATAACCGGATGCAAAAAGTGTTGGAGCTTCAAAAAATCACCCCCATATCTGTCTTGCGGGAGATCTTCCAGTCCGCCAAATCATTAGAGCAGGCGCAAGGAGACGCCGCTTCCACTCTGGGTGCTTTGGAAAAATCCTGCGGGCGGCTAAATGAAATGAAGCCCGAAGAAATCAAGAAAACGCCTCCGGACATTCGCGGCTTCCTGAATGTGAGTTCTCTAACGGATATCCAAGGCCGGCTCAAACGAATTCAGAAAGAAATTAGTGGCGGGAAAATAACAGCTTCCAAAGAAATTGCCCGGCAGGCTCATGAATTATTGGGAGAGTTGAATCCCGTTTTAATGACAACCTTCCTCGGTTATCTTTATGCCTATTTTTTTTCCCCCTCCGATCTAATGGTGGCTGAAAATCCCAACCTGGCCCGGACTCACCAGTTTTATGAAAAAAAGCCGGCCAATGGCCACAAAAACTACTGGCCTGAGACCGTCATACATGCGCCCATAAAGAACGGGGGCCGGATGATCGCGGGCAATCCAGCTCAATTGGCAATCGTGGCGGGAGAATTGGGCCTGAAACAACAGGAGGTCGGCGAATCGACGGAGGGGAATTATACTACGGCACATTTTGCGGCGGGACAATTGGCTTCCCTCCGGGCCGTCCCTTGGAGTCGGTTGACCGATGTCGCTATGCGACGGATCGCGCTGCAGATTCGTTTTGGGAAGGAAATGGTGGTGGAGGCAGCTATGCATCCCAACCTTGTCGATCAAATCGTTTTGGCTAGCCAAAGGTTGGTTGGCGCCTCCAGGCGGCAGGAGTTGATCAGGGCACTTCGTAACCATCAGGCAACCGTCGCACTCAACGCTTTGAGCTCATCGGATCTTTTTTATCTGGCCGATGTCATCCGCCAGATGCCGGGAAGTTTTTCGGAATCCAGCCCAGTACGCAAGAGTTGGCAGAATTTGCTAAACAAGGTTGGAGACCAGGAAGTGATCCATTTCGGCGGTCCCCATTACCAAACTCACGGATGTACGCATGCGCATCTATTACAGCTCTCCCCCTACGAAGATTATCTCGACTTCCTATTTCCAGGTCCAATGGCGGAACGGCTGGGCGAGTTCATCTTGAATCTGGCAGAAGCAGCGGACCGGTGCGGCCTTCCAGTAGATGCAGTAGCCATGCTGGCTGAACCCGCTGTACAATTGCTCCGTTCGAGGGCCCATTTGGCTCACAAAGATGACTGGCCGGCAGCCGTTCGGAGTATGAACAACTTCCCACTGGAAGAATTGCTGCCTCGATTGGAGAAAACACCATGATGATCGGGGGGCTTCTCTTTCTCTTAATGCTGCCTCAAGGATTTTTCGAACCGTCGGAGCCTCTTCCCTCTTTGAAAGTGGAGGTGCGGATGGTAGAGATTTATGCCGCGGTGTTGGACGGAAAGAGGTTTATCCCGGGATTGCAGCAAGACCAATTCCAAGTGCTGGAAAACGGCCGGCCGCAAAAAATTGCCGTATTTGAGACCCAAGACACCCCTTTGACGATGGCTCTGCTCATGGATACAACAGGCAGCATGCAGAAGACTCTCCCCTTCGTAAAAAATGCGGTGATGCAACTACTCACCAATATGCGTTCGGAGGATAAGGTCGGATTGTTTTCGTTCACCGATCAATTACAGGTTCTGCAGCCTTTCGGAAAAGAAAAAAGTCTTGCCGTAAAGGCCCTATTGGCCGCCAAGGCTCAAGGCAGAACCGCCCTGTTTGACGCCTTGACACAACTATCCTCCGAAGTTCTGAAAGTGAAGGGGAAAAAGGCTATTCTGGTCTTCACCGATGGAAATGACAATTCCAGCGCTCTCTCCGAATCCGCGGCGATTAATAATTTGAAGCGGACAGGTGTGCCTGTTTATGCGATTGCTCTTGGAAAGGCGCTCAATGATGAGCAATTGATGAAGTCCCTCAAGGAAATTACCACGTCCACCGGCGGTTTGAACTTTGAAGTGAAGGATACGGATGAATTAACAAAAGTATTTGGAGAAATTGGGGCAGATCTGCAACACCTTTATTATCTGGGTTACTATCCGAAAAGCACCAACAAAAATAGCTGGCAATCGATTTCCGTGCAACTTACCAAGCCGCTCCATTATAAGGTGAGGGCAAAGGAGGGATACAAACCCTGAACCTCATTCCTTCTAGAAAGAGGACCATGTAGTTGGGCACAAGGCAACACCACATCTTCTACTCCGAATGGCCTCGTGCAGACGGGTTGCCCTCATCCAGCGCTTTGTTTCTCGCCGTGAGTGCATGGCGTCTTCATCCAAAACAGCTTCCCTGCCCGAAGCGGGAGTCTTGGGTCGGTCGCGCGATCCTTCGCATGACCCTCTGCATTGCCGGCAAACCCGATAGACAGAACCAACGCGCGGCGGGTGACTTCATCACACGTGTCCGTACCGCCTCTCACCACCTTTCTCTAAGCGAACTGAAGCACTGTTTTTGCGGGTCACGTTGTTCATTTGCCTCCCGGTGGTCGTCCATAACACGTCACATCATGATAATTTTGTGCCAATTCTATTTCCTCTCAAAAAGCATTGGGACGATTCCTGTTATTCTTGGGATGAATGAAGGATGATTTTCTGACGCGACTTTAAGCCAGGGCGTCAACCGCGGGCCGGGATGAAGGTAATCGTTGAGTCTGCTCCAACATCAGGATTGTCTTGATGTCCCAGATCTTCCCTTTTCTTTATTGGTTGTGTCTATTCATCACACTATTCAACCGGCGTGAACAACAATGTAACGGGCGATACTGAGTACCCAACATCTTTGAGGTCATCGGCCATGGCTTTTCCCCTATTTGATGTCGCCCAAGTCCAACATCATTAAAGGGAATACTTGCGGAAACTCCCCGAATCCATGAAGGTGAGTGCTTTTGATAATTTTCTGAAATTGACCTTTTATTTGGAAAAGAATTTGCCGATAAATCCGATAGGACGTCCCGTCCAGGCCTTGGATTTCCGCAAAACGAAAAGGGACATTCGCGCTGGATATAAATCTCGAATCCCAGGCCTTGGATTCTGGTGTGAGCCGGATGTCGCTACAAGACTATGTCCCTCTGAAACAAACGGAATGAGGCAGAAAATTATGGTGGCTGAAAAGCGTCGCTCTTTAAAAATAAAATCCTTCAAGCCGAATCAAGGCTGCCCTCTCGCAATATGGTCTGCGCTGATTGTCTTTGTAATGGTGATTGTTCACACTTCGAGCCTGCTGGCGCTTTCCTCCTCCCGGCCGCGGGAACGTCACCTCGAACAAATGCTCGCCAATTATGAAATCCATTATTATGCACCGGAAGAATTTTCGCGGAAAGTCCACGCAGCCGAACCGGTATCTTTCAATATTAGCAATCGTGAATTCCGCTTCCGGTTGGCGCCTCGGTCAAGAACTTGAATTCACGGCTGCGTTATCAAGCAGCCGTGACGAGATTGAATTCTTGCGTTTGGTTGTGAAAGAATTGGAGGCTGACGTATGAACTGGACAGCGTTATTCGGTGCAATCACCGCAGGCTTCAAATTCCTGGGTGGACTGTTCAGCAAGAAGCAAACTGCTTCAACCGAACCCGTTGACGCACAAGCGGCGCGCGAAGGGACTGCGGCAGGTGCAATGGCAAACGCTGCGAGTCATCTTGCTGGACCGCGGAATGCATACGAGGCTTTGGGTTTAGACGGTATCGAACGCGATGCAGAAAAAAAAGGACAAGTCATGAGCTTGCAGATGTTGATTGTCTTCTGCCTTGGCTTGACGTGTGGTCACATTCTTTGGTTTCGCCCGGACATCTCACGACGTCGCAGTACAGGAAAGGAACGTGTGCCATGAGCGAACGCATATACCAAATGCTGGTCGTATACGGCATGGGATGGTCAATTGAGTTGCTCGTGTTGTGGTGGCTTCTATG
>CAWDMN010000009.1:0-13016 GCA_963803155.1 uncultured Acidobacteriota bacterium
CTCCTCCCGCGACCGCGAGACGCACCTTGGCATTTATGGCCGAAGATCGTTGGGAGCTATCGTTCACTCAAGGCTCCTTACCCTCTCATTATTGTCCGTGCTGCGAAATATTCAACAGGACCCCCACTCCGAGCAGACTGATCAGGAGCGAAGATCCCCCTGAACTGATGAAAGGAAGCGGAATCCCTTTGGTGGGCAGCAGGCTGATCGCCACGCTGATATTGATGAGTGCCTGGCAAAAAACAATAAAAGTCAGGCCCAGCGCCAGGTACTGCCCAAAGGGGTCGGGAGCGCGCAAGGCAATTCTCAGACCCCGCCATAAAAAAAGCCCAAATAAACCTAGAATCGCCAGCGTCCCAATTAAGCCCAGCTCCTCGCCAATCACGGCGAAAATGAAATCATTATGCGGTTCAGGCAGATAAAACAATTTCTGTTTCCCTTCCATCAAGCCAGTTCCGGCGACTCCGCCCGCCCCCACCGCGATTAGCGACTGGGTCACCTGAAAGCCAGCCCCTAGCGGATCTTTCCAAGGATCGAGAAACACCATAATCCGTTTCATCCGGTAGGATGAGGAATGGATAAAATAAATTACCGTGGGAAGGGATACCAGCAGGGCGACCAATGCGTAGCGGTACGCCAGTCCCGCGCAAAACAACAAGATCAAGGCCACCGTGGCAATTGTGATGGGCGTTCCCAAATCGGGTTCAATGACCACCAAACCCAAAAAGACCACCAATACAGCTATCACGGGGAACAGGGTATGCATCCAATCGTTGATTTTCCCTGCCTGCCTTTCCAAAAAATGGGCTAAGAATAGCACCAAAAAAAATTTGCTCAATTCCGAGGGCTGGAAAGAGAGAAATCCCAAGCGGATCCAACGGTGGGTTTGATGACTCTTGTCGATTACCAACACCGCTCCCAGACAGACCGCACAAATAAACAATCCCCCAAAAACCAGAAGAGGCTTGCGGAGGTGGTGATAATTCAGGTGCATTAAGCCGGACATGCCAATGATGCCCAGCAGGGCCCAAAGCCCCTGCCGGAAGAGAAAATAGTAGGGGGAATCAAAGCGTTTTTCGGCCAGCACCGCCGAGGCGCTAAAAACCATGATTACGCCACAAAAAACCAGCGCCAGCGTAATGCCAAAGAGCCATTTATCGGAGGATAATTTCTTCGCCATGATTCCACTCTCTCTCGAAAGGGAGAATCCGTTTCAAAATTCCAATTTACCCGCTGAAGATTGAAAGCCCATGCGCACTTTCAGCCCACCGACCCCGATTGAACTTCCCGCCGCAATTGAAGAACTTCATCCTTAAAAATCTGCCCGCGATGCTCATAACTTTTGAACATATCAAAGCTTGCGCAAGCGGGAGCCAGCAAGACAATCTCTCCCGTCTCCGCACAACGATAAGCCTGCCGCACCGCTTCGGCCAGGCTGGAGGCATTTTGCATAGAGAAGTCTTCACCTAAGTGGCTCTTGATTTTCCCCGAAGCTTCGCCAATCAGAATAACTATCTTTACTTTTTCTTTGATGAGAGGACGCAAGACCGTATAGTCACTTCCCTTATCGCGCCCACCCAGGATCAAAACGATTCCCGGAGGAAAAGACTCCAAAGCTTTGATAGTGGCATCGGTGTTGGTGGCTTTGGAATCATTGAAAAAAGCAATGCCATTGATTTCCGCCACCTTTTCCAGCCGGTGCTCGACTCCGGCAAACTCCTTCACTCCATCCCGGATCTTCCCCGGGTCCGCTCCCACCAGCAGGGCAGCCGAGACAGCCGCCGCCACATTTTCAATATTGTGTAATCCCTTGATTTGAATATCTTCCCGGGCCAATAGTTCCAGGTTCTCCTCCGCCTGGCGCCAAATCAGATGATTACCGTCAAACCAGCACCCACGCTGGACTTCGCGACTGGAAGAAAACCAGTGGGGTTCTGAATGAAGCCGTGGAACATGAGAGGCCCACCATGGATCCAAGAGGTTCAACACGGCATAATCCGAAGAAGTCTGGTTGCGAAAGATATTCAGCTTCGCGACGGCATAATCCTCAAAGGAGGGATAACGATCGAGATGATCGGGAGTGATGTTCAACAACACTGCCACTCGCGGCCGAAAAGTGGGGATTGCCTCCAACTGAAAGCTGCTCAACTCTACAACGGTTATGGTGTCGGCTCTGGCCTTTTCGACCAGGGAAATCAGAGGAGTTCCAATATTGCCCCCCACCTGAACATGGAACCCTGCCCGCATCAATATTTCGCCCGTCAAGGCAGTGGTCGTAGTCTTGCCATTGGATCCGGTAATACCGATGATCTTCCCCTTCAAAAAGCGGCTGGCCAGTTCAATTTCGCTGATGAATTCCATGCCTGCCTTGCGGGCTTCCTCGAGAACAGGGAGCGCCATGGGGACACCGGGGCTGATCACAATGAAGTCAGCCTGCAGCAACGTCTCCCGGCGATGCCCTCCCGCTTCCCAAGCTACATTCCAGGAATTCAGCTGCTCAATCTCGGAAAGCACCTCAGCCTGCGCCTTTTTATCGCTTACCGTGACTAAGGCTCCCCGCTGGGCCAAGAACCTAGCAGAAGCTAAACCGCTTCGTGCCATCCCCAAGATCACGATTCTTTTTCCAGCAAGGTTAGGTTCTCTAAAATCCGCATCCATCGATTTTCCGGTCGTGTCTTTCATAATCGCAATGGCTCAGGCCCGAGCGAACTCCGCATGGTGAGCCGTCGTAAGCGCGGGGCAGGCCGCACCTCGCGGCATTGCCCGGTCAATTACCGCAATTTCAGCGTGGAGAGGCTGAACAGGGCGAAAATCAGCGCGGCAATCCAAAACCGAATGACAACTTTGGTCTCTTTCCAGCCCATCAGCTCAAAGTGGTGATGGATGGGCGCCATCAGGAAAATTCTCTTCCCCCGAAATTTGAAAGAAGCCACCTGCAACATCACCGACAGAGCTTCAATAACAAAAACGCCGCCGACAAAAACCAGCAGAATTTCCTGTTTGATGATCACGGCCACTGTGCCGATGGCGCCGCCCAAGCCCAAGGACCCGACATCTCCCATGAAAATTTCCGCGGGGTAACAGTTGTACCACAGAAAGGCCAAAGACGCCCCCAGCATGGCGCCGCAAAAAATGGTCACTTCCCCCACGAGAGGTGAGTATCTTAAATCAAGGTACGCCGCAAATCTGGCGTGGCCGATGATGTATGTCAGCACTGTCAGGGCGCTTGCCGCTACAATTGTGCAGCCGATCGCCAATCCGTCCAATCCATCCGTTAAATTGACGGCGTTGGACGCCCCCACAATCACCCAGGCCACAAAGAAAAGAAAAGGAGCAAAGGCCAAAAAATAGAGATAAGGATTCCCCAAGAAAGCACTCAAAATCATGCTGGGATGGAATTGTTTGAAAAAAGGGACCATCAACTCAATCTGATAGATTCCCGCTTTGCTGAGAGCCATCAGGGAAAGGCCGATGAGCAGACTAAGCAGGAACTGCAGCATTAGTTTTTTCTTCCCGCTCAACCCTAAATTGCGTTCGCGCCGGATCTTTATATAATCATCCACAAAGCCAATCGCCCCAAAACCGATCATGGCTAACATGGCAATCCAAATCAACGGATTTTTCAAATCCGCCCAAAAGAGTGTGGGAATTACCGTGGCCAATACGATCAGCACGCCCCCCATGGTGGGGGTCCCGGCTTTGACCTGGTGATGCGTGGGGCCTTCCTCCCGGATATGCTGTCCAATTTGAAACTCGCGTAAGCGGCGAATTAGCCAGGGGCCGATTAACAACCCCATTAGCAGGGAGGTTAAGGAAGCATAGGCCGTTCGAAAAGTTATGTAGCGAAATACATTGAACACACCTAAATGAGTGTGACTTTTATAAATCCACTCAAAAAGAATATGATAAAACATGCAACAACCTCTCGAGATTCCAAATGACCTCTAAACCTCATCATCATCAAAAACAGGGGGTCGATTATACCTGAATTTTTCTGGCCTGCTTTGATTTTCTCCTGTCGGCAATTGCATTTAAAAGTGAGAGAGGGATCAATCAGCGGATGGCATCACCCAGCAGTCGAGCAAGTGACCATCGTCACCCGCGCGGCGACACCGAGGTCGCCGAGCGGAGTCCGCATCCCACATTCCGGAGATGTTTCCTCTCCCCAATATTTAAGAACCTATCCTTTATTCTCTCATTTTGAATTGCCTCGGCCATCGCCGGATGCTTCTATAAATGCCGCCGTCTTAAGAACAACGTCTGATGTTCAAGCCGATGAGGAGACTTTCCGAATTCAATGCGCAGTCTCGAATCAGGTGAAACGCCATTTCAATAGATCCAACACCCGCTCCGTTTTGACTCCCCTAGAACCTTTCAGCAGAATCAAATCTCCAGACCGGACCTGGTGCTGAAGCCATTGGGCCGCCTCATTGGAATCGGCGAAAAACCTGGCTTGCTCGTCCGTGAAACCCTGCATGCGGGCAGCCCACACCAGCTGTTGCGCATCCCCTTGGATTCCCAGAATCATGTCAAATCCGGCCTGGGCGGCTTTCTTCCCAGCTTGATCGTGGAATCTCCGGCTTTCGGGACCCAGTTCCAACATTTCTCCCGCGACCAGGATCTTCCGTTCAAATCCGGGAATTTTGCCGGTTAGACGAATCATCGCCTCTAGCGCCGCGGGATTCGAGTTATAGGAATCATCAATGACCGTAAAGCCGCGATTGAACCGAATGATTTCCGCTCGTCCAGGATGCGGCTTGAGCTGCTGAAGCTGCTGGCTAATCCGTGAAAAATCCAATCCGAAATGGTGAGCCAGGACAATGGCCGGCAGACAATTGGCGACGTTGTGCTCGCCTAACAAGGGACACGCCATGGGGTAAGATTTCCCTTTGTGTTCGAGAAGGAATTGGCAGCCCTCCAAACCCTTGAATACCGCATTGGTGGCGCGATACGCGGCGGCGCTTTTGACGCCGAAAGTAATCACTTTCCCCGGGAAAAATCTGCCGAATTTGCGCACTCGAGTATCGTCATTATTTAAGATTGCGGCCCCTTCGGCGGGCAAGGCCTCAATCAACTCCCGTTTGGCTTTCGCAATTCCATCAAGGGAATCGAAAAATTCCAAATGAACCGGTTTGACGTTGGTGACCACGCCAATGTTGGGCTGCGCAATCCGCGCCAACCGGGCAATCTCACCCGCCGCCGACATCCCCAATTCCAGAACCGCAATTTTGTCCCACTCGCTTAGCTTCAAAATGGAGAGGGGCAATCCGTAATCGTTGTTAAAATTTCCCATCGACTTAAAGACCCGAAAGCCCGCCGAGAGCAAAAAGCTCGCAATCTCCTTGGTTGTGGTTTTTCCGGTACTCCCGGTAATTGCCACCACGGGTCCGCCCCACTTTTGGCGAGCATGACTGGCCAGCCGCTGCAAAGCCAGCAAAGAATCCGAGACCAGGACTACCGGCAATTCGGGCGGAGCCTCAAATTGAGTTTTTTCCTCCGCAATGATCAGAGAAGCGCCCTTTGCAGCCACCTCGGAAATAAAACGGTGGCCATCCTGGTTTTTCCCCCGCAAGGCAATAAAACATTCTCCTGGTTGAATCGTACGGGAATCAATGGAATATCCGGAAGGCGTGATTGTGCCTTTCTCTTCCGAACCGGCCGCGTTCACGGCCCGAGCAATTTCATTAAGCGTGAGTTTCATTTCTTTCTCAAACGCCCCTCAGGAATTATGCATTCACTACATCTCAATCCTTGCCATTCTAACCGCAATCATAGCCCATTTCTTTCAATGCCTGCCGGGCTTGTTCCCGATCGTCGAAATGATGGGTTTCCCCGGCGATAATCTGATACGTCTCATGCCCTTTCCCCGCCAAGATCACAATGTCTTCTGGCTCGGCCTGGCCGAGAATCCCGCGAATAGCCTTTCCTCGGTTTGGCTCTATTCGGTAGTTGGCAATCTTCTTGTCAAGGCCTGTTTCGATTTCAGCAATGATGGCAAGCGGGTCTTCGCCCCGAGGATTATCGGAGGTCACTAGAACAAAATCGCTTCCCGCCTGGGCAACTCCTCCCATCACCGGGCGTTTCAAGCGATCTCGCTCTCCGCCACACCCAAACAAGGTAAGGACGCGCCGGGGTTTTAGATTCCTGGCTGTCTGGATTATTTTTTCCAGGGCATCCGGAGTGTGGGCATAATCGACGATAACCCGGAATGGTTGTCCACATTCCACATTCTCGAACCGCCCGGGGATTGGCGGGCAGGCATTCAATCCAGCTTGAACAATTTCCAGGGGGATTCCCAACTGTAACGTAATCGCCGCGGCCGCCAGCAGGTTCGAGAAGTTCGGCTTTCCGATTAATCGAGGCTCCAGCTGAAGCTCTCCATATGGCGTAGCGTATTTTAGCAAGATTCCAGACTCCCTGAATTCGGAAGACAGCAATCGAAAATCGGCATCACAATCCAAGGCATAGGACAGACTGCGGCCGGCGGTTATGTTTTTCAGCTCTCTGCCGCGCGGATCATCCAAATTGATCAAGGAATGCCGCGGGATTCCCATTCCGCAGTCCAAAAACAATTTCTTTTTGGCTTCAAAATATCGATCCAGGTCATGGTGGAAATCGAGATGATCGGGAGTCAAATTGGTAAATACCGCGGTGTAAAAGGAACAGGCGTAAACTCTCTCGAGAGCCAAGGCATGGGACGAGACTTCCATGACGGCAAAGTGGCATCGTTGTTCGACAAAAGCGGATAAGATCTCCTGCAAATCGAGACTCTCTGGCGTAGTATGAGTGGCCGGGCGGCTCCACAGAGGTCCGCGATATTCGATAGTGCCGATCACTCCCACCGGTTCGCCCGCAGTCTTCATTACGGCCTCCACCAAAAAGGCCGTGGAGGTTTTTCCATTGGTGCCGGTAATGCCGATCAGACTGAGGGATTGGCTGGGATGGCCAAAAAGATTGGCCGCCGCCCGGGCAAGCGCTCGGCGGATATCCGGCACTTGAATCCAAGGCAGCGGGAAGCCCTCGGGCTGGGATTTTTCTGACATTATGGCCCGAGCACCTTGGGCGACAGCCTGTTCCAAGTATCGATGCCCATCCGATTTTTCGCCATGAATGGCCGCGAATGCTTCACCCGCCTTCAAATGACGAGAGTTGTACCTCAAGCCCGTAATATCAAGATGGGGCAAGAACTTGGGCTGGAGAGTGGGGATTCCTTCCAGCAACGATTTGAGTAGCATAATTCATCCAAGGGAGCCGCGCTTGATGGCCGGACCATCAGCACTAGATATTGAAATTGGACCACTGGAGGATTCCACAAGCAACCTCCGTTGCTCTTCGAAATCCAAAGGGATGGATGCAAAGATGCGCATCGGCGGCTTCCCTCCATCAACTAGAACATGAACACGGCAAGCAGACTTCGGAAATCCTCAGCCCTCTAATCATTGCCAACTTGGTCGTTACTTCTACCATCAGTCATCGCACGGCCACAATTTTCAGGGGAATTCGCAATACCAGCCAGAAGTGAAATGCTGGGCCGGCAGCAAAGAGAAGCCGGCATCAATTCAACCGCCGGCTGAATCGGACGGTTATCTTGGCGCCCTGAGCCACATGGGCGTGTGGAGCCGGAATTTGTTGTATCGCCATTCCAGACCCCAGAGCATCCATTTCCAATCCCAATTGCGCAACGGCGGCCAAAGAGGCCCGCATGGATTTACCCGCGAGATCAGGGACTTCAACAAGAGACAACCCTAAATCCGGATTCGCCGCACTCCCTGCCGCGGCAACCGAATCAAGCTGATCGAGCGGCACTTCCTCCTCTTTGGATACCATAAAGGTAGCGGAGGCTAAATTCAGGTCCCCCCCCACTGGCTGCAATCCCAGATCGGAATCCTTGGTAGCCTGCTCTTCCTGCCGCTTCCGCAATTGGGCCCACTGCTCTGGCGTCAAAGGCTGATCTGGCGCCACCGACAAGTATCGCAGCACTTTTTCGGCGATGCCGCGAAAAACCGGGGCCGCCACCTCAGCTCCATAGTATAGCCCTTTTGGCTCATCAATGACTACGACCACGGCAATCTCCGGATTCTCCAGCGGTGCAAAGCCCACAAAGGAACCCACGAATCTCGAATGGGAATAATGGCCATTTTCAGCCTTCTGCGCCGTGCCTGTTTTACCGGCCGCGGAAAATCCTTCCAACTGGGCCGATTTCCCAGTCCCCCCCGTGACCACATCCCGCATCATCCCCCGAAGCATGGAGGTCGTGGAGGGCTTGAAAATTTGAGCTGGAGCAGGATCTGGGTGATACACGGCCCTGGCCAGAATGCCCGGCTGGGCAGGCAATAAGAGATGGGGCTGAACCACGGTGCCGCCATTGGCCACGGTGCTGATCGCCTTTAGGATTTGGAGGGGGGTCACTCCAATCCCCTGTCCCATGGAAATAGTGGCTTGGGTGACTGTAGGCCAATTCTTCCAATCGCGCACCAGGCCCGTCTCCTCCCGAGGCAAGTCAACTTGGGTGGCTTCTCCAAAGCCAAATTGACGAATGTAGGAATAAAATTTTTCGGAACTGAGGCGCATCCCTAGTTTGATGGCCCCCACATTACTCGAGTTTGCCACTACGTCGGAAACGGTGAGCGCTCCATAAGGTTTGTGATCGTGAATGCGATATTTGCCGATGGTGATCGAGCCGTTGTTACAAAAAATGATTTCGTCGGGACGAGCCAATTTTTCATTCAAAACCGTCCCCGCCGTAATGATTTTAAAGGTTGAACCCGGTTCATAGACGGTCCATATGGCGCGGTTGTTCAAATTGGCCGGCTGATATTGCTTATATAAATTGGGATTGAAAGTAGGGTAATTTGCCAGAGCCAATATCTCACCATTACGGGGATCCATGACGATGGCCGTGCCTCCCAGCGCCTGCGATTTGGTCACTTGTAAAGCTAATTCCTGCTCGACGACAAATTGAATGTACTCATCAATCGTTAAGACCAAATCCTCACCGCCGGTGGGGGGCTTGCCCACGCTGCTGTAGGATTGCTGTTGTCCATCCGCCATTAATTGGACCAGGCCCGGTTGTCCTTTGATGACCCGATCATAAAAGGCTTCAACTCCGCTCAATCCTTCATTGTCCATTCCCACATAACCAAGAACATGCGCCGCCAGCTCCCTTTTGGGGTAAAACCGTTTGCTTTCTTTTTCAGTGTAAATTCCCGACAGGTTCAATTGCTTGACCTGAACGGTCTCGGAATAATCCACCTTCCGTTTGACCCAGGCAAAGTGACGGGAGAGCGACATTTTTTTCAGAAGATCGGAGGAATTCAATCCCAATACCGCCGCCAATCGTTCGGCCGTCCCTTGCTTGTCCCGAATTTCAGAAGGAACGGCATAAATCGAATCCACCTGGAGGCTAATGGCCAACTCTCGGTGGCGCCGGTCATAAATCGTTCCACGCTGCGGACTCACCTCAAAGGTCCGGCTCCTCTGTCGGCGCGCTTTTTCAGTCATCTCTTCATGTTGCCAAACCTGCAAAGAAAACAGGCGATAGCTGATCAGGCTTCCCCAAATGAGAACGCACCCAACCACAATTGCCAATCGGATCACCAATACCTTGTTCAACTTTGCGGTCATTCTCGTTCTCTCGTTGAGCTTTCAGGCGCCCCAGCCTAAATTATCTATTCCCATTGAGCTTGCATTTTGACGGGATTTTCAAAAAAGTTATTCTGGAAGCGTAGATTTAATTTCCAGGCATGAAACCGTCCCGCGTTCGGAGTTTCGAGTCCCCACACTTTTCAGAATATTTTCGGTGCAAATAAACACAAAAAGGGGCAAATGACTTTGCCCCTTCAAAGTATCGTCACACCCAACCATTCCTTATTTATTGGGCACTCTGCAATCGCATGGCATCGGAATTGATCACCAGCTTTTCGCTGCGAGCCACCATGGTGGTAGTGGGTTCCATCGGGAAGGGGGCCGGCCATACCATCACTTGATCAAACGTGGCCTCCTGCAGTCCCAATTGCTTGGCGATGGGAATGATTCTGTTGGGATCCTTTAAGTGGGCCGATTCCATCTTCAACTGCTGGTTCAACTCTTCCAACTGATTCAATTCCTCTTTCTGTGCCTCGATTTCGTATCCCCGCTGAATCACTTTGTGATGCTGCATGGCCACAAACAAAAAAAGGAGGAGACAAAAAAGTCCCAACAAGATGAGGTGCAGGCATTCCCTGGTCCGGTTAAAATCCAGCTCTTTGGTCAAACGGGAATTGTCAATCTGCTTGATCACGTAAATTTCAGTCATCTTGCCTCCTCCAATTTCTCCAGCTGTCACAGTTCCAGCCGGGTGGAAAAAACTGGACGGCTACAATTTTTCCGCGGCCCGCAATTTGACGCTGCGCGACCGCGGGTTCACTTTGATTTCTTCCTCAGAAGCGGATATCGGGCTCTTGGTCAACACTCTCAACAGCTTTTGATTTCCGCAATGACACCCCCCCCATACCGGAGGGCATTGACAGGCGCGGGATAAGGCGCGGAAGGTTTCTTTCACAATCCGGTCTTCCAGGGAATGAAAGCTGAGAACCACAATCCGCCCACCTGGATTCAACATCTCCACCGCGGCCCGCAATCCTTTGCTCAAGCTACCCAACTCATCGTTGACAAAGATCCGCAATGCCTGAAAAGTCCGCGTGGCGGGGTGAACCCTTGACGGTTTCTTATAAGGCATGGCCCGGGCAACCAATTCCGCCAGCACACAGGTATTTTTGATGGGGCGGGCCCGCACAATGCTTCGCGCGATTCGGCGAGCCATGGGCTCTTCTCCAAATTGAAAAATCAAGTTGGCCAAATCTTTTTCGGAATAACAATTCACCACTTCATGAGCCGTCAGAACTCTTTCCTGATCCATTCGCATATCCAGCGGCCCTTCGCGCAAAAAGCTGAATCCCCGCTCCGCGGTCTCCAATTGCAGGGAAGAGACCCCCAAATCGAACAAGGCCCCATCAAATCCCCCCCAATGACCTTGTTCCACAACATGCTTCAACTCGGAAAAGTTAGCGTGTGCCAACTGGAAACGGCCACTAAACGGGGAAAGACGCCGCGCCGCCAGTCTAAGGGCGTCACGATCCTGATCAAGCCCCAAAACGCTCCCGGAAGGGCTCGAATGCTTCAAGATCGCCGCGGTATGCCCCCCGATGCCCAAGGTGGCATCCAAATAGAATCCTCCCGGCTTGGGGAGCAAGTAATTCATTGCCTCCTCCATCAGGACAGAGCGGTGGATTCCTTCCACGTTCAGGCTTTCATCTTTTGCGGGGTGGGAAAAAGTCATGGGCCAAGTCAACCGTTCAAAAGGGACAGTGATTAAGTTCATTGACATGTGCCTATATTCCCAAGGCGGCCAGGGCCTGTTCATCTGCTTCAGTCAAAGGATCTTCTTGAATCTTTTTGCGGAAGGCTTCCGCATTCCAGATTTCCAGATATTTTAGGGCCCCCATGACCATTACTTCATCGCGGACCAACGCTGACTCCCGCAACAATGAGGGGATCAATATTCTTCCCTGGTTATCCATAGTCTCCATCTGACCGTAGTAGTTCGTGTTCCGCAAAAATCGTTTGACCTGCGGATTAAACATGGCGGCCTTGGCCAGCGTGTTTTCAATTTCACTCCACACTGGGAAAGGGTATACTCGGACACAGTCACCATAGAGGCTGGTGATGTAAAACTGATTCCCATGTCGCTCTTCAATCTCTCCCCGAAAAAGGGTTGGGATCTTCAACCGCCCTTTTTCATCCACTTTAGTTGGAGTATTGCCGCGCAACATGGATTTCACTCTTGAAGGATATATAGAACCAGCGGAGGGACTTGCTTCGATCAAAATCCCAAATCAACCCTTTTAGTCCACTTTTGACCACTTTTGACCACTCAAAGTGTACAGAGGCTTTATCGACAAAGTCAAGATTTTTTTCTTTTTTTTTTACTAGGCTCCTATTCTATTTTAATCAAAAGAGATATTCATCAGACGCTCGTTTCTTATTAATAAACACGATTCCCCCAAAAAAAGGCTCCCTTTATGGCCTCAAGATCCGATTGACTTCGCGATAATACTCAATGAGAATGACGACTAACTAGCAAGGAGCGAGGGTATGAGCATTTATAAATGTCGTTGGTTATTGGTGGGAGTTGTCTTTTTTTGCGTTAGAATCGAACCGTCGCTTTCATCATCCGTTGGCCATGATGGAGCACTCATCGATTTCCCTGCTGCCCATTTGACTTCCAATGGCGAAGTGAACATCGAGGGAAAAGTGCAGCTTTCACCCCGGGGGAAAGCAAAAGGGGCGCTGGTTTTCAGCGGCAACAAAATCAACGTTCGAAGAGGAGAAGCCCGGTTGGAATTGATGATGGGTGGATCGCTTCGGCTATTGGATGACTCTGAATTGACTATTCTCCAGAACCACTCCCCCTTTCTGTTTACGCTATCCAAGGGAAGTGTGGCATTTGAGCTAGATTCATCAAGGGGGGATAGTTTCTTCACTCCCGATTTCATCATCCAGATACTCTCCGAAGTTTCTCCCGTCAAAAATAAGCACAAAGGGGAACTGACGGTGAGGGCCGATGGTGTCGTGTGCCTTCATTCTCGCAGTGGAAATCTCAGGGTCACAACTCAGGATGGGCAGAATTTTTTAATCCTCCCTTCTGGAGGAAGCATGCAGCTACATCCGGGTGATGTAGTGAATCAACCCATGTTTTATTCACAGGCTTGTTCCTGTTTAAAACCATCGGGTAAGCTGGTGAACGATTTGGGCAGGGCGTTTGGGCCGCGGCCGGTCCGTTCCATCTGGGGCAGGATTTCTCTGGTTCTGCGCCAGTTTGCCCACATTGCCAGCCTTGGTTTGTTCTGATCTGAGAGCACATTCGGCGACTCCCACTTTTTTCGTTCCGCAAACGCCTCCCGCTTTTCTTAGCTCTGCTTTACCCAGAGAGAGCCTAATTCTTTCTGGCGGATTCGGGCATCAAAAAACTCAACTAA
>CAWDMN010000010.1:0-6508 GCA_963803155.1 uncultured Acidobacteriota bacterium
ATTTAAGACCTGGGCGCTCGGGTCTTCCGCTCCTTGTCTCTGAATTTGGTGCTGATGATTAATGTTTTTGTTTGCTGCATGCTGCCTACTGTCTACTGCTTGCTCTCAAACTCCTCAGTCAAACACCACGGTCTTGTTGTGATAGGTTAGAACCTGGTGTTTCAAATGCATGCGCACGGCTCTTCCAAGCACCACTTTTTCCAGGTCTCTCCCTTTTCTCACCAAATCCTCGACGCTGTCGCGATGAGAAACCCGGGCCACTTCCTGTTCGATAATGGGTCCATTATCCAATTCGGAAGTGACATAGTGGCTGGTGGCGCCAATCAATTTGACTCCCCGCGTGTAGGCTTGGCGATAGGGCTGCGCCCCAATGAAGGCCGGCAAGAATGAGTGGTGGATGTTAATGATGCGCTTGGGAAAATTTTCGATAAAAGCCGGACTCAAGATCTGCATATAGCGGGCCAGGATGATCAAGTCGATGCCCCTCTCCCGCAGGGCACGAATCTCCGCCTCTTCCTGGGCCTGTTTGTTCTCCCGGCTTATGGGGAAAAGTAAAAAGGAAATCTCAAATTGACGGGCGATCCCTTCGGCATCTGAATGGTTGCTGATGATCAACGCCATTTTCGCCGGGAACTCACCCCTTTGATGGCGAAGCAGCAAATCCCAGAGACAGTGCGCCATCTTGGAAACAAAAATGGCCACTTTCGGCATGTCATCGCTGAAAAAGAGTTGGAACTGCATCTGGTGCGCTTCCGCCAAGGGTTGAAACTGTTTTGCAATCTCTTGCCGCGGAATTATGAATCCATCCAAATCCCACTCCATACGAGCCAGGAAGACCCCAACCTCCACATCGGTGTGCTGGTCGGCATCTAACAGGTTGCCACCGTGCCGAAAGATGAAATCGGATATTTTTGCCACCAGCCCTTTTTGATCCGGGCAGGTTACGAGCAAAGTCGCTGTCTGAGCCATTGGCAATCCTTTATTGAGTCCGGATTAGGGCGGACCGTGTTCCCAAAAGTGTACGCTCAAGAGCCTCACGGGGCAGTTCCCTGATAAACGGCTTGATGATTGGGGCAACGATGGTGGGAATTCCACGAGTCAATGAAATAGCTTCACATTCCATGTAGACCCCGCCCTCTTGTTCCGCGAAACGCCAATAGGTATAGAGTTTCCAAAGGAACCCATGGTCTTGTCCCGGGGGCAGAGTGGATTCCTTCGCCGTTCCCGGGTCCGAGACTTCGACAATCTTTGTGCTGAGCGAACGGCTTTTCACATGTTTTGCGTCCAGAGAATGATAGGTCACATCATATTCCGTGTCCAGGACCACGGTAATCACTTTGGTCTTTCGCAGGCGCAAATAGACCTTGAAGAAATCGTCCCGGTGGGCCAACAATTTTGAGCGCATCACCTCCGGCTGGTAAATTCGTTGATGATTATCGTAGTCCTGGACCAGCTTGATCGCCTTTTGAAGGTTTGTGCCCGGGATAAACGTGGCGCCCACCCAATCATGGATCAGGCCATCAGTGATCGAATGCAATGCTTGCCCCTCGAAGGGCTCAACAACATAACCTTCGCTCTGGATCGTCTGGCGGCGCTGGGCTTGTTCCATACACCAGAGGAAATTTCGTTCCCGGCCGCGGGCCTGCAATCCATGCTCCCGATTTTTTATATAATTCTCAAAATCCCGCACGGTCTGAGCAGAGAGTTCCCCTGCCTGCAGCTTTGCCCCTTCAGGATGGGAACCAATCTGCAAAACCACCAACAGTGCCCAGATCAGCAGGCTACGAAGACTGGCTTCAAAAATATTCCTCTGCATTGAATAATTGCTCCGGGGGAATTGATTTGCCTCGGGAGATCCCACGATTTTTCCCCAAGCGACCAAATGCACGGACATCGGTCATTATGCCTGTGAAAGGCTCTCCTGGCAATAGTCCTGCGTGCGGTGGCGTGAGTGTAGTTGCGGCAGCTCGCACCCGCACACGATCGCCAGGGAAGCGCGGTGGGCTTGGAGACGCGCGAAGAATCATGCGTCCCCTGTGGGGCAGGTTGTCACTTCACGCTTTTTATCCGTTGAAACGGGAGCAAAAGAGCCTCTCCGTTGTTGGGATTGTTCGTGAATCTTGAATTCATGCATCGGCAGAAGTGGCGATCCAAAGCGATGGTCATGAAATGACCACAACCTCATGATCCAGGATCGAGCCGATATCAAAGCTGACCCATCCTTGGTTCCGTATCATTGGTTGCGGACGATTTGCCACTAACAATTGGACCTGCTTTCCGCTGATCTTCGCGGTCAATCGGATCTTGACCCGGATTGGCCCTGTTGGAATCAACTCATCCACGGGGGCGCGCCAAGCGCCAGGATTCGTCAGGTTAATGAGATGGAGAATCAGGCGCCCCGGCTGTGAATAAAGATGGCAATCCAGCAGGCCAGCGCCTTCGATCAGAAATGGCAGATCGTCTTTCAGCGTCCATCGAACCAAGTTCGAAAGCAGGTTGCCGTGGTCGGGCAAAAAATCTCGGGCATAGCGGCGATCCAGATCAGCAGGCATGAATACAATCCGGCCCCCGTTTGAATGTGTACGCAGGATGAGCCCGGGGAGAGCGGTCTTTGGTTCCCGCATCCAGGCAGTCTCAGGGGGATATATCGGAAAGGGGGGAATAAAAGTCAACAGGACTTCCGCATCATCTGTGGGCTGAATTTCTCCCAGCATGCCCCCATACGGAAGAATGTCGGTTTCCTCAAAACCGTCCAATACCGGATGCCGTTTCCCGGCGGGCTCTGGCTCTGCTCTCGTTCGGGGGCCATTGACACTGGCTCGCAGTTCCGGTCGTAAGCGAAGGTACGTGTGAAATGAGCGGGCAGCCCACTCCCGTTCCCTGACACTTCGCGGCCCGGCGGGGCTTTCAAGCAGATGGGCGCCCCACAAATCGGCAAGGGCATAATCCCGCCGAAAAATCCCCCACTCATTGCAGAGGCTGGTGTTTCCAGTGGCAATCACCGAGCCACCTCGCGCCACAAACCGTCTGATCGCTTCACATTGTTCAAGCGATAAGGCCGCCATGTTGGGGAGGATCAAGAGGGAAAGCTGGGATCCTTGCCGGTCTAGATCCTCCAGATGGAGGGGGAGATAAGGAATGCGAGCCCGGATTAAGGCCTGCATAAAGCCGCGATACGGCTGATCGACCAACTCCTCCGCCTCATCACGGCCGTAATAATCGGTATTGCGCTGCGACCAGCCGAGCCCTACCGTCGCCACGGGGTTGCGATGGAGCAGGAAAGCTTCGTTTAATTTGTGCCAGCGGAGCAGCGGCTCAGCGGTATGGTACATGCGCCGATCTTCGTGGTAAGCGCCAACATGGTGCCACCAGGGTTGAATTCCACCGGCAAACCCTTCCAGCATCCAGAGGCGCGCTTCGGCTGCCGGCTTGCTCGCCAGACGGAAGGGAGTCTGCCCAGCCTGGTACATGGCCATGCTTTCGGGCATCAATCTGTCGAATCCCAAAAGCCCGCGCATCATTTTCCCCGTGTCGCCATTTTGCTGAAACCCCCAGCTTTCATTCCGGGCCTGATGATCGAGCAACAAAATTTCCGTGCGTTTACAAATCTCCCGAATGTCCCGGAAACTGCGGCTCTGTTCCGTGATGGAGCCGCTGTTCATGCCGATCCAAAGGCAATGAGGCCCTCCGGCCGCGCGGGTGGTCCGATTGTTCAAGTCCCAAATTTCCAGACGGCGCTGGTAATTCCACTGAATCCATTTTTGGTAAATGGGGCTTTCCCAATCCGGAAGATTAGGAAGCGTCTGACCGGCGTAGTCCTGAAATTTCTTCTGACAATAGGGACAATGGCAAATGTTTTCCCGATTAAGCCCCGCCCAGCTATTGTCGGTGACTCCTTCCGGCCGATATTTCCCGATGATCTCGCGCAATATTTCTGAAAGGTAATCTTCATAGTAGGGACTGTTGATGCAGGCAATGTACATGTCGGCGGCGCGGTACGGCCGGTCTTGAGCATCCCGGGCGAACCAATCGGGATGGGCCTGATAGAAATCCCCCGAAGCTCTATTTGAATCCATGCGGGCCAACACGGCTAGCCCATCCTCATGGGCGGCCTGGACGAGCTCGCCAAACAGATCCCGGTTCCCCAAAAATTCAGCCCGATGATGCAGAGGAAAACGGCTGGGATAATAAGCCACAATTCCTCCGGCATTGATGATCACACCCTGAATTTGGGTTCTCTTCCAGTATTGCCGCCACCAGCCGATGTCATATTGAACCGGATCTTTTTCGGTGATATTGGTCTGGCCCCAGCGGCAGGCGTACTTATACCAGACGTCCGAAGCTGAAGCGGGCTTCGCTTCCGTCAAAGGGGCTGTCATTCTGGCTGCACTTAGAGCAAGCGTCGATTGAACGAAATTTCGGCGATTCAGTTTCATGAGTTCACCTTTCAGGAATCATAGAGCAGAAATAATAAAGGCGCCGTCATATGAGCTATCTTCCCTAATGACGCATTTGTTGGATACTGTATAAATGAGAAATAGATTTCTACTGGGCGAAGGGGCCTCCCGCTCCTGGACCATATCCCCCACTGGACATTATATATTTCTCCACTAGTTCTCTCACATCTGAATGTGAATCCACACAGGAAAGGTGAGTCCGCGGGTACAATTAAAAGCCGCCGACGCCTGAATGCAAGGGGGGAGGGGCGAGCCTCCAGGCGAGCCATCCGTGTGAGCCAGCTACCCAGCCCGGTTCGGCAGGCAGAGTCCGCCCCAAGCGGAAGCCTCACCCTCCCCGCGATTGCTCAGAGCAACCGATCAATGCGACTTGGTTCATCCTGTAGCACTTTGAATTGCGCCCCGTCGGAATGTCGGAATTGACAGGGTACGGCTGAATTGATAACATGGCACGTTTGATTTTTGCCTTGATGGACAGTGGATGAGAGCAGGGGAAGTCCGCACTATTCGCTGTCAGGTCATTATGGCTTTAAAGGAGATTCAGCCTTGGCAAGACTGACACGACATGAAATCTTGAAGGAAGACCATTTTCTGCTGACGATGGAAGCCGCGCGCGATTTTTTCTTTGAGCGCAAGAAGCAGATTCTCACCATTGCCGGAGTGGTGGCGGCGGTGCTCTTGTTGAGTTTCGGCACTTATTACTATTTTTCCTATTCCTCGGAAAAAACTCATGAGGAATTGAGTGCCGCGTTGACGATTTATCAGGCTTCCGTGGGAGCTGTGCCGGCTCCAGGAGATACCGGGCCCTCTTTCAAGACTCCCCAGGAGAAGTATGAAAAAGCCCTGGCGGAATTCAAAAAAGTGGGTCAGCAAAGCGGGTCTTCGTCTGCCGGGAAAATTGCCGGGTATTACGCGGGATTATGTTTGAAGCAGCTAAATCGGGACACTGAGGCCATCACGCAATTGGAGCCGTTGAGCAAGGAAAAATCCGATTATGGCGCTCTGTCTCTGGAGGCTCTGGCGGGTTTATACGAAAAGGACGGCAATCTGTCCAAGTCCGCGGAACTCTATCGGCAGATTGTGAGTAACGCCATCCCGGTTACTCCCAAGAGTGTTGCCCTGATGCATCTGGCCCAACTTCAGGAACAGCTGAACAAGACCGCCGAAGCCGTGAAGACTTATCAGCAATTGATCAAGGAATTTTCTGATTCCCCCTTCACCGCCAAGGCAGAAGAGCGGATCAAACAGATTGCCAAATAGAGTCCCTGGACTCGAGATGGAACCTTGCATACGTCAATTCATCGAGGAAAGGGAGCAATCCTCCCTTTCCCCCAAGGCTTCTTTAAGCTCCCAATCCCGGGGAAGGGACAGGGAGGAACCACCTTGTCCTATCCGAACAGCTTTCCAGCGCGACCGCGATCGAATCCTCCATTCTAAATCCTTCCGCCGTCTCATACATAAGACTCAGGTCTTTCTCGCTCCCGAAGGGGACCATTATCGAACCCGGTTGACTCACACCTTGGAAGTCAGCCAGATCGCCCGGACTATTAGCCGAGCTCTGCGTTTAAACGAAGACCTGACGGAAGCCATCAGCTTGGGGCACGATTTAGGCCACACCCCTTTTGGACATGCAGGAGAATCGATACTGAATGAATTGGCGCCCAAAGGATTTCGCCATTATGAGCAAAGCCTTCGGGTGGTGGAAAAATTGGAGATGGAAGGAAAAGGATTGAATCTGACCTGGGAGGTGCGGGAAGGCATCGTTAAGCATTCCAAGGGGACAGGTGCGATTTTCTGCAGCGGGAAGAGCCGGGGAGCCAGCCTGGAAGCCCAAGTGGTTCGGGTATCCGATATCATAGCCTACGTCAACCACGATATCGACGACGCCATCCGGCATGGTTTGATCAATTTTGAGGATTTGCCCGCGGATATCGTTGAGGTCCTTGGTTCAACACACTCGCGAAGGATCAATACGCTGGTGGGTGATGTCATTGGCGCCAGCCTCAACAATGATTTGAATTCCATCAGCATGACCCCCCCGATTCATCAGG
>CAWDMN010000011.1:0-124626 GCA_963803155.1 uncultured Acidobacteriota bacterium
TATGTTTTTACCTTGCTTAAACTCATCATATTGTTCTCCAATCCACCAGATATGATTCCACTATCTCATTGAATATAATACAACGGTAATCCCAGGATAACGGCATAGTTGAACCCGTCATTCAGCCCCCGGCTCCATTCTATGGTTAATCTGAACATCCAGTCATAGGTGAATGAAATGTACCTGTATTGTGTGAATTTCAGCGTTATGATCTTGGGGGCTATTATTAACGATGCTCTCGGATACGTATTCTTTATCTTTTCCAATTTGGGTATAAGATAACCATTCACCACATGAGCCAGATATTGATCGGTGTCTTCATTGCGCCTGTTCTCAATATCATGACCGGACCGTTCCCATAAACTGATTGATCTCTCTTCAAAATTCATATGAAATCACCTCCATATAATTTTTTAAATCAGCAATGCTCATGCCAAAACTGATATTGCATGTGGCAATGTAAGTTTTATCATTAAATTTAATTCGTTGAGATATCGGGGGGTTTATTTGTTATGTAAGGTTAAATTTATTCAGGTAATATATTCGTTCATAAAATGATCTTTAGTTACGAAAACGTACATGATACTGGTTGACTCATATGAAAGAATCCTACTGAAAACGGACCCGAAAAGGGAATAAAAATGGGAAAGATTTATTTCAAAACAAAGCAAGGAAGTGATTGTATAGAGACTGATAATAATGTAGCCGTTATCATCGTCCATAAAAGGAGTTCATTATGAAAAAATGCGATCCCCTTGCCATTTCCGAAACCCTGACAACCCGGATTAAAAAAGGCGCCTTCCTGACCGTCAAGGCCGGAGACGCCATGAACACCATGACCATCGGCTGGGGCCTGATCGGGTTCATCTGGCAGCGGAGCGTCTTCATGGTGGCCGTGCGCGACTCCCGTCATACCTTCTCCATCATGGAAAAGGCTGTCGGATTTCACTGTCACCGTGCCGACGGGGGACATGAAAGACGCCCTCATGTTCTGCGGCTCCAAATCCGGACGGGATCTGGACAAGTTCAAGGCCTGTAATCTGATTCCTGTGGCGGCGCAGCAGACGGTCTCCCCTGTTCTCAAGGTGCCGGGCATCCACCTCGAATGCCGGATCTGTTTCAAAGCGCCCATGGACCCCGCTTATCTCGATGCGGCCCTTGAAGACCTCTATCCGGCAAAGGACTACCACACCCTCTATTTTGGTGAGATCGCGGCCTGTTACGAAACCGATATGGGATGAACGGGAAGTCCATAAGAACCTTCCCCGTTTAAAATCCCTTGCATTCGTTCATCATATCCGCGACGCCTGGTATGCATCGGCGCCGTGTAGCCGCGCTCGATCGCCGCCGAGAGCAGCGCCACTTTGCCGGATTCGTCCGCGCCATGGATATCGGCTCCGCCCGCGGGTTGCGTCGCCGCGCCCGTCGCCGCGGCGCGCTGGGCCGCGAGCGTGTTCCACAGCTCCGCCTTGGCGCGGTCGATCTCCTGGGCCGTCGGCAGTTGCTTGAGGATGTACTTGGCGAATTCCGGATCGTGCCAATATTTCGCCATCGCCTGCAGGAACTCCGCTTCGGTCACCTTCCGCATGATGAGCTTCACGGGCACGTCGCCGTTGCTGTCGTAGACCGCCGCGGGAAGCAACGCATAGTTCCGGTGGTAGCGCAACGCCGGGTAGACCCAGTCGTCGTAGCACAGCGGATGATCGATGTACGAATCCGAGACGTTCCGGATGCCCTGAATGCGCAGGGCCACCTGCGGATCGTCCCGGTAGATGAGGTCCTGCGCCGGACGCGTCGCATCCTCCCGGGCCTGCTGTGTCGTCGGCGCATCCGCCGGTCCCTCGCCCGGCTCTCCCTTGAACATCCAGCCGAACGGCCCGATGCTGACCCCCCAGCCTTGGTTAACCAGCAGTTCGTCCAGGGGATAGGTCTCCACTTTGCCGCCTCCGCCCGGATCGGTCCGCGTCACCTCGAGCAGGATCATGATCTTGTCCCCGCGGATACGCGGGAAATCCGCCACGTTCGCCACCCACTGGTCCGCATCCACGCAACCCGCCTCGCGCAGTTTCGTCACCATGATTGTCTTGGTCGTCGTGGTGCAGATGATGGTTTCGTGGAGGAAATCGCTGGGCCGGCCGCACACGGCGGTCTCGACCCAGTCGGCCATCTTCTCGTTCCAGAAAGCCGCGGGCAGGCTGATTTCGTGCGCCGCCTTGTCCACCGTCGGCACGACGATCTTGATCGGCTTGGCCGCGGCGCTGCTTTGCGTCGCGGGTTGGCTGGCCGGCGCGGCCCGCTCGTCGCCGGGGAACATCTGACCATAGGCCGCTGCCGCCAGTATTCCGAGGCCGGCTGCCGCCACCGCTCCCGCCATCATCCGCCGATCCATCGCCATGAGCTTCCCCGAAAGATGAGTTTTCCAGACACGACAAATCAATTATAACTGCTCGCAGCAGGAATGGGTGTGTGCCGCGCATCCGGATCTTCGCACGCGCCCAAGCGACACGGCTATCAAGCTAACGATGTGGCGCCCTGACGATTTCACCACGCCGGCCGGATCGCGGCGCGATGGCCTCCCTGACGGAGTTCCCATGCGTTACGCAGTCATCATCGCCGGCGGCGCCGGCACGCGCTTCTGGCCCATGTCCCGGACCGGCAGGCCCAAGCAACTTCTGCCCTTCATTGGCGGCAAATCGCTCCTGGCAATCGCCGTCGAACGCGTCGCCCCGCTTGTGCGCCCGACGGGCTCTACGTTTGTACCGGCGCTGCCTATGCCGAAGCCGTCCTCAGGACATTCCCGCACTGCCCTCGGCCCAGGTCCTCGGCGAGCCGGTGGGCCGCGATACGGCCAACGCCGTCGGTTTCGCCGCCGCGGTACTGCATCGTCAGGACCCGGCCTCCTCCATGGCCGTGCTCACCGCCGACCACCTGATTCAGCCTGTCGCGGCTTTCCAGAGCGCCCTGGAGACCGCCTTTGCCGCGGTCGACAAACACCCCGAACTCCTGGTTACTTTCGGCATCATGCCGACGTTTCCCGCTACCGGCTACGGCTACGTGCAGCGCGGAGACGCCCTGCCCGATCTTCCCGCGGTCCACAAGGTCCTCGCCTTCAAGGAAAAGCCCGACGTCGCGACGGCGGAGAAATACCTCGCCGCCGGCAGCTACGCCTGGAACTCCGGCATGTTCGTGTGGAAGACCGGGACCATTCTCGAGCAGCTCAAACAACACCTCCCGGCCAGCTATCAGGGCGTCATGGCAATCGCCGCGGCCTGGGGCACCAACAGGCAGGACGAGACCCTCCGTCGCATCTACCCGATGCTGCCGAAGATTTCCATCGACTTTGCCGTCATGGAAAAGGCGCCGCACGTGGCCACCGTCGCCATGCCCGTGCAATGGCTCGATATCGGTTCGTGGACATCCTTTGCCGAAACGCTTCCGGCCGATTCCCGCGGCAACCGTGCCAGCGGCGTCGCGACGCAGCACGTGGATTCCAGCAACATCTTGGCCGTCTCCGAGGCGCCGGCGACCGGCGCGGGGGCGGACCACCTCATCGCGACGATCAACTGCCACGATCTGATCATCATTCATACCGCCCGCGCCACGCTGGTCTGCCCGGCCAAGGATACCGAGCGAATCAAGCAACTCGTCGCCGAAGTTGCGAAGCACCATGGGCCATCCTGGGTATGAGCCCCGCGGCCGCAGTTCCCGCTTGCAGACGGGCGTGTGGTTCTCGTCGGAGCAACCTCGTCCGTCGTTCGCCGTTTCTCAATCCTTCCCGTTCTCTTCAAGCTCTGGAGGCGTCATGTCTGAAATCCCCGCCCGCTACAAGGACCGGCCCATTCTCGTCCTCGTCGAGAACTACATTCTCGACGCCATCGGCGCACTGCCGCGGGAGAAGTCCGCCCTCATGGCCGAGGTCATCATCAAAACCTGGGGCGCCGAAGCGGCGGGCGATCCGGCATCCGCGGGCGACTGGCGGGCCATCATGCGCGCCAATCTTGAACTGCCCGCCACTCTCGACGACCAACTGCGGGAGCTTTGGGACCGCAACAAGGCCGCCATCCCCGACGCCCTCGATTTTGCCCGCATGGCCGCGGACAAGCTCTTCAAGGATGTCACCGGCTGACCGCGCGGCGGTTAGAATGCATTCAATGAGAGTTCTCGGAATCGACTACGGGACGAAACGCACCGGCTTGGCCATTGCCGAAGCGGCGGATGGGCGCCGGCCGGCTCCGCGATGGCCCTCCCCTTTGAAATGTTCGAGAACCTGCCCGACCCGCAGCTTGCCCAAGCCATCGCCGACCTGGTGCGCCGCGAACACATCACGCACATCGTCATCGGCCTGCCCCTGCACGCCGACGGCGGCATTTCCAATCAATCGAAGATTACCGAGCGGTTCATCGTGACGCTGCAACAACACATCCCGCAGGAAGGGCCGGAGGCGGTTCCGATCACGCGCTTTACGGAGTACCTGTCCTCGCACGATTCCGAGTCGAAACTTGCCGGGCACTTTACGCGCAACCAGAAGCGCCAGCGTGTGGACGCCATCGCCGCGGCGCGTATTCTTCAGGATTATCTCGACCAGAATCGCCCGCGCCCCCCCGTCAGCGCTCGGATTCCTGAACTCCCCGTATCCTTTGCCGCCATTACTCGCCGCGGTACACGCACTTGGCCGTGCAGGTCTCATGGACCGTGATCGACCAGAGCAGGGGCAGCTTTGGCTGCAAGCGTACCCAAATCCAGCGCGCGATGTTTTCGCTCGTCGAGTTCTCCAAGCCGGGCACGTCATTGAGGAAACGATGGTCCAACTGGTCCTCCAGCGGTTCGAAGACGGCTTTCAGATCGGCAAAGTCCATGACCCATCCGGTATGAGGATCCACCGGGCCTTTGACGGTAACTTCGACGCGAAAGCTGTGGCCGTGGAGGCGGGCGCATTTGTGGTCGGGCGGGACGTGCGGGAGGCTGTGGGCGGCTTCGAAGTGGAATTCCTTGGTCAATTCGACCTGGAAGTTGGTGGAAGTGGCTGTTTTGTTGGTTTTCTTGACCATAAAGAGGATTCTAGCAGATTTTCGGGACGGGTGCTGGGCGTTACGGGCGGCGCAGATTACCTGGACTAGCTTTTTGCGGGGAAATTTGCATTTTGGGCCAATAATCGGGGACTTGGGGGGCAAAAGTGTGGTTTTGTTGCGAAAATGTTCGCGGAGTTCCGGCTTGCCCGACCCGGGACTAGAGGTAGATTGAAGGGAATCAACAGCGGGCGGAACGGGCTGACTTCTGACTCGCTGATATATGCGTAAGTACAGGCGTGGACGTTGGTTACGTCGCGATGGGGCGGCCGCGCCTTGATCGATCTCCAATTCCGCTTCCACACACGGGGTCCCACGGACCCCGCGTGTGTTTTTGCCGCCAGTTTATCCAAACGTCTTCCATTTTGGCGTTTCCCGACGGAAGAAGGCACCACGTTTTCGTCGCCTCTTGGCAGCTTTGGCTCGAAAAATGGGGAAAAACGGCAAAAATGCCCGACCTTTTGATCGTTTTTGTCGTCCATCGCCCAGCATGCACCGTCTGCGCGAAAGGAATGCGGGGGTGTCGGCTGGTGGTCTATTTTTGACTATCTATGGCTATGTCTGCCTATTACTAAGGCAGGCGGCGCCTGGGGTTGATCGGAACGTTGGCGTGACGGGAGGGGTGGAGGGGGGTAATGGGCGCGGGGCGAGAAAAAGGGGTATGATGGCAAATGGTTGTGAATGCTTTGTTTGCGTGAGGGGACGAAGCGAGGTATGGGCATGAGTGCGCATGATGCGGCAGAAAATAGGCGGAGCGAGGGAACTGCGCATGGACTTTGCAGTGAGGTTTCGGGGCAGCTTCCGGCGCCGGCGGGGATCTCGGCGGACGTGGCGCGGAGAGTTGTTGACGACAGGGATGCTGTGCACAGGCGAAGACAAATGGAACGCGCTGAATTAGAGTTGACTCTGCTGACCGAGATCAGCCGCGTGCTGGGATCGACCCTGGACTTGCAGAAGGTGTTCGACCAGACGATGCGGGTGCTGGCGGAGCGGCTGGGGATGGAGCGGGGATCGATGGTATTGCTGGACGAGTCGTCGGGGAAGCTGAGGACGGAGACGGCGCTGGGGATGACGCCGGAGGAGATTCAGCGGGGGACGTACGAGCTGGGGGAGGGGATCACGGGGACGGTGGCGGCGACGGGGATGTCGGCGACGGTGCCGGACATTTCGCGCGACGAGCGGTTTCTGAACCGGACGCGATCGCGGCCGATCGCGCCGGGGGTGGTGACGAGCTTCATCTGCGTGCCGATCAAGATCGAGAACCGGGTGGTCGGGGCGCTGTCGGTGGACAAGCGGTTTGTCGACGACGACACGCTGCGGTCGGACCAGCGGGTGCTGGAGATCGTGGCGGCGTTCATTGCACAGGCGATCAAGATCAGCGCGATCGTGGCGGAGGAGCGGGACCAGTGGCAGGAGGAGCGGCGGCAGCTCTCGACGACGCTGCGCGGGAAGTACAAGTTCGACAACATCATCGGGTCGGCGCCGGCGATGCTGGACGTGTTCGACACGATCGCGCAGGTGGCGAATTCGCGGGCGACATGCCTGCTGCTGGGCGAGACGGGGACGGGCAAGGAACTGATCGCCAAGGCTATACATTTCAATTCGAACCGGGCGGAGAAGCCGTTTATCCGGGTGAACTGCGGGGCGCTTTCGGGGACGCTGCTGGAGAGCGAGCTGTTCGGGCACGTGAGGGGGTCGTTTACGGGGGCCATTCGGGACAAGGTGGGGCGGTTCGAGGCGGCGGACGGGGGGACGCTGTTTCTCGATGAGATCGGGACGATCGACACGGCGCTGCAGGTGAAGCTGCTGCGCGTGTTGCAGGAGCGGGAGTTCGAGCGGGTCGGCGACAACCGGACGATGAAGGTGGACGTGCGGATCATTGCAGCGACCAACCTGGAGTTGCAGGAGGAGGTGGCGAAGGGGCGGTTCCGGGAGGATTTGTATTACCGGCTGAACGTGGTGACGATTTACCTGCCGCCGTTGCGGAACCGGCGCGAGGACATTCCGCGGCTGATCGATTTTTTCTGCGACCGTTTCAACGTGGAGAACGGGAAGGCGCTGCGGAAGATATCGAAGGAGATGCTGAACGTGCTGGTGCGGTACCCGTGGCCGGGGAACGTGCGCGAGTTGGAGAACGCGATGGAGCGGGCGGTGGTTTTGAGCCGGGGGGACACGCTGACGGAGGATTTGCTGCCGACGGCGTTGAGGGCTTTGCGCAGCAGGGGCGGGCGAATATGGCGTCGGAGGGGATCGATGCGTTGACGAAGCGTCTGGCGGAGCAGGCGATCGGGGAGTTTGAAATGCGGGAGGGGCAGATTTATGAGTTGGTGATCCGGCAGGTGGAGAAGGCGTTGATCGAGAAGGCGCTGGGGCGGTGCAACGGGGTGAAGATCAGGGCGGCGGATTTTCTGGGGATCAATCGGAACACGCTGAACAAGAAGTTCAAGGAGCTGGGGTTGGAGGCGGAGGAGGCGGGGCGGGCGGAGCCGGGGGCGGGGGGAGGCGGCGCGGGAGTGCCGCCGGTGCCGCCGGCGGCGCCGGCGAGATGAGCAACACGAAGCCCACGGCGCGGCGGAGCCGCAACCAAAAGACGAAAGACAAAAGACGAAAGACGAAAGGTGGAGGACGGAAAATCTTGTCAAGAAAGCAAGAGAATGCGGGATAGTAATACAAAGCCCCCCCCCGAAGAGCACGAAGAAGAGAGAGGCGGTCCGCAGATTACGCGGATTTCGCAGAGTGGATGGGGCGGGGAGGCGGTGCGTATTTAGTAATTGGTAAATGATAATTTGTAAATGTTACGTGGTGTGGCGCGGAGGGGTGGGGTCCGGCGTATCGGTTGTAAGTGGTGGTGGGAGCGTGAGTTAGAATTAAATGTGCAATTCTGTGCTAATTTGGTGATTATCTTGCGATTTTCAAGCTAATTTTGGGGTTGTTTTGCGATGGTGCGGGCTTATTTGGGTAAAAGAGCTGCGGGATTGGGGTGGGATTTGGTTTTGGGGAGCAGCGTGGTCGGCGGGCGGGGGATTGCCTAATAAATGGGCAGTGCGGGCGGGGTGGCGGATGGTTGGAATGGGGGAGTGGTGGGGGTGGATGTCTGGATTGGGCAAAAATGCGAAATGCGAAAAATATGGGAGGTGGGGAAGGGGAGATTCGGGGGTGGACGTCCGGGATGGGCATGGGGTAGGAGCAAGGCCTGTGTAGCTCAGGGTAATTTGCCGCACGACGCGAGCACTTGGGTGCTGATCGCCTTCGCCACTTCCCAGAACATCGTGGCGTCCCCGCGGAGATTACGACGGCGGCAGCGAATTCCTTGTGTGGATGGATGTAGTTGCGGAAATCCCGCAGCACATGTCCTACGTCTTTCGCAGATTTCGTGATCCACCGGAGCTCATGCGCAACTTCGATCATCTGCGCCAGTTTCCACTCGTTAAGCGGCACCGTCTTATTGGCCTTATCACGTGGTGCCTGCTTAGCCGTATAGACCGCCGACTGAATCGGGCTTGCATTGATTCGTGCAAGGAGCAACGATTCCAGCAGCCCGCCCATCATGACCGTTGCTGCAAGATGCGCGTTCACACGGATGCATCGTTGAACCTCGTCCCAGCGTCGGTGCAGGATCGCCTGCATCTGGGGGTCGCCGGCTAGTGCCGCGAAGTTTGGGGGGGCATCGAAACCGCGGTCACGCTCGTCGCCTGGTTCGTTGCGATGGGTGCGGTGGCGATTACATTACGCGCGTCGATGAGCGATTGACGCACCATCCTTAACGCAGCGGTGTATGTCGCGCGGGCCGAACGTCGGCCGGTGGCGTCCATCACCGTTCGATAGGCAGAATCCACGTTTGCAAGATCTGGATTCGCTGGGTGCGCATGAATTGATTGGCGATGGCTCTGAAACCACGCAAAAACGGTGGACTTCAGCCTGTCTACCTCATCGGCCGCGGTCACCTGCTTCGAGTGCTTTCGCTTTACAAAGCTATACGCCTTTGTCACTTCAGCGATGGCGGCATCGAGCTCTAATATCGCGTCGGGCATGGCTCACGACGCTTTCGTGGTGATACGGCGCTTCCCTGAAGGTGTCTTTAGTTTCTTCTTTGCTGGGCGTGGCCCGTTTCCGCTGCTAGCCTGGCCAGGAAGAGTCATTGCGACGAGGTTCTCGCCCACAGCGTTAAGTTTGAATGCTCCTCCGCCGGCGCGATCGAGGTAGCCACTTTGGGTTGCATTGTTAAGAGGGACATAGGGTTTCTTAAATCGCGACCAGTCGGCGAGTCGGGTTGCTTGTTCAAGGTCGCTGGCGGTAATCGCCTCCTTCCGTTGTGCTTCGGGCGAAGCAAAACGGTGGTAGTATGCGACGACGCATGCAAATTGCATATCGCTCTTCGGACTCTTCTTCGCGACGAATGCCTTGATGTCCGTCGGTGCTCCCGCCATGGATTGCGAGTGTCCGGAGTGTTCGGCGTGGGTCGATTGAGACGACGGCGTTGTTAACACCTGACCCGGGGTGCCCGTCCCAACCGGCGGAGCAGGGGCGAGACCGAGCTTGTCCGAGACCCAGCGAAGTATCCGCACGATTTCATTCTTCTCCCGACCTTCGAGAATAGCTGTGATCTCTTCGGCGGCTTGGAAATCCGATTTCGTATGCGGTTTCTGCGGATCGGTAGGCATGATAATCTCCTAGGCTCGTCACGGCGTGTTCCGCCAGCATGTTTCCCACGAGGGTGCAGATGCTGTCCTCGTTTCGTGACATGTAGACGCATTATCGTCGTGTGGTTGGGGAAGTGCAAATGGTTTGGGTGGGATTGATGGCGGTGGCAGCCTTACAGGCTGCACGGGCGTTGGGGGTGGCGGTGACCCGGGGGCGGCGCTCCGTCGTCGCTTTGCCCCCGGCTATCATCTTTGAGCCTTGCAGGCTCACTGGGGGGGCGTCGCGTTGCGACGGCGCTAAACGTGAAGGGGGGCGATGGGGGGCGGGAGGGGGCGATGGGGCGCGCGGGGGTGGTGGTGGTTTGGGGGTTGTGGGGCGGGTGGCGGGGAGGGCGGTGGCCGGATTTTGGGGTGGGTGGGTTGGTGGAGAGGCGGCACTTCGTGCCTTGCGGGTTTTTGTGGGGGTGTCTTACCACGGGCTTCCGCCGCGTGGCTACTGAAAGCCGCCGCGTCCGCGGCTCCGGAGGGAGGGGCATCGATTGATGACATATAGACGCATTGTCGTCGTGTGGTGGGGGGAGTGCAAATGGTTTGGGTGGGGCTGATGGCGGTGGCAGCCTGACAGGCTGCACGGGCGTTGGGGGTGGCGGTGACCCGGGGGCGGCATGCGGCTCTGCCCCCGGCTATCATCTGTGAGCCTTGCAGGCTCGTTTAGGGGGGTGGTGGTGGACCGGGGGCGGCGCTGCGGCTTTGCCCCCGGCTATCGTCTTTGAGCCTTGCAGGCTCGTTTAGGGGGGCGGTGGTGGACCGGGGGCGGCGCTTGCGGCTGTGCCCCCGGCTACTATCTTGCAGCCCTACAGGCTGGCTTGGGATGGGCAGACTTAGGGGTGGGGGGTGGCCGAGAGTCGGCACGTCGTGCCTCACGGGTTCTTGTGGAGGCGGTTAACCACGGGCTTCCGCCGCGTGGCTACTGAAAGCCGCCGCGTCCGCGGCTCCGATCGGCAGTCCGCGGCCTTACGGCGTCGGCTACCAAAAGTGTTGGCCCGTTGGGCCGGTGGAGGATTGTGGGATTGTCGGATTGTGGAAGCGGGCGCGGGGCAGTGGCAATCTGAAGATTGAACTACGAACGGGGAGGGCGGGACGGGGGGGGCTGGGGGCGGGACTCCTTAGGCCTGGAAGATGGGGTCGAGTTGGGTTGCCAGGGCTTGGAGTTGGCGCGTTTCCTCGTCGGTGAGGGGGTGGAAGTTGGTGGCGATGTCCACGGCGCGCCAGAAGAGGGTTTCCTCGCCGGGGGGCAAGGCGGCGGTGATGGGCAGGCTGAGCGTGAAGCGCAGGGCCAGCTCCTGTTCTTTGGGGTCGGTGAGGGGCTGATACCAGCACTTGGCGTAGTGGCGGCGTTCCGGGGCGTCGGCGGGCCATTGCTGGCGGGCCAGGGCCTTGAGCGCGAGGACGGAGACGCCCTTTTGGCGGGCTTGGGCCAGGACGGCCGGCCCGAAGCGGCCCTGGTAGAACGCGGCGAAGTTGAGCGGCAGCAGGATGGAGTCGAAGTCGTAACGATCGAGGGCGGCCAGCGCCGCGTCAACGGAATGGGCGGAGAAACCAAGGTGCCGCACCTGGCCGGCTTTTTGGGCGGCGGTGAGGACTTCCATGACGCCGCCTTTGGCGAAAGCCACATCGACGTCCTTTGGGACGTCGGTGAGGGAGTGCAGTTGGTAGAGGTCGAAGTAGTCGGTGCGCAGGTGCTTGAGCGACCGGATGAGTTCGGCGCGGGCCGTGGCGGCTTCGCGCTGGCCGGTTTTGCAGGCCAGGAAGCAGTCCTTGCGATAGGGCTGGAGGGCGGGTCCGAGGCGTTCCTCGGCGTCGCCGTAGGAGGGGGCCACGTCAAAATAGTTGACGCCGCGCGCGACGGCCTGGGCGACGGTGCGGTTGGCGTGGTCCTGGTCGGCGTTTCTGACGACGATGCCGCCGAAGCCGACGATGGAGAGTTTGATGTGTTGCTTGCCGTAGTCCCGTTGGGGGAGTTTCGCGGCGGGAGGAGAGGTAGCGAGGCCAGTGGTGGGGGTTTCAGGAGGGGTCATCGTTTTGGCTCCAAAAGTCGGCGGGGCTCAAACGGGCCGGGAGGGCTCGAGCGACTGCCGCCGGTGGCGATCCGACGAATCTTAGCCTGTCGGCCTGCGGCTCTCCCGTATCGAACCCGCCGCGGCGGCAAGGGCGTCAGGCGGTGGGCGGGATCGGTGTCAGGCGGGAGGGGGTTTCCCGCGCGTATAGTCGTCGCGTGTAATGGAAAGCTCGCGTGGCGCCTGAATGCCCAGTTGCACGGCATGCTCCTTGGGGAAGCCGACGGCTTTGACGGAAATGCGGTCGCCAATGGCGAGGGTGTCTTCCAGGCGCAGGACGACGGTGGCGCGCAGGCGCGACGGCGTGGCTGGGGGCGCGGCACCGGGCGGCCCCACGTCGTCGCCCCGGCGGATCTCGAACGCGGCTCCTTGGAGGCGCAGACCGGCGGGGTAGTCCACTTGGAGCATGGCGACTTCATAATGGAGGTCCAGCACGGTGACGGCGATGTTGTCGCCGATGCGGAACACCTCATCCCTGCGGCGGGTCAGGATCAACATGCCAGCAGTTTACCGGCGAAACGGCGCAGCACAAACAGCGACGCTTGCGGGGTCGGGGCGAGGGGCGTGGCAAGATTTCCGGGAGGCGCGAGAAACGTGACCCGAAACATGCCGAACGGGGCCCCCCCCCACCTGCCCCGTTCAGCATGCCACCCCTCCCGGATTTTTTGCCACGCCCGGGGCGAGGGGGGGAGACGGCGGTGGCGATCGACGACCGGCGAAGGAACTGCGTGCGGAGGGGGGAGAGGATAACATGGCGGCATGAACCGCGGCGTCTATCTTGCTTTTTTCCGGCTGCCCCGGACGCAGACTATTGAGATCGGGCGTCTTGGTTGCTGGAGATTCGCCGCGGGGGTCTACGTGTACGTGGGGAGTGCGCAGCGCAACCTGCAAGCACGGCTGGGCCGGCACGCCCGGCGGCACAAGACGCGGCGCTGGCACATCGACTACGTGTCGGTGCGAGCGGATTTCCTGGGGGCGCTGATGATCGACGCTCCCAAGAGCAGAGAATGCCAGCTGGCGGGGATGCTGGCGAAGCGGTATCCGCGGGCGGCGGCGGGGTTCGGGGCGTCGGACTGCCGGTGCGGGGGGCATCTGTTCCGGGTGGAGGGTGGTGGGGCGGGCGGCAAGAGTGCGGGGGGGCGGCGGCCAGGGGAACGGGGAGGTTAGGTGGGGGCCAGGGAGCGGCGTGCGATTCCGGGGGGCACGGCCTGGGGCGGGGGTGTCATGGGGGCGCGAGGGTGGGGCGGGTTTCCGGTGGGCGGGGGGTGATTTGTGCGACTCGGCAGCATTGGATATAACACAAATTGAGCCAATCGGGAGATGCGTATGTCGAAGGCGAATGTGGACCCTGCGGAACTGCGGCGTTTCGCGATGGATCTGAAGCGATTCACGGGGGAGATCGAATCGCTCATGGGCCAGATGCATGGCCGGATGAACAGTCTGGAGGGTTCGTGGCGGGACCAGGAGCAGAAGAAGTTTGCGGAGGCTTTTGCGCACACGTCCAAGGCGTTGGCGGTGTTTGTGGAGGCGGCGGGGGAACATGCGACGTTTCTGAACAAGAAAGCGGCGGCGATCGAACTGTACCTGAGACAGCGGTAGCCTGGGTGGGGCCGGCGGCGTGCGAGGAGGCTGGAGTAAGAAATGGCCGAGCAGGTAAAGGTTGAGGATCTGGAGGTGTTCCGGCTGTTTCGGGCGGCGATGCTCAAGTTTGCGCAGGCGGTGGAGCAGGCGATTTCCGGGGCGGACAGCGAGATCGGGCGGACGCATTCGTGGCTGGAGAACGAGCAGACGAGTTTCTGGCAGAGCCAGCTACGCAAGCGGACGGAGGCGGTGACGGCGGCGCGCGACGCGGTGCGTCAGAAGAAGCTGTACAAGGACGCGTCGGGGCGCACACCCGGGGCAGTGGAGGAAGAAAAGGCGTTGGCGCGGTGCCTGGCGGCGGTGGAGCAGGCGGAGCACAAGATCGAGGCGGTGCGGCGGTGGATTCCGCGGCTGGAGAAGGAAGCGGAAATATACCGGAGCGGGGTGGCGCGTCTGAGCGCGTCGGTGAACGGGGAGATTCCGCAGGCGGTGGCGCTGCTGGACCGGCTGGCGGCGCGGCTGGAGGAGTACGTGCAGATCGAAGTTCCGGCGGGGGCTGCGGCGGAGGCGGCGGCTCCGGCGCTGGAGGGGGAAGCGGTGGTGCGCGGGGGCGAGGCGGCGGCGGAACCGCCGGTGAAGGTGGGCGAGGCGGCGCCGGGGACGACGACCGACGGCCGGGCCGGGGCGGCGCCGGGGAGCGGGAGTGAGGCGGGTCCGCGAAAGGAGGGGCGCGATGTCGCTGATGGAAAGTAAAGGCGCGTTAGCGAAGGCGACGAAGGATCTCCTTGCGCGGTGGCGGGACGTCACGGGCTTCTGGTCGGATGCCCAGAGCCAGGAGTTTGAGAAGGTGTACCTGTTCCAGATCGAGCAGGACGTGCGGAGCGCCCTGGGGGCGCTGGACCGCATGAACCAGGTTTTGCAGAAGATCGAAAGCGACTGCGAGTAATATGTCCACAACCCAGCTAGCCCAGGGAAGTTTGGCCGACGCGGCGGCGGCCTCGCGCGACGTGCAGCGGCAGAGCCTCGATCAGATCGTGCGGCTGTCGATCGAATGCACGGCGGAGGAGCAGCGCATCGAACAGCAGCATACGGAGGCGCGGGAGGGGGAAGAGACGGGGTACACGAAGACGGTGCGGGCGGCGCAGCAGCAGCAGCAGCGGCGGGTGGGCGAACTGGCCAGCAGCACGGCGCGGCGCGGAGTCGATCCAGGGGCGGTACGAGGCGCGGCGAAAGGCGGTGGCGGCGGCCTACCAGGCGGGCCAGCGACGGCTGGGGCGGGAGAAGGAGGAGGGGGACGCGGCGCTGAAGAAGAATCTGGAGAAGGCGTGCTGGCAGGCGGAAAGCGCGCTGGTGGCCATCGAGATGCAGGCGGACACGGACGAGCGCCGGACGAAGCAGGAGCATGAGGGGCGGCTGGGGGATTTGGCGGCGCTGGAGGAGTCGGTCCAGGGCGCGATGGCGCCTTACCGGCTGGCGCCGTTTGCGGTCGAGGCGACGGCGGACGACGCGGTAAAGGCGCGGCTGGCGGCGAAGCCGCGGGCGGTGCTGACGGAGCAGCGGCAGCGGGCCACGGCGCTGCTGCAAGAGATGGTGGCGCTCGCGGAGCCGCGCGTGATGGCGGGGATGATCCCGATCGGCATGATCGTGGCGATGGCGATCCTGTGTGCGGGGATCGGTTGGCTGGTGCCGCAGGACGCCACGCGGAAGGTGCTGACGGCGGGGGGGGGCGGGCTGGCGGCGCTGGTGGTGGGCGGCGCGATTTTTGCGTTTTACCGGAGTCGGGAAGAGGCCCGGTTGAGGGCGAAGGCGAAGGGGATCTACGTACAACTGATGCAGTCGATCGGGATCGCCCGGCAGGCGGCGGACGCGGAGGCGGAGGCCGAGACGGCGGCGCGCAAGCGCTACGTCAGCGAGGCGCGGCAGAAGACCACGGCCGAGGTGAGCACGCTGCGGGAGAAGGCGAAGGCCGCGCAGGGGCAGGCGGCGGAGCAGTATCGCGCCGCGGTGGCGGAGGGAACGGAGCGTTACAAGGGGCAGCTCGCGGCGATCGAGCAGGAGAGGCAGCAGGGGGTGGAGGAACTGGAACGGCATCGTGACGAGACGGCGCGGCAGATCGAGGAGGAGGCGACGGGGACGCAGCAGGATGCGCAGACGCGGCACGACGCGGCGTTGCAGGCCATGGAGGGGGAGTACGACCGCGAATGCCGGGCGCTGGGGGCGCGGTGGAGCGACGGACTGCGCGCGGTGACCGACCTGCTGTCGGCGGGCAGCGGGATCGATCCGCGGCTGGTGGATTGGGACAGTCCGGCGTGGGAGGAGTGGACGTCGCCGGCGGAGTTTTCGGGGCAGGTGCGTTTCGGCGAGATGAAGGTGGATCTGGCGCAGCTCACGGAGCAGGTGCCGGCGCGGCTGAAACTGCCGGAGCGGTTCAGCGTGCCGGCGATGCTGGTGTTGCCGGCGCACGCGTCGTTGCTGGTGGAGGCGGACCACACGGGGCGGTTGGCGGGCATCGACGTGGCGCAGATGGTGATGGCGCGGCTGCTGACGCAGATGCCCGCGGGCCGCGTGAAGTTCACGCTTTTTGACCCGGTGGGGCTGGGGCAGAGTTTCGCCGGTTTCATGCACCTGGCGGACCACGACGAGTCGCTGGTGGGGTCGCGGATCTGGACGGAACGGGAGCACATGGAGCAGCGGCTGGCCGATCTGACGGAGCACATGGAGACGGTGATCCAGAAATACCTGCGGAACGAGTACGCGACGATCGACGAGTACAACGCGCAGGCGGGCGAGTTGGCGGAGCCGATCCGCTTCCTGGTGATCGCCGATTTCCCGACGGGGTTCGAGCAGGAGTCGCTGCGGCGGCTGTCGAGCATCGCGACAACGGGTCCGCGGTGCGGGGTGTATACGATCATCCTGCGGGATACGCGGCAGGCGCTGCCGCCGGGCTCGCGCATGGAGGAGATCGTCGCGCGGAGCGTGCATCTGATCTACAAGGACGGGGCGTTCACGTGGGACGACGCGGTGTTTCAGCGTTTTCCGCTGCACGTGGACCCGCCGCCGGAGGAGCAGGTGCTGACGCGGCTGATGGACCTGGTGGGGCGGGCGGCGAAGGAAGCCAAGCGGGTGGAGGTGCCTTTCGAGAGCATCGCGCCGAAGGACGATGAGTTCTGGTCGCTGAGTTCCAAGAGCGAGCTGCGCGTGCCCATCGGGAAGTCCGGGGCGACGCGGCTGCAATCGCTGCGGCTGGGGGTGGGGGTGGCGCAGCACGGGCTGGTGGCGGGCAAGACGGGGTCGGGCAAGAGCAATTTGATGCACACGATCGTGACGAATCTGGCGATGTGGTATGGGCCCGACGAGGTGGAGTTCTACCTGGTGGACTTCAAGAAGGGCGTCGAGTTCAAGGCGTACGCGAGCAGCCAGCTGCCGCACGCGCGGGCGATCGCGGTGGAAAGCGACCGGGAATTCGGTTTGAGCGTGCTGCAGCGGGTGGACGCGGAGCTGACGCGCCGGGGCACGCTGTTCCGCGAAGTGGGCGTGCAGGAGATCATCGCATATCGCGATCGGACGGGGCAGAAGCTGCCGCGGACGTTGCTGCTGATCGACGAATTCCAGGAGTTTTTTGCCGAGGACGACAAGCTGGCGCAGGAGGCGTCGGGTTTGCTGGACCGGCTGGTGCGGCAGGGGCGGGCTTTCGGCGTGCATGTGGTGCTGGGGTCGCAGACGATCGGGGGCACGTCGGGCCTGGCGCGGAGCACGCTGGGGCAGATCGCGGTGCGCATCGCGTTGCAGTGTACGGAAGCGGACTCGCAGATGATTCTGGGGGACAACAACTCGGCGGCCCGTCTGCTGAGCCGCCCCGGCGAAGCCATCTACAACGACGCGGGGGGGCTGGTGGAGGGCAACAGTCCGTTCCAGATCGCCTACCTGCCGGAGGAGCAGCGCACGGGGTACCTGCAACACGTGCAAGCGCTGACGCAGAGCCGGCGGGTGACGGCTCCGGTGCCGATTGTGTTTGAGGGGAACTCGGCGGCGGCGATCCGGAAGAACCCGCGGCTGATGGGGCTGCTGGAGCGTGCCAGTTACCCGCCGGCGGCGTCGGCGGTGGCGGCGTATGTGGGGGAACCGGTCGCGATCAAGGAGCCCAGCGCGATTGTTTTCCGGCGGCAGAGCGGGGCCAACGTGCTGATGGTAGGGCAACAGGAGGAATCGGCGGTCGCGATTTTCGCATCGCTGGCGGCGTCGATCGCGGCGCAGCAGAAGCCGGGGGAGGCGATTTTCTACCTTATGGACGGGAGTCCGACGGATTCGCACTACTTCGGTCTGCTGGAGCGGGTGACGGCGAGCGTCCCGCAGGAGACGAAGGTGATCGGGTGGCGGCAGACGCCGGAGGCGATCAACGAACTGGCGGGAATTCTGAGAGAGCGGCAGGGAAACGACGCGCACGCCGGGCCGGCGGTGTACCTGCTGTTGTTCGGCCTGCAACGGTACCGGTTATTGCGTCACCAGGAGGACGATTTCAGTTTCAATCGCGGGGGAGACGCGGATGCGCCGAAGCCCGACCGGCAGTTTGCCGAGCTGCTTTCGGAGGGGCCGGCGCTGGGGCTGCACACGATCATCTGGGCGGACGCGCCGATCACGGTGGAGCGCACGCTGGAGCGGAGTTCGCTGCGTCAGTTCGACTATCGCATTCTTTTCCAGATGAGCGCGTCGGATTCGAGCAACCTGATCGACTCGCCGCTGGCGAACCGGCTGGGCACGCACCGGGCGCTGCTGTACAGCGAGGAGCAGGGCACGTTTGAGAAGTGCCGGCCGTATGAGGCGCCCGATGAGGCGTGGCTGAAGTTCCTGGCGGATCATTTGAAGAACCGGCCCGCGTGAGAGCCGGGATTTCAGCGCGGCCCACGCGACCGCGGCACGCCGGCGGCTACGATAGAGTGGCACACGAACTGCGGAGGGCCGAATGATGACGCCGATCGAACGGGTGGATGCGGTGCTGGCGGGGCGGAAGCCGGACCGGCCGCCGTTCTCGTTCTGGTATCACTTTCCGCCGGACCAGGCGGCGGGGAGCGCGGCGGTTCGGGCGCATCTGGAGCCGCTCGATCGTTATGGCATGGACGTGCTGAAGGTGATGAACGACAACCCGTATCCGCATGCGGGGCGGATGGCGCGGGTGGAGGACCTGGCGGCGCTGACGCCGTTGCAGGGGGATGAGAGCGGTTTTGGCGAGCAACTGGCGTTGCTGGCGGCGTTGCGTGCGGCGATCGGCCGGCGGGTGTACATGCCCAGCACGATCTTCAACGCGTGGATGGTGTTGCGGCAGTTGGTGCAGCCCCCGACGGTGCATAAGCCGCCGAACCTGGACGCGGCGGCGGACGGCGCAAGCCAGTGGATCAGGCGGGCCTACCGGGAGAATCCGGGCGCGGTGACGCGGGCGTTCGAGACGATCGGCGCGAACCTGGCGCGGTTTGCGCGGCGCTGCGTGGCGGCGGGGGCGGACGGGGTGTTTCTGTCGGTGCGGGACGACTGGGTGGATATGCCGGAGACGCCGGGCGTCTATGAGCGGCTGGTACGTCCGACGGACCAGGCGATTCTGGGGGCGGTGCAGGAGGCGCGCTTTAACGTGCTCCATGTGTGCGGGAAGGCGGTACACTTCCGGGGGTTTGCGGAGTATCCGGTGGCGGTGCTGCACTGGGCGGATCGGGCGGCGGGGCCGTCGATGCGCGAGGTGGCGGGGTGGGCGAAGCCGGCGTTGTGGGGCGGGGTGGACAATCTGGGGACGCTGGTGACGGGCACGGCGGAGCAGGTGCGTGCGGAGGTGGCCGAGGCGCTGCGTCAGGCGGGAGCGCGTCCGATGATGATAGCGCCGGGATGCACTTTCGATCCGGCCCGCGTGCCGGCGGCGAATCTGGAGGCCATTGGCGATGCGGTTCGCGGGGCGTTGGTGAGACCGGCGTGAGGGGGAGGGCGCGGGGTGATGGCGCGGCAGGAGCTGCACTAGCCGCAGCAGGTGGTACGCCGCCGTCAGGCTCCGGGCCTGCGGGGCGATCTTCCAGCCTCCGATCAGTCTGGTCCGGGCCAGACGGTGGACGGTGTTGCTCTGCCCGATGATCTCCTCGACGCGCTGGCGGATCCGCCGGCGCAGCGCGTACCCGATCTGGTTCATCCGTACCCGTGCCTTGTGCCGCGCCGGCCCGGCGCGGGAATGCCGCCGGGCTGGCTCCGGGGGAGGCCGTGTGGGATGATGGTCGGCGTCATGGGTGAGTCCGGGCCTAAACTTCGGGTGGATCAGGAGCCAGCGCGGTATTGCCGACGGTGCGGCTACAACCTTCGCGGGCTGAGGACGCCGCGCTGTCCGGAATGCGGGCATCCGTTCGACCCCGGGAACCCGCGCAGCTATCGCAAACGTCCGAGCCGCCGGTGGGTCCGCGCGATGATGCCGGGCGTCGTTGCCGCCGGCGTGGCGTTGCTCGTCCTCACGTGTATCTGGGGCTGGTTCGACTGGGGCTGGTCCACGGAGCAACAGGCGCTGCGTGCCCTGAGGGTTGATTGGGACAATCCGGCGCGCGTCCGGTATGGGCCGCTGCTGGGCTCCTGGCCCCGGGGGCACCTGGGTTTCGCCGCGCGGGTCCTGGACCGGGTGACGTTTGTGGACTTGGAATCGCGTCCGGATCTGACGGACTTTACGCCGCTGGAACGGCTGCCGCATCTGCGGCAGTTGAAACTTGGCGACACGGGCATTATGGATGTCACTCCCCTGACGAGTCTGACCAAGCTGCGGCGGCTGGGGCTTGGCAAGACGCCGGTGAGTAACGTCGCGCCGCTGGCTGGGCTGACGGGGCTGGAAGACCTGGACCTTGGAGGCAGCCACGTCCGGGACCTCGGGCCGCTGGCAGGCCTTCCCGCCTTGCGCACGCTCAACCTGCGCCACACGCCGGTCACGGATTTCGCCCCGCTGGCGGCGCTGACGAAGCTGCGGACGCTCAACCTCGACGGCACGTCGATCACGGATCTCGCTCCCGTGGCGGGACTGTCCGAGTTGCAGTCGCTGACGCTTAACGGGACGCCGGTGGCGGACCTTACGCCGCTGGCCGGGCTGACGAACCTGGAGGTGCTGGACCTTGCGGTGGGCAACGTGGCGGGCCGGCCGACGCTGCGGGACCTTGGCCCGCTGGCGAAGCTCACGAAGTTGCGGACGCTGGACCTGTGGTGTACGGCGGTGCAGGGCCTTGGGCCGCTGGCCGGGCTGACGGAGTTGCGGACGCTCACGCTGGACGGGACGGCGGTGACGAACCTTGCGCCGCTGGCCGGGCTCACGCGGTTGGAGGTGCTGTCGCTGTGGGGCGTTCACATCACGGACCTCAAGCCGCTGGCCGGTCTGACGAGCCTGGAGGAACTGGACCTCCAGGCCACGCCGGTCACGGACATCGCGCCGCTGGCGGGGCTGACGGAACTGCGGGTGTTGCATCTCGACGATACGTCGGTCACGGACTTGGCGCCGCTGGGGGGGCTCGCGAACTTGCAGTCGCTTTTTCTCGATGGCACGCCGGTCCACGATCTGACGCCGCTGGGCAGACTTGCGGATTTGCGGGTGTTGCACCTGGAGGGGACGCGTGTCACGGACCTGACGGCGCTAAGCCGGCTCGGGCTGCTGCGCGAGCTGTGGCTGCCCGCGACCGGCGTCAGCGAGGCGCAGGCGGTCGCGCTGGCGCAGGCGTTGCCGGGGTGCGTGGTGATGCACGGCGGGGCGCGGGTGCGTTGAGGAGGGAGGGTGGCGGGGTTCAGGGGCGCGGCACGGGCGGCCGGCTCAGGGGACAGGGCGCTCGAATGCCCCGGCGGCGGGCCATCTCCGTGCCGATTTGGTCGAGATCGGGCGGACGCAGGCATTGGCCGGCGATGCGGAAGACACAGCCTGATTCCTCGCGGATATGGCGGCGGTACATTTCGCGCAGGTCCGTCAGGAGCGCCAGCAGGCGTTCCGCGGCGGCGGGATCGAGCGCCGCTGCGTTCAGCCAGGTTTGGATCAGGCGATGGGCTTCTTGGTGCTGGGCGGCGGCGTGACGGTGGTCAGCGATGAGGCCGGGCAGCTTCTCGCGGCAGGCGACGGCCCGCGGGTCGTCGCTGGCGTCCAGGCGCGGAAAGAGGCTTTCCTCTTCGTCGAGGGTGTGGTTAGGCGCCGCGTGGAGGAAATAGTCCAGGCCGGTCCGCAGGGCATGCTGGTGCGAGGGGCTCAGGGGCCGGCCCATGTTGAGTTCGGTGACGACGAGGAGGACTTCGAGGAAGTGCTCGATGCGCTCGTGGCAGTCGCACAGGACGCCGAGGGGGTCGTTGAAATCGTGGTCTTTTTTGCCGCCGATCTGGATGGGCATGGGGCACCGCCTGTAACCGGGTGAGAGGGACAAGAAAGTCAGTCCGGGGCGGTCAGCGCGGCCGCGGCGCGGACGGGCTTGGGGAAGCGGATGTTGTTTTCCTATGGATATGCCGAGGCAGGTCCATAGTAGTCAATGGCGAGGCGTTCGGAGATGCGGTCGAGCGGGCGGCGCTCGGCGAGGAGGTCGCCGACGGCGCTGTCGAGGGTTCTGCCCGGAGTCGTTCTGGGCGATTCTCCACAAACGCGATGGAGCCAAAATAAATGATAGAGAAATAGTACCGATTTATCAACAAGATATCAAGACCTTATTCTCCTATAAGCGATTTATCCCGTATTTGCTGGGGAAAATAAATACGACAAAAGAGTAGTTTTTTAGATGGAAAATGGGTAACGTAAGATGTTGTGTGTCGAAAACATGGGCCGGCGTTCGTGGGAAGAGCGGGCGGGGATGCTCTGGCAGCAGGAGAGTGATTGATGTTCTCGCAAACGGTGGAGTACATCCTCCGGGTCGTCGTTTTTCTCGCGGTGCGGGAGCAAAGCCCATCGACGACGAATCAGATTTCCGGCGCGACCCAGGTGCCGATCGGATATCTGGCGAAGATCATGCAGCGTCTGGGCAAGTCCGGGCTGGTAAAGTCGCAGCGCAGGCGCAACGGCGGGTTTGTTCTGGCGAAGTCGGCCTATCAGCTTTCCCTTTACGACATCATTCAGGGTCTCGAGCCGATCGGCCGGATCAGCAGGTGCCCGCTGAATATCCCCGAGCATCGCACGGCGCTCTGCCCGCTGCACGCGCGGCTGGATAAGGCGGTCGCGGCCGTGGAGACGACGTTGCGCGAGGCGAGCATCGTGGACCTTATGGCCCAGGTGAACCGGTGCCAGACGCGACGCGGCAGTGTGGCCATAGCGAAGTGAGACGGGCCGTGCAGCGCGGCGGGGGAGGCGCAGAGAGTGTGGGAACCTTCCCCGGGGCAGTTGAAGGCCGGCGGGCGCCGTGTTTGTGCGGAGGTCGCGCGGCGGCAGAGAAAGGCGCGGAATGGGACCGCAGGAATGGGGGCCGAGGGCGGTGGGGAGCGATGGAGTGAGGAGGGGGGATGACGCGAGGGGCGTGACGGGGCGACGGGGGTAGGATCGCGAGGGGGGTGACGGGGCGAGGGGGGTGACGGAGCGAGGGGGGTGAGGAGGCGAGGGACGGCGCGTGATGCTTTTACTTTTTCGCAGGTATTGACTATGGTAGGAAGTGTTCGGCCGGATGCCAGAGCGGACTAATGGAGCGGATTGCAAATCCGCGATTCGTGGGTTCGAATCCCACTCCGGCCTGTCGCACAAGACCCGCTGCCGATGCGGGTTTTTGCGTTTTTGCCCGATGAATTCGCGGGGTTTCGCGCCTCCCGTTCATCCCGGCCGGTATGCGCGCAGACGGCGCATACCCGCATACCCCAATGATTCTCGGCAATTCCGGCGCATATTTGTCAACTTTGTGTGGCATTCTGCCGTATGGTGGGGTAGGATGTTCCCGGTCGTTCGACCCAGAGGCTCTCGACGGGAGGACAAGGCTATGACCACCACCCACAGCAGCGCCCGCATGGAATTCCGCCTCCCGCCGGAGCGGAAAGAGGAAATCGAGCGCGCCGCGCTGGTGCAGAATCGGTCCCTCACCGATTTCGCCATTGCGGCACTCACCGACGCGGCGCGGAAGGTGCTGGCGGAGCAGGAACGGCACGCCCACATCCAGCTTTCCAACCGCGACCGCGACCGCTTCCTGGCCGAATTGGACGCGGACCCCACCCCGAATGCGGCGTTGATGGCCGCGGCCCGGCGCCACCGTCAGCGCGTCGCGTAACGGAAGCCGACTTCGGCGAGCTCCCCTCGGGTCCGAGCCCCCGTCGAGAGCCTCGGGGTCGAACGATCGGGGTCGAAGACAGTCGAGTCGTGGGAAATGCCGATGGCTTGGACCATCCAGTCGCTCGACCCCGAGGCTCTCGACGGGCCGCTCGATCCGTCACTGGACGTTGCCGCATTCGATTGCGGCGAACCTTCTCTCAATTCGTTCCTGCAAAAGCACGCTCTTAACAATGACCGCGCGGGGCTGGGTAGGACGTTCGTTGCGCTGGAGCCGGGCAAGGCGCTGGTCGCCGGCTACTTCACGATTTCCACGGGGTCCATCAGATTCGACACGGTTCCCGACCATGCCGCGCAGCGCCTCCCGAAGTACCCCATTCCCACCGCCCACATCGGAAGGCTCGCGGTGGACCGAAGATTCCAAGCGCAGGGCCTGGGCGAAACGTTGCTCGTCGAGGCGCTCCGCAAGGCGGCCGTCGCCTCACGGAGTGTCGGCGTGTACGCCGTGGATGTCTTCGCGCTGCATGAGAAGGCCAAGGGGTTCTACCTGAGATACGGTTTCGTCGAACTGCTGGACACACCCCTCCACCTGTTCCTGCCCATCGCCAAGGTCCGCATCGTCGCCGGCGTCATCGGCGGGTAGGTCATGCGTCCGATTCGTCATCGTCCCATCTTGCCTCCCGCTGGCGCTTTGTTCGATGGTCCGGTCGCTCGCCCATGTCGATAACCGCCGGATCGACGCTCATGGGTTTTGCAGTCAATTCGGGCAAGTCAGGCAGGACACTCCCAGCTTCAACCCATGAGGGAACACGCACCCGCGCCCGAACCGTTCATCGGCTAGCGAACCCGATGCCCATACCGGCATTATGCCAAACAGGAAGTACGCCGCACGCGTCTACTTCCGCGCCCGTCGGAAGAATTCCACCGCCCGCACTCCCAGCGCCTTCGCCAGCTTATCGACGGTTTGGAGCGTTACATTTTCCTCGCAGCGCTCGATAGCCCCGATGTACGTGCGATGCAGGTTCGCACGCGCCCCAAGCTCCTCCTGGGACCACCCCCGCTTGTGGCGCAGGCGTCGGACGGATGCCGCAACGGCCTTGTTGGATGGACCTGTAGGCATGTCCACCAGAATGCGGCGACGCAGCCTATACCTCTACAGACCAAACATAGCACCTGTCCGGCACCGCCCGCGCCGACAATCCCGCCGGAATTTCCTTGCCTTTTTGCGGAGCCTGCGCCAGACTTGAGGCGGCAGGTGTGCCCGGGAGTGAGAGTCGCGGCGAGTGACAGGTGAGGAAGCCCCCCGCCCGGATTTGTGCCGCCTCCCCGTGAGGCGATTTCCTCGTGACAGTTTCGTGGTCCGGCCCTGCGGCCGCGCATGCTGGGCGGTGCCGGCGTGCCTTGGGCAGGGAGAGAGAGGGAAGGCAGGTCCCTCTCATGCAAGGCAACTCTCTCGGTCGGACTTGGATTCTGGCAGTGACATCATGCGCTCTGCTGGCGATGGCAGGCACGGCATCGGCCACGATTAGGATCCAGACGGTGCCGGTGGGCAATGTGGGGAACGCGCCGGACCCGCTGACCGGCTACGGTGCGGTGAATTACGCCTACAACATCGGCGAATATGATGTGACGGCCAGCCAGTACACGGCGTTCCTCAACGCCGTGGGTGGCGTGGACACCTACGCCCTATACAGCCCGGCCATGGGGTACAGCATCAGCAGCTTCGGCTGCGGGATCACGCAAAGCGGTGGCGGAACGCTCGCGAACCCGTACACCTACACTGTGGCGGCTGGCTTCGTCAATCGCCCGGTGACCTCCGTGAGTTACTGGGATGCCTGCCGATTCGTCAACTGGCTGGCGAATGGCCAGCCGACAGGAGCGGAAGGCGCGGGTACGACCGAGACAGGTACCTACACCTTGACGGCCACTGGCATCGCCGACAATACGATTACCCGCAACACGGGTTCGACGTGGGTGGTGCCCAGCGAGAACGAGTGGTACAAGGCGGCGTACTATGCCTCTGCCACACGCAGCTACTACTTTTACCCCACCGGCAGCAACGGGATACCTGGGAGTAACTTGCTCGATCCCTCCGGCGACGACGCCAACACGAACAGCGGTTCCGGCCCTTACCCTATTGACCCCCCTTATTACACTACCGTGGTGGGGCAGTTCCAGAACTCCGCCAGCCCCTATGGCACTTTCGACCAAGGCGGGAATGTCTGGCAGTGGAACGAGGCGATCATCGACGTTGACTATCGTGGCCTGCGGGCCGGATCGTTCTACTACAACTACGTCAACTTGCGGTCCACCCTCCAATACAACCTGATCCCGACGTATCAGGATATCGACGTCGGATTTCGTGTCGCCCAGCTTCCTGAGCCGGCGTCCGTTGGGATTCTCAGCGTGGGCGTGGCAGGTCTGCTGGTTCGGCGTCGCCACCGCTGATACCGCGTTACGCGGCACAGGAATCTACTCCGGCGCGCCGAATGTCGAATCCTCCCCCGGTACGTCAGGGTCGCTCGCAAACAGCACGCGAATCGCCCGCTTCTCAGCGCCGCAAGTCGGACAATGCTCTTCCGTAGGTTTGTCGCCCGCGAAGAGAAGGCGCACCCCGGCACCGCACGTCGGGCATGGAGTCCCGCTCGCAATCTCCCCCAAAGTCCGCTCCAGTCGATCTATCCTGCTATGTAAGGAACGGGAGCGGAATAACTTCCGGTTCCGAGCGCTGATTGCAGGAGGCGAGGCATCGGAAAGGACAGGGGCGTTGGCGATGCGGAGGGTCCGCGACGACGCAAGCGTTTGCGCTGCCCGGTCAGCGAATTGAGAAGTTATTCCGGGCCCGTTGCTAAACTCATAACGTCCGCCCTTCCGTCTTCCCAATGACCGCCTCCAGCGTCTCGATCCGCTCCAGCAAATCGGCCTCCTGGGGCTTGCCCAGCGTCCGCTCCAGAATCTCCTTGGCGGCCTGTACGTTGCCCGCCTTGGCGTCTGTCACCAGCCGGACGATGATGGCCCGCATGTCGGCCAGCGTAACGGCCCGGAGCATCGCTGAACGTAGGCGCGCCACCTTGCGGACGTGGGGGTTGCCCACCGCCAGCTTGTTACCGCGGGCGAATCTCCCGCCAGGCGTCCGCCCACCGTTACCCCCCGTTGTTGACGGTTGTTCGCTCCTGCCTTGCTCCCGATACTTGCGACCATCGCGGCAATCGTTGCCCGCACCGCTTCCGGGATGCCGCCCAGGCCTGCACCACGGCACGAAGCCGTTCATCCGCAATCACGGGAGAAGTGGGCGAAACCGGGGCGGTCTGGTGCATTAGTTCTGTGCGACCGTGGCCGTCGGTAGCTAAGTCTTTGTCATTACTGCTTTTATAATTTTCTCAGCGCGGATTGCGACTCCGCGATTCGTGGGTTCGAATCCCACTCCGGCCTGTTGCACAAGACCCACTGCCGATGCGGGTTTTGGGGTTTTTCTGAAGGAATGGCGGTGCTTTGCCCGCGCGTGACCTCCGGTTCCGTAGCGCGCCGAGTCAGCGCGAGTCCACCCGAATCCGCCTGGGTGCTCCCGGCCGCGCGCGATCGCGGACGCATCGAAAACTCCACGGCGCGGCGGAGCCGCAACCAAAAGACGAAAGACGAAAGACAAAAGACAAAAGACGAAAGACAAAAGACGAAAGACGAAAGGTGGAGGACGGAAAATCTTGTCAAGAAAAAAACCAGAGAATGCGGGATAGTAATACGGAGATCCGGGAGGGCCTGAAGGGCAAGAAGCCGGAATCCGCAGCCTAGAATCAGGGATTCATTCCCCCACTCTGGCGATTACGAAATCTGGGCCAACGTAGACGATGGCCGCAGGATATGCCTGCCGCAACGGTTCGGCCAGTATGCCACTCCCCCCGGCGGCCACAAAACGAATGTGCAGACCCTCCCGCGCCGCCTGTGCCAACAGATCGGGCGTCGGGATGAAGTCGATCGACTGGCGCTGGCCCTGGGGATGAAAGAGGCGTTCCATGATTTGCAGATGTTCGCGTGGCTCCAGCGCGTCGTAGACTCGCAAATCGCGGATATGGTAAACCGTGGGCAGGTCCGGCGGGAGCGTGCCGCCGAGAAACAGGGTGCTCGCGCTTCCCTGGTTGGCCTGTAAGTACCGAATGCCACCCGTGGGGGCCGGGTAACGGGTATTGAGGTCGAGTACGGGGTTGTAGCCGTGGGCGTAGGAGAAGGCCTCGACCAGCAGCGTCAGGGCGATGATCGCTACGGCGCGATTGACGCTCAGCCAGGCCAATCGCACCAGCAGCAGCGCCAGGCCCATCACGCCGAGGCGCACCATCAGCCACCCGGCTTCATGGAACGCCTGCCGCACGGGCGCCGACCGGCCCGGAGCCTCCAGGGCCACCGCGCCCCCCGTCGCCAGCAGCACGAGGGCGAGGGCGACGGCCAGGCGCAGGGCCACCGTCCGGCGTGGCCCGCCCGCAAGCGAAGCCTGGCGAGCCCGGTGCAGCAATTCATCAATTCCCCGAGATCCCAGCAACAGCACGGCGAAGCCCAGCAGCAGGACCAACCGGTGATTGCCGCTGTAGCGGAAGAGGGGAAGATGGGCCACAAGCTGGGAAATGCCCGGCACTCCGAAGACGACCCCGAAGGAAAACGCGCCAAGCAACAAGGCCCAAAGCGCCACCCACCTCCGCTTGCGCGAGCAGTCCAAAGGGGGAGGCCAGCAGAAAAGCCGAGCCGACATAGCCGCCGATTGCTTCGTTGAAGTTTTCGTCCTTGACGAGCCAGCGTTCGATGGGCTGCGGCGCGGGGATGCTGAATATCGAAACCGCGGAATTGTTGTCGCGTGGGTTCCCAAAGACGTTGGGGGCCAGCCAGGTGAGAAGGATGCGCGGTGATTCCGCGCTGCCGCCGTGGTCCTGCCGGGTTACCCAGGCCGCCGACTGTCTCAAGTAAAGCACGAAGGGAACCAGGGCGGGTGACGCGAGAAGCGCCCCAAGAAGCATGGCGACGCCCCAGCGGCCCAGCGCTCGCCCGACCGAGGGGAGCACCGCCCGCCGCGGCATGGCGCGTCGGCGCGCCCGCCAGAGTCGCCGGAGGGCCAGGAATAGAGCCAGCGTCCCGGCACAAAAAAGGACATGGAAGACCGTTGCGGGATGCCCCCCCAGCATCAGCAGGGCCGCAACGATCCCCAACCCGATGACTCGTCGCCAACGGTGCCGGCGCGGGCAGCAAAACAGCCGCAGCGTCATCCAGAGCACCCAGGGCAGCAAGATGGAGCAGTTCGAATGGGGATGCCCCAGCCATGCCACGTTGAACCCGCCGAGCGCGAACATCGCCCCGGCCGTCCAGGCGACGGGCCGGGATATCCCCAGGCTACGACACAACAGCCACGTACCCAGGCCCGCGGCCAGCAAGCGACCAACCGCGGAGAGCAGGCTGGCCAAGTTCTCCGGCAAGACGTAGTAGGCCAGTTGGGTGGGATAGAGGAGGGCCGACTGGTAATTGCCCAGCAGCGGCACGCCACCGCCCTGCCAGGGGTTATCGATCGGCAGATGGCCGCTGCGGATCTGCTGGCGGGCGTAGTATCGCCAAGGCTCAAACTGGGTGACCTGGTCTTCGAGAAGCGCGTTGGCGGGCCGATAACCCGGGGGCGCCAAATAGGAAAAGCAATCAAACTGATAGATGAGATCGGCCGCCGAAATACCCCGGCCGGTGCGGACGCTGTCGGAAAAGAGGAACAGCAGAATCAGGAGATACCCGCAGGCGGCCAGGAGGGAATGTGAGCGCCGATGGAGCATGCGGGCAGTTTCGTGTGGCCCCAAGGGAAAGTCAACCGGAGTTCCGCGGTGCGCCGCGTGCGGGCATAGCGGTCCATCGTCAGCGCATTCGTTGAGTACCAGCCCAGCGCCTGCGCCGTGTGGGAGGGACCCCGCCCGCCGCAAGGCTCGATATGCCGGTGGCCGGCCCGTTTCGGTGCAGAAGGAAGGTGCGCCACAGCGGCAGGGCCGCGCCGCGCGCTGTTACGCCACCACTTCCCGTAGTTGTGGTGCGCCGGTCAAATATTGCCGGGAGAACGCGATGCCTTCGATCTCCACCAGGAGTTCCGGCCGGCAGACGTTGGCGATGACGTAGACGGTGGGCACTTCACTGAGCCGCTCCTGGCAAGCGGCGCGGCCGATGGCGACCACTTCGTCGGGATTAATGTCCAGGCAGGGCATCTTCTGGAAGATTTTTTCCACGCGCTCCCTGACCAGCGGAGTGCGGGTTTGCCCTCCCACCAGGATCACCTGGTCGATTTCACTGGGCTCGAGCTTGGCGTCCCACAAGGCTTTGTGGCAGGGTTCCACGGTCTTTTCCACCAGATCGTCCACCATCTGCTCGAATTTGGAGCGGGTGAGAATCTTGTTGAAATGCTTGGGGCCGGTGCGATCCGCCGAGATAAAGGGAAGATTGATATGGGACTCCATGGTGGAGGAAAGTTCGCATTTAGAACGCTCCGCCGCCTCTTTCAATCGTTGCAAGGCCAGCCGGTCCTGGCGCAGATCGATTCCCGTCTCCTTCTCGAATTCGGCAACCATCCAATCCATAATCCGCTGATCGAAATCCTCACCGCCCAGAAAGCTATCGCCGCATGTGGCCAGCACTTCGAACACGCCGTCATTCATCTCGAGGATGGAAATATCGAACGTTCCTCCACCCAAGTCGAAAATGGCGATTTTTTCGTTCTCCCTTTTTCCCAAACCATAAGCTAGCGCGGCCGCGGTCGGTTCGTTGATGATCCGCTGCACATTGAGTCCGGCAATCCGTCCTGCGTCCTTGGTGGCTTGCCGCTGTATATCGTCAAAATAAGCAGGAACCGTGACTATAGCTTCCGCGACATCATCTCCCAAAAAATCCTCAGCGGAAGTCTTCAAACGCTGCAATACCAGGGCCGAAATTTCAGGCGGGCTGTAATCCCGGCCTAGGATCCGAATCCGGACATCGTTTTTCTCGGAAGGCACCAATTCATAGGGCAGAACCTTGATGGCCTGCTGGATTTCCGGGGTCTCGAATTTTCGGCCAATCAAACGCTTCACGGCGTACACCGTGTTCTTAGCATTGGTGACAGCCTGCCGTTTGGCGATCTGTCCCACCAGTCGTTCCCCTTTTTCGGTAAATCCCACGACGGAGGGAGTAGTCCGCCCACCCTCCTTGTTGGGAATCACCTGGGCGGCGCCCCCTTCAATAACAGCCACGCAGGAGTTGGTGGTCCCGAGATCAATCCCAATTATTTTGGCCATGACGATTACCTGTTTTTGCTCGATGAGCGTGAAATTGAAATACCATTCTATAGACTAAACTTCTTGGTCACCATTCCCTGGTTCTAACATTCAGTACCGGCGCCTAACCCATTTTCGACAGATCCTTGTTGGCCTGCCGGCTGAACCGCAACTTTTACCATGGATGGCCGTAAAAGCTTATCTTTGAATAGATAACCAGGCTGAAATTCCTGGAGAATCTGACTGTCTGGGACGCCAAGCGTCTCTTCCTTCATGACCGCAAAATGAAGATTAGGATCGAAGTTCGCCTCATGTGTCTCAATACGCTTCAAGCCGGCGGACTCCAGCACCGAATAAAATTGTTTGGAGATCAACTCCATGCCCGACTTATAATTTTCCACTGATTCCCCGCTGGGAGAATTCAAACCACGGTCGAATCCATCCAAAATCGGCAACAATTCCATCATGAAGTTCGCCAGGGCGAATTCGAAAAACTCCGTTTTTTCCCGCTCCGTCCGTCTCCGCAGATTTTCAAATTCAGCCTGACGGCGAAGCAACAAGTCGAGCAACTCTTCTCTCGCCTGGACTACCTCTTGATGTTTTTGGAGGGGAACGAGTGCCTCGTCAACGGTTTCCGGCGCAGTGGTTGACGATTCCGAAGAACCTGTTTCGTCCAAAATGCCCCCAGTTCCCCCGGAATCTTCAGCGGCGGAAACCTCGGCGGCAGAATCTAACAGAGGGGCCGATTCCGCGGGCGAATCCATGGGATCGGAATTTTGATCTCTTTGTTCTACAGGTGGTTCAAACATTGAATTTTTTTGCATGCTGCCATAGGGTAGTGCGTTGAAATTTTGTGAAAATCATCCGGAGAATCATCCCATTCAGATCACATCGAGTTCCCAGACCAGCGTGGCATTTTGGAGTCAGCCGCGGTCGAGCATCTGGCTGAAAAATTTCGCCACATAATCGACCAGGCTAATCGCCCGTGCATATTCCATGCGGGTGGGGCCCAAAATGCCCACGGATCCAAATTGTGGATCTTCCCGAAAGAGAGGGGCGGAAATCAGACTGTAATCTTTCATCCCGGGGACCGTAATTTCCGATCCAATGATGATCTTGACCCCTTCACCGGGACGGTAGTTCAGGCAGGCATTCAGGATCTTAACCAGTTTTCCTTTTTCCTCGAAGGTTCGAAAAAGAGACCTTAAGCGCTCCGCATCTGAAAACTCCGGCTTTGTGATCAGGTTCGAAGCCCCGTCAAGGTAAATATCGACATCATGGCCCGAAACTTCATCAATTAAACCACAATTACAGAGAAGCATGGCGTTTTTCAAAAGCCGGTCGTAAAGAGCTTTTTCTTCCTTCATTTTTTGCAACAGCTCGTTACGGATGACCCAGAGCGTTCGCCCGGAATAATTTTCGTTTAGGTATCGTCCTGTCTGGTCCAGGTCGGATTGGAAGAAATTTTCGTCCACCCGGATGATTCGATTCTGCACGAGGCCGGAACGGGAAACGAAAACCACCAGAATTTTTCCCTCTCCCATCGAGATGAATTCGATATGTTTTAACCTGTTTTGGTCCAGGGAAGGGGAAATGACAAATCCCAAATTGTCGCTAACCTGAGAGATGGCATCGGAGAGGCGCTCCATGACGTTGTCGTGCGATTCCATGTTGAAGAGCCGGTTGCTGATGAACTCTTCTTCGGCGTGTTTCAGCTTGGAACTGACCATCAAGTGGTCGACATAGAACCGGTATCCCTCATCTGTGGGAATACGGCCAGCGGAGGTGTGCGGATGAGTGAGATAACCCATCTCCTCAAGGTCAGACATGATGTTCCGTATCGTGGCGGCGCTGAGTCTGTCCCGGCTTTTCCTGGACAGAGAGCGGGACCCCACCGGTTTCCCACTTGTGATGTAGGTGTCCACCACCGATCGCAGGATTTCCTTTTCTCTTTCGTTCAGCTCTGGATTTTTGTCCAAAACCATGTCCTTATCCCCAATGTCCGAGGATTGCATGCTTAGACTTATATGTAATCTACCCCTTTTTTAAATGTCAAGCTATGGAGTTTTTTCCCCCACGTGGCTCTTCAATATATTTCTGAATCCCAAGCCGGGAAATTTCCTCCAATTGATTCTCATCGAGATGAAAAGGCTTCAGTTGGATTTGAAATGTGCTGGAAAATCCCCTGGAGAGAATTTCGCCAATTGTCGATTCGGGAGTGACGGCCGGCAGTAAATCTTGGAGCACCGCGACTTGCCGATGTCCGCGGTGAGGAACGGCGTGCAATAAGGAATTTTCCCACAAAAAATCATCATAAGCGATCAGGATGGATCCATGCTGCAAGAATGCATGTTTCAGTCGCCTTTGTGCGCTCCCCGCCAATTTGCGCCCCTGGCAAAGAATTTCATAATGATTGGCCAAGGCAAAACAAGAGAGAGTCATGCCTCTTCCGGGCAATGAGGCGGTGACCGATTCTCCGGTCGCCAGGCTGGTTTCAATTCCCATGCCTTTTAAGCCGGCCTGCAAGCCGGCGCTGATCAGCCGGTACGTTTCCAAAATATTCTGGAGTGGAAAATGGTCCGCATCATTGGAAACAACGGCATAGGTTATTTCTTGGTGGTGCAGAACGGCTTTGCCGCCAGTGGCTCTTCGTACGATTCCAATCCCCTGTTTCCGGCAAAAATCAAAATTAACTACTTTAGAAGCTTTTTGTGAAATTCCCAAAGAGAGAGTGGGTGTACTCCATTGATAAAATCTCAAGTAGGTGGCCGGATGATGTGGATCACATTCCAATTCCGATAGAAGAAATTCATCCAACGCCATGTTGTAACCGCCCGGACAAGGCCCGTCCAGGATCCAACGCCAGGTTTTTTCCATGGGATTCTCTGCCTTGGCAATTTTTAAAAAAAACGCACCTGCTCAGATCCTCTGGTAAATGGTAGCCACGGTGAGCGTTTTACCGCGAGCCGTGGGCTTTTGACTGGGTGGCCAGGTTCCACGCCTCGTAAAATGCACTCAGCGTGGCTACCACACAGAGGAGTGCTGAGTAGTTTCAATTTTTCTTTGTTAAAGAGCTGGGCAGAGATTCGAAAAACAACACCATTGAGATCAGTCCTGGCCATTTAGTCTTGAAGGAAATTATCTCATATTCAACTTTTTTTCCGATTACTCCGTGCCATCGTGACTCTGTGGAATGTTGATTCCTGCTCTGCCACGCAAGAATTAACGGATCAACTCATCCAGTGGAGTGTAAGACAGGTTGAGAGATTCGGCCACCGCGCGATACGTGACATGGCCGTCGAAAACGTTCACTCCCTCCTTGAGTCCGGGATTAGAGAGAATGGCTTCTTTTAGCCCGAGTTTGCTCAACTTTATGGCGTATGGAAGCGTAGCGTTGGTCAAGGCAAAGGTCGAGGTGCGAGGGACTGCTCCCGGCATATTGGCCACACAGTAATGAAGCACTCCATCCACATAAAAGGTAGGATGGCTGTGTGTGGTGGGATGCGTGGTTTCCATGCATCCTCCCTGGTCGACGGCAACGTCAATGATAACGGCTCCCTTTTTCATTTGGGCGACCATTTCCCGGGTAACCAATTTGGGCGCGGAAGCGCCAGGGATCAAAACGCTCCCGATCAGAAGGTCAGCCTTGCGCGTGGAATGAGAAATGGTGACATGATTTGACGCCAGCGTGGCAATGTGGCCGAGGAAGATGTCGTCAAGATAGCGCAGACGGTGCAAGTTGCTGTCGAGGATCGTCACCTGAGCACCCATGCCCATGGCGATTTTGGCGGCGTTTAATCCCACTACTCCTCCCCCAACGATGACTACTTGGGCGGGGGGAACTCCCGGGACCCCTCCAAGCAAGATGCCTCTTCCTCCCTGGTTTTTCTCCAAATACTGGGCTCCGACTTGAACCGCCATCCGGCCCGCCACTTCGCTCATCGGAGTCAATAAGGGCAGGCTTCCATCAGTATCCTTGATCGTCTCATAGGCTATGCCAACGACCTTCCGTTCCACCAAGACCCGCGTGAGTTCAGGCAGGGGAGCTAGATGGAGATAGGTGAATAATATTTGGTTTTCACGCAGCCGGGGATATTCCTCAGGGATGGGCTCTTTCACCTTGATAATCATCTCCGCTTGAGCCCAGACCTGCTCACGGGAAGCGAGGGTACCTCCCGCCGCGATATAATCCTGATCGGCGATTCCGCTGCCTTCGCCGGCCCCTTCCTGGATGATTACTTTGTGGCCCAAATCAGCTAGGGCCTTTACACCGGCCGGAACAAGCCCGACCCGGTTTTCATTGTCCTTGATTTCCTTCGGAACACCAATGTTCATGATCGTTTTCCTCCATAGTTGGAGATATGAATTGGACTTTAATGCCCGTCGGCGCTTCTGCCTTCAGCGACCCGCCAAGGGAAGAACGGACCGGGATTTTCATGAAATAATTTCCGCTGCCGCTGACTGATTCACGAAACCATGGGAGCGGACCGCCCGCGCGCCAAGCCGCAATCCGTCGCACGAATTCCATCGAGAGCAGGCAGCGCGCCGGTTTTATTTGCGGGATTAATCCTTCGGCATCGACTCCCTCTTCACATATCGGGCGCAAATCCACCTGAGATGATAGAAATATGAATTGCGCGATATGGGGGAATTTCCATCGGCAGGATGGTGATGTGTAGAGACCCCGCGAGTCTTGTGCTTTCGAGCCGGGACCGCACAACTTCAATCGTCTTCCATTCTAATCCTGCTCATGCCCTGAATCGCCGCAAAAAAAAACCGGACTCCCTTCAGATGAGAATCCGGGTTGTTTTGCAAAATAATTCGACAATACAAATTAGGCGGCAAGCACCTTGCGAGCCGTAGTAACAGCTCCATTAGCGTTATCGCTATACCCATCCGCTCCGATTTCCCGGGCAAATTGCGGCGTGACCGGAGCGCCTCCCACCAAGATCTTTACCTGCTCTCGAATCCCAGCCTGTTTCAGGGCTTCAATGGTGGTTTTCATGGAGGGCATGGTCGTGGTTAACAGCGCCGAGAGACAAATCAAGTTGGCGTTCTTTTCCTTCACTGTGTTGATTATTTTTTCGGCGCTGACATCCACACCAAGGTCATATACTTCAAAACCACCGCCTTCCAGCATGGAAGCAACGAGATTTTTGCCAATGTCGTGCAGGTCTCCCTTCACGGTGCCTATCACGACGCGGCCGGCGGGCACGGCGCCTTTCTGGGCCAGCAGAGGCCGGAGCAACTCAAGAGATCCTTTCATGGCTCGGGCGGCAATTAAAAGTTCAGGCACAAAAAACTCATTACATTCAAATCGGCGGCCCACTTCCTGCATGGCGGGGATCATATATTTCGCCACCATTTCTTGCGGATCGGCGTCGGCAGCCAGCGCTTCCTTGGTTGTGGCAACCGCGGTCTTGGCGTCGCCGTTCAAGATAGCCTCATACAATTTGGCAAGATCAGGCATGAAACCTCCTCTGGGTACAGTGTGCTCCTCAAATCGGGCACATTATATCTATCTTCAGGTTCCTCTGTCATCAAGAAATCAAGGGTTCCTTTTTTGCGGGAGATTTCCGACAAAACCGTGATATAAAACGCAAGTGCTCGGGATTAAGGCTTCCTTGAGCGGAATCCAAAGGAGGGTACTCCCTCCACTTGGCTGCCCTCCGGCGACTTTTGTGCCTTGCCGAGGCTCAGAGTCCACTGATTCTGGCAAGCTGCGCCAACAAGAGGAGACATTCATGCCAGCGTGGCTGGCACGCTGCTGGCTCAGCACGACAATGAAAATGGGATGATGGAGGTGGCCTGCCCTCAGGCCGTCTCAGCAAACTTGGCAATCTCAGGCGGGGGCACCCCGCCTCCCTCCACGCTAGTTTCTGAGGAGTCAAATATGGCGGACGAAATTCAAAAAAATAAATTGGAAACCATGGCCGTCCATTTGGGGCGGGATGTGGATCCCTCTACCGGGGCAGTCACTCCACCCATACACCTCTCCACTACCTACGAGCGGGGGGATGATGGAAATTATCCGCGCCAATACATCTATAGCCGGATGGATAATCCAAACCGCCGGGCGGTGGAAACTGCTGTTGCCGCTCTGGAAAATGGGAAAAAAGGATTTGCTTTTTCCTCAGGTTTGGCGGCCACTGCCGCGCTTCTGCAATGTTTTCAACCTGGAGATCACTGGATATTGCCACACGATATTTACTATGGAACCGGGGCATTGGCCCGCGAAGTATTTTCCCGTTGGGGGCTGGAGTATTCTTTTGTGAATGTAAGCAATCCGGACCTGTTAGTCCAGTCCTTCCGGCCCAATACCAGAATGGTTTGGATTGAAACTCCATCCAATCCTCTTTTGCAGATTGTGGATCTTGAAAAAACAGCGGAGCTATGCCATTGCCGAGGCGCTCTCTGTGTTTGCGATAATACCTGGGCGACTCCGGTTTTGCAGAATCCGCTCCAATTTGGGGCCGATGCCGTAGTTCACTCCTCCACTAAATATCTCGGGGGCCATAGCGATCTTTTGGGCGGATTTGTAGTTGTGGCGCGAGACGATGAATTGGCTCAATCGCTTCGCCGCATTCAATCTTTGGGCGGAGCCGTGCCTTCCCCCTTTGAGTGTTGGCTTTTATTGCGGAGCCTTCCCACCTTGCCGTTGCGGGTCAAGACGCAGGCCCAGTCCGCCATGCGGGTTGCGGCTTTTCTGGATGCGCATCCCGCCGTTGAAATCGTGCATTACCCCGGATTGCCTCAACATGCCGGACATCAGGTTGCCGCAAGGCAAATGAGTCTGCCTGGCGGGATGCTTTCATTTCAGGTCAAAGGTGGGAAAGAGCCAGCCATGCGGATTGCGGCGCGCGTGAAGCTGTTCACTCGGGCTACCAGCCTGGGAGGAGTGGAGAGCTACATCGAACATCGGGCTTCTATCGAGCCCCCTGGAGGTCAGACGCCTCAGAGCTTGCTGCGGGTTTCCATCGGGTTGGAAAATGTAGAAGATTTGATCGACGATCTTGATCAGGCGATGTCAGATTAGGATCTTTGTATAGAGTGTATTTTTTGGTAGGTTGCGTTAGCTATAAGAGCGTATCGTATCGGGGAGGCCGCATCCATCGCCTGATAGGTTACGCGCGGATGACTGCTGTCATCGCGCGCTAACCCATCCTACAAAAACGGTTTTGCGCACTCCATAATGGACTTTGATAATACTCCGAGGCCTCAGAGGGCTTGACGGATATTTATGGCGGAGTAGAGAAAAATGAAAATTGTATTGGCGCCGGATTCATTTAAAGGCAGTTTGTCCGCCGGGGAAATATGCGAAGCTATGGAGGCCGGGGTGCGCAAGGTGTTCCCCCAGGCCGAAGTTGTGAAAATTCCCATGGCGGACGGAGGAGAAGGGACAGTGGCCGCCCTTGTCGCCGCGACAGGGGGACGTTTTGTGCAGACCGAAGTCGTGGGACCCTTGGGACAACCTGTTCACGCTGAATATGGCATCTTGGGGGATGGTACGACCGGTGTCATCGAGATGGCCTCTGCCTCCGGGCTGCCCCTGGTGTCGGCTGACAAACGGAATCCCTTGAAGACCACGACTTATGGAACCGGTCAGCTGATATTGGAGGCTCTTCGGCAAGGGTGCTCACGGCTGATCATCGGCATTGGAGGATCTGCCACAACTGATTGTGGCACGGGCATGGCTCAGGCTATGGGCGTACAATTCTTCCGTCCGGATGGTTCTCGCATCAACGAATATATGACAGGCGCACTTATGGGAGAAGTCGGGCGGATTGGGCTGGACGAGATGACACCTATGTTGGGAAGAGCCGTGCTGACCGTTGCCTGCGATGTGGAAAATCCTCTGCTTGGCCCACAAGGAGCCGTGATGGTCTACTCGCGTCAAAAAGGGGCCAACGACAGACAATTGGATATATTGGAAAAAAACATGGAGAGGGTGATCTGGGTGATTGAACAAACCGTCGGACGATCCATCCGGGAGATTCCGGGAACTGGCGCCGCTGGCGGCCTGGGGGCCGGACTAATTGCCTTTGCCCGAGCCAAATTATCTCCGGGAGTCCGGTTAGTCCTGGATGCCTGTTCATTCGAGGGGAAAATCGCCGGGGCTTCCCTCATTTTCACGGGCGAGGGAAGAGTCGACTTCCAAACCGCTTTTGGCAAGACCATCAGTGGAGTTGTGGCGGAGGCTTCCAAACAGTCTATCCCGGTGATTGTCGTGGCAGGCAGCGTTCGCGATGAGGCGGAAAACCTCTATAATTCCGGCGTGAGCTCCATGTTTTCCATCTGTTCAGGTCCAATGAGCCTGGAAAATGCCGTCAGCCAAACTGCGCATCTGGTGGAAAAATGCGTGGAGAGAATCCTGCGCGCTGTTGTGTGTGTCAAACTCGATTATGCGAAGTAAATATTCACTATGTCATAATCTCCTTTGAGATGAATTGGCAGGTCTGGAGTCGGCGGTTAATCGCTTTTTTCCGTGTGAGGTTTGCGATGAAGGTCAAATTGGAATATGGCAAGAATGGATTGGAAGTGGATCTGCCCGATCAGGGGGTGGAGATTATTGAACCGCATTTCGTGGATGGTCTGGACGATGAGACCCAGGCACTTCTGCAGGCTCTTAAAAATCCCATAGGCAGTGGGCCGCTGCACGAGGTTGTCTCTGCCTCCGATTCGGTCGCGATAATTTTTCCTGATCGGACACGCGCCATGCCGAGTGATCGAGTCTTGCCCGTCCTCCTCTCTGCGCTTGCTCATGTGCCCAAAGAGAAGATCACCTTGATCAATGCGGTTGGAACTCACCGGGAAAACAGCCTGGATGAATTGATCGCGATGTTGGGACGATCGGTAGTCGAGAATTATCGGATTGTGCAGCACCGGCCCAAAGACAAGAACAGCATGGTTTTTTTGGGGAAGAGCAGCTTCGGACATGAAATTTGGGTAAACCGGGATTTCATGGAAGCCAAGGTCAAAATTCTTACCGGATTTATCGAGCCTCACTTTTTTGCCGGCTTTTCGGGAGGCCCCAAAGCTGTTTTGCTGGGGGTTGGCGCTTTTGAGAGCATTCTGCACAATCATTCGGCTCCCATGCTGGACAGCCCTTTTGCCACATGGGGTGAGACTGAACGGAATCCCATTTATCGAGAGATGTCGGAAATTGCCGCTCTAGCTGGTCCGGATTTTATTTTGAATGTCACCATGAACCGCAGTCGGCACATCACCGGAGTCTTTGCCGGTGATTGGCGTCAAGCCCACCGGCAGGGCTGTGATTTTGCCCGCCAGTGTGTCATGCGTCCGGTGGAGGAGCCCTATGATGCAGTGATTACCACTAATTCAGGATTTCCGCTGGATATGAATCTTTATCAGGCCGTGAAAGGAATGTCAGGAGCCGCGCGCATCCTCAAGCCGGGCGGGTCGATTCTGATTGCCGCGGAATGTTCTGACGGAATCCCCGCGGAAGGGCACTTCCGCAGTCTGCTGCATTCCCGTCAGACTCCGGCGGAATTGCTCGATATGGTGCGAAGTTTCTCCGAACCTGTCCATGACCAGTGGGAGGTTCAGATCCTCGCCCAAATCCTCCTGAAAGCGAAAGTTTATCTTTATTCCAGCTTGCCGGACGAGGAGGTTCGAGGCGCACATATCATTCCTCTGCGTGACATAGGAGCACTGGTGCGTCATCTGCAGGCTAAAGTTGGGCCGGCCTGCCGGATCGCTGTTTTGCCGGAAGGTCCGCAGACTGTGCCGTTTCTTAGAAATTGTTGATCGATTCATGTGGCTATTCAGCACCCCTCTGCGTGGCACCCTGCTGAGTGCATTTTACGAGGGGTGGAGCCTGGCTTATGAGCTTATGATTGGTAGGCGTGTCAACGATCGGAACGATAGGTAAAATATTTACAGGTTTTAAACACCGGCGGACGATCCCATTGGGCCATTTTGTACCGGCATTCTCATTACATACACTGATCTACAACTTGCCTTGTGGGAATTTGTTCGTTAAAAAAACAATTTGAAGTGGAAACACTTTTCTTTTGGTGTATGATGATTAATTTATTGTCGAGACGAGCACAGTGAACGTCCGCCAGCCAATTTGAAGATTGTGAATTCGGTAATTTAATGGAGGAAAAAATGAACGAATCCTGGAAGCGGTATATGAAGTTGGGACTGATTCAATTTATGGCCTATCCGCAGGTCATCAAAGGGGAAGGTCCGGTTTTGGAAACCCTGGAAAAGATTCTCAATGATGAGTTTTTTGACGCAGTTGAAGTCACCACCATCAAGGACCCGGCGGTTCGCGAGAAGGCCCGCAAAATGATCGCCGCCAGCAAAGTGATTGCGGCTTATGGGGGCCAACCGGTTCAATTGGTCAACAAGTTGGATTTGAACAGTTTTGACGCGGCGGAACGTGCGCGGGTCATAGGTATTTGCAAATCCTGTGTGGATGAAGCCTATGAACTGGGAGCCGTTGGCGTCGCCTTCTTAAGCGGCCCGGATCCGGGAGTGGCGCGGAGGGCGGAGGCCACCGATTTGCTCCATGATTCACTGGATCAAATTTGCGCTTATGCCGCTTCCAAAGGAACCATCAAAGTAGCGCTGGAAACGTTCGATCAAGCGGTGGACAAAAAAGCCTTGATGGGATCCAATTCCGATGCCGCCAAATTATCTGCCCGCTTGCGCCAGAAGCACCCGAATTTCGGGTTGATGCTGGATTTGAGCCATTTCCCCATTCAATTCGAATCCACGCGGGATGCGCTTTATGCCGCCAAGGATCACCTCATTCATGCGCACATGGGCAACTGCATCTTGAAAGATAAAAATCAGCCCGGCTATGGGGATGCTCATCCACGCTTTGGAATTCCAGGTGGCGAGAACGATGTCCCTGAATTAGCGGAATATTTGAAGACCCTGTTGGAAATCGGTTACCTGAGCAAGGAGCGGCGTCCGATCCTGAGTTTCGAAGTAAAACCGATGCCTGATGAATCCAGCGAGGTCGTGATTGCCAATGCCAAACGGACCTTCATCGAAGCTTGGGATTCGATTTAGACCTGCCTTGGCCTTCTGTAAAAGCCGGGATTGGAGGCCGATCCGGTTTGGAATTTGGAGATATTGATACGACTGAGTTTTGTGGTTGGAAATGCAGCCGCTGGTGGCCGCTCTCGCGCGTGGGATGCCTCCCGCTTGAGGAACTGGCCCTTGCGGCTTTGCGCTTTTCCCTGGACTCCTTGCTGAAGGTACATTCGCGGCGTTTTTCGACATGACTGCTCAGCACACTTTCGAAGGGCAGCCACATTGAGTGCATTTTACGAGGAGTGGAACCTGCCACGCGGCCAAAAGTCCACGGCTTCCGCCTGAAGCGGACTCACCGTGGCTACCTTTTACATGAGGATCTGAGCGGTTACTCAATCTAAAGTTTATGGCTGAAGATGAGTTGGTAGTGTCTCCCGCTGTGGATCTGAAACCAATTCTGCCCTATCGTTGGGTGATCGGCTTTTCTCATCTTAACCAGAGAAACGTTTATTGCCCTCGCAATATTCTGAGGTCTTTCCATTGAATCTTTGTTTGAGAGAAATTCCACCTCGAGGAGGAAAGAATGCCCTTATTGAACGCAGAAACCGGTGAAGTCAGGAAAGAGTATGGCTTGACGGAACTTCAGAAAGCAGCCCAGCAGATGAGGGGCTACAATCTCGTTTCTTTAACTGCCGCGGGATCGGGACACTCGGGCGGGACACTTTCCCTCATGGATATCAATGCCGCCTTATACTTGAAGGTGGCTCGCCTAGATCCAAAAAATCCCTTCTGGCCTGAACGAGACAGAATTATCTGGTCCACCGGGCATAAAGCGCCTGCTTTGTACGTTGCCATGGGGATGGCCGGTTTTTTTGATGTGGCGGAAGCCATGAAACTTCGCAAACTTTATAGCCCATTTCAAGGTCATCCGCATTGGCTGAAATTGGATGGCGTCGAAGTATCCACGGGGTCGCTGGGCCAGGGGCTTTCCATTGGCGTGGGGATGGCCTGCGCGGCCAGACTCGATAAAATGGATTATAGGGTTTATTCCATCAACGGCGATGGGGAACTGCAGGAAGGGCAGATTTGGGAAGCCGTGATGGAAGCGGGCAATTTTGGTTTGGATAACCTTTGCTGCATTGTCGACAAGAACCGCCTGCAAATCGACGGTTGGGTAAAAGATGTTCAGGATATCGATCCATTAAGAGATAAATTCGAGAGTTTTAAATGGAATGTGGTGGAATGCGATGGCCACGACATGGCTCAAATTTTGGATGCTTTTGAAAAAGCCAAATCCTTCAAAGGCAAGCCCACCGCCATCATTGCGCACACCATCAAGGGCAAGGGAGTCAGTTTCATGGAGAACGTGGCCGGCTGGCACGGTAGATCTCCCAATCTGGAAGAATTGAAAAAGTCTATTGCGGAGTTGGGATTGGATTGGGATGGTTTCCGTGTCCCTGCATTACTTAAGCGCGCCCAAGACTACCAAAAACAGGCAGAGGCTGTTTTACACAAAAAAATTCCCCAATTCAAACGGGACTATTTTTGGAACCGACAGGCGAACATGAAAGTGGAAATGTCTCCCACTCGTTTGGGATTTGGCAAGGCGCTGGCGGAGTGCGGCGGGGATGAACGGATTGTCTGCATCGGGGGGGATATTTCCGCATCGATTACCATCAGCCAGTTTTTTGAAAAGAATCCGGAACGAAAGCAGCGCTGGATTTCCGCCGGCATTGCGGAACAATCTTCCACCTCGCTGGCCGCCGGACTGGCCAAAGAAGGGAAGTTGCCCGTCTACGGCAATTATGGCGTCTTTTCCGTGGGCCGGAATCTGGATCAAATTCGCACCACGATCTGTTATGGGAATTTGAATGTCTTTATCGCGGGGGCGCATGGCGGCGTATCCGTAGGACCGGATGGGGCCACGCACCAAAGTCTGGAAGATCTTTTCCAGATTTGCGGCCTTCCCAATATGCATGTGTCCGTGCCTTGCGATGTGACTGAAACCAAGCGGGCCACCGCCTATATGCTCTTTGACGTGGTTGGCCCCAAGTTCATCCGCTTTGCCCGTGAAGCGACTCCAATCGTCACCAATGAGAAAACCCCATTCCAGTGGGGAGTGGCCAACGTCTATCGCTATCGGGGAGAGAAGGGGAATTTTGTGGATGCCTTTTCCGTTTCTCTCAGCAGCGAGTATCGGTCGGAAAATGAAGACCTCACCATCATTGCCTGCGGGCCGGAAGTGCCGGAGGCCATGCGCGCGGCCTGGATTTTGAAAGAGGATTATGGAATTGAGACTCGCGTTATCAACATGCACACCATGAAACCGCTCGATCGGGAGGCCATTCTGCGAGCGGGCATGGAAACCAAAGCGATCATAACCGCGGAAGAGCACCAGGTGGGCGCCCTGGGAAATCAAGTGGCGGGAATCCTTATGCAGGCGCGGGAACTCTATGGAAAGTCCGTGCTGATGGGAATGATTGGTGTGAAGGACCGGTTTGGAGAGTCAGGTGCTCCTTGGGAGCTGATGTGGGAATTTGAAGTCTCCGGCGAACATATCGCACAAAAAGCGAAGGAACTGTGGGATTTCATCCAGAAGCGATAGCTTTTGCACCTGCATCAATATTGACGGTCTAGCGAGACTTCGTCTCGCACTAAAGGGACTTAATGGTTCCCAATCCAAAACTTGACTCAAAATCGTCAACTTTTGAGGCTCAAGCAAACCAGCTTGTTGCAAAGTTCTTGGCGGTAGGGCTCAAGTGAGACCGTCAGTGAGGCCAAGCGTGACAGATGAACGCGCGGACAGGCTGAAAATTCACAGCATGGCGAAATGTTCACGCTTCCAGGAACCGAGCCAACTATAGGGATCAAATAGAATAGCCTCCCAGAGTGGCCATGATGGATAATTTCTCTCGGAGGCTTCAAACGTTTTTAACAATCAAAGATAAAAAGGGGTGGAAATTTTGAGTAAGAAGATTTTTGTGACACGACGTATTCCCCAACCCGGGTTGGACCTGCTGAGAGATTTTGAGGTGACCATCAATCCGGAGGACAGAGTCCTCACTCATCAGGAAGTCATCAAGGGCGCCAAGGGGAAAGACGCCGTGCTGTGCCTGCTGACGGATCCGGTGGATAGTGAAATGATGGATGCCGCCCCCACGGTGAAAATTTTTGCCAATTACGCCGTAGGGTTCAACAATATCGATGTGGATGCAGCGACTAAGCGAAAAGTCGCGGTCACCAATACTCCCGGCGTTTTGACCGATACGACGGCGGATATGGCTTGGGCCCTCATGATGGCGGCGGCCCGCCGAATTGTGGAATCGGATAGATATACCCGGGCGGGGCATTTCCATGGGTGGGGGCCCATGCTTTTCTTGGGCGTGGACGTCCATCACAAAACTCTCGGGATTATTGGAATGGGACGCATCGGGCAGGCCATGGCACGGAGAGCTTCCGGCTTTGGCATGAAGATTCTCTATTATGACGAGCATCCGTTGTCTCCGGAAAAGGAAACGGAGTTAAAGGTTGCCTATGTGAGCATGGAACAGCTCCTCAGGGAATCGGATTTTGTCTCTTTGCATGTGCCGTTGATGCCGTCTACTTATGAGCTGATCGGGGAAGCCGAGCTGAAATTGATGAAACCATCGGCGATCTTTATCAATACGGCCCGCGGTCCGCTGGTTGATGAAAAAGCCCTGGTGAATGCCTTGCGGACCAAGACCATTTTCGCGGCTGGACTCGATGTCTTCGAGGACGAGCCCGCGCTGGCTCCCGGTTTGATCGAGTTGGATAACGTGGTGATTGCTCCCCACATTGCCAGCGCCTCCATCGACACACGCACCAAAATGGCTACCATGGCCGCCGGAAACATCGTCGCCTTTTTTAAGGGAGAAGTTCCGCCCAACATCGTGAATCCGGAAGTTCTCCAATAGCTTGGTGGCTATTCCGGAAATGAGAGTTTGTTTAAGAACCAAAATCGAGAAACTCTAGCGCAGGGCCGCTCTCCGCGGCTCTGCCACCGGCCGGTTGAGAAGCAAAGTTCTTCCCTCATTGCATATTCGCCACGATGTGCAGCCCTGATTAACTTTCGATCAGCAAGGCCAAAAAACAGCCGCGGATTTGCGCGGATGAACGCGGACGGAAATGCAAGGAACCAAATAGAAAAATAGATCAGGATATCTATCTGCGTTTCATCCGCGCCCATCCCTGCTAAAATTATATTGTAAGTAACATGGCTTCAGCCGACCTCGCTATGTTCGGCGGGTGTAAGCCCGGCGGTAGGGGCACTTCGCCGAACCGTCCGCCAATGTTCCCCCTGCGGGCGCATTTGGCGAAAGTGTCCTAAAACATAGTCAAACCATCTGATCGGAGGCCCCCGCGATCTTTACGGAGACTACAGAGTCGGGCCGAGAAGAGCGTTGGCTGGCCGGGAAATTCCCGGGATACGGAGAGTATCAGCGCCGCGTCCGCAAGCTTGTCCCATTCATCTACTGACTTGCATGGCCCAACCATGTGGAAAAGGCGCTGCAATTGGCTTTTCTCTCATTTCGGAAAATCGGGATTCTCGCAATTCCACTGCGCTGGATGAACAAACCGCGCGCGCCGGTGAGTGGTGACTTTTTTGTGCGGAGAAATGCGAAATGACAAGGAATAAAGATTCAAATTCTCCACGGCCTGAGTATGTCGCGGAACACTATTCTTCGGGATATGAAGCGAACCGCCTACAAACAGGCCACGGCCAGATTGACCGCGAACGATCTCGCGAATTACTCCAGCGATTCCTGCCTCAGCCGCCGGCAAAAATTCTTGACGTGGGTGGCGGCCCCGGTGGCCATGCGTGTTGGCTTGCCAAACTGGGTTATGAAGTACACTTGATCGACATTGTGCCTCTTCATGTCGATCTGGCGGTACAAGCGTCAGCGCGTCAACCGGAGGCTCCGCTTGCCAGTATAAACATTGGCAATGCCTGTGCACTTTCATGGAATGACGAAACCGTCGATGCCGTTCTACTGTTTGGACCTCTTTACCATCTGACAGACCGACAAGATCGGCTCAGGGCCTTGGCGGAAGCGTATCGCGTCCTCCGGCCGAATGGTGTCTTTTTTGGCGTTGGCATATCGCGCTTCGCTTCCACATTGGATGGCCTGCGTGTCGGATTCTTGAAGGATCCGCATTTTGTGGAGATCGTAGATCAAGACTTAACGGATGGACATCATCAGAATCGAACAGACAATCCGGAATACTTCATGGATACTTTTTTTCACCATCCCGACGAACTGAGGGGTGAGGTATCTGAAGCCGGATTCTCGGTCGGCGGAATATACGGTGTGGAAGGACCAACTTGGTTGGCCCCTGATCTGGATGACTGGTGGAATAATGAAAAGCAGCGGCAGTTGCTGCTTCGAATTGCGCGAATCTTGGAGACTGAGCCGAGCTTGTTGGGTGTAAGCGCGCATCTGATGGCCGTGGCAAGAAAGCAATAAAAAGCGCACATCACATTGTCACATTGAAATTTCTCAATCTGCCAATGCCAGATTGAAAGGAAGTTCTATCTGTTTGCATATCTCGAATACATCGGCAAGGATTTCGAGGCCGGCATGAAATAAATGGCCGCCAACCCGGAGGCACAGCATTGGCGGAAGGAGACCGATGCCTGCCAGATCCCGCTTCCAGACGCGGCAGCGAAGGGGAATATCTGGAGCGAAATGACCGAGATCTATTACCTTCCATAAATTTGACTTCACGCGAACGAGTCCTGAGCGCCTTTGCCCACGAAGAACCCGATCGCGTGCCGTGTTGGTGCGGCGCGTCTCCAGAGTTCGTCGAGTAGGCCAATTCGCGTCCTAGAGTGAAGACCTCTGCCTCGAATCCCTCAGTGCTCTTCAGTTTCTCGCATTACATTGCCAGCGAGAATCTTTGTGCCCCTTGTCTCGGGAAGACTCCAAATCCATGTTCCCGTGAAGAGCGCGAAGAAGGCGCCGATTGAGATTCCGACACCCAAGCCCTGCTCAGCCTTCAGCCAGGGTCGTGAGGCAATCCAGGTGATGATCAGCGGAGTGAAGAACTGAATGCCTCTGGCCATGTTGAAAGCCGTGCCCATGGCTGTATTTCGGATACGCGTGGGAAAAAGCTCGGAAAATATTGGACCATAGCCTGAAAAATTTCCCGTCCCCACACCCACCAGGAACATAAACAACAGCGTCAGTGCTGGCAGTGTGACAATGCTGCTCCAAAACCATGTCACGGAGAAGAGGCCGATGGCCCAAAGAAAAGAATACAGCGTGTAAGCAATTCTGCGTCCCTTCCAGTCTGCCATAAAGCCAAAAGAGAGGTATCCGAGCAGTCCCCCGGCTTGAGTGACGAGCATCCAAATCCCAGACCTGGCCATGGAGAAATGGAGTTTATCGTAGAGATATTTGGGCATCCATGAATAGGTGAACCAATATGCTGACATGTCGGTGACCGCCAGAACCAGGCCCAGCAGAAAAAGGCGGCGGATTGATCTGTCCTGTTGCAACAACCGCAGAAAATCATGCCCTGTCGCGGTTTTTCGCTCTGGATGTTTTTGCCATTCTTCCCAAATGTCCGACTCTGGCATAAACCGCCGAATCACGATTACCAGGACAGCAGGAACGACCGACACAAAGAAGCAAGCTCTCCATCCCCAACCAGGTCCAAAATAATGTGTAAAAACCGGTTCCAGAAAGGCCCCGACAATAGTCGCAAGTGCGATTCCAACAGGGGCTCCTGTCTGCATGACGGCGGCAAACCGGGCTCGCATGCGAGCTGGAAAGGTCTCACCCACCAGTGTTTGACCGGTCCCCCATTCCCCACCCACTCCCAACCCGGTAACTACACGGAAAAGAAGCAAGAGCCACATATTGATGCTGAAGCCGCAGCAAAAAGTTCCAAGTGAGTAGGTTAATATAGTCGCTGAAAGCACGAGTTTTCGGCCAAATCGGTCCGCCAACCAGCCAAAGACCAATCCCCCAATAGCGGTGGAAGCCAGGCTGATCCCAAGAAGGAGGGAGAGTTGGGCGTCCGATAAACCCAAGTCATGCTTGATGGGGACCAGGAGGAAGGAGAACAACATGAGATCGTAGAAGTCGAACATCCATCCTGCCCACGCCATGGCAAGGATCGTATAATGCCGTGAAGTCGGTTTGTCACTCTGATTGAGGAACATTTTCTCCGCTCCATTCTACCCGCATACACGTCTCCGGGTCCTGATTAGGCATGGCCAATCCGCCGCTTTTATCTCCTTGTGGGTTATTTGTCTCATGTTCAGCCCACTTGCTCTCAACCCAAGATCACGTTGGTTGTTTTACCGCCTGACTGGTTTGGCGCTATCGGTTCCCATCTTGGTTTGAAAACGATAATTTATTTTGGGTTACCCCATTTTTTTGTGCCATTAAAATTCTCAATACCAGCCCTCCCCTTTGGTCCTTTCAACTTGCGCCTTGAAGATCGCGCCGGAAACGGCTGCACTTTTGATCAATTGCGGCATCGCATCTCCGAGAGACGCCGATCGTTTTCTGAATCCCCAATAGAGCTGTCCGTAAGTATGCGGCAAACATGCTTGCCGCATACTTACGTGTTAATGAAATTTATTTTCGATCCCGTCCGAGCTTGACAATACAAAATCCAGCCGACAACCGCTAAGCAACGAAGCCGCGGATGATTTTCAAAGTCGGGCTAAGCACGGCTGGGGGGCGTTCTGCTCCGCCGCGAGCTGCAAGGATTGGCCGACCGCATTCCCATTGTTCTATTCCCCGGAATTTGGCACTAGCGACTCGCGACGCCTCCCCTTCTATTATCCTGCTGCCTTCTTGCGTGCATTGTTCAAGATTTCACGAAGTCTGCGGGCAACGATTAAATCTTCTCCCTCCTGGAGTGTCATGGAGACAAGTTGGAGTTGGTTTGGATGGCTTACCGATTTGCCTCCTTTGACCTCCTCCCCTTCATGGACGGCTGAAACCAGGCTCGGGTTGCTGGAGGTAAGGACCTCAATTCGTGGATCCCCATCGCGCAAGAGCTGATCACATTGCGCCACGGTCAGGCCGAAGGCTTGTTCATTCCACTGGACCGTCAATGTGGGATAACGATTTCCACCTTCAGGGATGAGGGTCTTGGTCGTAACGCCGGGAACGGTTTCCACTAATTTGACGATGCGTTCAATCCGCCTGGCCCACTCACGATTGAGTTGCGCTAAATCCATGTGAGACCAAGCCTCAACGGCGGCGAGCATTCCGATGATTTCTTCCTTTCCTACCTTCATAGCCCGGCAGACAGCCCCTTCCCATGGACTGCAATTGGCCAGCGCCGCTTTTATCAAATCCTTGCGGCCCAGCAAAAGCCCGGCACACTGGGGACCGCGAAGTCCCTTGCCTCCACTGAAGCAGTAAAGATCAAGTCCCATCTTGGCGTATAAGGAGAGGTTTTCATAGGGTGGGATTCCGGCGGCATCGTCGAGTAGGAGCGGGACTCCCGCCTTCTTCGTGATGACGAGGGCTTGCGCCAAGCGGTCTCCCAACCAGGTGGTGTAAACCATGGCTGTTTTATCCGTGAGAGCGGCCTGCAACTCTTCACAGGAATGAGCCAGTACCAGCTTTGCTCCGGTCAGACGAATAGCGCTGTCAAAGGCAGAGCGGCCGCCCAACATCACGACCTCATTCTTGAGGTTAGTCGTGTCCGGCAGTTGCCATACATTGGCCGGATCCGCGCCGGCTATGCAAGCGGCTGCGGCTACGGCCATCGCACCGGCCGCTCCGGAGGTGACCATCCCGGATTCCGCCCCCGAGAGTTCCGCCAACCGCTTGCCGGCCGCGCGCTGTAGTTCGAAGATGTCCACAAATTGCCGGGCGGCTGCATCCATGGCTTGCCGGACTTCCGGCAGCTCGAGCGAGCCGCTCAAATAGGTCCACGTTCCTCGAGCGTTAATGAGTGGCCGTACGCCAATCCTCCGGTAAACATCAAGGGAAGATGTTTTGCCCGTGGCCGCCCAAAGTCTATCCACAAATCCTCGGGCAGCTATGGTGCCAAGGACGGGAAAAGCTGCAACCCACTTCATAAATGCCCGCCGATGCATTGAATTTGTTTTCATGACTCTTGTCCTTTTCAGTAAAAATTCCCGTTGTGCGATCCTTTGCCCGGTAACCTTTCACCGAAAGCTCCATGCCGGCCGTTGTGTTGGGTCGCGTGAAGGATGACTCCGTCACAGGCTAGCGTTCCACCCCTCAGTTCGATCCCGCTACGCTCAATGCTAGCCCGGGGTCCCACCTATTTTTCAAACCAAACGACGGCCCCTTTTTGGATATCAGGCAAAGTCACGGTCAATTGCTCACCGACCTTTAACATGGGCAAATTTTGGACATTGCCTAAAAAATCCAGGAACCAGGCTTTAGAAATTTCCCGATCCTTCAATATCACTCGGACGCCTGTTTCAGGAATTTGGATGGGATTTTCTTTTCCCCGGAGCCCTTTGAGATTAAACAAGAACAGATGGGGCTTCCCGCCCACTTGTGTGATTTGAGTTACGCAGAAAGGCATGGCGACAATTTGAAGCGAAGGCCTGTAGCCGCATTGATTCAAGATGTTTTGAAATTTTTTTAGCTGGTCGTCCAATGGGGCGTAGCTTTTGTCGTCAAGCAGGGCCGCTTGATCAAAATATTTCTTTATGGATTCCTGGTATGCTCTGCCCGGACAATTCGGATCATAAATCCAGAAGCCCGTTCGAGCCATAGGAGTCTGGATGGCTTGAATTGGTTTGCCAGTCAACGATTCGACAAAACTCTTGGCACGGATTGCTCCCGTTTCGTCACGGATCCCAGTCTCGCCGGTCAAGTACAGTTGGGTTCCTGTCTTGGAGAGACTCCCCAATCGGGAAATTTCCAGGTTGGAAAGGCATTTGGCGTCCGACACAATCAGGACTTTTCCTTTAAACAGAGCCAGAGTGCGGGGAGTCACCACCTGAAATTCGAGGTGAGATTGCAGCAACAGGCTAAAAAAACCTTCATAAGATTTTATGAAAGTGTCAGCAAAATAGTTGCGAGTTGAGGGAGAAAAGTAAAGCCCAACCGGCGCCATGGGAAGACGCGGAGTGTAAAAGGTTTTTTCGTTCCGGGCAATCCAATCGTAGACTAATTTGCGAGTGGGGAGATGGTTGGAACCCGACATCACGTGTCCTTGGGCATCCCAGCTATTTGTTCCGGCCGCCAATTGGGCCGCAAACAGATTCTTCATGGCTTCCGTGCGATCCACTTGCTCATCTTTTTTGTCCCAGGAATAGCTGAGCATCCAGGAGGCTTTCCCTTCCGCAAAAGCCCGAAATGAATACATGCCAATCATGTATGAGAGCCAGTCAGAAGGCTGCTTTTGAGCAGCATTGCCGTCACCTCCCCCAAATTCATGAGCGATGACATCCAGCACCGAGTACATCTCATAGACGTCTGCGCCGACACGAACCGGCTCGAAATCAATCCCCGGATAAATCTCGGCAATGGCCTTGCACCTTGGATTTGCCTTTTTGACATTTACGTTCACTTCTTTCATGAACTCGGTCAGGGTTTGGATCCGGAAGTCGATCCAGCGGCGAAAGTTGGCGTCGCTGAAATCCCCCAGCTTGACATCTTTTTTGGCGTCCAATCCCGTTTTTATTCGAAAGGCTTCCACGGTGTAATTGTCAAAGCTGGCCCAGGTGTTTTCCCAACCGTCAAAATGGGTCATCCAGTAAGGGATATCGACGTAAACGCCATCGATCCCGGTGGCCGCAATTTGCCAGACTTGCTCCATGTAGCGCTGACGCCACTCTTTGGCATATGGGGAGATCCAAACATCTTCATCGCCCTTCCTAACCCAAAAGGCCGATCCTCCGCCAAAAACAGCGGGACGGTTCGTGAGGTCCCGTTGGACCCAATCGGGATGGTCCTTGAAAAATGAATGGGTGGTTTTATCGGCATTCGCCGTGATGCATTCCAATCCCGCTATGTAGGCAAATACATAATTGCCGGCTGCATGAGCTTTTTGAGCCATCAAAGCCAGGGCTTCCAACTTTTCCTTGGGATCGAGAAAGCTCTCGTAGCGGCCGGGAGGATCGTTGTCCACTTCAATCCCGAAAAGGTTGGTTTCCTTGGCGTCCTGGAGGATGCGGTCGACAGCTTTTGAGTTCAAGCCATGTCCGGCCGTGCGGACATAATGCGTCCAGTCTTGCGGGGACTCTGCAGCTAATGAAAGGGAAGCGGCAAATAACAACAGGCTGCCAATTAAGGCGGAAATTAGATTAATATGCCGATTCATGAAAACTCCTCCGAAAATCCCGATGCCAGAGACCTCACAGGTCTCCAAGACCTGTGAGGTCTGTAGATTTTCATTGTCTTGTTGTGCCAGCCACGCTGGCATGTGCAGCTCCTTCGAAAACAGCGGAGATGGAGGCGGGGTGCCCTCACTCCGCCTGGGTTTGCCAAGCGTGCTGAGACGGCCTGAGGGCAGGCCGCCTCCATCATCCCATTTTCATCCTCTAATTGAGCCAGCCATGCTCGCATACGAAACTCTTCTGACAATCCACTCTTCATTCAGGCAGGGCTTCCAGCAACAGATGTTTTTTGAACTCAATATTCAACGTTGCCGTTGGCCCTTCGACTGTCCCTAAGTCTCGCTTATTTTCATAATCGGTCACGCGAAAACGGCGCGATTCCAAGCCACGGAGTTCCACTGCCCCCTTCCATTCGGGGGAGTAAAAAGCATAATAGATTCGTCCCTCTTTGCGGATGGCGTGAGTTTCCGGCTTATCAAAACCAATATCGTAAAGAGTTCCGAGGTACTCGCCTTGGGAGAGCATTTTTTCCTGGTAAATCTTAATCCAGCGGTCCCAATACTCCACTTTCTGTGGACTCAGGGCCAGCTTCTTGTTCTTCGTTGCTCCCACCGGCCAGGTGAAGTTGGTACCTATGACCGCGCCGATGCCTACGCTGGATGCAAAGTCATCGCCACCATCGCTCATGTCCACATGGTCGCCAAAGTAAGCAGTCTCATCTCCAGCCAGAGCTTTCAGAGTCTTCCCCTTCAAACGAATTTGCCAGGAACTTCCCGGATCTGAAGCTACCGCCATATTCATGTAGGGCATGGTGAAGAAAGAATAAGCCGTGCCACAAGGGCAAAACTCCACCAGCGCATCGGGCTTGAGGTTGCGGGCCGCGTCATAAAGGGCTTTGAAAAACAGAGGCATCGCTTCCACCGAGGCTTCGGGGTAAGGATGCCGATGGGCCGGATTGTAACAGGGCGGGGCGCCGTTCATAAATTGTCCGTCCAGCTTCAATCCGTCAAAGCCCCAATCTTGGATGATTTTTACAACCAGCTTCTTGTGGTATTCCACCACTTCCGGATCGGCGGGACAGAGATACCAGGAGTCCCAATAGGTGATCTTCTGCTTGGAACCATCCGCGTTGAGCAATAGTTGTTCCGGATGCCGGGTAATAAGCTCCGTTCCGGGATGCACGGCCAGAGGGGCCCACCAAAGTTGCGCTTTAAATCCTTCGGCGTGGATTTTATCCACCATCGTCTTCATGTCCTGATCGCCCTTGGGGAATTTTTGGGGCCGGAGGAACCAGTCTCCCTCCGCGGTTTGCCATCCATCATCCAGGGTCACCCATCGAAAACCGAGTTTCTTCACAATGGGGAAGGTGTTGTATAGCTGGTCGGGAGTGAAATTCCGGCCATATCCCCAGGCACACCAGATGGGGGCAAAAGCGTCCGGGGGCGCTGGATTAAATTGAATCCCCTGGCGGATCATAAAGCGACGGTACTCGGCCAAAGTCCGGAAATAATCTCCCTGATGCACGGCTACGAAGGTGCGCAGCGTCTTCAACGATTCGCCAGGTTTTAACGCTTGATCCTTCTTATAATGCACGGCTACCGTGGCTTGATCTGACCGTGGCATGAGAACTGGCAATGAAACGAGCTTTGGAGCCAGTTCCACGTGACCAACCCCAATCCCGATATCTTTGCGCCAGACATCGCTGATTGGAGTCCCTCCACCATAGTCCGAATCATTCATTCCCAAATAGTTTTCTTGTTTGAAACCGGTCTTTAAAGGAAGAACCCAATCAGGACGCTTCTCGTAGGAGCCACTCTGATAGGACCAGAATGGAGGGTCACCTGCTCCCGGTTGCGCTGTGATTGTAAATTGATGGTTCGTCCATCCATTTACGGTCAATTCGGTTTTCCCGCTATTCGTGTACTCGACTTCATAAACGGCCATTTGCGGGAATTCATTGTAGATCGTGACTGAAAGTTTTTTCTTTAGCGAAGGGCCATCTGCTCTGATCACCAGGCGTTGCCCGGTACCGACGGCGTCCTGAACCTTTTCATTTTTCTGGCTGGAAAGTGGGAAATCCTGAACCTCCTTTCCATCCACGGTCAGAGTCTCTGAGGGAGTAAAATCTCCTACTGGTTTTTCCTTTCCGTCGAAGACAGCCACAATACGGCTATGGGAGATTTCATTAAATTCGATGCGAATGTTTTTCCCTTCGAGCCGTGCCTGCCGGGGTTTTTGCAGCTCACAGGAATTTGACACGAATGCCAAAATAACCATCGCCATTATTCGGAATTTCTTGTCCATGGGTTGCTCCGATTTATTGGAAGTAACTTTTCGTTATAGAGGTCCTGTCCTTCATGGATGTCGAGCATCTCCCTCGGACCGCGGGATAATAAGAGACGCAGGAGGTGCACCATTATTGAAGTTTTAGTTGCTGGGGCTGCTAATCCGCGAACCCTTGCATGGCTCGTAGCGTCAATGATCCATCGGGATTGAGCTTTTGTTTGCAGGCCCAAGGCACGGCATATTTCACCCCTTTCACTTCCAACTCAGCTTTTAAAATCATTCCTTTCCATGGATTGCCTTGGGGCAAAATCATCTGGGCTTGCCGGACTTTGTGAGGCAGAGGGTAACCGGGATCCAGGCATCCGGTGGCAAGGACTTTTCCCTCAGGAGTCTGCATAGTCAGCCGCAGCACACCCGGCACACCCGCGATGCCGTCGTTGACCACGCCGGCGACGATTCCATGGCATCCATCTTTTTGATAGGCCCAAATGAAGGAGGGCCGCAGCTTGTAGCCGATTTGACGGGAGATCGTGTCGATCCCTTCGGGGTATTGCTGGTAGTATTTCATAATGTGGTCGGCGTTTATATTGTGCCAGTTCCATAGCGACCAGTAATTAGCGCCAACATCCATCACGTGAGCAATGATGTTCTCGGTGTGGGGGACACCGTCCTCAATTCTCAATGACTTGGGAGACCCGTCCGACATTCCAACCTCACAGACGGCCGCGGTCCACGGAGGACGATTGCTGAGCGCTTCGATCTGTTCGTTCTCGATGAAGATTGTATCCGTGCGAATCCAGTTGTGGGAGCGGACGGTCCGGTCGAGCAAGTCGGAGTTTCCCACCAGGCTGAAGTCGGGTTGGGTATTGGTCACCAAAGGCGTTTTCGTCCAGTGTTCGATTTGAATTTCCAGCATGTCCATCCAGGTTCGCGTGGCTGCAGTGGTGTCAGGGAACGGAGTGTTTTTGAATGGCCAAGTGTGGCCTTCCCCCCAGAAGCCGTACATGTAGGTGTCCACGAATTCGATCAAGGGATTTCCATTATACTCGGCTGCCATCAGCCCATCAAATTCACGCCAGGCTTCCTGAAAGAAGGGGTGGTCATATCGAGGTTCGAGAAAATCTTTTGGATGGGAACCGCGCCGCCATTCCCCCTCCAGCTTGACCATGGGAACTTTATCCAGTACGAAATCCGGCAGAGAAGGATCCGGAATGTCGGGATTGCTCAGGAAGACGCGGAATGCCACCCGTTTGCTATATTTCTTGGCCATGTCCAATGTCAGCTTCCAATAGTCCGGCATTTCCAACTTTCCACGCACCTTTTGCAATTCCCGCCAGGTGACCCGGATGTAGAGCTTTTGCCCCATGGGAATTTGGGCCAGTTTTTCTATGCTCTGTTCCAAGGTTTCCCCTTTGATTTTGGGAGCCAACAAATCGCCGGCAATGTAGGTGATCAGCCCCTTGCCAAATCCAGGCACAATCCCATTGTTGGGGGTAGTAGCCATTACGACCGAACTGCCGGGCAGAACTTCTTCTGGAGCATATTGGGGAAAAGGGCCTTGATTGAGGCGATCCCTGACGATTGGGCCGGAACCGAAATCATATTTGTCCCAAACGTGGGCGGGAACAAAAGCCTGGCTGGAAGCAGGACTCAAGCCAACCGCAGCCGTGGCCATTGCTCCGGATTTCAAAAAGAATCTGCGATTCAACATTAATCCTCCCATGAATTAAAGAGCTGCTTTTGTCAATTAGGATAAGCCCCCCCAGTTAATGGATCTTGAGTCTTACCATTTCAAGACGAATGAGGCGGATCCTTGATATTCGGGCAATTCCAGACAGTATTCCAGATTGGCTAATTCGAGGGCGATGGGCTTTCCATTGAAGAGGATTTCCTTGGGTTTTCGAGCGCTCCTGAAAACCAATCGGCGTTCGGCCTGGATCCCTGAATCCAGCGTCAAGGTGAGTCTATCGGCCTGTTCTTCGATCCCCACAATGGGAACGGTTGCGACAGACAATGCTAAGCCAGGCCGGGTTAACGGGATATATCTCAGATTCCGATCGGAAGTGACGAAACCGGATAATTTACCATCTCCCATCCGGTTATACTCCTGCCAATCAGCGTGCAAAACCAATCCGGGAGTGGGTAGCTGCAGGGCAAAACGCGCTTTGCTCCTGGTGAGAAGCTGGAATTCCACTGCATTTCCATTGCGGCGGACGAATGGCATGCGGCTCGAGACATAGGTCAGATGCGGCATTCGGGCACCCTGCGCCGTCAGGCTTATCTCAATGCTGTTCCTGCCAGGCTTTAAATTGGGGAGAATAACAACTTGGTCGGAAAAAGCGTCGTGTGGCCGGCCATTCACCAGTGCCGATTGAATTTTGTCGGTGGTGTTTTCAATCCGGATTCCCATCCCACCGATGAACTCAGCCGTACTCGGTCGAGTTAAACTAGACAGATCCAGGATAATCTCCATACCATCGGCCTTCTGTACCCAAGAATAATTCCATCCGGCCAAGGCGCGCAGTTTTTCGGCCACTTCATAAGGGCCGGGACAATAAATGGGATGCGTCGCGAACTTCGATTTTAAGGCCTCATACATAGCGAGGTTGGAACTGTTACCAATTCGAAATGGCTTGCCGGATTCCTCTGCCTGATTCTTGGGTCTTCGCAGGGGCATGGATGAAATACCGTAATCGTGCCACATTTCGTTGTAAATATAACCTCGGCCAACGTTGTTGAAGAGATGGTCGAAGGTTGCTTCCTGGTGATTGGTGATTTGGGCGGTAGTGTAGCTCCAAGATGTGTCGTAAAACCACTGCCAATCCGGGGAGGGCGTGTCGTCGAGGACCACCAGATCTTTATATTTCCCTGTGAACCAGGTGATTACTCCGGACCCGATGGGAGTATCCTGCTCAAATCCATGGGTCATGATCAGTTGGAATCGTTTGGCTAATTCCTCGTAATCGCTATTCATAATGGTGTCCCCGGGATTGATGAACAGATCCACTTTTCCGGTATGAGCGCCATTGGCCGTCATGTTAGTCTCAATTTCCTCGATGGAACCATCCAGTTCCTCCCGGTATTTTTGTGGATCCATGCCCGAATGGATCCGGTGAAACTTGCTGTGGGTGCCGATCTGACCGCCCAAATCTTCCAATTGTTGGCCGAGGATCGCCAGCTCATTCCAGCCGGCATTTTTGCCTTCGCTGGAAACCCAGCAATAAAGAGGCACCACACCGCTCTCTCGGGCGGTTTTGAAAAGAAAGTCGAACGCCTGTTTTTGATAATCCAGATTTTTCGTTAAATCCGCATCCAGACGAATAACGGCTGCCATATTGGCGTTCGCAAATTGTGGGGCAGGGAATGGCCCCGGCAAATCCCCATAGAGAGCCCAGTAAACCGAACGGACCAAGGCATTCACCACTTGATTGGCAAAAAAGCCATTGGGTGCTTCATTGCGAAAGATGGAAGTGGCGCCGGCAAAGGTGGTAGCATCGCTGATCAAAACTATGCGGCTCTTGCCTGCGTCACGGCAGGAGAGAAAGGGGAAAGATTCCCGCGCATTGGTGCTCACGAGCAGCACTTTCCCGCCGGAAGAAAATTGTTGTACTTGGAGAGACTTGGCAAGCGGCTGACTCAAATACTGAGAGCGCTCAAAAGTACGCGTAATGGAATGGTTGCTGTCGGAAACCTGAATCCGAAATGTGGCATCCCCCTTTGGCCCGAGAATCGAGATTCCGAGAAGGGTCCAAAGTCCAGCCGGATTCTGCGCCTGACCCTCTTTTGTATAGGCTGCCAAAGGACCATCCATTATGAGTTGGCCACCCCGGCCAAGATAACTTTCCAGAATAGGCTTGAGTTGTTGGACCGTCGTGGGATCCACGACAGTGCATTGAGCAAGAACTAATAATGAATAGGCGCTCAAGGGCTGGCCGGATGCAATCTCCTCCAGGAAAAGCGTGTCATAAGGAATACCTGCAAGGTTGGCAATCCCCACCCAACCATGACCGGACATTTGCGTGGCCTCCCACGCTTTTTCAAAGCTGCTCTTGCTGATTACCACGGCCATGCGAGGCTTATCGAAGGTGGCTGCCAACAGTGATGGCGGAAGAAATAGGAGAATCAAAATGACATAGATCAGCCGAAACCCAAACATTGTCATGGCGCATCCTCTCGCAAAGATGTTGCGTTCAGGATTCGAGACATCGAGCACGGTTACTTGAGGTTGCCGGCTGGTTTTTCAGCCAACATTTTTTCAACCAAGGGAAGAATGTTTTTATCGATCCAAGCGTCATCCGTTCCAGCCTCAACACCTTCAAATAACATCCAATCCTCAACATGCTCCGCAGCTTGACCGGGTTGAAGCGTGGTGAGCGGGGCCAGGCTTTCCAGTTCCAGAAAACCCGGGTCAGTGTAGAGCTCAAAGTTGCAACCATAGTCCGGATATTTGGCAGCCGAAAGCGGAACCGCTTGTTTTACGAAGAGCCGGCCATTGCGGAAGTAAGCGCCCCAACCGGCGGCAGCATAAATTCCCCCCATCTGTTCTTTAAAGCGGCCTGCCGGTTTAGGGTCTGCCAGCAGCTGGATATACTTCGGACCCAACCGCCAACGCGAATCGGTCAGATCGGTGTAAGACCAGACGGCGAATACACTTTCCGGCAACAAGTGATCTTTGCCGATGGGCGCCCGTGGTGGCAGTGGCAAGATAGCCCGGCCGCCAGAAGGCATGACCGACAAACCCCAAGGCGCCAGTTCTGTTGCCTCTTTTGAACGATTGGTGATGCGGTGCAGCACTCTCACCCGGCTACCCGTCGAGGCAAGAGTTATTTCAAGAGATTTTTGAAGTCCCGTAACCATGGGACCTTTATCTTCGACAGGCGCCGTAAGCAATAAAGAATTTCCATCGATTCGGGCTTCGACTTCCACATTGTCCGGATAATATGTTCGTTCCACTTCCGGCGAGGCCAGCAGCCGGTGGCCTCCATAGCTGTGGAATTCCCGGCCGCCGGTTCTGCCGGCTTCGGTCGTGAATTCATGAAATTCATTGCCTTTGCTTATAAATCCGTAATGGAGAATACGCGGCCCCACGTCAGCAACAACCAGCAATTCCACGGTTCCATTGGTCATTCGGTAAACCTTTTTCCAGCCGTGGTATTCGTTTTTATTGATCCGAATGGCCGCCGCTCCCATGTGGGACAGGGAAAAGAGCAACAGGCTCAGCCAAGATATTTTTATGAAATTTCTTTTAAGGCGCATACTCTCCTCTCTATTCGGCATTCTTTATTCCAACTCAATCACGGCCAGTCCGTAGATGTTGACTTGATCGGCGCTAAAGCCGATTTTCCCACTTCCTATTGGCTGAAAGCTCACCTTTTTCAGGACAGTCAGGTCTCCACAATACTGCACGGTTTTGACTTTCTTGCCAGTTGGCAAGACTGCTTCCACATTCAAGTTTTTAGCCGGAGTAATAGTGCCATCCAGCGTGACATCATAATTCACCAGATGCACCAGCATCCGGCTTTGATCCCGCGAAAGCATGGAGGTCAGTTCAACTAACGGAGCTTGCCCTGCCAGGCGCGTTACCTGTCCTCGCAGCAGGCTCAGCGATTGATCAACCAACTTTTCCAAAGCGGCGCGCAACACAGGATCGATCCGATTTCGGGTGTAGCCCTCCGGAATGTCGGCAAAGAGGTCCGCCATGGTTGGACCGAAGGTAGTGTAATCGCCTTTGGCCTTCATGGGGATCAGGAAACGATTAGCTGGAATGACAAGCGGAAGGAAATGCACCTCTCCTTTTTTTATTTTTTGGGAGAGCGCTTGTTTTGGAAAATTCCCCTTTCCCATGGAGGCAGCCAGGGGAACCGGATGTTGCGGCAGGTTGAATTGGTCCTTCACACCGCATTCGCCCAGTATCAGCAGTTTTCCTCCCTGTTCCACATAACGCAACAAGGCCCTTTGTTTCTCCGCGCTGAGCAGCGGCAGATAGGGGAGAATCACTAGTTCATATTTTGCCAGATTCCCCTGCAATAGATCGTCTTCCACGATCATGATATGAGAAATTCCCCTGTCGGCAAAGACTCTAGAGGTACTAAAGGCAAAACTCAATTCATCGGCCAGGTAATGATGGAGAGAGGAAACAATGGCTATATTGCTGTGGAGCTGGCACGTCAACAGCTTTGCCTCATTCCTGCTTAGAAATTCGTAAATTTGAGTGGCGCCTGGAGGAGTCTCGCGCTTCTCGCGAAAGATGGCATGGTTGGCGTGAGCTTCCGCAATGTTGATCTGCGCCATGGCACTCAGGCATTTTTCATTGGGATTGGGAAAAATGGGCGGTGTAATTTCCGTGGCATAAATAAGGGTTGGCTTGCCGTGTGTGGCGGCCGCCAGGAATTTCAAGGCCGGACTGTTCGTGATCTTGACTCCTGCCTCATTTTTGCGGGGAGCACTGTCGAGAAATTCCTGGATCTCGGAATAAATAAAATCCTCGTATCCCTCCCGGCCCAGCATTTCCATATTTCCGGCGGCATCGTAAGCAATCGGCCCATAGCCAAATCCACCAAACACATTCCCTGAAACCATGAAGTTCGGATTGTACTGCCGGGCAATTCCGCGCAGGTGCTTGTGATATTCAGCCACGGTGTACCCGCGGAAATTAATCCACTCCATCCAGAATTTCTCACCACGCTTTTTCGGCAATTCCAGGGTCGCATAATCCGTCGAACCATACTTGGCTTTCCCAATTTCTTTTGGGAGATACTTCTCTAGATAGGCAATAAAATTCCTCCGGCAGTATTGGCAGTAACAAGTCTCACCAGCGATTTGTGTCCAATCGATATAGGTGCCGTCGATGCCACTTTCCGCCGTGGCCCGAATGCGCCCTTCCATCATCCGGACATAATCAGGATTGTTGGGGCAACCCCAGGCTTCAAAGCCGCTGTCGGGCTGCTTCCCATAGGGTGCATAGCGGTAAAAAGGGAACGTTCCATCAGCGCGGACCATCATCCAGGTGGTGGGATCTTCCGCTGGCTTGGGGCCGATATAGTCAGAATATTCGTTCCAGTTTTTGTTGTAAAATTTCAGCAGTTCAATTTGTTCTTTTTTAGGGATATCCTGGTTCGACTCCGACCGTCCATTGATGGAACTGGACATATAGCGCAAAACAACATAGCCCTTCTCGTGCAGGGAGCGATTGTCAGCCTTGGCTTTTTCCATTTTCGCGTCAAAATCCTTGCGGCTCCCCTGTTCAAAGTTGGGGGCGCCCTGCCCGAATGTAATGGTCATGTGATTCTTCTGAAGAAATTCGAGGTCGGCTTTTTGCCCCAGCCGCCAGTGTCCCCAATCGGTGCTGGGTTTCCATTCTGGAACTGCCTGAGAAAGCGCCAGCTGCGTCAAGCCAAGATACAAAAACATTCCCCGCGCGATGCGAACAATTCGAATGAAATTCATGACTTTACCTCGTCGTGCCTGCTCAAAAAAGTTGGTAAATATGTTGATGGGAAATTGGGCGGAACGGTTGAAACTTGTTACTCCCTCGGGTTCCGAACCTCTCAATCAGCCCCGCTGCCGATGTGAGAAAATACGACTTTTCTTATTCCAAGCCGATATCATTTTTTTTCCGCAAGGCATTAACGAAAATCCCTCTCGGAAATTTATTGGGCAGCCCTATTTTCCCCTGCGCGAGAGCTGGGGCCACCATTGTTTAATCCGATCAAATCTGGAAAATTCCTGGATCGAAAAGGTGCCTCTCTCTAATTTCTTTTGATGACAAAGGGCAAAAAGGGAAGAAACTATATTAGCTATCTAACCAAAGAATAAGTCAATAATAAAAAGCAAAAGCGTTGCAAATGAAAGCATCGCTCCCTAAAATGAAGCTTGTGCTCGTATATACGGGAGCCATGCAGCATTTTTAATTGTAGAGCTCGAACTCATTGCACAGTTCCGCGCCGCGGATTTGCGGCATTTGGAGGCGGGATGCCCTCATTCCGCTCTGTGTCAATGTTGCTTGACAAGTGCCGTAAGGAGGGCGCGATGCCTTTACGTTCGAGGGGGACAAGCCCATCCGGCCAGCGATGACGAAAGTTGCGGAGTTGCTGAGATGACTCAGAACTGCACGCCGTCATAGATTGCCGCATGGGAGGGATTTTCAACAGAATCAAACCTCTGACCCTTCGGCTCGGAGTTGCCAACAGAACCAGGTATAAGTTATTCCAAGGAGCGTTCAAGATGAGACTAATCCATCCACGATTGATTTGAAGTATAAACTCATCATACAGGTTCCCGCTCGCACTTCGACAAGCTCAGTACGAGCGGAGGTTGGAATGCCGCTCATCCTGAGCCTGTCGAAGGATGAGCGAAATCAGGGGATGGACTCCCTGTGGTGGATCGAAGCAACAGACTCATCATGAAAGCTCATTGGAATTAGAGTTGATGCAAATTATTCATCCAGTTTTTGGGCGTAGCATCAACAGCGGACCAGGAGAGAAAATGCGCAGGTTATCTATCACCACTATTATTCTTTGTTGTCTCATCTTTGCCGGATGTGGAGAACGCCAACTATCGCAACCTGATCGGACTTCCCAACAGATGCTCAGCTACATTAAGACCATAAAAAAGGTCGACACCCATGAGCATCTCCTTCCCAACAACGGTTTTTTCATCTATGCGCCCGGGGATTACGATCAGGGGAAAACCAATTTCTATCATGTGGCGTGCCGCGGTTATCTGGGTGCTGATCTCGTCTCCGCCGGAGCGCCCGCCAAATGGGATACGGAGAAGTTGAATCTGGGGAATCTGGACGAGCTGTGGGATTTATACGGCAAGTATCTTCCCTATGCTCGCACCACCAGCTATTACCATCAGTTGCGCGAAGGATTCCGGGTACTGTATGGATTCAATGATATGTATTTCACCCCGGATAACATCAGGCAACTCTCCCGTCAGCTCTCCTCCAATTATGCCGATTTCCCTAAATGGTTCGATACTGCATTCCAGAAAGCTGGTTTTGCGCTCATGTTTCTCGACCAATGGTGGAACCAGTTCAATGTGAACATAGACACTCAGCATTTTGCGTTGGTATTCCGAGTGGACAACATGGTGGATTACTCCATCCTCCGAAGCCGCTATGAAAAGGCTAAATCCGGAGATGCGAACAACAACCCTTTCCTATTGGCTCGCCAGTGGAACATGCCAGTCAAGACTCTTAAAGATTATCTGGCGGTCTGTGAGCGCTGTTTCAAGATGAATGTGGAACATCATGCCGTAGCGATTAAGATCGGACCTGCCTACACCCGGACTTTGGATATTGAAGAGGTGCCGTCGAGCGAGGCGGAATCCCTCTATCTCAAGTCGGCGGAGTCCATGACTCCTCTGGAGAAAAAATGGCTCCAGGATTTTATGTTTCATTGGGTGGTGAAGACTGCGGCGGCCAACGATTTGCCTGTGCAGATCCACACCGGTTATCTGGCCGGCAACTACCGTTCTGAAGACAACGCCAATCCCATGAAGCTGAATTCATTTATCCTGGCGCACCCGGAAGCTAAGTTTGTGCTCTTTCATGGGGGCTTCCCGTGGTATGGCACTATTGCGGCTTTGGCCAAGAACATTCCAAACGTTTATGTGGATATGGTTTGGTTGCCACAAATTTCCCGGGAGACGGCGGTCAATGCGCTTCAACAATGGCTGGACTGTGTGCCCTATAACAAGATGTTCTGCGGTTGGGATGGCCATCACATCGAAGAGAGCGTCGGGGGGATGGCGGTCACGGAAAGCGTGGTGGCGGAGGTTTTGGCTGACCGGATCAACAAGGGCCGCCTCACCATGGATGCGGCCAAGGAAATTGCGCGCGCAATTTTTAGGGAGAATGCAATCCGGGAATTCAAACTTGAAAGCAAGCTGGGCTGGAAAATATAAAATCCCCTGGATGGAATTGAATGGATCACTGGCATGATCCCACGCCAGTGATCCAGATCCTGAGAGGGGGGTCAAAATTGCAATTTCATCCCCAACTGAATGTTCCGCGGATTGCTAACCTGGCCATTCCACATCCCGAAGGAAGTCCCCGAGACATCCGTGTCGAAGTTTTGGAAACCGCTGCCCATGCCGGTTTCCCCGCCTGGGCTGGTGAAACTGTGCCAGTTCCAGATGTTAAATAGTTCCGCCCGGAATTGCAGATTGATCCGTTCGCTCAGCCGGGTGTTCTTCAAAAGGGTCAAGTCGTGGTTATGATAACCAAAGCCACGCAAGTCTGAAATCCTCGGGCCTTTTCCCCAGTAAAAGTTGAAGGATTCAGGAGATTCAAAGGCAGCCGAATTGAAGAGCGGTTTCTCGGAGTCAAAATTGCCCTTGTCCTGAGCCCAAGGATTCGCCCCCTGGAGAATCGCGGGTATGCAGGCAGCGCGAAATTCTCCCGGAACATTGCAGGTCCCAGAACGGAAGAAGATGGGCACTCCGCCAGTCAAGCGGAATATATTGCTCATTTGCCAACCGCCCAAGATTTTGTTGGCGATTCCGCCCCGGTTCAAAAACCGTTTGCCCACGCCAAAAGGCAAGTCGTAAACCATCGACACCGTCAAAGCTTGGGGAATGTCATTCAGAGCTAGTCCCTTGTTGCGATGCCTTTCATAAGGATTGATCACGCCATGGGATCCCGTCCAAGTAGTAGCGTCCATCTGCACCCCTTCTGATGTGGTGATTAACTTGGAGATCGTGTAGGAACCCAGCAAGTACATTCCTTTTGTCATCCGGTGCTCCACTTTCAACTGGAAAGAATGATAAGTGGAATTTCCGGCATTTTCATTTTGGCCCTGCAAGCTACTGCAATATTGGGGATAGGGCAGAAGCGCCTGGGCAACGGTGGGAATGCAGTCCTGCATTTGTTCCCGCCAGCCCGGATAGGGGATAGGAACACCATAGAGTTCGGTTTGTCCCTCTTGAAACTCCGCATACAGCTTGTTTCCCAGCGACAGGTATTTGGGATCCAAGGCATTCAGCGGCACTTCCCGCGAAGGCAGCCGGGTCCCCTTGTTGGCCACGTAAGAGGCATTGACGATCAGATTCTGGGTGAATTGCCTCTCAATCGTCAAATTCCATTGTTGCGAATAGGGCAGGCGATTGGCGTCGAGAGGCCGGTAATTGAGGGAAGAACCGTTGCGGAACGAAGAATCCAGGAAGGGTGGTTTCTGGGAGGGATCGATGGCAGGGAATCCATCCTGCAACAGAAAGGCTGGGGTGTATCCGTCCTGCGTGCTGGAGAAGGCAATGCCGGCGTTGAATCCATCCTGTGCTACTCCTCCATTCCATCCCGGGTAGATTGGAGCGGAAAAAAAGATGCCATATCCGGCCCGCACAACGGTCTTAGGGTTGATGGAATACGCAAATCCCACACGGGGGGCGAATCCTTTCTTGTAGAGGTTTTCGGGATATCGCTTGCCATAACTGGCGGCTCCCCAATTTGTTCCCGCAAAGGCCAACCGTCCTGGGCGGTTCCCGGCTGTCGGATTGGCCCCATTCGGATCCAGGAATGAAAGGTAATCGAATTTTTCCACGGGGGGCTTGAACATGTCCCACCGAATCCCCAAATCTACGCTCAACTTGGGTGTGACCTTGTAATTGTCTCCAAAATGAAAATTGTAGGCGCTGGAACGCGGGTGTTGGGATGTGATGGTGTTCAAGCTATAGCTTGCATAAGACACCTGCCCCAAAAGGAAACTGGCCATGGAGTTGCCGCTGGTGAATTCATTCAGTCCTGTGCCAACGCGGCTGAAGTTCAACGTCCCCGATTCGTCCGCATAGTTAGTGGAGTTATTGGCGTGCTTGCGGATTTCGCCGCCCATTTTAAACGTGTGTTTGCCGCGAACCCAGGTCAAAAGGTCATTGGCAATCCAGACCGGACGTGAATCAGTTCCCACGGCATTGTTCCCGAACCCTGCATAGTCGTCAAAATTAACAACGGGAGTCTCGGTGTAATTTGGGGCCCCGGGAATTTGAGGAATGACATTGGCATAAGGCCTGGCATAAGGCCATTGTGCCGTGTGGGTGTTCAGGTAACCAATGGCAAAATGATTCAAGAGGGTCGGGCTGAAGGTGTGGGTCCAGTTGGCCCGGTTGACGAAACTGAAATTCGTATAATACGGTTGCTCCGTGGATAATTGGGGAGGCAGGAGCGAAACCTGCGACGGTTTGGAGCCGCGATAATTGACGCTGACGTAAAAATGGTCCCGGTCCCGCCAGTACTGGTCGACACGAATATTAATCAAGGTGGAATCGGCAAAAACAGTGTCGGGGATTGGTTCCGGCACGAGGTAATTGTTGCGGACTCCCGGCAGATTAGGATCAGGCAGAAACGAGAGCCATTTTTGAGCCAGGGGATTTTGCAGCCTCGGGTCTGTCCGGCAGATCACATTCGCGGTCTTCCCGTCACATCCCATGAATTGATCGCGCAGATAATGCAGGTTGTCCTGGCTCGGCGGAAGATCAGGATTGTAGTTGGGGTTGAGCCGGGTGGAGGTTGGATCGTAAATTGGAATCAGGTTTCCATCACTATCCACCCAATCGCTAAAATCCCCCTGCCGCTCTTGCATGGTGGGAATGGTAAGACGTGGTTTGTTCACTCCGCCGCGGATCTTGAATCCTTCGTAGTTGAAAAAAAAGTACGTTTTTTTTCTGTTCGTGTCGAAAATTTTGGGGACTTTGACTGGACCACCCAAGCTGCCCCCAAAGTCGTTTTCAATGTCTTTGGGGCGTTCCTCCCGCGGAATACCGAATTGGCGGGCATTCAAAACCGTGTTTCGATGAAACTCATAAACGGACCCATGAAAATCCTTGGACCCGGATTTGGTTTCCGCCGTGATCACCGCGGAGGTGGTGGCTCCGTATTGCGGTTCATAATTGGAAGTCAGGACGCTCACTTCACTAACCGCTTCAGGAGACCATGGATAATCCGCGAAAGCAGAAATCATGCCCGTGTTCCCATTCAAGCCCTGCGTAAGGGATACACCATCCAGGACCGCTTCGTCCCCGGAGGATAGCCCGCCGTTAATCCTCGTGCTGTAAGGATTCTGGCCGGCCCCGGTATTGACTCCCGGCATGAGCGTGACAAAGGCGGCGGCGGAACGGATAGCCCCTCCTACAATCAAAGGCAACTCTTGGATTACCTCGGGAGCAATGCCCGATTGAACTGTGGGGGTATCGTAATTAAGCGGAGATACGTCGGCTTGGACTTCAATGGTTTGTTGGGTTGCTCCTACTTCCAATTTGAGGTCCATGCGAGTGACCGCATTCATCTTCAGTTCAATCCCTTTTTGGAGGTATTCCCGGAATCCTTGGCCAACCGCCTTCAGTTCGTAAAAACCAGTTGCTAGATTTAGAAAGGCGAATTTGCCATCCGCGCCTGTGGTCTGCTTTGCGACCGCCTTGGTGTCCACGGCCGTGAGCGTGACTTCTACATTGGGAATCGTCGCCCCGCTGGGGTCTGTCACCGTTCCGCGAATCGAAGCATTAAAGCTTTGTGCTTCCAGCTGAACTGGAATTAAAAAAGATGCCATTAACACTCCAAAAACGATCCCTTTAAGTTTTCCGATCTTCATTCCTCTCTCCTTTCGTCCCGACTTTGGACTTAATGTTAAAGTGGAAGAATTGGCCCTCAAGGAATACTTGAGGAATCAGTCCCAATATGCAGGTCCGGTCAAATAACAAATGGAAAAAAGAGTCGACCGACTAAAAAATTTAGTTATAGAACTATGTTAGATAAAAAAAGATATAATAAGCAAGAATAAATTAATTCCTTCTTTTTAAAACTAAGTCAGAATCGACATCCAATAGGAATACACTAATTGCCAGCGTGTGCAGTTGCTGGATATCTGGAAATATTCCTCTTTCCATTCCTGGAGCTGGCTGAGTTTCCTCAATCCACTGCTGCTTGCATGAGGTAGAATCAACGCCGACAAAGCATCAAATTTCAGAATGCGTTTTGCTGAGTCGCTTGAACTATTGTGCACGACATGTTTTAGCTCTTTTTTTTACTTCTAATATGTTCCTTTTTTCAGCCCACCCTTGCGGGCTTCCCGCCATTTTGGTAGTCTTTCCATTCAACTGCGGGATTGTTTCATTGGGTCGCCATGGGCAGGAAACAGATCCGCCAATTGAATTTCAGTTGGAGCCAACAAGCTATTCCACAAAACAGCAAGGAGCAGCGCATGAATTATTTTCTTGGAGTGGACATTGGAACTACCGGCACGCGGGCTGTCTTGATGGATGCCGCGGGAAAGGTGGCCGGCGGACAATCGGCGGAACATGATCCCATTAGTACCCCTTTTCCACAATGGGCGGAGCAGGATCCGGAAAACTGGTGGATGGCTGTCCAGCAGGCGATTGGCAAGGTGCTGCAGAGCACAGGAGTAGGTGGAAGCGCGGTGAAGGGGATTGGCCTCTCGGGCCAGATGCACGGATTGGTACTTTTGGACAAAGACCACAAAATTCTGCGTCCCTCGATCATCTGGTGTGACCAGCGTTGTCAGGCCGAAGCCGACCTGATTACACGAACAGTCACTTATGACAAGATGATTGATGTCACCTGCAATCCGGCATTGACCGGGTTTACGGCAGCCAAGCTCATCTGGGTGCGAGAGCACGAGCCTGAAATCTTTAGCCGGATTCATAAAGTGCTTCTCCCCAAAGATTACATTCGATTTCGTCTGACCGGTGAATTTGCCTATGAAGTTTCCGATGCTTCCGGAACCAGTCTTTTTGATGTGGTGAATCGCAGATGGGCCACCGGCATCATGAAGCTGTTGAATGTGAATCCTGATTGGTTCCCGGTTGTGCGTGAATCCATTCTAGAGTCGGGCCGAATTACCGCGGGAGTGGCGCGGGAAACGGGCTTGTTGGAAGGAACGCCGGTGGTAGGCGGAGGCGGCGACCAAGCCTCCGGCGGCGTGGGCAACGGGATTGTGGAGCCGGGCATCGTCTCCAGCACCATCGGAACTTCAGGTGTAGTCTTCGCCTTCATGGACAAACCGGCCCGGGATCAGCGTGGCCGGGTGCATACCTTTTGTCACGCCGTCCCGCAAAAATGGCATGTAATGGGAGTTACGCAGGGCGCCGGGCTTTCATTGCGCTGGTTTCGAGACCAATTCGGCGGCCAGGAAGTCGGCTTGAGCCAATTCTTGAAACAGGACAGTTATGAGTTGCTGACTCGTGAAGCGGCCCAGGCTAAACCCGGTTGTGAAGGATTGATTTTCCTGCCTTACATGATGGGTGAAAGAACGCCCCATTTGGATGCAAATGCCAAAGGGGTCCTTTTTGGATTGACCGGGCGCCACACCCGAATGGATGTGGTCCGGGCCATTCTTGAAGGTGTTGCCTATAGTTTGAAGGACTCTTTTGAGATCTTCAAAGAAATGGATGTGCCGGTCGCGCAGGTGCGGGCTTCGGGCGGAGGCGGCAAAAGCGCGCTTTGGCGCCAGATTCAGGCGGATATCTTCGATACTCCCATCTGCACCGTAGCTGCCGATGAAGGAGCGGCTTTCGGTGCGGCAATCATGGCTGCCGTTGGCTGCGGCGCATTCAGCACCGTGGCGGAAGCTTGCAGACAGGCGATCAGCCTGACCAACTTCACCAATCCCATCCCGGAGAACCGGGCACGGTACCAACAGTTTTACCAAGTGTATCGTTCCCTCTACGGTGCTCTAAAACCCTACTATGATCAGGTAACGGGGATTGTGCAACAGGGATGAAAAGCCGATTGTGGCGGAATGCAGATTTCGCTCGTTTACAAAGCATGCCCCCTTTGGAAGGCGCGTCCCGGGAAGGAGGAATGAATATCAGACGAAGATCTTGTTTGAAATTTTTCATGGTCTGTTGTTTCATTTTATTCCCGTTCCGCGGCTTTTCCCAGCCGTTGTCCGCCGCCGTCCTTCGCGTAGCGGCGGCCGCTGATTTGAAATTTGCTCTCGATGAAATTATTCAGGAGTATCAAAGACAACATCCGGGAATCAAAATCGAACCTTCTTATGGTTCTTCGGGGAACTTCGTAGCCCAAATCACGAATCAGGCTCCATTTGATCTTTTCCTTTCGGCTAACCTGGAATTTGCCGGGAAGATCATACAAATGGGTTTGGCTGTCCCTGGTTCGGATTTCGCTTATGCCAGGGGACGAATTGTTCTTTGGGCCCCCTTCACATCCCCATTTGGTTCGACCGTTCCGCGACTTGAATGGTTAAAGGATCCGCGGCTAAAGCACCTGGCCATAGCCAATCCTCGGCATGCCCCTTATGGAATGGCGGCTGAAGCAGCGCTGCGTAATTTGGGATGTTATGACATAGTGGCATCAAAATTGGTCTATGGGGAAAATGTAGCCCAGGCATTGCAATTTGTGCAAAGCGGAATGGCTGAGGCTGGAATCGTGGCCCTCGCGTTGGTTTTGGCTCCCGCCACTCGCGGTTCGAGCCAATATTGGGAGATCCCACAGAATCTCTATCCGAGGATGGATCAAGGCGGAGTGATTTTAAAGAGTTCTCAAAATGTGGATGAAGCGTGGATGTTCCGTCAATTTCTTTTGGATTCCCGCGCACGCGATATTTTGAAAAGGTACGGATTTGCCTTGCCTGGGGAGTGAATTGTGGATTGGTCCGCCATTGTTGTGAGCCTTCGACTCTCCTTTTTGACTATGCTAATTTTGCTTCTGCTGGGTTTGCCCATGGGGTATTGGATTGCCTATTCCCGTTGGCGATGGAAGTTCCTGGTAGAAGCCGTGGTGGCACTCCCATTGGTGCTTCCTCCCACGGTGCTTGGTTTTTATCTGCTGATTGTGCTGGGCCCTCGGAGTCCGGTGGGGGGATTTTATGGCTGGTTGACTGGTTCAACTCTTCCCTTTTCCTTCGAAGGACTGTTAGTCGCTTCCGTCCTATATAGTCTCCCTTTTGCCGTCCAACCGTTTGCCGCTTCATTTGTCGCCGTCGATCCTCATCTGGTGGAAGCTTCCTGGTGTTTGGGCGCCTCCAGGGTTCGCACCTTCTTCCGGCTGATTATTCCGCTTTCACGGCCGGGAATTCTCACGGGAATGGTGTTGAGTTTTGCCCACACGCTGGGCGAATTTGGCGTGGTGCTCATGATTGGAGGAAATCTTCCCGGACGCACGCGGACGGTTTCCATCGCCATTTATGATGAGGTGCAGGCGCTCAATTATGTCGGAGCGGGGAAGACCGCGCTCTTTCTGCTGGTGGTCTCTTTCTTGGTCCTGGTGTTTACTTATGGGATCAGGCGCAAGGGAGCTGTCAAATGGCCGATGGCCTAGAGTTTGAATTTGAAAAAAGACTTTCCGGCGGCTTTGAGCTGAATGCCGCTCTGATCGAGCCACCCGAGAGGCAGCCGGTAACCATTCTATTCGGCCCTTCCGGCGCGGGCAAAACCATGACTTTGCGCTGTCTGGCCGGTTTGGAAAAGCCCGACCGAGGTGTAATCCAATTTGAAGAACAGATCTGGTTTGATTCAAGCCGGAAGATTTTTGTGCCGCCTCAAGAGCGTCGGATCGGTTATTTATCCCAGGAGTATGCCCTGTTTCCGCATCTGAGCGTGCGCCAGAATTTAACTTATGGGATCCGACAAAAAAGCCGGCGGGAGAAGGATCGCGTTGTTGATTCGCTGCTCGAACGCTTCTTGTTATGTGGATTTGAAAAAAGCCATCCCGCCCAGCTTTCCGGCGGACAACGCCAAAGGCTGGCGCTGGCGCGGACATTGGCAACTCAACCTCGATTGCTTTTGCTCGATGAACCGCTTTCCGCGCTGGACGCGCCGACACGGGAGAATCTTCGCGTTGAATTGCGCTCCCTGCTGATCAAAAGCGGATTGCCCACGTTGCTCGTGACTCACGACCGGACCGAGGCCATCGCCTTGGGAGACCGGGTGGCGATCATGCTTCAGGGAAAAATCGAACAGGCGGGCGAGGTGGAAACGGTCTTTGGCCAACCGGCCAATTCCGCCATAGCAGCCGCTTTGGGAGTGGAAACCATTTTGCCTTGTCGTGCCTTAGGCATTGAGAAAGGATTAGTCGCCTTGCAGGCTGGGCCGGTCCGGATTTTTGCCGTGGATCCAGGATATTCGCCGGAGGGGGAGTTGTTGATCTGTCTGAGGGCTGAGGAGGTCTCACTGGAACGGGGCATTTCCGGGGAGACCAGCGCGCGCAATCACCTTCCGGGCAGAATTATCTCCCTGACCGCTGAAGGAGCATTGATCCGTGTCCGATTGGATTGTGGCGTCCCAATGCTAGCGTTGTTGACCAGAAATTCCGTGGAGGATTTGCAATTGACTGAAGGAGAAAAAGTCACGGCCACATTCAAAGCTACTGCCGTGCATATAATCTCGCGAGGCGCTCAGACTTAAAACCAGCCCAGGCGATTGGGTTTTATTCTTTAGGAAGGGCAATTAAATTACCGGCGCCGATTGGGACCGATCCAACTGAGCGGTGGATCCCTCATCTTTCCGCCTTGCATCGCAAGCCGGGCGGGCATGGCGAACGCGCGACAGGTGACTTCGTTTCGCGCGCACGCTCCACCTTAATCCGGGTCGATCGAGTTTTGGAATCCCGCAAAACGCTTTGGATGGAAAATGTATTGGGATCTGCCAGGATTCGAAATGGAAATCAAACCAGAGGTTTGGCAACATCCGTCATTATTCAATCTTCAGTCCTGCGCGGATTCCAAAAAGAGCTTGATAGATCAAGACCAGATTCCCGCAATACGAGTGTGGCAATGGGGGCAGGCCCCTTCGCGGAGGTTATTGTTAAAAACATGGAATCCTGCTCTTTCCACCAATAAGGCCTCGCAATTGGGGCAGTAAGTGTTCTCCCATTTTCCTACCCGGCTGGGAAGATTTCCCGCATAAACGTACCGCAACCCCGCGCTCTTTCCTATTTCCACGGCCCGCAGCAGAGTCCCTGCCGGGGTGCAATCCGGTTCCGTCATCTTATAATCGGGATGGAAGGCCGTAACGTGCCAGGGAATATCGGGTGACACTTCCACCAGAAACCGAGCGATATCGTTGAGTTCCTCCGTAGAGTCATTAAATCCGGGAACGATCAGAGTCACGACTTCAACCCAGAAACTCTTTAGATAAAGTTGTTGGATGGAATCCAGAATGGGTTGCAGCCGTCCTCCCAGCTTACGATAGTTCCGATCTTGAAAGGATTTTAAGTCGACCTTGTAACAATCCAGCCAGGGCTTCAAATAATCAAGCACCTCAGGAGTCGCATTGCCATTGGAAATGAAAGCAGTCTTTAAGTTTTTTTTCTTGGCTTCAGAAAAAACCTCAACAGCCCATTCGCTGGTGATCAACGGTTCGTTGTAGGTGCTGGCGACCACTCTAGCGCCATGGCGTAGCGTCAGATTCACGATTTGATCCGCCCTGATTTCCTGTAGGGATGCTATTGCCTCGGGATCTCGCAAAGTTTGTGAAGTCACCCAGTTCTGGCAATATCCACAATGAAGGTCACAGCCAAGCATGCCGAAGCTCAATGCGGCAGATCCGGGTAGTACATGGAAAAAGGGCTTTTTCTCGATGGGATCACATTGCAGGGCTGCAGCGTAGTTGGCGGGAACAAAGAGTGTGCCTTCCCGGTTGAATCGGACTTTGCATATCCCCGGGAGGTTATTCAAAATCAAACATCGATGTCCGCAGGCAAAGCAACGCACCCTATTATCGGCCAGTTTTTCATAGAGGGTTGCTTCCCGAGTCTTTGTCCCCAGAAGCGTTTCTAATGTCGTCGAGTTCTTCATACTTATAGAATATCTTAAACTGTCTTGGACGACTGAAAAAAAATAATGCCTGGTTGGATTAAATGCAAGAAACGGTTGACAGAAAAAGGAGTTCGCCGGTATAATCTGGCGTTTATTTGCGTGCCGGGAGGATTCACTGATGTATGCTGTTCTGAAATCGGGTGGTAAACAACACAAAATTGCCCCAGGTGACACCATCCGCGTGGAAAAGTTGGAAAATGAAGCCGGAGCCCAAGTTGAATTCGATCAGGTGCTCGCGGTCAATGATGGGGGCAATTTGCTGGTGGGCCAGCCCTTTTTGTCCAATGCCCGTGTAGTAGGAACCGTAGTGGACAACGGCCGAGCCAAAAAAGTGATTGTATTCAAAATTAAGCGCAAGAAGCAGTACAAGAGGACCAAGGGGCATCGGCAAGATTTTTCAACCGTGAAAATCGATGCCATTAACCTCAATTAGGGAATGTTAGGGAGGAGATGTGGCACATAAAAAAGGTGTAGGTAGTTCCAGGAACGGACGTGATTCCAATGCCCAGCGGTTGGGTGTAAAACGATTTGCCGGCCAGCCGGTGTCTGGCGGTTCCATCCTGGTGCGTCAGCGCGGCACCCGCTTCAAACCCGGTTTGAATGTCGGCTTGGGGAGGGATGACACGCTTTTTGCCAAAATCAGCGGCATTGTAAAATTTGAAGACAAAGGCTCGCAGGGACGATTTATCAGCATCGTTCCAGCTGCAAATTGATCCAGACAAAAATCCAAGATTGAATTTTTCCCCTGCCTTGGGAAATCTCATTTTCCCAGGACAGGGGATTTTGTTTTTTGGGGAAGTTTGGCGGGTACCTGGTTTTCAGGCGGAGAATTCGATCATTCGGCTGAATTTTTCAGGCGAATGATACTGAAGAAGACGGATGAAAACCAGCCATGCCACGGAGCGATCATGTTCTTAGATGAAGCCAAAATCCAGGTGAAAGCAGGGGATGGCGGGAACGGCTGCATGGCTTTTCGCCGGGAGAAATTTGTCCCGCGGGGAGGCCCCAGCGGGGGGGATGGAGGGCGGGGCGGCCACATTTACTTGGAGTCCAACCTGCGGCATAATACGCTGATTCAATTTCGCTATAAGCGGATTTTTAAAGCCGAACGGGGACGCCATGGCGAAGGGAGCAATCGGCATGGCCGCAACGGTGAGGATTTGATCATAGAAGTGCCGGCAGGGACTGTGGTCTATGATGCGGCGACGGGGGAAGTTTTGCATGACTTCACCATGTCCAATCAAAAAGTCCTGATTTGCCAAGGGGGGCGGGGCGGCAGGGGAAATGCTCGTTTTGCCACTTCGGTCAATCGGGCTCCCCGCAGAGTAGATACCGGATCCCCCGGCGAAGAGAGATTCCTCCGGCTGGAATTGAAATTATTGGCTGACGTTGGCTTGATTGGAATGCCGAATGTCGGCAAGTCCACACTCATTTCGCGAATCTCCTCGGCTCGTCCCAAGATTGGTGATTATCCCTTCACCACGCTGGAGCCCAACCTGGGCGTAGTGGAATATAATCATTACCGGAGCTTTGTCGTGGCTGACATCCCTGGATTGATCGAAGGAGCGCACCATGGGCAGGGTTTGGGAATGCAGTTTTTAAGGCATGTCGAGCGGACCAAAGTCCTTTTACATCTTGTCGATCTTTCGGAAAATCACGCGGGGGATCCACGGAAAGATTTTGAGACCGTGACACAGGAGTTACGTGAATTTAATCCAGCAATCCTGGAAAAACCGGTGCTGCTGGTGGGTTCTAAACTGGACGCGCTGGATGATGCCAAACGGCGTCGGAAGTTGGAACGCCTGGCTAAATCGGAAGGGTTGGAACTGATTCTGATTTCTTCCACCACGGGGACGGGGATCGAAGCGCTCAAGCACAAAGTAGCTGGGATGTTGGAAGAAATTTCGGCGAGTCTGGAAAAATTTCCAGACCTTTCTTATCCAGCCTTGGAGGTGGATTGAGCGAAGGCCGCCTGCGGGGATGCCCCGGAGACACAGAGGCGCGGAGAGTTGTTTGGAAAGCAATTAATTAGCATCAAGGGGAAATCTCAAAGGCAGTTTGGAATCCGCGATTTAATTGATCATTTCAAGAGTGCATATTATGAGCGGGTCTTTTGGATTTAAAAAGACGAGGAGCAAGCAGCCAAATGTGCCGTGAACCTCTCCCTGCCGCCGCGGCTCTGGGGCCAAAAACCGGAATGCGAGTTGGCATATTTGGCGGGACTTTTGATCCCATTCATTGCGGTCACCTGAAGTTGGCTGAAATGGCCAGGGATTTGGTCCGGCTCGACCGGATCTTTTTTATTACATCGGTTCAGCCGCCGCATAAAAGCAACAGTACAGGCGCAAACTTTCTGGACCGGCATGCGATGGTTGCTTTAGCGTTGGCTGGGCAGGCAGGCTTCATCCCTTCCAGCTTGGAGTTCGAACGTTCGGGGAAATCATATTCAGTGGATACCATTCGCCACTTTCGGAATATCATGCCAGAAGATGCGGAGTTGTTTTTTTTGATTGGAATCGATGCTTTTCTCGATATTTCCAGCTGGAAAGAACATCATCAGCTTCTTGACCTGTGTGATTTTCTGGTTTTTTCCCGGCCTGGCTTCGATCCCCTCCAGCTGCGGGAAAAACTCCCGCGGGAGTGGAAAAGCCGGATTCGTCAGGATTTGCCCTCTATAGATAAGGAAAGCCGGTCAAGTCATGGCGTATTCTGCGTTTTCGACCTGCAGAATCCGCTATCCGCGACCGGCATTCGCACTCGAATTAAACAAGGCAGGCCCATCAATGGGATGGTCCCAGCGGCCGTTGCGGAGTACATAAGCAAAACGGGATTGTATCGGTAAGGAAGAGCGGCCTTTTATATTTTTGCCGGGTCCTCTTTCAATTATTTCATCTACGGAAAGGACAATGTGGAGTGGTAAGAACCGAAAAGAAGTCCTCTGAAAATAAGCCCTCTGGAAAAAAGCCGGCGCAAAAAAAGACGGTCGAGCGAAAAACCACCTCAAAAAAATCGGCTGAAAAGAAATCCCCGGCTGCAAGACGCCCCCAATTAAACCAGGAGGTAAAAACTGCGATTGCGGCAGCCCAAAGCAAGAAAGCCCTGGATCTGGTCCTTTTGGATTTGAGAGGGATTGCTTCCTTTGCGGATTATTTTTTGATATGCAGCGGCACCTCAACGCCGCAGAACCAGGCAATTTCCAATGAGATTGAGAAAAAACTCAAGGAAGCCGGGCGCACTGTGACCCACATTGAAGGGTACAACCGAGCGGAATGGATTCTGATGGATTATTCAGACTTGGTGGTTCACATTTTTTCCCCGGTCAGCCGGCAGTTTTACAATTTGGAGCGCCTCTGGAGAGATGTGCCGCGGATTGTAATACCGGAGTCTTAGCGGGACTTTGCCAGGGCCTGGAGGAACAGTCGGATGATTCAGGCCAAGACTCAACATAAAATCGTCCGCTTTGGTGGACCAATCAAGTTAGTCCATGCCCATTCTGGAGTTGAGCCTTGAAGATTCGTTTGCTGGTGGTCGGAAAGACCAGGAATTCCGCGATAGCGGCTCTCATTGCGGATTATGAAGAGAGGATCCAACACTTTTGTGAAATCAAAACCATCGTGGTTAAGCCGGAAGAGTGCGGACAGGAAGATCACGTGGTTGAAAAAGAAGGAATCCGGCTGTTGGAGAAAATCGGCGAGGGGGAATTTTTGATCGTATTGGATAGCCGTGGGGAGAGTTTTTCCAGTGAGCAGTTGGAACAATTTCTCTTCCGTCAATTTGACGGGGGAAAAAGAGAAATGGATTTTGTCATTGGAGGCCCTTACGGTTTGTCGCGGGCAGTGAAAAAACGAGCCAACAAGATCCTTTCTCTTTCCAAGTTGACCTTCAACCATGAAATGGCGCGGCTTTTCCTACTGGAACAAATTTACCGGTGCTTTGCGATTAGAAATCATATCCCCTATCACAAATAATGTTGTTTTTGGTGGACTACTTGAGTATAATTTTCAGTTCAATTTTGGGAGTTTAATTGGATCAGGGAAATTTGATAAGTAGAAGAGAACGTTGGAGACAGGAGTTCAGATAGATGGATCCAAAGAAATTCGAACATTATAAAAAGAAATTAAACGAGAAAAAAGGCGAGCTTTCCAATATTGTGAGCAAAACGGAACAATATGGACGGGAAGCGGATGAAGAGGCGACGCAAGATATTGCCGATAAAGCCGCCAATTCCTACGCTAAGGAATTTCTCTTCAGCCAGAGTAGCGGCGATCGATATGTTCTGCAACTGATCCAGGATGCTCTGGCCCGCATTGAACAGGGCAATTTTGGCGAATGCTTGAATTGTGACAAAGAAATTCAACAAAAGCGGCTGGAAGCCGTTCCCTGGGCTCCGCTTTGCATCGAATGCCAGGAGTTGCAGGAACAGGGCTTATTGCAGGAATAACACTTTGACCCGGGCGGTCAATGCGTTGACCTCCCGGTTTTCCTTCCAAATTCATCCTCTGCAAAAGACCCATGATGTTTTTCTGCGGGGATTTGAAGCTGTTGCCTCAATCCTTTTTCCCCTGCATTGCCTCCTCTGTGAATCTCCGGTTGATTCTTTTAATGACGCGGCGGTCTGTTCACAATGTTGGGGCAAGATCAAACCTCTCCCGGATAGTTTATGCGTCCGTTGCGGCTATCCTTTTTCCTTTTTCTCCACATCCTCAATGGTTACACTCTGTGGGCCTTGCCGGCGAAATTTCTATTTTTTTGACTTTGCGCGGACGGTTAGCGTATTTGAAGATCCTCTTCGGGAGATTATTCATGCCTTCAAATATCAAAAGCGGCTGAGCTTGTCCCGTCCTCTGGCGCAACGTTTAGCGGAATCTTTTCTTGGGATGGCCGCCCAATTCGATGCTGATGGAGTAGTGCCGGTTCCCTTGTATCCCTCACGAAAGCGGGAGCGAGGATTCAACCAGGCGGAAGCCTTGGCCCGCCATTTTTGTCGAAGAGTCAACCTTCCCCTGCTAGGAAAGAGTTTAAGCCGCATCCGGCCTACGCTGATTCAAGCCGGGCTTTCTCGCAGAGAAAGACGGCTGAATATGAGGGGAGCATTTCGAGTGAAACGCCCCGAGATCCTTCGCGGGAAGAAAATCCTTCTGATGGATGACGTCTTTACCACTGGAGCCACACTGAATGAATGCAGCAGAATTTTGAAAGAGGCCGGAGTGGCCCGGGTTTCTGTTTTGACTTTAGCTCGCGTAGTGCGGTAAATAGTTGGATTAAAGTCCTGTTTTTTTTCCAATCCCTCCGGAAAAAATGGGATTATTGAAGCTCCAGTGTGAATCTATCGTGAGGTTGGCAACCGCTCGAAGAGGTGCTGAGTAGTTGTGAATTCCGTAATGGGTTCTTGATCATGTGTGGACATTTTCAGGCGTGGCCGCGCCTGTCCAATTTTAATCCGCGGGGTGAGTGACCACGGGAAACAGGGAGACGAAACACCATGGTTCCAGTTGCAAGGACCGCCATCCGGCAAAAGCACATTCCAAACCGCGGCACAAAATCCAAAAACCCTCTCGTGACGAGGATAAAGAAAAATACCTGGTGGCTGCCTTTATCCTGCCTCCTCTTGGCGGGATGGGGAATGATGTGGCAGCCCAAGGCGATTGCGGCCCCTCCCAGTACCTCTGATTTATCGAGTGGTCAAGTAGAGACGCCTTCCCCCGGCGAAATTGTGTTGTTGCCGGATTATCTGCCTTTGCAGGTGGGCAACAAATGGACTTACCTTCACAAGGACAGCCGGTACCGCTCTTCAGACCGTATTAAGGTCGAAATTGTCAGCACCACGATCATCCAATGGAAGAGTTATTATGTTTTTAGCGCATTGCCTTTTGTCCCGGGACTGGACCAGTTGGGGACTCTATTCGTTCGCTATGATGAAGCGGCCCGCCGTTATGTCCGATTGACCAGGGAAGGGGAAGTTGCGCTGTTTCCCGTGGATCGCCAGTCTGACTCAAAATTTGACCGTTCGGTGGATGAACAGGAGAAGCTGGTGGCGGGCCGCCTCAGCTACTTGACATGTGCCAGTTGTGCTTCGACGGGCGTGGAAATTGTTTTCGACAAGGGGGTGGGCATCTCCGCCGTCGGAGGAACCTATTCCTGGGGTACTGACAGCTACACGCTAAAATCCGCCGTAGTAAGCGGCAAAAATATTGGCGAACCTCCTGAAGAGGAAATCATTCAAAAGAAAAAGAGCCGGAAGGGACCGGTGATTAGCCGGGCTGATCCTGAACTCTTCCTGGAAATTAACAAGCGGGAGCATGGCGCTTCCCTGATTCTCTGCGTGAAAAATCCCGCGGAGAATATGTTGAGCTTGAATTTTGAAACCAGCCAGAATTACGACTTCTTTGTTCGTGACCGGGAATCCGGCAAGGAGATTTGGCGCTGGTCAAAGGGGAATTATTTCTCCAGAGTAAACCGGAATTTAGCTTTGCTGCCCGGCCAGCAGTGGCGGTATGAGGAGTTTTGGGACTACAAAGACAATCAGCATTATTTGTTGGCTCCGGGTACTTATGAAGCGGTGGGCGCGTTGGTCACTCGCGAACCTAGGGAAACTCAGCCCGTCGAGATTACACTCCCTTGAAAATCAATCAAGACGCCGGCCGGACAAGAGTTCTGGGGGTGGAGCGGGCCCGCGTGACAAAGTCACCCTGCGCACTTTCCCATTGCCAACGCGGCTTGCCATACAAAAGGCGGAGAGTCGAGGGACCTGCCACAATGCTGGCTCAGCCCGCATCGGCAAAGCAAGACAAGGTGGAACACGTACTCCGTCGCTCGATTTCAAGCAAACAGACAAGGAACCGCCCGCTCCAGCGACAATGGTAATTTAATCGCGAAGCCCTAGATCGGTTCCATCCAAAACATGGTGGTGATCCTCAATAGCCGGATTGGTTGAGGTGTTCTCAGATACATGGAAAGTCTCCCCCAGAAGGATGGTTCCTTCCTGGGAGCTGAAGACTCAGGCTTTTTGGAATAGGGAGCAGGGGGGGCATCTTTAAAATGCGTCGCACAACCAAGGGGTTGTCGAGCAGCTTGAGCCAGGACAAATTCCGGAGTGGCGGCTTGAACCGGCGAGAGAATTGGCGCGCGCCGGTAAGCGGGAAGGTCAATGATTACCCACCCTTTTTTCTGATCCGACAATTTGAATCCCACCAGGCGCACATTATTGCGGGGATCATAAAGACACCAGTGGACTCTGGCGGCAAAATTCCTGCCGTGAACGCTGGTCAGTTTAATGGGATTGCCCGGTCTAACGTCTCGATCCATCACCAGGCAACCGCCTTCCCGGCAAACATTTCGGGTTTCCGTTTGAATGGCAAAACGATGTCCGTTTTCATCCCGCCCGGAGACTTCAAACCTGACGCGCGCCGACACTCTTCTCGATTGGCGCCTGCTAACCCATCTGTTTCCTCTTTTATCTGACATGTATTTGATCGATGGGACTTGTTGGAATTTCGCAACCATAAATCTTCCCATCCAGTGAACAGCAAATCCCGTGCCAAGAGGCAGCCTTCAGGGCAAAAAAAAACATCTTAGGGTAAACTCATTTAATTTGTTGATTTTCAATGATTTGGTAATTTTTTTGCCGTTCGAATGCTTCAATTTGAGGATGGGAGGTCCAAATGGATCTTCAGTAAAGTGGAATCAATCTTCCACTTTATTCCCTTTGCCCTTTCTTTAATAGGAATCTATTTGCACGGGAACCAAAAATATCTCCTCCAATATTTGAGGGGTAGAGCCTGTAAAATCGACTTCAATTATTCGCTTGGCTCATCATTTCTTCCAACTGACTGCTCAGTCCGGAATGACGCTCCACCCTGTTTCTTACCGCTTGGCAAAAGATTTCAGGATTGCCGCAAATGTGGATTCGCCGACGGGCCCTGGTAAGGGCGGTATAAATCAATTCGCGGCTGAGAAGTGGGGAAAATCGATCCGGCAGAATCAACAAAATCTCATCAAACTCCGATCCCTGGCTTTTATGGACAGTCATGGCCCAAACAGGCTCATGTGAAGGGAGTCGCAAGGGAGATATTCTTCGGAATCCCCCTTCCACTTTGGGAAAAAAGACTTGGTGCGATTCGCTTTCATTCTCTTGAGAATCAGCTTGCCAAAATACAAATCCGACATCCCCATTGAATAGCTTTAACTGGTAATGATTTTGACTAACCATTATCGATTGACCCTGATACCATCCACCATGCCACTTCAAAATCTTTTGTGCATCCAGAAAGCCCTCCACCATCCGGTTCAGTCTTTCCACTCCCCTGGGTCCCTGACGCAATGGGCTTAAGATACGGAATCGGGGAAAGGCCGAGGCTGCTTCTTCCGCCGAATTTACCCGGCACGCGGGACCGTAATGCTCCAAGACCATTTTTTGTAATAATTCAAAAAATTCCCGCTCTCCTTTTACATCTGTCCAGCAGAGATCGGGAAATGAGCCATTGGCAATGATTCCCAAAACCTCTTTCTCGTCTCCCCGGTTGACCGCGCGACTCAACATGTAAATTCCACTGTTTGCGGAAAATCGATAATTTTTTTGAAGATGAACGATGGAATTTGTCGTGAGGTTTGAATGGACGGCGGATTCTATCCTTTCGTCGGTGGCGTTGCAAACCAATCGGCGGAAACCATTGGAATAGCGCGGAGAATTCCCTCCTCGTGTCAAGTCGCCAAAGACCCGGCCCGGTTCGATGGATGCCAACTGATCTTTATCGCCAAGCAGGATCAGCCGAGTGGAGTCCGACACCGCCTGCGTGAGTCGCGACATGAGGGAAAGGTCGATCATGGAAGCTTCATCGACCAAAACGAGATCATAGGGCAGCGGATTGGACTCGTTGTATCTCGCCATTACTGAATCCGGGTGGGCGCCCAGAAGGCGGTGAAGTGTAAATACCTCCAGGGGGATTCGATCCTGAATTGGCTGTGGGGGCGACATCTGGCTCAAGGACTCCTGCACTGCTTGTTTTAATCGTGTGGCGGCTTTCCCGGTCGGCGCCGCCAAAGCAATAGAACGGATGTTCTCCCCTGGAATCGTCAATAAAAAGAGGAGGATTTTAACCGCGGTGGTGGTCTTCCCCGTCCCCGGCCCACCCGTCAAAATCAAGAACTGGCTGCTCAGCGCGGCGAGTGCCGCCATCCGTTGCCAGTCTGCTCCTTCACCTGGAGGATCGGGGAAAAACGCCCTAAGGCTTTTCCGTACCTGAGTCCAATCGAATTCCATTTTCAATGGAGCGGTGAAACGGCGGCAGGCAAAGCGGGCCAGGTCGTTTTCATATTGCCAGTACCGGTGGAGATAAAGCCTCCCCTCGGAGTCAAGGATAAAGGGGCAAAATTCGCCGGGAGATCCGACCATTTTGGATTGTCTTAAGTGCTCAGCCCACTCTGAGGCCGAAGGCAGGTCGATGATCTCTTCCTTGCTCTTGGATAAAAAATTCAGGGAGGCATTTGAATACGAGGAAAGATCCAAACAGACATGGCCCTGGCGAGTGAGGGAACTGAGGAGGATCGCCGCGGCTTTCAAGTAATCATTTGAGCTGTCGGCTAGACGGGAGATGAAATTGGCAAAGTGCCGGTCGAAATCTTCAAGCTGAATGGTTTCTGTTTTTTGCGAAGCGGGGGAAAAGTCCATCGATCCATTCCGAAGGGCCATCTGCGATAGTTTTCAGCCAACAGCTGTCAGCTTGGAGATTCGGATTTTACCTTATTGATTCCGGGACCCGATTTTCACAATCCGGAATTCGGCATTCAACAATCAACTTCCGGCTATCAGTTCGGACCGCAGTTCTGACCTTTTTCGATCCCATAATCCAAAATTCACATTTGAAAATTCACCATTCAAAATTTACAATGCGAAATTCATTATGTCCACCAATCGTCATAGCCGATCATTTTCCAAGCAGCTTTGTCCTTGTTGCCGCCATATTTGGGATGGCTGAAGACCGCCTGCAAGGTGTGATCGCGAATCATCTGAAAAAAAGCGGAAGGTTGGATCTTTTTCCAATGAGTCATCGGCAAGCTTCCCTGTTCCATTTTTTGCAGGAGACGGGTCTGTTCCTCAAAGGGAAGAGAATTGAAACTTTTCTTATGGAGCTCACGGCTGGCTTCATCCGTGGCTTTTAGTCCAGCGTGGTAAGGAGTCCACCATTCCGGGTGCGCCTTCTCCAGAATGTTTTCTAAAAAGTTGACGGCGCCTAACTCTTTTGCCCCGGGGAACTCATCCTTGGGAAAAATCTGTTCACAAAGTTCCCCCAGAATCTCTCTTTCCGAAGGGTCGAACCCCTTCCGTGGGGAAATGGATGACCTTGATGATTGTGCGGAAGCCAGAGAAGAGGGAGGAGCCACAGCGAGAGCACTTAAGAGGTAAAGAAAATCCCTTCGATTCACTTCCATGTTTCATATCCTTTAGTTCTGAAAATAATTGAATTTCTCACTTAACAAATTTATTGATCCGGCGCCCGGCAAAAAACATGATGGACAGCAAGTATTCAGCCCCGAATCGGCCGTTAAAATAAGATGTTTCTTAGCTCTCGTTTTCTTTTCTGCATTCTTATCGTGAACCCTTGATATGGTATCCAAATGAGATACTCCCCTCAAGAAATGTTTTTGAATATTTGTCAAAAAAAAATGAACTTTCTATTTTAAGAATCCGTAAACTCTCCTGTTGATTATTGACAAAAGGACCGGTAAAGTCATTTTTCAATAATTGAGGGGAGCTAAGCATGCCATCACGGCAGGCTCAACAAGATGATGAAAACAAAGTGGGACGCGCGAGTGTGGCGAAGTCACCCTTCGCGCGCCACCTTTGCCCAGCTGAGATTCTTTGAGGAGTGACTATGGTCAAACCGGTGGATTTAATCCAAGGGACGTTGGACGTATTGATTCTCAAAACGATTGCGCTGGAGCCGATGCACGGATGGGGGATTGCCCAGCGGATCCGGCAGGTTTCCAATGAAGTGCTTCAAGTTAACCAGGGAGCCCTGTACCCCGCCTTGCACCGCCTCGAACAAAATGGCTGGATTCGAGCCAAATGGGGGGAATCCGAGAATAATCGCCGCGCCAAGTTTTATTCGATTACCCCGGCGGGACAAAATTATCTTGAGCAGGAGCAGGCCAACTGGCAAAGGCTTTCTTCCGCGATAGGTCTTGTTTTGGATATGTCATAAGGAGGAAGGCCATGAGGCGATGGATCTACAAACTGCCACTCCGATTTCGGTCCATATTTAGGAAAAGCTGTGTCGAAAGAGAATTGAGCGAAGAGCTTCGGTTTCATCTCGAAAAGCAGATGGAGAAATTTGTTGCCAAGGGCATGACCGAGAAAGAGGCTCGCTACGCGGCTCTGCGCGAGCTTGGTGGAGTGGAGCAAATTAAAGAGGAGTGCCGGGATATGCGCCGATTGAATTATCTTGAAAACTTTTTACAGGACATGCGCTATGGATTGCGCACGCTCTTGGCTAATCGGGCTTTTGCCGCAACCGTCGTGTTATCTCTTAGTCTGGGCATTGGCGCCAACATTGCAATTTTCAACGTTATTAATGCCGTGCTTCTGCGATCTCTGCCGGTGGAAGATCCCCATAGGCTCGTTCAGATCAAGATCGGAGAGGGGGGGGAGTTCACAAATCCACTCTGGGAGCAGGTTCGAGACCATCAGCAGGCCTTTTCAGGCGTTCTGGCTTACTCCGCGGAGCCCTTCGATCTGGCCGCTGGAGGGGAATGTCATTTTTCTAAAGGACTTTGGGTGAATGGCGATTTCTTTCATGTCCTCGGCGTACCTGCTTTGATGGGCCGCGTATTCATGCTGAACGACGATCGCCGTGGGGGCGGCTCCGCGGGTCCGGTGGCCGTCATCAGCTATAGTTTTTGGAAACAAAACTATGGGGGGGATCCCTCTATCGTTGGAAAAGTTGTACGATTGAATCGTCATCCATTTGTAATTGTGGGTGTGACTCCTCCTTGGTTTGCGGGTCTCGACGTGGATAAGGGTTACGATGTGGCCATCCCGATTGGATGCGAGCCCCTTCTACACGGTGACGGCAGCGCCTTAGACCAAGGAGATATTTGGTGGCTGCGAATCCTGGGACGGATTTCTCCCGGATTAAACATCCAGCAAGCGGAAGAGCGGATGAAAGCCATTGCCCCGGAAATCTTTCGTGCCACGCTTCCTCCGGACTATTTTGGCCAGGATCAGAAAGAGTATTTGCACAACTCCTTTTCTTTGAGTGCGGCCGCTACGGGTTTTTCTGAGACCGGGGCCCAGTACAGAAAGGCGTTGTTCATGCTGATGGCAATCGTGGGTGTGGTCCTCCTGGTGGCGTGTGCGAATATTGCCAATTTGTTGCTCTCTCGGGCGGCGGCACGCCAGCGAGAAATCTCGGTGCGGATGGCCATGGGCGCCGGCCGCTCCCGCGTCATCCGTCAGCTCCTGACTGAAAGCCTCCTCCTTTCAGTCCTGGGGACGGGGGGAGGTTTTCTTTTGGCGATGTGGGGGAGCAAGCTTTTGATCCGGTTGATTTCCACCACAAGCAATCAGTTGGAAATCAATCTTTCTCCTGATGGGCATTTGATGACCTTCACCGTGGCCATTGCGATCCTGACCACTCTCCTCTTCGGGCTTGCCCCGGCCTTTCGCGCGACTCGCGTTGGACTTCATCAGGTCCTCAAAGAGAATGTGGGCGGCGCCATCCAGGGTTCGACCCGGTTCAATCTCGGCAAAGCGCTGGTGGTTGGCCAGATCGCATTGTCGCTCATATTGCTGATCGGTGCTTTCCTCTTCCTTGGAACACTTAGGAACCTTTTGAATATTGATTTAGGCTTCAGTCGTCACAATGTTTTATTGGTGAATGCAAACACCGGACAAACCTCTCTTCTCAAAACTCAGCAGGCTCGGCTCTACCGGGATATCCTGGACCACTTGAGGCTTATTCCAGGCGTTGAATCGGCTTCGTATTCGTTTATTACTCCGATCAGCGACAGGGGCTGGAATTCCAGGACTTATCCCGAAGGGTTTGCGGCAAAATCCCGCGAAGATACCCTGGTATGGCTCAACCGGATTTCCTCTGGCTTTTTTACGACCCTGCAGACTCCCCTTTTGCTGGGCAGAGATTTCGATGAGCGGGATACCCCGAATTCTCCGCGAGTCATAATTATTAATGAATCGGTTGCCCGGCATTTCTTTGGGAAAACCTATCCCATTGGAAAAACCATTGGAATGGATAAGCCGGGCAATGCTGGAGGCGCAAGAGACCTATATCAGGTCGTTGGGATTGTCAAGGACGCCAAATATGGTCGAATGATTGAAGCAAAGCCGAGAACGGCCTACCTGGCGTGTTCCCAGGATATGGAGCCGAAAATTCTAATGAGCTTTGAAGTTCGCGGGAACGGCGCCGTGGAATCGTTGATTCCCTCGATCCGCTCAGCCATTACCGAGATCAATCGAGACGTCTCGTTGGAATTCCGGAACTTCGAAACCCAAGTGAGCGAATCCTTGCTGCAACCAAGAATCGTGGCGATGCTTTCATCCGTATTCGGAGGATTAGCTCTTCTGTTGTCCGTGGTTGGACTTTACGGAATCACCGCTTATGCCGTCGCACGCCGGCGGCGGGAAATCGGTATTCGGATTGCACTCGGAGCCCCTCAATGGTCTGTAGTTTGGCTGATGCTGAGGGATATGGCGATTTTACTGGCGATTGGAACTGCCATTGGTCTAATGGTTTCTCTTGCCTTGGGACGCGTGATCATGAGTCTTCTCTATGGTGTCCAGCCGAACGATCCCATGCATTTGGCTGGCGCAACGCTGATTCTCATGATTGCCGCCGGCATTGCTGCTTACCTGCCCGCGCGGCGGACATTGCGGCTTGACCCAATGACCGTATTGCGCGATGAGTAGCTAGGCGGCAAAGGGAAGATCGCCGCACTTTTTGACTCTTTAAGATTGGCTCAGGCGGTCAATAAAGCAGTGTGGTACCGCTGCCGGCATGGGTCTTATTTTGAATTGGCCATAAGGAGGGAAGGCGATGAGGCGATGGGTCTACAAGCTGCCACTCCGGTTTCGATCCATATTTAGGAAAAGCCGTATCGAACAGGAATTGAGCGATGAGCTGCGGTTTCATCTTGAAAAGCAGGTGGAGGAATTTGTTTCAAAGGGCATGACCGCGAAAGAGGCCCGCTATGCGGCCCTGCGCGAGCTAGGTGGAGTGGAACAAATCAAAGAGGAGTGCCGGGACATGCGCCGATTAAATTATCTCGAAAACTTTCTACAAGACATACGCTACGGGTTGCGCACGCTCTTAGCTAATCGAGCCTTTGCCGCGACCGTCGTGTTATCTCTTAGCCTGGGCATTGGCGCCAACATTGCAATTTTCAACGTTATTAATGCCGTGCTTCTGCGATCTTTGCCGGTGGAAGACCCCCATAGGCTTGTTCAGATCAAGATGGGCGATCGAGGGTCCTTTACAAATCCACTCTGGGAACAGATTCGGGATCACCAGCAAGCCTTCTCAGGAGTCCTCGCATTCAGCGATGAGAGGTTCGATATGGCCGAGGGGGGGGAGCGCCGTTTCTCGAAGGGATTGTGGGTCAGCGGCGATTTCTTCCGAGTGTTGGGTGTGCCTCCGCTCCTGGGCCGAGTCTTCACGGCGGAAGATGACCGGCACGGCGGAGGCAGAGCTGGACCCGTAGCCGTGATCGGCTACAGCTTTTGGAAAAGAAATTTTGGAGGGGACCCTTCCGTCATCGGTAAAACCGTGCGGCTCAACCGTCATCCCTTTGAAATTGTGGGAGTGACACCCCCGTGGTTTGCCGGACTCGATGCTGACTATACTTACGAGGTCGCAATTCCCATCGGGTGCGAACCGCTTTTTCACCCGGATGGCAGCGCCTTGGAACAGCGGAGTTGGTGGTGGCTGCAAGTCCTGGGGCGGCTTGCCCCTTCCATGAGCCTGTCTCAAGCGGATGATCGGATGAAAGCCATCGCACCGGAAATTTTCCGTGCCACTCTCCCGCAAAATTGGTTTCCCGCGGATCAAAAAGAATACCTGAAGAGGTTTTTCACTTTGCTCCCGGCAGCCACCGGTTTTTCCGGGACCAGGGACGTATACCGGAAAGCCCTGCTTATGTTGATGGCAATGGTGGGAGTCGTGCTGTTTGTCGCCTGTGCGAACATCGCCAATCTTTTGTTGGCCCGGTCCTCCGCGCGACAGCGCGAAATCTCCGTACGGCTGGCCCTTGGTGCCAGCCGGTCTCGTGTTATCCGCCAATTGCTCACCGAGAGTTTCCTGCTTTCGACGGCCGGAGCCGCTGGCGGTTTTTTATTCTCCCTCTGGGGAAGCCGGTTGTTAGTCCGCCTGATTTCCACCACGGGAAACCAACTGGAAATCAACCTGTCCCCGGATCTGAAAGTGATCGCCTTCACGGCGGGGATTGCGGTCGCTACCACTCTTCTTTTCGGACTGGCGCCAGCCTTTCGCGCCACGCGGATCGGATTGAACCAGGTTCTCAAGGAAAATGTCGGAGGCGCCATTCAAGGGTCAACCCGGTTCAACCTCGGCAAAGCACTGGTCGTCGGTCAGATTGCCCTGTCCCTCCTGTTGTTGGTGGGTGCTTCACTTTTTTTGGGAACCCTCCGAAACCTGCTTAACATCGATCTGGGCTTCAGCCGTCAAAACCTTTTATTGATCAAAGCGGATGTGGAGCAGATGAACCTTCCGCGGCCTCAGCGCCTTCTCCTCTATCGGGAGATCCTCGACCGCCTCGAGAAAGTGCCCGGCGTGGAAGTGGTGGCGAGTTCGGATATCACACCCATCAGCAATAGTGAATGGAACGATTTTACCTATCCAGAAGGGTATCAGGCCAAATCGCGCGAGGATACGCTGGTTTGGTTCAACCGGGTGTCTCCTGGCTACTTCAAGACCATGCAAACGCCCCTCTTGCTGGGGAGGGACTTCAACGTACACGACAATCTGAATTCTCCGAAGGTCATTATCATTAATGAATCGACGGCCCGCCATTTTTGGGGAACCGCCAATCCCATTGGCAAAATGATTGGAGGGAATAAGCCCCAAGGCAAACCGGGGGAGAAGGATTATTACCAGGTCGTGGGGATGGTCAAGGACTCTAGGTACGTGCGGATTGATGAGGCAATTCTCAGAACCGCTTATCTGGCGAGCGGACAGGACCTGGAACCGAGTCCCTCCATAAATTTTGAAATTCGCTCCCGCACATCCGCGGCGGTTTTGACTGCTTCCCTTCGTTCGGCCATCGCCGAGGTGAGCCGAAGTCTCTCGCTCGAGTTCCGCAGCTTTGAGACGCAGATCAACGAATCCCTGTTGCAGCCGAGGGTGGTGGCTCTGCTCTCCTCCATTTTCGGGGCGCTGGCGCTTCTACTGTCGCTGGTGGGGATTTACGGAGTCACCGCCTATGCCGCTTCCCGCCGACAGCGGGAAATCGGCATCCGCATGGCCTTGGGAGCGCAGCAAAGCTCCATGGTTTGGCTGATGTTGCGTGATATGTTCATCCTGCTTTTAATTGGAACCTCGCTGGGCCTGGCTGCCTCTCTTGCCATGGGGCGGTTGATCGCTAGTCTGCTGTATGGAATCCGCCCAAACGATCCCTGGCAGCTGGCCGGCGCGGCCGTGGCATTGGCGGTAGCAGCCACTTTTGCGGCTTATCTGCCCGCACGGCGGGCGGTCCGGCTCAATCCGATGACCGTGCTGCGGGATGAATAACTATAGAATTTCACCGCTAATACGAGAAGGAAGTGGAATGCTATCATCCACCGATTTAGAGTCTTTGTATAAAGGCATGATATTGAGCTGCGAGGAATGACCATCCTTGTAGGGCGTTTTTGTAAAACGCCGGGGAAGCAGCCCCGGCGGTTGACAGAATCGAAGATCCGCCCCCCGGCGGACTGCCCTACAGGATGTGCCGCTTTTTCCGGCCTTCTCAATATTTGCCGAAAACGGACTTTATAAATGGACTCTATTTATGGTCTTTGTATAAAGTGCATTTTTTTGTAGATGCGTTAGCCCGCCAAAAGGCGGGTTAGCTCGAAGAGCGTAACGCATCGGGGATGCCGCATCCAACGCCTGATGGGTGACGCGCGGATGACCGCTGTCACCACGCGCTAACCCATCCTACAAAAACAGCTTTACGCACTTTATAAATGGACACTATATACTCTTGTTGCTGGCGCCGTAAGAGCACGGCGCCTCCATGTGAGGAGTATCGTGCGATCCTTCGCGCGACCTCGGGAACTGCCTTGCAAGGTCGATAGTCGTAATCTGTGCCTCAGCCTGGTACGAACCAATCTTTGGATGTGGCATCCCCGAGGGGTCGCACTCTTCGAGCTGAGGCATCCTAGACAAAACGGGACTATAGGCAAAGAAACGAATAAATGATCCCAATCAACTCCTCCAAGCTCCCCCTTTCCACTCGCGAACAATGTAATCTGAAACCCAAAAGGCAAGCGCCTGAATGGTCAAGGCCGGATTTCTCCCGCCCGACGTGACAAATAGACTGCCATCGGCAATAAACAAATTGTCCACTTCATGGGATTGCCCATACCGGTTGACCACGGAGGTTTTCGGATCGTTTCCCATTCGGCAGGTTCCGTTTTGATGTGAACCGATTCCCCCCTTGCCGGACCGGCTGGACCAGACTTTCACGGCTCCCGCTTCTTTCATAAGTTGTTCCATTTTGCCGCGGAAAAAATCGAAGAGGACAAAATCGTTGGAGTGATATCCATGGGTGATCCTGGAAACGGGGATCCCCCAGGAATCGCGGACTAAGGGAGAAACTTCGATGCGGTTTTCGAAAACTGGCATATCTTCCCCGGGAACCCAGAACCGCACAAAGCGACGGAAGTATTTCCGCTGAAATTCCTTGTGGGACCGTCCCCAAGAGGGTGATCCGGGTGGACGACTGCCGCAGAAATCAATGGGCATGCTTTCCGTACGTGAATAAAACACCCCTCCGCCTACGAATCCGGGATTCTTCCCGTAAAAATCGTCGATTGCCACTCCGGGTCCGGGTCCGAATCCAGTGTTGGCGGTTTCTTCAAATATTCCTACGACACTGGGACCGAGGTGACCCATAAAGTTCCGGCCGGCCCAATCGTTCGAGTTGCCCAACCCCCGCGGGAACCAACGGGATTTGGAATTCAGCAGGAGCCGCGGAGTTTCCGTGGCGGAAGCCGCCAAGACGATGATTTTGGCAGGCTGATGGATCAATTGGCCGGATTTGTCGAAATAAGAAACGCCGTTCGGTTTCCCTTTGGGATTGACGGTGATTTCCTTGACCATCGCATCCGGCACCAGGCGGCAATTGCCCGAGGCCATCGTTTGAGGCATCAGCGCATTGACAAAGTTGGATTTGACTCCGACTTCGCAAATGAACATATTACAGCAGGGGTGTTGTATGCAGGCCCCGCGGCCGCCATAAGGTTGGGAGAGAGTTCCCAGAGGGACTCGAAAGGGGTGATATCCCATTTTTGTCGCTGCCTTTTGGATCAACAAATCGCCCGGATGAAGATCAAATGGGGGCAAGGGATAAGGTTGGGAGCGAGGGCCGTCAAACGGGCCTTGTTCCCCGGAGACCCCCAGTTCATATTCAGCCTTAGTATAAAAAGGTTCCAACTCTTCAAAACGAAAGGGCCAGTCTTCCAATGTGGTTCCCGTGACATGCCCATATTCAGATTTCATCCGGAATTCGATGGGAGGGCGCCGCCACATCATGACGCCATAGGTAAACTGGCCTCCTCCGACCACCGCACCCGTGCTGGAATAACGGAAATCCTGAGGAAGCACGCGTAGAAATTCCTTTTCTCCGCGGAAACGGAATTCCCGCGGATGCCGGTTGTCCGGGCCGCAGGATGGCGGGAAAAGATGCCCGCTCGGTTGGGCGATCTGCTCATCATGAAGCCGGTAATCTTCTGCCTTCAAAAGCGGTCCGCGTTCCAAGAGGACCACTTTCAAACCGGCCAGGGCCAGCTCTTTGGCCGCTACGCCTCCGCCGGCTCCTGCTCCTACAATGACTGCATCTGCCCGTTCCAGGCTCATAAAATCAACCTCCTAAGAAAACAGCATTGATGGAGGCGGGGTGCCCCCACCCCGTCTGAGTTTGCCAAGTTGGCTCAGACGGCCTGGGGCAGGCCGCTCCCATCATCCCATTTTCATCCTCATTGTTGAGCTGCAATTTATGTGCACGGCCTTAGCGTTTGCCGTACAAAGGGCCGTAGTTCGAGCAGGCGCGGTAATCGGCGCCCTGCGGATCCATGGCGCCAAAGGCGCTCCAGGCGCTGGGCCGGAAAATTCGGTCCTCCGCCACATTATGCATGCAAACGGGGATCCGCAACATCGAAGCCAGTGTAATCAAGCCGGCTCCGATGTGCCCATAACTGATGGCCCCATGATTTGCGCCCCAGTTATACATCACCGAATAAACATCCTTGAAAGGTCCCTGCCCCGTAAGGACTGGAGCAAACCAGGTGGTGGGCCAGGTGGGATCGGTGCGTTCATTTAGAATCTGATGCGACTCCTCGGGCAATTCCACGGTGTATCCTTCCGCAATTTGCAGAACCGGACCCAATCCTCTGATCAGGTTGATACGACTCATGGTGACAGGCATATCCCCCTTGGAGGTAAACAATGAGGAGTAACCGCCTCCTCGGAAATACTCCAAGGAAGCTGGACACCAGCGCGTGGCATTGAGACACTTGCCTGCCTCTTCCGGAGTGATTTCCCAATAGGGCTTCATTACCGGCTTGCCATTGCGGGATTGTTGCCCTGTTCCATCCAAAGTGGCGGCTCCCGAATTAATCAAGTGAATAATGCCATATTGTCCACGTCCGGCTAGAGCCTTGCCCGTCACTCGGCGAATGGCTTCCGGGCTCCAGTAAGTCCGAACGTCGGCGAAAATTTGTGCGGTATCGCTAAGCAGATGACCGAACAACATGGCTGTTCCGTTTAAGCTGTCATTTTCCGTCGCCAATAAATAGGGCTGGCGAATTCCATTCCAATCGAAAGAAGTGTTCAGGATTGACTCCATGAAATCACCATTGGGATAATGGTCCGTCCATTGCCGCTGGCCCTGGAAACCAGCCAATATGGCGTTGTGCCCCCAAGCCTCTTCGCCAAAGCCCAATTCGGCCAACTTGGGATTTCCCACCATCATGTCGCGGGTTATGATGGCCATCTTGACCACGGTTTCCCAGAGATCATCCTTGCGCTGCCGAGAGAACTGGAGCGCAGTTGCATTGTGGTCTTCTCCTTCCGGACAATTCTCTTTTGTCCAGGCGAGCGCACGCTTGAATTCTTCAGGGTCGAAGATTCCCAACTCGATCCGACGAAGATATTCCGACATGTCGACGGTTTCATTGCGCATTCCCAAATAAGACTGAAAGAAATCCTGATCCACGATGGAGCCGGCAATCCCCATCGAGACACTGCCAATCCCCAAATAGGATTTGCCCCTCAATTCAGCCACGGCAAGGCCGGCTTTGGCAAACTGGAGCAGCTTTTCCTGAACATCTGGAGGGATGGAAGAATCCTTTTTGTCCTGCACATGGCGCCCATATATGCTGAAAGCCGGCAGACCCTTTTGATTGTGTCCTGCCAGTACCGCAGCCAGATAGACGGCGCCCGGCCGTTCTGTGCCGTTGAATCCCCAGACTGCCTTGGGTATAAATGGATCCATATCCATGGTTTCACTGCCATAACACCAGCAGGGAGTCACGGTGAGAGAGATGCCCACACCTTCGCGCGAGAATTTGTCCGCGGCTGCCGCGGCTTCAGCGACTCCGCCAATGCAGCTGTCGGCAATCACACACTCCACGGGGAGACCATTGGGATGACGAAGATTTTCGCTCAAAAACAAGGCCGCGGTTGTGGCCATGGCCATGGTCTGCTCTTCCAGGGATTCCCTCACTCCCCTGCGCCGTCCGTCAATGGCTGGCCGAATGCCAATCTTGGGAAGACTTCCGAGCAACCGCTGTTGTGGCGGATTGATTTTCAGACTGCTGATGTTGGACATGATTATGCACCTCGCTAGTTGCTTGAGCCGCAAAGATCGACGATTTTGGATCAAGATTTAAATTTTGGCTACATCCTTAAAACGTTCAAAGGCTTTGTCCCAACCGGAATCTCCCGCTGGGGAGAAATCCTTAAGCTGACTGGAAGCCCCGACCGCACTTCGCCCGCTGGGAATATCCTTCAAATGCCCCGTGGCGATCGCTTGCATCATCAGGTTTCCGAGGGCCGTGGCTTCCATGGGGCCGGTCACTACTTTTCGATGGCAGGCATCCGCGGCTAATTGGGAAAGCAGCAGGTTTTGGCTCCCGCCGCCCACGATACGGATGACTTTGAAATGCCGGCTGGTCAGCTTTTCCAAGGCTTCCATGACCACGCGGTATTTCAAGGCCATGCTTTCCAGACAACAACGGATAATGGGGCCTACTCCTTCAGGAACCGGTTGCCGGGTTTCACGGCAAAATTGCTGAACGGCCTCGGGCATGTTGGGCGGGCAAAGGAAAAGCGCTGCGTCAGGATCAACGAAAAACCGATGCGCCGGTGCGCTGGAGGCCTCTCGCAGCAGCTCTTCCCAATTAAAACTCTTTCCCTCGCGCTGCCATTGATTCCTGCACTCCTGCAATAGCCACAGCCCCGTAATGTTCTTCAAAAACCGAATGGTTTGTCCGACACCTCCCTCGTTGGTTACATTGAATGAGCGCACCTGCTCGTTGACCACGGGATGGGGAATTTCAACTCCCATCAGGCTCCAAGTGCCGCTGCTGATATAAACGCTTTCGGAATCCAAACCGGGCACGGCTGCGACCGCGCTGGCTGTATCGTGACTCCCGGTGGCGATGACGGGCACTTGGCTGGGGAGGCCCGTCTCGGCTGCCACGGCATCCCTCAATGGACCCAGGATTGATCCAGGAGAGACGATTTCCGGCAAGATCACGGTGGGGATACTCAATCTCTCAAGCAGATCGTAAGCCCACTTTCCGGCATGGCAATCATACATTTGGCTTGTGGAGGCAATGGTGTACTCCACCCCTTTCCGCCCGGTGAGCCAGTAGTGGAAAAGATCGGGTATCATCAAAAATGTAGAGGCAAAATTTAGCTGCGGATCAAAAGATTCAACCATGCTGAATAGCTGAAAGAGAGTGTTGAATTGCATGAATTGAATGCCGGTTTGGGCAAACACCTCCTGGGCGGGAATGCGGGCAAACAACCGCTCCATGATCCCATCCGTCCGGCTGTCCCGGTAATGAACGGGATTGCCCAGCAATTGTCCCGCGGAATCGAGCAACGCAAAATCGACACCCCAGGTATCCACGCCAATCCCGGCCGGCGGCTCCGAAAATTGGGCCGCATACCGGCTTAGCCCAATTTTGATTTCATTCCATAAATGCAGAACATCCCAATGCATTCGGCCAAGAATGTTGACTGGGCCATTGGGGAAACGATGCAGCTCCCGCAGCTCAAATCGGGCTCCATCCCACTGGCCTAACAAGACTCGGCCATTGGAAGCCCCAAGGTCTACAGCAATGAAATTTGTGGTCAGTGGCATGATCCCACCTGTCCTATAGAATTTGACTTCAACTCAAGTCCAACCTGGAGAGAAGGTCCGCCTTAAGAACTGCGCTATCGGAGAATTTTATATTCTAATATCGATTCCTTTGCTCTTGAATTTCCAAAGGTAGGAAGCAAAGTCGCGGCTCTGAGTGCAACGGCCAAAACACTATCTTAATCAAAGGAAGGGAACCTCACAATTTTTTTCTACGACTATCCATGAAATTGTGAAGTGCAAAAAATGTGGTTGGTTCTATTGTGTTTGCCCCCCTCAGAAAATCGCCCTTCAAAGGGGGAATAAATTTTAATCCTCTTGTTGTGCCAGCGCAGCGGCTATGTGAGACTCCTCAGAAAATCAAATTTGGGCAAAGGTGGAGCGGGCACTCCGTGCACGCTGGCTCGGCAGGCTAGGCTAGCCAAGCGACGCGCGAAGGATCGCGCGTCCCACCTAGTTTTCGTGCCAGCCGTGCTGGCATGAGCGGCTCCGCAGAAAATTGCGTGGATGGAGGTGGGGTGTCTGACCCCGTCTGGGTTTGCCAAGCATGCTCAGACGGCCTGAGGGCAGGCCGCCTCCATCATCCCATTTTCATCTTCGCGCATTGATGGTGGCGCCTGGAGTCGCCGGACAGAGTCGCCTCCCACTTTATGCCATCCGTGGCTTGACTACTCGCTCACTTGCAAATTTACTTCCTCCAAAGAATGAGCAGGGCTTTTTTCTGACGCCGGATAAGGTAAAATAAATCATCCAAATTCTGCGGGAGGTTTTGCATGAATTCAGTGCCTCGTCGGGATTTTTTAAAGAGCGGATTAATCGGAACGGGAGCAGTTCTGCTGGGCGTACCCGCCACAAAAGCCATTCCGGTAAAAAAGCAGGCAACGGATCAAGTGCTCCTGGGGCGGACCGGCATCAAACTCTCTCGGCTAGCCATGGGCAGCGGAACCCACGGTTGGAATTTTGCTTCCGATCAGACTCGCCTGGGGATGAAGACTTTTTCGGATCTTTTGTGTCATGGTTATGATCAGGGGATCAACTTCTGGGAGAGCGCGGACCAATATGGAAGCCACACTTTCTTGCGGGAGGGAATCAAGCAGGTCGGTCGCGGCAAGTTGGTCATTTTGTCTAAGACTCGCTCCCGCACAGCTCAGGAAATGAGAGATGACCTCGACCGGTTCCGTCGTGAGCTCGGAACCGATTACATCGACATTATATTGCTCCATTGCATGTTGAGCGCATCCTGGCCGGAAGAACGGCAGGGCGCCATGGAGGTATTGGCGGAAGCTCGATCTCGGGGGATCATACGTGCTCATGGTGTCTCTTGTCACGATTTCGGGGCTTTGCAGGCTGCGGCGCGTCATCCCTGGGTTCAGGTGGATTTAGCCCGGATCAATCCAATTCAAAGGCATATGGATGCTGATCCGGCCTCCGTCATTGGGGTATTGACTCAAATGAAGCAAGCCGGGAAAGGTGTGATCGGCATGAAGATTTTGGCTCAAGGGGATCTTTCCAATCGGGTGGACGAAGCCTTGAAACATGCTTCCCAACTGGATTGCCTGGATACATTCACGATTGGATTCACCAGCTCTAGACAGTTGGATGAAGTAGTTCATAAAATCCCAATTGTCTCTGCCGTCTGATGGGGGATCGATCGCCCCCATTCATCAAAGCCGTCACTCAGTAGCTTGCTCATTGGGTTTCGATAGAAGGGTGGGAAGGAGGTTCCTTGACGACAGATATCTTCAATTTTGGCTTTTGGAGGGTAAAACTGCCGGAGTGCTGCTTTTCAGATTAAACGATTCGTTCAATCTCCGCGCTGTCAGTGCGAAAAAATGATGAATGTCCTCTTTCCACGACTGGAATCTCCGCATTTATCTTCCTCGTAAATTTGGGTTTTGCGATTATTCACTCTCCTGATGAGATGGAGAGGCGCTTGCTTGGTTCAGTGTGGATGCTCTTGGGCAATCAATCAGGCGGGGAATGGGGAGAACAGGGTTCCGAGCCTGCCAAGTGGAATAATTCACGCCGACACGGCTAATTAGTTCTTCTTGGTTGCCTTTGGATTTCCTTTGCCGGAGGATCACCATGCCGGCAAAGATGGATTGTCCGTTGACACTTCGGGCAATTCGGTGTTTATTAATTGTTTTTATCTTTAGAAGATGGGAGCCTCAGCGAATTCATGAAACCCAAAACGATGTACGACAAAATCTGGGATGCACATGTAGTCCATGAAGAACCGGGCAAACCTTCCCTAATTTACATTGATCGCCATTTGGTCCACGAAGTGACCTCGCCCCAAGCCTTTGAAGGGCTTCGGTTGGCGGGCAGAAAAGTGCGCCGGCCCGATCTGACTTTTGCCACCATGGATCACAATGTTCCGACTTCAGATCGATCTCTTCCCATTGCCGATCCAGTGTCCGCCCAGCAAATGGACACGCTGGCAAAGAATTGTCGTGATTTCAATGTCACTCTATTTGATTTGCACAGTCCCGATCAGGGAATTATCCATGTCATCGGTCCGGAACTTGGCTTGACCCAGCCAGGATTCACCATGGTTTGTGGGGATAGCCATACAGCGACCCATGGAGCTTTTGGCGCTCTGGCCTTTGGCATCGGAACGAGTGAGGTGGAGCACGTTTTGGCGACACAATGCCTGCTGCAGCACAAGTCCAAAACCTTTCTCATCGATATCAGCGGGAAGTTGCCCCGGGGTGTCGAAGCAAAGGATGTAATTCTTGCGATTATCGGGGGAATTGGGACGGATGGGGGAACGGGATACGTTATTGAATACGCGGGCGACACCATCCGGGCCATGAGCATGGAAGAGCGAATGACTGTCTGCAACATGACGATTGAAGCCGGAGCTCGGGCTGGAATGATAGCGCCTGACGAGACCACTCTGCGGTATGTGCAAGGACGTCGTTTTGCCCCCGTTAATTATGACGAGGCCGCGGCCCGATGGAAACAGCTTTCTACCGATCCGGGAGCGATTTTCGACCGAACGTTAAAGCTCGATGCCGCCGCGTTAGCGCCTCAAGTCACCTGGGGAACCAGTCCGGGACAAGTTGTGGCGGTGGATGGAAGAGTTCCCGATCCTGCTGCGATCGGCGATCCAGTGGCGCGCAAGTCAGCGGAACGGGCATTGGAGTACATGGGCTTGAAAGGTGGCACTCCCATTATGGACATCGCCGTAGAACGGGTTTTCATAGGATCCTGTACTAATGGCCGTTTGGAAGATCTGCGGCGGGCCGCCAGCGTCGTTGCCGGGAAAAAAGTTTCATCGAATGTATATGCCATGGTGGTGCCGGGCTCGCAGGAGGTCAAGAGGGCCGCGGAACGGGAAGGCCTTCACCTAATCTTCAAAGCGGCGGGATTCGATTGGCGTGAAGCCGGATGCTCCATGTGCCTGGGGATGAATCCGGATACTCTTAAGGCAGGCGAACGATGCGCCGCCACGACCAATCGCAATTTCGAAGGGCGCATGGGGAAGGGAGGCAGAACTCATCTGGTGAGTTCGGCGATGGCTGCCGCCGCGGCACTGGCCGGACGGTTTGTCGATATCCGCCAAATGATCTGAACCGTTGGCCCCAGGCGGGAAAGAGCCCGACGCTTTAGCGGAAGATGCTTTACCCGAAGCGGTCTGAGTGAAATTTCGTCCAATTTAAATTTACCGACAGAGACACAAATATGAAACCATTTACGCAATTAAACGGCTTGGTGGCCTTGCTGGATTTTCCTAACGTGGACACCGATCAAATTATTCCCAAGCAATTCCTCAAGAGGATCGAAAGGACGGGCTTCGGCCAATTCCTGTTCTTTGACTGGCGTTATTTGGATGGAGAGAAATTGAATCCGGATTTTGAAGTTAATCAGGAGCGTTACCGAGGCGCGGAAATCCTGGTGGCGAGAGCCAATTTTGGTTGCGGTTCTTCCCGTGAGCATGCCCCCTGGGCCTTGCTGGATTACGGCTTCCGTTGTTTGATCGCGCCCTCTTTTGCGGATATTTTCTACAACAATTGCTTCAAAAACGGCATGCTGCCCATCAAACTGACTGAGATCCAAGTGGATGAAATTTTCCAGCGGGTTCGAAGAACTCCAGGCTATCGATTGACGATCGATTTGGAGAAACAGGAAATCGCCTCATCCGACGGGCTCCACTATACGATCGAAGTGGATCCCTTCCGCCGGCACTGTTTGCTGCATGGATTGGACGATATCGGTTTGACTTTGCGGCAGGAAGAGAAGATCAGCCGCTATGAAGCGGCGCACGCCATCTGAAGCCCATGCCAACCCTTCAGCGGCGGCCTTCTCTCGCCGCCGCTTCACTTGCCCTTGATATAGGCTGCAACGATTAACCGCCAAAGGCCTATCGTCTTTCTCTCGCTCTTGATCGTACTGCCTCGTAATGGGTGTGATTTAAAGTGCGAAAGGATGCCCCAAGCCGCGTTGATAGGCTGAGCTGAGCAATCGCGGGGAGGGCGAGGCTCCCGCCAAGGCGGACTCCGCCCGCCGAACCAGTCTGGGCAGAGATGGCACAGACGGTTGGCTCGCCATCCCGCGCATTCCATCCCGTGGCATGCTCTATATCCCGTCGCATTTTGAATTGCACCGCCTCGTAATTGCCACGAGTTGAGTTTTCGTGAATTAGGGATATAATAAATTTTTCTTGACCGTTAAGTTGAGCTGACCCGCCGGGGATTCTTTTAACATTACAACAAATGGAATCACTTTCTCCGTGAGGTTCGTCATGCGAGCAATGCTTCTTGAACAACAGGGGAGTCCGCTCCGGTTGACTGACCTGCCGATACCACGGCCCAATTGCCACCAACTGATGTTGAGGGTGAATGCCTGCGCCGTTTGCCGGACCGACTTGCACGTGGCCAATGGGGAACTTGTTCATCCTAAGCATGACTTGATCCCGGGGCATCAAATTATCGGGACGGTGGAAAAGCTGGGGAAGCATGCCACCCACTTTGCCGTAGGGGATCGGGTGGGCGTACCCTGGTTGGGATGGACTTGCGGCGATTGTCATTACTGCAGGACGAATCGTGAAAACCTTTGCGACGAGGCCAAATTTATCGGTTATCAACTCGATGGCGGTTTCGCGGAATTCATGGTTGCGGATGAACGGTTTTGTTTTCCCATTCCCCCAGGCTACTCGGACCTGCAGGCGGCTCCATTGTTGTGCGCCGGATTGATCGGGTATCGAGCTCTGCAGATGGCGGGGGATGCTGAACGAATTGGTTTTTATGGTTTTGGCTCAGCCGCTCATATATTGATTCAAGTGGCGCGTTATCAGGGCAGGGAAGTATATGCGTTCACTCGGCCGGGTGACATCCACGCTCAACAGTTTGCCTGCCAACTGGGCGCGGTCTGGGCCGGAGATACCGGACAATTCAGCTCAGAGGATTTGGAGGCGGCGATTATCTTCGCTCCGGTGGGAGCATTAGTGCCAACGGCATTGGCGGCCGTGGAAAAGGGAGGGACTGTGGTTTGCGCGGGCATCCACATGAGCGATATTCCTTCTTTCCCATATTCGCTGCTCTGGGGAGAGCGGACGATTCGTTCCGTCGCCAACTTGACGAGACGCGATGGAGAGGAATTTCTTGCTCTGGCGGGAAAGATCCCAGTTCAAACTGAAGTTCAATCCTTTCCCCTGGAAGCCGCCAATGAAGCGCTGGAAGCTCTGCGCGCGGGAAATATTCAGGGTTCAGCGGTATTGTCAATTTCCAATTCCCTGGAGGCGGACGTTTGACTTTCATCAGGTGGGTGAGAGTTGAATATTTTTTTGAAACGCGACGTGATATTTTCCTGAGTCTGATAATTCAATTTTTTGGTATTTCAAACCTATAAAAAATGAGGATCATATTTCTGGATTTTCGTGAAAGCCCGCCAGGAAGACGGTTCAACCATGATAGGATGATCTGGGAATCGGAAAGGGCCGGACGCAGACGCCATCTATCCGCATTTTAGGTTCCGCTGTGCCCGCCTCAAATGGGACAGAAAATAAAGATTGTAGGAAATTGAATTGAAGGAATGTAAAAAGATCCTATTCGGGAAGTTCTTCCTCCTTTTTCACAATTAATTTTAGGAGATCCATCGTAGTCACAATTCCCACCATGTGATTGTTTTTGGTCACGAGAAGCCGATGCACACGTCCGGCAATCATCGTCTTGGCAAGTTCACACACCGGAGTATCTTCTGGGACGCTATATGCCACCGGAGTCATAATATCTTTGACCTGCAATCCTTCGTCCTCCATATGAAGGGTGAGAGCTTCTTCCCGATTCAATCTCTTTTTTACTCCGGAATAAATGCCGGAATTGGAATGCTCTACCTCGATGGTTGCTTGTTCTGCTTCGGTCAGAGCAATGTCCCAAGTTGACACTACGCCCACCAGTTTCCCATTCTGATTTTCGACAGGAGCTCCCGTAATTTCATTTTCCGTCAAAAAGGTGGCTAATTCATGAACGGTCATCTCCTCCTTGACTTTGAGGACATTCCTGGTCATTACGTCTCGGGCTGTCGCTTCGCACATAGGGCCTCCCTTATCACCAGTCGTTCCGCCATCGTTAAAGGTTACAGAACTCCGCAAATGGTTCAAGAGCTGTGCGGCACGATCATGCCGGGCTCTCGAATTTCCCATCTGCCGTTGTTCACATTTTTTCCCGCCGACCTGATTAATCAGAAATTAGACAATTTGCATCCCGAAATAAAAAGCGTCAAAAATGTTTTTCTTTTCCATCCTTTCGTTTGGTCTGAAATCCGTTCACTCTTTTCTTTAGGAAGTTTTTCATCCCGTTGCCGCATGTGGAGCCACGCTTAGGATTACTCAAATTCGAGGAAAAGGGTCGCGGGAGGTGGGGCCTTCCGCAACCCTTTTATGCTCCACATGTTTCAAAAATTAATTCTATTATATCATTGCTTCGGCGGAAGCAAAATGATCATGACCCGCAGGATGTGAATGGAATGAGCGGCAAAAGCCCAACAAGCTAATAATACGTCCTAGGAGGGTTCCCATGAATCGTTCTGGTATAAAGCAATCGATGAAATCGGCGAAAATATTTTTTCGGGTCATTTTCCTCTTGGGTCTGACCATGGCGAGTATGGGATCGGACAGGGGAGACAATAGTTTTATCCGCATCAATAGGCGCAACTCCGGGTATTTGGAACAATCTGACGGGAGAACCTACATTCCGATTGGTCTGAATCTGATTCATCCGGATCAGCGAGCGGCCCACGATGAAAAGGAGGGGCTCAATCAAATGGGGCGTTGGATGGAACAGCTCTCTCGCTTTGGGGGAAATTATATCCGCCTGTGGTTAAGCGCACCCTTTTGGGATGTGGAAAGGGAAAGAAGCGGGCAATATGAGGAGCAGCAATTGCTTCGCATCAAACAGGTCCTCGAGATTGCCCGCCGGCAAGGCATTCGCGTTAAGCTGACTCTGGAGCATTTTAGGACTATCGATGGGCCGGGCCCTCAACCCTGGGCACATAAGCCTTTGCACCTGATATCCAATGGAGGCCCCGCTACCGGCACCGCGGACTTTTTTGACGGCGCTGCTTCGCGAGATCAATTCAAGCGCAAGCTGCAATGGTACGCCAAAAATATTGGAGAAGATCCAGTGGTTTATGGGTGGGAACTCTGGAATGAGATCAACGCGGTGGCCGCCGGAGATCATCTTGGCTGGACGGAAGTGATGCTCGAGGAATTGCACCGTCTCTTCCCAAGACAGATGGCGATGCAGAGTTTGGGCAGCTTCGATTCCACCGATGTCAGGGAGCTTTATCGCAGGATGATGCTCTTGCACGGGAACGATGTTGCACAAGTCCACAGATATCTCGATTTGGGTGCGGCCCTGGAGGTTTGCCATGGTCCGGTCGATGTTTTGGCCGCTGAGGCAGTGCGGGAGCTGAGAGCTTTTCATCCGGGCAAGCCTGTGCTGCTGGCCGAAAGCGGCGCCGTGGAGGCTGGACATGCAGGGCCTTTTAAACTTTATTCAAAAGACCGTTCCGGCATTATCCTGCATGACATTCTATTTGCCCCCTTCTTCGCTGGTGCGGCTGGACCGGGCCAATGTTGGCATTGGGACTCTTATGTGGACCGAAACGATCTTTGGTTCCAATTTGGCCGGTTTGCGGAGGCAGTCAAAGACTTGGATCCCGCCGCTGAATCGTTCCGTCCGGGAATGCTCCAGCATGCCAGACTTCGGATCTATTCGCTGGAAGGGAATTCGACTTGTCTGCTCTGGTGCCGTGATACGCGGAACGATTGGAGAACGGAGCTGCAACAAGACATTGCCCCGGAAATCCTTTCTCGAGCCGTCCTCTCTCTGGAAGGATTACATCTTCCCCAGGGAAAAATTCGCGCCCAGTTTTATGATCCATGGAAAGACAGTTGGAGTGAGGGCAAATTGAAGAAGGCATCCCTGCGGCTGCCTTCTTTTTCCCGATCGATTGTAGTGCGCATCAGTGGGAAATAATTACCCGCCAGCTTCATCTGTGAACGGCAATCTCGGCAACCTGAATGGATCTCCAGAAAAAGATGCCGCTGTTTGTAATCGGATTTGTTTGACTATATGGGGGATTTATGAAAAGTTTTCCAAGATTACCTGTTTCATTTTGCTCCGCGAGAACAAAAAAAATGATCCCTGCATGGGAAAAAGCCGGATTGAATTTCTTAATGGTGATGATGGGAGTGATTATGCAGAGTTGTAATAAGAGCACGTTGCCGGCTGCACCCATGGCCAAAAGAGTACCGCATGAAACCAAAATTCATGGTGTCACCTTAAAAGACGACTATTTCTGGATCAGGAATAAAAACAACCCGGAAGTAAAAGCCTATCTGGATGCGGAAAACGCCTATGCTGATTCCGTTATGGCTTCCACCCAGAATTTTCAAGAAGCGCTCTATCATGAGATCTTGAGCCATATTAAAGAAACGGATGTGCGCGTCCCTTACCAGGAAGGAAAATATTTTTATTACTCTCGGACAGAGCAGGGGAAGCAATATCCGATTTTTTGCCGGAAGGAAGGAAGTCCGGAAGCGGCGGAAGAGATCATTCTCGATCAGAATGAACTGGCCAAGGGCGAAAAATTCATGGGAATTGCGGTGATGTCGGTGAGCGAAGACGGCAACCTGCTGGCCTATTCCACTGACAATACCGGTTTCCGGCAATACAAATTGCGTGTTCGGGATCTGCGGACCGGGAAAGATTTTCCTGAAGTGATGGAAAAGACCGGTTCAGTAGCGTGGGCCTCAGACAACCAGGCGCTTTTTTATACAGTGGAAGATTCCGCCAAGCGGCAATACCGGTTATATCGTCATCGAGTGGGGACCAAAGCTTCCGGAGATGTGCTCATCCTTGAAGAAAAAGATGAACGATTCGATCTCAGTGTGGATAAATCACTCAGCCGCAAATTCCTATTCGTGATGAGTCATAGCCACACAACATCGGAAATTCGTTTTCTGCCCGCGGATTGCCCCGAGAAGGAATGGAAGTTGATTGCCCCTCGTGTGGTGAACGAGGAATATTTTGTCGATCATCGGGGCGATTCATTTTATATTCGCACCAATAAGGATGGACGTGCATTTTCTATATATACCACGCCAGTTCAGTACCCCGGCCGAAAGAATTGGAAAGAACTGATCCCTCTTCGACCTGATGTGATGTTGGAAGGTCATGATTTGTTTGCAAATTATCTCGTCCTCTGGGAACGTAAGGAGGGTCTGCAGCGGATACAGATCCGGGATTTGCGGGACAATCAAGAGCAACAGGTTTCTTTTCCGGATGCCGCCTATACGCTCTATCCCGGCGCCAACCGGGTTTGGAATGCCACAAAAATTCGCTTTCATTACCAATCTCCGGTCACGCCTGAATCGGTGTACGATTACGATATTGCGAAAAAGGAATCTTCTCTTCTCAAACAACAGGAAGTTCCGGGGGAATTCGACCGGAACAATTATCAGGTGGAAAGAATTTTTGCGACTGCATCAGATGGGGTAAAAGTCCCTGTTACCGTGGTGTATCGGAAGGCAGTCAAAAAAGATGGAAGCGCCCCCCTTTATCTTTACGGGTATGGTTCCTATGGCTACCCCAATGATCCCTCCTTTGCGAGTTCCCGCCTGGCCTTGTTGGATCGGGGTGTCGTGGTTGCTTTGAGTCATATCCGGGGAGGGGGAGATCTGGGCAAGCCCTGGCATGATGATGGCCGGATGAACAAGAAGATGAATACCTTTACCGACTTCATTGCGGTTGCGGAGCACTTGGTCAGGGAAAAATACGCCGCGCGCGATAAGATTGCCATCGAAGGTGCAAGTGCCGGAGGGTTGCTGATGGGCGCCGTGACTAATCTGCGGCCGGAACTGTGGAGAGCGGTGGTTTCCCATGTTCCGTTCGTGGATGTAATCAACACGATGCTGGATGCCTCTCTGCCCTTGACCATAACGGAATATGAGGAGTGGGGGAATCCTAGTAAGAAGGAAGAATTCGAATGGATGAAGAAATATTCCCCTTATGATAATTTGCAGGCCAAGGCGTATCCAGCCATGCTGGTCAAAACCTCCTTTAATGACAGCCAGGTGATGTACTGGGAGCCCGCCAAATATGTGGCCAGGCTGAGGACGCTGAAAACGGATCCTAATCTGCTCTTGCTGAAAACCAATATGGACGCGGGACACGGCGGTTCTTCGGGGAGATACGATCACTTGAAGGAAATCGCCTTTGATTTTGCCTTTATCCTGACCCAGCTCGGGATCGAGAAATGACATTTCCTAATTGCCCGCACTCCATGGAAGGGACTTGCGCCACCGGCTGATGAGCGATTCATTATTCTTCAAAGCAACCTGGCGCATGAGTAATCATCCTGAATGAGGAGCCATTCCAATGTCCGACAAGATGGATCAGCTTTATCGACAGCGTATGGAACGATATTTCACAACGATGCAAAACGGGAAGGCGGACATGATCCCGATTCGTCCGTTTGTCGCGGAATTTACCGCTAAGTATGCCGGCCTTACCTGCCAGGAAGTGGCCCATGATTATAACAAGGCGTTCCTGGCGGCCCGTAAGTGTGCGGCGGATTTTGATTGGGATGCCGTGGTGGCCAACATGGTTTATGTTTGGACTGGCCTAACTCAGGGGATCGGTCTCAAATATTATGGCATTCCTGGGATTGATGTTCCAGCGGACACGGCTTTTCAATACCGGGAGCCTCCCGAACAGAATGCATTCATGCGGGCTGATGAATACGATCTGCTGATTAAGGACCCGGTCGATTTTCTCTTCAATACTTGGTTGCCGCGGGTTTCCAGCGAAGTTGCTCCCATCGGTTCGCCGGCGACATACCGGAACAACCTGTCCTTCCTGAAAGGCGGCATGTCGATGATGCAGTATTTTTATGCATTTGGTCCTCAAGTGGAAGCGCTGCGCCGCGAATCCGGCACGGTGTCAGCCATCTCGGGAATTTTTAAAGCTCCCTTGGACATCATTGCCGACAAGATGCGAGGCTATTTGGGGCTGGCCATGGACTTGCTCGAGCAGCCCGATAAAGTGCTGGAAGCCTGCAAGGCCCTCATGCCTCATCTGTTGCATGTTGCCCTGTCCGGGGCGGATCCCGACAAAAAAGTTCCTATCGGCTTTTGGATGCATCGCGGCTGTGTCCCTTTCATTTCCATGAAACATTTTGAGAATATTTATTGGGCCACAGTTCGCCCTTTGGTGGAAGCCATCTGGGGAAAGGGCCACCAGGTGCTTTTTTACGCTGAAGGCAAATGGGGTCCGCATCTGACTGCGTTCACGGAACTGCCTGACCGGAGCATTGTCTATCATTGCGATCAGGATGACATCCTTCAGGTAAAGAAGATTCTGGGACATAAGTTCTGCATCAGTGGGGGAATCTCCAATGTTGCCTTGGCTTTTGGGACTCCGGAAAAAGTGAAAGACGAATGCAAGAGAATCATCGATGGTGTCGGCCGTGACGGAGGATATATTATGGATGCCAGCGCCATCGTGCAGAATGACGCTCAAATTGAGAACATCCGGGCGATGACGGAAGTGACCAGGGAGTACGGAGTGTATTAAGGAGACCGGAGACAGGAGGCGGGAGACTGGAGACGGTAGACACTCGAGAGAAGACAGAGGACTGAGGTCAGAGGACAATAGGCTGCAAATTTTAGAGGGCAATTTTCCCAGCTACTGCTTACCCTTCATCGCCAAATGCCTAGTGTCTCCCCCCTTCCGTCTCTCTTTTTCCGGCGGAGCATTTTCTACGTGACAGAGAGGAGCCTATGGATAATTCAGAAATGATCGCGAAAAGGCCGGGGGTTTGTTTTCCCTGGGAGGAAAAGTTGAAGGAACTCCCTGAGATAATTGGAGACAAGGAACTGGCGCAAAAAGTCTGGGAGGATATAGACTCTTTGGCCTACACCTACATTTGGCAGTGCGTTCTCTCTTTTTAGAGCCTTTATATTAACTGCCCTTCTTTCACATAGGATAGGTCAGCTCGAAAAGCGAGAAGCAATGGGGAGGCTGCACCCAAGCCTTGATGCGGTACGCGCCGTTGCGATAACACATTCCTCTCAGGAATCATATTCACTCAGACACGGGTCCTTTTCTTTGACTTCCAAGGAAATTAAAGGGCATGGTTTTGTGCCGCTACTCTGATCACTCGCTTGCGCTTCGTGCTTTTTGGCCATGCAAGGCGGCATCGTTTTACCAGGCCAAAAGCGCGAAGTGATAACGAGCGATCAGCCAGGTTTATTCTGGGCCGCCGCCCTGATCACTTGCTGTCGCTTCGTGCTTTTTGGCTGTGCAAGGCGGCATCGTTTTACCAAGCCAAAAGCGCGAAGCGATAACGAGCGATCAGCTCACCTTCACGGGCGTCGGTTTTTGATTTCCTCAATCGCGGGACATCCTGTCTCTATCTTCATCTTCTGCCGGTGCAAACAGAGACGGTAGGCGCGGAGTCAATGCCACAGCCGGCGCCGCATCTTATTTGACCTCCATTGGGAATGCGCCCATTTCAACAGCATTCTTCCCCAAGACTTCTTTTTTTGTATAATGAGGAACGAATCGGCGGATCGGAATTCCATATGCCGGAAGCATTCGGGAGACCGGGAGCCGGTTCAATGGGGAAACGCCACTACATTTCAATTCTCTTTATGGCCAAGATAAGATTTCCCGCCGATCTTTCTCAATTAGGCTTTTTTAAAAACCTTCGCCGGGCAGAACCGATGAAGACCTGCTCTGGAACATGGTTTCCAGCGGGAATGTACCCTCTCTGTTACTGATGGTTGATCCATGATATCATTTCGATCATTCCTTTATAAAGGATGGGAGCTTTTATGAAGAAAAACAATGGTTGTTTGCCGGCACATCAGGTGGTTCGTGTATTTATCTTTTTGGTTCTGATCTATGGATTAATTCTACCATCTCCGCTGAGTCTGCATCTTCGCGCCCAAAATCAGCCTCAAGCTGGCACGCCAGTGACCATTGACCTGGTGGTGCGGGATAAAAAGGGGCAGCTGATCACGGACCTGAAAGAATCGGACGTGGAGATTTCCGAGGACGGCGCCAAACAGAAAGTGACGGGCTTGCGGCTGGTGAACGCGGCGGCCTCCGCTGCCAATCAGGCCGATCCATTGCAGAAAGTCAAATTAGTTACGTTCTTGTTTGAACAAATGCAGACGAACCCGGAGGCCCAAAAGGTCGCTCTGCAGGCTATTCAGAGTTTTATGGCAACGGATTTGGATCAGAATGTGATGATTGGCATGTTTGTGCTCGATATGCGTCTCAACCTCGTCCAGCAATACACCAATAAAAAAGAGGTCATCCTGGCTGCCGCCAAGAAGGCGTTGAGTTCTTCCCGTGAAGAGCTGCGAATAGGGTCCGAAGCAATCCAGCAAGGCTTGTCTGGGATTGCCAATGGGATGGCCGCACCGGAGGGGAAACCGGAGCTGGGCGGCTCGGGAGATCGGCAATTGGATGCCCGGATGGCTCAATTGTCCACTAAGATTCTGAGCCATCAGGATACACAGTCCAGCCAAGGTGGGTGGCGGACGATGGCAGCATCTATGCGGGCGATCGGAGAGGAACAGGAGGTCGTTTCCGGCCGAAAGACCCTCCTCTATTTTTCCTGGGGAATCTGGATCCCCACCGAACAGGTGGATACCTTACAGAATTTGCAGGGCACTTTGACACGCGCCCACGTGAGTGTTTATCCCGTTTATGTTGCGGGCCTCTCCATGTGGAGCCAGGCCCAGGACACCCGACAGGCGCTCACCGACATTACGCGCGATGCTGCTTCATCGACCGCCAACCCGGGAGGGAGGACGATCGAAAATGCCGAATCCACGATGAGGTCGAACGGTCTTCAGACCATGAACGATTTTGCCAAAGGCACGTCTGGAGTGGTCATGGGTGAGTCCAATGATTTCAAGGGGCCCATGCAACAACTGGCGGGGGATATCAACAATTATTACGAGGTCTCTTACATTCCGACCAACGGCAAGCTGGATGGAACGTTCCGGAAAGTGAATATCAAGGTTTCCCGCGCCAAAACCGTGCTTACCCGCAATGGATACTTGGCGCTACCCGCGGGGGCTGCGGCCAGTTCCGCTGCGGTCGCGCTGCCCTACGAAGCTCCTCTATTGGCAGCCTTGAATCAGCCCGCTCCCGCTCATGCTTTTGACTACCGAACGAAGATACCTTATTTCGAGTCTAGAAATGGCAAGCAGCGGCGAATGGTCATCATGGAAATCCCCTTTGCCAATCTCACCATTGCCGAGGATGCCAAAGCTAAAAAATGTCGTAGTCAATTGGCTCTCATGGCCGTTTTCAAGGACGCCGATGGCAAGGTGGCGGAAAAAGTCAGCGACTACTACCCCTTTGAATGGCCCTTAGATCGGCTGGAAGCCATAAAGAAAGGGAGTTTTACCTGGAATAAACAGGTTCAGCTGCCGCAGGGAAAATACACGGTTGAAACCGTTGTGTACGACAGGGCATCGGAAAAAATGAGCATTGTGAAAACACCAATCGAAGTATCGGCCGGGGAGACAGGCCTTCAGTTGAGCAGCCTAAGCGTTATCAAGAAGGCAGATCAAGCGAATGCCAATGATGCCGAGGCCGGCAGCCCCTTTCGCCTGGGAAGCCAGAAACTGTCCCCCTTTGTAGATGAACCGGTCATGTTGAAAATCGGCGATCCCCTTATTCTCTATTTTGTGGCCTACCCTTCACCACAATCTACCGATAAACCACAACTGAAATTGCAAGTCATTCAAGGAGGAATTTCCTTGGGAGAAATCCCCGCCGAACTGCCCGCCGCTGACGCGCAAGGTAGGATTCAGTATACGGGGACTTTGCCCACCAACGCCTTCCCTCCTGGAAATTACGAATTCAAGGCCAAGGTAACCCAAGGGAATACAACTGCCGAAACCAAAACGGCAGTCAACCTGATTCAATAGGGGAACCATTCCAGCTTGGTGAAAAAACGGCCCTGTCCAAGCAGGGCCGTTTTAAAATAGCGTAATTGCTCCGGCCTGGGCACTTTCACTCCCTAGAAAATCCCGGGGCCAGAGACCTCACAGGTCTTGGAGACCTGTGAGGTCTGGGGATTTTCATTGTCTTGTTGTGCCGGCGACGCTGGCATGAGCGGCTCGCTGGAAATTTGAAAGCGGTCCCCCCACCCTAATCGCTTGCTGTCGCTGCGCACTTTTGGCTTGGTTTCACCAACCCAAAAGTGCGCAGCGAAAAACGAGCGACCAGCTTAGCTTCCCGTGCATTGGTCTGCAATTCTCAGGCTGCTGCCCTTGATTAGGCCCCCGGTTCTTGATTTGATCACTGGGCTGCGGAGAGCGGATATCTATTGGCGCGGCATACATACGGGGATTCAGATGCTTGAGGAAAGTTGAGACAAGGGCACACTAAGGAGGGCCAAATAGCTCATTCGCTCAAAACTTCCAGCGCGGAAATGCAGGCATAATCGTGGATCGGCACAAAGGATAAAACAATTTTATCCTGGGCATTGGGCCGGATCTTATGAAAAACTTTATCCAACGCGATGTTTTGTCCTCCGGCCTCTTTGAAGATATCAAAATTCTTCAGCAGAACTTGGCCGTTACAGTAAACATCAAAAACCCGCATATCCTCTCCTCTTCCCGAAGGACCGGCGGGGCCATAAAAAGTTTCGGCAAAGTGCAGGGCTATGGTATAGGATCCTTGGGCAACGGGAATCTGGTAAGTGAAATGGCCGTACCGATGTTCTTGATACAACTCCGGATCAGGGGTCCCCGTCACGGTCAAAGGGCTCGGATCCGCATGGCGGCCACCTCGACAAAATTGGTCGGGCGTCCAGATTAGGTTGTTTTTTGAAGTGAAAGCGGAATCGCGCGGGGTCATTCGATAGGGGCGCATTTTTCCCCTTTCTCCAGGGATAATTTCGATGCCATTCAAACTTGCCGTCAATCCGGGCTTCCCGGAAAAAACCAGATGAAGGACGCCTTCCTCCGGAGCGATATCTCCGAAGATTTTGATGTCGGCGATATTGGCGCCGCCAACATCCGAATAAACATCGAAATTGTCCGTCAAAAACTTCCCGTTGGCCATGACAAACATCTTCCGGCTTCCCTCACCCCCACCCGCATTCTTGTATGGGCCGAATTCATTTTCAGAAAAATAGAGGCGCAGTTCATAAAGGCCAGGCTTCAAAGGAACGTCATAGAAGAATGTGCCCTGCCGCGCTGAACGGAAAATCTCAGGGTCGCGGGTTTGTTCGATGATTGCATCAGGATAATGAACCGCGGTCCCTCCCCGAAAAAACCGGTCACCGGACCATACTTCACCCAAATGATTGACGTAAGTCTGCAGAGAAGATCCCGCTAGGATTCGAGTCTCCGCCAAAGGAAAAGCAGGGATGACCAAATTGGAGCGGGAATTGTTTTTGGAGAGCGATAGCGCTGGGGAGGCGTTTCCCGTTTGTGGGTTTGATTTAAAAGGGAAAATCCATTTTCCAGTCCAAATCATTGCCATCAGAAATAAGATAATGGCAATGCCAAGGCCCACCTTTTTTGAGATTAGATTAGATGCGCGGCTAAACCTTGAGAACGGTGATGTAGATGGTTGTGCCGCGGTCTCTATTGATTTAGAGTTCTCGGCGGCGCCTGCCGATTCCGAATGAATAAAAACCGGAAGATATTGTCCGGAGGGAATGGTGATCTGAATCGGATCGTCTTTGCCCTCTGTTTCATAATATTCCTTGAGCCGCTTGCGCAAACGGTTTGCCTCCACTCGCACAATTGGATCAGCCCGCTGTTGAAAACTGGGAGGGCGGCCAAAAGCCTCAACTGCGATGTTGTACTCTTTTACTTGCTCGGTAGATCCTTCGAAGTAATGCTTGCAAACATAAGTGAGAAAATGAATCAGACCCGGTGAGCGGACGAACTGTTTTGAACTTATTACCCTCTGCAATTCTGCTTTTTCCAGCTCATGACCGGCTGAATTGCCATGCAATGAGGTTCCCACAGCCATTCTCCCTGCTCTATCTATTTATAGTATTAAACTGCAAGAGTATAACAACAATTATAATTAATACGCAACAAAACATAGAAGATCTGAATTTACCACAAGTTTAACCTGCGATTTACTTATTTTTTTACCGTTAAAACAAAAGCATGGAGCCGAGCTCCTCTGCATGACCGATCGACTCGGAGGAGATCATATAGTGCGATGAAAGCACTTAGGCGTCTCATTGGAAAAAAGCTCAAAGAAGTCTGCCGTGTTACCTTAACTTACCTGTAAAATAACCCCGTCGTTACTCCCTCTTCCAAATAAGACGAGTATTTTAGAAAATACAATAACTATGTCTTGAAGCGGATCGCCAACCGTTGCCAAGACGGCGATTAGAATTAGCCGTTCTCAAACTGAAGCTCGTCAAAAAAACAGCAGTTGAGACCTTCACATTGGTGAATGACAGTCCGAAAAACAACGGCGAATTTCGATTAGATTGTTTGGTTATCCATCCGTGTGAATGGGAAAATGGTTGCTCTTCAAAAGCTAATCGTCGACTCGTTTGAGTACCGTTCATCTGCCCATTCAGAGCCAGGTCACACAAATGCCTCGATCCTTGGATGCGTTTTTGTAGAAAACAGTCTTGCTTTTCAGGTCTGTTTTTTGCGTTCCTCCAATTTTTTTCAAAATTGTCCATTGCATAGTGCGGCCGCGCATCGTGCATTTGGCGGTCGAGGCGATTGTGGCCCAGCTACTTTGCCGGCCTTGGGAAATCTCAACCATGACCGATGCGACTCCATTTGGGGGCTTTTTTCAAATGAGAGAAAAGATGGGTTTTTTTTCTGCTAAAAGGAGAACAGCTATGCGGATGAAAGCAGGATTAGAGGTAGCAGTCTTGGGTCTGTTGATGCTGGCGTTGAGTGTCGGCATCGCATTGGGTCAGGGTCAATCGGGATCAATCAGCGGAACTGTTTATGATCAGTCAGGCTCCGTAGTTCCTAACGCACAGATCACCTTAACCCGTGAAGGGACCGGTGATATCCGGAAAGTTCAGAGCAATTCTGAAGGATTCTTTTCGATCGTGGCTTTGCTGGCAGGTAATTACACGGTTGAAATTGAGTTTGAAGGGTTCAACAAGTGGACCGAGAAAGGGTTGTCGTTGACTAGCGGTGATAAGATCACAGTGCGCAACATTCAACTGGCGCCGAAGACAATGATGCAAACCGTCGAGGTGCAGGCCGCTGCGGCCGAAGCCATTCCGGTGGACAGCATTGAAAAGTCTGCAACGATTTCATCCAAGCAGATTCAAAACGTTTCCATTATCGGACGCAATGCCGTGGAAATGTTGAAGATTCTGCCCGGTGTCGTTGTCGATGAAACGATGGACTATCAGGTGGCCGGATTTGGCGGCGGTGGAATTGGCGGAGCTGTTCACGTGGCTGGAACCCGGAACGACACCGTTGCCATGAGCGTAGATGGCGCTAACACCATCGACCCCGGCAACAACGGTGGATCTTCGGTTACTCCCAATGTGGAAATGGTTCAGGAAGTTAAAGTGCAAACCGCAGCGATGAGTGCTGAAAACTCCCGCGGTCCGACATCGGTCAGCGCCATTTCGAAAGCGGGAACAAGCCAGTTCCATGGTGAAGGCTACCTTTATGCCCGTAACTACAACTTGAATTCCCAGGATTGGCAAGCGAACCGATACAATTTCGCCAAGCCCCAGAGCAGTTTTTACTATCCTGGATTCAATATTGGTGGTCCTGTAATAATTCCAGGGACAAGCTTCAACAAAAAACGTGACAAACTGTTCTTTTTTGCCGGTTTTGAATGGAGCCGCCAAAATGTCGACCTTGGTATCGACTCCAATAAATCCTGGGTTCCCACCGAAAAGATGCGCGACGGGGATTTCAGTGAATTGGCAGGCAGTGGATTGGGGTTGGGTGGTTATGACACCAACGGCAAGCCAGGGACTGGCCAAATTAATGGAGTCCAATACTATGACGGCAATGGTGTGATCCTTAACAAGAATTTGATTGATCCCGGCGGGCTTGTCATGTTGAAGATGTATCCATTGCCGAATCGCGATGCCCGACAATCCAATGGTTATAACTACATCTCCCAGCTCATTGAGCCTCAAAACCGGAATCAACAGCTGATCCGGATTGACTTCAGCATTTCCGACAACACCAAGCTGTACAGCCGATTCAACCATGAGGGTGAATCCGAGGTCTGGCCGTATTGTCTCTGGTGGAACAACGGTAATCAGGTTCCCTCTCCGACTCCGGTCACAGGCACACTTCGCTCCTATTCCTCCTCCAACAATTTAGTGACTGTATTGAACCCGACAACGACCAATGAGGTCCTGTTTGCGGCGACATATTACCAACTTCCCTTTGGTTATCAGGATCCTACCGCCATGTCGCGTTCTGGCTTGGGTTATCCTTACCAAGGCATGTTTAAGAGTTCTGGTGATGTCATTCCCAATATTACAGACTGGAGTGGCGGGGTTGGCACGATGTACCAACCGGGTGGACTTCCTCACGATGCCCATAAGTGGACCATTTCAGCCGACGACAACTTCAGCAAAGTCCTCAGCACACACTCCCTGAAGGCTGGTTACCACTTTGAATTTATTTCCAACGTTGAACCTCCGACCAATCCAAACATGGGAACTTTGACTCCCACCAACTGGGGTGGCTACTCAACGGGTAATGCCTGGGCCGATTTATTGGTGGGATACATTGGGGCTTATAATGAAACCTCCAAAAACAACTACAACTCGGTCCGTGTCATGGAATCCTCCTTCTACCTCCAGGACAGTTGGAAAGCGACTCGCCGGCTGACTCTGGAGTTGGGGGCTCGCTTTTACCATCTGGGGCAAGCGTACAGCCGGGAGGGTTATGTTGCCGCCTGGGATCCAACCAAATACAACCCGAATGCACCGGCGACTGATTTCACTGGAATTATGGCAAACTACCGCGATCCCAGCGTCTCCAATTCCATCTGGAAGACCAAACCGCTGCGGGTTTCTCCCCGGATCGGTTTTGCCTATGATGTGACTGGCAAAGGGACCACCGTCGTCCGTGGTGGTTTCGGCATGTTTATTTACCGTGACCAGTTCAATGCAGCGTCCGGGGCCAGCGCCAATCCACCGCAACTCCTTAACTCCTCCATTGGTTGGGGAGCGGGTTCGTTGAAAGGCATCGACGCCATCGATCCGACCAAAAATCTTCCCAGAAGCGGTTTATCCGTGTTGGATCAGTTTGATGAACGCGCATCGACGACTTACAACTGGAATTTCACCATCTCAAGGCGGCTTCCCAAGAGCATTATCATGGAAGCCTCCTATGTAGGTAGCCGTAGTGTGAACCAGATTACCCCAAGGTACACACTCAATCAAAACAGGGTTCCCGAGGGGGCTGAATTTGGCTTCCCCTTAGGTACCACTGATGATGCTTACCGCCCAATCTCCCAGTATCTGCGGATTGCGACTGCATCTCACCTGCTCTCCCAGAATTATCATTCAGCCCAGTTTACTTTCAACCGCCAGGTGGGCCGGTTTAACTTCTCCCTTGCCTATACCTTCTCGAAGGCTTTAGGTGTGGGTGGCGATTACTATTCCGGTGGTGGTGGTGATATCGATCAGTTCCATTGGAACGAACGCAGCTATGGGATTTTGCCTTTTGACAGAACCCATGTAGTTAGCCTTGCGTATGTTTATACCCTGCCTGATTTCACCAAGAACAAGTTCGCCGGTGGCCTGATCAACGGCTGGCAGTTCTCCGGGATCAGCCAGATGCAAAGTGGTGCCCCAATCCTGTGGGGTGGGGGGAGTCCCTTCGCAATTCAATTCGCTGGAAAAATGAAACAGGGCCATGCTTTCCTTGCGGACGGTTCAGTTGACCCCAACTCCAACGACATCTCTGCACGTAACGTCACAGGGACTGTAGATGGCCTCGCCCGGCTCTGGCTGACCTGCGATCCTCGTACTAACCTGGGTTCGAATGGAGATTTCAAACAATATTTCAACCCGACCTGTTTTGAAGCTCCATTGCCGGGAGTGAACGGGACCTACCAGCTGCCTTACATGCATGGTCCGGGATTCCAGAACCATGACCTGTCTGTTTTCAAGAATTTCAAGGTCAGCAAGGATGGAACCCGGATGATCCAGGTTCGTGCGGCCGGTTATAACTTCCTTAACCACCCGAACGTATTCTTCTCAGGTGGTGATCAAAACCTGCACATTAACTTCGGGAATGGATCCACAACGGGCAGCAACGCCGGTCCCGATGGAGTTCGGAATGATTCCAACCCGCTGGTTGGGTGGACCACCGAAAAGCGTGGGAAAAGAATCATTCAATTTGCCCTCAAGTTTATTTTCTAACCTGATGGCTTAACTTGTCCTGGCAGGGATTAGCACTGCCAGGACACTTGATCAGGGGTGGCGAGTCCCGCCACCCCTTTTTTTTGGTGCGTGAATAGGGAAGAACCCCAAATTGTTTGAGCCCGAACCAAAGAAGAAAAAATGCCACTGAGGCACTGAGACACGGAGAGAATTGTGGCCGCCATTCTGGTATGCGCGGCTCCCTAGAAAATCACTGTAAGTTGTTGATATAACACGAGGGTGCCACGGGCAAAAAACAGCATGGTTTACCAGAGTTTTTGCCCGTGCCTTGTAGCTATTTTCATCCTCTTGTTGTGCCAGCCACGCTGGCATGAGTAGCTCCTCAGAAAATCCCCCTTAAAAAGGGGGTGGCGTCCGCTGCGGCGGACGCCGGGGGATGTGAAGTCCTCCGGAGAGACATCCCCCTGGCGCTGACGCGTCATCCCCCTTCAAAGGGGGAATAGATTTTCATCATCTTGTTGTGCCCGCGCGCTGGCATGGGTGACCCCTACGAAAATACTTTTCGAATTGGCTGTGATTGGAGGGCGGAGGTCCCCCGACGCCCTGGCTTGGCAGGCTCTTCTTTGGGCTCGCGGGGAGGCGGCATTCACGCACCGGCAGATTCTGTTTCCACTTGTGTCAAATAGTGACTACTCAGTACAGATTTCAAGTATTATAAAACCGTGCAACTATAGGAATGATCTTTGACTACTCCCTGTCGCATATCGGAGCGATCATTTTCAACAGGTTTACGCGATCATTGTTAAGGAGTTGAGGGCGTATTTGGTTTTGAATTCGGGTAACTGCTCAGGATTCCACCGTCATGCAAGATACAAGGATAATCATCCTCAGCTCCGGCACCAACAAGCATTCCCGCCAAGCAGGCGTCCTGCCCGAAGATGATCAGGGTTGCGGAAATCCGCCGTCCATGGCGGATTTCCGCAACCCTTTTTCCTGGTTTGGTTCGTTTACCCAGGGTTAGAAAAGTGGCCTCGTGCCACTTTTCTGACCCTGGGCTATTCATCTTTAACCCCTTCGGGGTATTTTTTGGAAGCGCGCACTTCGTATGCGCGCCTATTTTTGAATCGGCCCAGTTTGGGTCCGGAGCAGTGGCAATTCATCGATATCATCCCTCTTGGAGGAGAACCCGTCATGAGGTTTCACTTAAATTCAATATTTTGCCAATCAATTTTCGCTGTCCTATTGATGGCGTTTGTCACCATTGATCCCGGTTTGACGCAGACCGCTGACAAGAGTGCCAGGGATGAGCGTACAAAGATCTTGCGGGTGGAAACACAGTTGGAGGTGACCGACATCCTGCTGGATCTGGTGGCGCGCGACAAGGGCGGGAAGATGTTGCGCGATTTGAAGGAGAGTGAGATTGAAGTTTATGAGGATGGGGTGATACAGAAAATCAACGCGTTTACCCTGGTGGAGAAGAGCGATTGGAAACAGGTGGCTCCCACTGCTCCGGCAAAGACCGGGGCTCCAGCGCCAGCCCAGCTCGACCCGATCCGGCAGATCAATCTGGTGACACTGGTTTTTGAAAACATGGATGTGCAGGGGCGGAAACTGGCGCAAGAGGGAGCCATGCAATTCTTAAAATCCGAGTTGCGCAGCAATGTTTTTGTGGCGGTTTATGTAATTGACCAGCGCTTGATGATCCTGCAGCCTTTTACCAACGATAAGGGAAGGCTCCGAGTGGCCATTGATAAAGCCACCAGCCGCGCTTATTCCCAGTTTGCCGCGGACTCGGCGGCGATCAGCTCCGCGCTGCAGGCCAACGCGGCCGCAAATCAGTCCGCTGGGGATTCCACTACGGGTTCATTGGGTCGAGGGAATACAGATACCAACAATGTTGGGAGCAGTTATATTGCGGCACGCCTGGCGGAAGCAGAATCCAATAGCCTGAGTTTTTCGGATAATATGTCGCGGGAACACCAGTCCCGCTCCTCGGTTTTTTCGATGCTTTCCCTGGCCCGGAGCCAGAGGACCCTTGCCGGACGGAAGACGATCCTCTATTTTTCGCAGGGATTGGCGATGACGAACAACATGAAGGATATTCTGAAAACCGTTATCAGCGAAGCCAACCGGGCCAACGTGAGCGTTTATGCCATTGATACCCGAGGATTAATCACGACCGATCAAAATGTCTCTTCCCGGTCAATGCTGGGGAGCGCCGCGGCCCAGACCCGGGCGCAAACCCAGCGGTCCGGGGGCGCTGTCAGTTACCAGGACATGATGGCGGGTGAACTTGGTGAATCCAGCATTTACGCCAATTACCAGGAAACCATGGCTGCCCTGTCGGAGCAGACCGGAGGGAAATTGATTGCCAATTCCAACGATCTTGGATTGAGCATGAACCAGGTCAGTGAAGACATCCGGACTTACTATGAATTGGCGTATTCTTCCGAGAATCCCAAACTGGACGGGAAATTCCGGGAAATTTCCGTAAAGGTTTTACGCAAGGGAGTCACGGTGCAAAGCCGCAGCGGTTACTTTGCCGTTCCCCGCACCGAGGGCTCCTCCCTCTTAACCTCCTTTGAGATGCCGCTGCTGGGCGCCCTGGCGTCAACGCCGGTTCCCCATGACTTTGAACACCGGGCCCGGATCCTGCGCTTTGCCCAAACGGCGGAGGCGGCGCAGGGTTCCCTTCTTCTGGAAATCCCGCTTTCCCAAATGACTTTCAAGCCGGTGGCGGACAGCAAGTTCCAGGCCCGGTTCTCCCTGCTGGCGCTGCTGAAAACACCCGATGGGCGGATCATTCAGAAATATAGCCAGGATTATGATTATCAGGGGGAAATGGCCAAATTGGAGTCCACCAAAAAAAACAACCTGCTCTTTATACGCCATTTCCTTCTGCCGCCCGGGCGCTACCAGCTGGAAACAGTCCTCCGGGATGTCGACGCGGGCAAGTTCAGTGTCCGCAAGTCTGTTTTTGCGATTCCCACGCTGCGGCCCGGAGTGACGATGAGCAGTCTCTCGGTGATCCAACGGATAGTAAAGGTGGCCAAGGCGGACATGCAAGAGGATGATCCCTTCCGTTTGGGTGACTCCCAGCTCTTCCCCTCCATGGGAAGCCCCATTGGGCTTGCGCCGAAGAGTTCCCTCCTCTTTTATTTTGTGGCCTACCCGGACAAAAGCCGGCCGAAAAGACCCAGTTGATCCTCCAGTTCCTCCAGAATGGGCTGGCGGTTTCGCAGGCCCAGATTGATTTGCCAGCCCCCGACCCGCAGGGACGGATTCCTTATCTGGCCACGGTTCCCGCTGATTCCCTGGCGCCAGGGGAGTATGAAGTCCGCGCCATCATAGCGCAGGGGAATTCGGCGGTAGAAGAGCATACTTTTTTAAATTTGATGTAACATGGATGAGTCGCAGTTGCCAGGCTTGCACACGCGGTAGAGGGATCATTGCTTTTTGCATCCACGCCATGGGCAGCGGCAGCTACGGTGAGCGTTTTTGGAGCGAGCCGTGGGCTTTGATCCATGAGGCCAACCTCCATGCCTTTCACCAAGGGCTGACTCAGCATGGCTTTTAGACAGGAGGGTTGAGTAGTTACTATTTGATACAATAACCCGGCGCAATGGCTGTGCGGTTCCGGCAATAGGATGGATTAAAATGAAATCTCTGCGAGTGTCTTTACTTTCCTGTGTCATTTTGTTTTTATGGTTTTGGGGCGGGCCGGCATATCCAAAAGGATGTTTGCCGCCGGGCTTGCTTTTGGCGCAAACTGCGCCCAGTCCAACGCAGGCCCTCCGTGTGGAAACGCAGGAGATCCTGCTGGACATGGTGGTCCGCGACAAAAAAGGGAGATTTGTGCTGGATCTCAAGCCGGAGGAAGTCACGGTTTTTGAAGACGGCGTCCAGCAGAAAATCACGGGTTTCCGCCTCATGGACCGGGGAGCTCTTCCGGCTCCGCCCGAAGGGGAGGGTGCCACGCAGCCCGATCCGTTTAGGCACATTAATCTGGTGACGCTGGTGTTTGAACGGGTGGCGGGCGATCCCGAGCCTCGGAAACTGGCGCGGGAAGCGGCCCTTCAGTTTTTGAATTCGGAGCTCCGCGAGAATGTCTATGTTTCAGTTTTCATTTTCGACCAGCGGTTGCGGCTGCTGCAATCCTTTACCAACGATCGCAAGCTTTTGCGCGAAGCGGTGGAAGCGGCCAACAGCGGGAGCTTTAACGAATTCATGGTGAAATCTGAAGCCCGGGACAAGGCAGTGGAGGAGGCCGCCGCCACCCAAGCCGCGGCCGATATGGCAGCCGCTGCCGTTGGCCAGACTCCGCCAGGGCAGGCACCCGACACCTCAACGATGGGCATGACCATGATGGCCGCCCAGATTGCCGCAGTCGCCAAAGAAATCCTGTTGTATTCCGAATCGATTGAACGGGAACAACAATCGGCAGCCTCGATGGCCTCTTTGCTGGCCCTGGTGCGCGGCCAGGAACAGCTGGCCGGGCGGAAAACCGTAATTTATTTCTCCCAGGGGCTAATCGTGACTTCCAACCAGGACACGCTGTTCCGCCAGATGATCGGCCGGGCCAATCAGGCCCATGTCAGCTTTTATGCAGTCGACACGACTGGGCTGAACTCCGCCGATAAAATGCTTTCTGCCCGTAAAGCCTTGACTGAAGCGGCAAATTCCAGCATGAGCCAAACCACCCGGTCGGGCGGCACTATTTCCATGGAAGATGTCCGGTCAGGGGAGAGAGGTGAAAACAGCATTCACTCCAACACTCAGGAGACTCTTTCCGCTTTGGCGACTCAGACTGGCGGGCAGTTGATCGCCAACAGCAACGATTTGCGCCCATTCATGTCGCGGGTGAGTGATGATATCCGCCATTACTATGAAGTGACTTACGCACCGGCTTCT
>CAWDMN010000012.1:0-12116 GCA_963803155.1 uncultured Acidobacteriota bacterium
CGTCCGTGCTTCCATCCGCGGCGTCGCGGCGGATGGCCTGTTGTTCAGAGACTCCATTGCCGGCAACATCCGCTACGGCCGTCTGGGCGCGCGGGATGAAGAGGTGGCTGAGGCCGCGCAACTGGCCGGTCTCAGTCCAGTGATCGAACGTTTGCCAGAGGGCCTCTTGACTATGATTGGCGAGCGCGGTGTAGAACTCTCCATGGGAGAGAGGCAAAGGGTTCTGTTGGCCCGCGCCTTTGTTGCCCGTCCGGCGATCCTCATTCTTGACGAGGCGACGGCCAATCTCGATTTTCAGACTGAGGCTTCCGTGAAAGATGCTCTGGGGCGGCTAAGTCAAGGTCGGACAACCCTTCTGATTGCACACCGCAGGTCGATGTTGACGGATGTCGACCGTGTTCTGGTGTTGCGAAATGGACATATCGAACAAGATGGCAGTCCAATGGAATTACTTAAGGTGGATGGTTATTTCCGGGAATTTATGGTAAGCGGGGAAAATGCATAGCGGCCCGCGGCTCAAGGGGCCACCAATATACCAATGAATCAGGAAAGAGGAGGTTAAATTTACGGAGCAGAAATAAGAAGCGCGAGACAAGCCGCCACAGCAGAGGGAGCCCTCCAGTTTCACGAGGGCTCCTATTTTCCAGTCGATTCGCACCCCACTTTTATTCCTATTTTTTACCTGCAGGCTGACCTGTTTTGCCGACGTCTTCGAGGATCCGCTGGGCGAAGGCATTGAAAATGACTGCTTCGTTTTGCAGGGTGCCAACGTACGCGGTCTTGAGGAGATTATCGCGGCGGTCGAAAATGGTCTGGCGGATGTTGGCGGAGACACGGGGATCGGATAAGTCACGCTGGCCGGCAGCTTCTTTGCCCAGGAGTTTGATGATGTGATAGCCGTACTGGGTCGTTACGATTTTGGAAAACATTTCCCCGGGCTTCAAACTCATGACCGCCTGCCGAAAATTAGGGCCGGCGGCTTGTTCCATTTGTTCGGCGGAAAGGAATCCCAGATCCCCACCCGTGGGGGCGGAATTGGGATCTTCGGAGAAATCCCTCGCCACTCCAGAAAAATCAGCGCCAGCTTGAATCTGCTGGATCAGCTGCACAATCTTTTGCTGGGCCTCCGGATTGGTCTTGGCATCACTATTCTTTGCGTTGGTAATTTGCTGATCGGGGAAAGGAGTTACCAGGATATGCTGTACGTGCCAGGTTTCCGGCATGTTGAAGTTCTTCTTGTTGTTATTGAAAAACTCGGTAATTTCGGCATCCGAGATACTAATCTTAGACGTGATTTCCTTGTTGTATAATTTTTCAATGGTTGATTCCTTCTTGTATTTATTCCGGATATCTTCAACCGTCCACCCCTGATCCTTCAGAAGCTGCTGGAACTTCTCCTCAGTGAAATTCTTCTTAAAATCCGTGAATTTAGTATTGATCTCCGCTTCCGTGGCTTCCAGTTTGTCTTTGGCGGCTCTCTGCATCACGATTTCATCTTTGATCAATTGCTCAAGAATCTGGAGCTTCATCGTCAAAATTTCTTCCGGCGAAGGATTTTGGTTGGGTTGTTTGGGTTGAACCCGGAAAGCTTTTTCCACCTCGCTGATTTTGATTTCCTTACCATTCACCAGGGCGGCGGTCTCCGCCGTGATTTTAGGTTTGGACTTGCAGCCGGAAATTATGAGCAGTCCCGAAAGCATTAAGAAGGCAGCGATCCGCGTTGCATTCATCAGTCTGTACGCTCCTTATTCCTGAAAGTCGGCTCATGGTACCATTAAGCCATGGCGGGGTTCAATAGAATTACGAACTTCAACTGCCTGCGGGATTGACTATGCGGGCAGTGCGCGGATGCAGGAGGACTCTCTTAGGATGTGCCTTGCATTACATCGATGCCAGCGTGGCTGGCACAACAATAGGATGAAGATCGACTTTGACCGGTAGGGACGGCTCGGCGAGCCGTCCGCCTGCGCAAAGCAAAGCTGGCGCAGGCGGCGCTTTCGGCGAAAGCGCACTACCTGTAGGCGCAGTTGGCTTGAATGACGCCGCTCATGGTTTTTCAATTACTTAATGCGATTTTCTTAGGAGCTGCACATGCCAGCACGGCTGGCTCAACAAGAGAATGAAAATTTATTCCCCCTTTGAAGGGGGATGGCGCGGTAGCGCCAGGGGGATGTCTTGTCAGTAGGCTCTGACATCCCCCGACGCCCGCAAGCAGACGCCACCCCCTTCAAAGGGGGATTTTCTAGGGAGCCCCCCATGCAGGCACTGCTGGCTCAACAGGACGATGAAAATAGACATCAAGGTGGAACACGCGAGTGTGACGAAGTCACCCGTCGCGCGTCGATTGTCCGGCCTCGTCTGTCGAGCCAACATGCGCAGGCGATGGCGGTCGCTCATGCCCGCGCCGCCTTTGTCGAGCTGGGATTTTCTTGGGTGAGAGGTGTCTTGGCGCCGCGATCCAAAGGGAGGCAACTCCGCGTGACGAGGATTCAGTTCCTTTGCTCAGTTTTGTCTCAATTATTCTTTGAGGGAGTGATAGAATTAAACGCTTTAGGAAATTGTGGCGCCAGCCTCAAATCCGCACGGGAGTTGAGACAATGAATATGAAAAAGGGTTTGATGTGTATTCCCTTGTTGTCGTTCGCGCTCTTCTCGAGTTGCCTCTTGTATGCACAGGAAAACAGTCAGAATCCTGTGTTGCCGAAAAATAACATCGGGGAATCACACTACGATAAGGCACTCTATCTACTAATGTATAATCGCGTGCAAGACGCCATTCCTCATTTAGAAAGCGCAGTTCGCGAAAATCCGGAAGATCTTTCAGCCTGGAGTGCCTTGGGATCCTCTTTATTTAAGCTGGAGCGATATCGGGAATCAGAGGCGGCTTGCCGTTCCGCGCTCAAAATTGAACCGGACGATTTAGAACTCCAGCTGCAGTTGGGTCAGATTTACTGTCGGACTGGAAGGGAACGGGAGGCTATTCCTATCTATGACGAGTATTTGAAAAAGAATCCGCGGTCTGCCATGGTCCATTATTTGCGGGGTAACTCTTTGGGAGTGTTGAATCGTCATGAGGAGGCGATTGCCGCCTATAAAGAAGCCATCCGCTTGAATCCCGCGGATTCTTACACGCTCTGCAACCTGGGGGTGGAGTATTTTCAAAAAGGGATGAATCAGGAGGCCTTGAATTATTTTAAACAAGCCGTAAAGTTCAATCCCGGTTACCCATTGGCGCAATGGAATTTGGGCATGTTCTATCTGAAATCTGGAAAAATCAAGGAGGCTCAGGAAAGGCAGAGAATGTTGAAAGATCTCGATCCCAAGATGTCGGAACGGCTGCAGAATAAGATCAATGAAGCTCTTGAGATGAAACGATGATTTTCTTATTTTTTCGCTGTCCTCAGAGAGCGAGGGCTCCTCTTGAACCAAGAGTGGGGCGGACCTTCGGCCTGAGTCAGTTCGGCGCCGGGGCCAGCGTCTCCGGCAACTTTAGCGGGACATAGGCATGCTCCAAGGAAAAGTAAGTTTATAAATAGACTCGAATGAGAGCCATGTCTGAAGGGCCGAAGTGTCAGCGCAAAACGCGCTGATAGCCAGGACCTCGGAGCACTTTGCCGGGAAGTGCCCTGGTTTGCCGCCCCTCCTCGATGACCGGCACGCCGTTCACCAGCACATAATCCATCCCTACGGATAACTGGTTAGGTTTTTCAAAAGTCGCCAAATCCCGGATGCGATCAGGATCGAACACGACAAGGTCCGCCCACATCCCCTTTTTGAGTACTCCGCGATCGCTAAGGCCCATTCGTTGGGCCGGCAGCGCTGAGAATTTCCGGATTGCCTCCTCGATCGTTAACCGGCGCTCTTCCCTGATGTACTTGCGCAGAATGCGGGGAAAAGTGCCATAGGCTCGGGGATGCGGATGTTCCCTTCCAAGAAGGCCATCCGGAGCGGTTCCCGCCGAATCATTGTCGACTGAGACCCAGGGCTGAAGAAGCGCGAGGGTGACATCCTGCTCGGACATCCCAAAAACTGCCACGCTGGTGAAGGCTTCATCTTCAATCAAAAGATCAAACAAAGTTTCAATCGGCTCTCTGTTTCGCAGTCTGGATACCTCGAGCAGATTTTTCCCTTGCAAGGGCAGAAGTTTTAGGTTCTGCACTACGCCGATCAGCACGGCCTCCGGGCCTGGAATTTCTTGCCATTCATTATCCCAATCATTGGTTGGCGTCTCCATATCCTTGCGGATTCGCTGTCGAATGGCCGAATTCTTTAGCCGTTCGATCATCTCAAGATTCCCTCCATCATGGGCCCAAGGAGGGATGAAGGCGGAAAGATCGTTGAACCAAGCAGGATATGCATAGGTGTCCGCCGATACATCAACACCACTTTTTCTAGCTTGCTCGATCTTCTCGACAATTTCGGTCATTCGTCCCCAGTTGGATTTCCCGGCAGCTTTGAGGTGCCAGATCTCCACTGGAATTCTGGCTTCCCGCCCGATGCGAATGGCTTCGTCAAGAGCCGTCAGCACTGCATTCCCTTCAGAACGCAAGTGGGTCGCATAAATTCCGCCATATTTGGCCGCCTCCGCGGCCAGAGCGACCAACTCCTCCGTGCTGGCGTAAGGGGCGGGGGCGTACTGCAAGGAGCTGGAAACACCCATGGCTCCCTGTCGCATGGCTTTGCTCACCAATCCTTTCATCCGAGATAGTTCGGAGGGGCCGGGGGCGCGATTTCCGCTTCCCAAGACCATCAGCCGCACCTGTGTCGCTCCAACATAAGTGGCAAAATTAATTCCAATCCCCTGCTGTTCCAGCCGGGCGAAATACTGATTCAGCGTTCGCCAGTCGGGGGCAATTTTGAGGTGATCGAAGCTGATCCGTGACGCTTCGATAATAGAATCGTTCAGAGGGGCAACCGATCCGCCCTCCCCCGTGATTTCCGTGGTAATCCCCTGGAATATTTTGGAGGGAAGATGCGGATTTACGAGGATGGTAAGGTCGGATTGGCCGAGCATGTCAATGAAGCCGGGGGCCACAATTCGACCACGCACATTAACGTGGTTCTTTGCAATGGCCCCCGACAGTTGGCCGATAGCGGCAATCCTCCCCTTCCGGATTCCAATGTCCGCCGAATACCAGGGGGACCCGGTGCCGTCGATGATATGACCCTTTTCCAGTACGATGTCGAATGAAGGGCGGGCCGCCTGGCCAAACAGAGATGTGGCGACAGATAAGAGGAACAGGCAACATCGATGCAGCTTCATTAATCTTGTCCTTTCGGCGATGAGTGGTGTTACGCGCGAATATTCTCGCATTGCGGCTCCGTGGTGGAGCGCGCGAGTGTGACGAAGTCACCCGTCGCGCCTCGCCAAGCCAACGGAACCTCCATGGCGACCGCCCCCCCAGTGCCCGATCCACCTCACTTCCAGTTTATTCCATTTTGACCTCATTAGTCGTGAACAGACCTCCCGCGTTGGCCTTATTTTAATTGCTCATGACTTTCAGAGCAACCGTCCACAAATCCAGTTATACTCAGAATGGATGAAGCTTTGCCATATTCAGAATTTTTCGTGGGAGGAACAGTTGCATAAATCATGGAAACCAACCACAATAAATTCCTGAAAATTCGGATCTCTTTTTTTATGGTTGGAAAATGAAGACCTTCTTTTTGACGATTGTGTTATGTTCCCTTCTCGTCGCTAATCCACCAACTTTCGGCCAGGATTTGTCCACGAAGACGGACCTGCGGCAGATATCCCTCCCTGATGATGAATCTGCCAAGGAACTTCTTGCCCGCCTTGAGCTGGAATTGAACCAACTTACCAGAGACATGGATGCTGTTGACGCCGAGATGAAGCAGGCTATTGCAGATCGGCCATCCATGGAAAAAAGCAGGATCAAAGGACACGAATTGCTGAAGAACTGCCAGCCGGGCCAGATAATTCAAGATTTTTTCAATGCCTCCAGCAACGAACTCAGATGGGGACTCTGTTTGAAGACCGGCAAGCTCTATATGGGATTGCTGGACTTGATTTTTGAGACGAACCACCATCCCCCGATTGGTCAGGGGAAAAACGGATTACAGTCTCCCATGGTGGACGAATATTCCGAGGTGATCCAGCTCTCATTTTTAGCCCGAATGATGGCCGAATTAGAATTGCGCTATTCCCAAATACAGATTCAGGGAAAAAAATCGCCCGATGAAAAGGAGCAAGAACGCTGGCGTTTGTTGCGCTCATCCTTATGGAAGGATGATCAGAGCCATTTGGATCAACTGAAGACCCTCCTAGCTGCAACCGCCACTTCTCCGGGACAATTTGTCACCAAAGTAATTCAGGATGCACGCAAAATCAGCCTTACCTCGGTATCCGCCGTCATGGAGGGGATGAACACAACCAACCATCAAGGGGATATATGGAGATTTGCCGAGGTCCCCGGAATCAGTCTGGATTTCCTTCAGGCAATGAGTTGTGACAAAACAAAAATGAATGAATTCATATCCGCCGGTTCCCTGGTTTCGTTGATCCAAGCCTGTAATTGTCTGTATCGGCGAGATGGGTCATCCCTCCAGGCCTTTTCCGCAAAACCCGCCGATTCGGCAAGACCCGCTGACTTGGCTGGGACGGCTCAGGCCGAAGGACCGAAGACTCCGGCGGAACCGCGGACTTTGCGCCTGCCCGAAGGTCCTTCAATTCTTGACCAGCTGAATCCCGATAAAGCCTACCCCCAAGCAGGAGGAGATACCCGCCAAGGTGAGAAAAGTGCCGGAAACTTCGGCGCCACTTATACGCCGGTACCTCAACAAAAAATTCCGCCCGGCTGGATCCGTTGCGAGTGTCCGGATGACCATCCGGATGCCGGAATGGTCGTCAATGGAGTTCGCTGGCACGCTCCCGTATTGCATTGTCCGAATCCTGAGTTAAAGATTCGGGAACTCAAACAGCCATGATTCTTCCGTTGATCGGCTTAACCCTCGATTTGAGAGCATGCCTGCCGAAGAAGAGTCTTCTTGATCACGAATCTAATGCAGCTTCGATGAGTCTCACGGCTGCAGCCGCATTCGCAACGCCAAATCAACGGAATAATCCGGAGCGGTCAAAGCGAGATCGCCTCCAGCCCATTTCAGGCTGTCTGAGCTTTTCACGGCACCCGTCGCAGGATCAATCCATTCCAGTTTATAAGTCCCGGCAGGAATCTTTCGCAGAATGATGGAGTCGCGGTAGCTTCCAGGTTTGGCGACGAAATGAGCTCCCCACTTTTCATCGTAAGAGGCATGGAAGAGGTAAAAAGCGTACTGCTTTCCCTCTTCCGCGATGGCACTGGCAAAAGCGCCGGAAGGCACTCCGCTAAAATCAGTGAACCGGGTCAATCCGGCAAGATCAAAACTCTGCAGGAAGTCTTTGAGGATTTTTTTCTGAGGAACAATTTTTTCCCGTGTATCTGTCCCTCCGGCTTCCTGCCCCCGATAATATTCCCCGTTCAGATTGATGAATCCCGCGCCCCCTCTAAGCATGAACCACCATCCCTCCAGGCGGACATCCTCCGCGGAGTAAGGTTTTACCAAGCCGAAGCCATAATAATCCGACTCTACATCCACAATTGGTTTGTTGGTTCCGTAGTCTTTGTCAATGGCATTGGCGGCGGGCTTGACATACTCAGTGGGGAGCCATTGGCACCATAATTCGCCGGAAAGGTCTGGCGATAGGTTTTGCACCGTTTGCCCGAGAAGATGTTTTTTCGGCAGCGATTTTTCCGCTTGGAGGAAGGCCTCCTTCATTGCCAGCAGCCAAGGCGTTACCTGGCTGTCGGGTAGGTTGATGATGCTTCCGTCCAGTTGTCCTGCCAGCGAGGGTTCATCGCAAAGGTCAAAAATTACATTGTCGTATCCATTTAATTCCGTAGTGATTTTGGCGATGTAAGCTTTCTGATATTTGATGACTCCCTCATTCCGGCTGTCGTTAGTAGTGAATAATCCGCAATCCTTGGCCTCATACTGGCCTACCCGTTGGACATTGTTGTCATGATAAAGAGCCATCAAAGGCCAGCAGTCCGCATACATGCCGTTGAAAAAGGCGACTTCAACAACGATGTTCTTTTGCCGGGCCAGTTCTACGAATGTTCTGAGACGGGCGAAGTAGGCGGGGTTCCATTGGTCGAGGTCGAATTTGTACGAAGGCTCTCCCGATTTGGCCAGAGCTGGATTAGCTCCGGTCTGCTTGGACTTTGCCCATGGGAGGATATGCCGTCCGGGCTTAGGGCCCAGCGGATTGCCGGGCAGATACTTGTCGGGAGCTTCAAACATGCCTCCAGGATAGATCCTCGTGAGATTCATCCCATGACTGGTAAGGTAGTCCAAAAACTGGGCAAAATCGAAATCCTTGTCAATGACGGCTCCGTAATGGTGATCGGAGGTAATCAGAACGAGGGGTTTCCCCTCATACATGAAATAATGCGGATTGGCAGGGTAGACCTTGACGGGTTCGGCCCAGCCAATAATACTCATCGCCCAAAACAAGGCAGTCGCCCAAAGTAAATCCACTGCTCTAATTTGTGGGAGCGATTCCTTGCCAAAAAATTGAGTTTTGGGGCTCCGCCGGAGTATGGTCATAGTTCTCTCTCTCCATTTGATAATTATGAGATGACCCGCAATCCTATTGTCATCCAATCAAGAGATTTGCTGAATGAAGCTCCGGAATAGAATTGAGGATTTTCAGCATTTTCTTTTTGCGCCTTGCACTCCCCACTCCCGGCTCCAAGTTTGGATCTCGGCTGCGAGTGTGAGGTGTGGGGAATCAGTAATCCCGGCCTCCAGCGGGAGTCAATAATAATGCAAGGTTGCGTAGATTCTGAGTTCTCGAGGGAGCCAGTGTCAACATTAAAGTATCTGTGATGAGCTGAGATGTTACGGGGTGGCCATTGGGCTGGGACATTGCTAAGCGTCGGCATGGAAAAAGGTGAGCGGTTCGCGGGGCATATTCAGGAATGAACCAAAAAAAAGCCCCGACCGAAGCCGGGGCAATTGTCTAAAAGGAGAAGGCACTTCTTGAGATGTGAAAGCAAGCGAGAGGGTTGCTTTATTATTTTAGCCTCCTCAAAAATGTACTTTTTGACACGTGTTGGATTTCGGTTTTCCACTTCCGACCAGGGCGAATTTGAAATGTTGAAGGAGGGATGGCTCTTCACTTCTTGGATTGAGCGAAGGCTGGGGTGACAGCTCTGCTATTACAGGATTAATTCTACTTCCTTAATTTACCTTCTCTTTTTCGATCCGTTTGTGTTGTGGTGGCCCCCGAAGCCAAGGCAAAGGCGGAAGACCGCGGCCTGAAGGGGGAAGGCAGCGTCTCGCTTAGGCGGAATCTGCCTGGCGAGCCATCGGGCGAGTGGGACGCGCCGCAGCCCGGCGGGAGCCTCGCCCTCCCGGCTGACTTAGACTAACAAAGCAGAACTAAGATGTCCGGACGTAAAGTCCCCATAACCAAAGGATCAACAAAATAAAGGCAGGGGCCAAAGCTGGTGCGGAAGGGGGGACTTGAACCCCCATGCCCTTGTGAGCGCTAAAACCTGAAACTCATCTCAGGATGAATGGCAAGCCATTTGAAATCAGCAAAAACCCGCTACCCATGCTGGTTTTGCTTTTTCTGAAATCAATCGGGATTATTCACTCTTCATCAACAATTGCCGTCATATTCCCTTCACTGTTCCGACACCTGTTGATCTGTTTGGATTCAATAATCGTGGCGAGTATTCGGAATCGAAAAATGCCTATGGGGTACAGTAAACGGTCTCATTAAAGAAAAGACCTACAAGGGCATCGATGACATCGAGCGTTGTCGAGCTGAAGTGGCATGGATCACTTTTGGAAAAGACTCACCCAATCAACTCTAAAGTCTTGTCGAGCTGTAAAAACAAGTCGCAACAAAAAGCCAAACGTGCCCCGGTCAAGAGCGGAGTCTTTTCCCCACCCCTTTCTCCGCACTTTAACATCGAATCGATTTTTCCCCTTTGCCGCTTTTTAAAGATTTTATGGGGTATCTCTTTCCAGGTAAAGAGCCTGGCTAAATCCCAAATCACACGCCTTTTTTCTCACTTCCTCTGGCAAAAGACAGCTTTCCACCTTATTATTTTACCGATTCGGTCATCGGACCGATTCGGGCCGGCTCTGTATAGTTTTCGGCATCCAGCCCCATCCTTCCAGACGAGCACTTTTCATTAAAATCTGGGATTCTTTAAGAAGTTGAGCAAAAAATTGAGCCGCATTATAATTTAAGACCGACACGGCACTCCAGCATCTATAAAGGAAGATAGACGGGAATTGCTACCGTTGGGCCAACGCAACATTTTGTGCGTGATCCCGGCGAATTACAGCACGACAGGTGATGATTGAATAAGAGGAGTTGGATTCTAGATGCCGTTTTTCTGCGTCGGGTCATTTTTCCGCAATGGAGCTTAGAATAAAACCAGGTATCGTTCGTGGCACCGTTCTCGCATCTCCGATCCGTTGAGTTCAGATAGGTTCAGATTCATTTTGTGCCGGGCACTTGATCCGCGCTAGCCCGACGCCACAAAGTAATGAAGCCCAGCCACCGGGTCAGGGCAATTGACGCAGACAGCACGACTGTACTACATCTTCGCGGCTAGGCTGCATCGACTTTCAACTACTAAAAGGAGGTTCCATGAGTGCTCTTCGAATGCAGTTCCTCACTGTTTCTGCGATTGTTTTGATCGGGATATGGCTTACCGGATTTACGAAAGTCCACTGGTTCTTATTTGTACCGGTTGTGGCGTTTCTCTTCGCGGGCATTACCGGGATATGTCCAGGTCTGGTGCTTTGGAAAAAACTCGGGTTCAAAGATTGATGCCTGACCCAGCAAGCCCATAGCAATCGAGCTTGCCAGACAGCACGAAGCGAAGCGAGTGATCGGGGCCGCACTTTCCAAATAGCACGAAGCGAAGCGAGTGATCAGGGCAGCGTAACAAATCGAGGATGAGCAAGGATTCCGCAAACCCGCCTCCGTGAAGCCGGGCCGATCGCTCGTTATCACTTCGCGCTGCCTGTCAATCATAGCAGTTGGGCTTTCCAGACGGCACGAAGCGATGCGAGTGATCGGGGCCGCGCGACAAATCGAGGATGGGCAAGGATTCCGCAAACCCGCCCCGTGAAGCCGGGCCGATCGCTCGTTATCACTTCGCTGCCTGTCATTCATAACAGTTGAGCTTTCCAGATAGCACGCCCCCCCCCCCCCGAAAACAGAACCATGATGAAATTCCACAAGACGGCCTAACGATTATTTTTTCTGAGTATCTATTTCCCATCCTGTTCTTCTCTTCTTTCATGCGGACAATCAACCAATGGCTACTGGCCGAAGGATCGATGGAGGGCTTCGGCCCCGGAGGAACAGGGAATTCAGGTCTAGCCCCATTTCCCTGCCATTTTCCCTCTGACAGACCCCCGCATCACAATCCCGACTTGGAGGATGAGCTGATTCCCTTCGTGATAGGTATAACGGGAAATGGTTAAATAGTTTTCAGGCACCCAACCACCATGACCACATAGGTCGCTTTTTGCCCGATGTTCAACCACATCACTCGCGAGAAAACCCAGATGCCCAAGCTCCTCAGTTTCGATCGCGTGCTCATGGAGAATTAGTGGCCTTCTGGTTTTATGTCCGCTGATTTGTTTTTCTCTTTGAGTTTTGTTAGCTTTAATTAGTTAATCTGACAAACATTCACTGAGGACTGCTGGCGAGGTCCTTAAGCTACACACCAAAAAGGCAAACCGATTCGAATTCTCAGGATCTCAGGAAGGCGGGAAGGATATCAAATCTGGAGACAAATCCATGGTAAGAACCTTTATTTCTGTTTTGACCATATTCCTGCTCTTGGGCCAAGCTGAGGCGCAAACAAAGAAATTGTCGGAATTCGATTTTGTCTCGGCTAGAGAGTGCGGCAAATGCCACGAGAAGATTTACAGCCAGTGGTCCCAGTCGATGCATTCCCAATCGGCGACAGACCCATTGTATCGAGCCGTGATTGATGAAATGTTCAGACAAACGGGGGGTGCGCAAAAAGCCTTCTGCCTGAACTGTCATATTCCGATAGCTGGCTCGTCGTTGGCTGT
>CAWDMN010000013.1:0-6741 GCA_963803155.1 uncultured Acidobacteriota bacterium
CGGGTCGGGACATTGTATGCGTTAGCTAACGCTTTGCAGGAGAGAAATTAGATTACGGCGCATAACCACCGCATCAACTCGGACTGGCAATTCCGCTTCGCTTCATTGCCAGCCGGTTATGCGGAGCGTTGGCCCGCTTGTGGGAGTCACAGGGTCGTTAGCTCTAGCGCGACGAGTTACAGAAGTTCACCATTTGCCGCATGACGTGAAAACGCTTCGCACCGTCTCGCAACATCAAGGAGCCTGAGAAATGCCCTTTAAGTGCGGCACCTTTTCCACCTTTTCCATTCAATCGACGATCTCAGGCTGGGGAAGGATCAAGTGACCGCCTAAAATCTTGGCTTCTTCTGCAAAAAAAACTTATGCTACAGACTCGTTAGGCAGATCCACAATTTTAGGAGGATCAGGTGAAGGACATACGAGTCAGCAACTGGGCAGAGCTCACGGAAGCGCTCTACGAGATCCCAAAAAACGCCCACGGCAGGTATCGTTCGGATTTCGTTTACCGAGGCCTCGCTGACCAGTCCTGGGGGCTTGAGACGAGTCTCCGGAGGCTCGGCGGCGACTATGTCAATGTCGAAAGGCCTCTTCTTAGGAATTTCCGCAAGTATGCAGAGCCTGGCTCGATCCCGGCCGATACCCTCTGGGTTCGGCTCTCGGTCGCACAACACCACGGTTTGCCGACGCGGCTGATCGACTGGACGGTCTCACCGAAGGTCGCCGTGCATTTCGCAACTGCCGAAGAAGAGCACTACGACAAGGACGGAGTTATTTGGTGCGTCGATGTAGTGAAGGCGCGGGAACTTCTGCCCGATCGCCTTTTAGGAGTTCTCAAGCAAGAGTATGCTTTCCTGTTTTCCGTAGAAATGTTGGAGTTCATACCAGAACTCAATGATTTCGACAATCTGGGGGAAGATCACCCGTTTGTCCTGTTTTTCGAACCTCCCTCGCTAGACGCACGGATCGTCAATCAGGCAGCAATCATGTCAGTCATGCCGGGCGCTACGCTCGTGCTGGATGAATTCTTGAGAGTTCATCCGGATCTATTCCATCGCATCATCATCCCGAAGGAACTGAAATGGGAGGTCCGCGACAAGCTGGATCAAGACAACGTCACTGAACGTATGTTGTTTCCCGGCCTTGATGGGTTGAGCCGCTGGCTGAAGCGATACTACGGCCCAGAACCGAAACGACCAAAAGGCGCCCGAGCGATTCTTGGCGCAACACCCGATGAGGGTCCCGGAAGCGCCTAAACCCCTCGTTCAACTCGGACCCAACGGCCGCTGGCTAACTTCACCTTCATGCACTCGCATTTATCGTCTCCGCCCATCCTCCGGCTGGTCGTCGGGACAGTTAACTTCTTGCGTTGGACGCGATCGGTACAAAGGAGATTATTCGTGAGCTTTGCGTCATCACAATTCACTAGGAAAGGCGTCATTAACATCGGCGCCCGAGTGGAGGACGTCTTCCCCCTCCTCTGCCCGAAGCGCGAGGAGCAATGGATTCCTGGTTGGGAATGCGAGACGATTTGGTCTCACAGCGGGTACAACGAAGAGGGCGCTATCTTCAGAACCACGAAGCCCTATGGAACCGAGTTGTATTGGAACACCCTGCAATACGACATACTGAGCAAGGCCGTCGATTTCCTGATCACGGCGCCACATCGCTACATGTTTCGTTTTAGAATCGAGGTGTCCATCGGCAACAACGGGCTTCTGACGCTATCCTTCTCACAAACCTTCACGTCCGTTTCTGAAGAAGGCAACGAACTCCTGAATCAATACAAGGATGAGGATTTCGCCGGGCGACTGAGAAACCTTGGAGAGTTCATACATCGGTATCTTCAGGACAAATCGAGACGTCCAAAGTGATGAAGATGGATTCGTCCAACCAATCCGCTTCTGCGTACGGCGCGAAGCGCGCCGCCGCGAGCAGCGTTCCTCATAGGTAACGCTATTGGATCAAAAATCAATCACACAATCCGCTTACCCGATTTTTTCAACTGCGGGTTGTATTGACCGTGCCGATAATAATCAAGGAACCGCTGGATCAATTTTTCCCCAGCCTCCGGATTCGTAAGCAAAAAAAAGTAGCAGTAGCTGCAAAGAAAGCAATAGTTCTGTTGGCGGCAATGAAGGTACGATTAAAGGGCAATCATTTGTCGGAGGGAAAGGAGCCTTTATGAGTGAATCAAATTCCGGGATGGGACGGCGGCGTTTTCTCGCTGGCACCGCTGCCGCTGCAGCAACCTTCACCATCATGCCACGCCATGTACTGGGGGGGCCGGGCTATAAATCCCCCAGCGATAAACTCAATGTCGCTGGCATTGGAGTGGGCGGTATGGGGGGTGGGGACCTCAGCCACTACAAAGAGGAAAATGTGGTGGCTTTGTGCGATGTGGATTGGAAGTACGCGGCGAAAACTTTTGACGCTTTTCCCCAGGCGAAACGCTACAAGGATTATCGGGAAATGCTCAGTCTCCACAAGGAGATTGATGCTGTAACTATTGCCACCCCCGACCATACGCATGCGGTCATTGCCATGGCGGCATTCAAGGCCGGCAAACATGTCTACTGCCAGAAACCATTGACCCACGACATCCACGAAAGCCGTGTTTTGGCGGAGGCCGCCCGTAAATATGGATTAGTGACGCAAATGGGGATTCAGGGGCATGCCGAAGAAGGGATTCGTCTGATCTGTGAATGGATTTGGGATGGCGCTATTGGAGATATTCACAAGGTGGAAGCTTGGTGCGATCTCACTTTCTATCCGCCCGGCCATGAATGGTGGAGCACACCCTGCACTGGCAAGCCGCAAGAGACTCCGCCAGTGCCCGATACGCTTGCTTGGGACCTCTGGCTGGGGCCGGCGGCTTTCCGGCCTTACTCACCCTGTTATCTGCCAGGCATCTGGCGCAACTGGCTGGATTTCGGCTCGGGTATGCTGGCCGACCGTGGCGCTCACACACTCGATCCGGTCTTCACGGCGCTCAAGTTGGGATACCCTAGCAGTGTCGAGGCCGCTGTCACTGATGTGAATGCGGACCATTTCCCGATTGCGGCAATTGTCACCTATCGTTTTCCGCCTCGTGAGGGGATGCCGCCGGTGGAGTTGACATGGTATGACGGGCTGCGTCCCGCAACCCCCGATGATCTGGAAGACGACCGCCAGTTGGGTTCCGCGGAAGGCGGCGCCTTGTTCATTGGGGACAAGGGGAAACTGATGGCGGGAGTGTACGGCGAAGGGCCGCGCATAATTCCGGAAGCCAAAATGAAGGCTTACAACAGGCCTCCAAAGAGCTTGCCGCGCATCAAAGGCCATTACGACGAATTCATTGAAGCTTGCAAGAAAAACAATCCTCAACAGGTGGGGGCGCCCTTCAGCTATTCGGCCAGGCTTACTGAGATTATTCTACTGGGCAATATTGCCAAGCGGTTTCCAAAAAAGCGACTGATCTGGGACCCTGAACAGATGCGTTTCACCAATAGTGAAGAGGCCAATAAGCTGGTACGCACCAACTACCGTGAAGGATGGAGCCTATAACGCGGCGACTGAGTCAAACGTCGTATTTCCGTCTGACTTATCTGATGGATGAAGCGCAACAATCAGTTCATCCGCCGGTCCTGATTTGGGGCAGATTTGAATCGCGTTAACTTCAGAATCCCCTGGGTGATCAAGGGCGCCTTTAATCGTCAATCTAATAACCAGGATGAAGAAGGAAAGAGTGCGCCTTTTCGATTTTTTCAGTGGTATGTTTCGAACTGTGGTGGGAAAAATCCGCGCCGTTCAAGGGAAAGGAACGGGTGTAATTTAAAGTGCGGCAGGATGGAGAATGCACCCAGGGATGGAATGCACGGGAGGGCGAGCCGCTCCATGTCCACGTACTGACTCTGAGGGCTCGGCAGGAGCCTCGCCCTCCCAGTCGCCCCTTGGTTATTCTGCCAATCCCGTACCTATATCACCTATCGCACATTAAATTGCACCCAAAAGGAAGTGCTTACAACACAATCCGCCAACATTAATTCGGAAATTGTGAGAGAAATGGCGGTATGTCAAAATAGAGAAGTGGCAATGGGCAAGGAGCCAGGCAGCATCGCCAGCGGAATCGGATCACAGTGGAATCATCAAAAAGTCAATTATGGCACTTCGTGCCTTTTTTATGAATTTTCATTCTTAACTTGGGGAGATTTTCCATGATGTCTTTTCATGACGTCCCAACTGCCGTGCGTTTTTTGCTAGTGTTTATTCTCCTTTTGGCGACCCCTCTCTGCTTTGCCCAAATGGCCCAGCCTCTGGTTCCCCACACCAACAAGGAATTGGGGGAGAGAGTGGAACTCGCGATTGAACCAGTTTACTCCTGGCGTTACGCCCAGGGAACAGGCCCATACCCCGCTCCGACTCTAACCCTGACGGGACGCCGCCGCGCTTTTTCGCCTGGCGAAGAATTAAGTTTGCGGTTTCAATTGCCCGGCGGCAAGCCAGCCGCTTCTTCGTTGTCCATCTCAGTTCTGGTCGAGTTATATGACATCAATGGGAAAAAGGAGCAGGAAATTGGCAATCTCAAATTAGGAGATGAATTCCCCTCTTCCATTCTGCCTTGGAAAGTGCCCGCCGCGAAAGAAGGAGAATATTTTCTAAGTGCCCGGTTCGCGGATGCTGCCGGGAAATCTTTGACCACCAGAAGTGAAGTGGTTTTTTTAGGCCCGGATTTCCCCCAACTGAAGAGTCAGGCCGAAAAAGCCCTGCGGGAGGCAATTCCCAAAATTCCGAAATCGAATTCGCTCTTGCGGAAAATCAGCCTCCCTTCCGTGGAAATGATGTTGGAAGATGCCTTAATGCGATGGGACGATTTTGGAGACGCGCTGAGGGACTGGGCCTTTGTGAAAAAAAATCTATCCCAGGTCAAAGAGTATTCAGCCTTGTTGGCGGCCGGGAAAGATCCCTTTGCGGGCAAAACGGGCGTCTTCGTGAAGGCTTACCGATCGGAAATCGACGACACGCTGCAGCCCTATTCCATTTACCTTCCGCGAGGTTATGATCCCAAACGGGCTTACCCGCTACTGGTGAGTCTCCACGGCGCCACCTCCAGTCATCGCCTCAACATTCGGCGAGTATTTGGTTTGGGGAACCGTCCGGGGGAATCCGATTATGAAGCCGTGCGCAATGAAGTGGAATTCCCGGAAGTGGAGTTTATTGTCGTGTCGCCATATGGGCGGGGAGAGATTGCCGGATACAACGGAATTGGCGAGCAGGACGTCCTTCAAGCAATGAATGATGTGGAAAAAGCCTACCATGTCGATCCCGACCGTGTTTTTTTAACAGGCCTTTCCATGGGCGGCGGGGGGACATGGCATATCGGACTGCGCTATCCAGACCGCTGGGCGGCGATTGTGCCGGTATGCGCCGTCGCGGATATGGGCTTTTTCGGACGCCGCGGAAACTCGGAGGAGGCTGACCGAAAAATGTTTGAATTGACCAGCCTGGTGTCCATCGCCGAGAACGCCGGCAACATGTCAATCATCATGTACCATGGAGATATGGACAATGCCGTACCCGTGGAACATTCCCGCAAGATGACCGAGGCTTTTGAAAAACTGGGGTGGGTGGGAAAGACCGTCCAATATCACGAGTTGCCGGGAGTCACTCATTTTGCCTGGGATTTCAGCTATCGTCACGGTAATATCTTCAAGCTGCTCGCGCCCATCCGGCGCAATCCCAACCCGCGCCACGTGGTCTTCTCCACCTTTTCCGCTCGCTTTAACAAATCCTATTGGCTCCAAATCGATCGAATCGAAAAAGGGTTGGAATTGGCCAGGATAGAGGGTAATCTCGATGGTTCCGTGTTCGACCTTAAGCTGAATAACATTTCCGCATTTTCGCTTCTATTATCTCCCGGCTTGATTCCTCCGGCGCACCGCATTGAAATCCGCCTGGAAGGCAAATCCATTTATCAGGGAATCCCGGCGGAAAAATCCCTCAGCTTCTATAAGGCGCAAGATGGCGCATTTTCACTGGGAAAGGCGTCTACCACCCCTCCTCCCGACCACATGGAAGCGAGTTTCCGCGGCCGGGCGCTGGCCCAGACCGCTCGCCATATTTATGTGTACGGCACTGGCGGGGATGAAGAAACGACCGCCGCCAATCGGGAACTGGCTGAGAAGCTGGCCGACTGGGGTCCAGGTATAAAGGCTCGCTGGAGAGTCTTAGCCGACCGGGATGCCACGGAACTTGACTTAAAAAATAACAGCATGGTCCTCATTGGGAGTTCCTCCAATAATCGTTTACTCGGGGAATTGCAGAAACACCTTCCCGTGCAGCAATCCGCCGAGGGGCTCACGGTTAATCAACAGCGCTTCGAAGGGAAAGACACCGCATTTCGCCTGACATATCCTTCTCCCTACGCTGAAGGTAAATATCTTTTAATATACGGGGCCTCTACCGTCAAAGGAATCAAGCGGCTCAAGCAGTTCATCGATGTCCCCCGAGGGCCCAACCAGACGGCTGATTACCTGATATTCGACGACGGCGGAGCCCTTAAAAAGGCAGGCCTATTTAAAGACAACTGGCAAATTCCGGAATAGTGCGGTCAGTTTTATTGTCAAAACTTGCGGCTGTTCTCCGCTGCCAACGGCTGTGCATTGAAAGCCTCTGGCCGGAAGAGGTCGCATGAAATGGGAGAATCAGCCATGAAGTCAAAAGTACATTTTGGACATATCTTTTTATTCTCACTTTGGGTGGGGA
>CAWDMN010000014.1:0-51867 GCA_963803155.1 uncultured Acidobacteriota bacterium
AACCGCACCACTCGCGCGGTGTACCGTGTTTAATCACCATGGAGAGCCTTTGAGTCTCAGTGCGTTCGACCGCTTTCACACTTGCGATTTGCTGATGCGGCCGTTTACTTTAAAGCCGCGGTTCGAGTTGGGTGAAGCCGCGTTTCAGCCTCCCCAAAGGCCGTTTCGCATCGCTTTGCCAATGGCCGTGCCAGGCTTCGGCGAAGTGTTCGTGTACGCCGACAACCGGGGCCGCGGTTACACCGCACAATCCTTTTCCGAAAAGCCGCTATTGTTGAACTACGAATTCGCGGCGGACCGTTTGGCTACGATTCGCGCATTGTTGGAAGAATGTCAGCACGCCGGCATCGCCATTTCAGCGGACACCCGTAAGCGAGCCGAAAAGGCCCAGGCTTTGCTCGAACGGGCGGAAGGTCTGGCTCAGGACCGTCCAAGCTATGTGGGAGTGCTGATGTCGTCGTTGTGCGAATCGCTTTGGGCCGGCGAGATGATGGTGATCGAGCGCGCGGAGCAAATAATCGCCCGCAACGGTCCGCGTCCCGGCTTTCTGTTCGGCTGCAATGCCGAGGGCCCCAGTCAGCGCAATCCGGAATTCGTCAATCGTTTTGCGGCGCTGTTCAACTTTGCGACGCTGGCGTCGTTTTACCGGGGAGTAGTGGAACGCATGCACGGCCAGCCGGATTTCTCGGACGCCGCGAATTTGCTCGAATGGCTCGACCACACGAAGATCGTCACGAAGGGCCACCCATTGATTTTCCTGGTGCCGAATGCCACCCCCGATTGGCAGCGCAATCTGTCATTCGAAGAAACCAGGAAGTCTTGTTTGCGGCATGTGCGCGATTCGATTCTAAAGTTCCGCAACCGCGTCCATATTTGGGATGTGATTAACGAAGCGCACGTTCAACCGGACAATGCGCCCGGCAGCGAGATGCGGGGCTACACCAAGGAGCAGAATGTGGAACTCACCCTCGCCGCGCTGAAGACAGCCCGCGAAGCGGACCCCACGTGCTTCCGCATCGTCAACTCAACCGGGACTTGGTGCGACTATTACATGGGCCGCCAGCCCGCTCCCTGGCAGCAGAGCGTATACGACTATCTAAAAATGGTCAAAGATGCCGGCAACGATTACGATGCCGTAGGCCTGCAATATTATCACTCCGGGCGCGACATGCTCGAATTCGAAAGCAATCTGGAGTCTTTCAAGGGATTCGGCAAGCCGATCCATATCACCGAGCTCGGCTTCTCTTCTTCTTCGGACAACGTAAAAGAGAGTGAATGGTGGGGCGGCGGCGTGGGCGGCGCCAAGATACTCTGGCGCGGCGAACGATTCACCGAAGAGACACAGGCTCAGTGGTTCGAGGCGTTCTACAAGATCGCGTTCAGCAAACCTTTCGTAGACGCGATCACCTGCTGGGACTTCACCGATCCCGGTTTCATTCCGAACGGCGGTTTGTTGCGTGCTGACTTCACCCCGAAACCTTCCTACGAGAGACTCTTGGCTCTGATGACTAAATGGAAAGAGGAAGGAATCCTACCCAGGGTTGGAGCGCAGACCGATGGCGGAGTATGAACCTGAAGCGTCCCCGCCGCGGGAACACAAAGCGATTCGAGTCATCATTTATGAATCCGTTTGTGCGCCGGTTAAACGGAATCGTTGGCGGACCACTTTATTGGGAGAGCACATGAATAAACCTTGGTTTCGTCCCATGGGCTGGATTTATCGGCCGAATTCATGGGCAGGCGTGTTGGTCACTGCATTGACTTTTGCCTTCTGCCTCGATGTGTTCATTGTGTTGGATCGGCATTCACATTCAGTGAGTGACACACTGTATGGAGTTTTTCCATACGTTGTGCCGGCATTGATGATTCTCAATTGGATCGCTTCCAAAACATGCGGAAGCAATAATGTTTAGCCAGATGAACTTCTGCCGTCCGACAGGCGGCCGGCGGCTATCAAGGAGATAATCATGTCAGCGATCATGACGTGGCGAATTCTTGGAGTGGGTCTTGGTGTCAGCGTATTCTTTGGGCTGGCGCGCGCGGCAAGCGCGCAGAATATCGTGGTGGATGCGGCCCCGTCCCACGTCGTGAATTCCTTCAGCCCCTTTCGGGCACTCGGTGGGGGGATTGACCGGTTGCGCGGTGGCGCAACCAGGGAGGAGAACGAGAAGCACACGGAAAGGATGCTGACCAATCCGGTTCTCAAGGACCTTCTGGGCGCAGGATGGGGGACTGTGTCCTATCGTCAGAACACGGAATTGATGATCGAGAACTGGCATTGGAACCCGCGCGGCGCCTGGAGCAATGCAGCCAAGCAGGAGGGCTACTTTGTCGGCAGCGCGGCGCCAACCGGCGAGCAGATCCGCCACTCTTGGGCGTACCCCCTGCCCCATCGCGGCGCCACGCTGGGCGATGGCAATGGCTGGTCCCGCTTGACCGATGGCGACCAGAAATCTTACTGGAAGAGCAATCCCTACCTAACCAAAGCCTTCACCGGCGAGGACGATTCGCTTCACCCGCAATGGGTGATGATCGATCTGGGCGCCAAGGTAGATGTCAATGCCATCAAGATCGCCTGGGCGGACCCTTACGCCACGCGCTATTACGTGCAGTTCTGGACGGGCGAAAGGGAACCCTTCTATGAAGGAATCAACAAGGGCGCCTGGCAGACCTTTCCCATGGGCGCCATCACGGATGGCAAGGGTGGAGCTCCAACTCTGAAGCTGATGAGCTGGAACATTCCCGTGCGGTACCTGCGCATCTGGATGATGGCATCCTCCAACACCTGCGATACGCATGGCTCCGAGGACATCCGCAACTGCGTCGGATATGCGATCAACGAACTCTATGTCGGAACCATGTCGGCCGACGGCCAGTTCACCGACATCGTCAAGCACCTGCCGAGCCGGCAGCAAACCATCACCTGGCCTTCCTCCGTGGATCCTTGGCATGCCGCATCCGACCTGGATTACGGAAGAGGGGACCAGATCGGACTGGATTTCTTCTTCAATTGCGGGGTAACGCGCGGTCTCCCCACAATGGTCCCGATTGCGATGCTATACACGATGCCGGAGGATGCAGCCAACGAAATCGCGTACTTGTACAAACGGGGATATCCGATATCAAACATCGAGATGGGAGAGGAGGCGGACGGGCAGCGCATGCTCCCGGAGGACTATGCCACTCTGTACATACAGTTCGCCAAGGCCATCCACAAGCTGGTACCCAAGGCGCCCCTGGGCGGTCCGGCTTATGAAGGGACTCCTGCCGACGTTGATTCTTGGGCGGATGCCAACGGAAGGGTTTCGTTCCTGGGCCGGTTTGTCGACTACCTCAAATCCCGCGGCCACCTGCAGGATTTCACATTCTTTTCCTTCGAGCATTATCCTTGCTTTAACAGGTCCTGCACTGAATGGAGCTCCCTGTATGACGAGCCGGAAAATGTGAACCACGTGATTCAAGCTTGGAAGGACAACGGTTTGCCGCCGAATGTGCCGTTTTTCATGACTGAAGGCAACGACCTCCGCGACGGCGGAGCCGGCACAGTCAAGGCGGGCCTCTGGCTGGCCGATTACGTCGGTTCCATGATGACCGCGGGCGCCAGCGGCACTTACTATTTCCACTACATAGCGTCTCAGAGCCGCGGGAGCGGAGGCTTCCTGCCGATAGACGAGAATAACCACGTCACGAGCTATACACCTCAGTACCTGGCCACACAAGTGATCACCAAGGAATGGATGCAGCCTGTGGATGCCATCCACAAACTCTTCAAGGCGGTGAGCGACGTGAAGGATAAGGACGGAAAGACTCTGGTTACGGCATACGCCGTCGAACGGCCTGATGGGCAGTGGTCCGTGATGTTTGTCAACAAGGACCGCGATAACGACCACTCCACAAGAGTAAGGTTCGCCGATCCAGTCACCAAGCGGGATCGATACTTTTCCGGTCCGGTGGACAGAGTGGTCTTCGGCGCGGCCGAATACCAATGGCACCCCGATCCGGTTCCAGCGGGAGGGGAACTCCCGGCTGACGAGCAGGAGCCAGGCAGTCGCCGCTCGCGGATTAGAAGCGGGCATGCGGATCCCGACGGCCCGCCATCCAAGTCGACCTTGATGGCGACTAGCGCGGATACGTTCTACCAGCTTCCCAAGGCATCAATCATCGTTCTGCGCGGCAAGCTCGCAAATTACTAAATTTTACAGGTTACGGTAACACAGTGACCACAAGGCCGGCGTGTGCGTCTCCCTAGAAAATCCCCCTTTGAAGGGGGTGGCGTCCGCTTGCGGGCGTCGGGGGATGTCAGACCTACCGACAAGACATCCCCCTGGCGCTATCGCGCCGTCCCCCTTCAAAGGGGGAATAAATTTTCATCCTCTTGTTGTGCCAGCCGCGCTGGCATGAGGAGCTCCCAAGAAAATCCCTGAAGGGTGTCTAGAAAACAAAGTCCGCTCACCCTGAGCCTGTCGAAGGGTGAGCGCATGGGTCCGCCTTGTTTAGCCCAGAGAGCTCAGATAGCCAATCCGCAAGGTGGCTCTTCTGGCCAAGTAAGAACCGTTCATCCGTTCGACAGGCTCAGGACGAACGGTTCTTACTCAAAAGGGCCATGTTATTTTCATCCTCTTGCTGTGCCAGCCCCGCTGGCATGAGTGGCTTCTCTCTGGATCTCCGGTATCGGGGGAGAGGAGCTGCTTCCTTGCGAGATTGCTGAATGACCAATGGCCTCCATGTAGAGGGGTATAATTTAAAGTGCGACAGGGTGAACCAAGCAATGATGATCGGCTGAACTGAGCAATAGCCGGGAGGGTGAGGCTCCCGCCAAGGCGGACTACGCCTGCCGAACCGGTCTGGGCAGAGATGGCACACGGAACACGAATGGCTCGCCAGGAGGCTCGCCCTCCCGTGCATTCCATCCCTTGGCAGACTCTCAATCTTGTCGCACTATGAATTAGAGGCTGGAGGTGTTTTTGAACTATAATCCATTTGAACATTTCAACCGGGGAGCCGCTAATGCGATCATTTCTATTGATTCTGACTTTTTGCGCCCGGGTGGCATTTCTGTGGGCTGAGGTTTCCTACCAACCGGCTGTCCCGCGAACCTTGATGCCGGATGGAACGCCATTCCTCGACTGGAAAGACCAAACCGTCTACGGCAAGACCTATCACGTCAATCAAAACCATCCTCAGGCCTCGGACAATAATCCAGGGACCGAAGCACTTCCATTCCGCACCATCAACCATGCTGCCCAGTTGGTAAAGCCCGGTGAGCGCGTCTGTATTCACTCGGGTATTTACCGTGAACAGGTGCGCCCGCACTTTTCAGGTGAAGGAGCGGACCGGATGATCGCTTACGAGGCGGCGCAGGGAGACGAGGTGATCATCCGCGGCTCACGGATCGTGGAGGGTCGTTGGGAACGTTCAGCCGATCCGCATGCGCCGGCCAATAGTTCCGGCGGCCGAAGCATCTTCTCCAAACGGCTTTGGATGACAACTCTTGCTGCCAGTCTGTTTGAGAACGGTTATTTCCCTTTCAGCACTCCCAACGCCAGCAGCGAAGAGCTCGATTTAATGGACTGGGCGCTCAGTTGGAAGGGGCGAATTCCCTATTCCCTTCCCCGCGGCCTGCTCTTCCAGGAAGGGCGCCGCATGACTCAACTTGCCACTTACGAAGACCTGGTGCGGCTGCCCGGTTCCTATTGGGTGGCTCCAGATGGCAGGACGGTACATATTCATCCCTTTAGCGGCGCGGATCCGAATGGCCAGCTTATTGAAGCGGCGATTCAACCACATGTCGTGCAGCCCGACTCACCAGGCCTGGGATTTATCCGAATCAGCGGGCTGATCCTCGAAAATTGCGCCAACGGTCTGCCGCGAGTCGGCATAGGCGCACTGTTCACGATGGGGGGACATCACTGGATCATTGAAAACGACACGGTTCGCCATGTCAACTCCGTGGGTATTGAAATAGGCTATAGTATCTTCGAAGAGCAGGACAAAAGGTTTGCCCGCCGCACCGATCCTGACCTCGGTCATCACATCGTGCGGAACAATCGCATCTCCGATTGCGGCAGTGCGGGAATCCGCGGTTTGAACGTGTCGCATGCGCTGGTGGAAGGGAACGAAATCAGTGACTGCGGCTGGCAGGATGCCGAATTCCATTGGGAAGTGGCGGGCATCAAACTGCTGGTCAACCGGGGAACCTTGGTGCGAAACAACCATGTGGCCCACATTCAGGGCGGCGGTGGGATTTGGATGGATTGGGACAACCAGAATTCCCGGGTCACCAACAACATCATCCACGACATCAGCAGCGTGCAGGCGGCCATCTTTGTCGAAGCATCTCAAACTCCCAACCTGGTCGATCATAATGTCATCTGGAACATCGATGGCCAGGGGGTGCGGGTCGCCGATTCCGACAATGTAATCATTGCCTATAACCTCTTCGGCCATGTTTCAGAGGAGCTGGTGGTCGCTCGGGTGGCAACCGACCGCACCTCCAACGGGCGCAAGCTGACCTCCACCGGCAACCGCATCCTGAACAACCTCGTAGTGGATCAGGGCAAACCCATCGATTCCGGAGATCCCAGCAATCTGGCGGACTATAATATTTACGTTTCCGCGCAAACCCCACTCAAGCCGGTAAAAGACGCCGGTGAGCATTCAACCTCAATTCGCGCGGATGTGCAATTTGACCCAATCCGTATGAAACTCACCTGGAAATCGCCAGATCCGATCCCTGCCGTACCTGGGGTGAAATACTGCGAAGAGGATTTCTTTCATCGGAAACGGACCACGGAAAACAATATCGCCGGGCCGTTTCTAGGTTTGACAAACCCGGCAATCCTTCAGCTGAATGAGTTTCCTGGCGAGAAGTAAGATTCATATAACACTTTACAGCCAGTAGAAACCGATCCCTGGATGTTATACGCCTGCATTGTCGATGGATCAACGTCAGACCGTAGCTGCCTTGGTCGGCGGCAGACGGTTGGATTCATCTGGCACCCGCGGCTTGATGCCAAACAAGGAAGGAGCGGACCTGCAATCTGTTTTGATTGTCTGATCGAAACAGCTGGATGTCTTCGGATTCTTCAAGCCAGTCTGCGCGTATCGCCTCGACTTGACAATGCCGACCATATAATTATCCCCTCACCGCGCCTAAATTCGCTTTGCTCCAAAATTTTTCGGCCAAAGCGCTACAGTACGAGCTCAAAAAAAAAGTAACCTTTCTCCTCGCCGCCCAGTCATTATCTTGGGATCATTTTTCCTGGTCTATCCTGTCGATCCATGAACCGGGCATTAAAAAAACCATGGTTTGGCTGGCAAGTTGTTCAAAGGGCTGATATAAGCAGCAGTTCAGATCCTTCCTAAGGAAAAAGCGTGGATGGAGGCGGGGTGCCCTCGCCCCCTCTGGGTTTGCTAAGCGTGCTCAGACGGACTGAGGGCAGGCCGCCTCCATCGACCCATTTTCATTATCCTGTTGGCCTGCTGCGCTGGCATGAGGGGCTCCTCTGCGTTATGGGTACAGCAAAAAAATCGGTTACAGGGGCGTCGAGTTCAAATCCCGACGTCAAACCCAAGGCGCAAAAAATGCGCGCATCGTGGTCATCCACGGGTGAGGCTAGTAGTGAATGGCAGATCATTCAAATTGTTTTTGCCTGTCGAAGAGAACCGGTTTGACCATGAATTTTTCCCAACAATATAATGACGAATAAAGGAGCCGCAAATGGGAATGATAAAATTCAACAAGATCCTGGTTTCCTGCTTCGTACTGAGTTTTTTGTTGTCTATTCCCTTGATGGCACAAACGGTCCGATTGCGCGGTACAATCAGTAGTATCGAGACCGACGGGCTGACCTTGAAAACAGACTCGGGTGAGACTCTGACCATCCTGTTGGCCGCCAATTTAAAAATCCAAAAGGTGGCGCCGGGCGAAAAAGATCTGACGCATGCGCAAGAGATTGCACTTTCTGACTTGAAGGCGGGAGATCGTCTTTTGGTGCGGGGTTTGCAGGAAGGGAATAAGGTGACGGCCCAATCCCTGATTGTTATGACCGCTCGCGATATCTCCCAGAAAAATGACCAGGAACAAAAAGCCTGGCAAGAGCGAGGAATCCTGGGAGTCGTGGAACAGGTGACCCCGTCGAACGGCGAAATTCGCCTGGGGATCAGGAGCGCGAATGGAACCACTCCTTTGATCGTGGCCACGGATGCGAAAACTCAACTGAGACGGTATCCTCCCGATTCGATTCGTTATGCCGATACCATTCCCGCCCGCCTTGAAGAAATTCTCGTGGGGGATCAGATGCGGGCACTGGGGACGAAAGACGCGGCAGGGACCCGCCTGACCGCTGAAAAAGCAGTGTTTGGCACTTTTCGAACACTGGCCGGAAATGTTGTGATCAACTCGGCTGAAGAGAAGCGTCTCCAGCTGAAGGATTTGATTACAGGGAAGCCGGTGATTGTGCATATCAAATCCAACACGCAGCTGAAGAGAATGCCGGAGATGCCGTCGGGGATGACGGGTGGACCTCCAGCGGGTGCGGGGGCAACGGGACGGCCAGCAGCCCCAGGCAGTGAGGCAGCACAGAATATGAATTCGGGTCCTAGAGGCCCCGTTGGAACCGGAGCATGGAGTGGTGGCATGGGAGGCCCTGGCGGCCGCTCATCAGGCATGCCGGACCTTTCCCGCATGATCGAGCACCTGCCTGCGATTTCCATGGGGGATTTAAAAAACGGGGAAATTGTCTTGCTCTCCTCCGTCCCGAGCGACAAACCCAATGAATTTACAGCCGTTGTGCTCTTGGCTGGCGTAGAGCCACTTTTAACCCGGATTGCGGCCATGCAGGCAGCCAGAAATCCCGCGGGTCAGGGCACGCAATTGGGGGCTTGGCCCTCCACCATGACCGGGGCCATGGATGGAATGATGGGAATGCCTGGCATGCAATAGGGCTCATTGCTCTTTGAAATTTTGCTTTTAGATAAGTTCATTAATTCTGCCGGATGGTTTAGAGAGGGAAAAATGTTTTTACGGAAAACGCCAAGCCTTATGCTTTATCTATATTTGTTCATGGCCCTCCCCATATGGGCGGCCGATCCCACCTACAGTTTGCGGGGGAAGGTGGTTGACCCCACGGGGGCAGTGGTACAGGGAGCCGCTGTGATTGCTCGGACCCCTTCGGGAAAAGAGTTCCAGCAAAAGTCGAATGAGGCGGGAATATTTGAATTCAAGAACCTGGATGCCGGGGATTATCAGTTGTTGGTTCAAAAAGAAGGATTTTCGGTTTATGAGATTCCTTCTTTGTCATTGACGCAGCCTGCCAACTTGACCATTTCTTTGGAACTGGCCGTACAACAGCAACAGGTCACCGTCCAGAGCGATGCCACGGGGGTCACCACCCAGCCGGAGGAAAATGCCAGCGCCATGGTGATCAAGGGCAAAGACTTGGAAAGTCTTTCCGATGATCCAGATGAACTCTCCGACGAGTTGCAGGCCCTGGCTGGGCCGGGGGCCGGTCCGAATGGCGGCCAGGTTTTCATCGACGGCTTTTCCGGAGGACGCCTCCCTTCCAAATCCTCGATTCGCGAAGTCCGAATCAACCGCAATCCTTATTCCGCGGAGTATGACCGGATCGGGTTTGGCCGGATTGAAATTCTCACCAAGCCTGGAACCGACAAGTTTCGCGGTGATTTATTTTTCAACTTCAGCGATGATGCCTTTAATGCGCGCAACCCCTTCTCGATGAATAAACCTCCCTTTCAGTCGCGGCTCTTTGGGGGCAATATCAGCGGGCCCATCAATAAAAAAAGTTCATTCAGCATGAACGTTGAAGGACGGGATGTCACGGAAAACGCCGTTATCAACGCCACAATTCTCGACAGTCAGCTGCAGCCGGTCCCTTATCAGCAAGCGATTGTCACTCCCCAGTGGCGCTATAGTTTTACTCCCCGCCTGGATTATCAACTTAACGATAAGAATACTTTGATTGTTCGATATCAGTTTTCTCCCGTCAGTTCAGATGGTCGGGGGATCGGGGGATTTGCTCTCCCCTCCCGCGGTTACAACTTGGATGACCGGGAACACTCCCTGCAAATTACAGAAACAGCCGTCCTCAGCACCAAAGCCATCAATGAGACCCGGTTTCAGTTCCGCCGGGATTCCGTATCTCAAATGGCAGCCAATAATCAGCCGGCTTTGGATGTGCTCGATTCTTTTAGCGAAGGAGGCGCCCCGACTGGCGACGCTAGCCAGAAAACGCGCTTTTTCGAAATTCAGAATTACACCTCCTACATCATTCGTAAACACACCCTCAAGTTTGGAGCACGGGTCAGGACCAACCATGTTGACGATATGTCCCCCAATAATTTCGAGGGTACTTTCTCTTTTGCGGGCGGCATTGGCCCACTTTTGACTTCCGATTATAAACCCATCCTGGACTCCAATGGGAATCAGGTGCTGGGCCCCATCACCTCCCTGGAGCGCTATCAGCGCACGCTCTACTTGCAGCAACAAGGCTTTTCACCGGCCGAGATCCAGGCGCTGGGTGGCGGCGCCAGCCAGTTTTCCTTGAACGGCGGCAACCCGCTGGCCAGTATTGAGCAGACCGATTTGGGTGTTTTTGGAACATGGGATTGGCAAGCCAGGTCTTCGCTGACTTTGAGCGCAGGCTTGCGCTATGAAGATCAAAACAATATCAGTTCACACAAAAACTTTGCTCCCCGGCTGGGGCTGGCTTGGGGCTTGGATGGGAGAGGAGGAAAACCAGCCAAGACGGTGTTGCGTTGGGGAGGCGGTATCTTTTACGATCGAGTGGATAATAGCTTATCGTTGCAGGCTCTCCGCTATAACGGGATCAACCAGTTGAGTTATCTCGTGCCCAATCCCAGTTTCTATCCACAGATCCCCACGCTGGCGGATCTGGCCCCTTATCAGAATCTGCAAACAGTTCGCCGGATCGATGTTGCCACCGAGGCGCCTTACCTGATTCAGAGTTCCATAGGAATTGAGCGGCAGCTCCCGCGCAACACCACCATGGCCGTCAATTATGTTTTCAGCCGGGGAGTTCATTTGCTGCGCACACGCGATGTCAACTTTCCCAATGCGCAGGGGATCCGGCCATTGGCCGATGTGGGACCGGTCTTTCAATATGAGTCCACCGGCTTCAGCCGTCAACGCCAGCTGATCGTCAATTTCAATACCCGTTTCAGCCAGAAGATCAACTTGTTCGGGTTTTACTCTTACAACCGGTCTTACAGCGATACTGACGGCGCCGGCAGTCTCCCGGCCGATCCCACCAATTTCCATATTGAATGGGGGCCTTCCGGCTTCGACATTCATCATCGCGTGGTAATGGGCGGATCCTACAGGGTCTGGAGAGGAATTTCCTTGAATCCTTTTATGATGGTCTCCAGCGGCGCTCCCTTCAATATCACGGTTGGCCGGGATCTCAACGGAGACGGCCAATACACGGACCGGCCGGCGTTCGCGGATTCAGCCACAGGCCCTGAAGTCATGCCCACTCAGTGGGGTAATTTCCTGTTGGTCCCCCAAGCTGGCGACACCATTATCCCTAGAAATTATGGGCGCGGCCCGGGTGCGTTTACGCTTAATATGCGGGTGGGCAAGACCTGGGGCTTTGGCAAAAAACTGGAAACGGCCGGACAGCAGGGTCCGGGTGGCCCCAGCTTTTTCGGAGGGGGTCCCGGAGGACCGGGAGGCGGTGGCCGCGGCGGACATGGCGGCCCCGGCAGGTTTGGTGGCGGGGAAACCACCAACCGGCGGTATAATGTGACATTTTCCGTCCAGGCGCAGAATCTTCTCAATAACGTCAATTTGGCTCCGCCCGTGGGAAACTTGAGTTCTCCACTCTTTGGCCAATCCACTCAGCTGGCGGGACGATTTGGCGGAGGCGCCGCGTCCAACCGCCGCATCGATTTGCAGTTGCGGTTCTCTTTCTAAGGCCTCTTATTTAGAGTCTTTATATAAAGTGCATTTTTTTGTGGGATGGTTAGCTCGAAGAGCGTAACGCATCGGGGATGCCGCATCCAACGCCTGATGGGTTACGCGCGGGTGACCGCTATCACCCCGCGCTAACCCATCCTACCAAACCGGCTTTATACACTCTCTAAATGGACTCTATTTAGGGTCTATTTATTCTGCATAAGGAGTAGTTCCGCGTTATTGGGAAGGGAACTCAATTGAGCGTCACAGGCCACGGCGGCTATCGAGAACCGCGGGGCGCTGCTGATGCCCTGGTAATTCAAGACACCCGCCCGATCTCCCATCTGGCGCAACGTCATTTCACAATGCCGCCCGGGTCAACTATTACACCAAACTCTGCCCCCAGTTTCCGGGTTGGCTGGGTGGACCCGTGCCCACTATTTCTCTTCTTTTTTTATGATTGCCTGCCGCTTTGCCTGGACCAATGCCAATAAAATGGCAGTCCGAGCGCAATCAGAGACAGCCCAGTGAAAGCCTGACGGGGCGTGGCGATCAGCGAATTCATCAACAGCCATCCCGTGACGAGCAGAAACAGCAGGGGGACGACGGGATATCCCCAAGTTCGATAAGGCCGAGGCACATTGGGAAAACGACGGCGAAAGACGAAGATGGAGGCGGCAGTCAAACCATAAAGAAACCAGGAAGCAAAAATCACACCATCGGTCAAAGTGTCATAGGTCCCTGCCAGCGTCAAAGCCCCCGCCCAGACCCCTTGCGCCAGCAGAGCCCGGACAGGCACTCGGCTGCGCGGCGATAGGGCGGCCAATTGACTAAAAAAAAGGCCGTCCTGCGCTAGGGCAAAAGGGACGCGAGAATTTGCGAGGACGGAGGCATACAACGCCCCGAATGAGGAAATGAGCAGTACACCCGCCATGATGCCGACCGCCGCGGGGCCTAAAATGCGTCCAATCACTTCCGTGGCTACGGAAGAACTTAAAGGAATACTGGCAATCTCAGCTGGGGTCAACACAAAAAAATAACCGCCATTAACCATCAGGTAGAGCGCACCAACCAGCAACGTGGCGGCAATAAAGGCGCGGGGCAAATTGCGTTGTGGATTTTTCACCTCGCCGGCCACCGAGGTGACATTGTCCCATCCATCATACGCCCACAAAGCACCCACCAGGGCAGCGCCAAAGCCTGCCCAGCCACCGCGGGCACTCCATGGAACCGCCTCGCATGCGCCAGCCATTCCCGACAAAGAAAGATTAGCCCAGTGTCCGGGCCAGAGCAGATAGGCACAAATGCTCACGCCCATTAAGGAAACCAATTTGAACAGGGTCAACAGTGTGGCGATGCGCCCCGAAAGCGCAACTGCGCCACAATTGATCAAGGTGGCGGCAGCAATGAAAAGCAGGGCGACGATTTGGATCTTACTAATCGTGAGGACATATCCTAAGATGGGGATCACAGCCAGCGAACCATTCAGCCAGCCTCCCAGCAGGATATTCAAGAAGATGGTGCTCCCCACCGCCAGCGCGGCTTGAGAACCGGTGCGCGCCGCCACAAAAAGAGTCCAGGCATAGATGAATCCTACGGGACGCCCATAGGCTTCTTTTAGGAAAACGTAGCCGCCGCCGGAACGGGGCATCAAGGCCGCCAATTCCGCATAAGTCAGAGCTCCGGCCATGGAGAGCAATCCCCCGAGCCCCCAGGCAGCCAAAACTAACCAGGGTTCGCCCACATTGCACGTCATGACCCGGGTCTTCAGGAAAATCCCCGTGCCAATCATATTGGCAATATTGATGGACACGGCGGCCGATAGTCCGAGGCCACGCACGACATCGGTTCGGCTTTTTGAGGTGGCGTAAATCATGCCTTCAATCCTGGCCCGGCATTTCAATAAATGCAAATGGTCAAGACGTGTAAGAATTCATTGGAGCCTCTAACAGAGGGATGTTTTCCGTCCATACCGTGGACCGCTCCGTGCCTTGGTGTCTGTGGCCAAAAATCCGAATTATCGTGGATCAGCGGGACGCGGAAAAGGATAAAGCTCACTTCAGGCGGTGGATTACTCTGGCGATTCGTTTTGGATCTGCCGCAGCGCAGACTGCGCCATTTCAAATTGGGGGTTCAACTTGAGAGCCTGCCGATATGCCAATACTGCATCAGCGTTTTTCCCCAATTTCCGCAACAACATGCCGATCTGACAGTAGGCTTGAGCGTCTGGCTTTAGCTGAGCCACCCTCTGAAAATGCCACAACGCTTCTTCATTCCTGTTGAGATTTCGCAACAATGTCCCAGCTTCACTGAAAGCCTGTACATTCCCCGGCTGCAATTGAACCACCCGCTGAAATTGTTCCAACGCTTCCGGCATTCTGCCCAAAACTCGCAGAGCGAGTCCCAAGTTCATGTGAAATTCCGAGAATTCGGGCCGAAGCTGAGTGGCCCGCTGGAAATGAAGCAAGGCTTTCTCGTAATTCCCTTTTTGTCCCCAGATGGCGCCCTGGTTGTTTTCAGCACCCGCCAGATTCTCGATTGCCGACCGATAGGTGGGATTCAGTTTGTAGGCCTTCTGAAAATGTTCCCAAGCCTCCAGGGGTTTCCCCTCTTCGGCCAGACATTTTCCGATGCCATTCAGAGCCACAAAGTTGTTCTCGGTATAACGCAAGGCCTGAGAAAAAAGGGTCCGATCATTCGTCCAAAGTCCAACTTGATTATGCGTCAAACCACTCAAAACGACTAGAGTCAGGAGGACCAGCCCCCCCAAACAAGCGGAGATTGCTCGATGCGAACGGCTCCATTCGAATCCAAAATAAACGACGGAGATGAATATGCCAATCAGCGGGAGATAAGCATAACGATCAGCCATAGCTTGGTCCCCAGCCTGAATAATGCCAATCATGGGTAGAAGAGTCACAAGGTACCAGAGCCATCCAACCAATAGATAAGGCCATTTCAGCGCAAACCGAAGAGACAGAAAAGTGGCGATTCCAAGGAAGAACAACGAGGCAAACACTTGCCAGAAAGGCACTCCCGCCACGGGATACGGGTAGAATACCACCAGGTGTTCCGGCCAGATTGTTTTGAGCGGGTATTGGACATATGCAACAACCGCATTGGCCATACGCACGGGAAAGGAAAAAACCGCAAGGGATTTGACCGCACCACCGGTTTTTTGCGCATAAATCGTGACGAAGCTGCTGATGGCGGCAAGGATGAAGAAAGGAATCTTTTCTTTAACTGACGAGAAAAGAAATTCCACTATTTGCCCGGAAGAGAAGGTTGGCTTTGATGGATACAACCAATTGTCCTCTTCCAAACACAAATCCGTTGGGGAGTCGCTTGCTGAGTCAGAGGAGGAACGGAGAGCGGTATGCTTCGCTCTTTTTCTCCGGGCGATTTTCGAACCACTCTGGAGGGGCAAATTTTTCTCAAAAGGGATCTTGACTTTTCCTGAACCCCCAAATCTCTTTAAAGGCCAAAAGTCCAGTAGGAGCAGGATTACGGGCAAAGTCACAATCATGGGCTTTGTCATGAGCCCCAGAAAAAAGAAACCCAGCGCCAAAAGATAATTCTTCCAGGACTTCTTCTGGACAAAAGCAAGATAAGCCCAGATTGCCAGCAGGGCAAAAAACATGCTCAGGACATTTTTCCGCTCCGCAATCCAAGCAACCGATTCCACATTGAGGGGATGAAGGCCAAAGAGGGCTGCAACTATGGCCGATGGTCCGGCCTGACTGGTCATTTTGGCCAGCACAAAAAACAAAAGGCAGATGTTGATTCCATGGAAAAGCAAGTTCTCCAAATGGTAACCCAGGGGATTCATCCCATAAAGCTGTGCATCAATTTCGTAAGAAATCCAAGTGAGAGGGTGCCAGTTGGCAAAGTAGGTCGTCGAAAAAGCCCAGACGACATTCGACCAGGTGAAGCCCTGTTGAATCTGGCCATTTTCAACCACATAGTTGGCGTCATCATATCCGACAAAATCACAGTGCAGCAAAGGCTGGTAGGCCCAGAAGAAAAGAGACACTGCCAGACAAATCCAAATCCATTTCTTTTTTTGCCAGGGAAAATAGCTAGTCATAATGGAAAATATTGAGACGAAAAAAAACATCAACGGGAACGCGCGATTCTTTGCGCATTGCCAAGTTAATCCGCCCACATTCGCAAGCCATGTAACGCGCGATCCTTCGCGCGTTACATGGCTTGCTTAGATTCCCTATCGAGCGCGCACGGGTGACAGCGGTCACATTTGCCTGCTCCGCCTTCACAAGAATTAAATGCAAGAATAAAAAAGCCGGGAAAACTTCCCCGGCTTTGCGAGATTGCGCGGACTCAGTTGAAGATTACTCTTCTTCTTCCTCCTCGCCTGCCTTGGCGGCTTTATATTTCTCGACAATTTTCTCGGCAATCTGTTGCGGGACGATATCGTAATGCGAAAATTCCATGGTGTAATCGCCACGCCCCTGGGTCATCGAAGTCAACGAAGGCGCATAAGAGAGCATTTCCGCCATGGGCACTTGGGCCTTGATCACCTGCATGCCCCCTTTGGAATCCATCCCCTGCACCCGTCCGCGCCGCGAATTCAAATCCCCCATTAAATCGCCGGCATACGCATCCGGGGCATAAACTTCCACATTCATCACTGGCTCCAAGAGGCAGGGATGAGCTTGTTCCATCGCCTTTTTGAAAGCTAGCGAACCGGCAATTTTGAACGCCATTTCCGAGGAATCCACTTCGTGATAGGAACCGTCATAGAGGATGACTCGAAAATCCACGACCGGACAACCCGCCAGATATCCACGGGCAGCGGATTCCAGGATCCCCTTCTCCACCGCCGGAATATAGTTCTTGGGAATGGAGCCGCCGAAAATTTCGTTGGCAAACTCAAAGTGGGCGCCGCGAGGCAGAGGTTCCATCTTGATTTTGCAGTCGCCATATTGGCCATGGCCGCCGCTCTGTTTCTTGTGTTTCCCTTGAACATCGGCCCGGCCGCGAATGGTTTCACGATAAGGAACTTTGGGGGGTTTCAAGTTCACATCCACCCCGAACCGCTTCTTCAAACGGGCCACAATCGTCTCAATGTGCAACTGCCCCATTCCGGAAAGCAGCATTTCATTGGTTTGCTGATCCCGCCCAAATTTCAGGGTGAAATCCTCCTCCAATATTCTTTGCAGGGCGCTGCTGATTTTATCTTCATCACCCCGTGACTTCGGCTCGATGGCAAAAGTGATCATGGGCTCGGGGAATGGCAACTTTTTATAGAGAACAGGCTGATCTTTATCGCCCAGAGTATCTCCCGTGACCGTCTCTTTTAATTTGGCCACCACGCCGATGTCACCCGCGTGCAGTTCGGGGATCTCCACCGGAGATTTCCCCTGGGGGATGGAAAGATGGGCCAACCGTTCCGCGCCGCCTTTTACCAAGTTGGGCACGGTGGCATCGTTTTTCAACACTCCGGAAAACACCTTGAAAAAAGTGAGCCTCCCCGCGAAGGGATCCGCCAGTGTCTTGAAGACGAACAGCGAAAGCGGTTCGGAATCGCCGATGGATCGAGAGACCGAAGCATTCCCAGTCACATTGGTCCCTTCAATCGGTTTGCGCTCCGTGGCGGCGGGGAAATAGTTGACGATGCTCTCCATTAGATTCTGAGTGCCGATGTTGAGCAATCCCGAGGCGGCCAGAATGGGGAAGATCCGCCGTTCCGCCACGGCCTGTTTCAATCCTTCCAGCAGCTGCTCGGGAGCGAGTGTCCCCTTGTCGAAGAATTCCTCCATCAGGGCATCGTTTCCTTCCGCAACCAATTCCACCAGCGCTTCATGTCCCTTCTGAGCGGCTTCCTGCATATCCGCCGGGATGTCGGATTCCACGGCTTTTCCCTGCCCATTCGGCTCATACTTGTAAGACTTCATCTGGATCAGGTCGACCAAGCCAGTGAAATTCTTCTCCAGTCCGATGGGCAAATGGATGGGGACGGCTGTCCGGCCAAAAAATTGGTTGATGGACTCCACGCTGCGGTCAAAACTCGCATTTTCCCTCTCCAATTTGTTGACCACCAGAAAAACCGGCAGGTTGAACTCTTCGGCAAATTGGAAGACCTTCTCGGTTTGCACTTCCACGCCCGCCACGGAATCCACCAAAATCAGGGCCGCATCGGAAATCCACATGCTGTTCCGTGCCTCTTGGATGAAAACCCCTTTACCAGGGGTATCCAAAAAATTAATCTTGTTCTTGTTCCATTCGACATGGGCAATCCCCGTAGTGATACTGATCTTACGTTCAATTTCTTCCGCATCAAAATCGGTAACGGAAGTGCCATCATCCACCCGGCCTAATCGGTTTCCGACCCCTCCTAGAAAAAGGCAACTCGCCACTAGAGAGGTTTTTCCGCTGGATCCATGACCCGCTACCGCCACATTTTTTATATTGGCGCCATTATAAACCTTCACAGCCTGCTCCTTTCTCGCCTATTCAAGATGATTAGCCCTAGAAGTGCGGCCCGCTCGAAATCCAGAAACTTCGATATTAGCACATCGAATTTTCTTCAATCAACTCAATTGAAAAGCAGGAGTGTAATTCAAAGTGCGACAGGGTGAACTAGTCACGCCGATAGGCTGAACTAAGCAAAAGCCGTGAGGGCGAGGCTTGCCTTCCATATATTCCCTCCCTTGACGCACTTTCCATCCTCTGTTGGACTTTGAGTTATACCCGGATAACAGATTTATCCTTGTTTCTGAATCAAAGCACATGGTAGATTACTTTTAAAGGTGGTTTCCAAACTCAAAGAGGCCATATGCTCGGAAATATCTTGCTCGGTTTCTTCTCGATCCTATTAGGAATCAGCCCCTATGTTTCCCGAATAGAGCCATTCAACGTCCAATTTGGATTTTCATCCACAACCAAGCTGACTGGGTCGATGGAATATTTTGTGGTGTTCCTCGGTTCCGCGGGCCTCATCATCTGTTTTTACAATTTGTTTGTCGGGAAGAAATTCGGCGCCCCATTTATCGTGCTGGGAATGCTCTTTCTCTTTATCGCGTTTTTTTTCAATGAAGAGGTTATCCCCCGCCCCGTGTCCGGAATATTCATGGGAGGAGACCTTTTTTTTGCGTTTATTGTCAGCGCGATGATGGCCGCCACGGGCGCAGTGGTTGAGTATTTAACTTAGCCTTTGTGGAAGCCTCGCCCCCTCAGTTTCGATCTCTCGGCCTTGAATGTCTTACGTAAGCCTGGTTCACCTCTAAAGACTGCGATTGTTTGACATTCGAAGCGACGTCGCTTCGGTCAAATAGTTACACCGCCCATCGCAACAAGGCCGAACCCACGGTATATCCAGCGCCAACCGACGCAAGAACCACCAGATCTCCTTTTTTCACCATCCCGGAATCCAAAGCATCCCTCATGGCCAATGGAATTGTAGCCGCCGTGGTGTTGCCATATTTGTTTAGGTTCAACATCACCTGATCTTCTTTGAGGCTCAGTCTCTCAGCGGTATTTCGGATGATGCGTGCATTGGCCTGATGCGGGATTAAAGCCTTCAAATCCGCACCGGTATAATTGTTCCGCTCCAGCACTTTCCGGCAGGACTCTTCCATTTTGCGGACGGCAAATCTAAAAACGGCGTGGCCCTCCTGTTTAATAAAATGCAGCCGCTGATCCACGGTTTCATGACTGGCGGGCCGCAGGCTTCCACCCGCCGGCATTTTCAGGTCCTCGACGCCAGAGCCATCGATTTCGGTCCAATAATCAATCAGACGCAGATTTTCATCGCGGGCGGGTTCCAGGACGACTGCGCCCGCTGCGTCACCAAACAGCACACACGTGGCCCGGTCTTGATAATCTACGATACTGGACATAATATCCGATCCGATCACCACTACTTTCTTATGAATTCCGTTGGCCACAAATTGCCAACCCACAATTAATGCATACACGAAGCCACAGCAAGCCGCATTTAAATCAAAGCCCCAAATCCCGGGTATGCCCAGTTTGTGCTGGACGCGGCAAGCCGTATTTGGAAATACCGTGTCCGGAGTGACGGTGGCCACGATGATCAGGTCTATTTCTTTGACATCCATGCCTGTGGAAGCGCAAAGGTTCCGGACCGCTTGGGCCGCCAAGTCGGAATTCGTCTGCCCTGGGGAAACAATGTGACGCTCCACAATCCCCGTCCTCTGTAGAATCCACTCATTCGAAGTGTCCACCATTTTTTCCAAATCTTGATTCGTCAACAATCGTTCAGGGACATAACAACCCACTCCGCTAATCTGCACTGGGCGCACTAATGTCATTAATTGGTTCTCCTTCGCAACACTCGTCTGAAATAACCAAATATATTCTTTATCAATGGTTGAGCAAGAGTTTGGACTTCTTGGAGTGCGGCCATGAGAAGCCGCGTGCTCGGGGGCTCTCCGCCCGCGGACGATTTCCTAAGGGACACGGCAAAAAACCGCCGCGTCCCCAAACAGAAATCTATAAAACAAATCTCACCCCTCAGAAAATAGCCTGGATGGAGGCGGAGTGCCCTTACCCCGTCCGGGTTTGCCAAGCCTGCTGAGACGGCCTGAGGGCAGGCCGCCTCCATCATCCCCCTTTCATTGCCTCCCCTGGAAAATTCCGGCTAGGCAAAGGTGGAGGGGGCACGAGTGACCGCCGTCACCAGTGCACGCTGGCTTGAGTGGCTCCTTGGAAAATCGTGCCAAATGCATGGGACTCTCCGTCAAACCACTTTCGATCGTCCCTCAAGCGGGCAAGAAATCACTGTGGTTTCGGAAAAACCGATCCAGATCGGGCCTGGAGGAAACCAGAGCCATCTGGAGCTGTTCCATCTCAGCCTTTTCCATTGGCTTGAAATTCTTTGCCAACGCGAGGTTTTGTCGGACCATTTCCAATGTGGGCATTCCCAAGTTGACAGCCGCGATCGGCAAAGACCAGGCATACTGGAGCAGAGCGTCAATTTTCGATTTGCCCGGCCCGTCTCCTAAAAGTTTTTCCTGAGCGGTGGCTTTCATTGCAAGGATTCCCATGTTCTTCTTCCGAGCCGCTGGAAGGGCCAGTTCTTCAAAGCCGCCAATCTTTCCAGCATTCAACTGGAGCATGCAACAATCAAAATCAAACTGGTCAATCGCTTTCCGTGCGACCGCTCCATCTGTGTGGCAGCTAAACCCGATAAAGCGGGCGGCCTTCTGTTCTTTGATCTGCGTCAACCGTTTCAATATCCCATCCTTCTGAAAGATTTTTCCCAGGTCGGCATCATTTTCTATCCCGTGAATATGGAGAATGTCCACCTGTTGGGTTTGCAATCGTTTCAGGCTCAAATCAAATTGGCGCATAAAGCCTTCGCTGTCGCGGGCCTCCAATTTGGTGGCGACGAAAAGCTTGTCCCGGCGGCCTTTTATGAAGAGGCCGAGCCGGCGTTCGCTTTCCCCTTCCCCATAACCATGGGCTGTGTCAAAATAATTCACCCCGTGACTAAAAGCCAACTCCAACACATCCAGCGCCTTCTGATCGTCCGGATAACCATTGAAAAAGCGGCTGCCGCAACCAAAAGTCAGCTGTGAAATTTGCAAGCCTGTTTTGCCGAGGACCCGCTTGGGAATGGATCCGTCCGCGGCCTCTAATATAAGAGGCGAAAGATTCGCGCCGCTCACTCCCAGGATGGCGGCTCCGGCGGAAATCTTCAGCGCCTCGCGACGGCTAATTGCGTGCCTCATATCTACCTCCCGTGCATCTGATTTCAAAAGGGTTGAACCTGCACCCCCGAGCATACTCCCAAAGTTTCAAAGTCTAGCAGAACTGCCCCGATTGTCTAGGCTTTTATTCCTTTGAAGTATTTCATCGGGAGTTCTCTTTACACCCCCTTCGAGAGTATGATATCAAAATATGGTGACTACTCAGCACCCTTCCGCATGGTAGCCACGCTGAGTGCATTTTGCGAGGCGTGGAGCCTGGCTGCCTGGCCAAAGGCAAAGCTCGTTGAGCGGCGCACAAAGTGGCGGCCATTCACGGGGGGATCTGAGCAGTTTAAAAACATGAAACCATGGCCTGCGGGACAAACTGATTCACCAAGGAGCTTCGATGAGCGATTCCTACTTGGAGCCCTGGGACAAAGGCTGGAATGAGCGTCAAGGGGGGGCGCCTCTCTTCTTTCTTCAGAGGGCACAAGCCCTTCTCCGGCGATTCTCCAGATTTACTCTGATTCCTTTTTTATTCCTCCTGCTTTTCCAGGCCTGTTCCATTCGCCAATTGGCCGTAAGGAAATTGGGCGATGCCATATCAGGGGCGGGTACAACAGTCGCCTCCGATAATGATCCCGAATTAATCCGGGCCGCAATCCCCTTTACCTTGAAGTTAATGGAGAGTCTGCTGGGGGAAATGCCCAAACATCGGCAGCTGCTTCAGGCCTGCAACAGCGGATTCGCCCAATATGCCTATGCTTTTGTACAGCAGGATGCTGAGGAGATCGAATCACGCGATTTGGCCGCCGCCAGACAACTCCAGGCGAGAGCACGCAATCTTTATTTGCGGGCACGGGATTACGGTCTGCGCGGCCTGGAACTCAAGCACAAGGGGATTTCACAAAAACTGAGGCAATCACCCGCCACTGCTCTAGCCACGACGAGGAAAGATGAGGTTCCACTTCTATATTGGACAGCGATCTCCTGGGCCGCGGCAATTTCACTCTCCAAGGATCAACCCGATCTGGTGTCGGATTTGCCCGCTGTCAGTGCGCTGATTGATCGGGCCCTACAGCTGGATGAAGACTACGATTCCGGAACAATCCATGGTTTCATGATCGCCTATGTGCTCAGCCGACCCGATGTGAAAGGTGATCCTTATGAATTGGCCCGCTGGCATTATGAAAAAGCCCTCAATCTTTCCAAAGGACAATTGGCCGCCCCCATGATGTCTTATGCCGAGAATGTGCTGGTGCAAAAGCAAAACAGAAAAGATTTTCAGCTCTTGATGGAAAAAGTCCTGGCCGTCGATGTCGATGCCAGGCCCGAGTGGAGGCTGGCCAACTTAATTATGCAGCAGCGCGCCCGCTGGCTGCTCTCCAGAATGGATGAATTGTTCGTAGAATGAACGTCTGCCCACCCCTCCCCCAAAAAATTGCCAGAATGGAGGCGGGATAATCCCCAGCTCGGTTGATCGCTCGTTATCACTTCGCGCTTCCCGCCAATCTTGGCAACCCGGCCAAACTGAAAGCACGAAGCGCAAGCGAGTGATCAGGGCGTTAGAACAAAGCCATGCAGTTTTGCTCCCTTTGAAGCCCAAGAGAAAGTGCCTGAGCCTATCGCTCGTTATCACTTCGCGCTTCCCGCCAATCTTGGCAACCCGGCCAAACTGAAAGCACGAAGCGCAAGCGAGTGATCAGGGCGTTAGAACAAAGCCATGCAGTTTTGCTCCCTTTGAAGCCCAAGAGAAAGTGCCTGAGCCTATCGCTCGTTATCACTTCGCGCTTCCCGCCAATCTTGGCAACCCGGCCAAACTGAAAGCACGAAGCGCAAGCGAGTGATCAGGGCGTCAGAACAAAGCCATGCAGTTTTGCTCCCTTTGAAGCCCAAGAGAAAGCACCCGGGCTGATCGCTCGTTATCACTTCGCGCTTCCCGCCAATCTTGGCAACTCGGCCAAACTGTGAAAGCACGAAGCGCAAGCGAGTGATCAGGACGTCAGTACAAAAGCCGTGACATACCAGCAAAGCTCATCTCGCCCCGGTGTGTCAGCGGCCCAGAAGCTTGGGAAGCTCCAGCGACATGGCCGGGATGTAGGTGATCAAGAGCACGCCGATGCCAAGAATGATGAGAAATGGGATCGCGTGCCGATAAAGCTGGGGCAATGGGGCGCCAAAGCGGGAGGACGACAGGAAAAGGTTGAGCCCCATGGGAGGAAAGAGGAAGCCCAATTCGAGGTTGGCGAGAAAAATCACTCCCAGGTGGATGGGATTGATCCCGAAAGCAGCGCCCATTGGCACGATGAGGGGCGCCAAGATAATGATGGCTGAATAAATCTCCAGCACGCTGCCGAGCAGGAGCAGCAGCAGATTCAGCACCAGCAGGAACACCACGGGCGAGTGGATATGAGTCGTCACCCAGGCCATCAGGACTGCGGGAATCTGTACATCGACTAGATAGCTAGTCAATCCCATGGCGATGCTCAGCAGGATGAGTACGGCGCCCATGAGCGATGCGGAGCGGAGGATCACACCCGGCAAGCCGCGCCAGAACGCGATATCGCGGGTAATGAAGCACTCGACGACGACTGAATAGGCAAAAGCCGCGGCGGCCGTCTCCACCATGGAAGTTAGCCCGCTGCCGAATAATCCGAGGATCAAAAGCGGCAAAGCCAGTTCCCATTTGGCCTCCCAACTCGCGCCAATCGCTTCCTTCCAATGGAACGTCTGGCGGCCCGACTTGATTCTTCCCCCGACAAAAATCCCATAAGCGGCCACCAGAATCACGAGCAGCAATCCCGGCAATAATCCCGCAAGATAGAGGGAATCCGCGGGCGCGCTCATGTCGCGGGCGCTGGCTACGACGCTGTAGAGGATCACAGGCAGGCTGGGCGGGAAAAGCAGCCCCAGACTGCCCGAAGCAGTGACCAGCCCCAGGGAAAACCCTTCGGAGTATCCGGCTTTTCTCAGGATGGGATAGACCAGCCCGCCCAAAGCGATGATGGTGACACCCGAACCGCCCGTAAAAGTGGTGAAGAGGGCACAAACCGCGGCAACCATTACGGCTATCCCCCCAGGCATCCAGCCGAACAGCGCGTTGAAGAATCGGACAAGGCGGGTAGAGGCTTGGCTCTCTGCCAGCACATATCCGCAGGCGGTCAGGAGGGGAATAGCGGGGAGTGTCGGCGAGTTAATGAGCCGATAGACTTCAGCCGGGACAGCCGAAACCGGCGTGCCATCGCGAAAGAAAAGAACCAAAGCCACGCCCCCCATGGCCACGAACACCGGGGCGCCCAGCAGTGCGCCGGCGATGACGGCCAGTGCCAATGGCCACGTTCGGGCCACGGCTTCCGCGGGGAGCAGGCCCAGCGCAAAAACTCCCGCCACCGCGGCCAGCGCTAAGAGCCTATCCCGCCAGCGCAAGGAGGCCTGCCCCACGAACCGGACAGCCATTAGGGCCAGCGACACTGGCATGATGCATTCGCTCCACCATTCGGGCAGTCCGATAGGAAGAACCTTGCCGCTCTCCCGGTTCACGGCCACCAGGGCCGCACTTCCATAAGCCAGCACGGCGACCGTCGCGGCCGCGACGGCGCACGAGAACGCACGCGCCACTCGGCGGGCGCCTCCCTCCCCCAAAAGCTCCGAGGTGGACAAGGTGAGATGCTTCCCTTCCCGCGTGGCGATGAGCCCGCCCAGAAAGGCCAGCCAGAGAGTCGATTGCTGCACATAGGCGGCCGAACCGGGAATATGGAAACCGCCTAGCGGACGCCCAATCGCATCGATAAGAGGAAGAAGAGCAGCCAAAACGAGCGCACCCACAAGCGGCACTTGTTCGAATTGATGGGTGACGGCACTGAGTTTCATATCACTTCATCGAGCGTTGGCGGTACTCATCACGGTACTTTACCGCTTCGTCAAAAGCAGTGGCTGGCACAATCCGGCCGCGAATTCTTGGATATACACTCTCGGCCACCTTGATCCAGGCTTCGCGCGCTTTGGCATCGACGGGAACGACGTTCAACCCGCGCTTCTTCATGGCCTGCACCGCGGACTCGTCCGCTTTGCGGATCTCATCTCTCAACTTTTTGCCCGACTCCTTCATCACTTCCAGAAAGGAGGCATGGAGATCGGCGGGAATCCGCTCCCAAACACGCCGATCGATGACTGTGGCGCCCAGCAGAAGCTCCCAGTTCAGATCGGTCATATTCTTGGCATAGCTGTAATATTGGGTGAGAACCGCAACCTGAGGGGGAACCGGGACGGCATTGACAAGTCCCGTCTGCAAGGCGGTGGCGATTTCGGTCGATGGCAGAGGCACGGGATTGAAGCCAATGGCTTTCATGATCTCAACCGAATCGGGGTCGCCGGCCCAGGCAAAGAGCTTCAGCTTTTTCAGGTCATCGGGAGTGGCAACGGGTTTCTGGCTGAAATAGTGAACCCAGCCCCCCTCGGCCCAATTCAGCACCACGAAACCCTGCTTCAGGAGATTAGCCTCCAGTGTGGGGCGCATTTTCTCGAGGACGCTGTATACCTCATCGTAAGAGGCGTACATCATGGGAATGCCCAGCGCATAAACGGACTTGTCGATTTCGGCTACCCCAACCGCCGTGAGGACGCCGGCGTGCAGGGTGCCGAGCTTCATCTTGCGGACGACGTCGGGATCGTCGCCGGCGACACCGCCGGAATAAATGTTCACAACTACCCGGCCATTAGAGATCTTCTTCCACTTGTCGGCAGCCTCTTGCAGAATCAGGTGCCACGAGGATCCACTTGGAACCAAGGTGGCCATTTTAACCGTAATCTGGCCCATGGCCGGAGCGGAGAAAAAAAACATCGCCGCCAACATGACTGCCGGGGCTACCGCGGCTGTCGGGATTCTACGAAACAAGAGCGAACTGCCTATAAGTGCAGGTTTCATGATAATTAATACCTTCCGTTGGTGCCCGGACTTCCAATCCATGCAGAGTGCGGCAACCAGGCCGAACGGGCGTGCCCCCATGCGCAAGGAGGATTCCCCAGCGCTGCGCATGCCCTTCCCGGCATCGATAGCCAGAGTTTCCTTGCGAGCGATAGTGAATTCCTTTAAAGCATTCACTCACTTCATGCCAGATCCAAATTCATGCCCACCAATCGTAAATGCAACACTACCTTAATCTCAGCAAATTTGGAATTTTTTTGCCAGCAATTTGCTGCAAGAGGATTCAATTAAAAGGGGCCTAAAACAAACTGCGGCGCAAAGCCATGACTTAAATCAGCTATCCTGGTTGGGATTTATCCCGGCAATGAGGACAAACTTGATGGAAGAGCTGTTTGACTTCATCTGCCACTTCCATCTGCTTTTCGAGCAGGGGAGCCGTGCCGGAGAGAATGTCGATCAGGCTCTTTTGAATGGTTTCGCGATCTTGCGAATACATGCCGCCGCGCGCTCCCTCGAAGCCGCAGTTCCAGGCCGAAAGCGCTTGGGCAAAATAGAGAAGGTCCCTCCACTCCTCCTCCTCCAACTCGTTGAGTCCGGAAACTCCGTTAAAGCCAATCCCATGGATTAACGCGGCGGTACACCAATCTCCCGCGCCGGCGGCATCTTTGACCCGAGACACCGAAAAGCTTTCCAACCGGTGCCAGGCATGATCCGCAAAAAGCGGCAGACGGCTCCGGTAGCGCAATCCTTCCCTTCCGAGAGTCTCAATTTCCAACAAAGGGGCAGTCACTTCCTGAATTTCGCGCACTTTGCGCATTCGTTCATGGGAGTATTTCAACAAATGGGTCAATTCCAGCGCTTCCAAAAAAAGCCTCGAATCTCCGACGCCGGTCGGCTCGAACACGATCAATGCCCCCATGTTTCGAAACTCCCGTGCCAGTAATAAATTCGCCGGCGAAACGCGATCCAGGAAAAAAACCTGCGGTGGGGGGATCTTTTTCAGGAGCAGATGAGTGACCGCCAGAGTCAATGGCTGATAGGCCGGAAGCCAACCGCCGCAAGATGGACAATTCCACGAAAATCGGTGGAACGAATCCCCCGCGCTATTGTGGCTGATGGAATGAACTACCAGGGGGGCATCTACGACGGGCTCCAGGAAGGCATGATCCGTTCTGACTCCCCAGCGTCGAAAATCCTCCATCACATGTTGAGCCGCTTTTTGCCGATTGAAGCGGGCCAAGGGAAAAGCCTGCCAACCCCAAAAGGCCAAAATGCAGAGCAGGTTGCCGCAAGAACCGCCCGTTTGAAGAAGGGGATGAAGCGGATTGGCGTCATTGACCACTACGTCAAGAGCAATGAGCCCCGATCCCACAATCGCAGCCTGTTCTTGAGGGGAGGCGAAATATCTTTCCACGAGTTCTCGCGCTTTTAATGAATTCATGGCAAACCCCAAAAAATAAGAGTGAATTCAATGCAACTGAAGCATAAAAAAGCTGAACCTAAAAATGAGACCCTCTTCGACTTTTGAGCGGGATGTGCCGGGTGTAATTCAAAGTGCGACAGGATGAACCAAGTCGCGTTGATCGGTTGATCTGAGCAATTGCCGGGAGGGTGAGGCTCCCGCCAAGGCGGACTCCGCCTGCCGAACCGGGCTGGGTAGATGGTCCACATGGATGGCTCGCCGGGAGGCTCGCCCTCCCGCGCATTCCATCCATTGGCATACTCTCTATCCTGTCGCACTTTGAATTACACCCGGATGTGCCCGCTTGCCCAAGCACGACCCGCCAATCGGGATACCATCCCAAATGATTCCCATCAGCCGATGGGGAGGCTCAATAAGCAACTCCAAATTGCCAACTTCCGAAACTTGAGAGAATCGGGACGGAATTGGAAATCCCGGATCCGCCGCGCTCTTCGAACTGATCAAACCACAAACTGATCCATTCATAAACTGAATCATCCATGCCTTTGGCGCATAGTTACCGGTTCATGTACTCGAACAGCTCGATGCTTTCTCCGCTGGGCCCTTTCAGAAACGCACCGCGAATTCCATCAAACAGATTGGGCCTGGTGAAAATCTCACGATCAAAGGTGATCCCCTGAGATTTAAGATCCGCCACGACTTTTTCAATGTCCTTCACTTCCAAGGCAAAATGAGCGATCGTTCCGACAGTGTTTATTTTATTGTCTTCCGCTTTGGGGCGCTGGACCAACTCCAGGATACAACTCCCTTGCCGGACCAACGCGATCTGAGTAAGGCTTCCCGGCTCCCCGAGGGATTGTTTGTATACGACTTCAAACCCCAGATGTGTGGCATAAAACTGCAACGTTTTTTCCAAATCCCCCGTTTGGATGGCGATGTGAGCCAATCCCGCGAATTTGGAATCCCGCCGGTCCGGGCCTGCTTCTATCTTGGAGAGCGGCCGAATCCGAATATTACGGAAGGCAACCGGACCATGATCTCCCTGTAACAACAAGGGACCTGTTGGAGCTTCGGCATTTTCCAGGGAAGCTCGAGTGGGGCCCTCCACTTCAACATTTTCATGGATGAGCACGCCATTGTGCAAAACCTTCAGGAACCGGGCATTTTCAATTTTCCTGCCGCTCGAATCAAAACGGGGCGCCCTGAACCAGACGTCAAAAGTCTGCCATTCGCCCGGGGATTTGCTGGCATTGGTCCGAGGGATCGTGCCTCCCACATTTTGTTCGCCGATCCAACGGGCATAAATTCCCCCACAATCCCCAAAGTAGAGTTCGTGCTTCTCGAAACTGTCGAAGATCTGTACTTCATACAATCCCTGAAAATAGACCCCGGAGTTTGATCCTTTGGAGACCGCAAATTCAATATGGGCCTGCAGATCAGCAAATTTTGCATCCGTCAAAATATCCGTCGTGTTTCCCTTGGTTCCGTTGACAATAATCCCCTTCCCGGAAATTAGCTCAAAAAAATGCGGGTCCTGATTATTTAATTTTACGCCGGCAACGGCCTGCCACTCGTTGGCTCCAGCGGCATGACGGGCTTGCCAGCCCTGCAATGTCAATCCATCCAGCAAATCCACCCAACCAGATTTGTTTTCCGCCATCAGCCATGGATTTATCCAGAGGCAAAATCCTATAATCAATCCCAAACGTCGGATCTTTTTCAACATGAGCTCGTTCACCTCCACGAAAGCGATGGATCTCCGAGAATGATCACCCAAAGATCAGTCGATTTATATTGAATCCAATCGGCCTCAAAAGGTGACAAACCGAGGGGGCCAGTGTATCATTTCTCCTCACCCAGTTGAATGGAAACTGGTCATGTTAGGGTGAATTAAATATAGCGTGCAGAATCTCTATTATGGAATGCAGTGGCCGTGTTCGCGCTTTCCAAAAAGAACCGCTTCGCTTTTCCCCACTTTGATGCGTCACTTTTGATTGAACCCGTTCCCGTGATATTGAGTGCAGCAGCTCAGAGGAGCCACTCATGCCAGCGTGGCTGGCACAACAAGCGGGTGAAAATGGGATGATGGAGGCGGCCTGCCCTCAGGCCGTCTGCGCGGGTTTGGCAAACTCACGCTGGGCACCCCGCCTCCATCCACGCTATTTTCTAAGGAGACTGCTCCATGATTGTAGTGATGTCAGTCGCGGCATCAGAACAGGATATTCAACAAGTCGTCCAAACCATAGAAGATCGGCAATTGAAGGCTTTATCCATGCCTGGCGGAGAGCGTACGGCCATTGGCATTCCCAGCGCCATACCGCCGGACTTGCGCGAAGATCTGGCTCAATTGCTGCAATCTTTGCCGGGTGTCGATCATGTGACTCACGTCACGCGATCCTATAAGCTGGCATCGCGGGAATTTCACCCCGGCGATACTATCGTCGAGGCCAAAGGCTGTCTCATCGGAGGGGCCCGTATCCAAGTCATGGCGGGACCCTGTTCCGTGGAAAGCTATGATCAGATGCTCTCTTCGGCCAAAGCCGCTCGGCAGGCCGGCGCTAAAATTTTGAGAGGCGGAGCTTTTAAGCCTCGCTCCTCGCCTTACGCTTTCCAAGGCTTGCAAGAAGAGGGATTGAAAATTTTGAAGGCGGTCGGGGAAGAGACCGGACTGGTGACGATTTCCGAGGTGATGCAGCCGGACCTGGTCGATCTGGTGGTTCGCCATGTCGATATTTTGCAAATCGGCGCACGCAACATGCAGAACTTTCCGCTGCTCATCGAGGCGGGCCGGTCAGGACATCCTGTCCTGCTCAAACGCGGTCCCAGCGCCACGATTGACGAATTTCTGCTCGCCGCGGAATATATCCTCCATCATAACAATTCCAAGGTGATTCTCTGCGAGCGGGGAGTGCATCCGCTCGACCGCGGTTTTACCCGTAACACACTGGACCTAAGCGCTGTCCCTGTTTTGAAAGAGGTTTCCCACCTTCCCGTGATCGTCGATCCGAGCCATGGCACCGGAGTCAGCCGTTATGTTCCCGCCATGGCCAAAGCCGCTTTAGCCGCCGGCGCCGACGGTCTAATTATAGAAATCCATCCAACGCCCCGCACCGCGTTATCTGATGGGGCGCAATCCTTGACCCCTGCCCAATTCCAAACCCTGATGGACCAGTTGCGCCCCCTGGCCAGAGTTTTGGATCGTGAGATTTGAGGCGGAGTGCAGCATTCACTCAAGCCATCATGTGGAACACACGATCCGGCGCGCGTTGCTGAGTCAACACGGTCCCCAGAGCGAGCGCGCACCCGAGTGCTCGCTCCACCTGGCCCCTGCATGGTGCAACGCGCGATCCGACACGGGGCCTCAAAGGATCGTCAGGTTCGATATTTTTCTAATATTTGCCGCATTTCCCGCAAGGGCTGCAAGGCATCCTTCGCGGGCGCCTCTGCCGTGAGCAACTGATCCAAGTCACGGCATTTTTCCTTGAGTGCTCCGCAGTCGCTTCGCAAACTCTCCAGCATTTGCCGAATGGAGTGGGAAAACTCCTGGAGTTGATCGTCTTCACGAATGGCCGCATGCGGGCGCAGGTTTCCTTGCTGGATTTCCTCCATGACGGCCTTGAAACGATAAAGGGGACCGGCCACTTTGTGTGTCGCCAAAACCACGAAGATACCCAAGAGGAGGCTGGAGAACACGAGATTGATGAACCCAAGAGTCAGCACAATCGGAAATAGCATCCGCTGCATATTGTGATACGTGACATGGGCGGAAAAGAGATTGGCCTGAATTTCACTGTCGAGAAACAAGTAAATGATTCCACTAAAAATCAGCAGCATCAAGGCATTCAGCCCGGCAAAAAAAGCCATCTGCCGGATTTGATAACGCCGGTCGATTAATTTTATGCGGCGCTGATGAGTGATTTGCATGCGGACTCCTTAATGGCAGCACCGGCAGAGGTCCCCCCGGTGGTTGCGTACTCGCAAGTAGAAGGTTTTATAACGGGAAGCTCGCTGGAAAAAGCGCCCGTACAGGCTCTCACCTTTCCACGGCTTATTATCATAGCGCGAACTCAGAAGGTTGTGGCAACTGACGCAATTGACCGCCAGTTTTTGATTCAGCCGAATCCCCGGAAGAGGTTTCTGTTTCGAAAGTGCCACTCCCACCGTGTGATGCTGACCCATGTCCTTATGGCAAGTCTTACAGAAGGTGGCACAAGCCTCCGCGGGATTTTTCAGATATCCGGCATCTTCCGCCGTCTTATGACAAGAGAGACAAATCCGGGGATCGGACACAAAAGGCATGATCCGCCGGGTCTCTTCTTCCTGTGCCAGGCCCAGCCAGGAAGCGGCAATGATCATGGCCAGAGAGAGAGACCCGGCCGTTTTAGAACATGAAAACCAATTGGCCATAGACAGATCTCCTCCCCCATCCGCCGGTTTCCAGAGTCTCGGTTGGCGTATGTACAAATTGCATATAGTCCACTTTTAAAAGGAATAAATCCGTAAGCGGAAAGCCGATCCCAAAGGTCAGACGATTCAAGGGGGAAGAAAGCGGCGCAACCTCGAACAGTTTTCCCCCTGAATTGTCTAAAGCCATGTTCTCGTCAAGCAGCCTCTGCTTCATGCGTTCGGCCCGCCATGTAACAGAGAGCGGAAACCGGATTGGAAGCTTAATGGATTGGGTCAGATGGGCGCCAGATGAAATTATGCCGGGATCCCCCGGGATTAAGCCACGGTCATCCCGTCTCACGGATTCCAGCCGGGTATGCACGGGTCCCAGTTTGCTTTCCGCATCCAGCGCATAAGCCCAATAGCCAGATCTGCGGTTGTCCTGACGATCGGTGAGAAACGAAAAACCGATCTCTAAAGTTTGCGCTTCTCTTCGCTTCAAGGTGTAGGGATTGTTAAAAGGGGTGAATCCAAACCTTCCACCATAGGCTGCGCCTTTGCCGACGCCGCGAAGACAATAAACGGTATAGTTATATTCGATGGCATTTCCCAGGACGCGTCCCCCATAATCATTATATCCGCCGCCCATGATCATGTCGGTCGTCAAAGCCGGAAAGATGGTGTTCCGGTCTTTGGTGGCGTAATATTGCCAGTCGTTGCCGAACGGAACATCGAACCGGCCCGCCTGGAGGTGGAATCCCTTTTCCGTGAAAAGCCGGCCACGAGGGGCAATCAGCCCTCCAAAAAAGTGATAATCCACAAAGCCAACGCTTAAGAAAACACCATTCTCCGGATCCGCGACCACGGACCCCGCCGCCTGGAAATTTTTGCCGAATTCCCGGGAGAGGTCGATTTCCAAATACCCCAGGCTAGCGACATGGGGGATATTCGTCCGATCGGAAAATTTGAAATCGACAAAACCGCTCAACCCGGTCCCCAGCATCCACTTGGAAAGTTGTTCCTTACCCAAATCGATTTTTTGCTTGAGGAAGGACCCATCCGGAGCGGCCGCCGAAACCGGCCCAACCGCGTCTGCTTCCGGATTGGGGTCCGTGGTTTGACTAAAGGAAGGAACGCTGATGAAAAAAATCAATCCCGCCGTCAATAGTACACGCAAATAAAATTGCGATATGAAATGGGCAAAAGGAATTGGCCGCGAGTGTTTAAGGTGGAGGAAAAGGATTCTCCCCTTCCACCGCGGCGGATGGTGAGGGGAACCGCCCGTTAGGCCGGTGGATGAGGGGTCCGTGGATCCGCTCCCCGAGCGGCTCCTCACCCGGTCCGCAACCGCGGACCGCCCTCTTCCCGCTTCGCAAGACGAGGGGAGCAGGCTTTTATTTTCTTGATCCATCTGTTTGTTCCCGTTTCGCTTCGATCATCGGAACGGCCGTCGATATATTTACAGAATAATAGTTCGGCAAAAGCCAGCCTCTTCACCCTTTTTTTTTTACAGCGAGTATGTCTACGCCGCTCATATCCGGGTCACAAGCCAGTGGTGTTCAAGTTACGCCGCAATTCGATCCGTGTCGACACACAGGACGAGTTCGGAAGTTTTCCCCCTCCGAGTCGTGAATGGGATCATTTCGCTCTTTATCCCCATCCCCATCGTGGCTTCGCTTAGCGGAGTCACCGTGGATGGGTCGAATTTTTCGACCGAGATTACCTCATCCACGGAAACAGCAATTTGTTTCCCGGGAACCTGAAGGATCATGGCGATTTCGGTGGTGGCTTTCTCGTACTCCTCCCGGAAGCGGGAAAACAGCTCTATCATTTCCTTTAGGCATCCATTTTCCGCTGTCTCCACCAATTGAAGAGCCTCCGCGTGCCGGGAGGCTGCAACCAATTCTTGTACCTTATTGCCCAAGGCATGAATTCGGTCATGAGGCTGCTCGAACTTGTTCAAAAAACTTCGAAAGACAAGATTGTTAGTCTTAAACGCGTAAAACCATCGCCCGAAGGCACAAGCCCTCGGATTGGTTCCAAGCCGGAATTCCCTCTCTTCCTTGACGGAGGCTTTTAATTCCTCCAGCCAGCGCAAATGATCGTTTCGCCGTTCCTCGATCATTTGAAAGAGAGCTTGGTTCTCGTCGAGAATCGACTTATGTCCCAATCGGGTCCTCAAATCGTAAAGAGGGAGAACCGAGTCCCGCAGATTGATCAGTCCTCTCACATAAGCGGGACATCGAGGGACCTTGACGATGTTCGGAATTTTTACCATCTCCCTGACGCTCGCCCCTGACAAACCATAAAGTTCTCCCCGAAGACGAACAATCACCCAGGGGGAGTTGTTAATGTCATCCTTGTTCATTGCTTGATTTCTCCATTAGTCGTTAGCATTCCGTTTGGCTGAAGGTTCAAGCGGCCTTCCTGAACTGGCTAGCCGCCTGTAAGACAGCCGCCTAAAATTCAGACAAGGCGGACTCGTCTTCGTGTAATGGGATCACAGCCTCCGGGAGAAGCTTTTTGTGCCCATTGCCAGGATTTTTGAGTCTCTGCGGCAGGGAGCGATTGCCGGCTTTCAAAGCCACCGTGGGCTGGATCCTTTTTTGAGTTTTGCTCGAGCTCAAGCTGAAACTCTCCACCATGCTCATCATTTCCGTGGTTTGTCCCGCAAGCTCCTCGACCGCGCTGGCTGCCGCCGCCGGGGCGGCTTGGCTTATTTATTAGAGGGCCTCAGTTACTAATTCCAAAATCATCCTCTTGCCAGTGCTCTAATTAGAGTCTTTGTATAAAGTCCCTTTTTTTGTAGGATGCGTTAGCCCGCCGATTCTCAGGCGGACGTAACGCATCGGGGAAGCCGCATCCAGAGCCTGATGGGTTACGCGCGGGTGACCGCTGTCACCACGCGCTAACCCATCCTACAAAAACGATTTTTCTCACTTTATAAATGGACGCTAATTAACAACAGCGGATTGGGCCGCCCGAATTTCATCCGTGGATAAGATTTCTTCGACATTAATAAGGATTTTCACTTTGCCTTGACTCTTCCCAAGGCCAAGAATGAAATTGGTGTCAATTCCATTTCCGAAGTGGGGGACCGGTTCGATGTTTCCACCCTGAATCTCCACCACCTCAGATACCTTGTCGACCAGGATCCCCATCTCGATTGAATTCACTCGGATGACAATGATGCAAGTTTCGCTGGTGGGTTCAACCGGAGGCATCCCTAATTTTGTGCGCAAGTCCAAAATTGGGATTATCTTTCCGCGCAGATTAACTATGCCCCGGATGAATTCGGGAGCGCGTGGGACCGGGGTGATGGATTGAAAACCAATGATCTCCTGCACCTTGAGAATTTCAAATCCATATTCCTCGTTGGATAGGAAGAAAGTCAGAAATCTCCCGCCGTAAGTGGACTTGGCCGCACCAGATTGCATGTTAGACGTGTTTTCAGTTGCCAGATTCATGGTTCCTCTCAGATTTGTCGGGCCCCGCGGAAACAGGGGCCCTTACTTGGATAGGCGGTTTAGAATTCAGACAATGCAGACTCGTCTTCGTGAAAGGGGATCGTAGTCTCCGGGAGAAGCTTTTTGTGCCCGTTTCCAGGATTTTTGAGTCTCTGAGGCAGGGAGCGGGTGCCGGCTTTCATAGTCGCGGGGGGCTGGACCCTTTTTTGAGTTCTACTCGAGCTCAAGCTGAAGCTCTCCACCATGCTCATCATTTCCGTGGACTGGCTGGATAGCTCTTCCGCGGCGCTCGCCGATTCCTCCGCATTAGCCGCCACCTGCTGAACCACTTCGTTCATTTGGCCAATCGCCTTGTTGATCTGGTTGACCCCATCTTTTTGCTGCTCGGAAGCGGCGGCGATTTCCGCCATGACTTCGCCAACCTTCTTCACCTGTCCGCTGATATTACCCAGCCCCGCCAGCATCTTTTGATTTGTGCTGACGCCCACTTCGGCGTTCTTGACGGACTCTTCGATCAGATTGGCCGTATTCTTGGCGGCTTCGGCGCTACGAATGGCGAGGTTCCTGACTTCTTCCGCCACCACCGCGAATCCCTTCCCCGCGTCTCCCGCCCGGGCCGCTTCCACGGCGGCATTCAAGGCCAGCAGGTTGGTCTGGAAGGCAATCTCGTCGATGGTCTTGACGATTTTGGCCGTCGCATCCGATGAGGCCTTGATCTTGACGATCGATTCATTCAACTCCCGCATCACCAGGGTCCCTTGTTCCGTGGCGCTGGCGGTGGAATCCGCCATGGCTTTGGCTTCGCGGGCATTGGCCGCATTCTGGGAAGCCATGGAGGAGAGCTCCTGCAGACTGCTTGCGGTCTCTTCCAAAGAAGCTGCCTGTTGGGAAGCTCCGGAGGAGAGACTTTGGGCGCCGGAACTGATCTGGCCGGCGGCCGATGCAACTTGCTCCGCGCCATTGGTCACCTGTGTAAGAGCCTCATCCAGATTTTGAACCGCATCGTTTACGGCTTTTTTTATTTCGGCAAAGTCGCCTTTATATTCGCCATCCATGCGGCTGGCCAGGTCCTTTTTTGCCAATTTTCGAAGGACTGCCAATGCATCCTCAATCGGTTTAGCGAAGGCCCCGACCATTTCGTTGACGCCATCGATGATCTGCCGGTAATTCCCATCAAAGGACTCGGAATTCGCGCGGGTGGAGAGCTGTCCAGCAACCGCGGCGGCGGCGAGCCGGCGCAACTCGTTGGTTATTTCCACCTCTTTTGCAATGCTTACAACATATTCAAGGCCTCCGACTATGTTACCGGAGGCATCTTTGAGCGGTGCGCCCGTGTATCGGATCGGCAGTTTTCCCGACGGCAGACTGGCGATTGTATCGGCCGTATGAATGGAATTGTCTTGAATAGCCTTCGCCACCCGGCATTCAGAAGTTCCGCAATGAGTCGTCTTAAATAATTCGCTGCATTTTTGGCCCACGCAACTCGACTGTGTTCTCCCAAGAGCCTGGGCTCCGGCTTCATTCATATACCGGACGCGCATTTCTTTATCCACCGCCATCACCGGCGTCGGAATCTTGTTCAAGTAATCCAGTTTTTCATACGCCTCATTTAGAAGTTTATTAGTTCCAGTTACCCCAAGGATAAATTTGCTAAGACTCAGCTTAGGCATTTTGCTACCTCCATTTTCAATTTAGATATTGTTTAACACCCAGACTGGCATATCATGCCGAGGTTTCTCCCACGGAATCGGGAACTTCCTGTTGGCGAGTCCTCTCGGCATCCATTCCCCAATCCCAAACGATGGGCTTTCTGGTTGTTTCCTTCCGCTGCGATAATTGCTGGTTTGTTTTCCCGCCCCCGGTGATCTTATGCAATACCATTTCGAGAAAACCGGAATCTCCCGGCAGATAGGCGATAAAGCGCGGGAGAAACTCAAATGCATTGTCTGTAAGTACTTTGTCCTGACGATTTGTCAGTCCAATCAGGCACTTCATATCGGTGATGATGTTTTTATATTTGCTGAGGGCAAGGAAATCTCCCATGGTATTGATGATTAAAATCACATGAGAGGGGGATTTTTGCGGGCGTCGGAAATAGCTCTCAAGGTTTTCAATGCCGACAACTCGCACAAGGCTGTCCCCCGAGACATGCTCTTCGAGTAATTCTTGAGTGGATCGGGTAATTGGATCATCTTGGGGTGAATAAAAAAGCCAATGCATTTTTCTTCTCCTAGTTCTTTCTTCCCCTTCCAGGCAGTCAGGCACATACATTCAATTAAAGGTCCATCGTTGGTTAATTTTTATAAGTATTATAATTATCTATTAGTTGAGGCTTTGATTCAGAGGAATGGACGTACGGAATGAGGGAAGGATGTCTCAGAAAATAAGATTTTTTCTCATCCAAAGAAATACTAAGCGTGGCGAAATTGGGGGTGGAAACAATATGATATTGAATAGTTTATCGATGAAGAAAACGGAGGGCAAAGAAAATCTTAAAAATTGGACTTGCTTTTTGAATAGATGGAACTGAGCATAGAGAAAATGTGTTCTATAATAATAAATTATTTTATTTCAATTACATAAAATATAATAATATATTATAAACATAAAGTCTAATAAATGAGACTCATTTCTTGGCACTGGCGAGTTTTTGCCCGGTCTTTTTCAATGAGATGTTGTTTTTCTTAAATAACCCATAAAGCCGGGCACGAGAAAGTCCAGACGTCTGTATCGCCTCATCAATCTTTCCTTTGGAGTGTTTCACTAAGGCAAAAAGATATTCCTGCTCCATTTGCCGCCAGAATTCATCCATCAAGAGTGGCATCTCAAAACTAACGTCATGCCGTTCACCTTTGATTTCGATTTCGGCCAGGGATCCTTTTTTGAGTGAAATCCGGATTGTGGGTGGAAGGTGATTAGGCACCAGAGTGGGATAATGGCTCGCGGCAAGATAGGAGTATTCAATGGCGCTTTTGAGTTCACGGACATTTCCCGGCCAGGGATAATTCTGAATGGCATCCAAGAAATCGGGGCCAATCCCCTTAAGCCCGTGGCCGTAACAGTCATGGAGCGATTTCATGAAATGAACGGTCAACGGATAGCAGTCTTCTTTGCGGTCCCGCAGCGGAGGCAAATCGATTTGGATCGTCTTGATGCGGAACAGGAGGTCTTCCCGGAATTTCTCCGCGCTCACCATTCGATCCAGATAGCGGTTGGTGGCGGCAATCAATCTGAAATTACTCGCCACCTCCCGGGTGGAACCCACCGGCCGGAAGGTGCGCTCCTGCAGCACGCGCAAGAGGTTTTTCTGCATGGAGGGAGGCAGCTCTCCCACCTCATCGAGGAAAAGCGTGCCACCATCCGCCTTCTTGACCAGCCCGATTTGGTCTTCCACCGCGCCGGTGAAGGCGCCCTTGACGTGTCCGAACAAGGTGCTTTCCACCAGGTTTTCGGGCAAAGACGAACAATCGACCACCACAAAGGGTTTTCCAGAACGATGGCTGTTCTTATGGATGATGGATGCCACCACTTCCTTGCCCGTGCCCGTCTCTCCGCAAACCAGGACATTCATATCGCTATCGGCCGCTCTGGCCACCAGTTCAAGACATGCCAGCATTTTTTGGCTGTCTCCAACCAAATCCCCACGCTTCAAAAACAGGGAACGTTTGTGGCTCTGTTCGATCTCGCGATGTTCCAGGGCGCGGGTCAGAGAAAGAGCCACTTCTTGAAGTGGGATCGGTTTATGCAAATAATCCCAAGCGCCGGATTTGATGGCGAGTTCAGCGCCATTGGGATCTCCCTGGGCGGTCAAAATAATCACGGTGGGGGAGGATTCCGCCGCTCGGAATTGGGACAGGGCATCCAAGCCGTTTCCGTCCGGCAAGTGGACATCCAGCATCACCAAGTCGTAAGGGTTGGCGGATACTTCCCTCAGCCCCGCGTCCCGTGTGGATGTTACCGTAGCCTCATGCCCCTTCGTTTTACACAGCGCACGAAACAGCGAGCAGCTATAAGGGTCATCATCCACGATGAGAATTTTGGCCATTATTTTTTGCCTTCCTCTTTTTTCTTTTCAAGGGCGCGGCGCAAGGCTGCGCTGAGGATTGCCGCCGTAAAGGGTTTCTCCAGGAATTCGCTGATTCCGATTTGTTTGGCTTGTTCCGGATCGATTTGATCGCTGAATCCGGTGTTAAGGACAATGGGAATATCGGACCGGACTGACAGAATCTCTTCCGCCAGATGAATTCCCGTGATGTCCGGCATGGTCTGATCCGTCAGCACCAGGTCAAAATCGTGAGGACGAGCCAGAAAAATCTCCAAAGCTTCAGCGCTGCTGTTGGTGGCCGTGACCTTATAGCCCAGACGCTGGAGCATCGATCTGCCTATATTGACTAGCTGGCTTTCATCGTCAACCAGCAGGATTCTTTCATCCCCCCTCAGATGCTTTTCCACTTTTTCCTTTTTAGAAGACTTAGGAGAACTGATCCTGGGCAAGTAGATCTGGAAAACACTTCCTTTGCCGATTTCGCTTTTTACATGAATGGCGCCTCCGTGATTCGTGACAATTCCACGCACGACCGCCAGTCCAAGTCCAGTCCCCTCCCCTTTTTTCTTGGTCGTAAAATATGGATCGAATATTCGATCCATGGTCTTCGAGTCCATGCCATGCCCGTTGTCGATGACTTGCAGTCGCACGTATTCGCCGGGAGGGAGATTGCCCAGAAAAAGAGGGGATTCTTCATCAAGAATATGCGGCTCCAGCTGGATGTCCAATACCCCATTAGACTGCTGCCTCATGGCATGGGCCGCATTAGCGCAAAGGTTCATGAGCACCTGGTGCAATTGAGCAGGGTCCGCCAGCACTGTCCCGGCTTGGGAATCAATCGAATATTTTATTACGACGGTGGAGGGAACCACTTGGGACATCAGACGGACGACTTCCTTGGCTATGAGATGGACTTCGACCGGGACTTTGACATGTTCGTGAGGCCGGGCTACCGTCAAAATCTGCTGTACGAGTTCTTTGGCCCGTTGGCCCGCCGTCAAAATTTGACTTTGGTAAGCATGGAGTTCATCCGTCTCAGAAAGGGATAGCTGCGACAATTCCGCATAACCAATAATAGCGCCCAATATATTATTGAAGTCATGGGCAATTCCACCCGCCAACGTTCCCAAAGCTTCCAACTTCTGCGCTTGAATGAGTTGAGCTTCCAGCTTTTTCTTTTCCTCGTCGGCCTGCTTGCGCGCGGTGATGTCGCGCAGGCTGCCAATCATCTTAATTGGTTTGCCTTGAGCATCGGGCCAAATCTTCGATGAGATGGAGCAAGGGACCAATGAGCCATCGCGGTTCTTCAGAGTAACTTCATAATCTGTAACACTCCCTCGCTCCTCTAATGCCGATAAGAGAGACTGCCTCTCAACGCTATCCGAATAAAAATCGAGTATCGACTTCCCGATCAGATCCTTCGGGCGATACTGTCCCTTCGAAACCGCTTCAATGGAAGGACTGACCTCAATAATTGTGCCGTCGAAAAATGTTTCATAGTACACATCTTGCACGTTCTCAAAAATGCCGCGGTATTTTTCTTCGCTCTTCCGCAATGCTTCCTCTGCTTTTTTACGCTCCGTGATGTCGCGGTCCATTCCGCGATAGCCTCGGAAGCCACCCTGTTCATCAAAGACTGGAGCTCCATTGGTTTCTAAAACCACCATCCGGCCATCTTTGCGCAGATTGAGGTTTTCCAATCCCCGGAAAGATTCCCGCCGCGCCGAAATCGGACCGAAAACCGAAGACACGCGTTGGGCCTCCTCCGGCAGCATCAAATCGAATGGGGTCTTGCCGACAATTTCTTCCGGTTCATACCCCAGCAACTCGCGGCATTGCGGGCCCGCATAGGTGTAAACCGCGTCTTGATCCACTTCCCATACCCAGTCATTCGAGGATTCGACGAGATGGCGATAACGCTCCTCGCTGGCGCGCAAATCTTCGTCCACCTGGCGGCGCTGCTCTCGCAGTTGTCTCTCCTCAAGCGCTCGGATGATTGCCTGACCCAGCCGCTTGATGTGCTCTTTGATGACATAATCGGCAGCGCCGGCTTTCATGCACTCCACCGCCGTGTCTTCATTTATTGCGCTGGTCAAAATGATCATTGGCGTGAGAGGTGCAAGTTCCAAGGCCAGCTTCAACGCAGTCAGACCATCGAACCGGGGCATCCGGTAATCCGAAACAATTAAATCAGGCTGGAATTGTTCGAGCGCTTCCAGGAAATCCTCCCGAGTGTCCACCACTCGGAATTCGCAGGACTTAAACGTCTTCCTAATTTCCCGCTGCGCCAATTCAGCGTCTGTGGGCAGGTCCTCTACAATCAAGATACGCAGAGTCTCATCCATAGGATTCCTCATTCTCAACAATCATAAGAGCCCATTTATAAACCCACTCTTCAGTGGAACTAGCTCCCTGCCAGCCACTGGAGTTACAACAATATTAGGCTGATGCTGCCTTTGGCTACCGCGAAGCGATTGGGGAGATTAGCCTGTGGTGCGCGACGTTTCATGCCGCGCACCATAGGTCTCGATCCGTTTTCACCTCTGCTGCACCCGGAACGGGTGCGGGAGATCATCTCCAAATATATCTCTCGTCGTATTGAATGCCTGCACCTTCCAAAATCTCCCGATATTCTTCCTGAAAAGTCCGATGCCGATGATGCTCTTCTTGATTCTTAATGTATTTTTTTACGGCCTCTATTTGCGAGGGGCTGACGGTCAATGCGGCATAACCGGTTTGCCAGGCAAATTTCGAGTGATGTAATTCATCATGAACCCAAACGGAAGAACCTCGTTTCAAATCATGAACCATATCCGCGATGGTCCGAGTGGCGCGGAAACCCGCCAAAATATGGACATGATCCGCAACGCCACCAAGGGATTCAGGAACAACATCCATTTTATGCAAAATTCCTCCCCTGTATGCATGAAGACGATCACGCCAGTTCCGTTCAATGAGGGGAAAACGATCCTTTGTGCTGAAGATCAGATGACAATGGAGCGCCAAATAGGTGGAGGCCATGCTAACCTTCCTGCACTCCTTTGGAGTGCGGTTCCCACTTCAACGATACTCCAGGAGCAGCCCTCCGATCTGCCGAACAAGCTGGAACTGGCAGACCAGAGGACTACCCTGCCTTCTGTTTAACGGACGTCGTCGCTCCAAAGATCTATTGATAATAAAAATTTTCAAAATATCGGCTTCATGCAAAGAGTCTCATTAAATTCGCCTTGAAGGGGACAATTCTCATCGGGGCGTCTGGTTCACCAGCAACCAATAAAAACCAAGATTTCTAAGCGACTCCAGAAATTCCGCGAAATCCACCGGTTTTACGACGTAGCTATTTGCGCCGAGCTTATAGGCAGCCTGGATATCGGGATCTTCCCGTGAAGAAGTCAGTACTACCACGGGAGTCTGGCTGATTCGTTCATCGGTTTTGATGGCCCGGAGCACCTCCAGGCCGTCCACTTTGGGCAATTTCAAATCGAGCAGCACCAGCTTTGGCGTCTGGGAAATCTCCCGTTGCCCATACTTGCCGCGGCATAACAGGAAATCCAGCGCCTCGGCGCCATCCTCCACCACGAAAAGCCGGTTGGCCAGGTTGCGTTTCGTGAGGGCGCGAGTGGTCAACTCGATATCGCGCGGATTATCTTCCACCAGCAAAATATCCACTGCGCCCAAATGATTCATGATTCATTTCCTTTCCGTGGGAGAGCAAAATAAAAGGTTGCGCCCTGGTTTACTTGGCCTTCCGCCCAAACACGTCCGCCGTGGCGGCGAATAATCCGCTGAACAATAGCGAGGCCGACGCCGGTCCCTTTAAATTCCCGTTCGCCGTGGAGGCGCTGGAATACTCCAAAGAGTTTAGGAGCATACTCCATGTCGAAACCGGCGCCGTTATCCGTTACCGAATAGATATTCTCACTGCCTTCCGCTCTGCCGTGTACTTTAATGGAAGCGTGCTCACGAAGGGAAGAGAATTTGAGGGCATTGGAAAGCAGGTTTGTCCAAACCTGATGGATGAGATGCGGATCAACCCAGGCCTGAGGCAAGGATTCCACCTGAAAACTAATCCGCTTTCGTTCGAGAGGCGAAGTCAATTCACGAAAAACCGAGTGGGCCAGGCCACCCATGTCAATTGGAGAAGCCTGCATTTGCAGCCTCCCCAACCGGGAGAAGGCCAACAGGTCGTCAATCAATTGGCCCATCTTCCGGGTTTCGTCGCATACGACCCCGCAGATGCGCTGGCCGTCCGCGTCCAGGAATTTCTCGTAATCCTCCACGAGCATGCGCGTATAGCCATCGATGGCGCGCAAGGGGGCGCGCAGATCGTGCGATACCGAATAGCTGAAGGCTTCCAGCTCTTTATTGGCGGCTTCCAGTTGCGCCGTGCGCTCCGCCACTCGCTGTTCCAGTTCTTCGTTCAGCCGCCGAATCTCTTCCTCCGCCCGGAAACGTTTTGTAACGTCTTGCACTGTGGAGACCATCAGGTCTTGATCGAAGAGAGGAATATTGCTGGCAGAAACTACTTTATGCTCCCCCGCGCTGGTCGTAATGGGAATGTTTTCCCAACGCATTCGCGAGGGATCGCCACTGGCAATATCCGTCGTGATCCGTTGGCGGATCTGAGCGCGGAAGTCCGGGTCGCGATAGACCGTCTCGAAAAACTCATCGACGGAAATCGTCTTCCCCCGGGGGATTCCATAAATATCGTAGAATTTGCTGCTCCCAAAAACACTTTTTCCGTCATGGATAGTGTTTACGGCAAATCCGATAGGGGAATTTTCCAACACGGCGTCGACAAACCGGTTTCGCTCCCTCAAAGCGAGTTCAGTTTGCCTGCGCCCGGTGATGTCCTGCATTTGAATTAGATACCCGCGAATTTGGCCTTCTGTCATCAATCCGACGGCGACAACACTTAAATAGGCCAATCCCGACCTTGAAGTTGGATATAGAGACTTCCGCTTGACTTTCTCAAAATCAAAGGCAGCTTCATACCGCACCACTTGATCCCTGCGCAGTTCTTCTTTGGCTGAGGCGGGGATATTCGGATCGTCAAATAAATTGAACCCCTTGACATGTTGCAAATCCGACACACCAAAGATCTCCAGGCAGGCCGGATTCGCGTCCACGAGCCGTCCCTCCGCATCGTACACTTCGACTCCGATGGGGGACTGCAGGTAAAGCCCGCGGAATTTTTCTTCGCTTTCTTTCAGCGCTTCTTCCGCTCGTTGGCGCTCGGTGATATCCGTCGCCAGGACCAGGCGTGCCGGCCGGTCGGCGAAGGGGATGGAATGCGACCTGATCTCTACCACGATTATGGTGCCATCCTTTTTCTGGTGACGCCACAGGTGGGCTTGGCGAGGACCCTGTGGCAAATTCGCCACGTCCGCCAGCAGCGCTGGAATATCCTCGGCCGGCCGGATGTCCTTGATCGTCATGGCCAGGAATTCCTCGCGCGAGTAGCCGTAGTGGCGAATGGCCGCTTCGTTTACGGTAACGAAGGCCAGCGTCTCCAGGTCATAGACCCACATCGGTTGTGGATTGTTTTCGAAAAGGAGGCGATATCGCGCCTCGTTTTCCCGCAAGGTCGCCTCCGTCCGTTTGCGTTCCGTGATGTCATTGACAATCACTTGCACCGCGGGTTTGTTCTTATAAACAAAAGGAACCCCAATCACTTCCACGTCCACTGGGGACCCATCCACCCGGAGGAATTTCTCCTCGAGCAAGGGAGCGGTTCGAGCGCTAGCCTGCACGGACCGCGTCCGCTCGAGCACAACTGCCCGAAAGTCGGGGTGGACAAAATCCATTACATCCCGGCCATTTAATTCTTCGGGGCTGGCCGCGCCCACCAGCCGGGTGAATGCCGGATTGGCATAGACGACCTTGCCCTCGCTGTGGATCAAGATGCCCGTGGGGGAGCATTCCACGAGCAGGCGGTAACGTTTTTCGCTATTCCGCAGTTCTTCCTCCGCTCGATTGCGCTCGGTGGTGTCTTCCAGCATCGCCAGCAAGTGAGGCTCCCCGCCATGTTCGAATGGTACGAAGCGGATTGAAAGCCACAGCGCCTTTCCGAAGGTGCTAATGTAGTAAGTTTCCAGTTGCCGCTCTTCGTTTTTGGCAAGTGCTTCTTCCGCGGCGAGACGGAGCCCATACTTCTTCCACGCTTCCAGCTGCAGGACGTTCTGTTTCAATAACTGCTCGACCGTGCCGCCCACCATCCTGGCCACTGCCTCATTGGCGGCAACAACATCACCGCGGGCCTTAACCGCAACGATGCCGAAGGGAGACCTTTCCATCATCGTGCGAAGGTAGTTCAACGCATCTTTGGTTTGCTCTTCCGCGCGTTTCCGCTCGGTAATGTCTTGGATCACACCGGCTGCCTTGAAAGGAGTCCCATCGGTATCGCAGACCAAGCTGGCCACGGTATGAATCACGCGCGGCGCGCCGTCGTTTGCTCGCAAGATGCGAAATTCTTCATCATAGGGTGCTCGCGCCTGAAGCAACGCATGCAAGGCCCCATCCATACGCGTTCGGTCTTCAGCGACGATGATTCGCTGGACTTGATCGAGCGGTAGATACGGCGAGGTGCGCTCCAATCCATAAATCCGGAAAGCCTCGGCTGATCCCCACATGGTATTGGCGGCGAGGTCCAATTCCCAGTTGCCTGCGTGGGCAACCTCTTGCGCCCGCACCAGCCGCTCTTCACTCTCCCGCAGAGATTGCAAGATCTGAATGTGCTCGGTAATGTCGCGCACGGTTGCGATAATGCCAACGATTTCGCCTTTCATGTTCCGCAACGGAGCGATGGTTGTGGAGGCCCATGCGGTTTTTCCGGCGGGGAGGAAATTGTATGAAAAATCCAAGGGGGGAGGAATCTCCCCTCTTAGCGCCTTTTCGACTGCGCAGACAACGCCTGCTTCCAACAAGAAAGGAAAAAGCTCCTGGAAATGTTTGCCCAGCACTTCTCCCGCCGACATCCCGCTCAATTGCTCCATGTAAGGATTCCACACCTGGAACCGCGAGTTAAGATCGCAAACGATGATCCCCTCCCGTGCGCCGGAGATGACCTGCTCGTTGAATCGACTCGATTCGAGCAGCAGTTCCTCTGACCGCTTGCGTTCAGTCATGACGGCGGCCAGGCACAAGGACGAAACCGCCACCACCCCCAGGCACAATTGAACGACGATCACCAGTTTGAGACGCGACTCATCCGGAACCGTTTTGGTGGCATCATGGAATAGCGCAAACTGGATTGCCAGCGTAGCTATCAGGATTATGGCAGAAGTTACTGAGCGGACGCCATAACGCAAAGCCGCCCAGATCAGAAATGGGAATGACATATAACCGAAAAGCAACGAGAGGTCATGCTGCTCTGGGAAAACACCCCGAGCAAAATAGCCCAACAGAAGCATGGCAATCCACATGGCCGTCCCTTCAACGATTCGCCCCGGCTTTAAAGTAAATTTCTTGGCATGCGCAAGTGAAGCCCAGCTTAAAAGGAAGGGAGTGATCAGAAGATTGCCGATGGCGTCGGATGACCACCAGGATCGATAGGAAATCCAAAAAGGGGCGCCGATGAGAATGGCGGAGGTTGCCGCGGCCAGCAACGAAGTCATTGCGGTAGCGCCGATGACCGGCAGAACCAAAAAACAGAGCACATGTTTGGTCTTCTCGAAAGTAATCGGTTCATCCAAGGCGCGTTCCAAGAGCCAGCATCCCAGGACCGCCTCACAACTGAGCACGCCTGCATACAGTAGGCTGACTAATGTCGATGAACCGGCCAGCATTTCCGCGGGGACATCGGCGATAAAGAGGATTGCAACCAGAAAGGGCCTCAGAGCGCGCCGAGTCAGCAATAATGCGGAAAGAAATATGCCCGCGGGCGGCCAAACCGCAGCGATTCCTTCGGGCTTGAACACCATGAACAAGCTAAACCGGGACGCGACAAAATAGATGGCTGCGATTGATGCAATCCAGAGAATGCTCTGCCCTAAAGTATCGCGCACCGGGAAATAACGAGCAGTATTGGGACTTTTATCCATCAAATTCTCCGGTAATTTTCCGCTGAATATTGATGCTACGGATTTGCCCCCCCTCAAAAGGAGGGCCATTGCGAGTCTATGATAACCTGCATCCTAGCATAAGAGAATTGCCGGTGAAAAAACATCTCTTTCTGTTCCAGGAGCGCGAGATTGACGGGAGTAGGATAACGGATCAAAAGCACGAACGGACATCACGACATCCCCAAAGAAAAATCGGATGCCCAAAATTCGCGCGTAACCGTTCAGGGAGGGGGAACTGAACCCGAAGGGTTACCCATATTGTTACGTTCAAGGAATTAATACTCGACTGCCTGAAAAAAACCACTGGTATGCTGGCCAGGACTATAAACTCGTGAAACCGCCGCCAAAGGCACTTGATTGATCGATTGAATTTCCAAAGGGCCATAGTTGCTGGTGATCTTTAGGCCGGTCAACAAATCCTCCACCAGATAGAAACCATTGGCGGGAACAATTTGCGTGGCATCCTCCCCTAGTAGCGTTCCATAGGGATCTCGCATGGAAATTTTTATTGGAGCCGGCTCAGATGGACTTAAGTTGACCAATATAAGATTGGACCGGAAGCTCCCCACATTCGTCGCGGAAGGAATGAGCAAATGAGTTTCACCGTTTGAAATTAGCTGGGAAAGGCTGGGATCATCGTCGAAGTTATCGATCAATGAAGTAAATCCGGCAATGGGTTGTGAGGAGCTCAACTGCAAATAGCCCGGCAAATCGACAAGAGAAAGGGATGAACCGAAAAGTTCGAATACATTTTGCTGAAAGAGTCCATGGGCCGGAACTTTCACCGTTTGAGCGCCCAAGACCGTCCCAGCTTGATCGATGAATTTCACGTCTACGGCTGCTTCCGCATCGCTCAAATTATCGATTCCAGCATTGGTCCGAAAGGAAACGTTATCCAGGGTCAGAGGCAAAATCCCTTGCACCGAGGAGGCGGAAAGATCCGTCCCTTCAAAAAATCCGCTGGTCCCGCTTCCCATGGCATAAACCCTGGAGGTCACAACCAGGGGCGCGAACCCCTGGCTTGGTCGGTGTGAGAGATTCAAGCTCCGAAGGAGCAACACTCGGGGCGGTTACTGCCGCTCCATTGGGGCTGCAATGGTGTTATTTCCTTTTCCAATCCAGGGGCTCACGCCCCTGGCTAGTGACAATCACCCCGTTGGGCTTGAAGGAATTGCGGCTGCAACACCTTCCTTACTTCTCCGGAGACATTCATTCGGTGTCAAAAAACTGTGGGCAAAACTCAGCTCGTTCGAGGGGGGGGGAATTCGAACAAGTAATTTATTTATAGTGCCTGAGTCCGATAATCGAATTCCACTAAACCGAAGCAGCGAATCCTGGATGCAGGCCATCCGCTGAGTTCCCCGGAATTCACATCCCATCATTTGGATTCAACGGACGGCGTGGCTATGCCGTCGAGGGAGGGAGTGATAAATCCCTAAGCGTTTACTTCCCGCCTCTTTTAAATTTTTAAAGAATACCATCAATTTCACTGGTTCAATAAAAACCGGTCAGGACTTTTCAAAGCATTGCTCATTCGATGAAATTTTAAGATCATTCCACCAGAGCCAGAGAGCAGGCCGCAACACTCCAGAAGCCATTCTTCCCTGGAATGTCGAAGCATTATCTCCACGATTTATCTTCTCATTTTAGCTGGGTGCATGAATCCCAAAGGCGCCGCTGAGATGTGTCTTGAACAGCGACCTCCGTTGTCGTTGCTTACTTTCGGCGGATAAAAGTGGGGACATCCAAATCGTTTGGCGCAAAACGAGACGGTATGGAGGGAACCTCTTCATTGAGTTTCGGAATAGCGATTTTTGGCTCTGCCGGGACTTCTTTTGAGGACAAAGGGGCAATCCTTTCCTCCCCCCCTTGTCTATCGAAACCGGTGGCAATCACGGTGATTTTCACTTCATCCTCCATTTTATCGTCCAGCACGGCGCCAAAAATAATGTTGGCGTTTTCGTCGGCTGCCTGTTGGATGATGGAGGCCGCTTCGCTCACTTCATGAAGGAGAAGGTTTTCCGAACCGGTGATGTTGATCAAAACTCCCTGAGCTCCCTGGATGGAGGTTTCTTCCAGCAAGGGTGAGGAGATCGCTCTCCGGGCCGCTTCGGCGGCGCGGTTTTCGCCCTGCGCGGTTCCCGTTCCCATCAAGGCCATTCCCATTCCCTGCATGATGGTTTTCACATCGGCAAAGTCAACGTTTATGACCCCAGGAATCTGAATGATATCGGAAATGCCCTGCACGCCCTGGCGCAAAATATCATCGGCAATCCGGAAGGCTTCATTGAGGGTGGTGCCGCGTTGTACGGTCTCGAGCAGGCGCTCATTGGGAATGCTGATCAGCGTGTCCACGCATTCCCGCAATTCGCGGATTCCCTGCTCCGCCTGTAGCATGCGTTTTTTCCCTTCAAAGCAAAAAGGTTTTGTCACAATGGCAACCGTCAGAGCTCCGAGTTCCGCGGCCAGGCTGGCAATGATGGGCGCGGCGCCCGTGCCGGTCCCGCCACCGAGGCCCGCCGTGACAAAAACCATATCCGCCCCCTCCAATAGCTCTATGATTTTTTCCGTATCCTCCAAGGCGGCTTTCCGGCCAATTTCAGGGTTGGCGCCTGCCCCCAGCCCGTTAGTCAGCTTTTGTCCGATTTGCAGCTTTACATGGGCCTGAGAAGTTTTCAAGGCCTGCAAGTCAGTGTTGGCCGCAATGAAATCCACTCCGACGACATGGGCGGCAATCATGCGATTGACGGCGTTTCCGCCTCCCCCGCCGACTCCGATAACCTTGATTAGCGCTCCCTGCCGGGGAGTCTCTTCCAGTATAAATTTTGGGCTGGCATTCGTTTCTTCCAATTTCATTCCATTATTCCTTCTCAGGGGTCCTGCTATGGCAAAGACCAGATTTTGTCGTTGGATTGTGAAGGAATTTTCCAGACGTGTCAATGGCGGGGAAGAAAATTAATGGAGACTGGACTTTCCTTCTTGTCAAAGAATCGTGCCGGGGACAATTCGAGAAAAGCGGGGGAAGCTCGGCTGACGCCGCAAAGCCCCCCACGGTGCCGTTCCCTCTGTTATTTCATCCGCGCTCGCAGCCAATTCCAGGCGCGGGCGGCGGGAAAACGGGAAGCCTGAGCCCGCCGAGTCCGCTGCAAATGAGTGCGGTATCCATACAAGACCAAACCAACCACCGTGGAATAAACCGGATTGGCCAACACCTCGCCCATGCCTTGCAGTCCGCCGGGAATACCGGGGCGGATGGGAAGGTCAAAAATTTCTTCCGCCAAATCCAACATCCCCTCCAGCAGGGCGGCTCCGCCGGTCAGGACGATCCCCGCGCCCAGCAGTTTCTCGAATCCTGACTGCCGGATCTCCTCTTTGACGAGGCCGAGCATCTCCTCCACCCGCGGTTGCACCAGCTCGCAGAGAATTTTCCGAGTGGTGACTTTTGGCGGCCTGCCGCTGATGCTGGGAACTTCGAAGGAACTGTCTGCCGTGATCAGAGCTGATTTGGCGCATCCCTGGCCGCGCTTGATTTTTTCCGCCTCTGGAATGGTGGTGCGCAATCCCACGGCAATGTCGTTGGTGATGTGATCGCCCCCCAAAGGGAGGACCGCGGAATGTTGGATGGCCCCCTGAGAATAAATCGCCAGATCGGTCGTTCCTCCGCCAATGTCAAGCAGCGCGACTCCCATCTCTTTGTCATCGCTCGACAAGGTGCTCTCCGCGGCTGCCAACTGCTGCAATATCGTGTCGGCCACGATGATACCGCTGCGGTTGACCGCGGTCACAATGTTCTGGGCGGCGGTAATAGCGCTGGAGACAATATGAACTTTCACTTCCAAACGGGTCCCAAGCAAACCGAGCGGATCCCCGATCCCCTCCTGTCCGTCCACCACAAATTCTTGGGGAAGCACATGAACAATTTCCCGGTCGCTGGGAAGCGATACAGCCTT
>CAWDMN010000015.1:0-19576 GCA_963803155.1 uncultured Acidobacteriota bacterium
ATGGCGCCTGCCATGGTTCCTGAATTGAAAAAGCCCGTTGCCGAGGCACGCTCTTCACGGGGGAACCACTCCGCGGTTGCTTTGACGGCTGCTGGAAAATTTCCCGACTCACCGATGCCCAAGGCAATCCGTGCCCATCGAAAACCAGCCACACTGCCCACAAAAATGTGTCCAAGGGCAGCCAGACTCCAGAATAGTACGGATATGGCATATCCCTTCTTTGTGCCCAACCGGTCGATGAACCACCCTACTCCAAGCAGTCCGATCCCATAGGCCGCTTGAAAAGCAGAATTCACATAACCGAACTGTTCATTGGTCCAGCCCAATTGCTCATCTAGGATTGGTTTCAACAGCGAGAGAATCTGGCGATCCACATAATTAATGGTGGTCGCAAAAAACAACAAGGAACAAATCAGCCAGCGGTAATGGCTCGAGGGTTGAATCCCCGGATTGTCCGGCACTCGAGTTAAAGGTGATGCGAGCGGATGAATGGAATTTGAATTTGGGACACTATTTGAAGTCATCAGGTTCTCTCCAAAGGGAAGTCAGATTGAACCAAATTGTGTCTCCTTCAATTTATCAGGCATCCTCACAAAAATACAGACCGTGTTATGGAGCGTGATTGTCATTCCCATAAAGTATGGTTGCGTCTTCCATGGCGCTCCTATTCCGCGGTTTCCGGGAAAATGCCTGAAGAAATGCCACCAAAGAAGGCGTGTGAATAATCAGCTCTCCTCTATCCAGTGATCAAATCAAAAGCACAAATCCCAAGAGCGCATTGAGGGTAGCATCTTGGGGATCGCAAGCCAATACCTGGGAGGATGAGCTGATCGCTCGTTGGCGCTTCGCGCTTTTGGCATGGTAATATCGATGCCACTCCGTCAAACGGAATAGCACGAAGCGTCAGCGAGTGATCAAAGTGGCGGCACAATACCATGCTGCTAAATTTCTTTGGAAGCCAAAGAGAAAGTGCCCGGACCTGAGTGATGTGAAAATGTTTATTGAGACGACTCAAACGGGAAAGAGTCGTACGAGCAAAGACCATTTCCGCTTAGTCCAAGTTCGGGAGTCTCCCTGCATGGCCGGGAGTCCACACGAACGAATATGAAAAAGCCATCACGTTGATAAAACGGAAGAGTGGATGCCATCTCCCCCCGGGACCAGGCGCCGATTTGATCCTCTCCAAATTTTTAAGCCGAAGACTTGCCAGACAAAATCATCAAGGTATACTAATTTTAAGAAAATTTATTTAAAAGGAAATGCTGATGAGCACAGTTAGTCTTGCTCCTAAAATAAATCCACCTCGGCGGGCACATAAGAGATTTTCCATGAGGTTCTCTCTCGAAGTCACTGGAAAGGACGAAAACGGCCATTCTTTCAGAGCTGTAGCTCTGATGCGCAATGTCTCTGCTGGAGGAGGTTGCATGGCCATTGTCAAGGATCTCGCCAAGGGGGACATGGTTAAGCTAGTGAGCTCGAAGCCCCCCTTTTGTGTCGCCAAGGTTCGATGGTCTCGTTACCATTACATCAGCGATCATCGCTTTGTTGGTTTTGATATCGTGGAAGGAAAACAAAACTGGGTGCTCAGGGATATCCCCCTATCCTGGTTCTTCAAAACATGAACCAAGATTGCGCTGCAAATCAAACCACGGCAAAGTGAACTAGTCGAGCCGACCGGATAGACTGAGCAAAGGCCGGGAGGGCGAGGCTCCCACCGTGTCGCGGACTGTCTTGCTCGCACGATAGCTCGCCAGGCGGAGTCCGCCTAATCGGGAAGGCTCGCTCTCCCCTCGGAGCGCGATTTTCCGCCTTGGCCGTGGCTCCAGGTGCCGGCACAATACCAACAAATCGGGAAAGGGGACACGAATTAAGGAAGGAGAATTAAACAAACGCGCGCTTTTATTCCCGATGATCCGAAGGATCTTCTCCTTGATCCCCTCAACCTCAACCGAGATATTCATTCAAACCATCGCCAGGCCTTCGAGATCCACGGACCCATGATCATTAATGAATTCCAACTCATGGGAAACTGGCGCTTCTACTGTCGGAGCTTCCAATCACATTGCTAATGTTCACGGCAACCGAACCAATGGCGTTGATGTCACCACTAAAAGTGAAAGGCACAGTCATTTTGAACTTGCTTCCAAATGGGAAGGATTGGGAATCGCCATACCAGGTGGCCGCGGGATTATTGATATTGAGCGCATGCACTGCGTTGGAAAGGTTGCTGCCGGGCCGCGGGGCAAAACTAAAATTGGCGGTTTGCAAGGATCGGCTGCTGGAGTACCCAAGAACCACCACATTAAATCCGCTGCTGGTGCGGCTGACCTCGAGACTGGAAATCACGGGAATCGATCGAGGGATTGTAAGGTCGCGCTGCATTTCAGGGAAAGGTGATCCTCCACAGGTCATAGAGGTGGTGAGCCGGATCGAGCCCGCCACGGTACCGGTTTGAAAAATCGCCTGATCGCCAGGCGTGCCGGCGGGGAGGCCGCTAAACTGGGCAGCCTGCGTCCCTTGGGCAATCGTGAAATCTATGGTCGGAGAACTATTGGAATCTTTGACAAAAACGATTTCTGGATTGCTGGTAAGACTCACATCACTGTTGTCGGTGAAACTCAGGCTTAGCTGGCCTGAAACGGCGCAGGGAGAAGGAGTTGACAATGTAACTCTTGCTTTAGGCTGGTCGGCAGGTGGGACTGTAGTGGTAATATTGATGACTTCGATGGCAGCCTGGGGATAAATGGGGAAGGAGACTGTATTGGAATTCCCACACGCTCCATTAGCTACCGTAATATTGACAGTGCCCACTTGGGTAATATCGCTGGCGGGGATAGCGACGGCAAGTTGAGAGGAATTCACAAAAGAGGTGGGGCGATTGGCCCCGTTCCACTGGACCACCATCCCGGGGGTGAAGCTGTCCCCATTTACGAGGAGTTGGAAGGCTGGGCCTCCTTTCGAGGCAAAGAGCGGAGAAAGGGTACTAATGGTCGGCGGCAAAACGGAAAAGGGGAATGCCTTGGAAACTTGCTGATCCGGGTTTAAGACGGTAATGGAGGCCGTGCCAACCACTATCAATTCGGAGGCTGGGATGAGCGCAGTAAGCTGAGTTGGACTAACGTATGTGGTTTTCCGACTTGAGCCATTCCAGAGGACCGTTGAACCTGAACCTACCAGGAAGCCTGACACAAAACCGGTGCCATTCACGGTCATGGTGAAATCGGGACTGCAAACGGCCACGCCGGCCGGGGCAATAGAGGTGATGGTGGGCGGCCCAGTGATCAAAAATGTCAGTTCATTTGAAGAAAATGACCAACTAGAACAAGCCGCATTATATGAACTTACCGAGACTGAAGCGGTTCCCGGAGTGGCTATATCGGCAGCCGCAATCTGGGCTGAGAGTTGCGTCGAGCCAAGATAAGTGGTGGGGCGCGAGGACCCGTTCCATAGAACCTGCATTCCTGAAGTGAATCCACTTCCATTCACGGTTAAAGTAAATGAGGGGCCACCCGCCGGAGTTTGACTCGGACTCAGACTGGATAAGGTAATACTAGTAGTATTGACTCCGATTTGGGATATGCCTATATACTGTTTGAAATTCGTGGCGGAGATGAGAATAGTCCAATATGGGTAAGGACAACTAGTAGAAGCAACCCTATAACTTACCGTACCGGTTCCCACAAAACTGGTGCCTGAGAGGGTGAGCCCGCTGGGGCCAGAAACACTGGCAGTCCACGCACAATTCGCACCCGCAATTACTTGAAGGGTTCCCGATCCCCCATTGACCGGAAAACGGGGTGGAGAAGGGTTGAGCGCTCCGATCATATAGGTGCATGCTTGAGCGGTCGCATTTAGAAGACGAATCGCGCTCTGCCCATAGACCACGGAGTTATTAACGTAATGGTATACGGGAATATAGACTTGCCCTTTGGCATCTACCGCAACCCCTTCGAGGTAATTAAGATCTGCTGCCAGAGCAGCCCCCCCATCGCCCGAGTATCCGTATACTCCAGTTCCCGCGATGGAATAAATGGTTCCATCCGCAGTGACCATACGAACCCGGCCATTATATTTTTCTGTAAAAAATATATTTCCGGAGGAATCCACGGCCAGACCCGTAGGGTTACTTACAGGGGCTCTTGTGGCGGGCCCTCCATCGAACCCAACACCCCAGCTTCCATTACCCGCAATTGTGTTAATCACTCCATTTGAGTCGACCCGCCGAATGCGATAATTTCCATAGTCCGCAATATATACTTGCCCAACACTGTCGACGGCCACTCCGGTCGGAGTATTCAGCATAGCTCCGCCAGCCGGGCCCCCATCGCCGCCAAAGTTTTGCACACCGGTCCCCGCAAATGTTGTGATTATCCCATTGAGAGCAATGCGGCGAATTCGATGATTGTTGGTGTCGGCAAAATAGATATTCCCTAAACTATCGACGGCAATTCCCTCGGGGGTGTTGATTGTTGCCGCAGTCGCCGCTCCTCCGTCTCCACCGTAGCCAGCGGTCCCGATCCCAGCCACGGTTGTGATGATTCCGTTGGAACTCACTCGGCGAATTCGATGGTTCTGGGTGTCGGAAACATAGAAATTACCCGCGGTATCAACGGCAATGCCGCGGGGATTGTTCAACTGCGCCGCGGTGGCAACACCCCCATCCCCGCCGAAACCCGCCGCCCCGCTCCCGGCCACGGTCACAATGATTCCCTTCAAATCAATTTTTCGAATTCGATTGTTCATCGTATCGGCGAAATATACGTTTCCAGAAGCATCAAGGGCAATGCCGGTCGGTGTGTTTAATTGTGCGGCGGCCGCGGCTCCACCGTCACCACTAAATCCTGGAGTCACGGTCCCGGCAAATCGGTTTATGTTGTATGTGGTCTGAGCTTGCAAGGGAGCTGGCAGGCTACATGCAAAAAACAAAACCAGCATGAGCGCGCTTATCGCTGGGAGGAGAGTCTTCTCGATGACCCAAAAACGCATATTGAAAAAACATCCGGCACCATTGGCTACAGATCGATTCGCCATATCTCTTCCCCTTTCTATTAACGCTGCCGCATTTCTCCAGAATTGACCCGAACAGTTGAACGAATGGATCGCTCTGATTCGCCCATAAACGGAATCAAGAGCAATCGCGGTTCTTGTGAGGAATGATCCAACATCCAGAGCGGTCCTCCAGCAAAATTCGTGAGCTGAAGCATTTGGTTGCCTCGCAATGGTTGCAGCGCGGAAGCTCTTATAGAAAGAGGCCATTGCCGGAGAGTTCGATCCTCCAAATTGAGGATGCAAAGATGTGAAGATTCTCGAGAGGTAATCGCCACCAAGGACGAATTTGGCAATGTCTGGATGGCTGTAGGATCAATGAGGCCCTCAGCTTCCCCGGCCAATGGCATGGCTAAAACATTCCCAGTGATATTTTCGAGAAGCACAATTTGTGACCTGTCACGATCGGCGAGCAAGGCATTATTGCCCGCTCCAATGAAGGTAAGCGCCGTCGCATGGCCGGCAACGGCAGCTTGTCGAAAAACAGAAGCGGCCGAGGAGGAATAAACAACTCCCGTGGCATTGTCGGAAAAACCAAATAAGAGGATTTCCCCATCTTCGCTAACAGCCAAACTCGTCAACTCCATGTGAAACATGGAAAGGTCCACGGGTGGCGAGATTTTCGGAGCCAACGGCAAAGCGGTAATTTTCACGACATTTTTTGTGGCCGCGAAGTAGAGCGCGGCAGAACCGCCACGGGGGCTGAAAACTACAAGGTCCGGGGATTGACGAATCGATGGCATTTTTTCGACGGACAAAGAGGCGGATTGAAATTGACAGAGTACAAGACCGGAGCTGGCAACTCCCGCCGGCTCCGCCATAGCAAAGTTTTCTCCCGGCGCGATCCAGGCTTTTTGAAAAAGCATAGACGAGCCGATCAATGGCCCAATGGCGGCAGCGCCAGGGATTCCCGCAATTGAGCGAAACCTCCCCTGCGCCACATCAAGTGCATAACCCAGGATGGGAGCTTCAAATAGACTCACGGAAGTTGTCTGGCCGGAGACGTCAGCTGGAGTCGTGATATTTTCCGCAGTCCTGATAGCGGCCCCCTGCTGATTTTCACCCACACATTCACGGGCGACCCCGAACCAGATAAGAGCCGTGAAGAGAAGTGCTGAATATTTCCCAAGCATAATTGCCCCCTTTTATTGATTGCGGGATGAGCTTCGAAGAGGCGACGTTCCTCAGCTCCTCAGTTAGTGGGTGGGCCGATAACCGGATTACCAGGCGGATTGATCGTAGCCGATGGCGTCACGGGCGGGGTGGCAGACCCGCCACTTTTGCCATGGCCGAGGGCAACAGCCGCGCCCACGGCGGCAGCTCCTCCCGCAACGGCCAAAACCGCAATTAGAGTTTTGGAAATTCCCGTGGCTGCGCCTGCCCCCGCTCCGGCTCCGGCGGCTGCCGCGGCGGCATTGCTTTGAGCAATAGTCCCGCTAGCCGCCGAGCCGTGGTAGGAGGCATTGACTGAAATGGAAAATTTTCCCGCGGCGGCATTGGCCTTCAATCCGGTTGCGATGGCTTTTCCTTCTGCGTTGGTGTAAGCCAACATTGTCTTGGCGCCATTCGCAAAAGAGGCCCCTGCCCCGTAATCAGGCAAAGTAAACATGACCATGGCGCCTGCCACCGGTTTGTTATTTTCATCCACAACCTGAATGACAGGCTCTCTAGAGACACGGCGTCGAAGATTGTTGATGGCGCCATCCCCCTCCAAAATGACAATTCTCAGTTTCGGCTTATCCGCTTCCGCCGAATTGGATTCTTGTGCCATCAGAACCGGTGCTGCGCTCAGGCCTGTCAGAAATGCCAAAACCAAGCTTAATATTCTCCCCATCCCGGCCAGTGTCTTGCCGTCCATGTCCACCTCCTTGTCCGACTCAAACCAAAATTGAGAATCTAACGGAACCTCAACAAAGGGGAATTTCATCGTCCCTTCGGATTTCGACGATATGCGAACCTGCGCCAATGCTTGCCTGCAAAATGGAAATGCCGCCTGAAAATAACCCAACGTCACACGGCGCCGACCCCACCGGCAGCTCCAGAAATATGGGACATTTCCCTCCGCGATCCAAAGCTATCGCGAAGGATGCGATTCCTTGACAAGAGGTTATTCCCCTTTGGGGCATTGAATTAAAGATTATGATTTGACTTCAACGGAAGTGTAATATTTACGTCATCCATTATAAAGCATAAGGTAGATTTATTTTTTTTATTTTTTCATCCCTGGGAAGAGGTAAACCCTCAGTTCATTGAACTGAAATGGGTACTTCAATGGGCCCAAGGTACAGTGCTGGAGGTACGGCGATGTTGTAATCGAGAGTGAGAGTCTCTCCCTGACAGTCGGCGGGAAAGCCGGCCATATGGCCCTTGCGCGTTTTCGATGTTCTCCTGTTTCTTATCGGGCATCACGACAGAGTAGATCCTCAACGATTTTGGAAAGGTCAAGGCTCTCCAAGTGATTCCCCGTGCCTCCTTCCATTCGGTATAGGCGCACAAAAAAGGCACTCTCACAAATTGCGCCTGAATTTGTGTTAAAGACTATCCTTGAAAGGACTGTTCTGAAGTCCAGCGACCGCGTGCGGTTCACTGCCCAATCAATCGAAACAAGGATTGACCGCACATCTCGGAGAGAAGTATGAAAGAGATTGGCGGGATATTCTAAAATTGCGGAACGAAATGGCTCGCGATGTGGCGCACCAGATTCATATTGCCTTGTCCTACTCAGAAAATCCCGGAGAGACCTCACAGGTCTTGGAGACCTGTGAGGTCTGGCGATTTTCATTATCTTGTCGAGCCAGCCAATCTGGCATGATCAGCTCCTAAGAAAATAGCCTGGATGGAGGCGGGGTGTCCTTACCCCGGCTAAGTTTACAAAACTTGCTGAGACGGCCTGAGGGCAGGCCGCCTCCACCATCCCATTTTCATTGTCTTGTTGTGCCAGCCGCGCTGGCATTTGCGACTCCTCGAAATTCAGCCGCCAAAGGCGGCTTCTAACTCAGACCAGGCCAAAAGTGAGCAGCAGAGCCGACGGTGCGTTGCCATATACCGCCGGCATAGATTGGATTTGTCATTTCTGTCAGTTGGATGCTGCCTGTTCCGTTTGCGCCTCCATCATCCGCTTTTGCAGATCCGCCTGCATCAAGCCTGCCTGAGCTGGGTTGAAATTCAGCCGCCGCATGCTCATGTTCTGCAAATCCGCTTTTCCCCATTGAGCCCGCATAATCCCTTGCGGTGTGTGCGGCAGCTGACCGAGCAGCAAATGCCCCAGTTCATGCGCGGCCGCATGGGCAAGGATCTGTGGATGGGAGGCAAGCCGCTGTTTGGCCAGTTCTTCCACTTTTCCATAGTAAACGCTGACCAGGACTCCCCCTTGGGCCGGTGTTATGGATACTCCAAGGGTGGATCCTGCCAATCCGGAATCTTTCGCTGCGCCTCCCCCCAAAATCCGGAGGATAAAATCAGAGGATCCCAAAGCCTCGTTGCAGGCAGGATTGGGGGTCTCCCGAGTTCCGCAATTGGTCCAGCTGGCTTCAATCCCGGCCTGGTGAAATATCCGCTCCATCTCTTTTCCCATGGGATTTAATTCGGACTCGGATAATCCCGCATAGTTGAATACTCTTGCCAATAATCTAATGGAAGAAGTCTTTGAATTGTCTTTTGCCGAAAGGATGGAAGAAATCAGCAACATCAACATCCCCATGACAACGATTTTTGAATTCAGGTTCTTCATGGCGCCACCTCCGTTTGTTGGCTTGATGGCACCATGATTTGATCAGGGGATCTGGGACCTCAATGGAGCGGCTCTTCCTGGCCGGGTAAACCTCGGTCCCCATGTAACTGATTCATTTTTCAATATAGTTTTGGAAAGGATTCCCAACAGTCAACGTCTGGAAGCAGGGCTTTACAGGAGTTTAAAGATGGAGGTCCCCTGAGAAAAAACAAGTATTTCTTGGTGAGGATTCAAAAAGGATGGGTTGGGAGGCTGGACGGTTGAATTCCTCAAACCAAAAACGCTAGCAACCTCGCGGAGCTGAGTTTCCAAATCCGTAGCGCAGAGTCGTATTTTGACTCTGCGGCAGTTTGCTCAGATCGTAGCTTGGATGAGGCTCGGGGAAAAATCCGCAGACTTGTTGAAAAACACGAGTCTGCGCTACGGCATCGTTTTTTTATGCCCCTTAAATACCAAATGATTGAGGTTTTTCATGGGAGGCAATGCTATACTTTGGTTATCATCAAAAGGATGTTGCTGATCGGGAGGCTTTCATGAGCCAGAATCCCGTCGGGTGGATCGTCCGATTCGGTGTTTATGAAGCCAACCTGCGAACCGGAGAACTGCGGAAGCAAGGCGCCCGTATCAAGCTCCAGGAACAACCCTTCCAGGTGCTGGCCATGCTGCTGGAAAAGCCCGGAGAAATCGTCACCCGCGAGGAGATGCAGCAGAGGCTTTGGTCCCAGGATACCTTTGTCGATTTCGACCATAGCCTGAACAAGGCCATCAACAAGGTCCGCGACGCACTCTGTGACTCTGCCGAAAATCCCCGCTTCGTGGAAACCCTGGCCCGCCGGGGATATCGGTTCATTGCGCCGGTAGATTGGAATCAAGTGGTTCTAAGGGTTCCGATACTTTCTGAAACGACAACACCACTCCAAGCAGAAAAATCAGCTCAGCTTGCTCCATCAACCTCTGCTCCGCATAAGGGTCTAATTGATTCGGAGGTTATTGCCGGATCTGAGGCGGCCAAGGTAGACAGCGGTCCTGACGGGGCAGCAGCCAGTCCCGCTGGAGCAAGACATTTCCTAAAAGGCTGGAATACAAAGCGATGGGTCGGATTGACGGCACTTTTTGCGGTCTTGATCATCCCGCTCTTCTGGTTCCTCTTCCGTCAGAAGAGCGATGCGGTCAGAGAACCGCTGCGAATAGTTCCCTTTACTACCCTGCCAGGTAGGGAGGTTAATCCGAAATTTTCGCCGGATGGCAAGTTTGTTGCCTTCAATTGGAATGGCCCGGCTCGAGATAATTGGGACATCTATGTAAAACAAGTCGGGCGGGAAGGGCAATTGCGGCTAACCTCTGATCCTGCCTATGACGGCCGGCCTGTCTGGTCGTCAGACGGTGGAGAGATCGCCTTTGTGCGTGTCTTGGGAGAAGTCACTTCCATTTATACAGTACCGTCCCTGGGAGGGGTGGAACGTAAGCTTTATGAATTAAGAGCACCTACAGGTAATAGTGCTTTGTCGTGGTCACCGGACGGGCACTGGCTGGCATTTTCCGAGCATGGTGCCGTGGAGAGTCCTTCCCGGATTTTCCTGCTATCTCTCGATAAACGGCAGAAGATTCCCCTGACCTCCCCTCCGCCGGGCCCTTATGGCGATTCCGCTCCGGAGTTCTCTCCGGACGGGAAGCGGGTGGCCTTTGTGCGGCAAATGGACTGGAACATAGAGGACATCTGGGTCCAGCCGGTCTCCTCAGGCGAAGCCACCCGGCTCACGTACATGAAAAACGTCGGTTTGGACCGGCCGACATGGACCGCTGATGGGCGCGAGATCGTTTTTACAGCAAGCGGCAGATTATTCCGTGTTCCCCTTACCGGTGGGGTACCGCAGGCGGTTGCCGGCATTGGAGAAAATGCTTCATCCCCAACGATCTGGGGGAATCAGATGGTATTCACGCAGTTTTCAAGTTTGATCGATAAAATCTGGCGTATGCGGCGTCCCAATTACAATGAAAAAGATCACTCTGCAACCAGGTTCCTGGGCTCGACACGTTCAGAATGGAACCCGGACTACTCCCCTGACGGCAAAAAGGTGGTTTTCTTCTCATTCAGCTCTGGCTTTATTGAAATCTGGACTTGCGACAGCGACGGAGGAAATCCCGTCCAGTTGACGAACCTGAGAAGAAACAGTCAAAATCCCCGTTGGTCGCCCAACGGAAGGCAGATAGCTTTTGAATACAAACCGGAGGAAGATAGCGAAATTTATGTCATTGACGCGGATGGAGGCATTCCTCAGCGCCTGACAAATGAAAAATCGCAGGACCAAACTCCAAGCTGGTCGAGGGATGGGCGCTGGATCTATTTCTCCTCCAATCGCAGCGGAAACTTTCAAGTCTGGAAGATGCCTTCTGAAGGGGGCAAAGCCCTCCAAGTCACCAAAGGAAGCGGATTCTATGCCAGGGAGTCTTTCGACGGGAAAATGCTCTATTACATCAAGCCGGGGCAACGAATTTATGCTGTTGGCCAAATCTGGAAAGTCCCCCGCGATGGAGGCGATGAAACTCTGGTCGTGGACCGCGAGGTTGTATGCGGGAATTTGGCGTTGAGGCCCGATGGCATCTATTTCTCCACTTACAACGGTAAAAAGTATGAGATTGAATTCTTCAGCTTCCAGACGGGGAAAATCACTCTCATCTATCAGGAGGAAACTCCTAATAACCGGGATTTCCTGGCAATCTCTCCCGACGGTCAGTGGTTTCTTTACAACGACGAGCAGCCTCTGGAAGCGGACTTGATGATGGTAGAGAATTTCCGCTGAGGGACCAAACCACAAAGAATTCCATTGAATGATAGAAGGAGGTGCTGTGGACCTAGCAATGTTGGCCCCGGAGGGGCCAGGGAGAATAGCCAGGGACAAGCGGGCCGATAGGAACGCCATGCGGCCAAAACGGTGATACTGCGATCGGCCCGCGTCGTCCCTGGGTTCCAGCGAAAAAAAACGGCGCGCCCCGGCAGGGGCGCGGGAGGCGATGATGCCATCAACTCACGTGGGCCTCTATTTTCACCTGATTTTCAGCACCAAGGAGCGCGTCCAGTTGATACACGAATCCTGGCGGCCACGCATGCATGCCTTCTTGGGAGGGTGTGTCCGAACCACGGGAGGTGTAGCCTTGGAAGTGGGAGGCATTGCCGATCATGTTCATCTTCTGGTCAGCCTGAAGGCCACCCAGATTGTTGCTGAACTGCTGAAAGAGATCAAGCAATCCTCCTCGCTATGGGTGCATGAGGAATTGGGGAAAGCTAAATTCAGCTGGCAGGAGGGATACGGCGCATTTACCGTTAGTCCATCGCAAATTGAGGCTGTGCGCGATTACATTGCCAACCAGGAGGTACATCATCGCAAGATGAGCTTTCAAGAGAAGTACCTGGAATTCCTCAAAGAAAGCGGAATTGAATATGATCCCAGGTACCTCTGGTGAAATTCGGATTAGGATGATGGTGGGCATCATCAACAGGAAGTTACTGTACGGGAGATGCTCATGAACCAGAATCATGGCGGATGGATCGTCTAATTCGGTGTCTATGAAGCCAATCTGATCCCACCCATAATCGAGACCGATGGCGATTCCGATTCCGAATCTTGCCCATAATGGAAAAAACCACCTGAATAGTCACCCGTTTTGTCTTTCAGTTTGCCGATGATAGATCTCCGTCAAAGCACTGGGCCGCATCCAGGCCACTTGATCTCCATAGTGTTTTTGGATTCTTTGAACCACCTGCCGAAAGGCTTCCCATCCCACCCCATTCACCGGATTGATCCCCTGCCAGTGTCCATAAAAAACACAATGCGAGGCCTTCGCTCTGATTTTATCCACAATCCCGCCGGAATCCCCATTGGCCGTTATGTAGTAGTCAGGGTTGACGCGAGAGGGAAGGTTATCCCAAATTCCCAAGTGGTCGGTCGCGTGGGGATAGAGATCATAGACGCCATGCTTCTTATCTCCCGCCATCATCTTCAGCGGATGTTCTTCTTCCCCGCCCAGGATGAAACAGGGAACCGTGGGCCCGCGGAATTTTCCTTTTTTTGCCAAATTCAGCAAGGCCTTCCAAACATTGGGATTCACTTGATGAGGACTATCCCCGAACAAATCGCTATAACGCCGCACACAAGCCGTGCATCCACAACCAGGCCAAGTAACTCCAGTAAATTGCACCCCGATCTTTTTCCCTTCATCCAGGATCTGCCCAAAGTAGGTTTCGTAGGCCTCAAGTGATACTTTTGGCTCGTAAAGCCAAACTCCTTCGTGTTCGGCCTCCGCAGAGGCACGTCCCGTTCGAAAATCAAAAAGCCCTCGGTGGGTCATCAACTCCATATGGCTATCGATGCCACATTCAAAAGCCCGGTGGAGCTGTTCAATATATGCTTTTTGTTCGTCGGTTCTTGGATAGTTGAGAAGTCCATGCTCCTCCCAGCCATATCCCAGGATCACACTGGATTCCCCCGCAATTTTCTCGGCAGCCACAAAATCCAGGAACTGCTTGAAAGCTCCGGCCCCGGCAACGTAGGGAGTGGTATCATCCACGTAAAAGGAGAGAACCGTCTTGCCCGGCACAATTTTTTCGGGCTCCGTAGTTTGGAGTCGCGACCGCTTTTCATCGCCAATGGCCGCCCATTTCCATCCGGCGGCCCCAGCCAGTGCCGCTCCCGAGCTCAGGGCAGCCTGCCGTAAAAACTTGCGTCTTGAAGTCTTTAGTCCGGTCTCTTCTTTTCTCATAATTCCTCTCTGAAAGTCCAAGCTTGGATCTAAAGAATGCTTTCGCGATTTCAACATTACTCCCGATTCACCTCCAAGGCAATATTGACCATTCACAACTTTTTGGAATTCCATAGTTCTACTTTATTAATTTTCCTTCCCTTTCCCGATCGGTTGGCATGGTGGCAGCTCATGGAGGCACGGCAAAGTCAGAAGATCGTGGCCTTAGGGGAGGGCGAGCCTCCCGCTTAGGCGGACCCCGCCTGGCAAGCCATTGTGCGAGCGGGACAGCCGCGGCTCGGCGGGAGCCTCGCCCTCCCGGCTGACTTAGACCAACGAAGTGGAAATAGGAATGCAACCATGAGATCATAGCGAAGAATGGAATGCAGTAGCGAGGAATAATCTGCAATCGGAACCGAAAGAAATTCAATGTGCAGGCTCCCACCGGCGGGGCGACGGCATCCAAGGAGATATTCATGACTTTGATCGACAGGAAAATACCGAGCATCGATGAAATGTCTTCAGCGGGGATCTCATCGCCGGGAGACTCAGCGCCGAAACCTTCTCCGGTTGGAATTCCTCCAATGGGAGCTTCCGTGAACGAGACCTCGGTTCGGCAACATAAGCCTGCATCCCAATATGGCTTGAGAGTTGCCCTGGTTCAAATGTACTGCGGTTGGGCGGACACGAGCGGCAATCTCGAACGGATGGCAATGTGGGCGGAGCGGGCTGTTGCGGGCAAAGCACAACTCGTAGTCTTTCCCGAGCTCTCCGTTTCGGGAATCTGCAAGGACGATCGATTGGAAAGTGTGACCGAAAGCCTGGAGGGACCCTCGGTTCGGTTCGTCCGCGATCTTGCCCGTCGACTGGGTTTGGCAATCGGCTTCGGCTTCAGCGAGAAGACCGAGGAAAAACCATACAATGCCTACGCGATCGTCGAATCAAATGGTATGCTGGCCGGGGTCTACTGCAAGAATTATATCCCCGAGCTCGAAGTCCCCTTCTGGCAGGGCCACTCCGAGCGCCCTGTATTCCGCGTGCTTGGTCACACGATGGGCGTCGCCATTTGCTGGGACAATAAGTACCAGGAACTGCTGGACCATTATGCCCGCAACGGGGCAGAGGTTGTCCTCATGCCGCACGCCTGGGATTCGGACGCCCTGGACGAGGAGGGGCGGGTGATCGACTACCATTCCATGGAGGAAATTGTGCGGTACCGTCGGCACGCGGGGCGAATGCGTTGGAAGACCCACGACCAGATGCGCGACGATTTCTACTCATACATCCCAGACCTCGCGAGGGAGGGCCGATTCTGGGCAGTCTTCGTGAACCAGGCGGGCCAGCCGCATGACTGCCTTAAGTTTGTGGGGCCGAGTTTCGCGGTGAGTCCGAATGGACGAGTGGTGGCGGAGACGCGCGATGGCGAGGATCAGCTCTTGTTTGCGGATCTTGGTCCCGCTGAGAAAAAGGAGGGAGTAGCATGAAAGATGTGAGATTGGCCAGGATACAGTTGGATAGCATTGCCGAGGATAAGCAGGCGACTCAAGGGATCAACCGGCGTAGCTTTATTTCCGGCGTGCCTTCCCTGGCAGCCGCCCTGGCAGTTGTCGGCCCGGCGGTGGTCCGGGGAGAATCCTCAGGAGAGCTTACGGCCGGGGAAGTTCACCGCTACCTGAAATCGTTGGATGGCGGCTGGGTCAAATGGGAGAGTACAGTGGACACCTTCAAGTCTGGGTCTCCCGAAGCTAAAGTCAAGGGAATCGCGGTGGCTTGGATGTCCTACACCTTTGCCCTGGAAAAGGCGTTGGCCTTGGGATGCAATTTGTTCATCACTCACGAGCCCACCTATTTCAACCATCGGGACAACGATCCGGAGATTTTTCGTTTTCCAGCAGTCAAAGCCAAGCGGGAGTTCATTGAAAAAAGCGGCTTAGTCATTGTCCGGTGCCACGATGTTTGGGACCAGTACCCAAAGATTGGCGTACCCACAGGTTGGGGCAAGCTGTTGGAGTTAGGGGAACCGATCGATGGCGCTGGCTATTACTATGTTTATAATGGCAATGGCAAAAAAGCCGGCGATTTGGCTCGTCAAATTGCCGCACGCACGGCCGGGATGGGACAGCCGGGAGTCTTGTTCATCGGCCCCGAGGAAAAGCGGGTTAACCGGATCGTGCTGGGCACTGGCGCCATTACCCCGATGTTTCATTTCATCGAGAAACTGGCGGCCGACATGGCAATCTGTACGGATGACGATTTCACTTGCTGGAGGGACGGCGCCTATGCGATCGATGCCGGGTTCCCAGTAGCCGTGGTCAACCACCCGGTTTCCGAGGAATATTCGATGAAACTTCTAGCCGAACATCTGAGCCAGAAGTATCCCCAGGTACCGGTACACCACATTCCCGAGCGCTGCATGTACAAACTGGTGACGGGCGCATAAGGACTATAATCTACAGCTGACTTCCACCTGATTCTCCAATTGCCGGATAATTCATTGGAGATTGACAGTTGACTTTCAAACAGGAGAGACAGTAATGAAACGCAGAAAATTCATAAAGGCACTGGGGACAACGGCCGCAGCGGCAATCCCTGGCCCACTTTTTTCGAGCCCGGCGGGCAGACTGCATATCGTGAGTTTGAGCTTTGATGATGGATTCAAAAAATCATTTCTTCGCATTGCCGAGATATATGAAAAATTCAGCTTTTCCGCCTGCTTCAATATTATCGCCTCTGCGCATATGCCCGGAAACCAGGTGCGGGACGACTATATGAAACAGGAGCAGTTTGGCGACTTCGGAGTGTGGAATGAACTGCAAGACCGCGGCCATGAAATTATGCCCCATGGATACCGTCACGCTCACTTAGCCAGCCTGCCTCTGGAAGAAGCCAAAGACCTCATTCGCAAATGCAATGAGGTCTTCACCAAGGAATTGCGCGGATTCGACCCGAAAAAATCCGTCTTCAATTTCCCGTACAATCAGTCCTCTCCCCAGTTGGAAGAATGGCTGCCTTCGGTTTTCAGGGCCTTTCGCACCACCGGAGGGGAGATCAATCCGCTTCCAAAGGCAACGACCGTGAAAATAACGACGGGCGGCTGGGGTCCCGACAATGCCGAAAAGCATGTGGATGAATGCGTGGAGAAGCTTCTGGCACAACCCACCGGCTGGTTGGTGTATAACCTGCATGGTCTGGATGAAGAAGGTTGGGGTCCGATTCGTCCATCCTATTTGGAAAAATTGCTAGGGAGACTCCGGCAGATTGATTCGGTCCGGGTATTGCCGACTGCGCGGGCATTGATGCAGGCTGGGAGCGGAAGCTTCGCTTAATCAAATATATTTAGAGGCCATTTATAAAACCATAAGTTTGATTCGTGAAATCGGATCAATCCTATAAGAGCGTTTCCGTGAAACGCCGGGGAAGTAGTGCCGGCGGTTGACAGAATCGAAGATCCGCCCCCTGGCGGACCGCCCTACAGAATTGACCTCCTATAGCAGTCCGCTGATTATTTGTCGAAAGCTGACTTTATTCAGCGGTTCAGCGCAAAACGCGAATTGGCTGCGGGGCGCGGCAGACAAAGATCTTGCTGGAGGGGAGAGCCATGTTCTGGCCGCTCTTTAATGTTCGGGGGACCACAGTCGGCCTACTTTTTTTCTCATTGTTGATTGCCTGTCAACCGTCGAAATCAACCACGCCTGTCTACCTAGACTCCCGGGCTCTTTAAATCAGGGGTGGAAGAGCTGCTGGGTCGCATGACCCTGAAGGAAAAGGAGGGTCAATTAAATTGGCCCTGTGTCTATGTGAATGAATTGGGCCCACAACATCAGTCTGCCGGCTTGGGGCGCGGAGTGGCATCCCCCGGGATTATGCCCATGGCCCATTGGACCATCTCCATCCACATTCTTTTGATTTCGGGGCGATCCCAAACCGCTGGACCATGGCCGAGACCATTGTATAAGACTCGCCCTTTTCCATAATTGCGAGCCCAAATGACCGCAAAATCCTTGTCGGTGCGGTGGACATTTTTGTTGTCGAGATCCAACTTCCCGGCATCGAGACGCATGAGAACTCGCACATTGTCTCGCGAGAAATTTTTGACCTGATAGATTTCATCCAGCATGTTAAAAGATTTCGGCAGATGCTTCATCCCGGGAAATCCCGGATCTTCCACCAGGAGCGGGGCATTAAACTCCCCCCAGGGGTGTTCATCGTAATACCCCCCGATCATTTCGCCATAAGCCAGCCAGTGAGTAAAAGTAATCGTGGCACTGTGAACTCCAATAAATCCTTTTCCATCATCCCTGACAAACGAGAGCAGGTCCGCTTTCTGGGATTCATCCATATCCAGATCCCCATCGGTGTAAAAGACGATGGCATCATAAGCATCGATATTCTTGGCTCCCCACTTGAGTGTCTTTTTCGTGATGGGGGCGCAGTCGGTTCTAAAGGAGGTGTCCCATAAACCCGAGTCTTTCCCTAAGCTGTAAAACATCACCATTGCGCTGGGAACTGAATCGTGCTGATACCCTTTGCTCTGGCCAATCACGAGCAGGTTCCGCTTTTTCTGTTGAGCAAACAGCATGGCACTCAAGGCCAAACACAATATGACAACTGAAACGCACCAACTCTTTTTCATGAAAATCTCCAAACCGAAAATACAAGTGGCACAGACAATCGGAAAAAAAAGAAATGCCCACGTCACCATTGCCCCTCGTAATGTAGTCCAGTCTTCAGTAAGGGTAAATAAAATACCGATGCAAAATGAGCAAAAGGGATAGGCCGGAAATATTTAGGGTCCACTTATAAACTCATTTATCAGAGGGGCAGGACTCCGGCTCGCAAGTTGACAGGGACTCCGCCCCCAGTGCAGAGCTGACGCAGACCGGGGCAAAGGCGGCCGGAACGGGCAGACCGGAGGTGTGCCCCACCTTTGGTTCAATGGGAGTCATTGCTTCAGAGATTCCTCGACAATGAAAATTTTCAAAATATTTACCTTATGCAAAGATTCTATTTTGGGTGGGAAAAAAATGCCTACTCCCCGCTTCTCCGGAAGAGATGGGTTCAATTTGGGGCAGACTTCCCTCAATGGGCCCGCCCCCCGCGGACTGAAGTCCGCAACCCCTTCGGGGAAGGAGATTTTCTGAGGAAAGACAATGAAAGCGGAACCGGCTTCAAGTGCTCCAAAGCTATACGTTTCATGACTCCGCCACATCCGCCGTTGATGATCGTTCCCACCAACATTTCATCTGGCCCTTGAGCGGCTTTCCATTTGATCCACTCGTTAAACAGAATTATTAATAGGACTCTTCGGCAAGAGCTCCCCAAAGAATGATCGGGGTTGATGAATCCCAACCACGGCTCCTCCCATCGATGCCAAAAAAAAGCCTGTTCCAGCGAATGCCGAAACAGGGCTTGGGGGAAAAATACGGAAGAAATGACTTTTACTTTTTTCCTTTTTTGACGACTTTTTTTACCGTTCGCTTCACACTTTTTTTAGCAACCTTCTTGACGGCTTTGGCCACCGCTTTTTTTGCGGTTTTTGGCCTGGCGGGTGCCGCGGCTTTCTTTTTGGAGGACTTGACGGACTTGGCCGGTTTAACCGCTTTTTTGGCCACTGGTTTTGGCTTTTTTACGGCAATTGCTTTGGCGGGCTTGGGTTTTGCTTTGGGAGCTTTTTTGGGGGCCGCTTTTTGCAGCAGGTTTTGTTGCTTTTTTTGCGGCAGGTTTTGTCAACTTCTTGGCGGCATGTTTTTTTACCTTTGGAGGTGCTGCTTGTGGGGCAGAAGCCTCCGCGGTCAAAACAATGGGTGGCGTTTCAACTTCAGGGAGGGCCGGAGGTACATCGGGAACTGGCGAATCGGCGGCTGCTCCCTCGATGGGCGTTCCAACGGATTTCTGAATCACTCCCACGTTGGAGTCTGCGTTCATGGTACCAACGAGATTTTCTTTTTCATCCATAACGACTCTTCTTCCTCCTTGTGGAATAATCGGAATCGATGCTGCTTCTCAACTTAAGTGATGCTCCATTTTTTCACGTCGATAAATTCACATCAAGCCCGCCTATCG
>CAWDMN010000016.1:0-10064 GCA_963803155.1 uncultured Acidobacteriota bacterium
TGCCAACGATCCGCATGAGTGGAAAAATGTTCTTGAATGGGATATGTTGGCGGATTAGATTGCAGTGCATCAAAAAGATCTCTCAGTAGAGGAAGAAAATGAAATCATTTAGTTTTGGAATAATTGGATGCGGAAATATCGCGAAGATTCATGCACAAGCCATCCGGGCCATTCCGGGATGCCGGTTGATTGGTTTTTGCGGCAAAAGCCGGGAAAAGGCTCAACGGATGGCGGATGAATTTGAATCTACCTGGACGGTGGATCTGCGAAAGTTTCTTGAAAATCCTGAGTTGCAGGCGGTCAGCATATGCGCTCCTAGCGGAGTACATGCGGAAATTGGGATTCAAGCGGCCCGGGCCGGCAAACATGTAATGGTGGAAAAACCCATCGATGTGACTCGGTCCAAGGCCATCGCCCTGATTGAGGCTTGTCAGAAAGCGCAAGTGAAATTGGCGGTGATTTTTCAATCCCGATTTTTACCCGCCGTGCAGTTCTTGAAGCGTTCCATCGATGAGGGGTGCCTTGGGAAATTGCTGGCCGCGGATGCTTATGTGAAATGGTACCGCACCCCTGAATATTTTGAAGCGGCAAGATGGCGCGGTACACAAGCCTTGGATGGTGGTGGGGCGCTCATCAACCAAGCTATTCACACGATTGATTTGCTGCAATATTTGGCCGGACCGGTGGAATCGGTTTTTGGATTGACTCGAAGGTTGCTGCACCATGCCATTGAGGCTGAAGACACTGCCGCCGCCGTGGTGAATTTCCGGGAAGGCGCCATAGGAGTGATTCAAGGAAGCACTTCCATTTTTCCGGGATTCTCTCGTCGGCTGGAGATTCATGGAGAAAATGGCAGCGCCATTTTGGATGGCAATGATATCACCTGCTGGAAACTGAAGGATGATGGCGGCATCGCCATGCCACAAGAAATTCTTTGCGGTAAGGATTCTTCGGATGGGGCTTCAAATCCGATGAATCTGGACATCGCCGGACACCAGCGTCAAATTGTAGATTTCATCGAATCAATTGAACAAGACCGGGAAGTCTTGGTACCGGGTGAAGAGGGATTAAAGGCCCTGGAAATTGTGCTGGCAATTTATGAGTCCAGCAAAGAGGGGCGAATGGTCAGCCTGGAGGAGATAAGAAAAAGTCTTTAGGCGGAGGCAAAATAAACCGCCGGTCGAATGAGGCCTGGGAAGGGATCTCCGGGGTATATCACCTTCTCCAGGAAAAGGCCGGAGGCGGGGGCAGTCCATTCTCCAGTGCCCAGGTGATAAGAGGCGAGGTATTTTTCCACTTCAGGGAGAGAGATCTCTCCCAAACCCGCCTTAACCATGGTTCCGACAAGGCGGCGGACCATTTTCCAGAGAAAATGAGAAGCGCCCAGCCGGATCAAGATCAAATCGTCCTGATGGATTATGGTGATCTCACTTACTTCCACTAAAGTTGATTCTTGGTCGCGCGGCCGTTCCGTGAAGGACGCAAAGTCGCGGCGGCCCAGGAAAAGACGGGAGCATTCTATCATTCTCTCCAAGTGCAGAGGCTTCTTTATCCACCAAAGGTAATCTTTGAGGAAGGCTGTCCGCCTAAGCGATATTTGGTAAATATAAAATCGCGCTTGTGCGGAATGCCGGGCGTGGAACCGTTCTGTCGCGGTTTCCACTTTCAATATGTGAATGTCGGAAGGGAGTAGATCATTTAATCCCAATTGCAGGGCAATTGGATTTTTTTTGCGGGTGGCACGCAAGTGCGCTACTTGGGCCAGAGCGTGGACACCCGCGTCGGTTCTGCCCGATCCACCCAAGTCCACCTTTTCGCCCAAGAATGCTTCCGCGGCTTTTCGCAGTTCACCCTGGATCGTTTTTCCTTGAGCCTGCTCCTGCCAGCCCTGATATCGTGTCCCTTTGTATTCGATCGTAAGTTTCCAAGTTGCCATTTTTGAAGTCTAGCATGATTGTGTTGATCAATGTAAGCGGCATGCGGCGGCGTGGTTGTGAAAAGTCGAATTTGACGCAAGGAAGGGAGATCATTCCCGCGGGAAGGAATCTGGAGGACTATTCATAATATCTGAGAAGCCGCGCATGGCAGCGTGGCTGGCTCAACAAGACAATGAAAATGGCAATGTGGGACACGCGCGATCCTTCGCGTGTCGCTTCGCCAGCCTCGCCTGCTCAGCCAGCGTGCACAGGTGACGGCGGTCACTCGTGCCCGCTCCACCTTTGCTTTATGGGATTTCCTGAGCAGCCAGCTCAAGAGGATGTTTTTCCTGGTTGTGAGGGGATGAAATCCGAAGTTGTGGAGCCTGTTCCTTTGTGGAGAGAGTCTCCCCAGTATTGGGACTCACCGTTTCCGACGGGGATGGCGCCTCCAGCGTGAAGGGCTTTCTCTGGGAATTCCTTATCGTGACTGGGGAAGAATTTCCCTTCGAGTTTTTGAGGCAAAATCATTATAATGGGCGGCATGAAGCAGGATGTAACCAACATAGAGCGATTTGAAGGATGCTATTTGGGATTGGCGATTGGTGACGCGTTAGGTTATCCCGCCGAATTCCTCAGTTTTGAGGAAATTAAGAAAAAATTCGGCGATCATGGGATTCTCGATCTGACAGGCAATCCCGCCCTTCATTCTGACGATACTCAGATGAGTTTGGCTCTCTCCACGGCGTTGCTTCGATCGGAAGGCAGACCGTTGGACTCGTTTATGGAGGCATTGTCTGAAGAATTTCTCGTCTGGTTCAGAAGTCCGCAGAATGATCGGGCTCCCGGGAACACATCCACGAAGGCGTGCCAGAATTTAGAATCAGGAATCGATTGGCGGCACTCCGGAATTGCCTATTCCAAAGGGTGCGGCGCCAATATGCGAGTTGCCCCATTAGGGTTACTTTACCGCCGACAGCTCGATCAGCTACGGCTGTTGTCTCGGGCCTCTGCCATCATCACGCATGGACATCCGGCCGGTTTAATATCAGCCGAAATCACTGCCTTCTGTGTTGCCTGGGCGGCTCAAGGAATTTCGCCCGCTGAGTACCTCGATCGAATTGCCGTCTTGAAACGGACCTCCTGCGAAAGTTGGCATGAATCACTTGGTGATGTGTGGATTAAATCTCACCCTGATCCCAGGAGTTACCTCGAAGAGGGCTGGAAACAACTTCTTTTGGCGCTGGACCGTATTCCCACGGCCTTAGAACAGAAGCCGGCAGACCTTTGCAAAGTCATGGGCGGAGGGTGGATTGCCGAGGAGGCGTTGGCTTGCGCTCTGGCTTGTGTGCTCGAATATCCCGCGGATTTTGCGGCGATTGTGCGAAGAGGCGCCAATAGCAGCGGCGATTCAGATTCCATTGCCTCCATCGCTGGCGCCATTGCTGGCGCTTATTTGGGAGTAGAGTCTATTCCGAAGGAATGGCGAAAGCGAATTGAAAGCCGCCAGCAGCTGTTGGATTGTTCACACCAATTGCTTGAATTACAACATAAGCTCCTATCCGAATAACCGGGGTCGATTCCTGGAGGCTTATACCCTTGCTTGACGGGCCTTTGCCATGGCGGATTGCGAATCAGGTCCGAGAAAGCCGCCGGTTGCAGTTCTTGGGCGCTCAATCCTCCAGGGGCCTCAAATCCAGGTTGGAGGCGATTATGCCCCGAACTTTTCCATCTCCGCCTTCGATTTCCCGCCGCGAGTTTGCCGGCGTTTCTTTGCCTGCCTTGCTTATGCTGCAGATGGCTCCCCGGATGGGCAACTATGCCATCGGCACTCTTGGTATTACCCATACCAGTTTTAGGAATCGTTTTAAACAATATGGACAATCACAGGGATTAGGAGAAGAGGCCGAAATACCGGCGGAGAAATTTTTGGATTTGATTAAATCCTATGGAGTGGACGGGTGCCAAATCAGCTATTCCCAGCTGACCTCGACGGATCCGGCCTATTTGCGGCGCATCAAAAAGAGTTGCGAAGAAAAGAATCTGTTCTTGGAATTTTCCCTCGAGCCTGCTCATCTGGAGAATCAGGAGGATTTCGCTAATCTAGTGGTTGTCTGTCAAGCCGTCGGCGCCAAAGGGTTAAAAGTTGGATTGTCAGGTACTCGTTTCCTGACCTTCGCTTCCGCGGGAAGCTGGAACGAATTTATTCAACGCTGGAGGAAGGTGATTCTGCGGATTGAACCAATTTTGCAAAAGACCCGTTTGCAATTGGGAATCGAGAATAACCTGGACTGGTTGGGAGCGGAATTGGCTGATTTTCTCAAATCCCTTTCCAGCTCGTGGATTGGCGCAAGCATAGACGTGGGAAACAATCTGGCATTGCTGGAGGATCCCCTGGAAACCGCCCAGTTATTGGCCCCCTACGTCATGGGTGCTCACTTGAAGGACATTGCCCTCGCCCAGGAAGAAGAGGGCTTTTGGTGGCGCGAAGTTCCGCTTGGACAGGGGATCCTGCCCTTGCCCAAGTTGTTGGAAATCATTCGCCGATCTCGCTCGGATATTCATGTCTGTCTGGAAATGCAGACTCGCGATCCATTAAGAGTCAATTATCGCTCCGATGCTTTTTGGGCTACATTCCCATCGAGGGATCCGAATCGAGTGGCCAAATTCGAGAGCCGGTATCTCGCCAATGCTTCCTCGGCTCCGCCTCCCCGTATCAGCAACATGAGCAGTCCCCGTGCCTTAGCGAGTGAAGATGAAAATCTCCGCCGATCGGTCGCCTATGCGAAGCGGACATTGGGGTTTTAGGACTTCACACAATCCTCCAGCATGTTGGGAGGAAGAAATCCAGGGTAATTTCCGCTAAACATTACGGCGGTTGACCAAACCTGAGTGGCAGTGTTTGTCTGCTCATGAGCTTGTAGCACGGACTCTTGCTTTTCAACGAGTCCGCAGCTTTTGGCCGAGTACCGCCCTGGCACATCCTCGACCAAGAAAAATGCGGCGGGATCAAAAGACGACTGCGCTACGGTCTGAGAACGAAACTAGTCCCTCTCTTAACTCTTCCATTTGAGGTACTGCCTTTTTCCAATCTCCCATCAGTGGTAATATAAAACGATTTTGCCTGTACTCTCTCCATGGAGAGCAGCTTTCAGCTTGAGGACCACGGGCGACGGCAAAAGGTCAATGGATTTATGGCCGACTATTAAAGCCCCAGGCGTCCAGTTCTCGCTGATTCGCTGGATTTATCTGTAATCTGGAGAGCATGGGTGTCGTGGATTGGAGCGTATGAAAAAGATCGGATTTGTCAGCCTTGGGTGTGAAAAAAATCTTGTGGATAGTGAGGTCATGTTAGGTCTGCTGTCTCGGCGGGGATACGAAATTACCGCCGAGCAAAGCCAAGCCGACATTATTGTCGTAAATACATGCGGCTTTATTGATAAAGCGAAGCAGGAAAGCATCGACACAGTTTTGGAGATGGCGGAGCACAAAGTCCACGGACGATGTTCCCGGCTGGTGGTGACCGGTTGTCTAGTGGAACGATATCGCTCGGAAATTCAAAAAGAAATACCTGAAGTGGATGCGGTTTTGGGAACCAACCAGATTGAAGCCATCATTGAAGCCTGCGAAAACAAACCGTTGCCCGAAGTTGAAAGCCGATACTACCTTTATGATGACAAGACTCCGCGTCTGCTTTCCACTCCCCGTTTCACCGCCTATTTAAAAATTGCCGAGGGATGTGACAGGCCCTGTTCCTTCTGCATAATCCCGCGGCTTCGCGGGCCGCATCGAAGCCGTCCGATGGCTTCCATCCTCAAAGAGGCGCGTTTTCTGGCGGATAGTGGGGTGAGAGAATTGGTGTTGATTTCTCAGGAGACCACTCACTATGGAGAAGATTTGGATCTGCCGCATGGATTGTCCGTCTTGTTGCGGGAACTGTCAAAAGTTGACAAGTTGGAATGGATCCGTTTCTTATACTGTTACCCATCTCAAGTCGATCGTGAATTGCTTCGAGTCATGCGAGAAGAAGATAAGATTTGCCGATACCTCGACATGCCGCTGCAACATGTGAGCGCGCGGATTTTGCGTTCGATGAAACGGGGAGGGAATGCCGAAAGTCTGAAGAAATTGTTGGAGCGCGTCAGACGGCAAGTCCCGGGAGTGACCATGCGCACCTCATTGATTGTCGGGTATCCTGGAGAGACGGAGGAGGAATTTGGCCAATTATGCGAGTTTGTCGAAGAGATCCAGTTTGACCGGCTGGGGACCTTTACCTATTCCGATGAAGAAAATACCGCTAGTTTTCATTTGCCGGACAAGGTAGAGGATTCGATTATTCGGCGTCGTGAAAAAAAGGTGATGCAATTGCAGGCCAAAATTTCACGGAGAAAAAACCGGGAGTTGAAAGGGAAGCGGGTCAGAGTTTTGGTGGAAGGTCCCTCGGAACAAACCGATTTGCTTTGGCAGGGTCGCATGGAATCGCAGGCTCCACGGATCGACGGACTGGTGCTCATTAATGATGTAGAGGGGCCAATTCCCCAATCCGGTGAATTCCGCACAGTTGAAATAACTCGTGCCTTGGATTATGATTTGGTGGGTAAGATTGTGGAATAAGCCGATGCTGGTGATGGCTAGGGGCGTTCTTCATTGTGCGGTCTATGGATGTTTTGTTGAGGATTCGACTGGCCGGGGGGGCAGTGTGACCCGTGCCGGTGCGATTCAATAGGCGGGAGTGGATTCTCGATATTTATTATTTGCCATGCGCTGTCCGATTTGCGGAAGTGAAACAACCTGGGAGAATAATCCGTACCGACCTTTCTGTGGCTCTCGTTGCAGTCTAATCGATTTGGCCAACTGGTCTGCGGAAATTTACACTCTCTCGGCGCCCCTGGAGGCGCAGGATTCAAGAGAGGAAAATGAGCGAACCACGAATGCCGCGGGCCCGGAAACCTTCTGATTTTCTGGCGCTCACGGTTGCTACGGGGTTGGGAAGCGGTTTTTCCCCTTTCGCCCCGGGAACTGCGGGATCCATTCTGGGTGTTTTGTTGATCATTCTTTTTTCCCGATTCAATTTGTTGGGGGGACAGCGGCTCCTATTTTATTTAATTACGGTTACCATCATTAGTGTTGTGGGAATTTGGGCAGCTTCCCGGGCCGAGGTCTATTTCGGTCGGAAAGATCCGCCCCAGGTAGTAATTGATGAAGTAGTCGGCCAGTTGCTAACCTTCGGCCTCTTGTTTCGGCATCCCAAAATCATCCTGCTGATTCTAGGTTTTGCTTTTTTTCGTCTCTTCGATATTTTTAAACCGTTTCCAATTCGCAAGCTTGAGAAGGTGCCTCTCGGGTTTGGCATAATTCTCGATGATTTGGCTGCGGGCTTTTACGCATCTTTGATTCTCTATGGCTTGGAATTTTTCTGGCCGAATCTTTACTAATCGATAAGAAACGGCAGGCAGAGGAAAAAGTCGGAAAATACGCTTCTCAATCAACTCTATAGCGGAAAATACGTACCATGCCAACCATACTCGATGTCCAGCCCCCCGCGGTAATTCCAGGAGGGGAGCTGTTTGTCCGGTGGGAGAGTGAGGAATCCTCGTCTTTTCACCGTCCAGAGGTCCATTTTCAGGGAGGACCTGGACATTTGATCTCAGCGACTCCCGAATTGATTGTTGTGCAAGTCCCTGAGCAGGCCCGCAGCGGGCTCCTGACCGTAGTTCAAAACAGCCACGAAAGCCGGCCCTGGCCATGTGAAGTGGCTGGACTGGTCAGTTTCAACTTGCATCCCGTGGCCAATCCCGCCTTGGACCCGGAAGGGAACCTTTACACGACTTGGAGCGGTCGAAGAGGTGAAAAAATTCAGCATCCCCTGTATCGTATTACTCCCGCCGGAAACGTGCAGCCGCTGGAGATCGATTTTCTCAATCCGACCGGGATTGCCTTTGATACCAAGGGGCAGATGTATATTTCCTCCCGTCAGGATGGGAATATTTATCTGGTCGAACCGGATGGCTCGCATACCATTTATGCCAAAGGGATGGGAGTGGCAACCGGCATCGCTTTTGACCCGGAAGATAACCTCTATGTCGGAGACCGGACGGGGACCATCTTCAAAATCGATCAAAAAAGGGAGATATTTGTTTTTGCCACCATCGAACCCAGCGTAGCCGCCTATCACTTGGCATTTGACGAGTCCCAAAACCTTTATGTGACTGGACCCACAACTTCCAGCATTGATCATGTCTATCGAATTGCGCCCGATGGAAATGTGTCGATTTATTTTTCCAATCTCGGACGCCCTCAGGGAATGGCCTTCGATATCGAAGGGAATCTTTTTGTCGGGGCTTCCTATAAGGGGTGCAAAGGTGCGATCCGCATATCGCCAGACCGAAAAGCCTCGTTGGCTGTTTCCGGTCCCAATTTAGTCGGCTTGGCTTTTGCTTACGATCAGGGACTTTTTCTCGCCAGCCAAAATGCCATCTATCAGCTGAAATCCAATTGGGTGGGGAAGCCGCTTCCTTGAAAGGCTTGGTTGACTGGAGCGTCTGGGCTGTCGTCAAGGTGCACCCCTCGCCTCGGGAATTGCTTGAAGAAATTTTTCGTCACCCACATCTGCACCAAACATCGGGCTGAATGGAATCCATATGATCAAAAATGCGGAAATTATTGCGATCGGCAGTGAACTGCTCACTCCCGGACGCCTGGACACCAATTCTCTTTATTTGACGGAGCAACTCAATTCCATTGGCATCCCGGTGGAACAGAGGAGTATCGTGGGGGATCTCGAAGGACGCTTGGAACATTCGATTCGAGAAGCTTTGAGCCGCTCCGAACTCGTGATAACCACCGGAGGATTAGGTCCCACCGAAGATGATGTCACTAAGAAAGTAGCCGCCCGTGTACTGAAGCGGCAAATGGTCTTGGATAATCGGATGCTGGAGCGCATCCAAGCCCGCTTTCAGAGCCGCGGGATGGAGATGCCTTCCAATAATGCGCGGCAGGCTTTGGTCCCGGTTGGCGCCACGATTTTGGAAAATACAGCGGGTACAGCGCCAGGAATATGGATCGAGAATGACGGGCGGGTCTTGATCCTTCTTCCAGGCCCACCGTCGGAGATGAAACTGATGTTTGAAAATGCCTGCTTGCCCCGGCTGGAAGAGAAGGGGGGCGGGTACCGCCTGTTCACACAGGTTTTCAAAGCCGTGGGCCTCACGGAATCCCGGCTGGATGAAATCATCGCTCCTATTTATACTCGCTACAGCAATCCGGTGACGACTATCCTGGCCTCTGAGGGTGAAATACACGTTCATCTGATCGGGCGGGGAAAAAACGAAGAGGAAGCACGGCGTATTACCGTGGAACTTGCCGACCAAGTGGAATTTCAGTTGGGGGATTATATTTTTTCCCGAGGGGATGAGTCCTTGGAGCAAATCATCGGCTATTATTTGCTCATGCGTCAGAAAACGCTCGCGGTCGCGGAGAGCTGTACGGGAGGATTAATTTCCCAACGATTAACCAGCGTTCCCGGGAGTTCCCAATATTTTCTTTGCGGTTTGACATGTTATAGCAACCGTTCCAAAACCGATTTGGCGCAAATACCGCCCTTGCTCATTGAAATGGCGGGAACAGTGAGTCCGGAGGTGGCGAAGGGGTTAGCGGAAGGGGTTCGCCTGAAATCTGGGGCGTCGCTGGGATTGGGAGTAACCGGCATTGCCGGTCCAACGGGGGGGAGCGTGGAAAAACCGGTGGGGCTTGTCTACATCGCGCTTTCCTCCGATGCTCAAATCGATTGTCAGGAATACCGTTTCAACGGCGATCGGGGGCGAATCCGCCGCTTTGCCTCACAGATGGCTCTGGACATGATTCGTAGAAAATTGCTGTGATCATCCGATTGGATGATGGAACTCGTGCTCAGGAACTCTAGGAGACAATCTCTCATACTTCCTGCCCAGGTGAATTGAGATTTTATGCAACCGTTTAGGGGGGAACCCTTCGGGTTCAGCCCCCCCCCTGAACGGTTGCGATTTTATGCGATTGCATCCCGGCTATAATGAAATACCCAAGCAGGTTTGAAACCGCCTCCGGACTCACAAAGATCGAGATACATTGTTGACTTCTGAGTTTTGCTACTCATGCTTTTTAGCAATTGGT
>CAWDMN010000017.1:0-26751 GCA_963803155.1 uncultured Acidobacteriota bacterium
CAAAAAGCATCTGATTCCCAAACAATATGCCGAACACGGGTTGAAACCAAACCAGTTGCATATTTCGGATGCCACCTTGCGAATGGTGATTTCTCAATACACCCGTGAAGCGGGCTTGCGCAACCTGGAGAGGGAAATCGGCGGGATCTGCCGCAAGGTTGCCCGAAAAATCGCGGAAGGACAGGCCACGAAGCATCAAATTACTCCCGAAAATTTGAAGGAATTCCTGGGCACGCCGAGAATTCTCCCCGAAGAACTCCTCAAAAAGGATCAAGTGGGAGTTGCCACCGGCTTGGCTTGGACTCCGGCGGGTGGAGACATCATGTTTATTGAAGCCACCGCCATGAAAGGAAAAGGTAATTTGACTTTGACCGGCAAGTTGGGGGAAGTCATGAAGGAATCGGCGCAGGCCGCCCATAGTTATGCACGAAGCAAAGCGCACGAATTAGGAATTGATGACGATTATTTCCAGCAGCACGACATCCATATCCATGTCCCGGAAGGAGCCATCCCTAAGGATGGTCCTTCCGCGGGTATTACCATGGCGACCGCCATGATTTCCCTGTTCACCGGCAAGCCCGTAAAAAAGAGTGTGGCCATGACCGGGGAGATTACTTTGCGCGGAAATGTGCTTCCCATTGGGGGACTCAAGGAAAAAATCCTGGCTGCTCGGCGAGCCAAAATAAAGACCGTGATTATTCCCTCCTTAAATCAAAAAGACCTGGAGGATTTGCCCAAGAATTTAGTGAAAGTCATGAAAATCGTTCCCGTCGAAGAAGTCCGGGAAGTTTTTGATATTGCTTTGAGCAACCATGCGGTTGCTCCAACAGGGACATTCCGAAATCATGTCAGCTCCGCTCAGATATAAAAGTGAGCTTCAGCTCATTGACTCCATTGAAAAGCTGACCCGTAGAGTTTTTCCCCATCCTCGCCATCTGATTCTGCCGATCGGGGATGATGCTGCCGCCTTTCAACCCTCCAAGGGCTCGCTGTTGTTGGTTTCCTCCGATGCCCTGATCGAAGGGATCCATTTTGACCTGGAATATTTTTCTGCCCAGGATTTGGGCTGGAAGAGCCTGGCTGTCAATCTAAGCGACATCGCCGCCATGGGGGGGAAACCGCGCTTATTCACCACTAGCCTTGGTTTGCCTCCAGACCTTGACCCGCGGTTTATCCATCGTTTTTATCAAGGCATGCTGAAACTGGCCCTGACTTTTGGGGTGTGCTTAGCCGGTGGGGACACTTGCGCTTCCAGCGGAGGAATATTTCTGGATGTGACAATCCTTGGCGAGGTTCCTTATCGCCAGATGATCACGCGGTCTGGCGCATGCGTGGGAGATATTATTTGCGTAACGGGAGAATTGGGCGGTTCCGCAATTGGGTTGGAAATCATGCAGCGCCATTTCTCCAGAATACCGCACAAAAGCGCCCACACTCTTCGGCAACTTCGCCCCTCTCCCCGCGTCGAAATCGGCCGCTGGCTGGCCGAACACAGAATGGCTTCCGCCATGATCGATCTCAGCGACGGTCTTTCGATGGATCTGCACCGGCTGGCCGCCAAGAGCAATGTGGGGGCGTTCCTGGAGGCGTCAGATTTCCCCAGTCCTCCCGTCGGCCCAAAACTGGCTTCAATGTTAACTCATTCCCTGCTACACTACACATTGAACGGAGGGGAAGACTACGAATTGCTGTTTACCGTTCCGCGCAAATTAAAATCCCGGATTCCGTCATCCCTTCACGGAATCAGGATCACCCCCATCGGAGAGATTATTCCCCGATCCCGCGGTTGCATAATGAGGGTTGGCGGTCAAACCGCAAAGTTGTTGGCCCGGGGATTTGATCATTTCCGGCAGAGGGAGCATCGCGCGGAATAGGGGAAAGAGCGCAAAACATCGGTGATGATTTGAAGAGCGCCCGTCTCCTCACAGCTTTTGGGCACCCGCATCCGGTTCTGAAATACAAATTGAGGACTAAATTTTTTATGCCCTGGAAGAAGATAACTGCAATATTCTGCATGATGGGAATGAGTTTATTCATCCCCCGCGTGGGGCGGGCTCAAAATGCCAACATTGCCTTGGATGGGGATATCCGGATTTTCACCACGCTGGCTGCGCTGCGCGTGGCAGGTTATAATCCACCTGGTCTAAATCCAGTGGGCCGGGACATCCTGAAGGAATTTAAGAACATTCCCCCGGAGTTTCTTCAGCAACTGCGGGATTATTATCAGGCCCACTCAAAAGATCAGAGGCCCGAAGATTTTCTTAGTCCTTATCTGTCTCTGGCGCTATTGTCGGAAGGGCCACCCGATTTCAAGCTCAGCATTCCTCTAACTAATCTTCCCCCCGATGCCAAGGCCGTATACGAATTCCTTTCCTTGATCCGGGATTTTTACAGGATCGGCAAAGTCGAAGTGGCCTGGAGCAGTTTTCGAAATCAGTACGATAGTGCCATTATAAAAACCCGCCCCTTCATCGATAACTTGATAATGCTCGCCAATGGCTATCTTCGAATTGCCAGCTACACTTACTTGGATCGCCGGCTCTTCTTCATCCCTGAATATTTGCTGCCCCCCAATACCCTCAATGCCCGCACTTACCAGGACAATTATTACCTGGTCTTCAATCCAGCAGATCCCTTCAAAATAGAGGACGTGCGCCATCAATACCTCCATTTCCTGTTGGATACCTTTGCCCTTCGTTACAACTTGGCCAAGGACACCCGGTTGGAACTGGTCAAATTTTTGGAATCATCCCCTCCGATGCAAGACCGGTATCGGAGTGACATCCAATTCATGGTGGTGGAGAGTCTGATTCGTGCCTTGGAGTTGCGCATGAATAAAGTGGCGGAGCCCAAGCTCAGTCAGAACCTCATCGAATACGTTAGAGAGGGCGCCATCTTCACACAGTATTTTTATCTCGGACTCGAAGAATTTGAGAGTACTCCGGTGGGTATTCGGATCTTCTATCCCGAAATGGTTAAGAGCCTCGATTTCTCCAAGATCAAAGAAAATTTCTTGACCGTACAGAGCACTCCCGAAGTGAAGCCGGTCGAACTGGGGGAAATTGAAAAACTGCTCAAACAGGCCAATATGAGCATGGCCAATGAAGATTTGGCCAGCGCCGGGGAAATTTATCGGGCCATCCTTCAAAAAATCGATCCCAACCATGGCGAAGCTTTGTATGGATTGGGAGTGATATCCATCATGCAAAAAGAGAATCAGAAAGAGTCGCGCCTCGCCGCCCAAGAGTATTTTCAAAAAGCTGTGGTTTCCTCTACATGTACACCCGCATCCAAGGTCTGGGCTCATATTTATTTAGGCCGAATTTTTGATGTCGAGAGGAAGAGGGAGGAAGCTATTCAGCAGTACGAAGCTGCGATTGCGCTGGGCGATGATACACGAAATGCTCAAGAGGTGGCCAAAAAGGCTATTCAAGAACCGTTTGGAACCAAGAAACCATAATGCCGATTGAAAACTGATTTTCTTGCGCAAATCCCGGCAGGCGTGGGTGCCTCGCCGGCTTGAGCAGGACAATTGAGGATATGAAGCTTTCCGCTTTTAATAGAATCCGGCCGCTTTCCATTAAGCGGCTGCGCCGGTTGCTTAACAGCGAAATAAATCGCCTCGAGGTGATTCTTCATTATACTTTTCGGGACCCTGGCTGGTTGGACCGCGCCTTGACTCATAGTTCCGCTGCCCGGGAGACGGGAAGCCCTGAGGCCGTGGATAACGAGCAGCTGGAGTTCCTCGGAGATGCCATACTGGGATTTTGTATCAGTGACTACCTGTTTCGCAGTTTTCCAGGAATGGATGAAGGAGCACTCTCCAAAATACGTTCTCAATTGGTGAGTTCCGCCAATCTGCTGAAAATCGCCCGGCGGCTGGCATTGGGAGAATTCCTCTATCTCGGGCGCGGAGAGGAAAAAACCGGAGGCCGAACCAAAAGGACTTTGCAGGCGGATGCGGTGGAAGCCCTGATTGCCGCGGTCTATTTGGACGGAGGCTTGGGACCTGCACGCCGGTTTGTGATTTCCTGCTTTGAGGAGGATTTTGAAGCTCTTCGCAGCGGCACCTTTAACTTGCTCGATTTCAAATCCAAGCTCCAAGAGAAGCTTCAGGCTTTGAAAATCCTTTCCGCTGATTATGTCGTGGTGGATCAGAGCGGCCCGGAGCACCAGAAAGTCTTTTCGGTCGAATTGCGTTTGCGAGGAAAAAAAATTTCTGAAGGAAAGGGAGTATCCAAGAAAAGCGCTGAACAAGATGCCGCCCGAAATGCCTTGCTGGAGGAAAATGGGTGGCGGACTGAATTGGATTTTGCAGAACCATGAGGTCTCAGCTTACGGGAGCACAAGAAATGGGCCTTGAGATCCCCTAAGCTCTGCAATATGCCCTTGCCAAGCATCACTATTCTGATTTCATTAATCAAAGAATTCTATGCACTCGACACTTCGTGATTATTTTGAAAGCCTGGTTGTCACCGTTATTTTGGCTCTCTTCGGCACTACTTTCATCGTCCAGGCCTTTAAGATTCCCACCCCCTCCATGGAAGATAATTTGCTGGTGGGCGATCATCTGTTGGTCAACAAGTTCATTTTTGGAAGCAATGGATCTTTTTTGGGAAAAATTCTTCCGGCGAGAGAAATCCGCCGGGGAGATGTAATTGTATTCAAATACCCGGAAGATCTGACCAAGCATTACGTCAAACGGGCCATTGGAGTGCCGGGAGATCGGATCAAAATTGATAATCAGAAAATTTTGATCAATGGGCAGCTCATGGCAGAACCTTACATCTTCCACAAAATGCCCGACCATAAAAACGTTTTGGTGCGCGACATTTTCCCTCTCTCGAAGGAAATCATGGATCGGCTGGCGGATTACGTGCAGAACCGCGACCTGTTCGATAGCTATCTTTATTACAAGAACTATACTCAGGGGGATGAAATCGTGGTCCCTCCAGGCTATTATTTTGCCATGGGCGATAATCGCGACAACAGCGCGGACAGCCGATATTGGGGATTTGTCCCCCGCAAAAATATTGTAGGCCGCGCCTTGATCGTTTATTGGTCTTATGAGACAGATGCCGACGAACACTTGCGCACTTCCGTGGCTGACCGTTTTTACCAGTATGCGGACGTCATCATCAACTTCATCCGAAAAACACGCTGGAGCCGGTCTTTCCGGCTCATCAATTGACTTGAGGTATTTCCTCCCCCTAAGACGGAGAATGACTGGTGAGCAAAACCGCCAAAATTCTTTTTCTCTTTTTCCTCATCGCAATTTTGGCGGCGGCTGGCGTTTTCTTCTTTTATTTGAGGCGGCAGGAAGATCTTCCTGCCCCGGGAATCAGCCGGGACGCCTCAGACCATTTCCTCGATAAAATTTCCAGTCTTGTGGGGTCGTCACAGTCCGCCGCAAATGTCGTCGATTTCAGTGAACCTGAAATCAATTCCTTTCTGCATTACCATCTGGATCAATCTCCAGTTCAAGGGATCAAACGCTTGCAGGTCAGCCTGGCGGATCAACTGGCCACGGTTCGTGCCCGGGTGAATTTCGACGAATTGCCGCTTGAAAAAACTGGTGGGAAGAATACTCTTTGGCGAATCATTTTACATGGAGAACACAATCTCGAACTGACGACCACTGTGAACATGAAGGATGGGGTGGGACAGTATCAAGTTCAGAGTGCCCGGTTTGACCAAGGGGAAATACCCAAATCACTTTTGAACTTGCTTGTTTCCAAATTGGCGGCAAAGAAAATCCCCAGCGTGGAACCAGACGGCTCTTTCCGTCTGCCGAAAGGAATCGACCGGATTGAAATCAAGCCGGGTAGAGCCATCGTCTACCGGAAGACGGATTAATATTTCATGATCGCTCCGCATTCCGACAAAAAGGGCGAAGCGATGGCGAGCGATTCGCTCCGCCTTAGCTTTTTGCCAGAGCTTCAATTTTCTTCCCACTCTTTTCGATTTTCCGCTCACTGAGTCACACAGCTTTGCAGCTCTGATTCCGCAAGATTAGGTTTTCGTCCACGTGTCCAGTGAACCTTCATATTTATCTCTTCTTCAGACCGGCGAGTTGGAGAGCCGTATTCAAGAAGCTTTCCAGCTCTTGTCCTGTTGCATGCTTTGCGCCAATCATTGCCGGGTAGACCGATATCAAAATGCTGCCACTGCAGTTTGTCGAACCGGCAAACTAGCGAGAGTATCCAGCTGGGGAGCTCATCATGGAGAAGAGCAGCCATTGAGCGGCTGGCGAGGTTCCGGCACAATTTTTTTCTCTGGCTGTAATCTTCATTGTGTATATTGCCAGAATTGGGACATCAGCCAAAAGAAGGATAGAGAGGAAATTTCCGCGGAGGAGCTGGCACTTCTCATGCTTCGCTTGCAGGAACAAAGATGCCACAATATCAATTTTGTCTCTCCAAGCCACGTCATTGCCCCCATCCTCGAAGCCACCTGGCTGGCTGCCCGATCGGGACTTCGGCTGCCATTGGTTTACAACACGGGGGGATATGACAGCCTGGAAGGTTTGAGATTATTGGACGGCGTCATCGATATTTATATGCCCGATATGAAGTATTCCGAATCTTCCCTCGGCCTTGAATATTCCAAAATCAAAGATTATCCATCCGTCAATCGTCAAGCGGTCCGGGAGATGCATCGCCAGGTGGGCGACCTGAAGTTGGACAAGAATGGAATTGCTCTGCGCGGCCTGCTGGTGCGTCATTTGGTGCTTCCCGAAGGCTTGGCGGGAACCAAGGACACACTGGAATTTCTGGCCAGGGAAATCTCTCTCGACACCTACGTAAATATCATGGACCAATATCATCCCTGCTACCGCGCCAATGAATACCCTCCACTCAACCGGCGCCTCGACAGTCAGGAATATCAAGAAGCACTTCAGGCTGCGAGGAGCCTCGGCCTCCACCGCTTGGATTAATCCAGCATCACGTACTTTTTTCATATAGCGATCGACCTTGAAAGGGATTCCCTGCTTCGGAGCCTGGCAATTCAACTGACCCAGTTTGCCGCGGCTTGCGGCAGATATCCGAAGGCTCCCACCAAAGACGACACTGGGGGGGCCATGATAATCGCCTCGACAAACGTAAACTTGTTGTTTATGCTTTTTTCATGATACGTTCGTTTGCCGGCCGTGAAACAGAATGCTTCTTTGCCACGGGAAAGTCCCGTCAACTACCCGCGACAATTCAAAAAAGAGCGGCCATGCGCTTCACCCAACTCAGTGCCGCCATTTCCCTTGATGATTTGCGACAGCCTCCCTCGAACCATCTTGAGGCCTTACAGCGTCACCGCAAAGGACAATGGAGCATCAGGATCAATGATCAGTGGCGGATTTGTTTTCGAATAAAAGATGAAGATGCTTTTGTTGTCGAGATCGTCGATTATCAATAAGGAGACCCGAGCATGACAATCCATAACGGATTACCTCCCATTCATCCTGGGGAATTTCTTGCCGAGATTATGGCAGAGCGGAACATATCACAAGCAGAATTTGCGAGGGTAATTGGGATTTCTCCCATGCGGATTTCGCACCTTATCAAGGGAACTCGCCCCCTTACAGCCGAGATCGCCTTGCTGATGGGACGAGCACTCGGACAATCGCCACAATATTGGCTTAACTTGCAGACAGCTTATGATCTCAAGAGGGCCGAAAAAATGATTGGCCGGCGCTTGTTGACGATTCGTCCCCTGGCACACGCTTGAGCCATTGGCTGAATCTACCAGAGGAGCATGGCATCAGACGATTAATGGGATAATAAAAGCGGAAGAAAATGGATTGATGAAGAATCAGGAAGATCGAAATGCCCCGGCTAAAAAGTGGCCACGGATCGACATAAACTTTCATGGATAGAAAAAGCCCCATCATCATTATTTCTTCCTAATCCATGCAAATCCTCGGCTACAAAAATAAATCCCGGATACCAGGAGTTATGATCTCTTCACGGAACTCAACAAGCCTAAAGCTAAATGCTAATATCGCGCTCCCAAAATGACCGAATATGAACTAGCGCTCCTGAGTGAATCTAATATGTGAAAAATCTTTCAGGGCCGAGGTTAAGCGCTATAAATTTGACGAGGCGGAACCAAATGGAAATCGCCATTTTGCTTTTTGACGGGCTAACAGCGTTGGATGCGATTGGACCATATGAAGTGCTAAAGTCCATGCCTGGAGCGCAAATCCGGTTTGTGGCAAAATCGGACGGGCCTGTGCAAATAAACGGCAGCAATCTGCGTCTGCTGCCTGATTGTATTCTTGAGGACAGTCTCGATCCAGCGATTGTACTCATCCCAGGCGGACCTGGAGCGCGGCTTGCATTGCGCGATCCGGCAATTCTTGACTGGATTCGATCTGTTCATGAGACCGGCCGCTGGACGACATCCGTTTGTACGGGCTCGCTAATCCTGGGTGCAGCGGGCATCTTGCAGGGGCTCAAGGCTACTTCCCATTGGCTTGCCCTGGAGGAGTTGCGGCAATTTGGCGCAGACCCTGTCAGCGAGCGTGTCGTTCGCGAGGGCAAAGTCATTACCGCCGCCGGGGTATCCGCGGGCATCGATATGGCGCTGACATTGGTTGGGCTTGAATGCGGGGAGAAAACCGCTCAGGCAATACAGCTTGGAATAGAATATGACCCTCAGCCGCCCTATAATTCTGGATCGGCCGCCAAAGCCCCCCCGGCCATAGTTGAATTGCTCAAGAGCCGTGCTCAAAGCCGTTGAAAGCATTATCAGTGATGCCATAGGTCAAACATCTAACGGAACCAACATGCCAGAGACTAGAGAGATCAACCCGCAAAAGCCCGCACCTACAGAACTGGAAGAGGCGCCAATTTTGCCCGACGGGTCAACAAGGGCGCTTCGAATTGTCAGGCTCGTCCACACCGTCATTTGGGCGCTCTTTGCCGCTTGCATCGCTCTAATTCCTGTCTTCGCTTGCTTAGACAGGTATAGCGTTGCATACATCTTCATTGCCATCGTCTTTGTCGAAGTGCTCATCCTGATCGTCAACGGCTGGAGCTGTCCGCTCACTAGCATAGCGGTTCGCTACACTCATGAACGCCGCGACAACTTCGATATCTATCTGCCAGAATGGATTGCCAGCAACAACAAGCTCATATTCGGCACTTTGTACGTGGCGGGCATTCTTCTCACTGTGGCAAGGTCCGCCAGCTCCCAGCGCTAATCTCTTGAATTCCCGGAACACCTAAAGCGCGGCCAGCGGTAAGTTTCAGCGCCGAATAAAACGGGAGAGAGAGAACAATGACACGAAATCAAGGCGCAGTGACCGTTTGCTTGGGTGGTGTCGTTATTTCTCTATTGCTGGTCGGCATCGTCAGCGGCACCATTATCCGGCACCTGATTCAAATTTCTCCCCTAATTATGGCACTGACGTTGGTCGTGATACGACCATCGTGGGGTTCTTATGCGTCCATCGCAGTCTTCTTTTTTTGGCTGTTTATCATGATCATCATCTGGCTGTACCTTCTCAAGATTACCCAAATCATTTCTGGACATTTCAGCGGGATCGAAATCAGTCTCACCATATTGATCGGTTGTTTTTCCTTACTCGGCATAATCTACTCGATGCGGCTAGGATCCACACTCCGCTTGATTAGCCGCATGGCTTTTTTTCCCCTGTTTGCGGGGATACAATTTGGCGCCATAGTTCTTAGCTTTCATAGGATTTTTGCTAATCGATGAGCCGAATCTGAATAAAATTTTGGGCCGCATTTTAGTTTTCGATTCTTCGCTCAGTGTACCGACTCATAAGGGGCCTTCGATCAGCCGGGGAGTTGTTCATCTGAGTTTACAATGTAAGCCCCTGAAATTGTCTCGCACCTCATATTGTCCCTATTTTCCGAAGGCTTGGGAGTCATTTCGCTTTCTGATCGCGCGGTAGAGCATGAGGCTGAGGCTGGCAAAAAAAATGGCGAAGAGGCTGTCGACAAGATCGGCAACGATAATCCCCAGCAGGAATCCGAAGGTTCCCAAAAGCATAAGCAGAGGGAGCAGGGGGAATCCGCGGATTCTAAATGGCCGGGCATTAGAAGGAAATCTCCATCTTAGGATCAACAGTGCGGCAAAGGTGGAAATGTTAATCATGGTTATAAAGAAAGCTGCAATGCCAACCAACCGCTCAAAACTTCCACTCAATACCAACAGGATGGCAGCAAAAGCAGTGAGCAGCAGCGCACTCACTGGCGTGCCACCCTGATTGATCACCGCAAGAGCATGGAAAGACAATCCATCGCGGCTCAGCGAAAATAGAATACGGGTTGAAATCAACAGAATGGCATGAATTAGCGGAATTAGAGAAAGAAGGGCCAGAACAGTGATGAATTTCTCTCCGTTCTCTCCAAATATTGCGCGCATTGCATCAGCGGCAGGCAAACTGGAATGGGCCAATTGAGAAAGAGGTAAAAAGAAGAGAAGTGCCAGATTCATGAGCAGGTAAATTACAGAGACGGCCAATGCTCCCCCCATCATGGATCGAGGCAGATTCCGGCCGGGATCCCGATCCTCCTCCGCAAAATAAATTGCCCCTTGGTAGCCGTCAAAGGTGATAGTCACCATCTGAAAGGAGATGACGAAAGCAACAAACAGAGCTAACCAATCCGGGTGAGCGTTGCCGCCTCCGGATTCGGAAAATGCTCCTCCAGTCCCAAAGGCAAAACAAGCTGCAATCAACACCAGAAAAGCCAACGCCTTGAGCGCGCTGGTCAGCTTTTGTGCCTGGCTGCTCAAGCTTATCCCCTTTTGCTGCAAGAGGACGAATCCCATCAGAACTAAAACAGCCATCATGGTCTCTGAAATTCCCACGCGCGGGAATAACTTGATCAGATACTCCCCAAAGGTCCGGCTAATGTATGCCAAAGCTGTGCACTTTGCGAACCAGTCGCACCAACCTACAATGAACCCCGCCTCATCACCAATCGCTTTGCGGGCATAAACATAAAATCCTCCAGCCTGCGGTAGCATGGTTCCCAATTCGCTAATCAAGTAAGCCCCCAGCAGTGCATAAAGGCCACCAATTCCCCAAACCATCAAAATCAAGGCAGGATGGCCCATTTCTCCTGCAATGCGCCCAGGCATGCGCAGTATTCCAATACCGATGGTCCCGCCAAATATCACCGCCACTCCAAACCCAACTCCGAGCATTCGCAACAATGTGTCTCGATGTTGAATGGCTATTGGCATCTTTTCTCGGATAATCAACTTCAAACCCAAGTTTTGATCAGAACAGCATTGGATGGAATTCAACCGGCAAATCAGGAGGGGACATTTAATATTAGGGTGGAACGAACGATCCCTCAGGCGGTACCTCAACCCGCACGGCCTGCTTCTGTGAGCGTGCGCAGGAGCGCCCCCGCTCTCCACCCGCAAACCTGGTTGCCAGGCAGCGACTAAGTTGGCTCTGGTCTGCTATACAGCTGAAATTTTCAATTAAGTCAATGGAAGCGGAATTGAAAATCCACCATCTGAACCTCATCCGGCGGGAAATTACATTCAAGCAAATAGCAAGTGGAGCGGCTTTATTCCATTTTCTTGAGCAGTTCTTTCCAGCGTTTCCATGCCTCAAGACGAGCATTCCGGTTGGGTTCGCTGGCATCTGGAGCTTCGCCGGCCCGCATAAAGCCGTGTCCGGCATTTTCGTAAATGACTGGTTCGTAAGTTTTTCCTGCTTTCCGCATTAACTCACGCGAGAGGGGGATCGTGGCGTTCACCCGGGCATCATTGCCTCCATAGAAGCCATATACCGGGCATTGAATTCGCTCGATTTCTTCAGCTTTTTCAGGTCCTCCTCCGTAAAAAACAAAGGCGGTTTGGACGGTTCGATTGTTGGTGGCATACCGGAAGGTTTGGCTTCCCCCCCAACAAAACCCACCCGCCGCCACTTTCCCATTACAGGCGGGCAACTTGATCGCATATTGGACTACGGCGTCCAGATCTCCGGTGACTTGATCTGGAGGCAATGAAGACACGGCTTTGGTCACTTCGTCCCGACCGCCCAGTTCTGCCGTGCCTCCTCCATGGGGAGCCATGCCGGAAAGCAAATCTGGGGCAATGGCAATATAACCGGCAGCGGCGAGTTGGTCGGCCACGTTGCGCACCCAATCGGTCAGCCCGAAAATTTCATGGATGATCACGACGGCCATCGCTTTGTCCTTCACTTCTGGAAAAACCAAAAAACATTGAACTTCCCGATTACCAGCTTTCACTTTCACCCATTCCTGATGGCGCGGGGATTTTTCGAGCTGCGTCTTGGCCCAATCCTGGGCTAAGGGTGAGAAAGTCATGGCGCATAACGCCAGCATACTTATTAATATTCGATTCATCTGATCTCCTAATTTCGGGTCAATCTATCTGGCCCATTCCAAAATCTCAGCTGGATTTCATTTTTTATTCTAACGCGCCCGAATGGGGATCCAAATCGGACGCGCCAGTAGATTTGGTCAGTTGGAGATTAAGTTCCGCAAAACTATCTGCTGCAGTTCCACTTTTTCCCGTCGGCATTCGAGGCGTTCAAATCAATTTGATAGAGCAGCATCGACATAAACCGTAATTAATTGAAGAATTTTTTTTCCCCATCGGAGGGAAAACAAAATAATCAAACCCACGGTGATTTCCCTCATATGCCCATAGGGTGCCCAATCTGATGATGCTGATTTTGAAAATTTGACTACTCCTCCATATTTTTTATTGGGAAGCGGACAGAGCACTGGTTAAACTCATAATGCTTTTTTCTCCTTGTCACACTGCTATTTAGTGACTATCATTTGGCGATTTGATGCAAATATAAGGAGAAACCTATGAAAGGCAATAACCAGCTGCTGGACAAATTAAACGGATTATTAGCCGATGAATTGACTGCCATCAACCAGTATATGGTTCATTCTGAGATGTGCGATAACTGGGGATATGATTTGCTCCATAAAATCATCGAGAAGCGGGCCATCGACGAAATGAAACATGCGGAAAAGGTGATTGCGCGAATCCTCTTCCTAGAGGGGATGCCGGTTGTCAGCCAGCTAAAGGAAATCAAGATCGGCAGAAGCGTGGAAGAACAGCTCGGCAGTGATGAAGTAGCGGAAGCCGGGGCAATCAAAGCGTATAATGACGCTGTCCGCTTGGCGATGGAAATCGGCGACAATGGAACTAGGGAGTTGTTGGATTCTATTTTGAAAGACGAAGAGGCTCATATCGACTGGCTGGAAGCTCAAATGGATCAAATCCGCCAGATGGGCATCCAGAATTATTTAGCCAATCAGGCATCCTAAGGGATTTGCACAAAACGATCACTCTAGCGCTGGAGAGAGTCACAGGGGGGGCATGGAACCTCGCCCCTGTCCATGCTCGTAAGAGTGGAAGCAACCACTCCGCGCACTTTATGTTTTACCTTAAAGGCGCCATGGAGCAAATGTATCTTCAAGATTACTAAACAGTTTTCTGCCGCTAAGTGATCAAATCAAAAAGCACAAGGCTGAGAATAGCCACCTGGAAATCACAAAGCAATGCACAGCAAGCCAAACTGATCGCTCGTTGATGCTTCGCGATTTCGGCATGGTAAAACGAAACAATCCCGCAAAGAGAATAAGTACGAAGCGTAAGCGTATGATCCGGGCAACAGCACACCACTTGCCGTCAAATTTTCTTTGGAAGCCAAAGAGAAGGTGTCCACGCCTAAGCAATCTCCAATATCCTTCTTCCTTTCATCAGGTGAAAGAATAATGAAGCACGGACTATGTTGGTGGGAGGCGTCAATACTTGTAGTGGTTCTGCGCCCAAATTCCCCTCGCCAGAATCGTGAAGGCCTTTGTTGGAAATGTTGGTTCGTCCGATTCTTTGAAGGTTCTTCTCCTTTTTACCAAGTTTAAAAAAAATGAACATTTTATGAAAATTTCCGTTCTTATCATCGAAGTGAAATAAAGGCCGCTCTTTAAAGGAGCCTCTTATGAACATGAACGCGAACATAGCCTATCGACGATCCCTGATGGGGCCGCTGGTTTTAATTGGGATTGGAGTAGTTTTTCTTCTCCACAATCTGGTGGGATTTGAACTTTTCCATCTAATTCGCCGTTATTGGCCGGTGATTCTGATTGTTATCGGTCTTGCCAAGTTGGCTGAATATTATCGTGTGGGTCGCCAAATACCAAAATAATTCCCTGCCTCGCCGAAAGAGGGAGACTTTACGTCTCGAAATGAAATATATCGATTCCAGATCTCCTGTTTTGTGGGAGCTCTTTTTTTTGAAATGAAATTATGTCGTCTTATGAATAGCAAGTAGACAGGCCAGGATCTAAGGACTCTTAGTTCCTGGCCTGTCTACTCTGTGTTTTTTTTTGCTTCCTGCCACAGACGCTCCATTTCCTCGAGGTTGCTGGCATGAATGTCCTTGCCATCCCGACGCAGACTCTCCTCGATATACTGAAAGCGCTTCACGAATTTTTGGTTGGTCTTCCGCAGGGCGGTTTCGGGGTCAATTTTCAAAAACCGGGCAATGTTTACCACCACAAATAGTAGATCTCCAATTTCTTGTTCCACGGCCGATTGGGCCTCTGGCGATTGGCCATCTTTAGTCTGCAGCGCATCCTTTAATTCATCGATTTCTTCATGGAGTTTGAAGAAGACTTCATCCAGGGTGGACCAATCAAAGCCAACCCGCGCAACTTTGCTGCTGATTTTATGCGCCCTCAGGAGAGCCGGCATCTGAGGGAGGTTTTTGAGAATGGAAGCCTCTGCCTCCATCTCGCCTTTTTCCTTCCGTTCGTTTTGTTTAATTCGCTCCCAGTTTGTGAGCACTTCATCCGCTGAGGAAGCCTGGATATCGCCGAAAACATGCGGATGTCGGCGGATCATCTTGGAGAGGATTTTCTGGATTACATCTTCAATATTGAAGCTCCCTTCCTCCCCGGCCAATTGGGCATGAAAAATCACCTGAAATAGCAGGTCACCCAGTTCCGCGCAAAATTCAGAACGGATTCCCGAATCTAATGCCTCCAGCACTTCATAGGCTTCTTCCAACAGCATGGGCTTCAAGGTGTCGAAATTCTGTTCCAGATCCCAGGGGCATCCCCCTGGACCTCGCAGTCTGGCCACCAGAGCCACCAATTCATAGAATTTACCGTCAGACATTACCATCCTTTCTTCCCGGCAGAATATTCCGAAGGATATCATCAAATTCTTTTCTGAAGCAGACCAATTTTCTATGATCCTACCACGATAAGCTTCTCAAAACGGCTCTCGAAATTGATCGCGGATTTTGTAGAGATCGAGTCATCCCCAAAAGCACCCCGCGAATCATCCCTGGACGGAAAAAGAGAGAAGCAAATCCGAATCAGAAATAGAGTTGCGGCTTCACCGATCCCTGGAATCCATGCAGCTTCTTCTCGGCCCGGCGGGCAAACCAATTCACGCCTAAATATTCTGCGTTGACGTTTATCGATTTCTAACCCATCATGATATATATAAATCCGATCTATTTCATCGTTCGCATCGCGAGGACACCATGCGGTTCAGCTACAAGGTCCCATGGGCGGGCTGGTGCATTTATCTGCTATTGATTGGATGCAGTCCCTCCGCGCGGGATTCGGGTCCCTCCAATCCTAGACCATTCCCCAAGGGTGAGCTGGTCATTGCATTGGAATCACCGGCTTCCCTCGATCCCATTCTCTCGACGAATTATGCGGAATCAGAAATGGTGCTGCAACTTTTTGATGGTCTCTTAAGATTTGATGACAATCTTAACATCGCGCCTGCCTTGGCGAAGGACTGGAAGATAGATGATAGTGGGCGGCGCTATCAATTCCAATTGAGACCCCAGATAAAGTTTCATCATGGAAGGATCGTGGAGGCTAAGGATTTTGTTTATTCTTTGACTCGTCTTTTGAGTCCTCGCTGGAAATCTCCCGATGCCGCACAATATCTGGTCATTGCGGGGGCCCGAGATTATCGTGCGGGCAGAAGCTCCAGCGTCGCGGGATTGAGAGCTATTACTCCGACACTATTGGAGATTCGACTCGAAGAACCCTTCTCACCTTTTCTAAGCCTGCTGGCCCTTCAGACTGCCTCTGTTGTCCCTGGAGAACTCGTGGAAAATGGATTCAAGCTCTGGGCCTCCGAGCCCATTGGCACGGGACCATTTCGGTTTATGCGATGGGATAAAGGCAAAGAGATAATTCTCTCCTCGAATCCAGACCATTATTTGGGCTCTCCTCATCTCCAGAGTCTGCATATCAGGACGGTTCAGGCGTTGGGCGCGACTCAGAATTTTGAATCTTTTCTCAAAGGAGAGGTCGATTTATCCTTTGTCCCAGAGGAAAAAACCGCCTGGGCCAAATCAAATTCAGCTTGGCAGTTCCTCTCTTCTCCAGTCCTCCGCCTGGTTTTTCTGGGATTCAACTGGCGTAATCCTCTCTTACGCGAGGCTCGACTCCGGCGTTGGATCACATCACTGATTGATCCCTCCCAACTCATCGGATCATCAACGGACTACCTGCCGATTTTTTCAGTGCTTCCCCTCTCAATGATGGGTTCAACACAAGTGAGACCGGGACATTACGATAAAACTATGGGAAATCAAGAGAAGCCGCCAAACCGTTCGTTGCCCGTCTTCACTCTGTGTTATGCGAAGCCTCCCACAGAGACAAGGAAATTACTAATGGATCGTTTGCTGAGTGCTCTTCATAATGGGGGAATCCAAGTCCGCCCATTGATTGTCACTTCCTATGAAGAACTGCAGCAAAAGATAATGGTGGGGAAAGCCGACATGTTCATAGTCGGAGAAATCATGGATTTCCCCGACCCACATGCCTTGCTCTATCGGCTATTCTTTTCAACAAGCGATGGCAATCTCTGCCACTATCGGAATCGGGAAGTCGACCGACTCTTGATGACCGCACAGAAAACCCACGAAGAAAAAATCAGGGCCAACCTTTATAAAGAAATCGAGCGGCAAATCCTCAACGAATCAGTTGTCGTCCCACTGTTTACCACCAACTACTCCATCGTTTTGCGTCGAAAGGTCAAAGGGATAAATCTCAACCCGTTAGGCTTTCAATATCTTTCGCTGAGAACGGTCTGGATCGAAGATTAGGTGACTTCTTCTCACTCCGAAGCAGGCACAGATGCACGAGGTAAGTGAGTGAAATTCGGCGCGAAAAACAGGGTTTCAAATCAAGGAGGCTCCACAGAGCGCTCACAGGCTGCTCTTTTTGGTATTCAGGCATTTTCATGGATTTCGACTGCTCTAAATACTGCAATTCATTCATTCTGCGGCAGGAGCATCTGCTTTTTTCCGGAACCGCAATTGAAGGATGCGGAATTTGTCCGCTTTTTCTACGGCGATTTCCCAACCATCTTCCACCCATGAAACACCGACTTGAGGGATGTTCCGAAACCAATCCACGACGTGGCCTCCCACGGTAGTGGCATCCTGGGGCTTGGAAAAATGAATCCCCAAATTTTCTTCGACAAAGTGGATGGGGGCAGCCCCATCCAGTAAATATTCCCCCTCTCGAATTTTTTGAATCAACGGTGCCTCATGATCAAATTCATCCTGAATTTCACCCACCACTTCTTCTAGAACGTCTTCAAGCGTAACCATTCCCAAAGTTCCGCCAAATTCATCTACTACAATTGCCATGTGGCATTTAGTTTCAAGAAATGTTGCCAACAGGGATTCGAGGCTGACAAATTCCAGAACAAATAAAATCTCCCGCCGGACGAGGGTCCGCTTTTCCCGGGAATCGGGAAGCTGGGCTTGCCACAAGAGGTCTTTTATATGAACCATGCCTGTGACATGGTCAAGATCCCGTTGACACAGAGGGAAACGGGTGTGGCGGCTTTCCTGGGCAATTTTCAGATTCTCAACAAAATCGAGTCCTTCATAAAGCGGGACAATGCGGGTACGAGGAAGCATAATATTGCGCGCCCGGAGTGTCCTCAGAGCAAAGGCGTTGACTTGAATATTGCGGAATAGGGATGGTTTCTCTTCCTGAAAATTTCCGAGCAAAATCCTTAATTCCGCCTCTGAGTGGACTCGCTCAGCCTCTTCCACGGGCTTGAGCCGAAGCCAACTCAAAAAGAGACGGGCCATCCAATTCAGAAACCATATCACTGGAAAGAACACTCTGTAAAAAATGCTTAGGGGGGCTGCCACCAATAAGGCGATCCGCTGGGGGCGTTGGATGGCCACTGATTTGGGAGTCAATTCTCCCAATACGATGTGCAAGAAAGTTATGATACTGAAACCAAATCCGAAGGACAGAGAATGGATTACGGCCGGAGATTTTATCTTCAAAAAATAAAAAAAGGGAAACAATAGATGGGCCACAAAAGGTTCTCCAATCCATCCCAGTCCTAAACTACTCAGCGTGATTCCCAGTTGAGTGGCGGAAAGGTAATCATCCAAATGATGGATTACTAAATTCACCAGACGGGCCCTTTGATCTTTTTTCTGAATAAGAGACTCTATTTGGCTGGCCCGGACTTTGACAATTGCAAACTCCGCGGCGACAAAAAAACTGTTCAAGAAAACGAGCAAAAGCACCAACAGAGCTTTTACTATGATCTCAGAACCACTTGATAATGTTGAATAATCAGCCACAACTTCTCCAAGTCGTCCCAAATTGGTTCTATTTTACCATCAAAGCCCTTGCGATAGGACAATGCAGAGACTCATCTTAATTTAATCAGAATACTGCTTCAACTCCCCCCCTTCCAAAATATCGGATATGGAATGCGACAATTCGTAAAATTATAACATATTGATAAAATATGATTTAAGATAACAAGTTATGATTTTTATCACTACAAATTTCCAAAAATACGATTTTTAGGATGAAGAATGAAGTAGTTAGATGAAAGAACGGTAGATTATTTCCCTTATCCCATTAATATAAAAATACTTATATAAATATTTAGCAGACTGGAACTTTATTTGCAACCATCTTAAATAGATGGATATTGTTTAGACAGATGAACACTGTTTAAGTTCTTTGAGCAACAACAAGGTTCGTGGCTTTTAGGAAAAACAAAGTGATGACGGATTGTAATGCCAAGGCTTCTGGGTTTTGCTTGTTTACCCCATAAAAAAGGGAGCTTTGGTGTTCCTCATTCCTTCAGGCATGAGGGATGCCATCAAGATTTTCTCTAAAAAAGACCTACCAAAATGCAGGTTAGAATTGATTCTAACCCCGCCAGAATCAAAAAAGGGCGACACTCAAAAACAAGGATTAGACAATCCTGCCCTGAAAGCCACGAGTTTTTTGTGAACATATCCATTCGAGCCCTGTTACTCTACATAAATCATCCTATACCCATATTTTGAGTCTTCAGCTTTTTTTTTGGAACTCATGCCGAATGATTTTGAGTTATGATATTGCCGGAATGGTTGGGCTTCCAGCCATCCTTGATGCCTTTTCCCCTCAATCAATAAGTATTATGTTTTCAAAGATTGCCGATATATATTTCAGGGAAATATGACTGACGGCCCCAGCTATTTCGTTTTAGTTTTTTCTTGTGAGCCAGTCACGCCGCGGCACCGACAAAAACAAGCAGATAAAAAGAACCATTTACTTATTCTTATTGTGACTTGATTTGAAGCATGACTCAATATGAGGGAAACATGAAAGAAAAAAAGGGCAAAGAAGAGAGGCGGCTTTCAGAGCGGATATCTGACCGATCTTTCATGATAGTACGAGGCAAAAATTCCAAGGGAATTTCTTTCACGGAGACTACTCGGGTCAATGATGTCAGTTCCAATGGCATTTCTTTTTTCCTGATGTGTCCGGTTGCTTTGAACATTCTTCTGGATTTGACGATTGGGGAATTGGATGAATCAGCACGACAGTTTACTCCTGCTTATGCTATTCAAGCACGGGTCACAAGCACAGTCGTCAAAGAGCCTGAAATCCCAGTATTTCGAATTGGCGCCCAATTTGAAGGACAAGCTTTGCCTTTAGAGAATGTGTACGATCCAGAAGAATTTGCTCAGAAGCTTCAAGAGGCAATTGAAAGAGATGAATACTTGAGGAATCCAAATTGAAAGCAGGATTGTGTCAGCTAGAATAAAGGGGGGGAAGCTTCCAGCACACCATCAAAACGGCATGTAAAGTGACTCTTTTTAGCGCGCCCTGGCTTTGGCCTTCAAAGGCTGGACCGTCTGCAACTCTTCAAGTCGTAATTGTTCCCGCTGCCAATCCAAATTAACGACCGGATAAAATTGAGAAGGTTGTTCCATCGACCATAACTGACGACGGGCAATCCAGTGGGACGGATCCACTTTGAGAATCTGCCTCCATGCGACAATCGCCAAATCCGGTCGTTTTTCCCGCAAATGCAAGATCCCACGAATATGAAGCGCCCTCAAGTTTTTGGGAAACTGCGCAATCACATTTTCCAATTCCTTTGTGGCTTTGCGGAGTTGCCCGGACAGGATCATCAATTCGATGAGTCGAAATCGCTTGTCCAGTCCACGGGAAGACTCTTTCAACAGTTTTGATATTTGAGCCATTTCCTGTCGAAATGTGAGATTAGCCTTTTCGAGAGGTTTCTGCGCCTTTTTGCTCCATTTTTCCGCTAACAAATCTTCAAGAATTTTTGCAGTGGTAGTCTCTCCCAAATTAAATCCATTAGGCTTGAGGAATCGGACTCGTCCTGTTTCGTCAATATATACACCAGCGGGAGTTAAATTAAATCCATAGGCATCCCAAAAAGCTCCAAACTCGTCCAGCAGGCAAGGGAAAGTATTCCCCGCCTGATTGATGAATTCACGCGTCTTAACCCCACCCAAAACATCCAATGAGACTCCCATGAGTACAAAAGTCGATGATCGATGGCGCAGAAAAAAATTCTGCCAAAGAGCAAGTTGTTCTCTGGAATGACACCAGGGAGCCCATGCAAATAGGATGATTCTCTTACCTCTAAAATCGCCAATTCGAATGGTCTCGCCTCGCAAACTGGAGAGCGCCAAGTCAGGTGCTAAATCACCAATCTTTATATGCTGTTTTTGCGCCATCGTCTAAATTCTTAGTTTCAAATCGGATGGAGAGAAGCTACTAAGGTTGGAGCCATCTATACAATAAAGTCAAAATTGTAATTCAATTGTGAGAGCACATCACCCCAGGAAAAAAACCTTTTTGCCTCTCGGAACACAAATGTAACATACAACCAATATAGATGTGAAAAGAATTCTTAATTAGGTCACAAAATAGAAATTGGTTTTGTCATGTTATGGCGTCTTCGACTAATCCTCCCTTTGTTTTCGCTCCGGGAAGGAGAGATTTGTTTCATTACTTTGCCTTTTGGCGCGAGAATGCCTGGCTCAAAAATGTCATATTGTTTCATGGATCAACTCCATTTGTGCTGCAAGATATGGTTGAGCGAAGATCACGAAGGAAAAAGTGTTGCAAAATTTTGGAAGAAAAGAGCCCCGAGAGATTCAGAGGAGCCACTCATGCCAACGTGGCTGGCACAACATGAGAATGAAAATGGGATAATGGAGGCGGCCTGCCTTCAGGCCGTCTCAAAACACTCGGCAAACATAGGCGGTGCGGGTGCACTCCGCCTCCATCCGCGCTATATTCTTGGGAGGAGAATCAAAAAAAAAGGAAGGATTGAGATGCGGCAGAGTGGCAATAGCTACTCCCCAGTATAAGGAATAACGTAGCTGAATTGCTCCTGCAATTTGCGAAGACTCCTCTTGATATTAGTTATTGACTCCCGAAAAGTTTTCGCCGCAAATCTTCCGAAATCATATCGCCCAAGGTATTGCTTCCAGATTGTTGCGTCTTATTCATAAATTCCTGAATCGTCTCTTTTGCTTCATCCGCGGCAATGGCTTTAATACTCAAAGATATTTTTTTATTGCCGGCATCCAAACTTAAAATTTTTACTTTGACTTCCTGCCCATCTTTAAAACCATCAAGAGAAGATCTTCCCGGGCTGTCCGAAATCTCAGTGAAATGGACCATTCCTTCGATCCCTTCAGCCAATTCCACAAAAAGGCCGAATTCAGCTACACGACTTATTTTCCCCTTCAAAATCTCCCCGGGCTTATGAACATTCGAATAGGCAATCCAAGGATGTTCTGCAATTTGTTTTAAGCTCAAAGAAAGCTTGCGGTTGACGGGATCCAGACGAAGGACCATAGTTTCGACATTGTCCCCAACTTTTAGCACTTGCTTTGGATGGCTGATCCTTTTGGTCCAGGACATTTCTGAGATAGGAATTAGCCCCTGAATGCCGGATTCCAATTCAATGAAGGCGCCAAATGGTTCTAGCTTCTGGACAGAGCCGCGAACTACTTTCCCTTCCGGATATAGCGAGGTTGCTTGCTTCCAAGGATCATCGGCTTCTTTTCGATAGCTGAGTGAAATCCGTTCTTTTTGGAGGTCAAATTTGATGATCTCCACTTCAATCTGATCCCCAGTTTTGAACAAATCAGAAGGATGGCTAATCCTTCGCCATGACATGGACGAAATATGCAACAATCCCTCCACTCCTCCAATATCAACAAACACCCCAAAGTCCATAATTCGAGTGACAGTGCCAATATAACGCTGTCCTTCGGAGAGGGCGGAAAGAAACTCCTTTTTGCGTCGGGCACTATCTTCACGTAACAGAACGCGACGCGACAAGACTAGCTTGTTATTGGCCAAATCGTGTTCCATCACCCGGAATTCATATGTCTGGCCGACATATGGTTTGGGATCATCAATCGGGCGATCGTCCATTTGAGAAATGGGAACAAAAGCCCGCATTCCCATATCGACCAGAAATCCCCCTTTTACAACTTCGACTACTTTCCCCTCCAAATTCTTCCCAGATTCAATTGCCTGTATTAGCGCTTCTTCCTGCTTTACTTTGTTCGCTTTTGAATAAGAAAGGCGCAACTGGCCATCCCGCAGCACACTCCCGCCCAGCATTACCGGAATTACGTCTCCAACTTGGAAGAGCAGCTGACCATCTCCAGCAGTAATCTCTTCACGAGACAATACCCCTTCGGCCCGTCCTCCGACGTCGACCAAAACTTCCGTATCAAACAGACTCACGATTTTGCCCTGGGCAATCTGCCCAGCGCGCAGTTCTCCCCGTTTCTTTTCAGATTGAGAAAACAGGGTAGCAAAATCCTCTTCACTTTCATTGTTGTCAAAATGGCTGTTAGGTTTTTGAGTGTCTTCCATCCAATGCTCCCGACTAAAAATTAGGTTCGATTATATCAAATTGTGGAAGAGGAATTCAGCAGGAATGATACGAAAAGGAAGCCAAAAAAAGAAGACTCAAGCAAGAGTCAAGATGCCGCGGCAATTGTTGTCGGATTGTCGGATCCTGACTCCTGCCTCCGATGGTGGTGAGCACAAAGGTTTTTCTGAGGAGATTATGAATCTGCACCTTAATCGCGTTGACTCGATATCCGAGCAAGATTCTCCATGAATATTATGGGGGCATTCCTCTCACGACAGTCCACGCACACCAAGTATTTACGGCTGAGTAGCAGACTCAACGTGGGGCAAATATCATTATTCGAAATGCAGTTTCATTTATTTTTTAAAAAGCTAAGCCTTTCCGGGGTTGATTGAAGTGCAGACATAGCCCGCGCCCTAGTAGCTTTACCGCGAACCCACTAATTTCTTGAACCGCTCTTCTATTCTGCCCCAATGTAGATGGGCGATAAAATTGTCGATATACTTCGCACGCCCCGGACCATCTTTGTGGTAGTAAGCATGCTCAAAGACATCTAAAGAAATCAGCGGGATCCCCCCCCAAATGGCTCCATACTGATGTTCATCAACCAAAACATTCAGCAGTCGTTGGGAATAAAGCGCATCGTAGACAAGTAGTCCCCATCCACTTAATTTCGCGGAGACAGCGGTGGCTTTAAAATCTTCTTTCCACTTTTCCACCGAGCCGAATTCTGCCATGAGCACCTTGGTGAGCTCCGGGGCTTTGCTGTTATCGCCATCCCCTCCCATAACTCGCCAATAAAGATCATGGAGCAGTGCTCCGGAATGATTCCATGTGAGACGGCGCTTCAATTCGCCAATCTGACTATAATTCCCATTCGCCTTGGAGCGATCCGCCGACTCCAATTCCTTTTCGATATTGTTCAGAAAAGTCACATATCCCTTGTGATGAGTGTTGTAGTGCCAGTCAGATGTTTCGGGTGAAATCACGTCCTTCAAAAGCTCTTTGGCTTCAGCGTCTGTATAGGGACGAGAATTGAACTTCCATTCATATGTCATGGTTATTTTTCTCCTTGGTTCAAATTTGAAAGCGGAAATAGGGCATCACCATAAAATCAAACAAGAGGGAATTATCCAGGCCTTTATGGGATAACCTTCACGGTTTCCCTAAAGTCCGAATGATTCACTCAACCCAAGAACATCTTAATGCACATTCTGAAGGCGTCAAACGGAGGCGGTGGAATTTGAAAAGGGGAGAGTCGTTTGATTCCACTTCTACGTCCCCGGAAGCTTGATTGTTATTGAATGGCAGTCTGGCTCTTGAGCTTCGGGATTATTGAAATATTGCCGGCTGTTCTAACAGGGGAGTCAAGGAGGAAATTGCAGCTCTTACGAAATTTCATCTGGAACTTGGATGGACTCAAAATCGTCAACTTCTGCGGCTCAAGCAGACTCGACGTGAAAATGACCGTACACAATCCTCGCGCCGAAAAGTGGGGGAAATGGACCTAAAGTGCCTGGAGAAGGACCGCTCTTGGAGCGGTTTCATACACCTCCATTCGTTTGACGCTAGTTTTTCTCCTAAACACAGCCGCCCTGGCGCTTCATGGTTCGGACGGAATATATGGATTTGGATTGAGACTCGTAATAGGTTCTCGAAAGCATTTCTCCCAACAATCCAAAAAAAAAGAATTGGATCCCTCCCATGAGAAATAAAAGCGACACCATCAGGAGAGGACCATGTTCCACCATAATTGCAATTCCCGACAATTTCCGGATCGCCAGAAAAATCCACACACATCCACCGATCCCAGTCCCGAGTAGTCCGAAGAATCCAAAAAAGTGTAGAGGGCGGGTGGAAAAATCCAAAAGATATTTGATGCAGATCAAATCCAACAAGACGTGAAGAGTCCGGGAAAAACCGTAGTGGGATTTTCCGCTCTTCCGCTGAGGATTGTTGATGGGAATTTCAGCAATCGCCGCGCCTCTCCAATTGGCTAATGCGGGAATAAAGCGATGCAATTCCCCATAGAGTGGGATATCTTGGATCGTCTCGCGCCTGTAAGCTTTGAAGGTGGTCCCAAAATCGTGTAATTTCACCCCTGAAAGTCTATACATCAGCCAATTGGCTATGCGGCTCGGAATCCTCCGCGTAAGAAAAGAATCCTTCCTCTCCTGCCGCCACCCGCTGACAATATCGTAACCTTCCTCCATCTTTTTCAAAAAATTTGGGATTTCCTCCGGATCGTGTTGAAGGTCGCCGTCCATCGAAATAATGATTTCACCCTCCGCGTGGTCAAAACCAGCCTTTAGAGCAGCAGTCTGCCCAAAGTTTTTTCTTAACCGGATGAAGAGGACACGCGGGTCCCGATTAACGAGAGTTTCTAGGATGCGGGCAGTCTGGTCCAAGCTCCCATCGTCTACAAAAACCATCTCGAAAGATTCTTCTTGCCGCTCCATCACCCGAATGATTCGTTCATAAAGAGACAATATAGTCTCCTGTTCGTTATAAAAAGGGACCACAATCGAGTATTTGGGAGAAGAGCCACTCTGCATGACGCACCTCAAATATTTCCATAATGGATCATATTAATTTGCCGGGCTTTTATTGTTTTCCGAACGGCTGGAGATGTGAGCGCTTCCATTTCAATTTCGCGCTGCGAAAGCAGTCTTGTGGGAAATTCTCTCGGTGTCTGATCAACATACCCAGGATGGCACATCAGCTCATTTACACCCGGCTTGAGTTTTCCCAAAATGTGATGGAGGCTCTGCTCATCCAGAAATCCAGTTTGGGATATGCCCCAAAAAAAATCAGGGCTTTTCAAGCCTGAGGGGAAGCCTGCGGACCGATTCATTCGAGACAGCATAGAGAGTAATAACCCCAGAGCATATTGTTTAAGAATTTGACAATGCCTGTCTCTTTTTAAATCAGACGTGGGCCAGCTTCTCATAACAGGACAGACAGCCAGACGGATAGCTGAAATCTTATATTCCAAAGCCAATTGGACGACAATGGCAAAAAACGCCCGCTCGCCTTGCCCCTGCTCACCGGTCTGTACTTGTTCGTGCTGCTGTATGTCACCAAGTGGGGCAGCGGGCGACGCACCGTCTGAAGGTCTGGCTGGCCGACGAAAGGCCGGCGTCGCCCACACACGAATGGCAAGGCGGACCGAGATGAAAGACGGTCGGCGCGTCCGCCCTCTGGGGTGCTTAGTCATAAATTAACAGAAATAGCTTGGAGCGCGCTCTGGCCCGGAAGTCCAACCAGCACTCGCCCTCGCCGGGCAGCAGCCCAATGTTACAGCGGCACCATTTTGAGGGCGCTATCTCCCACCTAACTTTGCGGGTAATGTGGAACCGTTAGTCTCCCCGCATGGTTGTTTGTAGAAACTTATAGAATAATGGGTGATTGACGTCACCACGTAATCAGTACTCTCATTATGTAGATAAACACTGCAATGCGCACTCATTATTTCCCTTGTGGTCTTCCGCATTTTGCCGGACCTGACGTTATCTACAATACGTACTAGTTACGAGTAGACTACATACA
>CAWDMN010000018.1:0-4454 GCA_963803155.1 uncultured Acidobacteriota bacterium
GTGTTCTCAACAATCTCCCCGAATCTTTTTGGATATTCCAAAAATTGCAATGCATCTGGGACTTTGCGTTTAAGTGGTGAGGACACATTTGCGAATTCGAATCAAAGGCCTCTTCCCGCTTAATGGACGGACTCTAGTTCTCCTTGGAGACATCCAGAATGAAAAGATGCAAATAACGGGGATCCACTTTTGCTTTTTCCCAATGAGGAGCCAGTTCGGTCGCCGCCGCATTCGCCCAATTTCGAAAATATGGCCGCAGGATTTCCTGTTCCGCCGCTTGAGAGATGTTTTCCTGTAAGAGCTCTTCCGCCTTTTCATGAAACCATTGGGATACGTTGACTTCTTTCGAGATGATCGCCCTTCCCCTTAACAAAAGTTCTTGCAAATCGCGGAGGGAAAGAATTTCCAGGCGGAATTCTCCCTCCAGAATATAAGAGACCAGGGAGGTGCAGAATATCTGGCCAAATCGAATCTCTCCCCTCATCAGATTGATTTTTTCTCTCCAGCCAGCGGGAAACAATACACTCCCAGGCCGATACAACTTCCAGAACAGTCTGCCCAATCCTTCGATCCGATCGAGCGCTTGGCGGGAAGTCAGGAGGTCCTGCAACGAGCGGAAGTTGCGGTAAGTCATCTTGCCCGGGTCTAAAATCCCTTCGTAAAAACGCGGCTGGAGCCGCCGCAGCCCTGCCATGAATTCCTGATCGGGAGGATCCAACAAAATTTCTTGTGAGCCCTGGATCTGCAAAATTCCCCGCTGAAAAATCTTGTCGGCTTTCTCGCGCAGAGCGGCAATTTGCTGAAAACCCGTTTTGAATAGAGTTTGCATACTACTCTTGAGGAGCAAACTCTGCACTTGATCCCTATTCCCACCGGAGAGGTACTCCAGCGCAAGATTTAATGTGTCGCGAACCTCCTCCAGCGCAGCGGGGACTTTTTCCAGATCGCCGGGCGTGATGGCATGAACAGAGAGAATCCGGTTGGATAATGCCGCCAATTCAAAGTGAATTCGCTCGGCCTCCCGCGACTCATCGATTTTGGCAAGTCCCTCCAGCAAGTATTGGCCCGGATGTAAAGAAGTGACCAGCAGGGCGGGCATGGTATTCGATGCCGCGGGAGAGCTCATGTCCAACTGCAAAGATGGGGGTGGGGGCAACGTCTCCGCCGAATCCTGGTAGAGATCCAGCGCCTCGTAATAATCCACAAAACCGATTTCTTCCAGCCGCTGCCGCTTGTTCTGATAAGCTTCCTCCTCCAGTTCAATTTCACTTTCCCAGTACACCCGGTCCAGCAGGTCGTAGCCCAGGGAAGCGTCGAAACGGAACAAGGCATCCATCAAAAGCCGGCCCATGGTGGCGGCATCTCCTTCCCCCGTAATTTCCACGCCATATCGCCGGTCAGGAGTGTAGATCAAGGGCAAGTCCGGCAGCGGCTCTTCCGGATCAATCATGTGAACCTTCAAATTCAGTTTCAAAAAGAGAGCCAGCAATCCGGGATCCAGGCCGCGGGCGGTCCGGACCACTTCTTCAGGTCCGGCCTGCGTGAAGGCCGCCAACCACTCCATAAAACTGGGGACATGAAAGCTGTCCTTCCGCCAGCAGTCCAGATCGATAAATCCCCGCCGTTGCTGCCGCAAAGTCAGGGGTAGCAATTCCAAAGAATCCCCCAAGCCCAAAGTTTTGACTACTATGAAAAGATCTTGATAGGCGGCGGATTGGACTTTTCGTCGTGCGTCAGGGGCATCCAGAAATTCCTCAAGATCTTTCCTGGTGGCGATTCTCAGCGAGCCACTCAGAAATTGAGCCAAGCTGGCTTGATTATCCTGTCTTTCTGGTCCAGAAGTCATGATGCGATGCTCCGAAATAGCCTGTTCTTGCCTTCATTCATTTCCATGCTACTGAAATGCCGGGAAGGAGTAAAGCGTTGTCCGTGCACGGGGGTGCAATTCAAAGTGAGAGGATCATAGCCACGACAATTGGAACTAAAGGCCCGTGGCACCCTCGTAAAAGCCAATGCTACCGTACCCAAGCCACTCTTCCAATAAATGAAACAACCGTACGAAATCATCCTCCGCCACGCTCAGCCGGGCGAAAGGATGAAACATGGCTTTCAGCCGCAATAGTAGACCAAGCCATGGCACTATCTCGCTGCTGCGCTATCCCCCTGGACTGCCGGCGCGGCGCGCCGGGGAAGATTGTCGTACTCATTCTGGATATTTATTCTTTTCCCCTCCTGGAACAGTCAGAACTTTCCTCTCATTTTTAATTACACCCCCTTGTACCGGGCGACGGCGGTCATGCGCGCCAGCTCCCATGAGCGTAATGAGCGTTCTGTTGTGCTCAATGCCTTCAACTGGGGATTGCCGGGATTAACGGGTGGGACTTTTTGTTGCCGTCTTGGCGGTGGAAGATTCCAATTGTTCAAACAGCTTGGTCTCTCGTGCCGCATCTTCTGATCTGCCCAGCGCGCGATAAGCGCGGGCAAGAACGAAATGGGTTTGTGAATTTTTGGCATCGAGTTTGGCGGCTTTTTCCAGGAAGGGCAATGCTTCTGAGGCACGTCCGTCTTTAACCAGCAAATTGCCCAGTTCAAAGTGTGCCATGGAAATTGAATTATCCAGTTGAAGGGCTTTCTTAAGCAACTGCTCTGCTTTAACGGAGGCATTCGGAACCTCGGCTGAGGCCCAAGGCAAAAGGAGAATCTTCCCATATTCAGCATGGAACCGGGCATGACGGGGATAAAGCTTGATCCCTTTTTCAAAATTGGTGACAGCCTCTTGATTTTGAAGCAAATTCACCTGGGCAATCGCCAATCCCAGCAAGGCTTCAGGAGACTTGGTGTCCAGTTGGTATGCCTTTTGGTAGGACTGTTTTGCCTGGGCGTGCAACCCCTCCTTAGATTCGATTTCGCCTTTTAGTTCAAAGAGAAAGGCGGAAGATGGATGTTGAGCAGTCCCGCGTTGGGCCACTTCTAAACCAGTGTCGAGCCTATTGTTTTTCAGGCAAAGTTTTCCCAAATCGACAAAGTTGGCTGGTTCCGCGGGGAATTTGTCAATCGCATAAGTAAAGATTTTTGCGGCGGTCTCCGCATTGCCTTGTTTCAAATAACACCAGGCCAGCAGGTTCATAGTTGAACCATTGGCTTGATTTGAATTAGCCAGGTCCTCCAACATAAACTGGGCCTCTGCATACCGATTCAACTGATAGCGGATTTTTGCGAGTTGAAAAGTAATTGCCGCCTTGTCAGGGTAAGAGGATTGGATGGAAGTCAACAATTTGTCCGCAACGACTAGATCGTTGGCATCGAAGGCAATTTGACCGGCTGCATAAAGCGCGGAGGGAGAAGTGGTGAGGTCCTGCAATCGAGTCACCTGTTGCCGGGCATTTTCTTTTTGCCCGGTTTGGTAGTAACTGCGCATAAGCGCCATGAGATTGTCTGGTTGTCCCCTGACTAATTCAGGAACTTTTTCCAAATGAGCAACCGCCAAGGCATAATTACGCAATCGTTCGTGACACAGACCTAGCATGAGAAGAGATTTGTGGTCTTCTGGATTTGATTTTAATAGCAACTCCAAATTCCGGCGAGCAGCGGCATATTGCCCCAATTGGATCTGATTTGCCGACAGGTTTCGGCGATTCGGGGCGTTTCCAGGATCGAGTTGCAGCGCTTTTTCAAAGTAGCGATTGGATTCCTCCCAGCGACGCCCCATGCCCAAAACACTGCCAAGCATTGAAAGGACATTGACATCGTTAGGCGCCGCAAGTAAAGCTTTACGCAATTCAGCTTCAGCTGCGGGCAAATCCCCCGACTGAATCAGGGCAGCGGCAAGTTGAAGAAATTCTTCCGGGGCTTTGGAGCCGGCCGGTAGTTTTTGGGCCAATAAGGCAGCAGAATCCATTGAAAAAATACAGAGCAGGCCAATCGCGGCATAGCGATAAATGTGTAGCTTTGACATGGTTTCAATCAGAGTAAATGCGCATCGTAATTGGACAATTCATACAAAAGGTCCCCTCCCTCAAAAAATCGTAGAATTATTTTCCAAAGATAGCTTTGAAGTTCATCGGGTAAAAATGTGAATTGTGCTCACGATATCCAAAAGCCGATGACGCTAAAGAAAAGTCCTTTCACCCTCCATTTGTGACAACTCGGCTGGGAAAATACTGGTTCTTATTGGGTATTCCCTTTGCCCGAGGTTTCTGAAAGCTTGGGAAATCCCACGGAAAACAACAGGTTTTTCATCGGCAGCTTGGGAGCCGTGTTAGCAGCAGGTTTCAACTTGTTTAACCGATTAACCTCCGCCAGTTCGATCTGCTGCTTTTCCTGCTCTCCGGTCAATCGGTAGACGTTTGCCAGAGTCCAATGGGCATCCGAAAGGTCAGGTTGCAGCCGAATGGCTTCATCTAAATGTTGCTTAGCTTTGGCATATTCTTTCATGCCGAGGTTCAATTTCACTT
>CAWDMN010000019.1:0-10749 GCA_963803155.1 uncultured Acidobacteriota bacterium
GGAATGCCTTTCGGACTAGAGAGACATGTTGCTTTACTCCCTCAGGACCTCGGGGGAGATCGGCGTTGTCCGGGTCATGGCTGATGAAGTTCTGGGAAAAAACCTCATCAGCCAAAGTCAGAGTGCCCTTGTTCCAAAGTTCCTCGACGGCTCGGCGCATTAATGCGGCATTGCTACTTTCCATGGCTGGTGCTGGTTGCATAACTTTCCTCCTTTTGGAATCAAAGGGAATTCGAGAGAAGTCATCCCAAGAGAATCTCCAGATTGCGGAAACCAATGGCAACGAACCTCTCAATTCACCAATGGCTTCTAACCACCTTTGTTCGGGAGAGGTGGAGCAGGTCGTCCAATGAAGGATGAATTGATGAAGAAGGAATGGGCATTTTGCGCCACCTAAAGCCGCAATTGAGCCTGATGAGTGCTCGCTCTCCGAATCTCCTTTCAAATCTGAAGAAGGGTCGAAGCTGATCCTCTTCACTGTAAACGGGCTTCGCTGGCCAAGAAGCCAACGGCTTCACCGAAAAAAATTAAGAATCAACGGGGCACTACCGGGGAAAATGTCGCGGGGGCCGGTGTCACAGCGAACCGGCAGGCATTGGATTGCCGAATAAAAAAAGGAATGCTCTGGCGGATTGAGAATCCTTCGGCATCATGCGCGGAGCCAATACATCATGCTTTACTCATCAACAGTCATTTGTAGGGCAAAGTCCTCACTTAATAAATAGCCCCAGGATAGGTACAAGTCAAGCATTAATGCATTAATGAATCGGTATAAATGGAAAAGTGAGAATTTCCCATGCTGCGGGAGACAACGCCATCAAATCAATATTTGTTTGCCCTCTCTTTCGATTTGGCCGATGTCCAATAAGTGCGCCTCTTGCTCAACGGCGGGGAGCCTCAGCTTCAATGCTGAGCTACTGACCCTGAATCGTAAAATAGGGGATTATGTGATCGTCCATGAATTACTCCACTTTTCCGTCCCCAACCATGGACGGTTATGGAAGAGCCTGATGAGGGCGCACCTCGGCGATTATGAACAATTGGAAGGAAGACTGTTGAGGAAGGAAAATCGCAAGAAAGGGATTTAAGAAAAATTGGCTGGGAGGCAGGGATTCGAACCCCGATAGGCAGATCCAGAGTCTGCAGTCCTACCGTTGGACGACCTCCCAGCAGCAGCGGCATGGTTTGAACCGCTCACGACTGACGCAACTTTTTACCATCTCTGGATTCAGTTTGTCAATTCAGAAGATGGAAGTCCCAAGAAAAAAGCGGAGGAGTCTTCCTCTTCCTCCTTAGAGAATAGCGCGGATGGAGGTCGCCCCGTCTGGGTTTGTCAAGAATGCTCAGACGGCCTGAGGGCAGGCCGCCTCCAACATGCGCAGCTTTTTTTTGATTGCCCCAAGAGCTTTTTCATTTGGGGATCGGTTCTTCCCCGGCATATTCTCCACTGATCAATCCCGAGCAAACTAGGAGGGAAACCATCTGCTCTCCGCAGAGTGCTGATGGCTAACTTTGCCTTTTCCTTCCTCTTAACCAGATGATGAGCAGGGTGAGAACAAGGGTTGCTCCAACAGCCAATCCCAATGGCTTTCCCGAAGCTTTGATGTAATCGAAGGCTGTCCTGCCATAAATAGCGCCGCAATAGGCAAGGACGAAATAGCGAATGGTTCTAGCGATAAAAATCACGAGGGCAAAACGCAGGGCCGGAACTCCCAAAGCGCCCGCTGAAAGAACGAAGACTTTGGTAGGTAATGGGATGGGTAGTATTGCCGGAACGAAAACTGTCCAAAGGCCGTATTTCTGAAACCAATCCCGGAACTTTTTGGCTTTGCCATGTTCTGTTTTTTTGTCCAGGTATATTTTGCCGCCTTGGCGGCCAATCATGAATAAGATCTGGCATCCGATGAGTGAACCGAGGATGCTCAATCCCGCGTAAAGAGCAGCGGCCGAGGGATTTAAGCTGGAGAGGATTACCAGCATGGCGTCAACCCCGGTGGGTAGGGGAATGCCAGCCGAATCGAGGACAGCCATAATCAGCAATCCAACGGGCCCCCAGGATATAAGTATTGCCGCCATTTTTTTCACTCTTATGTCCTCATCTTTCCGCAAATAAGACGCGATAATCTAGCATGGCTGAGGGAAATCCGCCATTTAAAAACAGCACATAATCAGCGGATCAAGAGTGATAAGTGAAGAGTGAATAATGGATATTGATTTTTGTTCGATTAGAGCAGCCAACCATGAGTGGCTGTACAAAAGGCCAACAATTGTTGCAGCCGATAGCTAAGGGCTATGGTTCAGCGGTTCTTGAGGCTGGCCCAGAGGCCGCCCAAAAATTCCAGGAGGGATCCAGAGTTTTCCCGCCAATCCTCTCTGGGCAGGGAAGAGGAGCCCAGACGCGCTTCCTGCATCATCAACTCTCGTTGCTGTAATCGCAGGCTCTGTTGTTGGGCCCGGAGATCCTCTTTTTCCCTTTCACGAGTTTTTTTTAGACCCCCTTTTTGGACAAATCGGACGATTTGCTGCAACTCCTTGTTGTCGAACCATGACCCGTGGGATTTGCACCAATCGATAATGACCCCGGAACAGCCGGCAAAATTCATTCGGTTCATGATATTCCCACAGACCGGACAGGGGATGTATAACTTAGCGGATTTTTGTTCCGCGGAGGGGGCGGTGAAGGATCCGATATTTTCGCAACTGAGCACGGCTTCCTGTTCTTCCTGGGCCTGGCAAACTTTTTCGAATACTTCCGCCTCCACCCAAAGCCCGCCACAATTCAGGCATTCGTACAAAAGGGAGGAGCCCACCTTCGTTCCCGCCAACGGTTTCCGACAACGAGGGCAGGAGAGTGGCGTTTGTTTGGGAATAGCTTCCCGCTTCGACGCGGCCCCGCACCAAGGGCAGTGTGACATTCCCACAAACAGTTTTCCGAAACACTTCGGACAGGCCACGGTGGCCAGCGGCGCTTTGCAGTAGCTGCAACAGGTGTCTTCCGGATGAGCTTGGGCGCCGCAGTCGGGGCAGTGAAGGGAAGCAGTATTTTCAGTTCGAAAAGCATCCATCCTAATCGCCAAACCTCACAGAGGTGAAATCTCTCGCGGGGGACAGAGTCTCCCTCCCGTCTTTTCGATTAAAGAAGAAAATATATTAGCGGATTTCGACGCAAAAGATCGAGGAGAATCATGCGTACTGGATTACCCCGCACCAGAATATTCAAATCATTTTTTAGAACTTCCCAAGGAAGATTGGACCTCATGCCGTTCTTCATCCGAGATCAAGCACCCGTTCACGCAATGGGGGAGACAAGTACCCTCGCAAGGCTCAATGTGAACAATCACTTTGCAGCCTGGAAACCGTTCCTTGATTTTGGCCACGATTTGATCGCCCCGACGATGAGATTCAAGGACACTCATCTGGGGCTCCACCACTAGATGAAATTCCATAAAACGGGTAGCTCCCCCCTTGCGTGTTCGAAGATGATGAAATCCTTTGACTGGGGAGGATTGCTGTTTGAGGAATTGGCGGGTCCATGCCTCCTCTTCCGGCAAGTTGACATCCAACAAGTCCTTGACCGATTGCAGGGTCAGCTTAAAAGCCGCATGCAATATCAAAAGAGCTACGGCAATGGCCGCTATCGGATCGATCCATTCCAAAGCATGGCCCGGAAACAGCCTGTCGCCCAAAAAAATCAAAGATAATCCAGTCATGACTCCGAGGGAAGTATAAACGTCGGTCCGCAAATGCCAGGCATCTGCCTGGAGCGCAATTGAATCGGTCTCCTTTCCCACTTTGAATAGAAGAGAGGACACAAACTGATTCATGCCCGCGGAAAACATCATGACCATTATGCCCCAAAAAGGAGCGTCTAATGGCGCGGGATGCAACAACTTGTGCACGGCTTCATATATGATCCAGGCGGCAGCCAAAAAAATAAGCAAGGCTTCGATGGCGCCTGAGATATTTTCATATTTTCCGTGTCCAAAGGGGTGATCCTCGTCAGAGGGTTTGGACGCAGTCTTCACGGCAAAGAGCGCAATAACCGCGGCCAAAAGGTCCACGCCGGAATGAATGGCTTCGGAAATGACCGAGACCGAACCGATCAGCAGTCCAACGATAATCTTCAAGGTAACCAAAGAAACATTGGATAAAACGGAAAGCCAGGCGATCCTGACTTTTCGCGCATTTGAATCCATTACCGTCCCCTAGAAATGACTGAAATCAGCGGAACATAATCGCAAGTAAAACTTTACTGAAGCCAAGCCGGAGTGTCAACTGGAGAAGGAGTAATGAAAGGTGTTCATATAGGGGCAAGCACGCAACGCGCCAGCCTTGAGGCAGAGGTCGAATAACCATTGGCTTGAGCCGACATGATCGACCAGATCCCGAGGACTTTTCAGCTGCCTCATTCGTATTTCTCCGAAGGTGGTTACGAATTCCACCTATCGAGTCCTGAGGAGGAAAATTTTTCCATCAATCTTGATTAAAATAGGCGTCTGCTCTGACAAAAGCGCCAGGAAAGGCTGAAATTGTGGGGGCACACCCGTGGTTGCTCCTGCCTCGAAGGCTAGCGTTTGAAAAGAATTCATTTCACCGGACAGGATGGAGAGATCAACCCAGCGCTGGTTGCGCAATTCAAAAGTTTTCCCCTGGATCACCCTCTGCGCTGAAGAGGCTCCTTTTGTTTTCTGGAGAGCGACAATGTTTCCGCTTGCTCGCTGCTCTCGGGGCTCTTTGTCGAGACTCAGCATGGTTTGCTTTTCACTGGCCTCGCGCAGCTTTGCCTCAACCTTCTTCGGAGGCAAAGGTGCTGCTGGGGTTTGATCAGTCTGAATAGACTTTGTGCCGGCCTCCTTGGAATCTTTCGTTGCTGAATGAAAAGCAGCGCCTTCGGCAGATTCATTTCCGGCCACAAGAATGGCAACCGGTCGCGGGAGTTCAGAGATGGAGCGAGGCTTGGAAAAGGTCGATACTCCTCCGTGATCGCTGTCTTTTTTTATTTCATTGGCAGGAGGACTCTGCATGGAATCCATTCGAGATGAGGACAACTTCTCCGGAGAAGAGGCATCCGCCAAAGGCTCGGCTGGACCGGAAAGCTGAGCAGCAGGAGCATTCAACTCTGCCGTGGCGGGTTGGCCCGATTCCGCCAACGCTGCCTTTTTTGCACTTTTGGCACATGGTTCCGCTTTTCCCCTTTCCGTGGGCTTTAATATGGCTTTCTCGTCGGATGGACTAACGGCAGTTTTCAATGCCGAGGAAGATCCGCCGGAAGTGGCTAGACTAGAGGGCTCTGGAGCCTGGGCGGCCCTGTCGATACGCTTCATCCGATCCGCCTCTTTTTCCTGCCCTGATTTCTCGAAGACGCGGATCCCCAGATAGGTGCTGATCACGGCGATAATCAGAAGGGCAAAGGCTGGTTTCAATCCCTGACCCTGAAACCAGTTCCAGGCAGCATTCCAGACGCCGATACTTGTTTTGGCTTGGGGAACTTGGATTTGATCTTCCAGGGATTCTTTCATGCAAAGCAAAAGCGATAATTGTCCGCGGCAATCTGGGCAAGAATTTAAGTGGGATTCAAGAAAAGCCAATTGTTCGAGAGGAAGCTTTTTTTCCAGATAGGCTGCCATCTGGTTGTCGTCTGGACAAGGGGATACTCCGCCGGCAGACTCCTTTCTGAGTTCGGCCTTCAACAAATGCTCAAAGGCTTTATCTTGTTTATGGCTCATAATCCCTCATTACCCCAGACGGGGGAAAAAACATTTCTTGCATTATTTCATTATTGTTCACAACCAGTTCCATGAGGACATTTTGGTCTCAAAATCAACCATCTTTTATCCATTGATTTTCCTTGGGAAGACCAAGCAGTTTTTTTAGATCAAGATCGGCGTTGGAAAGGCCCGTTTCAATCAGGTCCAGCAATTCATTGGGGCGAACCTGATGCTTCTGTTTGAGGTTTTTTTCCACCTCTTTGCGAATCCGAATTTTCAGCCGGTCGATCAAGCGGCTGGCGGTAGATTCATGAACTCTCAGCATTTTCCCAATCTGCTTGAGCGTGATCTCTTCAAAATAGTAAAGCTTCAAAAGCAGCCTTTCCTGATTGGAAAGATTTTTCAATACTTCGCGAATAGAGAGACTAAACAACCGCACAGCCTGATGGATTTCGGCGGATTGGATTATCTGGAGTGTACTCTGATGGGAATCAGGCTGGACGGGATCCTGCGGCAAATCCTCCAGAGAAGTTTGACGGCGCTGTGATCGAAACTTGTCGATGACCATCCGGGAAATCAAGACTTTGAGCCATCCCTCCATGGAACCAAGAGCATGATATTGGCTGATTTTGGGGCTGCTCTTTTCGTTCGAAGAAACAGCGGGCAGAAAAAGATCGCTCAATAGGGTTGAGGCAATTTCCATTCCTTCCACGGCACTGCCAGTTGCGGCTCTGGAGGCTTTTTCAATGAGCGGTTGAAACCGATCATGAAAAATCCGCCAGGCGTGCGGATCGCCAGATTCGCAGGCCGTCGAAAGACATAAGTCCTCCCAGCTGAGCTGGCTTAAAAATTCGGCCAACCCTTTTTCGGATTGTCCGCGGTTGGATGGATCGTCGTTGCCCGGCAGAAAATGTTTATTGAAAATGATATTTAATTTTTGATAGAGAGTAGATTCAGCAAGTTGGATTTGAGGATACTTTTGTTGAAATGCGGAAAAAGTAGCTTTGATTTTGTCGACAATCAGGCCTAAATGTGGACAGCTAGTCCCATTATTGGTTGGATTTTTGCAGAGTGGGCAATCCATTTCAGGCATGAAGATAGTTTAATGTAAGCCTGCCAAAAACGCTATGATGATAGTGACATAAAAAGAGAGGTTTTTCCGTAGGGGGTGCAATTAAAAGTGCGACAGGATAGAGAGTTCGCCAAGGGATGGAATGTACGGGGCAGAGGATCTCAACCTGGAAAAACAAAAACCATCATCCAGAGCCATCATCTATTGGCCCCATGATTATAAATGACAAGTTGGGAGAAAATTGAATATGAGTCCCTCGACAAATGAAACGGAAGTAAAATTGAAAATCACAGACCCAGGCCAGATCCGGCAGAAGCTGCTTTCGCTTGGTTTTCTGATTTTCATCGAAAGAAGTTTCGAAGACAATCACGTCTACGACTTGCCGGATGGCTCTCTGCGGCAGCGTGGCTGCCTTTTTAGGATTAGGGATTACAATGGGAAAACGGTAGCCACATATAAAGGGCCCGCCACTACGACCTTTAATGTCAAATCGCGGGAAGAAGTCGAGGCTGAAGTATCACCCGGGGAAAATTTTCATGGAATGCTGGAACGGCTCGGCATGAGAATGAGTTTCAGTTATCAGAAATACCGAACCGAGTTTAGACGCGATAGCGGGAAAGTTGGAGAAGAGGAAGTGCACATAATGATAGATGAAACACCCATTGGCAACTATCTGGAAATTGAGGGATCCAAAGAAGAGATTGAAGCAATGGCCTCCGCTTTAGGTTTTTCAACCACGGATTTTATAACAGACAGCTATCTGTCTTTATATTTGAAGCACTCCTCAGAAGGAGATAAATCCCAGATGATTTTCAAGTGAGGATCCGGGCAGGATTTTCATTTGGCTCCGCGGAACTTATCCTTACACTACCGAACCAAAAGCCTGCCATATAGTACTTTTTGGATATATTCCTGGGTCTCCGGGAATGGGGGGATGCCTCCGTAGAGAGAAACAGCGGCAGGGCCGGCGTTATAAGCTGCCAGAGCCAAAGCCAGGTCATTTTGATAATTGTTTAGCAACTGCTTGAAATATCGAGCCCCAGCGTCCAGGTTTTCGCGAATGTCAAAGGGGTTTTGGATTTTCATCTGAACCGAGGTTGCCGGCATCAGTTGCATGAGGCCCTGAGCGCCCTTCGAAGAGAGCGCACGAGGATCAAAATCGGATTCGGCCCGGATCATCGCAGTAATTAGCTTGTGGTCGAGGCTATATTTTTTGGCCACTTCCTTGATGACGGGCTGGATTTGGAGCGGTTGGGTTGCTCTGGGGAGCGATGATTCAGCAGAGGGGATATCCGATTGTGCCGTGGGTCGTAAGGTCGATAGAGCCACTGGCTCAAAGCGATCGATCAACCCTGGATCCATTTCAATAAAATCGCTCTCTGTAAGATTCAGGCGCACTCGATCCGCCAAGGATTGATGGCTTTGAATCGTCAAGGAGCGGCCATTTTTGAGAAAAGCCATTTCTTCCGCGAGTGCCGAGGAAGGGATCCCTCCCATAATTGTCATAGTCAGCGCCAAAATGGCCGACAGATAAAAAAATCGCATATCCGAGAGTTGACTTCGATATAAGGATGAGATTGGCTTAATTCCAATGAGCTTTCATGATGAGTCTGTTGCTTCGATCCACCACAGGGAGTCCATCCCCTGATTTCGCTCATCCTTCGACAAGCTCAGGATGAGCGGCATTCCAACCTCCGCTCGTACTGAGCTTGTCGAAGTGCGAGCGGGAACCTGTATGATGAGTTTATACTTCAAATCAATCGTGGATGGATTAGTCTCATCTTGAACACTCCTTGGCTTAAGCCTCCAAAATCAGCCGGCGCAATGCCTGGGCTACTCCGGCATGATCATTGCTGCCAGTCAAATAATACCGATCGTTCTTAATTTCCGATACTGAATTTTCCACCACAACTCCGGTTCCAGCGTAGTCCAACATGTCGAGATCGTTGTGGTTGTCGCCGATGGCCAATATTTGCCGAGGCTGAACCCCCATCTGTTGGGCCAAAAAGTGAAGGGCTTTCCCCTTCGAACAATTCCTATCCAATATATCCATGATACCGAAATTTCGTGCCGGGTAACAGGATTTGGCGATATGGGGTTTGATGTCAGCGGGGATTTGTTCCAGTTGAGTTTCCGCATTTTCCAATTGCGACAGATCGCCGGCAAACATCATTTGAATCAATTGGGGCGTGACGAAATCCGGCAAAGACTCAGTGGTGATGATTCTTTGGTGATTTTTGGAAAGATATGTTTGCAGGATCGGATTCTGCATCGAAGCAGGGTGCACCACCATGAGCCCATCGGCTTCATCTTCCACGTGCAAAACCAGCAGAGAGACTAAGGAGTGGCTCATGGTTAATACCTCCCGCGCAGTATGGTGATTTAGATAGAACCGCGCCACGGGGTCGAAACCATCGGCAGATGCGATCAGGGCTCCATTGTGAACGACCATCGGGCTATGCAGGTTCAACTGCTGACGCACTCGCTGTGCGGTAGCCAGCCGTCGGCCAGTGAACAGGACCACCTGAACGCCTCGGGAGATAGTCGCCTGTATGGTTGCAATATTATCCAGAGGGATTTCCCCATCACTATTCAACAATGTGCCATCAATATCAAGCGCGACTAAGCGGTATTTCATCATGGACTGATCATATAATAGGTATCAGATGTTTGGTGACGGGTGTCAGAATAGTCTGGATGTCCGTCTTCCAGCATTTGCAGTTTTCGAATTTGGCTCCCTGCTTGAGACTTTTTGGGAACTAAGCACCGTCCAACAATTTCCGAGCCCGCTGGAAAATATGATCCAGCATTTCTTCCGTGAGCCTGCGTGTGAACGTATTTTGTTGGCTAGGATGGAAAGATCCCAGCAGAATTAGTGAGGAGGCGAGCGGAACTTCGACTCCGTGGGAAAAAACAGGCCGTTTGCTTTTGGAGTCCGGCCGAAAGAGGCTCCAAGCGGAATCGAAGGCAATTCTACCTAGGGCTGTGATGACACGGATATTTCGCAGCAGCTCTTTTTCCTGACGCAAAAATTCGTGGCATCGGGCGATTTCTTCGGGCAATGGCTTGTTTAGCGGCGGGGCGCAATGCAAAATAGCCGTGATATAACAATCGACAAGCTGGAGTCCATCATCGCGGTGGGTTGAGTTTGGCTGGCTCGAGAAACCGGCTTTGTGCAGAGCTCGAAAAAGCCAGTCGCCACTGCGATCACCGGTGAATATCCTTCCGGTGCGATTCCCTCCATGAGCGGCTGGAGCCAACCCGACAATCAACAGACGGGCCTCTTCGTTTCCCAAACTGGGAACCGGGCGGCCCCAGTAATCCCATTCGCTATACCTTGCCACTTTCTCCCGCGCGATTTTTTCCCGCCACTCCACCAATCGCGGGCAGAGACGACATCGGTTCATCTTTTCTTGGAGTTCGTGAATTCCGCATCCGCGGCTAACGTTGGATTTCATTTTGGGTGTTGGATGGAGCCTTCCATGGCGCCCTCTCACGGGGAATCAAGCTTTCAGGTTGGCTCTGATGCCTGGCCGAGGGCTTGCCGCAGAAGACACCGGATAATGAGATTCGGTGGATCAAAAAAAAAGCCCTGACGCAAATGCATCAGGGCCAAGCCTTGGGAGGCGTCCTTAGATCTTCGTGACTTCCTGCGCCTGAAGGCCTTTGGGACCTTGAACAACAGTGAATTATATCAGCAAACTGACTGAAGATCAGAACTTTTTCGTCTGGGTGTTGCTTGGATACTAACTTCAATAAAGCTTTTAATTTAGCGTCGTTTTTGGTATCCCAGGTGCCGCATAATTCCAAAACCGCGGTAAGTGATTTTGCATCAGAATATAAGTGAATCCCCAAATCCTTTTTAAAAATGGACGGACGAAGCCATTTGAAGCGATTCTGGCGGGAACTGGCATAAAACTCATAGGTCTTTTTTGCCCATGCCCTGAAGTCGGTTTCTGTCGGAGTGTG
>CAWDMN010000020.1:0-12079 GCA_963803155.1 uncultured Acidobacteriota bacterium
TAATCTTGCCTCTGAACTTCCTGCAATGATCAAAACCTGTTCACCATTCTTTTTTGAGCGTCTCGTCGTAGGTCTGCTCATCAAAATGGGATATGGCGGATCACGGCAAGAGGTGGGATAAGCCACTAAAGCAATAGGTGGTGGCGGGATTGACGGGATTATAAAAGAAGATCGTCATGGCTTGGACACTATTTACCTCCAGGCGAAACGGCGGGAATACCCTGTTGGTGAGAGGGAAATACGTGACTTTGCAGGTGCCTTGGCTGGTGAAAAAGCCCGAAAGGGAGTTTTCATCACCACTAGCACGTTCCGCGAAAATGCCAGACATTTTGCCCAAAAATTGGAGTCCAAAATCATACTCATTGAAGGTATCAATGGTGGCTAGTGCCCCCACCAGGGCTTGGTCAAGGTAGCTGACATGAACCCTTAAGGATTCGTGCTGCTGCTCGCTGTGGGCATGACAATGCTCCTTGTGCTCGCGAATAGCGCCGTTGTGAAAATTCTGCAGGCTGGTGAGCAGCACGTCGACCAGGTTGTCCTGGAACCGGTAATACTGGTAGGCAAGAAAGGCGAGGAGATGCAGATGGCGGGGGAATCGGCCCGCGGGGTGATCTGGAAGATCTTTGACCGCATGACACTCTGGGCATAGTATTGGATTCCCTCGGGCTTAAGCGCAAGTGCGCGAAGCGCCGGGAGCAGTTGTTGGTAAAGCCCCCTTACCAGGTCTAAATCCGCCACGCGCTCTTTGACCGCGGAGGGCTGGGTCGACTGCGAGAGCCTTTTCATCAAAGTCAGCTTATATGCGTTGGTTTTGCCCGGAGCGGCATTACCCTCGATCGGTTCTTGTGCCAGCAGACCGTCCAGCAGGGCTCGTGTATGGGGGTCGAGCGCGTTTTCAATCGTGGCAGCCAGCGTCTCGTTATGGGTATTAATGGCAGCCAGGATCAGGTTGGCCAAAAGAAAGTAGCACGGGACTTCTATCTTCTCACGAATCAGGAGATTGACACAGCGCACAAAGATTAGCTTAGGTTTGAGTTGAGATTGTACGAGACGTGCGCTCTCCTCGTCGAGCAATGGATACCCATCCGGGCGAAAGGTTCTGAAGCCGTAAAGATCCAGGATCATCCGCCGATGCCGCGCCGTAGTTTCCTTGGGATAGTTGTGGGGGTTGATCTCCTCCCTCCTGAAGCCAATGCGCTCAGACACGTACTCGGCATCGTTATGCGCGCCTGGCTGTTTTTTTGAGGTTTACCTGGACAGCATTGCGCAAAGCGGCAGGAGAAAACGGTTTGGGCAGGAAGTGAATGCCATCATCCAAAGAAACAATTCTCTTCGCGACTTCATCGACATAGCCACTGATGAATAGAGTTGCCAAGTTGGGAATTCGTTCCCTCATTTTCTCGGCTAATTGCACGCCACTCATCCCATCCATAACCACGTCGGTGATTAGCTGTTCCGGGAGAAATTTGCCCATCTCGATGATCGACATGGCTTGTTGGCCACTTTCCGCGGTCTTTACTCCGCATCCCCAGCACTTGAGATGGCGCGAGACTACATCTGCTATGAGAGGCTCATCATCCACCACCAAAACCCTGGCATTGAGTGTCTCAATTTCTTTCATTGGGCATTCCTTAACAGATTTCGTTGCTTTTTCTTTGGCTTCGTACAGAAGCGAGGCCTTGGCACGCAAGCCTGCTGCGGCAGGTTTTTCAAGCATCAGCTTTCGCCGCGTGGAAATTTCCCAGACAAACGGGATCCTTGGTTGCGCGGATGCAACCACCTCCGTCATCAAGAATGTTGGCTGTAAGAAACGTTCCTCTTTGGCACCTTACCGCCCTGGTTGTTCATTTTGGCAATATACTCATCCCACTTCATTTTCCGTTTCGCCTCTGTCGCTTCCGGAGTTTTGGGAAGGTTCCCCACAATTCCCCTCTTGTGTCCCACAGCCAATTCGGACAGATGCAAATTTTCAAGATAAAACGGCACCGTTTTGGCAAATGGCTCTTTCGCGCTATCCATGCCTGGATATTCGTGTTTTATATTTTCTCGCGATGTCAAACACGCCAATTTGCCATCCAACGCTCTGAGAATCAGGGAGAATATCTTGAATAACGGGACGAATCCTTTCGCCCCTTTTTTGATCGGCACCTCAAAATTAACCCCGATGATTCCACAGTCAACGATCTCCAAGCTGAAGATTTAGGGGCTTGAATGAAGTAACAAGCCTTCACAGTTGCAGTAACAGTTTGGTGAAGCATTCTGTTTTGTTGTTCGAATGCTTCTGCGCTGATTAGGTGCCAAATCATCGATTCGAATCATGAAGCGATGATTCTGGATTATCGTATCAGGACTTCCCTCTATGCCCGCCATCAATTATTTCAATGAAGAAATTCTTTAAATTGGAGTCGCCTTCACACCTCGGCGGTATGTACCTGGAATTATTGCAAATACACCAATCCTCCTTTGTTGCGGAGCAACGCATCAGTTGCTTCAAGCATTTGCACCACCTTCAGACCCGCGACTCCATCATTCAAGGGTTTCTCATTTTTCCCAATACATTCTAGAAAGCATTGGGTCTCCAACTTCAAGGCCTCGGTTTGGTCCAACCTCGGCGACCAGATGTCCCCCATCCGGTAGTTCACCAAAAATTCACGGATCCCTTCCCTATTGGTGACTGACGCGCCCTTGTCATAAACTTTAATTTTTTCGTCGGGTTCCAGGTCGTTCCAAACCAACATTTTCTTCTCGCCCCCAATGAGTGTCCTGCGCATCTTTACGGGCGAGAGCCAGTTGACATTAAAATGAGCGATCAGATTATTGGGAAAGTATACCGTGATATAGGCTACATCTTCATTGTCATTCACATGATTTTCGCCCGTGGCAACCAGGGCTAGAGGCTTTTCGCGAATGAGGTAATGCATGATCGAAAAATCATGAGGGGCGAGATCCCAAATAACATTTATATCCGTTTGAAACACGCCAAGATTTACCCGAGTAGAATCGTAATAATACATGGGGCCAAGGAGGTTCCCATCAATCAATTCTTTGATCTTCCGTACGGCTGGAGTGAACAAGAGAGTGTGATCGACCATGATCGTGAGGTTCTTCTTTTCCGCCAGTTCGATCAGTTCTTCCGCTTCTCCGACAGTTCTGGTAAAGGGCTTCTGGACAAAGACATGCTTGCCATTCTCTAGTGCCTGTTTGACCATTGGGTAGTGGGTAGCTACGGGGGTTATGATCGCCACAGCGTCCAATTCGGGAGAACTTAAAATCTCATGATAATCCAGCGTTATCGACATTCCCGGATAACTCTGCTGGACAGGTTCCAGAGCTTTGAGTCTCTCATCGCAAATGCATTTCACACAGCCATAATCGGTCGCATGAAAATTCCGTACGATGTTGGGTCCCCAATAGCCGTAACCAATGACACCGATGTTGATCATGGGGGCACCTTTGAGAGTTGTTATTGGCTAGTTATAGCGAAGTTCTCACCCATATCACCAACTATTTTGATCCTGCCAACAACAAGGATACAAAATTCAAGCAACTTCTCCGATCCCCTGATACGGTAGCTGCGCCAAATTCTTTCAGGCGGGAGCTGTCGGGGGCGCTCAGTTATCAGACCCCACGATTCATAAAGAAAATTCGGCAGAGCTACCGCTCAGAGGAATGTTGAGTAGTGATCTATTATTTGTTAATTGTCTTGGCTTTCTTCTTTGCCGACACAGCTATATTCTTTGTGCTCAGAAGAGTCAATGAGTCAGCGGCATTGAAGGGGTATTGGCGAATGGATTGTTCACCTGTCGTGCTCAACGTGACGTCAACACGGCGATTTTGAGCAAGAACAATAGTCCCTAGATTCTTGAGGATCTTATTCCGTTCGGCCTCGCCCAGGTCGGTCTGCTGTTCAATTAATTGTTTGACCTCGGCGGTGCTGAGATTATTCTGGCTCCCCATTCCGCGCAACTCAACTCTGTCGGCGGAAATTCCATTTTCAACAAGGAACTGTTTGGTCTTATTCACTCGTCGTTCGGAAAGTGCCTTGTTGTATTCGGCGGATCCGCGCTTATCGGCATGCCCCTCAAGGACCAATTGAGCATCGGGCTTGTGTGCCAGATATTTCTTGAAATCGGCGGCGAGAGTTAACAACGTCTGTTGTTGACTTTCTAACAATCCGCCTTCGGGATGGGCTATGGTTGGCTGGTCCGTTGGAAAATAGACGCTGTGAAGCGACAAACGGGTTTCCAGCGCTTTCACTTCCTCCGTGGACTCTTCCGGCTCGATTGAACCGGTGATATGCAGCTTGGCGGTGCGGGTCTCCGCGGCGGCCTCTGCGCAATTTGTGGCCTTCAAGGTATATGTCACTTCTTCATCCACCGGGCCTACTGAGGTCTTTCGAGGGGTGACTTCGATTGAGCGGCTTCCGGAGGCGTCCACTTGGCCCAATCCGTCAATGTTAACCGTGGAGGCGTTGGATGTTGACCAGTTCAAATTGGCCTTGCTTTGTTCGCGCACCTGATTCCCCACGCGGTGATATTTTACTTCCCGGGGGGAGAGGTCCAGCGAAGCCTGAATGGCGGTATCTGCCGACACTGTCGTCGAGGAGGTCGCCGTTCCACCCGGACCCGATGCGGTTAATTTGTAAGTAGTTTCACGAAGGCTTTGGACGGCTTTTTCCCCAGAGGCTGCTACCTTCCCGAGATTTGATATTTCCACTACCGGGGCTTCCGTGGTGCTCCATTTGAGTTGGGATTCTTCTCCACAACGAATCTTGTCCTTGCTGGCCGAGAGTTGGGCGGTGGGTTTTGCAACCGCCACGGTTGTGCTGGCGGTTCCCGCTGAAAAACGTGGCGACGATTTGCACTTTTGTTCTCCTCGAGGCCAAGCGATGGTCTTGCGCACTCCCTTGGGAATATCCACCACTACACGTTGGTTGGCGGGAACGGTCACGGGACCCGACCAGACTTCTTTATCACCTTTTAGGACGGTGAGTTGATGTGTGCCCTCTGGCACCACCAGTTCCTGCTTCCACCACCAGTTATGGTTGAACTCATCCCCGTGGCCCACAAAGAACTCACGGGTTTTCCCGTTTAGCAATATCACGTCTCGCTGGGCATTCTCGATGGTGATGCAGCCGCAGGTTCCCGAGACATCTCCAGGATCGGGTTCAAGGGAAACGTTTAGGTCCACTGCCTTCCCCTCCGGTATGGTAACTTGGCGTGTGGCCGGTTTATATCCATAGTTGTAAATTCCGATGGTGTGTTCGCCCGGGCTGAGCGAGATGCCGCACTCGCGGCATTTGGAGGCCTCTTGCACGGCCACGCCGTCAACAAACACGTAGGCTTGTTTGGGGGTAGAATTGACTCTTAACTTTCCATTTTTTGCCAGAGAGGGGGCGACCCCCCATAAAATGGCGAGAGCCGTAAACATGAAAATTACAATCCGACTAGAGTGGATTTGTAGCGTTGCTGATTCCCACGTGAACAATCTTCCAGCGGATTGTCCAATCAATTTCTTTTGACCCATTTGCTTTGTCCTTTCGTCTCAACCATATTGGTTTGTAAGAATGATGCATAGCTTCGGATTTTTGTTTCTGAACCGACTCAGGGCAATTTTGGCAGTCAAGTCGACGGCCTTCTTCGAGTGGAATTGATCTGCATTTCAATGGAGTCCTTGCATTCTGAGTGTCTCTTGATCGATAAAATATCTATCCCTGAGCCATCTTATCCCACACGCACTTTCAAGTCCTCCTCCGCTATCCATGCATCTTGCCGGAGATCGGAGGAGGAGCGGAGGGGAATTCAGGTTTTTTTCAGAACCTTGAATAGAGAAAGTTGGGATCGATTATTTCTTCTTGGCGGCGGCCGGTTTTGCCGCCTCCGGCTTTACCGCGATCCCCGTTGCCTTCATTTGATATTCAATGGTGACTTTGGACCCCACTTTTAAATCACCGGTGATTTTGGTGCTCTTGTCGATCGCAATCTCCCATCGATCCGTTCCCTTTTGCACCGTAACGATATCTCCTTTGACATCCAGAACAGGCCCGGTAACTTGATAGGTCTTGGGGCCGACAGCGAAGACCGTCATGGAAATCAGGAGAAAAACAGATAACAGGATCACACAGCGTTTCATAATCAAGATCTCCTTTCAATTTGGTTGTTTGAATTTTGTGGAGAATCAACCGATTGTCAACTCTTGCCACAGCATTGATTGTTCATCTTTGGGCCGTCCCTTATCGAAGGAAGCGCCAAACGATAAGCAGAATAAAAGCCCCCACAATTGACATAAGAAAACCTGCGGGGTGGAAGATTGCCCCTTCTTTTGGCTTTGAAATCAAACCTCCGACGAATCCACCCAGCAGCGATCCCAGGATGCCCACCACGGTGGTGGCAATAAGGCCCATCCTGTCCGCACCGGGCAAGATGGCCCGTGCGATCAGCCCCACAACGAAACCCGTCAAAATGAACCAAATCCAATGGAAAATTCTCATTTCTCTTCTCCTTTTCCCCAGACATCCTTTCGATGCCGAGGGCTTTTCCTACGTGCATTATTTGGGATTTAAAACTGAATTCTCGCTCCTCCGGATTCTTTCCTTCCTTTTCCCTATTCAACAATCGCGAAGCGGCGAGGCTCCGATTCCCGGGAAATCCCCGCCGTGCAGGATCGTTCGAGATCAAGCTTCTTCCGTGCCGATCCAACGATAGACGACTGCGCCCAGCAGTGCACCAGCGATGGGGGCAAGCCAAAAAAGCCACAACTGCGCGACCGCCCAATCCCCGACAAACAGCGCCACTCCTGTGCTTCTGGCAGGATTCACGGATGTGTTGGTCACCGGAATGCTAATCAAATGGATCAAGGTGAGTCCCAGGCCGATGGCGATGGGAGCAAAGCCCTGCGGCGCCCGTTTATCGGTCGCCCCGAGAATGATGAGCAGGAACATCATCGTCATGACGACTTCTGTAATCAGCGCCGCGAGCAGTGAATAGCCGCCCGGAGAATGGGCTCCGTAGCCATTCGAGGCGAAACCGGCGGCGGTGCTAAATCCGGCCTTGCCACTGGCAATGAGAAAAAGGACGCCGCCGGCGACAATGCCGCCCAGCACCTGGGCGATGATGTACGGCAAGAGCTTTTGTGCCGGAAAGCGTCCACCCGCCCATAATCCAACGGAAACAGCGGGGTTGAGATGACAACCGGAAATGTGTCCGATTGCGAAGGCCATGGTCAATACGGTGAGTCCGAAAGCCAGGGCTACTCCAAGCAAACCAATTCCGACATTGGGAAAAGCAGCGGCAATTACAGCGCTGCCACAACCGCCCAGCACCAGCCAAAAGGTCCCAAAGAACTCCGCACCATACTGTTTCATCAAATTTGTCCTTTCACTTTTAAAATTTGGATTTCAAATCAGAGGGCAACCCCCTCCTTCTTGTCTGCCATTTACTGTTCAGGTTGTGAGAGTCTCAACAGACAAACGGAGCCTGCGCTGGCAGACAGAGGGATGGGCTCCATACCATCCGCTCTGAGGGCTGGTTGAATGAAACTGGTGTCCCGATAATTTCAAATGCTCAGGAAGCCTTGCCAGTCCCGCCGGTCACACATTCTAGGTCCGCCATCTTGCTCTTGGACAGCCTTCTCCTACTCTAGACGAGATTGCTCATGTCATGTTATTGATGTATGCGAACTGAGTTCACTATTTGCTGAAAAGTATTCTGGTATCCCGAAAAATCTTGGTCCGGGGCTTTAAGGATGATGAAGAGCAGACCTCCGGGCCGTCCCAGAGTGACCAGCCAATCCGTCTCACGGCCCCCCATGGGCGAGTCGTTAGAAAGGTACGCGGAAAGGGCCCGTTCGCCGCCGACACGAATCTCCTCGTGTTGTCGAACCACGCGCATGTTCCGATTCGACTGCTGTAATCCTTGGACGAGCTTGTCAGTGGCCTCTTGCAAAGACATTGGAGAAGACGCTCTGAAGCGGTCAGACTGAAAAAGCCGACGGTCCTGTTGATCGGAATCTGGTTCAAAAATGTTTACGATCGCGCCATAAGCCAGCGTCGCGTTGCCGTTGCCGTCGTTGACCAAACCACCACGCGGCGCAACGGTAAATACATCGCCCTGCCCGTAGACTTGCCAATTGTCCGGATACTCAATGTGCAAGGCGGAAGTCTCCGAAGATTTGAAACGGTTCGACGTCCTCTCGAGTGGTGTGACATTTTGAACAAAGGTCTGCATCCCCTTCAGATGTTGCTCGGCCGGAATGGAAACCATTTGATTCTCCGGTATAACCGCATCGTACGTGTTGCCCGCCCACGCATAACTGATACGAAGCGTCTTTGCCTCCATTTCAATGGGGTCTCCCCCCATGTACGCATTGGTGATCTGCAGATTCAAACGATCATTCTGCACCCGGGACTGGAGCAACTGACGAACGTCGATATATTTGTCTTTGGCTCCGTAGCTCGCCGTCAGAATTTGTAATCCAGATGTGTTGATCCGCACGGCGGCTTGCTGATCATTCAGCTGTTGCTCGGTTGGGATGGAGACTAATTGATTCTCTGGGATAGCTGCCTCGTAAGTTCTGCCCGCCCACGCATAGCTAACACGAAGCGTCTTTGCCTCCCTTTCAATGGGGTCTCCCCCCATGGAGGCATTGGTGACCGGCAGGTTCAAACGATCGTTCTGCACCCGGGATTGGAGCAGTTGACGAACGTCGACAAATCGATCTTTGGCTCCGTAGTTCGCCGTCAAGATCTGCAATCCAGATGCGTCACTCCGCACGTAGGCCTGCTGATCATTCAGCTGTTGCTCGGTTGGGATGGAGATCATCTGATTCTCCAGGATAGCTGCTTCGTAAGTTCTGCCCGCCCATGCGTAGCTGATGCGAAGCGTCTTCTCCTCATTCGCAATGGGGTCTCCCCCCATGGAGGCATTGGTGACCTGCAGGTTCAACCGATCGTCCTGCACTCGGGACTGGAGCAGCTGACGAACATCGGAGAATCGATCTTTTGCTCCGTAGTTTGCCGTTAGGATCTGCAACCCAGATGTGCCACTCCGCACGATGGCTAGCTGATCATTCAGCTGTTGTTCGGTTGGAATGGAAACCATTTGATTCTCAGGGATAGCCGCTTCATAAGTTCTACCCGCCCAGGCATAGCTGATGCGAAGCGTCTTCTCCTCATTCGCAATGGGGTCTCCCCCCATGGAAGCATTGGTGACCTGCAGGTTCAATCGATTATTCTGCACCCGGGACTGGAGCAGTTGACGAATATCGGAAAAACGGTCTTTGGCGCCGTAACTCGCCGTCAGGATCTGCAGGCTGGGTAAGCCCGACCTCTGGCGATTGACATTCGCAGTGTATCCCTGCGAACGTTGCACGCTGGCGTTTGCGGTGGGGGCTGAGCGTGATAGAAGAGATCGCTTTATATCCTGAAACGCGGGGGAGTCAATCTTCGAATCTCGCCGCGCTCCGCCGAGCATTCCGATCTCCTGATCCACACGTTCGATGCGGTGGTCAGGATTTGGGTGGCTGCTAAAGAATTCCAGAGGTTGTCCGCCCTTGTTTTCCGCTTGGATTTTTGTAAAGAATTGGGCCATGGCCCGCGGATCGTAACCAGAATCAAACAGGATTTGGGTACCCATGATATCTGCCTGACTTTCATCTGTTCGCGAGTATTTCAACAAAATGGAGTCTGTCGCAAATCCAGCGCCCAACTGCGCCAGTGCAGCTCCAACCGAATTGCTACCCAACACGCCACTCAAGATCCCAAGCGGCGCTTTTGCGACAGAGGCTTTGCTGGCCTGGTTGCTTCCGTGGCGGAGGGCCACGTGCGAGGTCTCATGTGCGATTACGCCAGCTAGTTGCGCTTCGTTGTCGGCTGCTTCAATCAGTCCACGGTTGACGTAAACAAATCCGCCGGGCAGAGCAAAAGCATTAATACTCCGGTCATTCACGCACTTAAACTGGTAGGGATATCGCTCGCCAGGTGCTTTACCTGCCAGGCTGCGCCCCAGATTGTTGAGATAATTGTCCACCCGCGCATCGTTGAGCAATTGCAATTTCTGCTCCGCGTCGCGCGAAACTTGCTGACCCATCTCTATATCCTGCTGTGGCGAAAACATGTTCCACCCGGGCTTTAACTGCGTGCGGGCGGCCCAAGTCGACGAAACACCTGCAAGAGTAAGTACCACCAGCAGCGACGCCGCATATTGAAAACCTTGAGCGAATGGTCTGAGACCATCAGTTTTACAGCGACAACCATCATTTGCAGACATCTGCACCTCCATTCAAAAGAGAATCCTGATCACTTCGGGTTGCACCCCATGAGAAGGATCCTCGGACGCTTCATCCACTTCAATTGGATGAGACCTGACCTCGAATGCGCCTGGATAATCAGGGCACATCATAGTCACGGCAAATCGGGAAGCAATTTATCGTTGCCCACAAAACACGCCCAGAGGCCGTTCCGGCTAGATGAATCGTTGCCCGGCTTGAGGGAGCCGAATGGCACGGCTCCCCTCAAGAGAAAAACTAAACTGAGATGGCTTAGCCTTTGGCAGCGGCTGGCATGCGCATCCCCAGGTTGGTCATGATCTCAACCGCCTTGTCTTTCACGGTCTTGGCCTTGGCCATGGCATCGGCCAAATTGCCAGACTGGAATGCGCTTTGAGCATCGGTCCAAGTCTGCGTAATTTCAGAGAAACTTGACTTTACTCCGTCGAATTTGCCTTTATCAAGCCCGGCAGGCAGCTTCTTGCTTTTGGAGAGAATGTCCACCCGGCTCTTGATGGCTTCCACCATTTTGGGAAGGCCGAGGCTCATTTCGCTCCAGTTCTTAGTCAACTCTTCTTTTTTGGCAGCCACGGCGGCTACCAAATCATTGGCTTGGGGAGTTAAGTCTTTGGCTGAGTTTAAAGCCGCCAGATAATCCCCCTTGGCAAAGCTCTCTTTGGCGGCATTTAAGCCTGTCTCCACGGCCTGAGCTTGGTCAGGGATATATTTGAGGGCTTCCACTTTGACGGCATCATAGGCCGCTTCCGCTGCTTTAATTGCTTGTTCCGCAGGTCCTTTGCTGCTGGAGCAAGCGGTAAGCAACAGAACCACTGACAGAACAACGACTAGAGTCATCAGCTTCTTCATCGAATTTTCTCCTGAAATAAAGTTGGATTTGGGATTTTTCAATTTACGGAATCCTCAATTTTTGTCCCACCTTGATCAAGTTTGGATCCTGTAGAGTGTCCCGATTGGCCTCAAAGATCTGCTGGTAAAGACTGGAATCCCCGTAATACTTTTGTGCAATCTTCGAAAGCGTGTCCCCTGGCTGCACTTCGTGCCACTGCGTGGCATCCCAGGCATCGGTAGGCGTCCCCGCCGCTGGTTCGTCGGTCATGCTCTCCTCCTTTCGAAAATGAGATTGGAAATTGTGATTTTAGTAAGCACACTCCTAAAGATATTGCGATGGCATTTCTTCAAAAGGGATTGGACTCTGTTACTTCGCACTGAACTTGGCCTTGTCTCCATTGCTTATTTTGAGCCACCAGTTTCCAGGTTTGTGATTTCCATGAGCCTTCCTTAATCCGCATTTCCGACTTGTCTTTCAGCCGGACGCTCTTTGTGCCGAGGTTCATCGAACAGAAACTCGTTCCCATGAGAAGTTCGCCCTATGGGGGTTCATCTTCAATAAATGGCTTTCTAATTCATCTGTCCAATGGCGAGGTCGGCTGTGCAATACTTGCATTTCTTTGCCGCCAAGGGAATCGTTTCAGTGCAGCGAGGGCATTGTTTTGTAGGTGCGGGCGCCGGAGCCGGAGCTTCTTTGATCAAGGCTTTCATAATCATATAGACGCAGAATGCGATCACTACAAAGTCAACGATACTCCCGAAAAAGGTCCCATAAGAAAGAGCATTGATGACTTCCTTGCCGTCGGGACCAACACTCCTGTTGAGAACGAATTTCGCGGCGCGCCATTCTCCTCCCGGTATCAACAAACTAATGAAGGGCATCAAGATGTCCGCCACAAGAGACGAGACGACCTTCCCAATGGCGCCTCCCATGATGACTGCCACTGCCAGTCCCAACACTTGATTC
>CAWDMN010000021.1:0-32093 GCA_963803155.1 uncultured Acidobacteriota bacterium
GGCCGAGCTGCTGGGTTGGAGCACGTCGAACACGGCATCGAACTGCTCGAACAGGCGCTCCGCCGCCGCCCGGTTATCGGCCCCGAACTGGCCCGCATCCATGGCGCTGTTGGCGTCGTGGGCGTACTCGAATACCGCCGCCAGCGCCTCAGCGGTGTTCAGGTCGTCGTCCAGGCTGTCGATGAAAGCCTGCGCGGCGGCTTCGGTGCGTGCCGCCATCCGCTCATTGCCGCCTTCCGGGAACTTATCCGTATCCAGCCGCAGTTTGAAGTTGCGCAGCCTCTCGATGGACATCTGCGCCGCCTGCAGGCCGTCGAAAGTGAAGTTCAACGATTTGCGGTAGGGCACCGAGGCCAGCAAATAGCGAATGGCCTCCGGCCGGTAGCCGCGCGCGATGAGATCGCGGAGGGTGAAATAATTGCCGAGCGACTTGGCCATCTTCTGCCTCCAGTGGCTTGCAGCGCATCTATCGAAGCTGCACCTTGCCGGATCTTGCGACTTCGCCGGTCCCCCGGCGAGAGCTCATCGCGCGATGGGCCCGTCACTATGCCACCTGCCATGCCGTGCAAACGGGCAGGGGATGCCGCCATGGTTGCCGGTTCTGCTCCGTCACCGCATTCCACCGTCAAACCTATCGTCACCGCCCGCTGGATCTGGTGCTGGACGAGCTCAAGAACGTCCCCCGCAACTTTATTTTTGTCGATGACAATATCATCGCCGATACCGGCTATGCCCGAGCGCTCTTTGCCGCCATGGTCCCCTTGAAAAAACGCTGGGTGAGCCAGTGCTCCCTGAAAATCGCCGACGACCCTGAGTTGCTGACCTTGGCTAAACGGGCCGGTTGCGTCGGCCTTTTTTTTGGGCTAGAGTCTTTGAGCGCCGAAAACCTGGCGGCGGTGGATAAAAATATCAACAATGAACAGGATAACCGGCTACGCATCCAAGCCATTCACCAGGCCGGAATCTGCGTCCAAACCGCAGTTATCGTGGGAATGGACCACGATGATGTGAGTGTTTTTCAAAACACCTTGCGCTTTTTGCTCCAAGAGCGCGTGGACGCATTGCAACTGTCCATTCTCACGCCATTGCCGGGTACCCCACTGTTCGATGAGTTCAACTCTGCGGGACGCATGCGTGACCTGGACTGGAGCCATTACGACTTCCGCCATGTAGTCTTTGACCCCGCCCGCCTGAGCTCGGCGCAGTTGCAAGAAGGCGCCGATTGGCTTTACCGCGAGTTCTACCGGCTCGACCGGATCACCCGGCGCACACTGCGAGTTTTGTTCATGGCCGGCCTTGTGCCCGCGATATTCTGCTGGCGGCTGAACATGACTTATCGTTACGACAACCGGCGAGAGGGCATTGTCGGACACAATCCCGCGCGGCGATTTTCCCCGGATTTATCCGCTTTCTGGCAAAGGCTTTGGCATTGCCGGCCGGCCACCTTGGGTACCTTGAATCGGGTCGGACCAAGCAAGACCCGTACGGGATGGGGCAGACAGCCAATATAGGACATGTTTTTAGGCCTTAAATGGAGGGAAAGAGTACCGCAGGAGAAAATGGCACTGCACTTGATTTTTGACTTTTCAGTTCGACCTATCCTGCCAACATTAAACTTTTAATCTTATGTGTATGGGTTTTATCCATCAAAAAGCATTTCTCTGAAATAGAAGCAATTCAGTTTTAGATGATTAGGCAGAAATCGTCATAGACTCAAGAGCGGACCCAATTACTCCTTTCGCTTATGTTTTCCCTGGGCGAAATTTGGATCAGAGCTGAATGGCGCTTACTTAAGAGAGTTTTGCTTTTTTCCCCCGGAGAATCATCTCCAAGAGGATCCACTTGTTCCTTTTGGAGTGCGCTGATGCTTCAGCGCACTCCAAAATCAGGGGCAAATTTTGTCCTCAAGGGTTCGCTTAAATAAGCGCCATTCAGCTCTGACCCCACTCCTATTTCCCTTTGGGTTCCTTTGGCATGCTCTTCATCTCCGCCGGCGTGTGCGGCGGTTGGTAGCCCGGCGCCGCAACTTCGAACGCCAACGAAGCCAGGAATTCGCGGTTCTCTTTCTTTTCGAGGAATCGTTGGCCGTGCTTCGCGTACAGCTGCGCGCCACCCTTCGCCTCGGAGTAGTCCAGCAGCTTCCCGCGCAGCCAGCCTCCCGCCTGGGCCGCCTGCCACGCGTCTCCCATGTGTCCGGCCAACCACTCCTGCCGCGCCTCCCCATAGACAAACTGCGCCACGCTTTCGCTGAACGGCGCCAGCGCCGCGCTGATATACTCGCCCTGCGTATACTCCGCCAGCCGCGTGCCATCGACTCGCGACCAAACCGGATGCGCGAATTCGCCGTTCCAGCACATCGTAAGTTGCGTCTTCACGAACCGGTCCATGTCGGTCTTATCGAAGACCAGGCCGTACTGGTAAAGCAACACCGCCTGTGACAGGCTCAGCGAGTAGTAGCCTCCCTTATGCTCAGGGCCCATCCAGTGCTTCCACTCGGACGGCTTGAGCGGCTTCATGTCCCACTCTCCCGCCGGATCCCAGTAGTTCCACTCGTAGTGCCCGTCCATCAGCGTCAGACAGTGCTTGTACCGCACACCCAACCGGACCGCCCTTCGCATGTACTCGTCCTTGCCGGTGGTGCGGTAGAGAGCCAGGCAGGCGCGCATGATGATGTCATGCTTATTGTGGGGCATGGTGAGACGCGCACAGTAGTCCTGTTTCAGCCCCTGAGAGGGTTTGCGGTAGACCGCCCCGCCCTTGCCCAACTCCACGTAGTCGCCCCGCGCGTCGTGCTTCTTCACCAACTGGTTCTCGGCCAGGTCCAGATACTCAGCGCGCTGCTTCGCATAGGTGCGGCCGAGCGCCGGGTCTTCGGAGACCAGGCAAAGAAAGTCACACAATGCCTCCGTCACCCCGAAGCTAGAGATGATCGCGTCCCGGCGCACGTTCGGATTAGCTGGGTCGGCGTAGTCCGGATCGACCTTCCCATACCACCCCAAGTACCCGTCCGGCCCTTTCGTCATCGCCCCCCGCATGTTCTCGAAGGCCTGCGCGAACACTGCCAGGTACTTCGCATCGTGTGTCAGCTCATAAGCTGCCAGGGGCATGCGGAGATAGGGGAGGAGCTGCCACAGATAGGCCTCCGTCTCCTCCGCGTCATCCTTCGCCGCCTCGCGGCAGCGCTCGGGGTTGAGTATTTCCGCCACCTTTCCCGCCTGCGCCAGGAATCCGTCCAAAATCTGCTTGTCCTTCGCTTCCGCCACTATCGGCGGCCCCGCCGTCAGCTCCATCACACACAGCATAACAACCAGCATCACAATATGCATTTTCTCGTCTCCTTCCTTTTCCTAAGCCTTCCGGCCGTCATCTCCATTCATCCGCGTTTATCTGTGGGTGTTGCGCCATTGCCGTTTATCTCCCTTCTTTACGCTCGCTATCACGCCCGCGCCACTTCCCTGAAGGGGTCCCCGCGTCGTCGCTAGGTTCTGCGTTATAAAGGGTGCAAAGCAGGGTTGAAGAAAGAGAATCGGTTCAAGACTCCTGCTGTGATATAAATCATTTTCAGGAAAAATCCAATCACGAATGCAGAACCCATTTATAGGCAGGCCGCTTTACGACCCTTGCTAAGATGCTCATGGCTGAGCTCAAAAGTTTCCCATTGACAGTCGATGGCAGTTGTGAAATGCTTCTCCCATCGATAATCGCCGGGAAGCATCGCCCGGCGAAATGCACCGAGGAGTAAAACGGATGGGAAACAAACAGCCTATTGTGACTATGGATTTATTGCCAGGCACCCTGGATCTGCTCATTCTCAAGACTCTGACCCGAGGCCCCATGCACGGCTATGGCGTTGCCCAACATCTAAGGCAGGTTTCCGATGAAGTGATCGAAGTCGGAGAAGGGTCCCTCTATCCATCCCTGCAACGTCTGTTGCTGAACGGCTGGGTCACGGCCGAGTGGGGGCAATCGGAGAACAACCGCCGGGCCCGCTATTATCGGCTCACCACGCGAGGCCGCAAGCAACTGGCCATGCAAGAAGAAAACTTCAGCCTGCTCCTGGGGGCGATTGCCCGAGTTCTACAGACCGCGTGAGGTGATTATGGAGAGACTGTTTCGGATATGGCGTCGTCTGTTGTTTTTCTTCCGGCGAGATCAGATGGATCAAGATCTGGCCGAAGAGATGCGGCTGCATGTAGAGATGAAGGCCGAGGAAAAAAGGCAAGCCGGCATGAATGAGAAGGAGGCGCAGCAAGCCGCCTGCCGGGAGTTTGGCAATGCCGCTTTGTTGAAGGAAGCCAGCCGGGAAATGTGGGGATGGACCATAGTGGAATCCACTATAAATGACATTCGCTACGGGTTGCGGATGCTGGCCAAGAACCCAAGTTTCACCACCGTAGCCATGATCACGCTGGCGCTGGGAATAGGCGCTAACACGGCCGTGTTCAGCGTAGTGGATGCGGTCATATTGCGACCGCTGCCCTATCGGCACCCGGAGCAACTCCTGCTAGTTTCAGAGACTCTGCCACAAATGAGCCATGATGAGATCGGAGTATCAGCGGCAGAGTACTTTGATTACCAGGAGCAAAACCACTCCTTCTCGCAGGTGGCGGCTTATGAGAGTGACGGGTTTAACCTCACGGGGGAAGGGGCTCCGTTACGAGTCAATGCAGCGCGCTTGTCAGCGTCGGCGTTCCCCCTGCTCGGCGTGGGCGCGAGTCTTGGGCGAACGTTCACACCAGAGGAAGATCGAGTGGGATTTGCGAACGTCGTGGTGCTGTCACACTCGCTTTGGGAACGTCAATACGGCAGGGACCCAAAAATCCTGGGCAAGACGGTCAAACTGGACGAAAAGCCTTTCATCGTTGTGGGTGTGATGCCGACTTCGTTTTGTTTTCCCTTCGATGGAGCTCCCTTTTCGGAGAGAGCCGACCTTTGGTTGCCGGAGGCCTTCTCTATGAATCGCCTGAAAGATCGAACGATGGAGTTTGGGGTCGGCCTGATTGGACGGCTAAAGCCGGGTGTGACTGAGGCGGAAGCTCAAAAGGATGTAGAAAATATTGCGGCGGCGTTCATGCACCAGCACCCAGAAGGTTACGGAGGAACGGTTTGGGTCGCACCCAGGGTCTACTCGCTTGCAACCAACACCATTCGCCGAGCTAAACCGCTGGTGATCTTGCTTGGGGCTGCCGTGTTCTGTGTGCTGTTGATCGCGTGCTCCAACGTGGCCAACCTGCTGTTAGCTCGGGCTAGCCGGCGCAGCCGGGAGATGGCAATCCGAAGTGCCATTGGTGCCGGCCGGGCTCGGTTGCTAAGACAGTGCCTGGTCGAGAGTATGTTGCTGTCGCTTTTGGGGGCAGTCAGCGGGATCCTGCTGGCTATGGCTCTCGTGGCAGCGATACGGCACTTCGGTCCTGCGGATGTGCCACGATTGCAGGATGTGACGTTACATCCTCTCGCCCTTGGGTTCACTCTCCTCCTTTCGCTGGTAACGAGTATGATTTTCGGTTTCGTTCCTGCCTTTCGGCTCTCTCTGGTGTCGCCTCAGGCTTGTCTCAAGGAGTCCACTCAGGTAGGACCGGCGCGCGGAACTCAAAGGCTGCTGAATTGTGTGGCGGTCGGAGAAATTGGGGTGGCGTTGGCTCTGCTGATCAGCAGTAGCCTTCTTCTACGAAGCTTCGTGCACATTTTGGATGTCCCATCGGGTTTCCAGCCGAAGGGCGTGTTGGTTGCGCGTACGATTTTTGACGGAGCTCGATATCCGGAGCCCATGAAGCGGGAGGCAGTACAGAAAGAACTGATCTATCGGCTCTCACATCTTCCCGGCATCACAGCGGTTGCGGCGGCAAGCCATTTGCCGTTAAGCGACGAGCGGAAGATCGGCTTTCGGCTGGAGCAATCAGCGCTTGACGAGTTCCACTGGGCAGAAAACTCCCTAGTAAGTCCGGGTTATTTTCGCGCTATGGGGATTTCGCTCCTTCGCGGAAGAGATTTCACGGAGCAGGATCGAAAGGATACTCCCGGGGTCGCAATCATCAGTGAGGCCATGGCAAGGCAGTATTTCCCGGGCAAAGACCCGATCGGACAACGCTTTCATTGGGGAGACCGAGGGTTGTTCAGAATCATTGGTGTCGCCACGGATGTGCATATCGCGGCGCTGGACGCCGACCCGCCGCCGATGGTCTACCACTCGATGTTTCAAGTGGAAAGCGGTGCCAGCGATCGAACGGCATTGGTTATTCGCTGTGGCCTCTCGGATGAGAGGGCGGAGCAAGGGATTTTTCAGGCTGTCCAGCAACAAGTCTGGTTGCTCGACAAAGATCTGCCGCTTTACAACACCACAACCCTTGCCACATTGGTGTCGGAATCTGTGGCGCAGCGCCGCTTCACGATGGTGTTGATGGGAGGGTTCGCCGTGATTGCTTTGCTGCTGGCGGTGATAGGGCTGTTTGGGGTGGTGTCGTACCTGGTGGCCGAACGGGAGCGGGAATTGGCCGTACGGATGGCGCTAGGGGCTGAACGCGTTGGAATCTGTTGGATGGTGCTCAAACGGGGTGCGGCATTGGGATTGACTGGCTGCGCCATCGGACTGGCGCTGTTTGCAGTGGGTGCACATTTCCTGCAAGAGAACCTGTATCAGATCAGTTCTTTCGACCCCCTGACCCTATCTTTGGCTCCCACACTGCTACTCGGGGTTGCGATGCTGGCAGCGTATTGGCCAGCCCGGCGGGCAATGCGCCTCGACCCGATGGTGGCACTGCGGTACGAATGAGATGACCATGGAAAGTCTTCTAAGATTATGGCGAAGGGCTACGTTTTTCTTTCGGCGAGACCAGATGGATCGGGATCTGGCCGAAGAGATGCGGCTGCACTTGGAGATGAAGGCCGAGGAAAAAAGGCAAGCCGGCATGAATGAGAAGGAGGCGCAGCAAGCCGCCTGCCGGGAGTTTGGCAATGCCGCTTTGTTGAAGGAAGCCCGCCGGGAAATGTGGGGATGGACGGCTCTGGAATCCATCACACAAGACGTCCGCTACACACTGCGCGGAATGAGTCGCAGCCCCGGATTCACGGCCGTTGCGGTCCTCTCGCTGGCCCTTGGCATCGGCGCCAACACGGCCATTTTCAGCCTGATCAACGCCCTCATGCTACGCACGCTGCCTATCCACGATCCGGGACGATTGGTGGAATTGCTCTTCAAAGCTCCGGGGCAAGACCATTTCAACGCCTTCGACTGGCGGAACTATCAGCATTACCGCGAGAACAATCATGTGTTTTCGGGACTGATTGCGGCGTCCGACACACCCTTCAGCATACAGGGTAACGGATTGGAACCGGAGATCGTACGCGGAGGATTCGTATCCACAAATTACTTTTCGACGCTAGGCGTGAATCCCGCTGCTGGGCCGTCTCATCGGCCAGGAAGACGGCAGCCCGGGCTCCTCTGCCAATGTCGCGGTGGTGAGCTGGTCCTACTGGCAGAACAGGTTCAACTCCGACCGCGACGATCATTGGAAGGCAAATCAGCGAAGGCGACCATCCGCTGACCATTGTCGGAGTCGACCCCCAGAGGGTTTCGTCGGCCTGGAGCCGGCGAACCCTCAAGACATCTGGTTGCCGCTGACTGCCCACCAGCCGAGCAACGCCACCACCGCGAAGTACTGGCTGAAATTGGCTGCGTATCTGAAGCCGGGTATATCCATCGAGCAGGCCCGTGCAGAGATGAACGTTCTGTGGCAGTGGACCCTGGAGGAGGAATTCAAAGCCAATGACGATCGCACGGTTCGCGACTGGAAAATGGAGGTTCAGCCCGCGGCGGCCGGTCTTTCTCACCTGCGCGATCAGGTTGGGAAGCCGGCTCTGGTGCTGATGGCGGTGGCGGTGCTTCTGCTCATGACCGCATGTGCCAATATTGCCAGCTTATTGTTGGCGCGCGGGGCAGCCCGCCGGAGGGAAATGGCAGTGCGCGTATCACTGGGCGCCGGCCGGTTTCGTCTGCTTCGGCAGCAGTTGACGGAATCCATACTGCTCGCCGTTTCCGGTGCGCTGCCCGGCACGTTGCTGGCTTATTGGGGCACGGACGTGCTTGTAGGGATTATGGGGAGCGGACGGGAGCGGGTCGAAATCCAGGCAGATCCCGATTGGGCGGTGCTTCTCTTCACCGCCGCAGTTACCTTGTCCATCGGCGTCCTGTTCGGACTCGCCCCCGCGTGGCAGACGTTCCGGTCCGCTCCGGCAGCTTTCCTGCGCGTATCCGCCATAGGGAGCCACACCCGTCAGGGGCGGCTATTCAGCAAAAGCCTGGTAGCGGCGCAGGTGGCGTTCTCCGTGGCACTGCTGAGCGCCGCCAGCTTGTTTGTCCGCCACCTGTCAAACCTGACACACCTCAACCTGGGCTTCCAACGCGACCACGTATTGCTGGTGGATCTCAACGCGGCTGGCAGCGGATATGACCGCGAGCAATTGTCTCGCGCCTACCAAAACCTGCTGGGGCGTTTTGAGGCTATTCCGGGCGTGCGTTCGGCGACCATGTGCGGGTACTATCCGATGGCTGGAGCAGGTGCGATGGATCCAGCAACCGTGGAAGGGTACCAATCCAAGCCGGGGGAGCGCCGCTTTCTTTCCGAAAACTGGGTAGCGCCAAAGTACTTCGCGACCTTCGGAATTCCCCTGATGATGGGTCGCGATTTCAGCTTCCGGGACGATGGCCGCCCGCGCGTGGCCATCGTCAATCAGACGCTGGCCCGTTACTTTTTCGGCGATGGCAATCCCCTCGGAAGACACATCACGTTCGACGGCGACAGCCAGCCCTTCGAGATCGTGGGTGTCGTGGGCAATGCGAAGTCCGGGGGCATGAGTGAGCCCGCGTTGCGTTTTGTTTTCTTCAACAGCTTCCAGTTGGGAAGCGATTCCTCCCACTTTGCGCTGCGGACTTCGATTGAACCAGAGTTAGTAGCGGGGGACGTGCGCCGCGTCGTGCGCGAATTGTTAAAGACAGTGGCCGTCGAGAATATCAAGACGCTTAGCGACCAGGTGGATGGCGCGATTGTTCCGGAACGCCTCAGCGCCGTCCTATCCGGGTTTTTCGGGACGTTGGGCGCGTTACTCGCGGCACTGGGCCTTTACGGGCTGCTGGCTTATACCGTGGCGCAACGCATTAATGAGATCGGAATTCGCATTGCGATCGGCGCGACGCGCACCGATATCATGCGAATGGTGTTTCGCGAGGCCCTTGGAATGAGCTGCGCGGGCCTAGTGGTTGGAGGGTTCATCGCGTATTGGGGCAAACGCCTCGTGGCGAGTCTGATTCCAGATCTCCCAGTACAAAGCATGGTCCCCATCTTCTTCGGCGCGGCAGTGATGGTGGCACTTGCGATGGTTGCCGCCTATGTGCCGGCACGCCGGGCAACTCGCGTGGATCCGATGGAAGCAGTACGATGCGAGTAGACACGCCTCACAAGGTGAGGATTGAGACATAAGCCTGAATGGTAGCCATCTCAAGATTGGCCTTACTTGGTTTTGTGCGTGGTGCCGATAGCAGACTAACTTCCAGCGTGCCTCGCCACCCAAGTCGATCCCCTGTGGCGTTGCAGGAGGAATGAAGTGGTAACTGAAAACTTTTTTCGGATCTGGCGCCGGTTGCTGTTTTTCTTCCGGCGTCATCAAATGGATCAGGACCTGGCCGAAGAGATGCGGCTGCATCTGGAATTGAAAGCCCAGGAAAAAAGGGAGGCCGGGCTCTCCGAGGAAGAAGCCCATCAGGCTGCCCGCCTGGAATTTGGCAATTCGATGCTCTTGAAGGAAGCCAGCCGGGAGATGTGGGGAGGGACGAGTCTGGAATCCTTCCTGGCAGATCTTCGCTTTGGATTTCGCATGTTGACGAAGAACCCCGCCTTTGCTGCCGTAGCCATGCTCACGCTGGCATTAGGAATTGGCGTGAACACCGCCATCTTCAGCGTGTTTTACGGCGTCCTGTTGCGCCCCCTGCCATATCCCAAACCGAGCCAGATTGTCGAACTGCGGGAAGCCGATGCCGGCGGCAATCCGATGAACTTTGCCGATCCCAACTTTGAAGACCTTCGCAGTCAAAATCATTCGCTCGAAAATATTGCGGAATACGGCGCTTCGCTCGAATCCATCTCCGGAGGGTCTGAGCCGAGCCGGACCATGCTTGCAGAGGTTTCGCGGGATTTCTTTTCGATACTGAGAGTGCAGCCCATTCGGGGGCGCAGCTTTGCCGCGGAAGATCAGCGTTTCGGCGCCCCTGCCGTTGGTTTGGTGAGCTATGATTATTGGAGGCAGTATTTGGGCGGGACGGGCGACCTTTCGAGTGTTAAGCTCCAATTAGGCCACCAGTCCTGTTCGATTATCGGCGTCCTTCCGCCGGGTTTTCGATTTCCTTCCGACAGCGATATTTGGGTTCCGCGAGAGCTTTTCGAGCGGTTGCCCAGCCGCACCGCTCACAATTGGCAAGTAGTGGCGCGGCTGCGGGAAGGATACTCGCTTGCCCAGGCGCGCACCGAATTGTCTGCCATTGCTCAGCGGCTCAAAAATCAGTATGGACAGGATACAATGATGACGGCAGTATGGGTGGCTCCTCTGCAAGATTCCCTTACTCACGGCACGCGGCCGGTCCTTTTGATTCTATTGGCTGCCGCGGGTTTCCTCTTGCTGGTGGCATGTGCCAATGTCGTGAATCTGTTATATGCCCAGTCCTCTGTGCGTGAGTGGGAATTGGCCATCCGAGCGGCCCTGGGAGCCGGCCGGATGCGGTTAATACGCCAGTTCCTGACCGAAGCTCTTCTGTTATCTTTCAGCGGCGGCGTTCTTGGGCTACTAGCGGCGTTCGGGGGAGTAAAAATTCTTCTCGCGATTGCCCCCGAGAATCTGCCACGCCTCGATGACATTTCCATTAACGTTCCCGTTTTCCTCTTCACTCTCGGCATGTCGGCGTTGGTGGCAGTGGGCCTCGGTTTCTTCACCGCCATGCGCGCCACTTCCGGAACCGCACACATATCTCTGACTGAACGGCTTCGAGGGCGCGGCGGCAAACCAATCGGAAACCGCCTGAGCCACATCATCGTCGGAATGCAAATTGCGATCAGCTTGCTGATGCTCATCGGAGCCGGTTTGCTGGGTCGGAGTCTGCTGCAGATACTTTCGGTCGATCCTGGTTTCCGAACAAATCATGTGGTTGCGATGGATCTTGCCCTTTCTTTTGTCTCCACGGAGGATGAAAAAGTTCAACGGGTACGCTTTATCAGCCAACTCTTCGCGGGTTTGAAAACCATTCCCGGCGTCGAAGAGGTTGGATGCGCCAATGGCCTGCCTCTCGCGACGCGCTTATCGGACGGAACTTATGTGGTCATAAACCCCGGACAGGCGACTCCGCGTATGGAGGACCTCGAACAACTCTTTCATAATTCGGCTCGCACCGGGGATGCCAACTATTGCGTGGCTAGTGAAGGCTTCTTTCACATCCTGGGGATTCCTCTGCGGCAAGGCCGGATATTTGATGAACGAGATACTATGGCAACCCAGCATGTCACTCTTGTTAGCGAGTCTCTGGCCCGGCAGAAATGGCCCAATCAAAATCCCCTTGGCCGTATGATTGAGTTTGGCAACATGGATGGCGATCCTCGATTGTTGACCATCGTGGGGGTTGTGGGGGATGTCCGGCAAAACAGCCTGGAGGCAGCTCCCTCCCCCACCATTTATGTAAACTATCGGCAACGGCCGCAGGCCACCGGTAACTTCAATATTGTGATGCGGACGAATTCCGATCCAAACCTAATCCTTCCGGCGGCACGGGAAGTTTTACGCAACCTGAATCCAATGATTCCCCCGCGCTTCCGCGGCTTCACTCAGGTATATTCCGCTGCACTTCGGACACGCCGATTTATCCTTGTCCTGGTGGGTGTCTTAGGGGGAACCGCTTTATTGCTCGCCGTAGCCGGACTTTATGGCATGATGGCTTATTCCGTGACGCAACGCACCCGAGAGATCGGAGTACAGATCGCCTTGGGCGCTCGGGCCATCGATATTTTGAAATTGATCCTTGGCCAGGCAGTGTTGACTACTGTTACAGGTGTGGCCTGTGGAATTGCCGGCGCGCTTGCTTTGACCAGGTTGATGAATTCGCTGCTGTTTGGAGTGAAGGCAACCGACCTTGCAACCTTTGCTGGAGTCGCATTATTGCTCTCGTTTGTGGCCCTCCTGGCTAGTTATATTCCGGCGCGAAAGGCAATGAAAGTCGATCCTTTGGTTGCATTGCGATATGAATGAGGTGTCCATGGAAAAGCTGAGTCAGATCTGGCGGCGACTGCGATTTTTTTTCCGGCACGGCCAAATGGACCATGACTTGGCCGAAGAGATGCAACTGCACCTGGAGTTAAAAGAAGAGGAGAAAAAAGCAGCCGGATTCGACGAGGAAGAAGCCCGGCTGGCCGCCCGCCGGGAATTTGGCAATCCGATGCTGTTAAGGGAAGCAAGCCGGGAGATGTGGGGATGGACTACGATTGAATCCATTCTTCAAGACCTTCGCTACGGACTGCGAATGCTGCTGAAGAATCCTGGCTTTTCTTTTGTGGCAATCCTAACCCTGGCGCTCGGTATTGGCGCCAACAGCGCTATTTTCAGCGTAGTGGACGGTTTTTTCCTGCGCTCTCTTCCTGTCAAGAATCCAAACGAATTGGTCTGGATCAAAGCACAACGTCAGGGCCAATCCCACGAAATTTCGTATCTTGATTACCAGGATATCTGCCGCCAGAGCACGGCCTTTTCAGGCATTGCCGCTGTTTCAGGACACGGTGCCATGTTAAACATGGGCGGGGAGACAGAACTTGTCAGGGCGGATTGGGTTTCGGAAAATCATTTTTCGTTTCTCGGATTAAACGCTGCTCTTGGCCGGACTTTTGTGGCAGGAGAAGATTGGAGCCAGTATAAGACTCCGCCCGTGGTGATCAGCACAGGACTATGGAAACGGCGTTTTGGGGCTGACCCCGGAATCATTGGGAAAACGGTAATCCTCAACAACCGGGATGCTCTGATTTTAGGTGTGGCGCCGCGTTGGTTTACAGGACTCCTGCAGGGGGTGGTGACTGAAGTCTGGTTTCCTTGCATTGCTTGGACATCGGGCAAAGACCTGCAAAGCAGGGGAAAAACCGATTATTGGGAATTGCTAGGGCGATTGAATCCTGGAATAAGAGAAGAGAAAGCCCGGGCGGAATTGGACACCATTGCTTACCGTCTTGCGGAAGTCTCTCCATCCACCAACAAAGGCATAAACTTCCTAGTGGAGACAGAATCAGAAAGAGCCAGAGATAAGCTCATGCTGCCCTTTTTTCTATTATGTGGCACCGGTTTGGTTTTAATCATTTGCTGCGCCAATGTTTCAGGAATGATGCTGGCCCAAGCTGCGGCTCGTCAACGCGAGATTGTGGTGCGTTTGGCCTTGGGCTCTGGACGCCGCCGTTTGGTGCGGCAATTGTTAACGGAAAGCCTGCTGCTGGCTGGTTTGGGCGCAACGATTAGTCTGCTTCTAACTGTATGGCTTTTCAAGCTTCAACCGGCCATGATGCCGCCGGGCCCATTCATAATGAATTTTGATTTTCGTGTCGATGCACGGGTGCTGGTTTTTACATTGGGGGTTTCCATGTTCACGGCAATCATGTCAGGATTAGCGCCCGCTTTTCGTGCCGCCAGGACGGATTTATCGTCAACACTTAAAGGAAAGGGAATGGTGAATAAACGCAGAAAGTGGTGGCCGGGCACTCGCAACCTCTTTGTGGTTGGCCAAGTGGCGCTATCGCTGACTATGGTTGTAACCGCCGGACTGTTCTTAAAAAGTCTGCTCTTGAGTGAGCAAATCAATCCGGGATTTGATACCAGCAAAAAACTGTTAATCGTAAATTTAGCCCCCACCATAAAGCCACAGGCCTTTTATTCGCCCGTTATTGAGAGAATTGGAGCTCTTCCAGGAGTAAAGAGGGTCAGCTATGCAATGCGCATGCTATTGAGCGGCACAGGCGGAGGTTTGTCCTGTGAGGTATCCATACCGGGAGTGGAGCCTCAGGCGGGTCATAAAGGGTTTATTGTCAAATTCAATTCCGTGGGTCGGGATTACTTCCAAACAGTCGGATGTGGCATTTTGCGCGGACGCCCCTTCGACACAAGAGAAGAATCAGGGCAGCAGCGAAGTGTAATTATCAACGAGGCCATGGCAAAACGATTTTGGAGCGATCCGGAGGTGATTGGCAAATACATAACAGTAGAAGGCAATCATTGCCAAATTGTCGGTTTAGTGCAGGATGGCAAGATCAATAACGTTCACCAAACTCCTGAAGCCTATCTCTATTTTCCGTTTACACAATATCCGAGGGGCGAGGCCTCCATTCTGGTTGAAACCACAGGGGATCCTGGCCAGCTGGCAGGAGCGGTCAAACAAGAAATACGAACAATAGACAAGGGCGTGAATTTTTACAGTGTCCAGACTCTAAAAGAATTAATGGGTGCAGCTCTTTGGGAGGATCGGATGGCGTTCCTTTTAACAGTTGCCCTCGGAATCCTCGGGACCTTTTTGACCGCGATTGGGCTGTATGGGGTTGTGGCTTATCTTGCCAAGAAAGGCACGCCAGAAATTGGAATCCGCCTTGCCTTGGGCGCTCAACGCCGGGATGTATACAAGTTAGTTCTCGGTCAAGGAATGCGTCTTGCCGGGGCGGGAATTCTAGTTGGTTTGGGCCTGGCTGGTGTGCTGATGAAGGTGATTTCCAGCGCGATTTATGGGGTTGAATCTAATAACACCGTTATATTTTTAGGAAGTGCATCCCTGGTCTTGTCAGTCGCATTGCTGGCCAGCTTTATTCCTGCACGCCGCGCGGCACAGGTCGATCCTTTGGTGGCCCTACGGGAGGAATGAAGTGATTATAAAAGACTGTTTTGCCTATGGCGCGCTTGGCGTTTTTCTTCCAACACAACCAAATGGAGAAAGATCTTGGGGAAGAGATACAGCTGCACCTTGATTTGAAAGTCCAGGAAAAAAGAGAAGCCGGCTTGGAGGAAAAAGAGGTGCAACAGGCTGCCATCAGCGAGTTCGGCGTAGCTCCCTCGGATTGGTTGACTTTTGGCTGTGTTGCGATTGTTCTTTGCCTGGTTGGATTCTTGGCCTGCTTTCTCCCCCCCGCCCACCTCGCGGCACAAGTCGAACCCAGGGCGGCCTTGCGGCGAGAATAATTAGGCACCTAGTGCGTCATATGACGATCTTTCAAGCTTGTATAACCTCAAGCCCGTAAATAGTGACCACAATCCAAAAGCGATCAGGCAAGGGAGAAGCAATAGAGCCAACGCGGGAAGCACGACATAGAATCCACCAATGATGCCTTCGATGCCGGCGACGATCCCCAAATAGGCTGAAGCCTTATCGAAGACTCCTTTGAGCATGATAAGGCCTATAATGAGGAGCCCTATTGAAGACACCACAAAACTGTAAAACGTGGCTAGCGGCAATGTTGCAAGTGCATAATATTCGGCTGCCAAATAGGCTGAGCGTTGCAAATCGGTGGTGGAGGCTGCGTAATGTTGAGTAAGTGAGGCCAGCGTAAGAGAGTTTGACTCCGTGATGCTCAAATCCATCACGGCAAATAAAAGCATTAGCACAGTGGCTATGAGCATAGCATTTCCAGCAAACGGCTTGAGTGCGAAATAAAGAGCGAGTACGGCAGGCAGGAGCAACAAGTCTGAAAGGGCAAAAAGCCCAAAGAAAATCATGGCTGATATCGAGTGCGCGGCCAGGCTCTTTAAATATGGTTCGCTATCACTTACCGGGGGGAAACCCAGAACAATGGTGATTAGAACGCAGGCAATATAAATTAGACCGGTCAGAAAAATGCAAACTCCTCCTGTTCGGTACAGGCCATTCCACCTTGAATCAGCTTGAACCTTGGTTTTTTCAGCGGCCCTCTGGATCTGATTTATATTTAGATTACTCATTTCTCATATCCTTTATGTCCAACTACGGTTTGCTTTTAGCAAGCATGCTGGCCAACATACCTTTGGCTTCAGGGATAGGCGACCTGCCATTCTCACCTGCCTCGACAAGGTGATCTATTAATCTGTGCAAAATAATCAGGAGGAGATTTTTACCCCTATCCCCTCACCCCTTCCCCCGTCGTCGGGGGAAGGGGAACATAACACAAAATCTCCAAATCCGGGGGTAGGCCGTCGGGCGTCCTGCTCGACGGCCTACCCCCCGGCTAATATCTTGTGCCCTTTCAGGGCATTTTCTAGAAGGCGGGCACCTGCCCGCCTCTTTTCCTCCGGACTATTATGCACACCTTAATGAATGCTCTCCCACCGGAAGAGCTTTATAGATGTTCCGGTGAAGACGATGAACACTGCCAAAAGGATCAGGATGTCGCCGCTAAAAGAGGAAAGATTTCTTCCCATCCATACTCCCTCCAGCAGGTTGACACCGTGGGTCAGCGGCAGGAATTTCGCAACCGCTGCCACGGATTTGGGGAGAATTTGCGCGGGAATGATTGCGCCGGACAGGTACAGCATTGGAAAATAGACGAGAAAAGAAACCGAAGTGGAAGCCTTGCTGTCCGGAATGACTCCAGCAATCACAAGCCCGATGGAAAACACACTTAGGGCGATCAATATAAAGGAAAAGACTATTGGGAGTGCTTGTCCGAAGATATGCAAATCGAAAATGATTTTTCCAAGGACGATCAGGACGAGCATTCCTGCCGCGGCCATTACGAGATTAACCAATACCTGGGAAAGCAGTATATCAAGCGGATGGATTGGAGTCGCCATGAACCTCTTGAGTATTTTCCTTTCACGGTAGCGGGCGACGGCGAGCGGAAGACTCAGCAATCCTGTTATGGCGATGATCATGCAAGCGTAGGCGGGTACGGAAACATCCACCGTACCGTGCCCCCCGAAGAGGGCCACAGGCTTGTTGCCGTATATGCTGCCATTCATCAACAGCATGAACATCGGAAATGCGACAACAAATATGACATTGAACTGACTTCTAAAAAACAGTCTGAATTCCACAGCAGTGATTACTTTCAGCCGGTTCATATTATTCCTCCTCCACTCTGATCCCCGTCAGTTTCAAGTACGCATCCTCCAGCGAGGGCTTGCGTATGTTCAGGTTTCTGTAATGTGCTTTCTTCTCATCGAGCCATGCGGTCAGTTTCCCGATGAACTCAATTTCAAGGCCTGCTATCGCATAATGCACGCCGTTTCTTTGTGTGCGTGTCGCCTGCGGGAAAACGTTCAGCAGGTCTTCGAGCAAGGAATGCTCCGACTCGAACGTGATCTCATATTCAATGCCGCAGGCGTTGATCACCTCCGGCACCGAATCGAGCGCGATGATTTTCCCTCCCTTGATGATGCACACCCTGTCGCACAGCGCTTCCGCTTCCTCCATATAGTGGGTAGTTATGAAGACGGTGCGGCCTTCTTCCTTGAGACCCCGGATATGCTCCCACATGGCCCGTCTTGCCTTGGGATCCAGGCCTGTCGTCAGTTCATCGAGGAAAACGATTTCTGGATCGGGAAGAAGGGCCAGGAGTATCGAGAGCTTCTGCCTCTGCCCGCCGGAGAGGTTGCCAACATAGGAGTTCCTTTTTTCATAAAGACCGAACTTCTTCAGAAGTTCCTCCCACGACGCGGGTTTATCGTAAAGCGACGCAAACAACCGGCATATCTCCTCCACCTTGATTTTGTCTTGCCAGGACGTTTCTTGCAGCTGCACTCCTATCCTGCGGTAAAGCTCTTTCCTGGCCTTGCGGGGACTAAAGCCCGCGACCTCCACCGACCCTGAGTCAAAATCTCTCAAGCCGATGATGCATTCGATAGTTGTCGTCTTGCCGGCGCCGTTCGGCCCGAGCATTCCGAAGATTTCGCCCTCGTTCACTTGAAACGAGAGATCGTCCACGGCTTTCACATCTCCGTAGGATTTGACAAGCTGGCTCACTTCAATCGTTGCCATTTCCAAGTCCTCCTAATCACAGTTACAGTTCTATTTGTTTTTCCAAAATGTGCACAGACACAAGGCCAAGCACAAAAGCAAAAATCGCTTCCGCAAGAATGAACAGGAGGAATTGCGGGAATCCGCCTGTTAGAATCCGGCTTATCCTGTCCATGAGGGAAAGGTCATCATATCGCCAGACAAAGACGGTTATCAAGAGCGAGAACAAAGCCGGAATGCCCACCCAGAACAGCGGAGCAGCGCATCTCCACCTGGAAAGCGTCACCAGGCGGATGAGGATCCCAGATGCGGCGGCGAGAGGGCTGACGATCAACAGCAAAGCATACAGCTGTAAAACTTTGGTGAAGTAGTTGATGATGACCGCGGCCGTGAACAACTCGGAGCGAATTAAATAGGCGACCAAGAACAGCATGAGGATGGCCGGCAACATCACAAGTGCAAACACAATGAAACGAATGAGCGCAGCCGCCGCTTTTGCTCCCAGAAGCATCGTTCTCGAATACGGCAGCGGCAACCACCAGCCGACAGTGTCACGGCGCCACTCCCGGCTGACGATGCTGCCCGATGTAAACAGGAACGCCGGGATAACAACCATCCAGACATATCTTGGATCGGCAGTGAACTCCCGCGCATCCGCCAGGAAAATTGCCAGCTGTATAATCCATATCAGAACTGCCGCGACGGCATACACCCAAAAGAACGTCAATCTTTTTTGAATGTTTTCGTATTTGAATCCAATGTCGTTTTTCACCAATGCCCGGAATGAACTCATCGGAACAACCTCCTGTACATGGATTCAATCGAACCGCCTATAGTTCTCAAGCTTTCCGCTCCCTCATCCTTCAGCAACCGGCCGTCCTTGAGGAACGCAACGTTTTCGAAGAGGCTTTCGGCCTCATAGATCTCATGGGTGCTGATGATGAACGTCTGCTTCTGCTCGCTGAGAGAGTCGATGATACCGTGGATGATGCGTTCGCGGCAAATGAGGTCTATCCCGGAAAAAGGTTCATCCAGCAGCACCAGTCTCGTGTCCCTCGCCAAGCAAAGGGAGAGCATCAGACAGGCTTGGTGGCCTTTTGAAAGAGATTCCACCGGAGATTTGGGATCGAGGCGCATGGTTTCCAGCAGTCCGCTTGCTTTTTGCAAATTGAACCGGGGATATATCTCGCTGGCATACTCGACCGCGCGTCCTACCGTATGATGCCGATACCATTTCGCTCTGTCCGGCAGATAGGAAATCTCTGCGTTGGCAGCTCTGCAGGGACTTGTCCCGAAAACCTCGATGCTTCCCGAATCAGGTTTCGCAAGTCCCACAATCATCTTCAGCAGCGTGGATTTACCACCGCCGTTCGGCCCAAGCAACCCCGAGACCTTGCCCTCCGGAAAAGAGAGCGTCAGGCTGTCCAGCGCCGGCCTACCATCATAGATTTTCAATAGTTCTTTTGTCTCAACGACAGGATTCATTGCCACTTCGCCTCCTTCAACAGAGCCTCTGCTGCTTTGCGGTCTAAGCCAAGCTTCTTCATTGCCTCGATGAATGCCTGAATGGCAGATGACGCCAGATTCCGCTTGATTTCATCAACCTTTTGCGCAGAAGAGGTAATGTATGTCCCCTGTCCAATCCGGGTTTCTATCAAACCATCCCGATCAAGTTCCTGATACGCTCGCATGATCGTGTTGGGATTCACCTTCAGCCCTTGAGCCAATTCGCGAATAGATGGGATTTTAGAACTCAGCTCAATTTCTCCCCTCGCAATGCCAAGGCGGATCTGATCCAGCACCTGCCCGTATAAAGGACGCGAAAGGTCCAGTTTGAAAAAGAAATCTTCCGCGCGATACTCAGCCACTCGATGCCTCCCAATATGAAACTATGTGTACTATATCACTTAATACACTAAAGTCAACAAAAATCTTCAACCTTTATTTATCAATGAGTTTTCGATAGTTCCGGCACCCAGTGTTGCTATCCCGCCATAGAAAGGTGTAAATCATCGTCAACATACGAGAAGGTGGGTTGGCTAGATTCGGGAAAATTTGGCAATTCGGTCTGGCGTCCCCTGACCCACATTGTTATCTGCAAGTGTTTGGATTATGGCGACTTACACCAAGGTTTCGCTCGCGTTTATTGCTCCTCAATGCCAGCTGGAGCATCTCCTTGCCCATTCCTGCAAGGGGCAACACATCTGACCCTCATTCCACCCCAAAAAGGCATCGCCTTTGCGGAACGAGTCGAGACAGAGCTGCTCGAAAAGGTCCCTCCCAGATAGCATGTCGTTGCCATTCCTGGAAGGTTGCCGTCCATTTCAAGCATGATCGCAAACTCCTCGGTTTGCCCAGCCAGCGCTTCTACGAAACCATCGAGGAATTCTTCCACGAAGTGACGGAGAATCGGGATGCCGTCCCCGGAGCCATCCTTTCCGTTTCTGGAGTAAGCAATCGACCCCGACTACAGAGCCCCAAGAGAGCGCCTCCACATAACAGACAGGCACTAAGTTCTCGAGGAAGAGCATCCGGAGATCAATTAGGGAAATGACCGGCTTATTCAATTAGGACAACAGCTCGACCCGACCCGCCTGATGACGCACGTGTCGGTGGCAAATTGTTGGGGCTCCGAAAAAAACTGAAATATTTTGAGTTTGATGATGTCATTTGCGTCAACGGATCCCCCGGTGCGCACGGCCACCCAAATGATGATTCCTGGTTGGGAAAGGTAACGCAATGGTGGAGGAATGCGCTTGCTCGGCTGCATTCCCGGTACCATGGGAAGCCGATCATGATTAGCGAATTTGGGTAAAAGTCTATCGAGGGCGTGAATGGACCACTCGGAGAGGCTACGCAGGCTCTAGGCACCGAGGCGGAGTTCAAAGGTATGGATGCACTGTAGGTGTCCGGCGCCACACTTTGGTGTTATGCTAAGCACGCCTGGCCAGGAGGCTGCTTCGATTTCGATACCAGCCCGTGGGGTTACGTAAGCCGGGACCGGAAGAAGAAGATGAAGGCGTTCTCCGTGGTGAGGAATATGTTTAGGGAACGAGCCGAGCTCATCAGGAAGCGAGTTCTTCAACATGGGCTTGAGAATCAATGGGGCGGTAACCCGCCTTTGGGAATGACCGGAGCCAAAAGTCGTTCGTAAACCATCGAACCTGCATTTGACGCGATTTCAAGGGAGCGTTCAGCAATCGGATTAGGGGTCAAAATTCCACACAAGACGAGGAGAGGAAACTCATGAGAACCATTTTCTATTTAGTACCCGCCTTTTTCATAACCAGCTTTATGCTCTCCAGCCCGAACGAGTCAAAGTCTTCCTTCAATGGTCTCGGCCTTGGGGTAGGAAACCTCTCCAGGTTGTCACGAGCCAAGACGCGCTCCATTTCCGCGGAGAACTTCACTGGAGAAAAAGGGAAAGCAGGGATGGCCACGGAGGGCACTGGGGCTCAATCTGCCCGTGAGCTGGGCCAAGGGTGGAAGATTTCCCCTTGTATTGACATTCAGCCCAAGCAGACCTTCACTCTGGCTGAAATTCAGGGATCAGGCGCCATTCAGCACATTTGGATAACGCCAGCCGGAAATTGGCGGTTTACTATCCTCCGGATCTACTGGGATGGAGAAACTGAGCCTTCCGTCGAAGTTCCGGTGGGGGATTTTTTCGCGGCCGGTTGGGGAAAATACGCCCAGATCTCTTCGCTGCCGGTCTGCGTCAATCCCGGTAGCGGATTGAATTGCTATTGGGAGATGCCTTTTCGAAAATCTTGCAGGATGAGCGTGGAGAACCTGGACGAACAAAAGACAACCTTTTTCTATCAGATTGACTACACCCTGACGGACGTGCCCGAGGATTCAGCTTATTTCCATGCCCAGTTCCGGCGGGTTAATCCCCTTCCTTACAAGTCGGTCTACACCGTTCTAGATGGGATCAAGGGGTGGGGGCACTACGTAGGGACGTACATGGCTTGGGGAGTCAATAATAATGGCTGGTGGGGAGAAGGGGAAATTAAATTCTTTATTGACGGAGACAACCAGTTCCCCACGATTTGCGGAACCGGGACCGAAGATTATTTTTGTGGGTCTTATGGTTTTGAGAACCCGAACACCCATCGATACCAGGAATTCACCACGCCGTACTCAGGCATGCCTCAAGTAATCCGACCGGATGGTTTTAATGAATCTCAGCAGCGGTTCGGTCTCTACCGCTGGCACATCATGGACCCGGTCCGCTTCGAAAAGGACCTGAAGGTTACCATCCAGGCCCTGGGCTGGCGTTCAGGGGATCGGTATTTGCCCTTGCAGGATGACATAGCCTCGGTCGCCTTCTGGTACCAGACCGAACCCCATGCCCAGTTCCCAAGATTACCTTCAAAGGATTCCCTCGAAGTGAACTGAGAGATCATTTTCTGAAAATCTGCAACTTCTCAGGTGGTAGCCAGAAGCCAGAATTCAGTAGTCGGAGTGAACACGCCAACAACGAGATTTGATGCCCTGGTGGCGTGGCAAAAGCCTCATAAGTTTTTGGCGCAATCTTTTAGAGGCCTATTCGTAGGCCATTCTAGATTCTGACTCCTGAATTCTGTCTGCCTGAGTAGTTACGAAGATCTAATAATGCGGCATCCAGGACAAATCGCGCGGTAAGTTCCGCGGGTATTATAAGGACCGCCTGAATTTCAATTGGCAAAAGACCATGGATAGACAATTTGATTGCAGCATGCAATGCCGGCCCGAAGCGGTTCGCAAACGTTGACCAGAAGAATGAAGTCCTCGCAATTTACAGAATCGCGCGCGGCCACTATCTTGGCTAGCGGCACTTTTTCGCTCTGGCTATGCCAAGTTGGAAAAATGTACCATAAAAAGAGTCGGCTTTGAGACTTACTTTTTCTCCGAGGAATAGCGAACTACGAACTCCTGGGTTCCCTGCAAGTTGCCCGGCAATACAATCCATTCTTTGCCGGCATCGAAACGTTCATATGCGGCACCGTTTAAAGTGACGCTCTGCATGCGTTTCTCCTGGGGGTGGCGGAGTCGAAGATAGATCGTTTTGGGTGGATTCCGTTGCGGAGGCACAAGCACGACCCTGATTTCTAGAGCATCCGCATTCGGGGTAATCCGCAGCGAGAGAGGGCCGAAATAAGAAGCCGCGCGGTCAATGCCAATCTCCCGGTTCTGAGCCAGCCAGTAGCGGGGGATGGCCTGCCCAAGATAGAGGTCGTCACCCTGCTCATGAACAAACATCAAGCGCAGCCAGAAGGTGGATTGGGCCTCATCCGAGGTTTTGAAATGATCGCCGCGAGGATATCCCAGTTCCGGTAAGGAATGCTCATTACACATCCGGGTCTCCGGATAAAAAGCCGAAGCAAAGGGATTGAAATACGCTCGCAGGTAATGCTTGATCTCATCTCGATACAGGTAAGGGGGCGGCCCATCCAGGAGGTTAGCCTGCATGGAAAATCCCCCTCGCGAAAACCAGAATTGGTCAAAGGCAGGTATGGAATAGCCATACTGATCGGAGATGTATAGATTATCTTCATAGTCTTTCAGGATCCATTTGGCCTCGGGAGACTCCGGAGCAATGAGCCGGTAGTACAGGAGGAAAATGGGGCCTTCCAGGGTTTCTCGCAGCCAGCCATGGCTCCTTCCGCGCTCGTAAAGCCGTGAAGGAAACTTGGGGACATAAGTTCCATCGCGCAATCGAACCACCGGGGCCAGTATCCGGGCCTCATTGAAGTCTTTCATCACGTCCTCGCGATAGGCTTGAGCCTCTTTCTGGAGGCGTGCGGCCTCGGGGTGACCGAAATCGGCCAAGGCGTCCGCCAGGTGCTGGAATCCCCACACGGTGGCTGCGTTTGTGGCCAGCCAGTGCCAGTAGTCGTTGACATCTTCCAGCGAGCCTTCCGGCAAAACGCCATATTCCAGCGGCCGGCTGCCGTTGCTGTTCAATTTCATGGTGGCCTGGCGTTCCCCAACGACCCACTCGCAGGCCTTTACCAGCTTGGGTGCAGCCGTTTCCATCCACTGGCGATCGCGAGTCATCCTCCAATGTTCGGCCATGGCCCACATTACATAGCCGTGACTCTTATTATAGTTGCCCTCTTCATGGCCTCCAGCCCCGTAGAACAGACCCTCTTTGGTTTTAAAATTCCCCAAGAACAAAACCGTTCCCTGGTAGCGGAGATAACTGTCGAGGTTCTTTTGTGCCTCACGGTGATATCCCCGACGGTCCAAGTCGCTGATCATCATCGCCGACTCATTTGGAAAGACCCCGTAGTCAAAGGTCCCCACGTGGGCATGCAGGAGGTCCGAGTTCAACTCCTTATAACAATTCACAAGCATGTGCTGCAGTTGAGCCTTGTAGAAATCATTGAGCCATGGCTCCGGAGTGACTATTTCGGTGCCCTTGGAAGTCTCGTCTCTCCAATAAGAACAGAGGCGGCTACTGTCCGCCTCGAAATCCAGCTTGCGTAATGCTTCGATTTCACTGGGCGTCTCGAGGGTTATGGAGGGGATGGAGAAGTAGAGGTCGTGCGATTCCTTTGCGCCCAATTCGAGGCGCCACCGAACGCCGTCTGCCTCATTCGACAGCTCACCGCGGCCGCCTCTATCGATGAGGTAACGGAGTCGCGGTTTTCCCTTGTAAACCGCAAGGATTTGGTCCCCTTCCGAGAACAGCTTCTCCGTGGCTTGATTCTTCTCCTCATCCTCCCCGGGAGCCGTGTGGAGGAACAACCGGGCCAGCGCCTTCCCTGACGTGGACGTGTTGATCATGCGGACGCGCATTCGCAGGACCGTTGGGTCATCCAAACGGATCACCCCCAGATCGGCATCTAACTTGTCCAGGAAGGTGGTTTGTTCGTAGAGAATTGCTCCATCCTGCCAGAAAGTCCGCAGGAGTGGAAGATGCCCCTTTTCCAGGCTGCGGTTGCCTAAGGGGGGAGTGTTGGGAAAGCCAAAGCTGAACCCATGCCCGTGTACAGAGCCATCCCAAAGTTGGCGGCTGGCATCCTTCGAGCTGGGGAAGTTTTTAAACCATCGAGAATTCGCCGCCAGTCGGATGGTCCCATCGGCATCCTGCCGCATGGCATTGCGGTTGCCGGGCAGCCCATGAACGAAATAGAGCGGGCGCTTTAAGGGCATATCGTTCCAGGCTCGGGTCAGGGTTTGCTCCGGCTCATCCCGGACACGGTCATAGATGGTCCTTCCAGCATACTCTTTGCGGGCGTCACGGTATTCCGCCAGAGTGATGGCGTCGCCGCCTTTTACAACCAACGCCCCAAGATCGTCGACCAGGATGCGGTCGCCGCGAGCTACTTCATCTGCCGCAAAAGAGAACGGACGGAATCGGGATCGGATAGTGACGATGGTTCGATCGTATCCATTTCCCGTGGGATCGACAGCCATCAACAATTTAGCTTCCAAACCGCCCTCTCCGCCGGCTGGGATCAGCCAGTGCCGTTGATTGTCCTTGTTGACACTTGCCGCCCCGAGTGGACGCAGGTCCACCAGGACGCCGTTGAAGACCTCCACGACGCCGTTTTCCTGCCCGGCGAACTGAATCTTGGGTTCGGCCGGTTCGCCCAATAATATGCGCACCGTCAGAGGTTGGTACGTGGCGTCAGTGTAAGCGTGTAAGAGGGTTGACTCTGGCAAGGGATCCGATGAAACCAAGCGAATCTTCAAGGTCCTTCTAAAGGCAACCCCTTTCCCTCCCAAGCTTGGAAATTCGCTGCCACTGGTTGGTTTGAAAGTGTAGGTCCAGATTGGACCCTGGCTTGCGAGATTTGTGTCGGCCTCCTTCCAGCGGCCGTTGGTCCAGTCATCAACGACGTCCCAACCCACGCCCCCGGCTCCAGTTTCAGCCAGGATGGGGTCAGGACGGCCATCCCAGGATTGATGCCAGTACTGAAGACGGACGCTTTTGGGATTGGGTGGAATTGCGTTGGCGGGGAATTTGACGACGACCCGTCGAATCTTCCGCGGGTCCGCCCAGCGTACAGTTAGAAACTTGTGGCCGGAATCCGAAATCAGTGTTCCAGACGGAGAAGCATCGAAAGGTCCTCCCGAAAAGCTGGATGTGATTGCTGGAACCTCATCGCCCGGAATAGAGGTGAGAACCGACAACACCAAACCCGCCATTGCGAGTTTCGTCAACCCTGTTCTTCTCATAACTAAACCTGCCTCCAAGTTGGAATGGGTAGGGTACTCGCCTGCTTCAGGGTCGGCTCACTTCTCCCCTGGTTTGAGAAAAACGGCTTCCCAAATGGATTTCCCATGCACGAAGAACCGCGCCACGCGTCCCACGTACTTGTCGGTTTCGTGGTTGCGACTATCGAGTCCGATCACCTGCGGATACCAGCCCGATTCCATGCCGGGGACTGCCACAATCTCATTCCGGTCCAATATTTTCCTGGGCGTACTCCATGCTTGTGGAACGCTAACATCGGGATTGAATGACACATAAATCCCCTCCTGCTTCCAATCTTTGTCAATGGCGCGATTCAGGAGGATGACAAACTGGTTCAAGTGAGTGTTCCAGTGTATGGCGGGCCCCCAGAAGGCATCCGCATCTCTGCGATTCCAATCGATGGCGACCGGAAAAATGGGAGAGACATGTCCGCCGATCCCAGGCTCTTTCCAACTCCCTTTGTGCCACTTCCACACTTTGTTCACGGGAGCATCCCGGTCGGTATAGCGCATTCGAGCCACGGACACACCTTGCTCGGAGACCTGCTTGTTGTAGGTGCTGATGAAGTAGTAGAAGTATTCCTTCTTATTATCGAGAATGACCGTAAAGTCACCATTCCCCCCAACGAAGTACTGGTTCTGGGTCTCACAATCGAGTGAATCAGGTGAAGCTTCCAGGATAAAACCGAGGTCTTTCCAATGGGCGCCGTTGTCGATGGAAACGACTGCGCCGATTCGAGGAGCAGTTAAGTCTTTGTGGGCTGAACAGATCAGCTGTGGCTCGTTATGGTACCAGCCATAGAGTTTCCCATGCTCAGTCTTGTAGGTGGCCTCGATCCATCTATCGCCGTTTGCTTCGTTGTTGAAGAGAGTAAGACTGGTAGGACCCAATTGCGTTACTCCCACTCCCGAGCTGCGAAACGGGGGGCCTGAGTTGAACACAAATATCGTGTCACCGTCCCAGTGCGCGGGGCTGTTGGAGTCGACCGTTGCCGGAAATTTGATCAAAGGCGCCTTGCGAAGCACCACGACGGGATTCCGCTTAGCGCTGGAGTCATCATTCTCATGGGTGACGGCGTACAGCCCATTTGAGAGGCTCAAGTCCCATGGAGTCTCCAACAGGCTCGACGTCGCGAGGATGAAGAGAGATGTGAGTAGCAACCATCCGTGCATTCCATTTCTCCTTTCAACGGCATTCAAGAGATTGGCTCATAATCCCAGTTTGCATTTTTCGCTGGCGTGCCGGTCTTCCGGTAATGAAACCGAACCTTGACGCTTTGACCTTCATTGCGGGCCAACTGAGCAGTCCAACCTGGGTAGGAACTCCGGACTACTCAATGATCCTGCATTTGAGTTCGATTCTATCGTTTGCAGAAGGTGAAAATCTAGGAAGATTGAACGATTCTTTCTTAGGAAAGTACCATTTCCAGGATTTGATTGCGCCGGTTAAGATCCATCCAGGCGGCAGTGGGATGGGCAGTAACATTGAAATGAACTACCCGCCGGCGCTAAGCCGAGAGAATATCGGATGGACTCCAGGCAGGCTCCGGCAGGACTCGAATATTCGACGCCGATGGGAACTCCGCCCGGACTGCATCGAGCGCCATCCGATTGCCGGCTCCATCGACTGTTCCGGCGAGAGTGACCCGCCGCGGCGCCAGTGCGAGGGTCAGTTCCGGCAGGTCGGTGTGGGCCAGCAAGTTCGGCACAAAATTGCCGAATGGGTACTCGTACAACTCCGTCTCGACGATGGAATGGAATGAAATTAGACCTTCCGCCAAATAGAGGCTGCCGATGGCGGGCTCCAAAACGGCAGCAAACAGGGCCGGCACGGTAAGCACGCCGCGCGCCGCGAGTAGGATGGGCCGCCGCGCGAATTCCGAACGCGTTCTCAGGCACTGAACGATGGATAGAATGTCGGTGACTCGCTGCCCCGCAAGCGGCTTTCCGAGGATGAGCGAGGACCAGGCGTAATCCTCCTCGCTGTTATGAGGTCTCGAGTGACGCGCCGCCCCGCGGCTGAACTCGGGAGTCATGTCCCCGATTCCACGCAGATCCGGAGCGCAGACGATGCAACCTTCCGCCGCCATTCGGTTATAAAGTCCGGATTCATGCCATGCATTCCGGCCGCCGGGCTCCAGGACGATTACCAGCGGCTTCGAAGGATCGATCGTCTTAGCTTGGTACAGCCAGGCAGGCACCCACACTTTTGGTGCGGCAGGGAACTCGACCGCTTCGACCAGGGTCTGGTGGTACGAGGCGCGCCCTACCGTGATCATGCTCGCGTCGGCTCCAGGGCGATCGACATTCAACAACCGGGCGAGGTCCGTCGGCGTCTTCACGAGGGATCTCGCCCGGTTGAGCGTGAACGGGGTCTCCCCGTGAAACGACTGCACGACGCTCCCGTTAGCCGAAACGAATAGCGTCTCCTCCGACTCCGCCTTGATGACCGGCTCCTCGGCTACCGGTTGAGACTCACCCTTCAGCCAGCGCGCAAACCAATTGTACATCCGCATGCGGAGATCGAAACTGAATCCATGGGGAAGCGGCGTGCCGAACCAGGAGATCCGATCGGCGTGGCCGAGTCCGCGGTAGATGCTCTGCAGTTTTTGATACTCTTCGTTTCCGCTGGTGAGATAGTTCGGCGAATAGGTGCCGAAGAAGTCGCGCTGACTCACCATGACCAGCAGAGGCTTAGGGGCGATCGGATAAAGAAGATCCCAGCGGTCGAACCCAACCGGCGCGGAAGCGATCAGATTTTGTTCTCCGTCGTCAGTCGAGCCAGGGGGATTGAAATTCGCACAGGCGACATTTTCGGTGATGCCACAGGAGACCACCGCCGCCGCGAGCCGATCATCGACCGCGGCCAGCAGCATCGTGTTAGTTCCGCCGCCGGATTGTCCGGTCGAGGCCAGCCGTTTGGGATCGACCAGTGGATGCGATGCCAGATAGTCCAGGCTGCGCACCGCATCCCAGGTCTGGAGCCGGGTACTCGTGATGCCTTTGAGCAGCATCTGGCGGCCCGGGAAAGTATGCTCCTCATCGGCGCCGAGACGGCTGCGGGAAGGCACCGGGCCCGGATAGTATGTGCGTTCACCTTGCCCCATCGGATCGAAACCGAGCACAAGATAGCCAAGCCCCGCGAGAGTTTGGCAGCAGAGTTGATAGGTGCCGTCCCCTTTCCCGTTTGTGGTGTGGCCCATCTGGTAGAGCACTCCCGGAAACGGCGGGCGCCCCACGGTGGGGATATAGAGAGTCCCGGAGATGTGGAAGTTCGGCTGGCTCTCGTAAACGACTTTCTCGACGCGATACCCTGGCCTTTCAAACGTCCCCACGGTTCGGGCATTGAGGGGAGTGCGCTCCGGCATTCCGCCCACAAGGCGCCAGAAAGTTTCGGTAACCCACCGCTGCCTTTCGCGAATGGCTGCCGGCGTGGTCAGACTCGAGATCGCGCGGTTCCGCAATTGATATGCCCGTTCCGCCAGATCGCGCAGGTAATCGGGGAGGCAGCGCGAATAATCGCGATAAATTATGGAAGGAGCTCCCTGTTGTCCGAAAGCATTTCCGCGCAAAAGGGTACCCATTGCGGCCAAGACCAGAATCTCTCGCCTGTTCATCATAGTCATTAAGAAATCTCCTCCCGGGCGCGGCCCGGCCTATTTTTCCTGTAACCGCTCCGTGGCGCTGATGTACTGCACGGGATGCTGTTCGAGCCATTTCGAGTAGTGCTCAAAACTGGCGAGGGCGGGCACAATGACATCGGCCGACTTGCGGAGCACATCGACGGCAATGTCTATGTCGGAACGCCCATTGAGCATAATCCCCGCGTTGCCCTGGTTGCCGTGATTTTTCTCCTCGAAATAGCGCCATCCGACCGCTCCCCACTTGCGCATGGCGGTGACATCAGGGGCGATCTCAGCAGGCTGATCGGCTTCTTTGGAGGTTTTGATTTCCCTGGACCAGTTTTCCAACGGAATCGGACGTTCGCGGCCCAGGATTCTCAAACTTGCCAGGTCGATTTGTTGTTCATCGAAGCTGCCGGGATAGCCACGCCACAACTCCTGGGCTTCAGGAAGGTCGAAGGCGCGCCGCGCGGAAATAAAGAAGACGGGTTTCTCCGTCTCATCAAACAGCTCGCGCGCCGCAATCATGCCCGCCGTGTCCTCCGGGTTGGTTCCACCAACCAGAACCGTACGCCGGAATCCCTGCTTGTTCAGGGTCGAGGCAATTCGCTTGAGCACCATGACCTGCTCTTCGTAGGTGAACGATACAGTGCCGCGGAAGGTGCGGGTGGCACCGGCAAAACAACAATGCGTTACCGGAAAGACCAGGCCATTCGCCCGATCCGCGATCAGCAGGCTGAGGGCGTGCGCCCAATGCCCATGCATGCCTACGGGGATCAACGCACCGTGGCCGCTGATGGGTCCGAACGGAATCAGAACCAGATCACCGCCGGATTTCAGGTAAGACTCAATCTCGCGGCTCGTCATCTCATCCATGCGACGGCTTGAGAATTGAGTGTTGCCCGAATCCTGCGTTGCGGCCTGCATGGCCTGGGGCTGCAAGACCTGAGCTGCGCCTGTCCCAGCAAGCACGCCGCCAGTTAAGAGGTTTCGGAAGAAACAACGTCGTCCAATCGTTTTCATCGATAGCTCCTTCGCTAGAGTTCATAGCAGGGCAACAATCGCAGTTGAATGGAATAGATTCCAGTGAGTCCTCGCACCTGATTTTTGTTTAAAGTTGTGACAACTCGTCGGAATATCCAAGCCAGTGCTTGTTTCATGGTCAATACGCATCTGGAAAAATGGTTCCCCTCATCTGTCGCCCATGCCAGTGCGGCTGGCACATCAAGATGATGACACTGGACAGATTGAGGCGGCCTGCCCTCAGGCCGTCTCGGCAAGCTTAGCATACCCAGACGGGGTGAGTGCACCCCGCCTTCATCCACGCTATTTTCTAAGGAGTCGCGTATTTCCTAGGATCTGGAATTCCAGCTCTTTATGCGCTATCTAGGGCGTCATGAAAACATTGACTTCTAAAAACCCGGTTTGGCAAGCGTTTTGACGTGCAAAAAATATTCTGAAAAATGTCTTAAGGCATTGATGCAAAACTCAAATTATAAGAATTTCTATCCAAGAGCAAGGGGAAAGTGGACTCCCCAAATCCACCGCTTTTGGCGGCGGATTTGGGGAGAGCCCGTATAGTACAAAAACTCAAACATGCGGCATTTCTTGCCCCTTCAGGCCTCACGAGGGGTTTTAGACCGACGACTGAGGCGATATTGACCGAGATGATCGATCCGGATTCAGCAAACATTTGAGATGGAGGCTGGAATAGCGGAGAGATCGGGTAATGCCGATGGAGCGAAAGCCTCCACAGGGAGCAACCGCGAAGGGATTCACATCTGCCATACACAGAGATGGAGGAAAGGTGATAAGCGAAGACCTGAAGCGGATACGAGAGAAAGCGCGGAAGAACCCGAAGGAGCGATTTGCCTCGATCTACTACCACCTCTACGACGAGGAATACCTTGGTTATAGTTGTGCGGTACTGAAGAGGGGAAAAGCGCCTGGGGTGAATAGGCCGCAATCATATGGATCTCCAACTCCTTCAGGGCTCGGCCCACCTGCGTTAACCGGCTCCGATCCACTCCTTTACCCGCCTCGGGCGTCAGGAAAAAATGGCTGGCTTGATCGTTATACAAAGAACAAAATATGCCCTTCTGTTCAATCACCGCTCGCAACCCCGCCATCACGCTCCGCCTTGGTTCTTCTTCCACCAACTGGGCATAATAGATCTCACTGGTGGCATCATCCAGAATCACCAGCAAGTCATACCATCGATCGTCCTGAAACCAACGATGACGGCTCCCATCGATATGCAGCAACATCAGCAAGACCAACGGAACCAAGCAGACGTACATAAC
>CAWDMN010000022.1:0-73443 GCA_963803155.1 uncultured Acidobacteriota bacterium
TCAGCTTTATCAGAAGCTACCTGCCTGACGCCGAGCCTGAAGTCATCAACAAACTGGCAGAGGAGCTTGACGAAGATATAACCCCTTATGTCTGTACTTTTATCCGCAAAATCATCGAACTCGATCTGGCAAACGGCCTAAGGAATATGATCTGCGTGGCCTCTAAGAGCGCCGAAGAAGAAATGCGATTCAGGCATCTGCTGCGGATACTCGTGTGGGCGAAAAAAACCACCGGAAAATCCTCCGAGCATATCGTCAGCACGATACTGAACGCCGGCACCAGAGACCTGCTATGCCTGACAGGGCGGCAGCTCCGCCGCCGAACGGCTCTGAGCCGAAAATAATGGCCTGCAGATCTCCTTGTCAGGGATTTGCAGGCCATTATTTATTACTGTGCCAGCGAGGGCCGCGAAAGATGTCCGGCGGCGTTGTGGAGGATGCCAGGTGCTGTTGGCTGAGACTGTGCCGGTAACAACACCGCACGCGCGGCCAAGGATGGCCGTACACTGAGGGCGGGGAAGAAACATTTTCACCCAATATCTTCGGCGGATCACGCTCAAGTTCGGGTGACTCTAAAGCTCAAGAATCTTCCAATGATTTGATGCTCACTGGAAAGGCTTTTTATGATGCGAGGGACTTTGACAAAGCCATCGAAATTTTTGGGAGGCTTGTAGATTTGATGCCAGATTCCGCTGCAGCGCATAATAATTTGGGACTGGCCTATCTTGCCATTGGCCGAAACCAGGACGCGACCGAATCTTTCCAGCACGCCACTCAATTGGATCCCGCCAATCCTGCCCCCTGGTCGAATTTGGGGAATGGCTATTTGATGTTACATCGTTTTTCTGAAGCCATCGACGCTTATACTCATGCCATCCAGCTTGAACCCAAAGCTGCCTTGGCTTACTACAACTTGGGGACCCTTTATGCGCAGACGGGCAAATTGGATGAGGCCATTGAAGCGCTTAAAGAATCGGTGCGATTGGATCCAAACAATGCCAATGCGTTTACCAATCTGGGATCCAGTCTCAGCCAAGTAGGGAGAATTGAAGAAGCTATACAAGCCTACCTGGAGGCCGTTCGCAAGAATCCATCCCATCCGGGAGCTTATTTCCTGCTGGGGAAGACCCAATATGGCGCGGGTCGGTACCAGGAAGCTGCAGACGCATTGGAAAAACATACCCAATTCGGGATGGTGGATGAAGAGGTTTATCGCCTGCGGGGCTTTGCTTATCTTTACCTGCATCGGGGTGAGGCGGCAGCCAGGGACGCCCGGGCATGCTTGAAAATCATTGGCTGGCGCAATTATTCCTCCCCCTATATGGTCTTCCTTGGCTATTTCGGCTATCGGCTGGCACGGCAAGAGGAGGAAGCTAAGAAACTGCTGGACGAGGCGGTTCACGTGCTTGACCCTTCGGCTTGGCCTTTTCCAGTGATTCGCTATTTGCAGCATCAGAGCACAAGTGAGGAAGTCCTTGCCCTAGCTAACAATACCGATGAGCGCACGGAAGCTCATGGTTATATTGGAATGGATTTGCTTCTTTCCGGTTCCCGTCAAGAAGCCTTGGAGCATTTTCAATGGATAGCAGAGTTCGGCAACCGGCATTTTGTTGAATACCATATGTCCCGCGAAGAAATGAAGCGGATGGAAGATCGTTCTGAATAGAAGTGAGGTCTTTCCATCGTTCAAACTTCACGTTCCGGCTAGCTCCGCCGGATAAACCCATATTCAACTGGTTCCTACTTTTTATGCGCAAATGAGGATTCAGGCCAGGAGTCGATCTCAATGCTGGCTTGCAATTCCAGGGAACAAATAAGCAAAGAGAAATACTTCCGCGCCAACGATGCAAGCGAGCGCGACGCTGTGCCAGAATACAAACCGCAAGATATCGCCCTCTTTTCCCACCTGATTAGTGGCTGCTGTCCCGATGACAATACTCTGAGCATCAACCATTTTGCCCATCACACCGCCACAACTGTTGGCGGCGCACATGAGGCTGGGATTCAATCCCAGTTGAGTCGCGGTGATTTTCTGCAGGTTCCCAAACAGGGCATTGGAGGCTGTGTCGCTGCCGGTGAGGAATACTCCCAGCCAACCGAGCATTGTCCCAAAGAATGGGTACAGAAATCCGGTCGCGGTGAAGGCTAGACCCAGGATGCAATCCAGCCCTGAATAGCGTGAGACAAAACCGAGGCCCAGGATGCACGGGGTGGTAATTAAGGGGATACGCAGCTGTATAAAAGTATGCCAAAAGAGCTTTCCCAAACGCGCGGGGCCCACCCCGAAGACACAGGCGGAAAGGAGTAGTGCCGTCATCAAAGCTGTTCCGGTGGCGGCGGCCCAATTGAAATTATAAACCGCTGCTTCCGCAACGGGATGAGCGACCACCGGCGGCGCCTTAATCACCTGCAGATGCAAAGCGGGGACCGGGATTGGGATTGTCACCCGATTCATCAAGCGATTGACCGAGGGGATTCCCCAAAGAAAAACCATGGCGGTCAGGAGTAGAAAAGGAGTCCACGCTTTCAATATTTCCAGGCGGGAATAATTGATTTTGGAGACGGGCGCTGCCTGCTCGCGTTCATGCGCAAAGAGCCAGATTTGCCGCGGCTTCCAGAAATGGAGAAAAGCGATCAGCACGATCAAGGAGATGCCGCCGCCCACCACGTTGACCAGGTAAGGGCCATAAAAACTGCTGATGATTAGCTGTGCTAGAGCAAAAGTACAACCGGCCATTGCCACGGCAGGCAAAACCGCGAAAGTATCCTTCCAATTGCACATGGAACGTACCAGCCATAGCGGAACAATGACGGAAGTAAACGCCAAAATTTTCCCGGTGATTTGAGTCAGCTGATTCAACGGGAGCCCTGTAACCGCCGACAGGGTGATCATGGGGATCCCCAGAGAACCAAAAGCCACTGGCGAGGTGTTTGCGATCAAGCAAAGCGCGGCAGCGTAGAATGGGTGAAATCCCAGACCCACCATCAAGGAGGCACAGATGGCGATGGGAGTTCCGAATCCGGCTCCCCCTTCGATGATGGCCCCCAGGGAAAAGGCAATCAGCAGCGCTTGCAGACGGCGATCCCGCGAAATTGATCCCACGGAGTGTTTGATAATTTCAATTTGACCGGTGGCCACGGTCAGGTTGTAAAGCAAGACCCCATTAAAAAAAATCCAGGAAATTGGGAGCCAGCCGAAAAAGGCCCCATAAATAAAGGAACTCACGGCGAGAGGCCATGGCATGCCGACAAACACGACTGCGACAAAGACTGCGGTCATGGCTGCCGAAAAACCGGCAATATGAGCCCGGACTTTCCGGAAGGCGAGCAGGTAGAAAAGCAAAGCGGTGGGGATTGCCGCCATCAAAGTCGAGAGAAGGGCGTGACCAAGCGGGTTGTAATTTTGCGTCCAGGGCATGGGGAGACTCTCCTTGAAATGGGCACAAGGTAGCGCGTAGTCTACCATTTTTTCCCGGCGGTTGCATTCCGTTGTACCGGCGGGGATGCAGAGACGCTCTGAGCGGAACAACTGCAGAGAATTTGCGCCCCTATTTGATCGCTGAGGCAAAAGCTGGAATTTCCTTGTTTCCCCCCTGCCGGCTCAATACAATAATCATCGACAATCGTAAAGATACTCCGGCACGTCTGGCGCTCGGATTGAGTCCCCGCGGGGGACGGTGAAGCGGCCACGGGCGGCCGGGTGGAGAGGAATTCTTGATGAAGATGATGAAAGCGTTGGTGAAGAAGAAGGCGGAGCCCGGACTCTGGCTTGAAGAAGTGCCGGTCCCGAAAATTGGGATCAGCGATGTGCTGATCAAAATCCACAAAACTTCCATCTGTGGTACGGATGTTCACATTTACAACTGGGATGCCTGGTCGCAAAAAACCATTCCGGTGCCCATGACCATCGGACATGAATTTGTGGGAACGGTGGCCGAGGTGGGAAGCATCGTCAAGGGATTCAAGCCGGGAGATCTGGTCAGCGGCGAAGGGCATCTGGTTTGCGGTTTTTGCCGGAATTGTCTGGCGGGACGGCGGCATCTTTGTCCGAATACCAGCGGGGTCGGAGTCAATCGCGATGGGGCATATGCCGAGTATTTGTCCATTCCCATGAGCAATGTCTGGTACGCTGACTCCCGTATTCCCGAAGATATCATCTCCTCCTTCGATCCTTTGGGAAATGCGGTTCATACGGCTCTCTCTTTTGATCTCCTCGGTGAGGACGTCCTGGTCACGGGTTGCGGTCCCATCGGCTGCATGGCGATTGCCGTGGCCAAACATGCGGGCGCCCGTTATGTGGTGGCCACGGATGTCAACCCTTACCGTTTGGATTTGGCTCGGCGCATGGGCGCCACATTGGCGCTGGATGCCCGGACCGAATCATTGGAGGAAGCTCAGAAAAAACTAGGCATGAAGGAAGGGTTTGACGTCGGTTTGGAAATGTCCGGCAATCCGGAGGCTTTTCGCGGCATGCTCAAGAATATGTGCCATGGCGGGAAGATCGCCATGCTGGGCATACCCGGACAAGATATGTGCATAGATTGGAATCTTGTCATCTTTAACAGCCTGACCATCAAGGGAATTTATGGAAGGGAAATGTACGAGACGTGGTACAAGATGACGGTGATGATCCAAAGCGGCTTGGATATTTCCCCCATCATTACTCATCGGTTTCACTACACGGAATTCGAAAAAGGATTCGAGGTGATGCGTTCCGGCCAGTCCGGGAAAGTGGTCTTGACTTGGTCGGAGTAGAGGAGTCTTAGGATTATTCAAACTGGCGCCGCTCTTCACGGATTCAACCTTCCCAAAAAAAGGGAAGAGCGGCTCATGCCAGCGTGGCTGGCTCAACAAGAAGATGAAAACAAGGTGGGACGCGCGAATGTGACGAAGTCACCCGTCGTGCGTCGCGTGGCTAACCTCTCCTGCCGAGCCAGCGTGCACGGAGTGCCCGCTCCACCTTTGCCCAAATTTGATTTTCTAGGGAGATAAACCCTTCTTTGAAATCAATCCAGCCGTTTGTGGAAACGCAGCACGCTCAGCGTGAGAATGCCACTGCCGAGAATTGCCAATGACAGCAGCTGAGGCCAGAGAATGTTGAGGCCGATTCCTTTCAGAAAAATACCACGAGTGATTTCCATGAAATACCGGACTGGATTTAGGTAGGTCAGATATTGTACGGCGAGTGGCATGTTTCGGATTGGGAAAGCAAATCCGCTCAGCATGAAAGCGGGAAGGAAGTAAAGGAAGGAGGCCATCATGGCCTGTTGTTGGGTGTTGGAGATGGTGGACACAAAAAGGCCCATGCCGAGAGTGGCCAGCAGAAAAACTATGGCGCAAAACATCAATTCCAGCAGGCTTCCACGCAAGGGGGTGTGAAACACCAGCAGGGCGGCAGTCACAATAAAACAGACCTCGAAGATTCCTATGATGGCGAAAGGAAGCATTTTTCCAAGAAGCAGTTCAATGGGCCGGATGGGGGTGACCAACAACTGTTCCATGGTTCCGATTTCTTTTTCCCGGACGATACTGAGGGCCGTCAGACTCACCGTGACCAAGGCGATAATATTGACGATGACTCCCGGGACGAAATAGTCGCGGCTTTTCAGATCTTCGTTAAACCAGACTCGCGACTGCACGGTTAGCCTGGGGATGGGAAGGCCTACGGCGGCGCCAGTCAGCAGGGATTGCCCCACGAGCATTTCCCGCTGTCGCTCCGCCAACTTTTGAGAGGAATAGCTCGCCACAATCTTCCCCCCATAATCCGCCAGGATTGAAGCGGTATTCGAATTGGTTCCATCCACCAGGATCTGAACGCGGGCCGTTTTTCCTTGTTTGATCTCTTCAGAAAAACCGGGCGGAATTTGAATTACCGTGGATACCGCGCCGTGATCCAACAAATCCTGAGCTTCCGAGTCCCGGACTGGAGTGGCAGCCAGCCGGAATCGTCCCGATGATGTAAAGGCGTGGAGCAACTCCCGGCTGGCGGGAGTGTTGTCCCGGTCCATCCAGGCGAGCGGGCTATTGTCGACATCCAGGTTTACGGCAAAACCAAAAACCAACAGTTGGATCATGGGGGGAAAAAAAGGAGCCTCCGCATGCGCGGCTCGCGGAGCGTCTGGATCAATTCTTTTTTTATTATTTCTCGAATTCTTTGCCACATATTTTATCCTCTAAATAAATCCGATCGACTAGCCAGCCCTCTCCATTGCCTATGCCCTAACGCCTGACACCTAACGCCTGACACCTTTTTTAAGCGATCTTCTGCCTTAACTTCCTCGTCGCGCCCACAAAGACCAGAGCGGCATAAATCAGCAAAAACAAAACCTCCGCCCAGAGAATTTCAAATCCGATGCCCTTCAGGAAAATCCCTTTTAATATGGTGATGAAATAACGAGCGGGAACGATGCGGGTTACGATTTGAATCACCAGGGGCATGTTTTCAATGGAATAAACAAATCCGGAAAGTAGAAAAGCTGGGAGAAAAGAGGTGATCATACCCAGCTGAAAGGCGACGGCCTGGGTTCGGGAGACGGCGGAGAGCAGGATTCCCCAGCAAAGGGCGCCAAAAAGAAACAGGCAGCAGGTGGCAAAGAGAAAGAGGGGATTGCCGCGAAGCGGAGCGCCAAACAAAAAAATTCCGATTCCGATGGTCATCACCATATCGATGATTCCCAAAACGAAATAGGCTGATAGTTTCCCCAAGACTAATTCCGCCGGACGGATGGGAGTGGAGAGGAGTTGTTCCATGGTCCCCATGTCCCATTCCCGCGCGATTGTGAGAGAAGTGAGCAGAGCGGCAATGATCATCATGATGACGGCGATCAGCCCGGGCACAATATAATTTTTGGATTTCAACTCACTGTTATACCAGACGCGCAAACGGGCATCCACCGGGGGATCGACGGTTCGTCCGGCATGACGCAGCATGGCGGCGGTCCGGATTTTCTGAGAATAAAACTGCAAGGCCACGTCCGCGTAACCTCTGGCAATCGAGGCGGTGTTGGAATCGCTTCCATCCAGAATCAGTTGAATTTCAATCTCTTTTTCCAAAAGCAGGTTTCGCGCAAAATCCCGCGGGATGACCAAAGCCAGTAGACAGTTGTTCCGGTCGATTTCCCGTTCAATGGTCTGATAATTGCTCGTTTCACCCAAGATGGTGAAATAGCGGGATCCTTGGAACTGCTGTATCAATTCCCGGCTTTCCGCGGTCTGGCTCTGATCATAAACCAGCGTGGAGATGCGGTCCACGTCGAGCGTCAAGGCATAGCCAAACAAAAGCAGCATCAGTAGAGGAAGCCCCAGTGCCATGCCGAGACTGCGCGGATCGCGCAGGATATGCAGGAATTCCTTGTGGGCAATGGCGCGGGTGCGGCGCGGATTGATCATCCTCTTTTCTCCTCTTCTTCAATCAAAGCCACAAACACATCCTCCATGGAGGGGGAAATTGGTTCCAGCCGCCGGATTTGAATGTGATGTTGTTCCAGGGTCTTTGTAATCAAAGGGCGCGTGCTTTCCGCATCTTCCACGGCCACATGCAATCCCGAGCCGAAGACCGCGACTCCCCTCACTTCGGGGAGCCCGCCCAATTGATGCATACTCTCCAGGGGATCAGAAGAGTCGAGTTGAAACAGCGTGTAATTGTCGAGCAGGTGATGCAGGCGGTCCGGTTCGTCCAGGGCAATGATTCTTCCCCGATACATTAAGGACAAACGGTGGCAGTATTCCGCCTCATCCATGTAGTGAGTCGAAACAAAAATAGTATGACCAGTCGCCGATAATTGGTAAATCAAACTCCAAAATTCCCGGCGGGCAATCGGATCCACTCCCGAAGTCGGCTCATCCAAGAAAAGAATAGGAGGTTCGTGAAGGATGGCGCAGCCCAGCGCCAGCCGCTGTTTCCAGCCTCCGGCGAGCAGACGCGTCAGAGTTCCCTTTTTATCCTCGAGGCCGGCCATCTTCAAAGCAAACTGCTTTCTCTCTTCCTTCCTAAGTCCCCTTACGCCGTACACCCCCGCGAAAAAATCGAGGTTTTGTTCCACGGTCAAATCGTCGTAGAGCGAAAATTTTTGAGACATGTACCCGATATTCTGGCGCAGCAATTCAGAGTCTTTTCTAACATCCCATCCGCCCACCCAGGCTTCGCCTTCCGTGGGCAGCAACAGGCCGCACAGGATGCGGATAGTGGTGGATTTGCCGGCGCCGTTCGGACCCAGGAAACCGAAAATTTCGCCTCGCTCTACTTGCAGCGAAATATGGTCGACGGCCACAAAATCGCCGAATCGTTTGACCAGGTTCTTGATAATCACCGCGGGTTGTTGGTTCACTCGATGGCTCCATTCTTGTCAGCTCACACACAAATGAAAGAACCAGGACTCTAGGGAATCCCCATCTCCTGTTTGCGAATTAGGGCGATGAATACATCTTCCAGAGAAGGCTGGATTTCTTTAAACACCACGCCGCCGATCCCCTTGGCTCGCAATTCTTCCGACATTCTTTGCCGGTTGGTTTGACTTTTGGAAATAAAAAGATGCAAGGCCGACCCGAATGGCTCCAGACTGAGAATGCCTTGGCTCGCTTCCAATGCAGTCTGGACCGCCTTGGTATCTGAGCAGGTAATCTCGTAACAAGGGTCCTCCATCCGGCTCCGCAGGTTTTCCGGAGTGTCGCACCGGATGAGTTTTCCTTTGTGCAACAGTCCGACGCGGTTGCACCGTTCCGCCTCGTCGAGATATGCGGTTGTGATAAAAACAGTCAGACCATCCTTGACTAATTGATAAAGAATTGCCCAGAAATCCCGCCGGGAGACCGGATCCACTCCATTGGTGGGTTCATCCAGAAACAAGATCTGGGGATGATGCAACAGCGTGCACATCAGGGCCAACTTTTGTTTCATTCCGCCGGAAAGCTGGCCGGCGGGGCGCTTTCGAAAGGGTTCCATCCGGGTCATCTGGAGCAGTTCTTCCGTCAGAGCGTCCCGCTCGGTTTTGGAGATGCCAAACAGATCGGCATAGAAATTCATGTTCTCCTCAACCGTCAAGTTGGGATAAAGCGCAAACCGCTGGGCCATGTAGCCGATTTGGTCTTTGACTAAATCATGCTGAGTGACGACATCCAACCCTGCGATGGAGGCTTTGCCTTCGGTGATATACACCAGACCGCAAAGCAACCTCAGCGTGGTGGTTTTGCCGGCTCCATCGGGCCCCACCAAACCGAAAATTTCTCCCCGGCGGATTTCCAGATCGAGATGGTCGACCGCCGTCAATTTTCCGAATTTCCGGGTCAAGCCTTGGGCTTGAATGATAAATTCGCTGATTTGACTCATTTTTTTTCTGCCACTAAAAAACACGAAAAGGCACTAAATTGATTGTTCATCGAATAATCCGTTTGAATTCCATTTTTTCCGGCCCAAAATTCAAGATGATTCCTAATCTAATGCCAGTAGCTTTTAGATAATTGATCACTTGGGCAATATGGGAATCATCTATTCCCTTAGCACTCTTCAGTTCCAAGAGGATTTTCTCTTCAATCAGAATGTCAGCAATGTAATCTCCAACAATCTGGTTGTCATAATGGACCTTGATCGGCTTTTGCTGTGCACAGGGAATATGGTGTTTTTGCAATTCAATCATGAGAGCATTTTCATAAACTTTTTCTAGAAATCCAAATCCTAGTTCTTTCCAGACATATATCGCGGCATTGACAATTTCATAACTCAATTCTTTGTATAAAAGCTCCTCGCCCATTTTATTGCCTCCACTTTTTCCTCATTAAGGGAGAGCTCAAATTGTTCTTTATCCAGCAGCCTTTAGTGCCTTTCGTGCCATTTCGTGGCTAATCCAAAAGAATCTCAGCATCCGCGGGCATGTTAGTTTTGAGTTCCTGGTTGGGATTTTCCACATCGATTTTGATCCGGTAAACCAGTTTCACTCGTTCTTCGTGAGTCTGAATTTGCTTGGGTGTAAACTCTGCTTCTGAAGCAATAAAGGAGACTTTCCCATCATAAGCTTTTCCAGGGTACGAATCCGTCACGACTTTCACTTTTCCCCCCAATTTGACTTTGCCCAAATCCTGTTCATTGATATAGGCACGCAGCCAGGGACGGCTAAGCTCGCCTACCGTTACCACTGAAGTGCCGGCGGCTAGAACTTCTCCCGGTTCGGCGGACTTCACCAGAACCACTCCGTCAATCGGAGTTACCGCCACCGAGTCTTGCAGTTGGGTATCAATGACGGCCAATTGTGCCTGGGCTTGGGCTATTTCCGCTTTGCTGCTGCGCAATTGCTGTTCCAGCCGTTTGTTCTCCAGATGTCCGGCTTCAGCCAATTTCAACCCCGCCTGGGCACGATTTACCTGGGCCCGAGTGGACTCGATTGTCTCCTTGCGCGGCCCTTCCACCACTAAGGCCAACTGTTCTTCTGCCTGTTTCAGTTGGGCGCTAGTCGAGTCAAAACGGTTGCGGAAACCATCCAAATCCGAAGCGGAGATATCATCGTTTTTAAAAAGTTTTTGCGCCCGTTGCCAATCGGCTTCCGCTTTGGTCTTTTCAGCGCGAGCCCGATCCACGGCCGCCTTGGCATTTTCAATTTCCTGGGGCCGGGATCCGGCTAAAAGGTCTCGCAAATTGGCCTGCGCACTGTTGAGTTCGGCCTGGCGCTGCTCGATTTGGCCGGTCACATTGGCAGCCTGGTAGGCAATCGCGGTATGCAATTGTTCCAAACGGGAAGTTGCGGCGGCCAGGACGGCTTGGATTTGCTCCCGTTGGCGAAGCAACTGCTGCTGATCCAACCGTGCGATGGTGGTTCCTTTTTTGACAAAGGCGCCTTCATCCACCAGCCGCTCCACCATTTTCCCGGGAATCTTGAAGGAAATATTCACCTGGGTGAGTTCGATGTTTCCCGAGACATGGATGGAATGGGAAGAGCCATTCTTAACCCAGCGGAAAACCAGAAAAGCCATGGCAATCAAAACCGCCATAATAATTGGAATTGCGAGTTTGCGATTGGGTTTCATGGTTCTTAAAACTCCTTGATATTAATCTTGATCAAAATATTCTTTCGCAAATAAGACAAAGAAGATGTCTTGTTGTTCTTGAGGACGGGCAGCCTGGATTGAATCCCCCTTGAATTTCGTCTCGGGGCTTATTGGATTTTGGATTTTGTATCTCCCAGGGCTTGAGCCCAGTCGATTTTTGCCGATTCATGCAGAAAAGCGGCGGCAATTTGGTTGTCGCGAGCTCGGGCCAAGCGCGTTTGGGCATCAGTGACTTCGATGCTGTTGGTCACGCCTGCTTCATAGCGTCGTTGGGCTTGCTCCATCTCAAATTCCGATAGCTTCAATCCCTCCTGCGCCACCTGAAATTGCTGGGCGGCCGAATGAAGCCGGTCCAAGGCCAGCCGAAGTTCCAATTCAATCTGCTGACGTAGATCGTTGGTTTTTACCTGTTCCTGGTGCCAGAGGGCAGCGGCCTCACCACGCCGGGCATCCCGGCGGGCCCCATCGAAAATGGGCACGCGGACTGAAATCCCGTATGTCCGGGTGGGAATGAGATGGTCCATCCCATTGCCGATTGATCCATAATCTCCAAAACCGGACAGTGACGGAAGGCGTTCCCATTTCACGGAACTGTGGGAGAGCCGGGCACTTTCTTCTCTTTTCAATTGGGCCTGGTAATCTGCCCGGGTGGACAATGCCATTGGCAGGGCCTGAGATAATTCCGCGGATTCACTTTTGACTGTGTCGGCGGGGAACGGATCCGTCAATTCAAGCTTCCCGGACAAGTCCATTCCGATGGCCCGCATCAGCTGAAGACGGGCAGACTCTTGATCAATCCGGGCCACCAGGAGCCGCTGTTGTTCATTTGCCAGCTGCACTTGGGCTCGAGTGAGCTCAATCCCCGTGGCGGTGCCTGCCTCTTTGCGGTTTCGGGCCAGCTGAAAAAGGCTTTCAGCGAGGGTGACATTGGCTTGGCTTGCCTTGACCAGCTCTTGCTGACGTTGTGCCATCAAATAACTGCGGGCCACCAGGGCAATCACGGCCTCTTCCGTGTTTTTCTTTTCATTTTCCGTGGAAGCCACTATAGAACGGGCCGATTGATAGCGGCGAATGACACTGAGGTCCAATAAATTCATGCTGGCCGTGGCCCGGACGTCAACGCTGTTGAAGGGTCCCACCAGTTCAGGGAACGAAAAACCGGGGATGGGGATTTTCAGGCTGATCCCCATGGCCGCCAAATTGCGAGTTTGGTTCATTGCTGAAAAAGATCCGTCGAGATTCGGCAATAATCCGCCTCGCGCCTGAGACGCCCGCGACTTGCTTTGCCGCAACAAATCTTCAGCCAATTGTAGACGCGCATTCCCATCCGGAGCCAAGGCAATTTCGATGGCGCGCTTCAGGCTAAGTGGGATAATCTCAGTGGATTTGCCGGACAGAGTGGTTTGCGTGGAAGCGGGGGTCGGATTCTGAGACCATGCCGGACGCGGATTCATCAGAACCATTCCGACGAGAAGAATGCCAACAAACAGCCATAAGCCTGAAGCAGACATGTTAATTCCGTTCCATCCTGATTCCCTATAAAATCTGTCTTTCATGGATGACCTCGTTTTCGTCTATCGATGGGGACTGAATATGAAATTTGCCTGGATTTAAACGGGATGAATCATTTGTTTCCAAACTTCCTGCAAAGGGTTCTTTTTCTTTATTCGACGCCGTGCCTGGCTGGTTAAGACTCCTTCTAAAATCACTTTGACAATTCCCTCAAAAACTTGCCCATGGGTGAGAGGAAGATTGCTCATGGCCTCCGGATTAAGGATCTGCTGGATCGCCGCCAGGTAAATCAACATCACTAGGTGGGGATCGACATCCTCGCGAATGGTTTTTTCACGGATTCCCTCCTCAAAAAGGCGGGAAAAAGTGCTCCGGATGATCCGGGTCCGATGGGTGTCCACTTCCTTCCAGATGTGCGGGGCGAATTTCTTCATATCTTGGAGGAAAGGTTGTCCGGTTTGAGAAAGGAGACGTGCGATCAAGGCAAATATCTCCATGGATCGCGAGAGCGAATCCAGCTTGGGATCCCGGAGGATCGATTGCACCGCGCTTTCAACTTGATGGACTCTGCGGGCCAGAACTCGCCGGAGAATTTCCACCTTATGAGGGAAGTGCTTGTAGAGCGTCTTTTTGCTGATGCCCATTTCGGTCGCCAGATCGTCCATGCTGACATGGGCAAAGCCCATCCGAAAGAAATGTCGGGAGGCCGTTTCAAGAATTCGTTCTTTCATGGGTGCCTCGTAGCCAGGGTACTATAGAAACTAATATCGTTTCCATAGTTTCCATTATATAAAGAAAAAAAGACTTGTCAAATTTTCTGAAGACGACGAGGTGCGGAGTGGACTCTTACTCGTGGCGATGGCTTCAAGCCACAAAACCTTTAGGCAGGAAAAGCGTATGTGTATTTCCTGGGAAGCTTGCAGAATTGTCCAGCTGGACCGTGGTCAGGAAAAGAGCCTGGCATAAAAAAAGATTCTGCCTCGGGTCCAATGGTTCTTCTGACGATCTCCAGAAAGGAAGCCGTCGTGGCTTGATGACCGCTGGCGAACCGGGAGTGGAGAGCCCTGAAAACTCGATCCATAGTCTCTTCCCCAAATTGGCGGAGAGCCTCCAATAAAATCAAAGCCGCTTTTTCATATCGGTTGACGTACCGGAAGGAGGATGTGCTTTCTGTTTTGACGATGGAGGGGGCGGCGGGATTTTCTCGGACATGCTGCTCGTATTCGCGGGCCAGCTGGTCCGCAAAGGATTTGCCGTATTTTGCTTCCGAAAGACGATAGGCGGAATATTCGGCCAATCCTTCGTTGATCCAATCGTCCGGCGTATTGCTGTCGGCCAGAATCCACTAGAAATGAGCCATTTCGTGACAGTTGTCTTGAAAGACTCTAGCTTCGCCATTTTCCTGCTGCAGCCGCTGCCGAGCGTACTTTTCGGAGACCACAAAGAGGGGCAGTCGCGAATAGCCCCAACCATCCCGCGGTGAGTACGCAAACCGCAAGACTCCTTTGACCCGCGGACGCCCATAGTATCGGGCAAGGGACTGTATCCCCCCGGCCAAACCGTCAATGTTGACGTTGATCTGCTTCGCTGGCAAATCACCATAGCACATCTCGACCAAAAGCCCATCGACTCGCGCCTTGATTTGATGCAGCTTGGGAGAAGCCAGCAGGACCATGTCGAATCCAGGCTGGTGCGATCGCCATTGAGTGAGACTATATCCATTTTTCTCCACTCGGTTTTTCAGCAATCCATTGCTGACGATTGGAAATCCCGACGGGAGGCTAACCTCCATATCAAAGGCACAATTGTGCATTCCCTGAAAAGCAGGATACCATGCCGAATACCAGGCCAGCTCGACCAGGTCCGCTGAAATCAGGTTGACGCCATTGACCACCCCGCCGATTGTACCAGCGTATTGGATGTGGAGCCGTTGAATGTTTTCCGCGACTACATCCATCGCTTTCCCCACGGAGTAATCCAACGGCGGAGCATCCTCCGCGGGATGGAAGGGGACGCTCTTCCCATTCGCCTCCACTCTCCGGATGACCATTTCCGGATGCAGATAAAAACGAAGGGCAGGGGGATGCTCAATCCACACTTCGGCTTCGAGTCTCTTCTCCGCGGGACTGATTTTTGTCTTTAGATAGTAATGAAAGCCTGATTTTTCCTCGGAATATCCAATGATTGCAACCAGAGGTGACAAATATGCGAATAACAGAACTAAAGTCAGAAAACATTTTTTCATAAAAATGACCATCCCCTCCTTAATAAGCAGACGCCGCAATTTTGCCAGTCTTTCCCTTTAGACGTTTTTTTGGAAAATAGTCGGTTCCACGGCATGAAATAAACCATTGTGAACTCTGGCTTGCTTGAAAAAAGGAGAGCAATGAAGGGTCAGGAGAAAAAGTGTGCCCAAAAAGTGTAATTCAAAGTGTGGCAGGATAGAGAGTCCGCCTTGGCAGGAGCCTCACCCTCCCGGTTATTGCTGAGTTCAGCCGATCAACGCGACTTGGTTCGCCTTGTCGCATTTTGAATTGCACTCCATTTTTCCATCCTTCGGACTTGCCTGCAAAAAAATGGTATAATTAACATATTTAAAGATAGTTATTGCACCTTTGGGGGTGAAAATTCTCAATGGAGGTTGATGGAAATGAAACAAAGCTTGCCTCAACCGCCCGTCCGACGGCGACGCAATGAGTATCTGAAGGGAACTCATTCTTCAGGAGGCCACGGTTCCATCCAACATGGGCACTGTCACACTCGCGGCGAACTGCCGGGACGGCTAGCCCGGAATTGGAAAGCAGACCAGTTTTCCACCAGTCCAGCCTCTTCAAGTCCTAATTGAAGATTCGATGCTGGCTGCGCAGGTAATAAAAAAAGGGGACCCCGTTTTCGGGAGTCCCCTTTTTTGTTCTCACAGAAAAGCAGGCTATTTGGAGGTGCTGGTCGAGGTTTGAGTTTTGCAGGTATCGGTTTTGCGGGTATCGGCTTTGGGAGAATCGGTCTTCGGAATATCGGATTTGGGAGTGTCGGCCGGTTTAGTTTCAGACTTCGACTCTTTGGATGAAGTGCCGGACGCAGATTTCCGGGCATAATCCGTAATATACCAGCCGGAACCTTTCAGTTGAAAAGAGGTCTGCGAGATCAGCTTCGAGAGATGCCCTCGACATAGCTCGCACACTTCCAACGGATCGTCGGAAAATTTTTGAATCACTTCAAACTGATGACCACACTGGTTGCATCGATATTCATAAATCGGCATTCTTGTCATCCCTCCCCACCGAAATCCGGCCAAGCCCTAAATACACTGTTATTTTAACAAATACGACCGGCGAATTCAAGATAGACCTGACAGATAGCCCTGGCCGGAAGCTGCACTTGACGAACCTTGGGGGGAATCGCTAAAATTTATGAAGGTCTAAATGGCTCGGATTATCGGCCGTGGGGTTTTTAAAATGGGACAACGAATTCGCTTTGGCGAGCCGGAAATCAAGGTTGTCAAAAAAGAACTGGCTCAAGCCGAGAAATTGTTGAGTTGCTATTACTGCATCCCGGCCTGGGAGTGGAACCGTTACCCTTACGAAATTCGGACGCAGGGGGATTTAAAGGAAGAGGAAGGATCCGCTGACGTTTTGGCATTGGTGGCCAAATATGGGTTGCCTCCTCCGCGTGATGCCGCAAAAAAGGATCCTCGCGAATTTTTTGGAATCTGCCTGCAGGACGAGAATATTATGAAGGCGGCTAGCCGGGATCCGGCCAATATCTCATTTGATGCGTTGATTCTTTATATTTTGACCCATGAACTAGTCCACGTCTTTCGTTTTGCCAACCAATTTGAAGATTATCTGATCCCATCCCAGATGCGTGGTGCTGAAGAATCCCGCGTGCACAAAATCACCCGCCATATTTTGGAGAAACACCCTGATCGGACTATTCTCCCCGTTCTCAAACTCTACGAAGATCCAATCCATTAGATTTGTGCTCTGTGCCCAGGGTTCTTCAGACATGAACCGATTCGGTCGAAAAATGCGGCTCAATAGAAAATCTTGTAGATGAGGCGGGATGCCCTCATCCCGCCTGCGTTTGCCAAGCTCGCTCAGACGGCCTGAGGGCAGGTCGCCTCCATCATCCCATTTTTCCCCGGGCAGAAATGAGGGATGCCAGGAAATGGAATCTAGATAAGGCCTGTGCGGATTTCGATTTGAAGATTTTTTCGGATACAACTCCCTTGCTTGCCTTCATAGTCTTTGAAATAAAACTCAGTTTCGCCTTGCTTGGTGATAGAGATGGAACTGTCGAGATGTGACCGCAAAAATTGAAATGCGGCAGAAGCCTCTTTTTCATCAGAATACGAAGCGATGATTCGGGTGGTGACTTGCCCATGACTGTCATGGAATCGTCCAGCAACGGCGATGTTTTGCCCTTTTAACCGCAAGATGTCTCCCTCTCCCAGCGTGTAGATCGGCTCAAGGGAGAAAGGGCCTCGAATGATTCGGAGAGTATCCTTTATCAGACCCTCCTGCCCAAACCAATCGGGGATTTGCCAAGGCTTTGAATCAGGCAGATGGGAGGAAAGTTCCCGGGCCAGGATCAACATGGCTGTCCGTCCATGGTCTTTGCCTTCGAGATTGTCGAGCTGGAAATAATAACGATCCTGCACCCCAATTAGTTGGTAAAGGCTGATGGTTTGCCGTTCGTGAAAAGATTCGTCCGGAGTTTCTTTTCCGCACTTCATCAAGTAGATGCCCATGGCTGCCGCTTTATCTTTCATTCGGTACAGCTCAATGGCAATCTCCTCCTCTCCATTCCGATAGTGCTGAACGGTAAGTTCCTCGAATCCGAATTCCAGAAAGAGTTCAGAGCCGCCGTTAATTCGCCCATATAGGTTGCTCCCGCGGAAGAGCAGGGGAGATTCCCGGTGGACCCAACCCGGCAGAGCACTACTGCCAGGTAGCAGACCTAAATCGCTTCCAGGCTGATCGGCCCCCAAAGAAGGCAACGGCAAAAATGATAAAAGGAAAATCAAAATTCCGCTGAGTCGCATTTTCTTTAGGCCCCGATCAACTCGATTTTATCCGGATTGGAGATCCCCAATTTCAGACTCTCCGCCTGCCGGAGAAATTCCGTGAATCGCGGATGTTCATTGACCTGGATCCCCTTGGTTTTCCGTTTGGCCACCATCTCCCGGTGGCAGATCATGTCCATGGCAAAGGGATCGGTGGCGAAAAAGATTGTCGAAAGTGGATAGATGAACTGGGCGTTCTTGTCAGGGCCGCCATCGTATTGTCCCCTCAATCCGTCCGTAATATTTAAAACCAGCTTATCTCGCACCACGGGAGCTGCCAGAACCTCAGTACAAACCCGGAAAAAAAGCGGCTTGTGCAGACGGCCGGTGTTGCAGAGAGAGCCGTATCCCAAATTTTTTGTGGCCATGGAAATTCCATTTCCAGTGTTTTTGAAGGCAGCCATGTTAATGATTTTCGTCAAACGCTGGGTCAGCAGTTTGCCAAAATAGGAATATTCGCCATTGAATACATGCTGGTTCAAATAAAATTCATCATCCGGATAGCCCTCCACCGATTTGCCCACAACCCCTTTGGCATAATAGAACACCTGCTTGTCAAAATTGTTTTCGCTGAGGTGGCGGCCGTCGGGGCCACGCCATTTCTGCCCATTTTCATCCATGGTTTGAAGCCCTTCGATCCCGATTCCAGGGAAGCGTTCCTTGGTGTACCCCGCATCTCTGAGCATGTAGTCAAACCGATCCCAAATGATAATGCTTTTTCGGGGCAGTCCATTTTGAGTCAACCAGTGGATGATGGCATCGACGAGTTCGACCTTGGTGTTGATGAGGGGAGGGCCAACCGGATTGACTTTGATTCCAACGATATCCTCTTGGGAGAAAAAAAGACGAAAGCTCTCCGGCAGGTTTTTGCCGGTCAATCGGAGAATGCCCGTCTCAATCATGGCCGCGGCGGTTTTGGCATCGATACAATCGCCATTCCAAACGGCGGGATTTTGAACTCTCACTACCCGTCCCGGGAAAAGGCCGGGAAGAGAATATTTCGTCCGGGGGATTTTAATAAAATCCGGGAGGTTAGTTTCCACGAGCGATGGCGCCGGATCCGCCCAGGAAGGCCGACCCAGGCAGAGCCCGCCCGCTGCGACCGTGCAAGCACCCAACGATTTTAAGAAATTCCGCCGGCCCAGTGACTGTGGGGCGGGCATCGATTTGTAGAAATTGGGCTTCATTGGAATCCTTTCCGAGATCACTTTCAAGTGTTTTATTTTAAAGGCACCGGAACGATTAGCCAATAGTTTATAGCGATGGGATCAGCCGCCGGGTGAAGCGGATCAAATGCGGATGAATATGCCCCTCTTGGGTTCCCATTCGCGACCATCCGTGTCAATCCGTGGCTGATTATTGTTTTTGATTTGCCCATAATAGCAGTCTTTGGGAATGCCGCGATGGGAGGATGATGGAGCATGCGCTGCCGCTCCAATCCATCCTGCCATTTTGTTAATGGATGAGTATTTGTATGGGTTCTAAATTATGCACCAGGATATTCAGCGTCAAGATGGTTGTCAAAAGGGTTGAGGAAGGAATTAAGGCAATTCATCGCATGATTGGCCCCATTCACCGGGTAGTCCCATCTTTTCAACGCAAATCCGGCAGTGATTCCAATGGAAGATGTTATCTTAATGCCGCTCGGGCAGTGTGAAGGTGGGATTCTTTTGTCTCATGAAAATTCATCGGAATGTCTAATTTGACAGCCCAGCGATTGCATTCTCAATCGATTACTTGTTGTTTCTGCATTTGAAGCGCCATCGAAAAGAAGCAATATCGCAGTTGTCTCTCGTGGAAGGCATAGCATAAAATGAGTTTGCCGCGGGATTTGGCAGGTCTTGGATTAAAGTCCTCGCTTGAATATCTCGATCTCCCTTGTCGTATCGCAATTGTTGGCTATAAAAAACCGGTGTCAACGTGTAAAGGCAGGGATCGGTCATGGATCACAAAAGTTTGAATTCCACGCGATTACGGGATTTATTGGACGAAACGAGGTCTCTAAGATTAGGCGGCTTATTGGTATTTTTAATTTCGGGAGGTTTCAATTTGATGAAGCGATTCAATCCAGGCGTTTTTTTGGCCATTCTTTTGACGGCAGCTTGTCTTCAAGCGGAAGAGGGGATGTGGATGCCTCAGCAGATTCCGCAACTGGCGCCCAGACTCAAGACGATGGGTTTCAAAGGAAATCCCAAAGCTTTTGCCGATTTGACGGGCCAGCCGATGGGAGCAATTGTCTCTTTGGGTGGGTGCACGGCCTCGTTTGTTTCACCCGATGGGCTCATTGTGACGAACCATCATTGTGTTACGGGCGGCCTTCAATTCAATTCTACGCCTCAGCGCGATTTGCTCAGAGATGGTTTCCTCGCCAAGACTCATGAAGAAGAACTGTCGAATGGTCCGAATGCCCGGGTTTTTGTGACCACTTCCGTTGTGGAAATTACAGACAAGATTATGGGAAATCCGGAGGCCAGCCCCCCTGATCTGGAACGCCACAATCGGATTGAGCAGCGAAGGAAAGAGTACGTGGCGGAATGCGAAAAAACGGGCCAGCGATGCACTGTGGCTGCTTTCTTTGGAGGGCTCAAATATTTTGCAATTGTCCAGATGGAGATTAAAGATGTGCGCCTGGTTTATGTTCCCGCGGAAGGGATCGGCGTGTTTGGCGGCGAAACCGATAATTGGCGCTGGCCGCGTCACACCGGCGACTGGAGCTTTCTGCGCGCCTATGTGGGAAAGGATGGCAAGCCTGCCCCTTATTCCAAAGACAATGTCCCTTTCAAACCGGTTCATTGGTTGAAAGTCTCCCCCACCGGCGCCAATCCGGGAGAACTTATTTTTGTGGTGGGATACCCGGGACGCACTCAGCGCCAACAAACCTTTGCTGAGGTCAAAGAGACCACGGAATGGACCTTCCCCCGCACCATCCGTCTTTACCAAGAGCAGTTGTCACTGATTGACTCTCTTACTAAGAACAATAAAGCCATGGCTATCAAACTGGCCAATCGCATCCAGGGATTGAATAATAGCCTCACAAACATCAAAGGAATGCATGAAGGGTTGGTGAAGGGCGGAGTTCTTCAGCAGAAAGAAGCGCAGGAAAAAGAATTAGCAGATTGGATGGCTGCCGATCCCGCCCGGCAGAAAAAATATGGGGAGGTTTTGCCCGCTCTCAAGGAGTTGCAGGCTGAGACCGAAAAAAAACGCGAACAGAAAGCCGTCATGAATAATCTCACCTCAGCCTCCTCTTATTTAAGCGCGGCGCAGACTCTATACAAGCTTTCCACCGAGCGGCCTCGGAAAGACTTAGATCGTGATCCGGGATATCAAGAGCGCGATTGGGTCCGCATTCGCGAAAACCAGGAAAGAGTCCAGCGATCGATGGATGCGGCGGCTGACCGGGCCTTGCTCGGTTGGGCCATGGGATTGGCTGCTGGGCTTCCCTCCGGACAACGCATCGAAGCTCTGGATAAGGCTGCCAATCTTCAATCGGGAATGCCGAAGAGCGAGGCGCGGAAGGCCATTGAGGCCTTCCTCGACAAATTGTATGCCAGCACTAAAATCGGAGACAAAGATTACCGCCTCGGCCTGCTGGATAAAACAACGGCGGATTTGGAAGCCGGTGGTGATTCTTTTATTCAACTGGCGAGCTTGTTGTATCCGCTGTCTGAAGCCATCCAGCAAGATGAAAAAAAATGGTCTGGCGCTGATGCTCGCCTGCGTCCCAAGTACATGGAGGCCCTGTTGGCCAAATCAGGCGGACTGGTGGCGCCGGATGCCAATAGCACGCTCCGCGTGACTTATGGGCAAATCAAGGGTGTCGATGCCAAGGATGGATTATTTTATAAGCCCCAAACCACGTTGGCTGGCATTGTTGAAAAGAATACGGGCGAAGGGGATTTCGATGCCCCCAAGATTGAACTGGATGCAATCAAAGCATCCCGGAATGGCAAGAAGATCCCTTACCTAGATCCAGCCTTAAAGGATGTGCCGGTCGATTTCCTTTCGACCGTGGATACCACCGGCGGCAATTCCGGTTCGCCAACTCTCAATGGGAAGGGAGAGCTCGTAGGGCTTCTGTTCGATGGAACTTACGAATCCGTAGCCTCCAATTTCCTCTTCGATCCCGTGAAAACCCGATCCATTCACGTGGATAGCCGCTACATGCTCTGGACGATGCAGGAAGTGGATGGCGCTTCTCATCTGATTAAAGAAATGGACCTGCAATAACAACCTTCTACCCATTGCCGTTGGCAGATTGATCCATGGTGGAGGCGGGATGCCCCCATCCCGCCCCCTGCTTGCATTGCTGCCCTCCGGCACCGCGCGCCTTCATCGTCAGTCTGCTCGGAGGTTGGCCTCTCTGGCGCATTCGTATTGAACCAACCTACAAGGAATGCCTTTCCTCTTGAGCATCGTCGGGGCGCCGCCAAATCTGGAAGAAATTCCGCGATTAATCCTCATTGAAGTCCCACTCAGCGCATATTCCCGCCCTCTTGTCGCAAATCCATTTTGATTTTCAGCCACAAACGTTATTTTGGGTGCGCCTAGAAGTTTTGACCTCTGGATCAAGCAGCACCGGAGGGATAGCTCTAATTCCATTTTAATTATCACTGCTCGAAAAGAGAGGTATTCCACCTTTACTTTCTCTATTTCAAAAAATCTGGGGAGGCTTCCTCCCATTTTAGAAGAGTCTCCCCCCATAACTGTTTAAAGTGGCATGGGGAGAGATATCTCAGATTGAAGCTCTTTTGAAAGAGGAGAGCGCGATCGGTTGAGCCTCGTCGATAGAGCGGTGGCTATCCCGGGACATTCAGCCTAGTCTGAATGTTTTATCTCTCTGGTGAACGGGGAATGAGTTTCGTCCCTCCGGCCCCGATCACTAGAGAGACCCGGGTCTTTTAGTGCAGCCAGCTAGCTTCTCAAAGAGTTTCAACACTTCTTCCGCTTCAGTTCTATTATCGCCTTAAATAAGTGTCAACTGAAAAATCGGGTGTAATTCAAAGTGCAACATGATAAAGAATGTGTCAAGGGATGGAATGCTCGGGAGGGCGATGCTCCCGCTTAGGCGGACTCTGCCTGGCGAGCCGCTCCATGTCCGTGGAATGGCTCTCAGGGCTCGGCAGGAGCCTCGCCCTCCCGGTCGCCCCTTGGTTAATCAGCCAATCCTGTACCTATCTCACCTGTTGCACATTGAATTGCCCCCAGATCAGAGGCAAGGAGGGAAAAATCCGCTCATTTATGGTAATATGACGGTCGTTTTTTGAAGGACGCATATTGCGAATTCAAATCTCAATTGTGGGTGATGTGAAAATTTTTGATTCTAATTCGTTTGGTTATTCCTTATTGGTCTTGAATGACGGGGAGTATTTGAATTGAGGTAAATCTGAGCCCCGCGGAATCTCCGATCAGTTATCCCAGGTCCCGCACTACGACTCTTCTTGTGCCATCTCAAGTTCAGCCAACAAGGGTTTACAGCCGGTTGGCCCAGATTGGGTTCGATTTGACTCCATCGCGGGGATGCCTTCATGGAGTCATTTTTTGCTCGTGCAAGCTCCCGCTGCTCTTCAGGGACAAGGTATTTTATCGCTCCCTGAACGACCAAAGGGGAATCAATTTAATTCAAAGGCAATAGATAGAGAACAAGCGTCGTGGAATTATTAATCTTCTCAATCCTAATTCTTTTAATGAGCGGTTGTTTGGCTCTCCTTTTTTACCGGCGGCCTCAATTGGGCGCGAGCATTGGTATCGTCGGGACGGTTCTCGCCAGCCTGATGGGGATCATTCCCACGATCCGCGTCTTGGGTGGATTCCCTCCGCTGGATTTTTCTTTTCCCTGGGAGATGCCTGGAGGCAGCCTTCATGTTGGGCTGGATGGTCTTTCCGCATTTTTCCTGCTGCCTTTATTTATGCTCTCCCCGCTGGCCGCTCTCTATGGCAGCGAGTATCTCAAAAATTCAGCAAGCCCGGCTAGGATTAGCGCCTCGTGGTTCTTTTTCAATTTGTTGATTGCCAGCATGATTCTCGTCGTTACGGCGCGTAATGGCCTCCTCTTTCTTCTGGCATGGGAAATAATGTCGCTGGCCTCCTTTTTTCTGGTTTGTTATGAATTCGAAAAAAATGAAGTCTTGCGTGCCGGATGGACTTACCTGGTGGCGACTCATCTTGGGGCTGTTTTTTTGCTGGTCTTTTTTTTGGATTTGCACCGCTGGGCAGGTTCCTTGGAATTTTCGGCTTTTTCGGCGTTGCATCCGGCGTCGGGTGCCGCAAGTCTTTTGTTCCTTTTGGCTCTGGTGGGATTTGGCACCAAAGCCGGCTTTTTCCCGTTGCACGTCTGGCTGCCGCAGGCCCATCCGGCGGCGCCCAGTCATGTGTCCGCCTTGATGTCAGGCATCATGATCAAAATGGGGATTTATGGAATCCTGCGCACGCTGACTTGGCTGGGGCCATACCAATCCTGGTGGGCGTTTACGCTCATTGGCATCGGCGTTATTTCCGGGCTGGCTGGAGTATTGCTAGCCTTGGGGCAACATGATCTCAAACGTCTGCTGGCATATCATAGCGTCGAGAATATTGGCATCATCACGCTCGGATTGGGATTGGGAATGCTTGGCGTCGTCATGAATATGCCGATGATGGCGGTATTGGGTTTTGCCGGGGGACTGTTGCATGTTTTGAACCACGCCATTTTTAAAGGATTGCTCTTCCTTTGCGCGGGGGCGGTATTGCATGCCACTCACAAACGGAAAATCGATCAACTGGGCGGATTAATCAGGCGAATGCCTATAACCGGCGCCACCTTTTTGGTGGGCGCGGCCGCCATCAGCGGTTTGCCCCCCCTCAATGGATTTGTGAGCGAATTCTTGCTTTATCTGGGCGCTTTTCATAGCTTGTTGGGGGCCACCCCGGCCCTCATAGCCGCCGTAATTGTCATTGCGGGATTGGCCTTGATTGGCGGATTGGCCGCCGCCTGTTTCACCAAGGCTTTTGGGATCGCGTTTTTGGGTGAACCCCGCCAGGCGGGCATCGAAACAGCTCATGACCCGGGGCTAGCCATGCGTCTGCCTTTGATGCTGCTGGCCTTCTTATGTTTTTTGATTGGCATGGGGTTCTGGCTGATTTTGCCCGCCTTGACCAGCCCTGTCGCCACATTAAGCCAGGTTTCCACCGAGAAGCTTCAGGAAATTTTCATCCATGTGCGTTCTACTACCCTAGGGATAACCGCGGGGACCTTTTTCCTTTTGTTTCTGTTGGGCGCATTCCTTTGGTTGAGAGCCCGCTTGCAGCGCCAGCGGATCCTTCGACGAGCCGTGACCTGGGATTGCGGTTATATTCAGCCTTCGTCGCGCATGCAATACACGGCTTCTTCATTTGCCCAGCCCATTATTGACTTTTTCGGTATTTTTCTTTTTCCCCGGAAACAGACTCAACCCATAGACGGCTATTTTCCATCCAACAGCCAATTTCACGCCCGTTTGACGGATTTGCCGCATGAATTTGTCTATGCGCCTTCATTTAAGGCGGTCGAATGGCTGTTGTCTAAACTGCGATGGCTGCAGGGAGGGCGGGTCAATGTATATATTCTTTATATTGCCCTCACCCTGGCTATTCTTTTGTTGTGGAAACTGTTATGAATCCAAATCCGGCTCTCACTTTTATTTCGCCGCTGCTGGCATTTTTTTTGGCGCCTCTGCTGCCAGGAACCATCAATCGCATCAAAGCCAATTTCGCGGGCCGCACCGGGCAACCTTGGCTGCAAGCTTATTACGATATTTTTAAGCTATTGCAAAAAGGATCGGTCTACAGCCATTCCACCTCTTGGGTGTTCCGCGCGGGGCCAGTCGTCGGGATTGCCGCCCTCGGATGTGCCGCCTTTCTTGTTCCGCTGGGACGTTTGGGAGCCCCCTTGGCGTTCAGCGGTGACTTGCTGTTTTTTGTTTACTTGTTGGGCTTGGGACGTTTTTTTACCGTGATCGCCGCTTTGGATACCTCCTCTTCCTTTGAAGGGATGGGGGCCAAGCGGGAAGTTTTTTATGCCGCCCTGGCCGAGCCGGTCTTGCTGTTAGGTTTGCTGGCGCTGGCGAGAAATGCGCAAAGCGTCAGTCTCTCCCGGATGTTGGGAGACGGGCCGCCCTTCGGATTTGTCACGACGGTGTTGATTGGCGCCAGCATGTTTGTCGTGATGCTCGCGGAAAATGCCCGCATCCCCTTCGATGACCCCAATACCCATTTGGAGTTGACCATGATTCATGAAGTCATGGTGCTCGATCATAGCGGCGTGGATTTGGCTTACATCAATTATGGCATGGCATTGAAACTCTGGCTGACGGGTCTGTTGGTGGCCAGGACTGTCCTCCCGTTTCGGGCTGGCAATTTGCCGCTGGACATTTTTTTGACTTTGCTGACGATGGCAATCATCTCCGTGATTGTGGGTGTCGTCGAATCCACGATGGCCCGGCTGCGCCTGGCGCATGTTCCCCAATTGTTGATTGGAGCGGGCGCTTTGGCTGTCATCGGCCTGATGTTCGGGAGTATGGCGATTTTATGAATCAAACTTTGGTTTTTTTAGTGGTGTTGTTGACCCTGATCAATTTCGGCCTTTTGGGCTACAGCAGGCTTTCGGCCATGATTCGCCTGATGGGCCTGATGGGTTTAGTCCTGGGGATTCTTCCGTTTTTGTTGCATCACCAGTCGTTCTCCTGGCATACGCTGGCCATCGCCCTGGGAAGTCTTGCCATTAAGGGAGTTATGATCCCCTGGCTGCTTTTTCGCGCCCTGCGCGGGGTGGCGGCCACACGCGAAATCAAACCGTATGTGGGTTACACTCCTTCCGTGCTCTTTGCCGTCATGGCCACAATTTTTTCTTTTGCCGTGGCCCAGCAAATCCCCCGCACCCCCTCTTTCCCCGCTCCTCAGCTGATAGCTGCCTCTATTGCCATGTTGCTGTGCGGACTTTTCTTGCTGGTGGCCCGCCGACAGGCCATTACGCAAATCATTGGCTACCTGACTTTGGAAAACAGCATTTATTTGTTTGGAGTGTCGCTGGCGGTGGAACAATCCTGGGTGGTGGAACTGGGAGTGTTGTTGGACCTGTTAGTGGGGATTTTCATTATGGGAGTCGTGATTTACCACATCTATCGCGAATTCGACAATATTGACCTGCAATCCCTCGAGGAGTTGAAACTGTGATGCTTGGGGAACTCCAAATTCTGTCTTTGCTGCTGATACCCTTGCTCGGGATATTCCTTTCGACATTTCGTTTTCCCGCCTCGTGGATTCTGAAATGTTGCATTGGAATCGCGGCACTGGAGGCAGCGACAGTATTCGGGTTGCTGATCAAGGTATATCAAAATGGCCGGATTTTCGCGATGTGGGGATACCTCTTCCTCGACATGCTTTCTGTGTATCATCTTTGTTTGGTGGCCGTGGTGTTTTTGCTCACCAGCATCTATGCTCTCGGTTACTTTGACTCCGGCCTTCATGGGGGCATGCCCTCTATGCGGAAGATTCGCCGCTACGGAATGTTGTGGAATGGATTCCTGGCCAGCTTGGTGCTCGTCTTTTTAGCCGACAATCTGGGAGTGCTTTGGGTGGCGCTGGAAACCACCACGCTGGTGTCGGCCTTCCTGATCATGACGGAACGCAATCGTTATTCCATTGAAGCCATGTGGAAGTATCTATTGATTTGTTCCGTGGGAATTGCTTTTGCCTTCATGGGAATTGTTTTGTTATCCGCGGCTTCCCGAACTATTGGAGGAGCGTCTGGCCCGATTCTTTCCTGGTGCCAGCTCTCGGCGGTGGCCGGCCAGCTTGAAGGCAAAATCATGTTAGCCGCTTTTATCTTTATCCTGGTGGGATTTGGCACCAAGGCAGGCCTGGCGCCAATGCACACCTGGTTGCCCGATGCCCATAGTCAAGCTCCGACGCCTGTTTCGGCGGCCTTTTCCGGTGTGATGTTGAATGGCGCGCTTTATGGGATTTTGCGGTTTTTACCATTAACTGAAAAAGCACTGGGAGGGGACGGACAAGCGCACCAATTGATTTTAATCTTTGGGCTGATTTCCATCATTGTAGCGGCCGCCTTCATGCCTGCCCAAGTTGATATTAAAAGATTGCTGGCCTACAGCACCGTGGAACATATGGGGATCATCGCGGTTGGCGTGGGCTTGGGCGGGGCTGGCACTTTTGCCGCTCTCTATCACGCTCTTAATCATTCGCTTTCCAAGTGTCTGGCCTTTTTCTCGGCGGGCGGCATGATTAAACATTATGGATCTCGGGAAATCAAAGAGATCAGGGGAGCGCTGATGGCTAGCCCGCTTTGGGGTGGCGGCTTTCTGCTCTCCATCTTGATCTTGATTGGAGTGGCGCCTTTTGCCATCTTTATGAGCGAGCTGAAGGTTTTGCAGGCAGCTTTGGGCCGTTCGCAAGTCCTGGTGCTGGTTCTTTTTTTGGCGGGCTGTGCGGTGGTCTTCGTCAGCGCTTTGAACCATGCCATGAAAATATCCATGGGCGCTCCTCCGGAGACATTATCCAGACATAAGAACCGGCGAACAGACACCGCGGTGGTCTTTGCGGTTGCTTTTATTTTGTTGGTATTGGGAATTTGGCTGCCGAAGTCTTACCAAGTCGTGTTGGAACAGGCCAGTTCCATTATTGAGAATATTCGATGAGCGAAGTTAAAAAAAATCTGCTGCCGAATGGCGGATCGCTTTTGCTGGCTGATGTCCCCTCAATCGGTTCGGACGGCTTTCGAGAAAAAATCATCGCTGCCGTGGCGGAAGGTTCGCGCATCGTCGCATTGTTCGCGCATGGACAACCGCCGAGGGTTCAGCTCACCGCGTTGTTAGGCAGGGATAGAATGGGCGAGCTTGAAGTGCTGAGCTCACTTGTAGACAAGCAGTATCCAGCTCTTACTCCCGCCTGTGCTCAGGCGCATTTGTTCGAGCGGGAAATCCATGAGCAATATGCCGTGCTTCCCCAAGGACACCCATGGCTCAAGCCGGTTCGGTTCCATCAGCCTTTTCCCGGATTTTCAGCTGAGGACTGTCCCTCCATTGGCCTGACCGATTTTTTCCGAGTGGAAGGCGAGGAAGTCCATGAAGTGGCTGTCGGGCCGGTGCACGCGGGCGTCATTGAGCCCGGTCATTTCCGGTTCCAATGCCATGGCGAAAATGTGTTTCATCTCGAGATTTCACTCGGCTATCAGCATCGGGGGATTGAGCAGGCATTGCTCGGAGGGCCTCATCCGCGGACTCTCTATCAGATGGAAACCACAGCCGGAGATACTTCCATTGGCCACACCCTGGCCTATTGCCAATTAATCGAAGGGATGATGAATTGCGAGGTCCCTTTGCGCGCGCAGGTCTTGCGAGGCATAGCCCTGGAATTGGAACGCCTGGCCAACCACACCGGCGACTTGGGCGCTCTGGCTCAAGATGTAGGCTACTTGCCGACTTCGGCATTTTGCGGGAGGATTCGCGGAGATTTTCTCAATATGACGGCTTTGGTCTGCGGGAGCCGCTTTGGCCGGGGCTGGATTTTGCCCGGAGGATGCGGATTCGATCTGGATGATCATCTCCTCGGTCAATTGCGGCAGCGCCTGCAAAAAGCCGAAAAAGATGTAACGGTCGCCGCCAATCTGCTTTGGAAAGAACCCACGGTCCCGGTACGATTCGAACGGGTGGGGGTGTTGAAAGAGGAAGATTGCCGGGCACTGGGAATTGTGGGGGTGGCATCCCGCGCCAGTCAAGTGTTGCGGGATGTTCGTCACGACTACCCGCTGGGCGTCTATCGGTCGTATGCCGTGCCGGTCATGACGGGAGTGATGGGAAGCGTGTACGACCGGGCCATGGTGCGCTGGCTTGAAATTCAGCAGTCCCTGGAATTTATATCAAACATGCTTGGCAATCTGCCCGAGGGGGAAATTCGAGTGCCGGTTCGAACTCTTCCGGGAGAACGCCTGGGTGTCTCTCTGGTGGAAGGGTGGCGTGGCGAGATTTGTCATGTGGCGATAACGGATGCCGAAGGGAAATTCCTTCGCTATAAAATTGTCGATCCCTCGTTCCACAATTGGATTGGGTTGGCGCTGGCCTTGCGCGGCATGCAGATTTCGGATTTTCCGCTGACCAACAAAAGCTTCAACTTGTCATATTGTGGACATGACTTGTAAATGGGAGACGGGAGACCGGAGACTGGAGACTGGAGACCGAAGACCGGAGACCGGAGGCGGGAGACAACCTCGCTCATGTTGAGAGTTCGCATTTGAAGTCCGACATTTTGCTTGATAAGAAGGGAATGAAGAGCATTGATTCTTTTTCATTGCTAGGTGGGAGCAAGGATGTTCAAGAGTTTACGGGCGCGCATTAAGCAAAAACATCGCACGATCGCTTTTCCTGAAGCAGAACGCCGATTGCCAGAGCGTTTTCGCGGATTGCCTCAAGTCGAAGCGTCGAAATGCCAGAGCCAATGCAATATTTGCCAGGAAGCTTGCCCGACGGAGGCCATTGACTTTGATGGTTCGCTCCAGATCGACCTTGGACGCTGCATCTTCTGCACGGCCTGCAGTGCGGCTTGTCCGCAAAGCGCTCTTCATTTCACTCAAGGTTACCAACTGGCCTGCCGAACCCGCCAAGGGCTGATCTTGCGTGAAAACCAAATCGACCGCGGGCCGTTGTTGGAGGCACGCCTTCGCAAGCTTTTTGGACGATCCTTGAAATTTCGCCAGGTCAGTGCCGGCGGTTGTAATGCCTGTGAAGCCGACATCAATGTGCTGAGCACCATCGTTTTTGACATCGGACGCTTCGGCATCCAGATTGTCGCCTCTCCCCGCCATGCCGATGGATTGTTGATCACCGGGCCGGTCACTGAAAATATGCGGATTGCGCTCGAAAAAACTTATGAGGCGGTTCCCGATCCCAAGATTGTCGTGGCTGTGGGGGCCTGTGCGGTCAGCGGCGGAATGTTTCGTACTCATCCACAACAACATGGCGGCGCCGATGCCATTGTGCCGGTCGATGTCTATGTTCCCGGCTGTCCACCTCACCCTCTGACCATTTTAGAGGGGATTCTGCACTTTCTGGATAAATCCCCGCACTAGATTTCCATTGAGTTCCGTAACCGTTCAGGGGGGACGGAACTGAACCCGGAGGCTTCATAGCCATTAGCCAGGGGTAAGGCCGCCAGGCCGCCACCCCCGGATATAGGCAATAATAGATATGACCCCGGAAGGAGTCGCAGCTCGGCGGAAGCCTCGCCCTCCCGGCTGCCGTCGACTAACGAAATAGAACTACGATTGCAGAGGTTCCAGTTGGCGAAGTTTCTTTCCCAGCAACTCGCGATAACAATCCGGCAGGTCAAACGATTTGAGTATGCCGGGAAGCAAGGCGGAGAGTGGCCAGCCATAAGTTTCCGATTCGGCAATGCCAGTGTAGGAAACCAATGCCCTCTTCAAAGTAATCTGATCCACGAAATCGGACAAGAGCGCCGCAAAAGTGGCAGGCAGCGTTCCCCAACCCAACGCGGCCAGGTGAACGCCGGTGTGGCCGCAGCTCTTCAGCCATTCTAATATCGCCAGCACGTCATGGGTTTTTTGGCCGACATATGGTTCGCCGAGCATGAGGGAATGCGCCGCATAAAAATAGTCGTTGCCGTAGTCGGAGAGAAAGCTTGTCAGATCGCAGGTGTCAGGTTGCGATTCGCCGATGCCCCGAACATCGCAGGCATAAAAGGCCAGGCCGGGATCTTCAGCCAGCAATTGGCGGATGAGCGGCTCTTGGCGTATTTCGGCGTCGGCGGAATGGTGGGAGACATATAATATCGCTCGCGTAGGGCCGGGCCGGGGGCGAGACAAGCGCTCTTCATTCCTCAAACAATAGACCACGACCTGAATTCCGGGCTCGGTCTCCACCGCATAGAGACTGACATGCGGCATGGGGTACTGCCGCGAGGAAAGCGGGCGAAGAATGCGGTAGTCTGGCGCCTTCGGAGTGTCATCGATATTGAGCGCCTCCAGAAGAGCTCGCTTCAATTCAGCATTCCGCGGTTTCTTCCTCTGTTTTGCCAATTCCCGCGAACGGGCCCGCGTGAAATCGAAAACCGTGCGCGATTTTAATTCACACACTTGTCCGCGTGGGGAGCAGCAGAGCACTTCATCCTTTTCAAGAGTCAACTCCGGTTCCGTTTGAGCTTTGGAAATCCCGCTAATCCGGTTGAACCAGCGGTACATGGCTTCACGGATTTCTTTGGAGTAACCGTGCGGTTTGGGGCCGATGAACAGGGCGATATTTTCTTCCGCATCGAGCAGACGATAGATTTTTTTCAACTGGGCAAAAGCCTCCTCGGTTCCGCGGACATCGAAGAAATCCTGCTCCTGCGCGAGCAAAATAACCGGCTTGGGCGCCATGGCGGCGATGAAATCCAGATGATCCAATCCCAGCGATAACACCCGCGAAGGACATTGTTCTATGTCGGCGGGCAATTCATTTTCCAAATTGCGGCGCAACGAAGTGACAAAACAGCTGGGAGCGGCCATGGTCCAGCGGGAATCCAATCCGCAAAGCCAGGTGGTCATGGTTCCGCCACCGGAGTTTCCCGTGATGCCGACGTGGCGCGGATCCACCTCCTCACGAGTAAACAAATAATCGAGGGCGCGGATGCCGTCCCAGGCTCGCCATGCCGCGAACATTTCTCCCACCAGCAACTGCTGATTGCCCGCATAGAGGTGCTCGCGAACGCCTGCTCCGATCCGCGATTTTAGTCGATCGTCAGGATATTGCAGCCGTTCGCCCTGGCCGATGGGATCGAAAATCAGCACTACATAACCCTGGCGGGCCAATCCTTGCGCAAAGAATTGATAGGTTTCATTGGACTTGCCGTTGTCGGAGTGGCCGCAACTGCCCACCACCGCGGGAAGCGGGAATTTGTGGTTCTTGGGCAGATAAAGGTTGGCGGTGACCAGAAAATCCGGACGGCTTTCAAAAATGATCTTTTCAATGCTGTAAATATCCCGCTCCACTTTTCCGGTGATGCGCGGATTTAGCGGAGTCTTTTCCGGAAAAGGGGCAAAGCATTTGAGAATCTTTTCGCGAACTGAGCGGACGTATGACTCTGCTTCAGCCCGGGTACTCAACGATTCTTTCTCTTTTCGGTTTTCGGCCTCCATTTTCCGCAGCCGACTGACGAAGTACTCCTGTACCATTCGAGGAAATCGATTGAGAGGCTCGAGTATGGGAGTTTCCGTTGCGGCATTGATCGGTTCCGGGACCAGCAGGGATCGATCAGCCAAAAGAAATTGGCCGAAGGAGAATGCGGAAAGTTGCATCCAATTGCGCCTGGAAATCCGATGGGTCTGGTTTGTCTTGGAGTTCATGGGATTATTCTTCAGAGAGAAATTTAAAAAAATGGGGCATAGCGAATTATAGACAAATCCAGTCTGCCGGGGTAGTAAAGAGTTGCCTGGTTGGAGTCTGCCCTCGAAGCCGGAAAACTTTTTTACTCGGAAGGTGTTGGCTCGGCGACATGCCGCGCGTCAGGCTGTAAATGTGAAGGCGCCGATTCGTCAAGTTGCTCGAAATAAGGCATTCCGCGGTAAAATTTTATTTATCGGTGGTTAAATCCCCAGCCGCAGGTTAATATTTTTAAGCGTCTGCACGAAAGAAACACTGGCGTACAAAGATGTGGAAGGACAATGGTCGCAAGGAAAGACACTGAAAATATCCAGTGAAGGCGCTGCACGCATTCTCTCGTTGGTTCGATTTGTTTGTGTAGAGGAAAGTTATGCAAGGTGGAACGGGCGTTTCTGCGCGCGTTCGCTGAGCCGGCTCGACATGCAAAGCAGGGCGGAGAGAATCGCGCGAAGGGTGACTTCGTCATACTCGCGCGATCCACCGCAAAGGGAGACGATTTGAGCGAAGCGTTGGGTTTGATTGAATTACAGGGCTGGTCTCCTTCCATGGTGGTTCTGGATGCCATGGAGAAGGCGGGAAATATCCGCCTGCTGCAAGCGGAATTAAACGATTTGTATGGCGTTTGCTTGAAGATCACCGGTCCCCTGGCCGACGTCAAAGCAGCCCTGAAAGCGGGCGCAACGCTGGCTGGCGCCATGGAAGTCTCTTATGTTTGCGATTTGATTTCCTCCCCTGCAAGGGAAGGCCAGACGGCCTTTCAGGCCTGTCCGGAAAGAAATCCATTGATTGAGCAAGAGGTGGTCCACTTTGTGGCGATCGATAACTCCAAGGAGAATGCAGTGAATCAACAGAGCGATTTTGCCATCGGTTTTATTGAGACCCAGGGCTTCACGGCGGTTATTGAGGCCATCGACACGGCCTGCAAGGCAGCCAATGTGGAGGTGCTGGGCCGGGAGAAATTAGGAGGAGGCTATATTACCGTGATGGTTAAAGGTGATGTGGCGGCGGTCAATGCGGCCGTTGAAGCTGGAAAAGGCCGGGTGGAGGGGCTGGGAAAACTTATTGCGGCACATGTGATCCCCCGCCCGAGCCAGTCTATTCTTGGCCTCATTTCACCCAAAGCGTAGGAGACTTCTGCTCGAATCTTCCAGGGGCATGGCAGGATTTCGTATTTGCCGGGGGACCCATTTTTGACTATAGGGATTCCGGCTCAAAATTGTTGAGTTCGGAATATTGTGGATTTTTGTTGGATGAAATGATGCTCCCAGGTTTTTTCTTTCTCAAATATGGGTATATTATTCAAGAAGCAGCGGTATCATGCGTTTCTTCGGCATCATTTTTGCTGTTGAAAATTCGGGCTCTGGGAGATTTTTATCATGGGAGCCACTCATGCCAGCGGGGCCGGCTCAACAAGACGATGAAAACAAAGTGGGATGCGCGAGTGTGACGAAGTCACCCGTCGCGTGTCGCTTGGCCAACCTAGCTTGCTCAGCCAGCGTACACGGAGTGCCCGCTCCACCTTTGCCCAAATTTGATTTTCTGAGGAGCCGCTTATGCCAGCGCGGCTGGCTCAACAAGACAATGAAAATCCCCAGACCTCACAGGTCTCCAAAACCTGTGAGGTCTCTGGCCCCGGGATTTTCTAGGGAGATGAAAAGATGTCCCCTGACTCAGATGAGAAGCGAATTTTGATGGCTGAAGGTGATCCAGCCCTGGTCCAATTGATTTATAGCTCCATCAAGGGCAGGACCGTGCTCATCGATCAAGTCGGGAGCGATCAATACCTGGGGGCTCTAGCTCGACAATCCTACGATTTGATTCTCACCGATCCCAATCAAAAAGGAAGCGACGGAGTTCAACTGCTAAAAGAAATCCGGCGGATTCGGCCAATGGCCAAAGTGATCCTCCTGATTAGCGATGGCACTGCCGCGGATATTATCGGCGCCATTCGGGAGCGCGCATTTAGCTTATTCAACCATCCCTTTGACCGGGCAAATCTGATTGGCATGATTGCCAGCGCCCTGGAAACTTCCAATTGGGAGAGCGACATTGTAGTAATCTCCGCCCGGCCCGGCTGGGTTGAATTGCGGATCAAGCCTCAAATTGTGACGGCCGATCGCGTTTACCATTTCATGAAAGAATTGGCGGCGGACATCCCCGATTCGGTGCGCGAGAAAATTACCACGGCTTTTCGCGAAGTGCTGTTGAACTCCCTTGAGTATGGCGCCGGTTTTGGATCGGACCTTACCGTGGAGGTCTATTGTATCCGCGGCAAGCGGGCCCTGGTTTACCGGATACATGATCCCGGCTCTGGTTTTTCTTTTCGGGAAATTCCCCATGCCGCCATATCCAATCCCCCGGACCAGCCGATTGCCCACATGCAATACCGAATGGAAAAAGGGTTGCGCGATGGCGGGTTCGGGATCTTGATCGCGCACGAATTGGCCGATGAGCTGCTCTTTAATGAAGCGGGAAATGAAGTGATGATCCTGAAATACTTGGATTGATGATCAGCTGAATCACCTGGGAATGTTTGCGATCAGCCGACGGAGAGAATTAGAGACGAAAAGTAAATCGCAATTTGACGGCGAACATCTCACTTTCCGGGATCAAAGAAAGTTCATGAGGAGAGAGGATCAACCTTTGCCAGCCGCGGTTCCAGACAATAAACAAATCGTTTCCAGGTTTAAAGGTCCAGCGCAGGCGGGTATTGGTTCCGAGATTTTGTGATTCCGAATCGTACTGGATGAAACTGGTCAAGATAAGATTTGGATTCCAGGCATAAGAGAAATTGGCTTGCCAGAGCCGCTGGGCAAAATTCCCCTGTGGAAGATGGCCAAAATTGCCATTGGCACTGAATCCCAGTTGCAGGTGGCCTGCCGGGGAGGCCCAGCGCGAGAAGAAGTCCCATTGGTCCAAAGTTCCCCCATAAAAAGAGCCAAAAGAAGCAGTCACCCCGGCGTGCCAGGGGCGATGTTCGCTGCTGATCGCATGAAAATTCCATCGGTTAAACTGGTATGAGCCCGCTGGAATGTGAATCCCAGGAACAATCTCGAAGGGAGTCAATAGGCGTTCAAACTGCGGGATAATCTCCGTCTCAATCTGGTCGCCCGATTCCAATTGAGCAATGAGCGGAGTGGCCGTGAATTTCCAAGACTCAGTGATTCCCTGCATATTGGTATATTGTTCGTAGTAATTGCCGATCGAAAACTGACGGACTCTTCGCAATGCTCCTTCCCTGGAAGGGCGTGGCTGGACCCGGCAGCCTCCCTGGAAATAGCGGACCCCCGGGCGTGGCAAAAATCCCAGCAGGGGATCGAGTCCATCGCCATAGCGATTGGCGGAAGTGCCACAATCCAGAAAATCGTTGGGGTAATCTATTTTAAATCCCCATCCCGCCCTGCTGCCTGGTTTGTGATCGCCGCCGGAAGCTCCTGTCCAGCCGCCCACCAAGAGATTCTTGTTCCCTCGAAAGGTGGAAGTCCTCCAAACGGCATCCAGCCCATAAAAGGAATTCTTCCTCACTCCTTCAGGATCCCCATTCGTGACCAGAGTGCCGATTCTGAGCTTGTTGCTCAGGTCATAAGAAATCCTGCCGGCAAAGAGGTTGACACCAGGGATTTGCCCACTGGAAATGGTGGTAGCGCGAGTCTGCACATCCAGCATGGCCAGATTCCATCGACCGGCCCGGCCATTCAGCTTGACGCCCATGTCGATGGGGACAGGCTCCCCGTTAAACAAGCCGATCCGCCTCGAGAAGAAGGGAATGAATTGTTCTCCCACGCCGAGCCCGAATTCATACTGGTTTGCCCCCTCGAGAAAAAAGGAACGTTTCTCGGGCAAGAAGAGCGGGAAACGAGTGATGTTGAGCTGCCGCGAATCTACTTCCGTTTCCGCAAAGTCTGTGTTCAGGGTGAGGACGGTCACCATCTGGGGAGTCACTTTCCAGGTAACCTCACCTCCCCCCGTGCCTTGCAGGATTCTTGAATCTTGGGGGAATAAGCTTCTTAGACGGCCAATTCCGTAAGGACTGATTTCAAGCCCGTGTCCCTGCCGGATGTCTTCAACTCCGGTCAGTTCGCCGGCACGGCTCAGATCATAAAAAAAAGAATCCAGGGTCGGAGAAGTCCAGCGCAGCATCAGGCGCTCCCGGCCCACGAATCGCTGGAAATTCAGTCCCCAACTTTTTAATCCATAAGTGAAACTAAGAGTTTGAAAAGGAATTTCCACTTCCGCCGACCAGCCGTCCGGAGATTTCGAGACGCGGGCATCCCAAATCCCGTCCCAATCGTAGGATGGGTGCTCGGGGTCGGAAATCAATCCGTCCGAACGGGCCCCGGCCACGTTGATCATGAAGAAGTAGCCAGTTCGCTTATCCCCGTAGGCATCCAGCACGATTCCCACCATGTCGTCCCCCTCCATGGGGTTGTCGCGCTGCATGCTGTGAGCAGCCATCCGCCGGGGATCGGGATCGCTGCATCGAAATCCGAAATAAAAAGACTTGGAGCTTTTCAGGACGCGCACTTCGGTGAGAAAAGGGGTCGATTCTCCCGGGTGGGGAGATTGTTGGACAAGGGTCTGAACTTGGGCCCTCTGCCAATCTGCTTCTTCAAGGCGGCCGTCCAGGACGATTGGCCCTGTCGAGGAAGTGGCTTGGATAGTCTTCCCTTCGGCGGCGAACAGCGGTTGGCTGTAATCCTTGGGAATCGAAAACCCGAAAATGAAAAAACTAAAAAAAGAGATCCATTTCAATCGTCGCATCGACTCCACAATGATCAGCTCCATGTTGATCTAGATGGCAGACACGGCAAGCACATTCCCAAAAGCAGGAGCACCTGCGCTCGTTAAGAATATTCCCTCTGTTCTTGCCACCGGAACGACCGGCTGCGATAGCAGCGATCGCAAATCGCAAATTTAAAGAGGGGGGGAAGCGGTTTGCCGCATTCCCTGCAGGCGCGGGTAAGCTTTTTGAAAAGGAGCGCATTTTCGATGGCACGATTTGCCTCGCCCCGCAGGGATTCAGCTTCATCCAGATCCGGAAATATTCGGGGATAGCGATATCCCAGCCAGCAATAAAGCGTGAGGATTTTAACCGCAATCTCCGCGAGCAAGAGGTCGTGATTATTGGCGATGTTTCTTTCCACCCTGACAATTCGGCCGGGATGGATGGGCCGGTGATCCAGGAAGTGCCGCAGGCACTCGATGTAGGCGGCCGCCATTTCACTGGTCTGGGTGTCCACGGGGGAGCATATCCATTGAAAAAGATCTTCGACTTGCTCCCGATAAGCCCGCTTAAGCGGAGCGTAAGTATCGACAATGCGCGCCAGTTCGAACATGTCATCGGTGACGACGGGGACGATGAAGCTGTCGTCGAAGCGCATCTTAGAGCGGAAAAGCAAGAGTGCGTCGAGGAAGGTGACTTCGGGTAGGAATTGGCGCAGCGCGAGCATGAAATCCGCGGTAGGCTGGACAAAGACTTTCTCCCACGGCATGGGAAGCGTTCCGATGCGCAATACCTGGGCGATGCGGCGCGCCTCCTCCGCGGTGGTGGCGCCAGCATAGCCAATGCTGTATTTCTGATAACGTCCGGCGCGTCCCGCAATCTGCAAAATTTCCGCGTCGGTCAAGGGGCGCGGTTCACGGCCGTCAAACTTCGTCAAAGTGTGAAAGACCACCTTCTTGATGGGCAGATTGAGCCCCATTCCAATGGCATCGGTGGCTACCAGCACCTGGGTTTCTCCATTGCGGAAACGCCGGGCTTCTTCCCGGCGCACATCGGGCGAGAGGTTTCCATAGATCACGCTGGCATTGATCCCGTTGGCTCGCAATTGTTCCCGCAATTCCAGCACGTCACGGCGGGAAAAAGCGATGAGAGCCGTGCCCGGTTCCGGCCGCTCGGCCGATTGGGCCGTGGGGAGCGGCTCGAGAGGGGTCAGGCGGCTGAACTCGCGCACTTCCACTTCCTCGCCGGCATACTGAGCCAGACGTTGGACCAGCGGGATGGCGTTGGCGCTGCCCGTCATTATGACCGTTCCGGCGGGGACACCAATAAAAGCTTGCGTCCAGGCCCATCCTCTGCCGCGGTCGGTCAATAGCTGAATTTCATCGATCAAGGCGGCCTCCACTACCTGATGCAGATTGAGCATTTCGATGGTGGAAGCGGTGAATTGCGCTTCGGGAACGATGTCCCGCTCCTCGCCGGTCAGAAAGCTGGCTTTCACTCCCCGCTTGAAGAGCTCTTCCTGGCCTTCCAGGGCCAGCAGCCGGAGTGGGGCAAGGTAGACGCCACTCTTGAATTCCGCCAAAAGGTTCAACCCATGATATGTCTTCCCGCTGTTGGTGGGACCGGCCAAAAAGATCAGCTTCCTTTGGCCGAGACGCCGGGCTACCGGGAATAATTCCCGATATTTGTCGAGATTGTGCTCGGAGAGAATCCGGCTCATGGCCTCGCGCTGCTGAGCCCTCTGGACAATCTCCTCAATGGCTTCATCGACGGCGTCATAAGCCATGCCTCCCAGCAGCCAAGGCTTGTCCACGAAGAGGTGTTGAAGGTCGGAAAGCTCGACGCCCGGGGTTTGAAGTCCTTTTTCCAAGGTGGGCCGTATCTTGGAGAGGAACTGTTTTCCTTTTTGCCGGACCGAAGAGGAGGATTCCTTCAAAAGCCTTTCCACCAGCGGGATGTACTCAGCCAGCTCCGCTTTTTCCGCCGCTTCGGAAATATCGATTCTGGTTTTCGCCGGAAAGTTGAAGACCAGCTCCATCCCGTGCATCTTTTCGACAAATTCCACCGGACGCTCGATGGCCAGGGCTGTTTTTGAGTCCGATTTTACTTTGACGCCCGGAAGGGAAGAGCCAAGAAGTTCCGAAATCTCCTCCCGTGCCTGCTCCAAGAAATCCTTGCGTGCCCGGCTTAAATGATCCTTGATCCCTTGCGCCAGTTTCTTTTCCCTCAGGTTCAGACGGCAATCCCCTTTGAACAAATCCTTCAGCTGTTGTGCTGCCTTTTGATTCTGGACCTTGTCACAAAGCAGAGCGGTTTTTTGAATCAACTCCGACAGGCGCATCACACTCTTCAGGAGATGGTCAAGCTGTGCGGAGAGCTTGGGCGGATCGGCATTGCCGAGGAGGTTTGCGATCGTATGAGCCGCCGCGTCCCGCATCCAGGGATGAGCCACTTCTAAAATCTGCGCGGAAAGAAGACGAATTTCACCCGCCCCTGCATCGGAAAAAAACCAGACGATGCGGTGAGAAGAATCCGGGATCGAGGTCAGATCGCCGGTTTGAAGGATCTGGATCATAGCCAGCTTGGATTTTTCCAAAACGGAAGGCAAGCCAGCATCTTCGCTTAAATCCTCCACTTTCCGCAGAGCATTCTCGGTTTTCGAAATTGTGGAGTGAACCCAGGTTTTCGCAGCCTCACTTTCCCGTTGAATCCAAGCATCGATAAACGCGTCCATCTCCTCCTGGCGGGGCGCGCCACCGTCGGAAGCGCAAAAAATCAGCCCTTCCGGGGGATTGAAGGGGTACGCGAGCTTGCGGCCAATCTTCCTTCCCCGTACCATGCAATCTTCCAGCGGAGGGAGGGGATGCCTTTCGCAAAGAGTCTTCCAACGCCGTGCTGCCAGGCTCGAACGGAAAAATTCCGAATTGATCGCTTCCAATTTTGTGGAGGAGGAAAGCTTGCGAAGGTAGTCGCGTTCCTCTTCGCTGATTTCGGTCAAGGCGCTCAGGAGTGATTCTACTTTTTCAGCCCGTTGAGTTTCCCTTGCACTGGCTTTATGGGAATGTGGCTGGGGGGGAGGATTGAAGTTTCTCTTTGTCATTTGTCCCTTCAGCTCGATCCAAGCGTGTAATGCCGCCCAATGGTATCCGGAAACGGGAGAGGAGACAATAAATTGTAAGGGCAAGAGGATTATACCCGGCTCGATATATTTTATTGGGGAAGGAGGAACCAGCGAAGGAGAACACCACCGGGCGCATGCTTACGCCGCCAGCACGGTTCGCATGGGTCTGCCCAACAAATCATGCGCCTGGACATTGGCTGAAGGCAATTATTGAAAAAATGCTTGACATCCTAGCCGTACTAGTATACATAGTACACCATGCTGTCATTTTCTATTGAGTTCAAACCTGGATTGCCTGTCTATGAACAGGTGATCTTTGCGGTCAAAAAAGCGCTGGTGTCGGGCCAGTTGCGGCCCGGAGATGAATTCCCTTCCGTGCGGGTCCTGAGCCAGCAACTCAAGATCAATCCGAACACCTCCCACAAAATCGTGACCTGCCTGACCCAGGAGCGGCTGCTGGAAGTCCGGCCCGGGATTGGCACCTTTGTCGCCCAGCCTCCGGCCAGCACGGCGGAGCAGCGCAGCTCGCTGCTGGTGGATGAAATTGAGAGGGTCGTTGTTGAGGCGCAAAAACTCTCGTTGGACTTGGATGTAGTAATTCAAGCGGTGGTGAAACAATGGAAACGCGCCAAGAAAGGCTAGCCCATGGACAATGTGATTGAAACTCAAGACCTCTGCCGCCGGTTCAGGCGGATTGAAGCCGTACGGGATTTATCCATGCAGGTCCCGGAGGGAAGCATCTTTGCCTTCGTGGGCCCAAATGGGGCCGGGAAAACAACCACCATTAAATTGCTGATGAATTTGCTCGATCCGACCCGTGGGCAGGCGCTTGTGTTGGGTTCTAACAGCCGCAGATTAGGTCCCGCTGAGTTGCAGAGGATTGGATATGTTTCAGAAAATCAGGAACTCCCATCCTGGATGACTATTGAGGAATTAGTTGCTTTTTACCGGCCGTTCTATCCCTCATGGGACGATTCTTTCTGTTCGCGGCTCAAAAAACAATTGTGTTTGCCCATTGGACAAAAGATCGCCAACCTCTCCCGGGGCATGCGGATGAAAACCGCCTTATTGCTGGCATTGGCCTATCGTCCCAAGCTGCTGATTCTGGATGAGCCGTTCGCCGGATTGGACACCCTTGCACGCGAGGAATTTGTGCAAGGGATACTGGAAATGTCGGAAAACAGGGAGTGGACGGTTTTTATCTCATCGCATGACATTGATGAGGTGGAAAGGTTGACGGATTGGATCGGAGTTTTGAATCGGGGGCAATTGCAGCTATGCGAGCCGGTTGCATCATTACAAAGACGATTCCGTCAATTTGAAGTGCAAATGCCGAATGCTGTGATTCCGCCGAATCTGCCGGAAACCTGGATGGTCCCCGAATGTGCAAACCATTCTGTTCGTTTTGTTGAGAGTAGCTATGAGCATGAGATCAGCGAAGCTTTGGTGGACAGACTTTTTCCCAAAGCAGAAATAGTGGAATCAAAACCTATGTCGTTGCGATCTATTTTTCTCACGCTTGCCCGGACTTTTCGAATTTCGAATTAACAATAGCAATTGCCAGCGATGTTTAGGAAGAATCGGGATTTCCACTGGGCACAATATCAATTGATTGATTGGTCGAGTTCTGGGGTCAAGCACACATCCGCATTTGCATCGCTTGGGAATGTGAATCTACTGAGGGAAAAACTTGGACCTGGAAAGCATTGAGATCCGGGGATAACGATATTTTTAAAAATTAAACTATTATTGATTTGTCAATGGAGGGGTCATGAATCTTACCTTTCACATTTTCAAAAAAGACCTCCGTTATTTGCGCTGGTTTCTCGTTGGCTGGCTCGGATTGACTGCTTTTGGATGGCTGATTTTGGGGGCGGGAATGACATCCATGGCACGCGATACGAGGTTTTTCCAATATCTCCAGTACAGTTGGAGCCTGGTTTTGCCGTTAAATTTTCTTTTGATGGGATTGATTATTGCCCGGTTCGTTCAAGAAGACTCCACGGTTGGGACCACATCCTCCTGGATCACACGCCCGATTTCTCGCATACAGTTATTGAAAGAAAAATTCCTCTTCCTGGCCCTGGTCTTTATTTTGGCGCCGGTCGTATTGGATTTGGCATGCCTGCGCCTCTTCGGATTTACATTTGAAGAAATGGGATTAGCCTTGCCGCAACTGTTGTTATGGCAGCTAGTTCTTTCTCTAAGCCTGATGGCGATAGCGTCTGTGAGTCGTGATTTAGCCAGGGCTGCGTTAACGGGGATTATGCTGGCGGTTTCCATATATTTAGTTACGACTCTTTTAATATTCATTCAGCGGACTTTTTTCCCAAAATGGCATCCCGTGAAACCGGCAGAGTTGACTTCGATGGTCTTGGTGGTGTTAGTTTTTCTCTTCCTTGCCCCTTTGCTACTTATCATCCATCAGTACCTGACCCGAAAGGTGGGGCGCAGCATTGTCGTGGGATCAATATTTATGGTTCTGGCGATGGCTAGCATGAATTTCTGGAAATGGAACATAATGGGAGAAAGCGAGACTTGGGCCTCAAAAGATAAGATTGATCCTGCATCGATCCAGCTTTCGATCGATTATCAGAAAATGCTGGCTGCAGCCGAAGACCTGCATCAATTCAATTCGGAAGAGAAAAAACCGCTGCATAAAATTGGCGGCGGTCTCGTGATTGAGAGTGTGAACACTCACATAATTTTCACTGTCAATAGAATCCGGTCGAAGGTTCAGCTTGCCGATGGAAAGATTATCGTGTCAAAAACTAATTCGGAATACATAGATCCTTACGCGCGTAATCATCCGCCGGATCCATCGGTAATCCGGGCGATGGAGTCAGCTTCAGGCGCGAATCAAATACTATATCCTGACAGGATGGACTCTTTTCAGTTATTGCCGTTGCCTGTTTGGATTGAAATCGATGAAACCCTATTTGAGCAGTATGGGAAAAAAACAGCGGAATTGACGGGGGAATTGGAGTTGGATGCCGATGAATGGAGGGTGGCCGCCCGTTTGCCGATTAATGCAGGTTCGAATTTTCATTATGGCGGTTCGTATCAAATAGATTTGCTCAACATCCAAAAGCGTGCCAATGGCTGCAGATTGCAGCTTCGGCTATGTCGAAGCTTTTTTCTGCTGCAACAGTGGGAGAATCAGTTCAGCGATACCCAAATTGCTCTCTTCAATCGAAACAGTCGTGAGCTGATATTGGGCAAATCTTTTACTTTAGGAGTACTTGGGAATATATCTTCTTTCAGATTCCTGCCACGCCCCTTAATTTTTTTGAGATTTCATTTTGACTTGTGGGGAATATTTTACGATTTTGACTGGCAAAAATCCCCTGCCCCTATCAGCCGAGATTCTGGAAATAACTGGCTGGCCGATGCGGAAATAGTCTTGTTGCAACGTCATAGGCTTGGAAAAATTAAAAAGGATTTTAAGGTAACCGATTTTGTCATGAATCCTGATCCATCTGCGGGAATGGCCCGCTTGAATTAAACATTTCTGGCGGGCAGGGGATCCAGCATGGATCGGTTTTAGACCTTTTTATTTATGTGAAACCGGTCGAAACGACATAATTTCATCCCACAATTGGAATCTGTCTTAAAAGGCTGAGGCTTTCCTATGTCAGAGTCATTCGCTCAATGCTCATTCAACGGATTAAAGCCGCGCTAATCGCTCGTTGTCACTTCGCGCTGGAGTTGGGCCTCGTGACAAAACCAGGCTGCCGTGTTGAACCAACCAGCACGAAGCGCAAGCGAGTGATCGGCTTAGTTCTGCGCGGCAGCGGAGCAAGAGTGCCGCAGCGCTGATCGCTCGTTATCACTTCGCGCTGGAGTTGTGCCTCATGGCAAAACCAGGCTGCCGTGTTGAACCAGCCAGCACGAAGCGATAGCGAGTGATCGGCTCAGTTCTGCGCGGCAGCGGAGCAAGAGTGCCGCAGTGCTGATCGCTCGTTGACACTTCGCGCTGGCGTTCGTTTTCAATCCTGCGCGAACTGCTGCGTGAACTGCTGCGTTGACTCTGCAAGGCCGGCATGCTATTTTTTGCACATCTACAAAATTCTTCATGTCAGGCGATGCTATGAAAATGTGGCTTAATCTCAGACTGACGGCAGCCGGAGCCGGAACATTTCTGCTCTCCTCCTTTCTGGTCTCCCAGCAGGCCCCTCCACAAACCGGAACCGCTTCCATCGGCGGACGAGTTACCTTTGGCAAGGATCCCGCGGTGGGAGTAGTGGTGGCCGCTCAACGAACGTTGCAGCAGGGCGAGTCAATCGTTTTGGAACCAACCTCAGTCCAGGCTGTTACGGATAGCGATGGATCTTACCTTTTGTCGGGTCTAAAACCGGGGAGCTATAAGGTTCGGCCCTTTGCCGCGGGATCAGTTAATGCCGCTGATGTGCCCCTCTTTTCCATGGAAAAAACCCGGCCTGAAAAGACCGTCCACCTGGAAGAAGGAGACCGGATTACCGGAATTGATTTTTCTTTGTCTTCCGGAGGAGTAATATCCGGCCGCATCGTCGACACCGACGGCTGGCCAATCGTGGCCAAGAGAATGCGTCTCTTCCCCGAAAATGTGCCAAGGCAGATTCCCCGACAATATTCCTCCCCGGTGCTCACCAATGATGGGACCGATGACCGGGGGATGTACCGATTGTTTGGAGTTCCGCCGGGACGCTACTGTGTAGGGGTGGGGGAAATCTCCGCGGATGGCAGGCGGGGTTCCGCCACTCCAATGGATTTTCCCATGCCGGTCACCTACTATCCCGGCGTGGCGGACCTTTCCCAAGCCACCTTGGTGGAAGTGGCTGAAGGACGGGAGACAGCCAATATAGATTTCAAGGTGTCCCGCTTTTTGCAGGGCTATCGCATCAGTGGATTCATGCGCGAAGCGGATTCGAACCAACCGGTTCCCAACCTGGCTTTTTTGATTTATCAGGTAGATGAGAATGCCAGGCCCCGAGGACGTTCCGGTTTTGGGAAGGCTGGAGGCAATGGGGAATTCGAGCTGGGAGGGCTCTCTCCCGGCAAATATGAGCTGACGCTTGGACCCTCGCTGGATGCCAGTTATAGCGCCGATCCGGTTCCGTTCGAAATCGTGGATCAGGATTTGAAGGACTTGATTCTGCAACTCCGACGCGGCGACGCGGCCATCAGCGGCCAGGTGATTCTGGAAGGAACGGATCCTGCCGAGGTTTCCGCAAAACTGCGCGCCCTGGAATTGCGTGCCCTTATCCTGCAGAATCATGCTGGAAGTGAGCGCCGCACGCCGCTGGCCGCGGATGGCACCTTTTCCCTGCAGGGGCTCCCCCCCGGCAGGATCGAATTCAGCCTGAGTTCCAACGATTTCTCTCTAGGACATTATGAATTTAACGGCCCGCCCGGCAATTATCTGCTGGAAGGATTCCCTCTTCAGGTGGGGGAGCGCCTGGCGGGCTTGAAGCTTTTTTTTGTGGAAGGAAAGGGCACGTTGATCGGAGTGATTCACACCAAAGCAGGCCCGCTACCCGCGAATATGGAATGTTATATCCAGCCAGAAACTGAGACTTTGACTGGTTTTATTTTGGGGACCGAAACTGATGCTCGCGGGATGTTCCGTCTGGAGGGACTCCCTCCGGGCGAACTGCTGCTTCACATTTATCCCTCTTTGGCTGAGGCAAGTGGCGGCCCTTCAAAAGGGCCGCGTTTCCAGGAAATCCAACAGCGGGTTACGATCCGCCCCAGGCAGGAGACCCGCGTCGAAGCTGTCATTGAGCTGGTGCCCGAGAAAAAGGAGAAGCCGGCTGGTGCTGATAATCCCTAGACAAACGTGGAATAAGAGAAAATTGATGCTGTATCTTTTTCGCCTCATCCTGGGAAATTGTCTTGTGGCCGGCTTGGCGCTTTCCGGACCTCTTGGCGCTCAGGCTCCGCCTTCGGCGGCAGGCGGCTCGGGGGCAATCAGAGGTAAGGTTTTGGCCGAAAATGGGCGTGGAGTGCCGCAAGCGGCTGTTTATCTCCGCAGGGCGGGAGATGCGCCGGATGCCATGCGATGGACGAACAGCGATACCGAGGGGAATTTTCATTTCGACTCATTGGCGTTTTCCCAACAAGGAACTCCACCGGCTGGCACTGCTTCGATCAGCGGACATGTGACCATTGGCAAAGATCCCGCGGTGGGAGTGCTAGTGGCCGCACAGCGGGAATTGCAGCACGGTGAGCCCATTGTTTTGGAAACCGTTGCCGCCCAGGCCTACACGGATAGTGAGGGATCTTATCTTTTATCCGGATTGAAAGCTGGAAGTTATAATGTTCGGCCCTTTGCCGCGGGATTTGTCAATGCCGAAAATGTGCCTGTCTATCACATGACAAAAACCCGGTCCGAAAGGACCATTCACCTGGAAGAAGGAGATCGTGTTGCCGCGATTGATTTTGCCTTGTCCCCGGGAGGCGTTATCTTCGGCCGCATCGTTGATACGGACGGTTGGCCGGTAGCGGCCAAGCAGGTTCACTTGACTATGGATGTTGAAAAGAGACAAGTGGAGGTTTTTTTATCTTCTTTCTCCCGCACCGACGATCGGGGAATGTACCGGCTGTTTGGAGTTCCGCCTGGACACTATTATTTGAGCGTGGGAGAAATCTCCTCAGACGCAGGTGGGGGCCATATCAGTCCGATGGATCCTCCCATGCCTGTTACTTATTATCCGGGGGTGGCGGCCACCGCCCAGGCCACGATGGTGGAAGTGGCCGAAAGCCGCGAAACGTCAGGCATTGATTTCAAGGCCGCTCGCATTTTGCAGGGATATCGTGTCAGCGGATTTATGCGGGAGGCAGAATCTGAGCAGCCGGTGCCCAACCAGAGGTTCTTAATTTCTCCGGTAGATGAAAGGGGGAGAACCCCTGGACCTTCTGCATATGGGATGGCTGGTGGCAATGGAGAATTTGAGCAAGGGGGGCTTTCGCCAGGGAAATATATACTGGCGCTCAGTTCATCGGAGGATGCAATTTATAGCGCCGATCCGGTTCCATTCGAGATTCAGGACCAGGATATAAAGGATTTGATTCTCCGGCTCCGTCGTGGCGATGGGGAAATCAGCGGACAGGTGGTCCTCGAAGAGCTGACCCCTGCCGAGGCTGCCGCGCAACTGCGGACCCTGGAATTGCGTGCCGAGATCAGACAAGAGAGGACTGAAATGTGGAGGGTGACGGTGCTGGCTGCAGACGGCTCTTTTTCCATGCTAGGGCTCCCTCCAGGCAAAATCCTTTTCAGCTTGAATTCCAATGACTTTTCTCTAACGCGTTATGAATTCAACGGTCCGCCCGGCAATTATCTGCTGGCAGGGTTTCCCCTGGAGCCGGGAGGACGCATCGGAGACTTGAAGCTTTATTTTGTGGCAGGAAAGGGGACTCTGACAGGCATAGTCCGGACCAAGACGGGGCCCCTGCCTGTGGGAGTCAAATGCGAGTTAATGCCTATCTATGAAAATAGTCTCAACTATATTTTCCCCACGGAGACCGATGATCGTGGAATGTTCCGTTTTGAAGGGCTCCCTCCGGGCGAGGTGATTCTTCATATTTATCCCTCTTATGCCACCACAAGTACCGCCCCTTCGAAAGAGCCGGGGTTCCGGGAAATCCAGCAGCGGATTACGATCCATCCCCGGCAAGAGACCCGCCTCGAAGCTGTCATTGAGCTAGTGCCTGAGAAAAGGGAGGAGCCTTCTGATGTCGACAATCCTTAGGCGCATATGGAACAAGAAAAAATGGATGTCGCACTTTTGGCTCTCCCTGGAAAATCCCAAATGTAGGGCGCTTTTATTAAAGCGCCATAAGCTGAGATTTTCATCCTCTTGTTGTGCCAGCCGCGCCAGCATGCGGAAATTATTAGGAATATGCACCCTGATTGGCTTGGCGCTTTCCGGTCCTCTTGGCGCTCAGGCTCCGCCTTCGGCGACAGGCGGCTCGGGAGCAATCAGGGGAAGGATTTTGGCTGAAAATGGGCGTGGAGTGCCGCAAGCGGCTGTTTATCTCCGCAGGGCGGGAGATGCGCCGGATGCCATGCGATGGACGAACAGCGATACCGAGGGAAATTTCCATTTCGACTCATTGGCGGAGGGGGCCTTTCACTTGACCGCCAGTTTTCCTGGATACGTCATGGCGGAAGAAACCCTCAGCGGGAAAACGGAATCCTTGCTCTATTACCCGGGTGATTTTGCCTCCCTTTCGATTGTCAAAGGAGGAGTGATCACCGGCCTGGTGACCGATGCCGCCGGCAACCCGGCTGTCAGCGCCCATGTGGAAGCACGACCTTTGGAAAGGGGACCGCGGGAATTCCCTCCCAGGTCATTTCCATTTAATACCGATGACCGGGGAGTATTCCGGATTTATGGCCTGCATTCTGGGAACTATTATGTGAGCGCCGGCGGCAGCAGTAATAATTACATGTTTTCCGCCTATGATGGAATTGCGCCCTCTTTTTATTCGGCGGAAGCGGAGGGGATTCCCTCCCGTCTGGAGGTCAAAACAGGACTGGAAATTTCCGGGATCGATATCCGTTTGCGCGGGGATTTCGGCCATTCGATTCGTGGCGTAGTGGCGATTGCCCCATCTCTTAAAAGTGCCACGATGTGGGCTGAGATCCATCTGATCCACGCGGAAACCGGAATCTTGGAGAAGATTGCTTCAACCTCTCAGGAATTCAATGCCTGGAAATTCACACTCTCGCATGTTCCGGATGGAAATTACTTCCTGCTGGCCTTGACGGGATGGGCATCGGAACCGCCAGGCGCCTCGGACCCTTTTCCCCTTTCCGTCCGCGCCCAGGATGTCGGCAATGTCAAGCTGGTTTTAAATCCGCTGGGAACCTTGACTGGGAGAGTCGTGGTGCAGCCGCTGGAAACCGGCGCCGACTGTCCCGTCTTCAATCCGCGAGGGATGAAAGCCTTGGTCCTTTCAACCCTCCGGCTGACGGAGCGAAAAGAGAGGGTCATTCTGGATTCCTATTTCCCCGCTAAGGCTGAGACCGTGGTCGATGCCAAAGGCAATTTCCAACTGGCGGGACTATCTGCGGGCAACCATTTTTTGCGCGTGCATCTCCCTTCTCCCGCACTCTACCTCAAATCTATCCTCCCCTCGGCTATTCCCGCCACTGGAGCCAAAGCAGCCGCATCCAAATTGATTTTTCCGATTCGAAGCGGCCAGGCTGGAGATCCGATTCAAATCACTCTGGCCCAGGGGGCTGCGGAAATCTCCGGCAAATTGACCGCCTCTGAAGGGAAGACGGGAGAGTCGGGTAGTTTCAGAATTTTTTTGGTCCCCGTGGAGCAAGAAGCCGCGGATAACATCCTTCGTTATGCCGAAACACGGTCGGACGGCGATGGAAAGTTTGTTTTGCGCAACCTTGTCCCGGGGACTTATTGGCTGTTGACGTGGCCGGAAGCTAATCATCCTGGCTCAGCCAGGGAATTGCCTTCTTACTTTTCCGCCCCCTTCCGCCAGAAACTGCGCCAGGCGGTGGCCCAAGAACCTTCAATCACGCTGAAACCTTGTCAATCTCTGGCCAATGTTGTTTTAAGGATTCCATAAGCCCCAACTGAATCGGATTGTATCGTGACGGCAAACCGACAACCTCACTTTCAGGGAGGTGCAATGGATACCATCTCCAATGACATCCGTTTTGCTCTCCGCATGCTATCCAAAGATCCCATCATCACCGCAGTCTGTTTGCTGGCTCTGGCGCTCGTGGGGGGGGTCAACACCTCGATGTTCAGCATCGTAAATGGTGTTTTGTTGCGCTCCGTGAATTATCCCAACCCAGAGCAACTCCTGCTTCTGCAGGAATCCAATCCAGCGGTTTTTGAAGGGCCATTCCGGGTCTCAGCGGCCAACTTTTTAGACTGGAAAAACCAGACAACGATTTTCCAGGATATGGCAGCGGAAAATTTTGCCAGTTTCAATTTGACAGGCCAAGGGGATCCGGAGAAGTTAGAGGCAGAATCCGTTACCTCCAATTTATTCCGCACTTTGGGAATTGGAGCGATGAAAGGACGCACTTTTCTCGATGAGGAAGATCAGCCGAATGCGCAGCCGGTGCTCGTCATCAGCCATGGATTTTGGAAGCGGCGGCTGGGTGGACGGGATGATGTGCTGGGGAAATCCCTTCGCCTAAACGACCGAAACTACACGATCGTGGGCATCATGCCGCCTGATTTTCTTTTTCCGCATCGCACAACACAGGTGGAAGTCTGGGTTCCCTTCCAAAATGATGCCCGTTTCCTCATGAAACGCAATGACCGAATACTGAGTGTTGTTGCGCGACTCAAGCCCGGCAAGACTATTGAAAATGCCCGTGCGGAATTATCCATGATCGCCAAGAGGCTTAGTCTGCAGTTCCCCGACACCAACAGCGGGTGGGGAGTTTACACCGCCAAATTCCAGGATAGCGTGGTAGGAGAGTTCCGAGCCAATCTTTTGATTTTACTCGCGGCAACCGGATTCCTGTCGTTGATGGCCTCTGCCAATATTGCCAACCTGTTGCTTGCCCATGCATTTAAACGCAGGCGGGAAGTGGCTGTTCGTGTGGCACTGGGGGCGTCCCGCTTCAGGGTGATCCGGCAATTCCTAATCGAAAATGTCCTGCTCTTCCTGCTCGGTGGCACGTTTAGTCTGCTTGTGGCACATGAGAGCGCCGGTTTTTTTGCGGCTTCCATCCCTGGTATAGCTTTATGGAAACACCAGATCGGAATTGACTATACTGTCTTAGCGTTTACATTCGGGATTTCTCTGTTTTCCGGATTGATCTTTGGCCTTATCCCTGCGATTCGAGCCTCTTGCCCCGACATGAACGAACTTCTTAAAGACACGGCCAGTACGGCCAGTGGCAGCCGCAAGAGTCATGGCGCTAACCGGTTCCTCATCGTTTTTGAAATCAGCCTGGCAATGGTGCTTCTCATTGGGTCGGGACTTCTCATCAAAAGTTATGTGAGGTTGAGTCAAAAAAAACTTGGCTACGATCCCCGCAATGTGCTGACCCTGCGAGTCGAATTGCCTGACCCAAAATATCGGGAAGCCGAACGAGTTGCCGCTTTCTATCATGAAGCCATGCTAAATTTGCAGCGCATTCCCCAGGTAACGGCCGCCGGAATTATAGATACGGCACTCGGAAGCGGGATTTTTACTTCAAGCATATTCATAGAGTCTCGCCTACCATCTCCCAGCGACTCCCTGCTCAAAGTTAAAACGTGTGTTGCCAGTCGGGGGTATTTTGCCGCACTGGGGATTCCGCTTCTTCGAGGACAGTTATTTGCGGAGGAAAAGCAGGGGCCAGATGTGACTGTGATCAGTGAGAAGCTGGCTCGCCGGTATTGGCCGAATGAAGATCCGATCGGGAAACGTGTAACCTATTATGACCCTCAGACCGGTCCATGGATGACCATTACAGCCGTTGTGGGGGATGTTCGGCAGGAGGAATTTCGGGAAGAATCGCCTGGAACGATTTATGAGCCCTATTATCAACCCTTGCTACTAGCGGCCACATTTGTTATTCGAGCTCAATTCGATTGCCGCAAGCTGATCCCCACGGCAAAAAGTGCGATCGGGGAAGCTGACAAAAATCTTCCCATCTTTCAAGTCATGACCATGGAAGATATTCTTTCCGACAGCATTGCCGAACCGCGTTACTACATGGCGCTCTTGACCTGTTTTGGCGCGATGGCTGTCCTGTTGGCGGGGGCGGGCATTTATGCCATCGTTGCCCAGTACACACGGCAACGCACGCGCGAAATGGCCATTCGTTTTGCGGTGGGGGCTGCAGACGCAGACATTGTCCGGCTCCTCCTGAAACAGGGGATGGCCTTGGCATGGAAAGGAATTCTGGCTGGAGTTTTGCTTTCGCTGTGGCTGACACGCGCTCTCGCCAACTTGCTTTATGGTGTAAGTCCCACGGATCCGATTACCATATGCTCCGCCGCTTCATTTGTAGTCCTAATGATCGCAGTTGCCAGCCTCATTCCCGCAAGACAAGTCGTCCGGCTCAATCTGGTGGAATCGTTGCGGCATGATTAAGGTGATTCTTCGTTATTTCCAAGGAGCGTTCAAGCTGAGACTAATGCATCCACAATTCAGGTGTGAAGTGCATACTCATCGCACATGCCCCCACTCGCACTTCGACAAGCTCAGCACGAGCGGGGATTGGAGTGCCGCTCATCCTGAGCTTGTCGAAGGATGAGCGAAATCAGTGGATGGACTCCTTGTTGTTCATCGCAATAGTGAACTCATCATGAAAGCTCATTGGGATAAGCAAGGCTGGCGGGAAAATTCAATCAGCCAATGGCTGACTTTGCCTTCCCCCTCCGAAGGATCAATTATTTACTTGATTAATTATTTGAATAGTACTATTAGAATAGTAATATGAAACTACAACCTTTAAGTCCGTTGGAACTGGTGGTCATGAGAATCGTCTGGCGATTGAAGAACGCCACCGTAAGGAACGTTTACGAAATCCTGCTGCGGGAGCGCAAGATCGCCTATACGACGGTCATGACCGTCATGAGCAAGCTGGAGAAGAAAGGCTATTTGGGAAAAGTGCAACAGGAGCGGGCCTACCTCTACCATGCCTCGAAACCACAAGATCAAGTCATTCGGTCGATGGTGCGGGATTTTGTTGGCCGGGTCTTCGATGGATCGGCCCAGCCCCTCCTGGTGCATCTGGTGAAGGATAGGAGGCTATCGGAAAAGGACCTGCGTGAGATCACCCGCTTGATCGAGGAGGCCAAATGATTTCGACGGTCTGGTTGGAAAACCTGGTTGCCTATACTGTTCAAATCAGTTTGCTGGTGATTGCCGGAAGCCTCTTCCCCTCGCTGTTTCATTTGAAAAGCCCCAGGGTGATGTATGCTTACTGGAGAGGTCTGCTCCTGGTTTGCCTCGTGCTGCCGCTCCTCCAGCCCTGGAAACCGGCGAATCCCCGCCCCTCTCCAGTGGCCCCACGAGACCAAACCATGCGAGTGGAGGACTTGCGGGTCTTAAGCCCCGCGAATCCCAGCCTGAAGAGTGTTCCTCCGCAGGAGAAGAAAGCTGTTCCGCCAGGAGGCGGGACCAACCGGCGCGCTTGGTTACACCCCTTTTTAGGAATGCTGAGCATTGTTCTGGCTGGCGGCGTGTTAATCCGGCTCGGTTTGCTTTCCATTGGGTTATGGCGCCTGCGCCGTTATCGAGGCTTTGCCAGACGTCTTTCCCCCTATCCTGAAGCGATTGAAGAGGCGCAAAAGAAAATCGGAGTCTGTCCGGAAATTTATGTTTCCAACAAAATAGACAGCCCGGCAACCTTCGGTCTGTTTCGGCCGAGCGTGCTGCTTCCGCACACCTTTTTGAAAATGGAAAAGAATCATCAGAGCGCCATTGCGCTCCACGAATTCCTGCATATTCGCCGCCTGGATTGGCTTTCCACGATGGCTGAAGAACTGATCCGGGGAGTGCTCTGGTTCCAGCCGGCCATCTGGTGGCTCTTGAACCGCGTCCAATCGTCCCGCGAAAACGTGGTGGACTGTGAAGTGGTCAAGCATACCCTGGCCCCGAAAGATTACATTCATGCTTTGCTCGAAGTGGCGGGCAAAAAAGGAAGGTGGGAAATGTCCCCAGCCCCTCTTTTCATGACCAGGCATCATCTTGTCGAGCGGATCAGGTTGATCATACAAAATGCGCCGGTCTCACCTAGACGTTTAGTGCTGTTCTTGGCCACCAGTCTGCTGTTTTTGACTTTTCTTGGTGGTTTGGCGATTAGAGGTTTCCCCCTGCGGACCGAAGTTTCTGCGACAAACGGATTCAACCAGGCTTCGGAACCCGGGAAGTCGGCGGCGGGAACCGGCTCAATTGCTGGCCAGGTGACGATTGGTTCGGCGCCAGCTTCTGGAATCCGGGTGTGTCTTTACGCGAAAATTCGCGCCCAAAGGCAAGAGAATCCGCTGGCTCAGATAACTACCGGCGAAGACGGGCGTTACCTCTTCTCCAACCTGCCACCGGGCAACTATCGGGTGATGCAAAAGGATCCGCGCTACGTTGTGGGGGGAACCATGAACATGGAGAATGAACAGTTTCTATCCTTGACGCTCGGCAAGGGCGAAAAGGTCGACAATTTCGATTTTGCGCTAATCAAAGGGGGAGTCATTTCTGGAAGAGTATCCGAGATCGATGGCCGGCCTCTTCGAGACTTCGATATCAATATATCCAATGTCAGCGAAAGAGATGGGCAGATTCCATTTAGTTATTCTTTAGCAAAGGATGAGCAGGGACATTACCAGTTCATCAATTTGCCGCCGGGACGTTACATCATCAGTGTCGGCGGATCCTACCCTAATAGCATTCCGGGGAAAATTATTGTTGCCAACCGCACCCCAGTCACTTACTACCCAAATGTTGCGGATCAAGACAAGGCGAAGGTCATTGAATTAGCTGCAGGCGCAGTTGTTGACGGCATTGATTTTGTCTTGAGCCAGCCGGCCAAAGTATTTGGCGCGACGGGACGGGTGGTGGATTCCAAGACTGGCGCGCCGGTTGCCAACATGGAAATCAAGCTTTTCGTCCAGGAAGATGATACCTACGTCGAAAAGGAAACTTCCCGGCCCGCCGATTCCACCGTTACAGGGGAATATCATATCGAAGGCCTGATGCCCGGACGATATGAAGTATATGCTTTCAGCCACGGCTATCCGAATTACTACAGCAGATCCGTTCCTCTCGAAATTGTGGACAAAGATTTGAAGAGAGTCGACATCAAGGCCCTACCCGGAGCTACTATCTCCGCCCAAACAAAGGTAGAGGGGAATTCTGATCCAGCCTCTCTAGCCCGGCTAATGGAGACGAGCATCAGCGTCGAGGTGGAAATGTTGGACCAAACTGAAAGACCCAGATTCATCGGCCCTTGGACTCTCAATCCTGACGGCAATCTTCGAATTCAGGGATTGCCGCCAGGAAGTGCCCAGTTTACCCTTTATCATCGACCCAGCGCCCAACATAATTTCTCGCTTCAGCGGGTTGAAAGGGATGGGGTAGTTCAATCTGGAAAAATCGAACTTAAGGAAGGTGAACTGGTGAGTGGGATCCAGTTGGTGCTCTCCCAGGGGACAGGAGTCTTGCATGGGCAAGTGAAGGTCCAGGGAGGAGAACTGCCCGCTGGTTCGAAGTTTTATATCAATGCCAGACGACAAATAGATCCCGCCATCCGTGGAGCAATTGCCCAGGTTCCCGTCGACATGCGGGGGGGCAATTTTTTCTTTGACAACCTACCGATAGGAAACTATGTCGTTGAAATGCTCCCCCACTTTCCTCGAACCTATTTTCAGAACCACCCCCTTTGGCGTCGTCCCTATCGAGTCCAACAAACGGCGACAATCAGTGAAGGGGGCGATACTGAAGTAAACCTGACTTTTGATTTGGAAAAGTTGCCAACAGGAAGCAGTTCCGTGCGGCCCTGATCTGGCCAAGCCAAAACCAAAAGAAGAAGTAACCACTCAGGTGGTAGCCAGTAGCCAGAATTCATTAGTCAGAATGAACTCGCCAGCAACGAGGTTTAATGCCCTTGTGGCGTGGCAAAAGGCTCATAAGTTTTGGCGCAATCTTTTAGAGGCCTATTCGTTGGCCATTCTGGATTCTGACTCCTGAATTCCGTCTACCTGAGTAGTTACAAGAAAAAAACATTAAACACAGAAGCCATAGAGAAAAATGAGGGGGAGAATCCTTCAATTCGATTCATGTCAATATCAGGTAAGGTTAACAAGCATGCATTCCTCTGAGAGCCTTTCTCCGCGTCCCTCTGTGGCCTCTGTGCTTTTTTTTGTCACTGGATCGGTGGGAGGTCAAGGTAAACCATTACCTATCTCAGGGTGCCACGGGCAAAGCTGAAAGCTTGCCCGTGCCTTCTGAACTTCGCTCGTGGGGGTCCTCGTGACGCGAGACAGCAGGGGGAAAGCAGCTTCATTTTTGAGCATATGTTTTACTGTCTGAATGATTACAGCAATCAATAAAAGGCGCATCATCTCAACCTTCCGAGGCAAGTTCATAAACTCAAGTTGTTCTGCTGGTGCAGACTTCTCGGGTTGGTGCGAGACAGATCCCCTCCTTGAAAAACACGGGCAAGCTTTCAGCTTTGCCCGTGGCACCCACAGAAAAATAGGTAGCATCGACTTTTATGATTCGCCAATTTGAAAAAGATTCTCCCGGCCATTCCATTGCACCGAATTTGTCTGCGGCGGATCGGTGAACTGATTCATGAGTGCTCTCTGACGCCAGTAGTTCATATTGGTCTCCCTGAGTCACAGAAGTGAATGAATGAGATGCCAGCGAGGTGAACAGGTCAATCAATTAGGCGTGGCGCCTGATTTTCCCGGAGGCCAGCCGATACTGGATTCCGCTTCGATTGCGGGACAAAACCTGCAACAGGCCATGGATACGAAGAAAGTAGGTCATTCGTTGGGCCAGATAGGCGGGAATAGCCAATTCTTTGGCTAACTGGGTGGAATGAAAAACCTCGGGCAATTTAACTGGAAGCAAGCGGAGAAAGTCACGAGGCGTCTTGAAAAGTTCGCGTCGTTGAATTTCGATGAGCACCCTGTCTTGTATGCTCTGCCGGTTCGATCGCCGCCAGGCCCCGCGCCCATCGTTGCGGCGATGTTCCTCCTCCCGCGTGAGCAGAACTTCCAGGGAAAAGTGGGGATGAGCCGCCAAACCGCTCAGGAAAACCAACTCGTTAAATACCTCCAGCAGCTTGGCAGGCGCGGGGAACGCCTCCGAGCGATCTCCCGCGTGCCGGAACGGTCGAATTGGACCAGGATTTTTTCCACGGGTATCGTGGTAACCAACCGGATGGGATAATCAGGGAGCAACCGTGCCAGCTTCAGTTTTATGGCGGAAAAAGCGGTCGTCTGAATTTCCACCAGCAGCGGTCCGCGCTGCACGTCGGCATACCATCGGCCAATCTTTACTTCCGTCGCAAAAGTGCCACCATCCGAATAAAGCCACTTCAACTGTTCATGCAGATGGGTCTGGCTTCTTTGCTTTGAGTCGGGCGGAGGGATGGTTTCAGGCAATGGGAAAAACGTGGCTGCGAAGGATTTTTTCATAGTCTTGGGTAGATCAAATGGTTCATGCCCTCACGCTGGGATAAAAGTTCGAAATATGGGGTAGGATGCGTTGGGCCGCGGCTTATCAGGTCCGTCATCTGACGGATAACGTATCATCTGTGAAGCAGAGCCGCAGCGCCGATGCGTTACGCCCGTCTGCTGACGGACTAACGCATCCACAAAATGTGCTCCATGGGAAACTCTGCTCAGGCCAGCCTCTCCTGAATCTCCGCCAGGCGGCGGGCAACTTGAAAGCCATGCGGACAGCGAACTGTGCAAGCTGGACGATCCTCGCCACGGGTCCGTCGGATTTTTTCAGGAAGAGTCAGGTATTTCTGGCGGCCCAGGTTGAATTGGCATAGGTCTGAGCATACATGCCGAAGCGCAGAATATGGGCGACTGGCAGCCCGGAGCGGCACTCCCTTTGTTCTTTCTAATTTTCATCGAGACTCTTCGGAATCCCCGGGCACCAATTCGGAATGTTTCTTCAAATGGTCCACCAACAAATCAATTTGTGTGTAAGCCACGGCGGTGTAAGTGTCGGCGGCGCCATAGTAAATGGCAATTCGGCCCGTAGCCGCATCCTGTAACGTGGCACAGGGAAAGGCTACATTGGGGACGAAGCCGGTAGTCTCATATTCTTTTTCAGGAGTAAGCAAGTAGTTTTGGGTGCGATATAAAACTTTGGACGGAACTTCGAGGTCCAGCAAAGCCGCTCCGAAACTGTATACGAATCCATTACAGGTTCCAGTCACCCCATGATAGAACAAGAGCCATCCTTCCGTGGTTTCAATCGGGATTGGCCCAGCCCCGATTTTCACGTTTTGCCACCAGCCTGAGCCTCCGCGAGTCATGACTCTGCGATGTTTGCCCCAATAAATAAGATCAGGGCTTTCGCTCAGGTAAATATCCCCAAAAGGAGTGTGGCCGCTATCGCTCGGCCGGCTGAGCATCAGGTAATGACCGTTGACTTTGCGGGGAAATAGAACTCCATTGCGGTTAAACGGGATAAAGGGATTCTCCAGACGGACGAATTCCTTGAAATCCCTCGTCATTCCCAGTCCCAGTGCCGCGCCTCCGAAATCCGTGCACCAGACGATGTAGTAGACTCCATCCAATTTCACCAGCCGAGGGTCATAGGCGTAATTGGGACGATAAGGATTGCCTTGCTCATCTTTCCAGGCAATTTCCTCGTTCTCAATTTCCCATTTCAAGCCATCCCGGCTCCGGCCCGCATGAAGCAAGGCTTTCCCATGTTTCTGGTCCGCCCGGAACACTCCCGCAAATCCGTCCTGATAGGGGACCACAGCGCTGTTGAATATTCGGGCTGTCTTCGGAGTGGGATTCCAGGAAATGATCGGATTGGCGGTATGCCGCCAAATAACTTCGGAACATCCAAGGGGTCTCTCCTGCCAAGGGATGTTGTTCAACACGGGCCCAATAATTTTTATCATCTTGAAAAAGCCTCCTTCCCGCGGTTCAGTTCAAGTCTTTGGCATTTTGGCATAGAACGGGGGGATTTTTCTCGAATAATATCGGCATTGAGTGCAACCAAACATGACGTACAGAAGAAATCAATTGCAATGCCGTTCATTTTGAAGTGCGCGGACACGTCTGCGCACTCCCTGGAGTCTCAACATTTTTTGAAAGAACGGAATAGCTCAGGTTCAAGGTAATACTTGGTACCTTTTTTACAATCCTGAGAGTGCCTTGTCGCCTGATCCTGGCAAGAGCAGGGCCGGCCTTTCAAGGCCGGCTTCACGGATAACCTATTGCGGATGCGTCGCGTAGCGACGGTGGAAATTTGGCCAAACGGCTGGATCAAACGTCGCTACGCGACGCATCGGCCATGGGTCGCCGATTCCCGTGGGATAAATCCCACGGCTACCCTCAAATCCTCGCTATGCGAGGAATTCCGTCTATGGGCTCGTAAATAAATTACCGGTACAACTAAACTCCTCTCCTTACACAAGGTTGTTAAATCCGTCCTGGCGGAAGGGGAATGACGCGGCCGCAAGGCCGCATCAGGGGTGGTCTGAAGTCTTTGACTGGCGGGAAGCCGCAGCATTCGCACCACCCCGGCCTCGACTTCGTCTCGGCCACCCCTCCTCGTCCGAGGAGGGGACTTTTGAACTGGTATTTTACTTGCGATGCCTAACGACGAAAGCAATATCCATGGCAATCCTCTTTCGCATATTTTTCAGCCTCACAAGAACATAAAATCCCAGCGAAATTCCTCTGTATCCTTGGAGTGTCTTTTATTAATTGTAGCCTCTGCTTATCAAGGACTGTGCTCCATCCCGTTTTGCTCAACTTTGGCCTTTTTATTTTGCCCATTCAAGAAGGGAAAGATGTTGAAACTCCAGGGGAGTGCGCGGACTCGTCCGCCCCACTCCAAACGGATCCTCTCACTTTTTAATTTAACCCTTCGGGTTCAGTCCCCCCCTGAACGATTGCCTTTTAAATGCACCCACTGGGTGGTAAGAAAATATTTTTCCGTTAAAATGGACTAGCAGTCTAAATAAATGACCGCTGAGTCATTTTCGAAAGGATGCCTCGATGGTGAAGACGAAGCGGGAAATTGTGGTAGAGTTCCGGACGCATGAAATTCTGAACGCCGCGCACACTCTGTTTGCGCGCAAAGGTTTCACCGCAACAACCATGGATGAGGTTGCGGAAGAAGCCGGCATGGCCAAAGGAACGCTTTACCTTTATTTTTCTTCGAAGCGGGACATCTATCTGAAGGCCCTCCATGTGGCTGCGACGGGAATTCTGGAGCAAAGCCAAAAAGAGATGTCCACACATCGCCATATTCCGCAAAAAATCCGGGCCTTCCTCCTTTCGCGATTGAAATACGTGGAAGAACACCGTGATTTTTGCAAAATTTATTTTCAGGAGTTCGGGAGCCAGCTTCATCCCGCCGCGGTCGAGAAAGAATTTCGCGTTCTGAATCAGCGCGGGATCCAGGTTTTGATGCAAGCTTTGGAGGAGGCCCGCCGTAGAAAAGAGATTCGTCCCGTCAGGATGGAGCTGGCTGCTGCGGTGATTATGGATATGATCCGGAGTCTGATAGTGCGAAGGCTTTGGGGCAGCGCTAAGCGAAGCCTTGAGGAGGATTGTGATTTTTTATGCGATATGATTTTAAAAGGAATTGGGGTTTAAGGTGCTCGAGAGTGGCTGCCTGGGCGCTATTTTTCATGATTTTGCCATCGCAACCGCACGCTCAAAATCCGGCCGGCTCATCGTCCGGGAGCGAGCCCATGCAGCTCCGCCAAACCATCTCGCAGCCAGCCGCCAACTTGACGGAATTCAGCCAGTCAAGTCCTCTGCTGGGATCCGTGCCGCAAGGCGCGGCGACTCACGATGAATTGCCTCTCTCACTGGCTGAAGCCATTTCGAAAGGGCTTCGGTTTAATTTGGGGGCCATCCTCTCCAGCCAGGATGCACGGGCTGTCCGGGGTGCCCGCTTGTTGGCTCTGAGTCAACTGCTACCCAACCTTTCGGTACAATTGACCCAACTGTCTCAACAGATCAACCTCGCGGCATTGGGATTTACCGGTTTTCCTGGAATTCCGCAAATTGTCGGCCCCTTTTCCGTATCGGATGTCAGGGCTAATCTTCATCAGTCTTTGCTGAATTTCAGCGCCATTCGCAATTACCAGGCTGCCGGACAGGAAACCAAGGCAGCCGATTTTTCGAGCCTCGATACCCGGGAAATGGTGGTGGTAGCGGTCACCAACTTATACCTTATGGCTTTATCCGGCCATAGCCGTGTCGATGCCGCCGCGGCCCAAGTGACCTCCGCCGAAGCCATTTACAAGCAAGCGGCTGATTTCAAACAGGCGGGGGTAGTTCCGGCCATTGAGGTGTTGCGTGCTCAGGTTCGACTCCAGGCTGAGCAGCAACGGCTGATTTTTTTCCGGAATGAGTTCGAGAAGGAAAAGCTCCGCCTGGCTCGCGCCATCGGTTTGCCAGACGGCCAGCAGGTTCACTTGGTTGATTTTGCTCCATATAAGCCGATGCCGGTTTTGACCGCGGAAGAGGCTCTCGCGCGAGCCTTGGAGGCGCGGACGGACTTTCAGAGCATGCTGGCCCATGTGCGGGCGGCTGAATTCCGCGCACGTTCCGCCCGCGCGGGCCATCTTCCCTCGATTGATTTTTCGGGCAATTATGGAGTAATCGGACAGAGTTTTTCCAACTCGCACGGAACCTATACCGCGGCACTCAGCTTAAATGTTCCGATATTCCTGGGGAAGCGCGTCCAGGCGGAAGTCCAGGAAGCCCAGGCTCAACTGGAACAACGTCGGGCCCAATTGGAGGATTTGCGAGGCCGTGTCGCTTTTGAAGTGCGTTCCGTTTTTTTGGATCTGAAGGCAGCCAACGATCAGGTGCAGGTCGCCCAGTCGGCCGTCAATCTGGCGCAACAACAATTGAACCAGTCCCGCGACCGTTTTGCGGCGGGGGTCACCAGCAACCTCGAAGTGGTTCAGGCGCAGGAAGCCGTGGCTACTGCCGACGAAAACTTGATCTCTAGTCTTTATGCCTACAATATGGCCAAGGCGTCACTTGCCAAGGCCATGGGTACAGCGGAAAAAAGTATTCCATCCATTTTGGAGGGGGGGACACCCTAATGGCTGATCAAATAATGGATCCTCAGTCACAGCGGATTCAAGAAGCAGAGAAGAGTGAACCGCCGGATCTTCGGGGCGCCGGGGCCAGCGTAGCCGGAGAAGGGCGCCGCTCCGGCTTTCAGCCTCCATCCCGAGCCCGTTGGTGGATCCTGCTGTTGGCGGCGATATTGGCGGTTGCGGGTGTGGCGTATTGGCTCCATACCGCAAATCGGGAATCGACCGATGATGCTCAGGTTGACGGCCACTTGCATCCGATTGGTTCGAGAGTGAGTGGAACAATCTTGCGGCTTCTTGTACAGGACAACCAACTGGTTGAGGCCGGGACAGTATTGGTGCAATTGGATCCAAAGGATTTTCAGGTGGCAGTCGATCAGGCGCGGGCTAATATGGCGGAAGCTGAGGCGAATATGCGTGAGACTCAAGGCCTCGTGCCGATTACCAGCACCACCACGGGCAGCCAGCTTACCAGGCCGAGGCTTCCGTCCGCGAGGTGGAGGCGGGCTCCATGCTGCTCTGAAGACGGTCGAAGCGGCGCGGGCCCGGTTGATCACGGCTCAGGCCCGGGTTAGAGAGGTTCGCGCCGAATGCGGGAAAACGGCGGCGCGTGACTTGGAGCGAATGAAAGTTCTCATTGCCAAAGAGGAAATTTCTCAGCAGCAATTCGACGCCGTTTCCGCCGCCGCTGAAGCTCCAGGGCGCAAGTGGAATCCACCGAGTCGCAGGTGAAGGAGGCTGAGGAGGGTGTACGTCTGGCGGAAAGCCTAGCTGTAGGACAAGAGCAAAACTGGAAAAAAGGGTTCATGACGGGGTCTTGCATCCGCGCGAACAAACCCCCCAGCAGGTTGGCTTAATAAATATACCGCACTAAATCCTCAAGCGCCAAATTCCAACAAAAAAAGGCGGCGTTAGAGAACAAGCGGAACTTAATCTCCAATACACGACAGTTTGGGCGCCCATTCGCGGCATCGTCAGCCAGGGGGGTGGAAGTGGGCCTAAATCGTTCAAATCGGCCAGCCCATGGCTGATAGTTCCTTGGTATCTCTGATCAGATTCTCGGTGGGTCTCGGCCCCCGACGGCGGGCGGGAATACGCAGGCCCATGTTGACAGCATAGCCTCCACGACTTGGCTCGCGCCAGCCTGCTGCCACCGAAAATGCCACGGGAAATTACGTAAAGGTGGTGCAGCGGATCCCCGTCAGAATCGTCTTGGAAAAGGATCAAGACCCTCAACATTTGCTGTGCGGTGGGTATGTCCGATTCCCGACTGTCTTTACCAATTAGTTTCTTAATCGTTCGCGTCCACGGCTTAAGGGCACGAAAATGAACTACGGAGATCGCATAGTGCACAGAGTAAGGTTTTTTAGGGAATTAATACATTCCGGCCTATCCTTGGCCTTGGAATTGGATAAAAAGGAATTTTTTCTCAAAATTCTCAGGGCACTCCGTATTTAATGTTTTTTCGCAACTACTCAGGGAGACAGAATTCAGGAGTCAGGGAATTACAACGGCCCGCGAATAACTCTCAAAACATCTTGTGCTGAAAACTGATGATGCTTTTTGCCACGCCATAAGGGCATCAAATCTCGTCGTTGGCGTGTTCATTCAGTAGTCAGAATGAACACGCCAACAACGAGATTTGATGCCCTTATGGCGTGGCAAAAGTATCATAAGTTTTTGGCGCAATCTTTTAGAGGCTTATTCGCGGGCCATTCTGGATTCTGACTCCTGAATTCTGTCTACCTGAGTAGTTGCGAAAAAACATTAAATACGGAGTGCCCTGAGAAACATGAGAAAAAATTCCTTTTATCCGATTCTTTCCAAGGCCAGGATAGGCCGGAATGTATTAATTCCCTAAAAAACCTTACTCTGTGCGGTTCTGCGATCTCCGTAGTTCATTTTCGTGCCCTTAAGCCGTGGACGCGAACGATTAAGAAACTAATTGGTAAAGACAGTCGGGAAAACGGACATACCCGGCCGCAGCAAATGTTGAGGGTCTTGATCCTTTTCCAAGACGATTCTGACGGGGATCCGCTGCACCACCTTCACGTAATTTCCCGTGGCATTTTCAGGTGGCAGCAGGCTGGCGCGAGCCCCGGTCGTGGAGGCTATGCTGTCAACATGGGCCTCGTATTCCCGCCCGCCGTAAGCATCCACCGAGATGATCGCTTTCTGCCCCGGACGCATGTTTATTAATTGTGTTTCCTTAAAATTGGCCGTAACCCAGATCTGATCAGGATCCAGAGGAACTATGGCCAGCAATGGCTGGCCGATTTGAACGATTTGGCCCACTTCCACCCCCCGCTGGCTGACAATGCCGCGAATGGGCGCCCGAACTGTCGTGTATTGGAGATTAAGTTCCGCTTGTTCTAACGCCGCCTTTTTTTGTTGGAATTTGGCGCTTGAGGATTCCGCGCGGATGCGGGTGACGCCAACCTGCTGGGGGGCTGTTCGCGCGGATGCGACCTCGGCATGAGCCCGCTCCAATCGGGCCTGCTGTTGTCCTAGCTGGCTTTCCGCCAGACGTACACCCTCCTCAGCCTCCTTCACCTGCGACTCGGTGGATTCCACTTGCGCCCTGGAGCCTTCAGCGGCGGCGGAAACAGCATCGAATTGCTGCTGAGAAATTTCCTCTTTGGCAATGAGAACTTTCATTCGCTCCAAGTCACGCGCCGCGTTTTCCGCATTGGCGCGAACCTCTCTAACCCGGGCCTGAGCCGTGATCAACCGGGCCCGCGCCACTTCGACCGTCTTCAGAGCCGCATGGACGCCCGCCTCCACCTCGCGGACGGAAGCCTCGGCACTGGTAAGCTGGCTGCCCGTGGTGGTGCTGGTAATCGGCACGAGGCCTTGAGTCTCGCGCATATTCGCCTCAGCTTCCGCCATACTAGCCCGCGCCTGATCAACTGCCACCTGAAAATCCTTTGGATCCAATTGCACCAATACTGTCCCGGCCTCAACCAGTTGGTTGTCCTGTACAAGAAGCCGCAAGATTGTTCCACTCACTCTCGAACCAATCGGATGCAAGTGGCCGTCAACCTGAGCATCATCGGTCGATTCCCGATTTGCGGTATGGAGCCAATACGCCACACCCGCAACCGCCAATATCGCCGCCAACAGCAGGATCCACCAACGGGCTCGGGATGGAGGCTGAAAGCCGGAGCGGCGCCCTTCTCCGGCTACGCTGGCCCCGGCGCCCCGAAGATCCGGCGGTTCACTCTTCTCTGCTTCTTGAATCCGCTGTGACTGAGGATCCATTATTTGATCAGCCATTAGGGTGTCCCCCCCTCCAAAATGGATGGAATACTTTTTTCCGCTGTACCCATGGCCTTGGCAAGTGACGCCTTGGCCATATTGTAGGCATAAAGACTAGAGATCAAGTTTTCGTCGGCAGTAGCCACGGCTTCCTGCGCCTGAACCACTTCGAGGTTGCTGGTGACCCCCGCCGCAAAACGGTCGCGGGACTGGTTCAATTGTTGTTGCGCCAGATTGACGGCCGACTGGGCGACCTGCACCTGATCGTTGGCTGCCTTCAGATCCAAAAAAACGGAACGCACTTCAAAAGCGACACGGCCTCGCAAATCCTCCAATTGGGCCCGACGTTGTTCCAGTTGAGCCTGGGCTTCCTGGACTTCCGCCTGGACGCGCTTCCCCAGGAATATCGGAACATTTAAGCTGAGTGCCGCGGTATAGGTTCCGTGCGAGTTGGAAAAACTCTGTCCGATTACTCCATAATTGCCCGAAAAATCAATCGAGGGAAGATGGCCCGCGCGGGCGGAACGTGCGCGGAATTCAGCCGCCCGCACATGGGCCAGCATGCTCTGAAAGTCCGTCCGCGCCTCCAAGGCTCGCGCGAGAGCCTCTTCCGCGGTCAAAACCGGCATCGGCTTATATGGAGCAAAATCAACCAAGTGAACCTGCTGGCCGTCTGGCAAACCGATGGCGCGAGCCAGGCGGAGCTTTTCCTTCTCGAACTCATTCCGGAAAAAAATCAGCCGTTGCTGCTCAGCCTGGAGTCGAACCTGAGCACGCAACACCTCAATGGCCGGAACTACCCCCGCCTGTTTGAAATCAGCCGCTTGCTTGTAAATGGCTTCGGCGGAGGTCACTTGGGCCGCGGCGGCATCGACACGGCTATGGCCGGATAAAGCCATAAGGTATAAGTTGGTGACCGCTACCACCACCATTTCCCGGGTATCGAGGCTCGAAAAATCGGCTGCCTTGGTTTCCTGTCCGGCAGCCTGGTAATTGCGAATGGCGCTGAAATTCAGCAAAGACTGATGAAGATTAGCCCTGACATCCGATACGGAAAAGGGGCCGACAATTTGCGGAATTCCAGGAAAACCGGTAAATCCCAATGCCGCGAGGTTGATCTGTTGAGACAGTTGGGTCAATTGTACCGAAAGGTTGGGTAGCAGTTGACTCAGAGCCAACAAGCGGGCACCCCGGACAGCCCGTGCATCCTGGCTGGAGAGGATGGCCCCCAAATTAAACCGAAGCCCTTTCGAAATGGCTTCAGCCAGTGAGAGAGGCAATTCATCGTGAGTCGCCGCGCCTTGCGGCACGGATCCCAGCAGAGGACTTGACTGGCTGAATTCCGTCAAGTTGGCGGCTGGCTGCGAGATGGTTTGGCGGAGCTGCATGGGCTCGCTCCCGGACGATGCAGCCCGCCGGATTTTGAGCGTGCGGTTGCGATGGCAAAATCATGAAAAATAGCGCCCAGGCAGCCACTCTCGAGCACCTTAAACCCCAATTCCTTTTAAAATCATATCGCATAAAAAATCACAATCCTCCTCAAGGCTTCGCTTAGCGCTGCCCCAAAGCCTTCGCACTATCAGACTCCGGATCATATCCATAATCACCGCAGCAGCCAGCTCCATCCTGACGGGACGAATCTCTTTTCTACGGCGGGCCTCCTCCAAAGCTTGCATCAAAACCTGGATCCCGCGCTGATTCAGAACGCGAAATTCTTTCTCGACCGCGGCGGGATGAAGCTGGCTCCCGAACTCCTGAAAATAAATTTTGCAAAAATCACGGTGTTCTTCCACGTATTTCAATCGCGAAAGGAGGAAGGCCCGGATTTTTTGCGGAATATGGCGATGTGTGGACATCTCTTTTTGGCTTTGCTCCAGAATTCCCGTCGCAGCCACATGGAGGGCCTTCAGATAGATGTCCCGCTTCGAAGAAAAATAAAGGTAAAGCGTTCCTTTGGCCATGCCGGCTTCTTCCGCAACCTCATCCATGGTTGTTGCGGTGAAACCTTTGCGCGCAAACAGAGTGTGCGCGGCGTTCAGAATTTCATGCGTCCGGAACTCTACCACAATTTCCCGCTTCGTCTTCACCATCGAGGCATCCTTTCGAAAATGACTCAGCGGTCATTTATTTAGACTGCTAGTCCATTTTAACGGAAAAATATTTTCTTACCACCCAGTGGGTGCATTTAAAAGGCAATCGTTCAGGGGGGGACTGAACCCGAAGGGTTAAATTAAAAAGTGAGAGGATCCGTTTGGAGTGGGGCGGACGAGTCCGCGCACTCCCCTGGAGTTTCAACATCTTTCCCTTCTTGAATGGGCAAAATAAAAAGGCCAAAGTTGAGCAAAACGGGATGGAGCACAGTCCTTGATAAGCAGAGGCTACAATTAATAAAAGACACTCCAAGGATACAGAGGAATTTCGCTGGGATTTTATGTTCTTGTGAGGCTGAAAAATATGCGAAAGAGGATTGCCATGGATATTGCTTTCGTCGTTAGGCATCGCAAGTAAAATACCAGTTCAAAAGTCCCCTCCTCGGACGAGGAGGGGTGGCCGAGACGAAGTCGAGGCCGGGGTGGTGCGAATGCTGCGGCTTCCCGCCAGTCAAAGACTTCAGACCACCCCTGATGCGGCCTTGCGGCCGCGTCATTCCCCTTCCGCCAGGACGGATTTAACAACCTTGTGTAAGGAGAGGAGTTTAGTTGTACCGGTAATTTATTTACGAGCCCATAGACGGAATTCCTCGCATAGCGAGGATTTGAGGGTAGCCGTGGGATTTATCCCACGGGAATCGGCGACCCATGGCCGATGCGTCGCGTAGCGACGTTTGATCCAGCCGTTTGGCCAAATTTCCACCGTCGCTACGCGACGCATCCGCAATAGGTTATCCGTGAAGCCGGCCTTGAAAGGCCTGCCCTGCTCTTGCCAGGATCAGGCGACAAGGCACTCTCAGGATTGTAAAAAAGGTACCAAGTATTACCTTGAACCTGAGCTATTCCGTTCTTTCAAAAAATGTTGAGACTCCAGGGAGTGCGCAGACGTGTCCGCGCACTTCAAAATGAACGGCATTGCAATTGATTTCTTCTGTACGTCATGTTTGGTTGCACTCAATGCCGATATTATTCGAGAAAAATCCCCCCGTTCTATGCCAAAATGCCAAAGACTTGAACTGAACCGCGGGAAGGAGGCTTTTTCAAGATGATAAAAATTATTGGGCCCGTGTTGAACAACATCCCTTGGCAGGAGAGACCCCTTGGATGTTCCGAAGTTATTTGGCGGCATACCGCCAATCCGATCATTTCCTGGAATCCCACTCCGAAGACAGCCCGAATATTCAACAGCGCTGTGGTCCCCTATCAGGACGGATTTGCGGGAGTGTTCCGGGCGGACCAGAAACATGGGAAAGCCTTGCTTCATGCGGGCCGGAGCCGGGATGGCTTGAAATGGGAAATTGAGAACGAGGAAATTGCCTGGAAAGATGAGCAAGGCAATCCTTATCGTCCCAATTACGCCTATGACCCTCGGCTGGTGAAATTGGATGGAGTCTACTACATCGTCTGGTGCACGGATTTCGGAGGCGCGGCACTGGGACTGGGAATGACGAGGGATTTCAAGGAATTCGTCCGTCTGGAGAATCCCTTTATCCCGTTTAACCGCAATGGAGTTCTATTTCCCCGCAAAGTCAACGGTCATTACCTGATGCTCAGCCTGCCGAGCGATAGCGGCCACACTCCTTTTGGGGATATTTACCTGAGCGAAAGCCCTGATCTTATTTATTGGGGCAAACATCGCAGAGTCATGACTCGCGGAGGCTCAGGCTGGTGGCAAAACGTGAAAATCGGGGCTGGGCCAATCCCGATTGAAACCACGGAAGGATGGCTCTTGTTCTATCATGGGGTGACTGGAACCTGTAATGGATTCGTATACAGTTTCGGAGCGGCTTTGCTGGACCTCGAAGTTCCGTCCAAAGTTTTATATCGCACCCAAAACTACTTGCTTACTCCTGAAAAAGAATATGAGACTACCGCTTCGTCCCCAATGTAGCCTTTCCCTGTGCCACGTTACAGGATGCGGCGACGGGCCGAATTGCCATTTACTATGGCGCCGCCGACACTTACACCGCCGTGGCTTACACACAAATTGATTTGTTGGTGGACCATTTGAAGAAACATTCCGAATTGGTGCCCGGGGATTCCGAAGAGTCTCGATGAAAATTAGAAAGAACAAAGGGAGTGCCGCTCCGGGCTGCCAGTCGCCCATATTCTGCGCTTCGGCATGTATGCTCAGACCTATGCCAATTCAACCTGGGCCGCCAGAAATACCTGACTCTTCCTGAAAAAATCCGACGGACCCGTGGCGAGGATCGTCCAGCTTGCACAGTTCGCTGTCCGCATGGCTTTCAAGTTGCCCGCCGCCTGGCGGAGATTCAGGAGAGGCTGGCCTGAGCAGAGTTTCCCATGGAGCAATTTTGTGGATGCGTTAGTCCGTCAGCAGACGGGCGTAACGCATCGGCGCTGCGGCTCTGCTTCACAGATGATACGTTATCCGTCAGATGACGGACCTGATAAGCCGCGGCCCAACGCATCCTACCCCATATTTCGAACTTTTATCCCAGCGTGAGGGCATGAACCATTTGATCTACCCAAGACTATGAAAAAATCCTTCGCAGCCACGTTTTTCCCATCCCCTGAAACCATCCCTCCGCCCGACTCAAAGCAAAGAAGCCAGACCCATCTGCATGAACAGTTGAACTGGCTTTATTCGGATGGTGGCACTTTTGCGACGGAAGTAAAGATTGGCCGATGGTATGCCGACGTGCAGCGCGGACCGCTGCTGGTGGAAATTCAGACGACCGCTTTTTCCGCCATAAAACTGAAGCTGGCACGGTTGCTCCCTGATTATCCCATCCGGTTGGTTACCACGATACGTGGAAAAAATCCTGGTCCAATTCGACCGTTCCGGCACGCGGGAGATCGCTCGGAGGCGTTCCCCGCGCCGGCCCAAGCTGCTGGAGGTATAACGAGTTGGTTTTCCTGAGCGGTTTGGCGGCTCATCCCCACTTTTCCCTGGAAGTTCTGCTCACGCGGGAGGAGGAACATCGCCGCAACGATGGGCGCGGGGCCTGGCGGCGATCGAACCGGCAGAGCATACAAGACAGGGTGCTCATCGAAATTCAACGACGCGAACTTTTCAAGACGCCTCGTGACTTTCTCCGCTTGCTTCCAGTTAAATTGCCCGAGGTTTTTCATTCCACCCAGTTAGCCAAAGAATTGGCTATTCCCGCCTATCTGGCCCAACGAATGACCTACTTTCTTCGTATCCATGGCCTGTTGCAGGTTTTGTCCCGCAATCGAAGCGGAATCCAGTATCGGCTGGCCTCCGGGAAAATCAGGCGCCACGCCTAATTGATTGACCTGTTCACCTCGCTGGCATCTCATTCATTCACTTCTGTGACTCAGGGAGACCAATATGAAATACTGGCGTCAGAGAGCACTCATGAATCAGTTCACCGATCCGCCGCAGACAAATTCGGTGCAATGGAATGGCCGGGAGAATCTTTTTCAAATTGGCGAATCATAAAAGTCGATGCTACCTATTTTTCTGTGGAGGTCATGGGGCAAAGCTGAAAAGCTTGCCCGTGTTTTTCAAGGAGGGGATCTGTCTCGCACCAACCCGAGAAGTCTGCACCAGCAGAACAACTTGAGTTTTATGAACTTGCCTCGGAAGGTTGAGATGATGCGCCTTTTATTGATTGCTGTAATCATTCAGACAGTAAAACATATGCTCAAAAATGAAGCTGCTTTCCCCCTGCTGTCTCGCGTCACGAGGACCCCCACGAGCGAAGTTCAGAAGGCACGGGCAAGCTTTCCAGCTTTGCCCGTGGCACCCTGAGATAGGTAATGGTTTACCTTGACCTCCCACCGATCCAGTGACAAAAAAAAGCACAGAGGCCACAGAGGGACGCGGAGAAAGGCTCTCAGAGGAATGCATGCTTGTTAACCTTACCTGATATTGACATGAATCGAATTGGAAGGATTCTCCCCCTCATTTTTCTCTATGGCTTCTGTGTTTAATGTTTTTTTCTTGTAACTACTCAGGTAGACGGAATTCAGGAGTCAGAATCCAGAATGGCCAACGAATAGGCCTCTAAAAGATTGCGCCAAAACTTATGAGCCTTTTGCCACGCCACAAGGGCATTAAACCTCGTTGCTGGCGAGTTCATTCTGACTAATGAATTCTGGCTACTGGCTACCACCTGAGTGGTTACTTCTTCTTTTGGTTTTGGCTTGGCCAGATCAGGGCCGCACGGAACTGCTTCCTGTTGGGCAACTTTTCCAAATCAAAAGTCAGGTTTACTTCAGTATCGCCCCCTTCACTGATTGTCGCCGTTTGTTGGACTCGATAGGGACGACGCCAAAGGGGGTGGTTCTGAAAATAGGTTCGAGGAAAGTGGGGGAGCATTTCAACGACATAGTTTCCTATCGGTAGGTTGTCAAAGAAAAAATTGCCCCCCCGCATGTCGACGGGAACCTGGGCAATTGCTCCACGGATGGCGGGATCTATTTGTCGTCTGGCATTGATATAAAACTTCGAACCAGCGGGCAGTTCTCCTCCCTGGACCTTCACTTGCCCATGCAAGACTCCTGTCCCCTGGGAGAGCACCAACTGGATCCCACTCACCAGTTCACCTTCCTTAAGTTCGATTTTTCCAGATTGAACTACCCCATCCCTTTCAACCCGCTGAAGCGAGAAATTATGTTGGGCGCTGGGTCGATGATAAAGGGTAAACTGGGCACTTCCTGGTGGTAATCCCCTGAATTCGAAGATTGCCGTCAGGATTGAGAGTCCAAGGGCCGATGAATCTGGGTTTTTCAGTTTGGTCCAACATTTCCACCTCGACGCTGATGCTCGTCTCCATTAGCCGGGCTAGAGAGGCTGGATCAGAATTCCCCTCTACCTTTGTTTGGGCGGAGATAGTAGCTCCGGGTAGGGCCTTGATGTCGACTCTCTTCAAATCTTTGTCCACAATTTCGAGAGGAACGGATCTGCTGTAGTAATTCGGATAGCCGTGGCTGAAAGCATATACTTCATATCGTCCGGGCATCAGGCCTTCGATAATGACATCCCCTGTAACGGTGGAATCGGCGGGCCGGGAAGTTTCCTTTTCGACGTAGGTATCATCTTCCTGGACGAAAAGCTTGATTTCCATGTTGGCAACCGGCGCGCCAGTCTTGGAATCCACCACCCGTCCCGTCGCGCCAAATACTTTGGCCTGGCCTGAACCAAGACAAAATCAATGCCGTCAACAACTGCGCCTGCAGCTAATTCAATGACCTTCGCCTTGTCTTGATCCGCAACATTTGGGTAGTAAGTGACTGGGGTGCGGTTGGCAACAATAATTTTCCCCGGAATGCTATTAGGGTAGGATCCGCCGACACTGATGATGTAACGTCCCGGCGGCAAATTGATGAACTGGTAATGTCCCTGCTCATCCTTTGCTAAAGAATAACTAAATGGACTTGTCCATCTCTTTCGCTGACATTGGATATATTGATATCGAAGTCTCGAAGAGGCCGGCCATTGATCTCGGATACTCTTCCA
>CAWDMN010000023.1:0-42850 GCA_963803155.1 uncultured Acidobacteriota bacterium
GATGATTTCAATTTTTGTTTCTGCCATGGCCAATGGCAATTCTCACAAGAGGAGGTAAACCACATGAAATTGACCAAGAACATGGGAATGCTCTTGCTGGCGATCTGGCTCATCGTGACGGGCCTACTGCACGTGGTCAGCATCCCAATTGCAGCCATCGGTTCGATACTGGCTCTGCTCGCTATCGCTGCTGGTTTTTTGATCTTGATTGGCCGGTAAGCCTTTGTGGCCGGGGCTCCCCGTTGCTGGGGCCACTGCCAGTCGGCGAGGCAGCGCTGGCCGCACAGCTTGCCTTGAAGAAGTCAGGTGAACCTCATCTGCGAAGGAGGAACCGATGAAAAAAGAAGTGGGTTTGTGGATGGACCATAGGAAGGCTGTGATTGTGGTGGTTACGGACCAAGGGGAGGAAATAAGACTAATAGTGTCAAAGGTGGAAAAACAGCTCCGCCGTTCTGGTGGTTCACCTCTCAAGGGTCCACATGAAGCACTGCTAGTTCCGGCAGACGACAGCCGTGAGAGAGGGTTTACGGGACATCTCAACATATTCTACGATGCGGTAATCGCGTGTATTCACGATGCAGAGACTATTCTAATCTTTGGTCCTGGTGAGGCAAAGGGCGAGCTCAAAAAGCGTTTGGAGAGCAAAGGACTCAGGGGACGCATCATCGGTATGGAAACAGTGGACAAGATGACGGACCGTCAGATTGCGGCAAAAGTTCACCAACGCTTTTTAAAATAGAGTTTGCCAATAAAATGAAAATAATATGAATCAACACTCTTTGTCTTTTTGGAGCATATCCACTGCTGAAATGCTACACGAACTTTCCACCGCCAAGGAAGGATTGACTGGCGATGAGGCGAGAAGGCGGCTCGCCCGCTATGGCTCTAATCTCCTAAAGCCCCCAAAGCGGTCGGATGTATTGACGCTCCTGCTGGCTCAATTCAAAAGTCCTATTATTCTCATTCTTTTCTTTGCAACAGGATTGTCATTTTTTTTGCATGATCCGGTGGATGCGTTAATTATTCTTTTCATTGTCCTCGTCAGCGGCTTGCTCGGGATTTTGGCAGGAGCGCGGCGCAACAAATGCCGTGGAGAAGTTGCTTTCCATCGTGCAAATTAAAGCGGCGGTGCTGCGCGATGGAAGATCCCAAAGAAATTCCGGTCGAAGAGATTGTGCCGGGAGATATCGTCATCCTGAACGCCGGAGATATCATTCCCGGAGACTGCCTGGTTCTGGAATCCAAAGATCTTTTCGTCGATGAAGCCATGCTGACGGGTGAAACCTTCCCGGTGGAAAAAGTGGTCGCGGTGCTTGCCGGCAGAGACACCGCTGGGTCAGCGGACCAACGCTCTTTGGATGGGAACCCATGTGGTGAGCGGCAGCGCCAAGGCGCTGGTTGTTCGCACCGGCAAGGAAACCGAGTTCGGCAAAGTATCCGAGCGGCTGAAACTCAGGCCGCAGGAAACGGAATTTGAACACGGCATCCGGCGATTCGGCTATTTCCTCATGGAAGTCACGCTGGTGTTGGTGGTGGCCATCTTTGCCATCAACGTCTATTTGGCACGTCCGGTACTGGACTCATTTCTCTTTTCCTTGGCACTCGCTGTTGGGCTGACCCCGCAACTACTGCCGGCAATTATCAGCATCAACCTTGCCCATGGCGCCAAACGGATGGCTCAAGAGAAGGTGATCGTCAAACGGCTCGCTTCGATTGAAAACTTCGGCAGCATGAACGTGATCTGCTCCGATAAAACCGGCACCCTGACCGAAGGAATCGTGCAGTTCCAATCCGCCCTTGATGTGGAAGGCGATCCAAGCGATAAAGTCCTTCTCTATGCTTATCTCAATGCTTTTTACGAAACAGGCTTTACGAACCCGATCGATGAAGCCATCCGCACCCATCGCCAGTTTGACCTGTCCGGCTACCAGAAGCAGGACGAAATCCCGTATGATTTTCTCCGCAAGCGATTGAGTATCCTGGTTTCACATGACGATACGCATCTGATGGTGACCAAAGGCGCGCTGCAAAATGTGCTCGCTGTCTGTTCATCGGCGGAAACCGCAGATGGGAACCGTCGTCGATATTGCTGCAGTGCGGGACCGAATCCAGCAGCACTTTGAGGAGTTCAGCAGTAAGGGCTTCCGGACGCTGGGCGTCGCTTACAAGAATATGGGATCGGAGTCGCGGCATCAGCAAAGACCACGAAGCGGGCATGACATTTTTAGGATTCCTCGTTCTTTTTGATCCGCCCAAACCCGACATCGTCGAGACGATTAGCCAGCCTAAAAACCTTGGCGTTTCGCTGAAGATCATCACTGGAGACAACCACCTGGTCGCAGCCAACGTCAGTCAGCAGATGGGATTATCGAATACAAAAATCCTCACGGGTCCAGACCTCCGTCAGATGAGCGATGACGCGCTTCTTCAACAAGTGGCTGGACGTGGATGTCTTCGCCGAGATCGAACCCAATCAAAAAGAGCGCATCATCCTGGCTCTCAGGAAAGCTGGAAATGTCGTCGGGTATATGGGAGACGGCATCAATGATGCCTCGGCGCTCCATGCTGCCGATGTGGGCATTTCTGTTGAAAGCGCGGTGGATGTTGCCAAAGAAGCCGCCGATATCGTTTTGCTCGAAAAGGATCTAGGTGTTCTGGTGCAGGGCGTGCGTGAAGGCAGGACGACCTTTGCCAACACACTCAAGTATGTCTTCATGGCGACCAGCGCCAATTTTGGAAACATGTTCAGCATGGCCGGAGCGTCCCTCTTTCTGCCGTTTCTTCCCTTGCTGCCCAAGCAGATTCTGCTCACGAACCTGATGACCGATTTCCCTGAGATGACGATCGCCACGGACAGAGTAGATAATGAGATGGTCGATCATCCCCGGCGCTGGGACATCAAAGCCATCCGCAAATTTATGATTACCTTCGGTATGGTAAGTTCAGTGTTTGACTATCTCACCTTTGGGGTGCTTCTTTTCATTCTCCATGCAACTCAGGATCAATTCAGAACCGGCTGGTTTCTGGAGTCCGTCATTTCAGCCTCACTAATTGTGCTGGTCATTCGGAGCCGGAAACCATTCTTCCGGAGCAGACCGGCGAAATACCTGTTAATAGCAACACTGCTAATCGTTGGGGTGACGCTGATTTTGCCTTTCACATCGCTGGGTAGAATATTTGGATTCGCTCCGCTGCCAATTTCGTTCCCTCTGCTCATAGGAGGTATTATAATTGCCTATATCATGGCAGCGGAAATGACGAAAAAAGTTTTTTACAGGAAGGTAAAATTGTGAAGAAGAAGGAGCAAATCCCTAACAATGAGCGAGTACAATCAAAAGTGAGAGAATGACGAAATATGGCACAAACTCAGAGCAGTGACTGCGGCAGTATTGACCCACATTGACGAAGAGGCAGGGACAGTTCGCCGAACCGTCCGTCTATGATTTTCGCGGATGCCGCTTGTGTGACCGCCGTCACCGCCGTAAGCGCCCTCTCATGACCGCTCACTTTTGATTACACCCACCATGAGTGGAGGCACGCCATGCGACTGGTTCTGATCAACCCCTCCAACCCGCTTGTCAGCATCGTTAATATCAAAGAGAGCCGCTGGAACCGTTACCGGGTCTGGAAACCGCTCAGCCTGATGGTTCTCGCGGGCCTGACCCCTCCGGAGTGGGAAATCCTGATTGTAGACGAAAACCTGGGCGCGCCAGATTATCAAGCCATGGCTCGTCCGGATCTGGTGGGCATTACCGCATTCACCTCGCAGGCAAACCGCGCTTATGAAGTGGCCACGCACTTCCGGCGCCTGGGAGTACCCGTGATCATGGGGGGCATTCACGCCACGATGTGCCTTGACGAGGTCATGGAGCGGGTGGACTCAGTCGTCACGGGCGAAGCTGAGGGCATCTGGCCGCAGGTCCTGAAAGATGCCCGGCAGGGCAGCCTGAAGCGCCACTATGAAGGTGGACTCGCCGAGATGAACAATATCCCTCCTGCCCGTCATGATTTGCTGGCCACGGGATATGCCTTCGGAGCCATTCAGACTACGCGCGGTTGTCCCTTGAACTGCACCTTTTGCAGTGTGACGGCGTTCAACGGAGCCCGTTACCGTCAGCGCCCCATTCCGGATGTCGTGCGGGAATTCCAGACGATCCGTGAGAAACATGTTCTCGTGGTGGACGATAACCTCGTCGGCACGCGCCCTGATCACATCGCCCGCGCCAAGGAGCTGTTCCGCGCCATGGACCAGGCGAACCTGCGAAAGAAATGGATTGCCCAAGCCACCATCAATTTTGCCGATGACGAAGAACTTCTGGCCTTGGCCGCGAAGGCCGGGTGCCGCGGCGTCTTCGTCGGTTTTGAATCCCCCACGCCGGAAGGCCTTCGGGAGCTCGGCAAGAAATTCAATCTTTTGAAGGGCCGGGATTTCCGCGCCTCCGTGCGGCGCATCCAGCGGCACGGCATACTGGTTGTAGGTTCCTTTATCCTGGGTTTGGACATTGACCGACCAGGCATCGGCCAAAGTACCGCCGAAGTGGCCAGCCGGTACGGAGTGGACAATCTCAATGTATTGTTTCTGACGCCCTTGCCCGGCACGCAGCTCTGGGAGCAGATGAACGCAGAGGGACGCATCGCGCTCGACATGTTCCCGGAAGACTGGAAATACTACACGCTAACCTATCCCGTGGCCCGGTATAAGCATCTGTCTCTGGACGCTGTCATCGAAGAGATGATCTCCTGCGACCGGAGCTTCTACTCCATGCCGCACATTCTACGCCGGGTGTGGGCCAGTCTGTGGGGACACCGCCAGCCGCTGATCAGCTTGGTGGGTAATCTCTCCTACCGGAACAATCTCCGGCTAAGTTGTAAAGCCCATGCAGACTTCAAACGACAACAAGGCAACAGATACGGTTCGGAGGCATCTCAGGCTTTGCCCTGATCCGCAACTAGCGTGGATGGGCCCGTGTTTTCACCATGCTGGGCGAGAGGTTCAACGATTGCCTCTTCTTGAAACAGGTCTGTTGGGGAAGCAAAAACTAGTGACTGAACCATGGTATTCGCTCGGCGCTCTGAAGGCCACGGCTGGGGTTGCCGAATAGCCGGCAATCTTCAAAACACACCTCTTTGACAATCTCACTTGCCGATCTTATATATAGTGTAGGAATCATAAAGCCAACAATTAATGGCTATGAGTATAAAAGGAGAACAATAATGTTCACACTGATGCGCAGAATGCCTATGAATGAGATTGCCGCGGTGGATTGCGGTTTAGACAATATCATCGCCTCGTTTTTCAATGATGGAAACGTGGAAATGCCGAAGCCTAATCAGTTTGATTCCCTCTTCGAGACTGAGGTCTTCAGCAAAGATAATCATCTGGTATATCGAGTCGCTTTACCGGGGATTGAACAGAAGGATATCGATCTTTCCGTTGAAAACAATCTTCTAAAGATCAAAGCCGAACGCAAGCGGCCCAACCAAGTCGACCAGGGGGATTGGTACGCCAAAAGTTTTCACTATGGCATGTTCGAACAGACTCATCCTCTGCCCAAAGACGCCAACCCGGAGGAGGTGACTGCCGATTTCAAAAACGGCGTCCTTGAAATTCGCGTGCCCAGAACCACCGTGGCAATTTCCAGGAAAATTGAGGTCAAACCATTGGAGAGTGCCGCGGCTTAAGACTCTTTGGCAGTAGTAAGACCAAAAAGGCCAGCATAGGAGTGCTGGCCTTTTTTTATTTGCTCCTTTCGGAACATTGTTCTTCGATTTGCATGGTGGCTTTATTTTACCATGCCAACAGCGCGAAGTGCCAACGAGCGATCGGCCCAGCTCCACAGGCCTTGGTTTGCGATTCCCAGGCGGCCACCCTGATCACTCGCTAACGCTTCGCGCTTTTTCGCTTTGCACGGCTAATGCATGTCAAATCGCTGTTTTTTATGGCTCAATCCTGAAAGAAAATCGTGCTACACTTCACGCTTTGATTCATACGATTTGATCCCCTGGGTTGTGGGCTAAAATCAAGGAACGATTGAGGTGGCATGGAAAGGCTCAGCGGCTTAATCGGTTTTATTGTCTTGTTGGGGATTGCGTTTGCGCTCTCCTCCAACCGAAGGGCCATCCATTGGCGGACGGTCTTCTGGGGCGTCAGCCTGCAAATTCTCTTTGCCTTGATGGTGCTCAAGGGGGAATGGATCAGCTCTCAATTGGCCTGGATCCCAGGCGGGGGAATAGTATTTAGCCTCCTGTTGATCATTTTGTTTTACCTTTTTTATATTCTGCGCAGTGAAAAAACCTGGGACCAATACCTAGGTTGGATGATTTCCGCGGTAGCTTTTCTCTGTCTGCTCAAATTCAATCTGGTGGCCCGCTTTTTTATTTTCATGCGGGAAGTAGTCAATAGCTTGATCTCTTACGCCGGAGAAGGAGCCAAGTTTGTTTTTGGTCCATTGGCAAGTGCCGAAGGAGAGAAAAGCCTGGGGGTGGTCTTTGCTTTTCAGGTGCTTCCCACCATCATCTTCGTGGCCTCCATTTTTGCCATCTTATATTACTTGGGCGTGATGCAGTTGGTGGTGAATCTGGCGGCCCGGGCGATGCGCCGATTCATGAAAGTCAGCGGCGCGGAATCGGTTTCCGTGGCGGCCAGCATCCTCATGGGGCAGACCGAAGCCCCCCTGACCATCCGACCCTACTTGGCCGAGATGACGAGGTCGGAGCTGATGACCATCATGACCGCTGGGATGGCGCATGTCTCAGGTGGCATCATGGCAGCTTACGTTTTAATAGCGCACGTGGATGTGGTTCATCTTTTAACTGCCGTGGTCATGACCGCTCCAGGGGCGGTCATGATCTCCAAGATCCTGGTTCCTGAAACCGAAATTCCCAAAACCAGCGGAGAAATCAAGGTGCGCCCCGCCACGACCGATGTCAATGTGATTGATGCCGCGGCCCGTGGCGCATCTGAAGGATTGCACCTGGCTTTTAATGTGGCCGGCATGCTGATTGCCTTTATCGCCCTAGTAGCCCTGGCCAATGGTTTGCTGGGAGCCGTTCACGCCGGCTTGATCAGCTGGACCAGCCAATTTCCTTCCATGGGTTGGATCCTGCAGCCGGCGGCAAATGTTTTTCCGGAAAACCTGCAGAAGGTTCTTGGAGTGCTTTTTCAGCCCGTAGCCTGGGCCATGGGAGTCAGTTGGAAAGACTCATTTCAGGTGGGGAATCTGCTGGGGACCCGCATGGTCTTGAACGAATTTGTCTCATTCCTGAAGTTGGGGCAGATTGGTGGCACTATGGATCCCCGCTCTTTTGTGATCTCCACTTTTGCTTTATGCGGATTTGCGAATTTCAGCTCAATTGCCATTCAAATTGGCGGAATCAGCGCACTGGCTCCTTCGCGGCGGCATGACCTGTCATCACTGGGACTTAAAGCCATGATTGCCGGAACCCTGGCCAATTTCCTTTCAGCCTGCATCGCGGGAGTTGTGCTGTAAATCGTGCCTTGATCGTAGATTTTCATGCAGAATCTTTCGGCAGCGGATCATCACGGATTAACGCGAAGAGATGAGTTTATTCTCGACTTTAATCCGTGATTATCCGCGTCCATCCGCGGCCCTAATTGTTTCCGCTTGATCGGTGAAGATGAATTAAGACTCCAATGAGAACATGTCCGCTGATTATTGCCATTGCCGGAGGGAGCGGAAGCGGCAAGACCTTTCTGGCGCATAAACTGGCCGACGCCTTTCTCCCCCGGACTAGCCGGATCATTACCCAGGATTCCTACTACAAAGATCTTCCGCCGGAATGGAAAAATCGGGCGTCCGACTACAACTTCGATCACCCGGATTCCCTGGATTGGGATGTTCTGATCGAACATCTGATTCGGCTGAAACATGGGCGGGAAGCCGCCGTGCCGCGCTATTGTTTTGTCACCCACAGACGCATTGGCTCTGAGGTAGTTCCCCCAGCGGAAATCCTCATTTATGAGGGCACCATGATCCTTCACGATCTCAGGTTATGTTCTCATGCTCCCCTAAAGGTTTTTCTGGATGTCCCCCCCGATATCCGCGTCTTGCGTCGGCTGGAGCGGGATATAAAGGAACGGGGGAGAACCATTGAATCAGTGGTTCATCAGTACCGCACCACGGTTCGTCCCATGCATCTTCAGTTCGTGGAGTTCTCGCAATGCCGGGCGGGGATGATTTTACCGGATAGCCCCATCGACGAATGGGTAGCTCAGGTGATCAGAAGCCTTCCCGAAAAATGGCGGCCCGTGGGATAATACCCAATTCCATTGGAGGCGATGGGTGAGATCCTGATTTAGCATTTTTCTTATTTGTCGCGGATCCGGCACCGATGCCGAAAAAGCATGCGGTCATAGACAATTACCGGGCCTTTTCAATAACACGGCCCATCCGTAATGCGTAAATTCATCTATTTTCCCTAAGGAGAAGTCACATGAAACGATTGATTGCAGCCGCAGGTTTGATCTGTATGGTCTCTTTTTTTGGTTGGGTGAAGTCAGCTTCTGCGCAGGAAAAATATCACGACCCGGGTTTGAAGAAGGTGATTCAGGTTGCCATTGTGGTTCGCGATATTGAGGCCGCAAGCAAGCACTGGTCCGAACTGTTGGGGATGCCTGTTCCTGAAATCAAGACTACTCGACCTGGACACGAAGTGAAGATGACCTATCGCGGGAAACCCTCTGAAGGCCAGGTGAAATTGGCCTTCTTCAATCTGGGACAGGTCGTGCTGGAATTGCTGCAGCCGGTGGGCGAGGGGAGCAGTTGGAAAGAGATTCTTGATAAGAGGGGGGAAGGGGTTCACCACCTTGGATTCCAAGTGGTGGATCCTGCCAAAGCCACGCAGGCATTGGAGAAGGAAGGTTTTCCGGTCATCCATAAGGGGCGTTATGACAGCGATGATGGGGACTATATTTATTTTGACAGCCAAAAAGCCCTCGGTGTTTTGATCGAGGCCCTTCATTCCGACGGGAAAAAGTAACCAGCCCTTCATGGTTGCTGTGCCACACAAATTCCACTCGGACGAGAAGGGGTGCCCGAAGGGCGACGTGTTGCGCAGGATCCGCACGGCCATTGGGATTCGGGCGAGCCTGTAGCCGAGAACCGGGCCACAATCGGCTCTGGCTTGCCGCACCGCGGGAATTTTCAGTGAAGGCTCTCAATGCCAGCATGGCTGGCACAACAAGAAGATGAAACCAAGGTGGGACGCGCGATCCTTCGCGCGTCGCCTGGCCAGCCTGGCCTGCCGAGCCAGCGTGCACAGAGTGCCCGCTCCACCTTTGCCCAATTTTGATTTTCTAGGGAGACCATGATGAACGCTTGCCACAAACCCAGTCTCGGAAGGCTATTTTTTTTCTGTTCTTTTTTTCTCGTTTTAATCTTTATGGGCACGGGTAAAATTCTGGCTGAGACGGGCAAAAAAGAATCCGCTCGTGTCTTTCATGCCGCGGCCAAGCCGTTGGCGGCTGGAGAGGTTCCAGGCGAGCGTCCTTACGAAATGGTCATGGCCAAGCGGCAGCCGGCGCACGTTCCGCTGGTGAACTTCGACTCTCTTAGCGGTTGGAAGCTTGAGGGAAAAAATGGAGGAGCCGGAGAATTGAGCGAATCGGTGCGGCAGCGCCTTTGGGAATCCACGGTTGCCCGTTTGTCTTACCGGGGACAATCGAAAGAGAGCGAAATCCGTCTTTTGCCGCCCCGGCCCATTTCGATACCTGAGCCTGTGTCCGCGGTGACTCTCTGGGTATATGGCAACAACTGGGGCTGGGAGCCGGATCCATCCACTCCTCAGGTTGAGTTGTCTTTGCTCCTTCAAAATAGCAGCGGAGAAATGCTCACTCTGAAAATGGATTCCGTACGCTGGAAAGAATGGTGGCTGATCCACCGCATCCTCCCTTCAGACTGGAAGACGAAAAGGCCGTTGCGCTTTGCAGGGATTCAAATTCGCGGTTGCGCCAACAAACAGGATCGGGAACTCTACTTTGAGGATCTGGCCTTCTTCCAGGAATCTCCGCGCCCCATTTCCTTTGAACCTCGGCCCCAAAGAGGAATCGATATGTTCCCCGGACAGGCGGTAGGAGCCAATAGCGGGCCGGGCCGTCTCCCGTTCCCAACTCGTGAAGAGACCATCCTGCCGGAGAATCTGACCAAAGAATTTCGCACAATGGTGGAGCAGAATGGGCCTAATAATTTGTTCAGATATAAGGGCAGCGATGGAGTGGTGGAATATACGGTCTCGACGGTTCAGCCGTTTTTCCGGGGCATCGAAGTTCGTATCGATGGGAAACGAGTAGGCCGTGCCTGGTCGGGCGCCGGGGTGGAATTTGGAGAAGAACCCCGCCGGATCGAGTTGTTGGGAGCAAAACGGGAAGGCGAGGTATTGACAGCCGCCTGGAAAGTTTTACTCTCTTCAGGGGAGGCTCGTGTGGATATGGCGTGCCGTCTATGGCAGAAGAGCCTGGTGTTGGATGTCATCTGCCCCGACGGAAAGGCAAAAGCCCTTTCCTATGGGACCATTCAAGAGGTGCCGGCGCCGGAGTTAATCTTGCTGCCCTTCATGAATTATGGCGGGCATCACCTGAATGTCCTGATGGGCAAGGGAACACAACCATTCTTTGCCAGTGTCTGGATGGATTGGTATCGTTCCAATGCCTCGGAGCCTTATGCTTTGGACAAGATTAAACAAGGGATCGTCCAGTTAAATGGCGGAGTTCGATATCTGCCCACGACTGATGGGAAACGGAATGGGTTATTTGAAAGAGCATTCCTGACTTTTTCAAAATCCTTTGAAGAAACATTGCCCACCATCCCCAATCCTCCGGCTGCCAGAGGAAAAGAAGCTGGGACGAGGCTTTGGCAGGAAAGCTGGGGCCCTAAAGATTATGCGGTAGAACAGTCGCGTTCCCGGAAATTGCGGGCCTATGGCATTGAGATGCTGACTCAATGCAACCATGAAATCACCTGGAGAAACGAGGGGGAAAGCTTTACCTTTCGCACCATGGCATCTCCGGCCAAGGGCGGCGACGCGGCCCTGCAAAAGTATGTGGAGGCCCAAAAAGCCCTGGGCTGGCGTTCCGGGCTTTATACAAACTACACCGATTATGCTCCGGTCAATGCTTTTTGGGATCCGGATATGGTGATGCGCGACGGCAAGGGAGATTTGATCCGGGCCTGGCCTCGCTGCTATTCACCCAAGGCGCTTTTTGCGGTGGAGATGGATCGGCAGTTGGCCCCGAAAATTGTGGAAAAATATAAGTCCAACGCGGCTTATACGGATGTGCACACTTCCGTGAGCCCATGGGAACGGTGCGATTATGATGTTCGTGTTCCGGGAGCCGGTACTTTTGCCGCCACGTTTTATGCCTATGGCGAGCTTTTGCTGCATGATCAGTCGGTCTATGACGGCCACTGTTGGTCGGAAGGAAATCACCAGTGGCTCTATGCCGGATTAACCACCGGCAACTATGGATTGACTTACAGCGGCCTGAAACTCTGGAAATATCCTTACTTGCCTCACTTTGACTTATTAAAAATGCACCCACTCACGGTGGATATCGGTGTGCCTTGGACGGCGCAATTCTTTCATGACAATAAAATTTGGGATAAGCCGGGAAACATTGTCAAGAGCATTGACCAGTTCATCGCCGCCACTATCGCCTATGGACACATGGGCTGGCTGGTGGAAGAGCAGCATGGAATCCGGCAGGCCTGCCGATCTTATTATTCGCTTCAACAGCTGCAAAGCCGCTACCTGATGGAAAAGCCGGAGACGATTCGCTATAGCGGGGCCAAGGGATTGATTTCTTCTTCTGAAGCATTTTTGAGCGGTGAGTGGAAGAGAAGCCAGCTGCAGATCCGTTATGAGAATGGACTCGAAGTTTGGGTGAACGGAAACAAAAAAGAGAACTGGAGCTTGGACTTGAATGGGAAACGATACTTGTTGCCGCCTTTTGGCTGGTTGGCTATTCAAGGGGAAGAGTTCCTTTCGGGATCGCTTCTCGAAGGAGGGCGGAGATACGACAGGGTCAGTTCGTCTGCTTATATTTTCCTGGACGGACGCGGCACTTATCGCGAATTGGATGGCTTGGGCAGTGATGGAAGCGTGGCGGCGCGTCCGCTGCCAGCTGGGGAGGGTCTATCCATTATCGTAATTGATGGCGCTTCGCGTCTTGTTTTGTCTCCCCTGAAGAGTCCCTTTGGCCTGGATGACGTCAGGGCCGTGATTTCCCGTCTCAATGAAGCTTCCCAATTGCAGATTCAAGCTTTTGATGTGGATGGGAAAATGGTAGGAGAAAAGCTATTACCGCGGGTGCCGCAGGGAGGGAAGTGGATAATCCCTCTCTTTGTGGGTGGGATTCGATATGACATCCGGTCCGTCGCTCCTTGAAACATTGCGTTCTTGTGACGGTGAAGCGAAGCAACCATGCTCGGCAAATAAGCACGAAGCGCCAGCGAGTGATTCGCCTGGCCCATTTTGCTTTCTCCACGAGTGTGCACCCAGTGCCCACTCCGCTGATCGCTCGTTGATACTTCGCACTTTTTGCAAAATGAATCTGGTAGCCACATTGAGTGCGGGCGACCAACCGAAGCCCGCACGAGGTGTGGGCCTTTGGAGATGGAAAAGTGCCCGCATTGGCCCGATTGGGCGGATGACGAATGGATTGATCATGCCGACAAGGCTTAAATTTGGTTGCTTCGCCAAAAGCCCACGCTCGCGGGAAAACGCTCAGTATGGCGACCAATTTGCCGACACTTCCTGCTTCTGTCTTCAACAGCCCCCCGCGGTCGGCGCCTAAAACATGCTTCCGCAGGCAGCATTCTCTGCTTGATCTATTCCCCTGCTTGCGACAAGATCTTTGCCGAGTAAGAATGGAATAAGGGCGGATGAAATCCAGAGAGGCAAAAAGAGGCCTTCTGCAGTCTCACTGGCCAATCCCACAAAAATCCATCGAAAAATGCAGATGAAATTTTTGATTCCAATTTCCTCGGCGATTTTGATTTTTCCCCTCTTCCTTTTCACACCACCTGGCCGGGCTGCACCTGATCCCCTAAAATCCACCAAAGCAGAACCGGTAATCGAAACCATCGAGCCTCCCCAGCATGGCTTCTTGGCCAAACAATGCAATTATCGCGGCCTTCCCATCAAGTCGGGCATTGCCGTGTCCGACGGAGCTCTGCAAGAAGCATGGCGCCGGCTGGCGAAGCTGCTCGATGCCAATCCAGTGATTCTCCAAAATCTCAGGTCTGTCGGTGTCGAGCTGCAAATCATAGGGAGGGACCAGATGACATCAGACTTGCCCTACCTTAATTACTGGAAGGGCAAGCCCTTTGATGGGAACAACGACATCGACAAGCGGACGCGCGGAATCAGCGATCTGTTTGCCAGTTGTGGCGAAGAGAACCTTCTCAAGCTGACGACGGATCGGTATCTCGGTCGCGATATTTGCAGTCATGAATTCACTCACACCATTCATCACTATGGCCTATCGATGAATGTGTTTAAAGAAATCGAGCGGCAATATCGCGAGTCCACTGGAAAGGGATTGTGGGAAAAATGTTATGCGGCGGCCAATTCGACGGAATACATCGCTGAAATGGTGATGTGGTATTTGGGTGGGCGCGGAGATTGGCCCCGTTCCAATAGCGAGATGAAGTCCGGTCCGGAATGGCTGAAGGGTTACGATCCCAAGGGATATGATTTGATCCACCGTCTCGTCACCGGCAAGTTCAAGGTGAAACCGGTCATCTACCGGCAGCTCAAGCTCCAATCATCCGCAAGAGTAGAAAAAATCATTTGGAAGGCGGGCAACCTGAGCAAATACGCGGCCGTTGTTTTTGATAATCGTACGAACCAAGATTGGCTCTGTTGTTATTTTAATAAGGAGGGCAGGCGCATCGTTTACAATAAGGTGCTGGCTCACGATCGGATGGGGGCTGATAGTTGTGAAGAAGCCGTTTGGGTGGTGCTGAATCCCAAAGATGAGAGTGTTCGCGCTTCGTATGTTGTCACCAGTGATCATTGCAGAGTGGTCTTAAAAGATTGATTGGCGTGACGAGGTTAATATCGATGGTGGAATTGCCTCCACATCTTCAGCGTTTGATTTTACCGAGTTGGTTTGGAAAGAATTGGAGGATATCATGGCATTTAAAAATGAACATAGTTATTATCGTGCAACGCTCGCTGGCAAAGAGGCTGTGGTTGACCGGAAATATGAACAAGCATTAGCCAGGACCGAAAAAAATGCAGGCCGAAGCTATCCTTTAGTTGTGGATGGGAACGAATTTTTTTCGGATTTGGGTGAGTTTGCCTCAACCAGCCCGGTTGACACTAACCTCTGCCTCGGCCGATTTCAAAAAGGCACAGCCGGCCATGTGAATGCCGCGGTTGCGGCGGCAAAAGCAGCTTTCGCGAGTTGGAGGGAGGTCCCCTATCTTGACCGGGCCGCACTATGCAAGAAGGCGGCGGGCATTTTCCGCAAAAGAAAATATGACTTTTGGGCGGCCCTGACCCTCGAGGCGGGCAAGAACCGGTTCGAAGCCAGCATCGATGCGGACGAGGCCACGGATTTCCTGGATTATTATGCATCCCAGCTGATCAAGAACAAGGGATACCATGTCACAATGGGCAAGCCCTTCCCGGAGGAAAATTGTGCCAGCATCCTCAAGCCCTTCGGCGTATGGGCAGTAATTTCCCCCTTCAACTTCCCGGTTGCCATCACCACGGGCATGACGGTGGGCGCAATTGTGGCGGGGAACACGGTGGTGCTCAAGCCTTCCTCAGATTGTCCTTTGGTTGGCTATATGGTCTATGAAGCACTCCGGGATGCCGGCCTGCCCAAAGGCGTGCTTAATTTCATCACCGGAAGCGGCGCCAGTGTGGGAGCGCCATTGATTGAGAATGACGATGTCGATGGGTTTGTGTTTACCGGCTCTTTTGAAACCGGGATGGATAATTTCCGCAAAGCTCTAGCCAAAGGACCGCGCCCGTATATTGCGGAAATGGGTGGCAAAAATCCAATCATCGTAACCAGCCAGGCCGATTTGGCAAAGGCAGCGGAAGGAGTCGCCCGTTCGGCTTTTGGCTATTCCGGCCAGAAATGCAGTGCCTGCTCGCGAGTGCTGGTGGATAAAAAGGTCAGGGCGGAATTCAACCGCCTGCTGATCGAGAAAACCAAAGCCCTACACACGGGTGACCCTCGCAAGAAAGAAATCTTCATGGGGCCGGTGATCAATCAGGCAGCCTATGCAAGATTTCAAGAGGCGGCTGGTCTGGCACAAAAGGATTGTAGTGTCATTGCCGGCGGCCGTGTGATCGCCGATGGCGATGGCGCCAAGGGATATTTTGTGGAACCGACAATTGTCGACAATGTTTCCCGCACTCACCGCTTGGCCAAAGAAGAACTCTTCCTGCCCTTGGTGGCAATCCTGGAGGTGGAGAGTCTGGAGGATGCGCTGGAGGTTGCCAATAGCAGTGAATATGGCCTGACAGCAGGCATCTTCACCGAAGATCGAAGAGAGGTTGCCACTTTTTTTAATCGGATGGAATCAGGCGTTCTCTATGCCAACCGGATTCGCGGCGGTTCGACGGGGGCCGTTGTGGGTGGACAATCTTTCGTGGGATGGAAATGCAGTGGCACCACGGGCCGTGGTGCGGGTGGGCCGTATTACGTTTCCCAGTTCATGCGGGAACAGTGCCAGACCGATTGTGGGTGAGGGTTGAGGGATGAAGGATGAAGAATGAAGAATGAGGGATGAAGGATAAGGGATGAAGGATGAAAGACAGCTGACAGCTGAACGCTGAAAGCCAATCTAGGCATTGCTTTGAAAAGGGTCTTCATGTTCAAAAATCACCCGCGGGGGCTGATGGTTCTGTTCTTCACCGAAATGTGGGAACGATTTGGTTTCTACATTATGATGGCGATTTTCGTTCTGTACATGGATGAAAAGCTCGGATGGGACGACGTCAGAAAGGGAAATTTTTACGGAGGATTTTTGGGAATTGTCTATTTTATTCCCATATTGGGGGGATGGCTGGGAGATCGGGTCCTGGGACATCGCAACACCATCAAAGTGGGGGCAACGGTGATGGTGGTTGGCTATGCGGCCTTGGCTTTTTCCTCCAAGAGCCAGCTTCTCCTTTTTTATGCAGGCCTGATCTTGGTTGCGACGGGCACGGGTGTTTTCAAAGCCAACATTTCCACTTTGGTGGGTGCTCTCTATGCGGAGGGGAGCCCGCTAAAAGATGCCGCATTCAATATCTTTTACATGGGTGTGAACGTTGGAGCCACGATGGCCCCGCTGGCGGCAACCATGATTCACAACCGTTTCGATAGCTACAACCTCTCTTTTGGGGCTGCTTCGGTGGGAATGATTTTTTCCATATTGATTTTTCAGGCCGGCAGGAAGTATCTGGTTCCGGTTCAATCCCTGGCGAGCACCGTTCAGCATGAACAGCCGGTGGGAAGCTCCACCCCTTCCAGCAGCGAGGACTGGCAGCGGATTCTCACCTTGTTCACTCTTTTTTCCATCGTTATTTTTTTCTGGATTGTTTTTTATCAGAACGGATTTGCTCTCACTCTTTTTGCCCAACGCTCAACAGTGGTTTCCGCAATCTTAAAGCCGGAGACTTACCAGTTCTTCGATCCCTTCTTTATTCTGGTTCTGACTCCACCCTTGGTCTGGCTGTTTGCCCGGATGCGGGAAAAAAGCAAAGAACCTTCCTGCGCCATGAAGATTCTTGCCGGAATGTTCATCTCCGGCCTCTCCATGCTCATTATGGTATTTGCCTCTCTGTCTGGCGGAAACCGGGACATCAACATCATGTCGCCGCTCTGGCTGATTTCCTCCTATTTCGTAATTACGGTGGCGGAAATCCTGGTTTCTCCCATGGGGCTTTCCTTTGTCTCCAAGGTGGCCCCGCTCCGGATGCGCGGCTTGATGATGGGGTGCTGGTTCAGCGCCACGGCGATTGGAAGCTATGGCTCGGGCCTGTTGGGAAAATTCTACGGCCGGATGGCGCACCATGAGTTTTTCCTTTTGATTGCCGTCCTGTTGTTCTTCTCCTCCCTGCTCGTGCTGCTTTCCATAAGAAGGCTGAACCGATTTGGCGGGTGACAGCGATGAATTTAATCCAAGAAAAAATCGAACAGGCCACGCAGGTACTTCGGGAGTTAGAGATTGATTGCTGGTTGACCTTCACTCGTGAGACGGGATTGAATGGAGATCCTGTATTGCCGTTCCTTGTGCCGGGCCATCTGACGTGGCATTCCGCCTTGATTGTGGGCGCCTCCGGGGGGAAAATAGCCATCGTGGGCGCCTACGATAAAAAAGCTCTCGAGGACACTGGAGCTTATGATGAAATCATTGGCTACGTCCAGGGAATCAGGCGCCATTTGTTGGAAGTCTTGCAGAAGCTGAATCCCCGCGGCATCGCGATTAATTATTCCATGGGGAGCGAAGTCTGTGACGGTTTGACCCATGGCATGTATCTGACGCTCCACGCCTGGCTTGCTGAAATTGGTCTGGAGTCTCGCTTAATTTCCGCCGAAAAAATCGTGGCTGCTCTGAGGCAACGCAAAACCCCGTCGGAGTTGGCTTGCATTCAAGAGGCCATCAAAAGCACGGAAGTAATCTTCCAAAAGGTTGCCGCCTTTATCCGCCCCGGTTGCTCGGAGCGGGAAATTGCCGCCTTCATGAAAAAGGAAGTGGAAACGGCAAATCTTGAATTAGCCTGGGAACCCAAAGCCTGCCCCGCTGTGTTCACGGGCCCGGATACGGCGGAAGCGCATTACGAGCCGACGGTGCGGAAAGTCGATTGGGGTCACATCCTGAATATGGATTTTGGGGTGAAGGTGAATGGTTATTGTTCTGACCTTCAGAGAACTTTCTATATTTGCTGTCCTGGGGAAACGGCTGCTCCGCCGGAAGTACAGCGGGGGTTCGACACAATCGTGAATGCCATCGAATCTGCCCGGCAGGCAATGAAGCCCGGCATCCGCGGTGTGGAGATTGACCGGATTGCCCGCGATATAGTGGTCTCGGCCGGCTACCCGGAATTTCCGCATGGGCTTGGGCACCAAGTAGGTCGTTCCGCTCATGACGGAATGGCGCTGTTGGGGCCGCCTTGGGAGAAATACTCGAACAAGCCCTTCGAGCCTCTGGAAAAAGGAATGGTGTTCACGCTGGAGCCCCGATTGACCGTCCCCGGCAGAGGGGTTGTGACCATCGAAGAAATGGTGTCCGTTACGGAAGCGGGAGCTGAATTTCTCTCGACTCCGCAAAAACACTTGTGGCTAATTTGAGGTGACTACTCAGGTTGTAGCCAGAAGCCAGAATTCAGTAGTCAAATTGAACACGCCAGCAACGAGATTTGATGCCCTTGTGGCGGGCAAAAGGCTCATAAGTATTTGGCGCAATCTTTTAGGGGCCTATTCGCAGGCCATTCTGGATTCTGACTCCTGAATTCTGTCTACTTGAGTAGTTGCGATTTGAGAAATCCGCAGAAGATAGAACCAGCCTTCGCTTGGATTCCCCAATAGAAAAATCCCACAAGGATGGATGAATTGCACAGTTGAGTGCTATCGTGGTTGGCGGCGCTCGCAGCTGATCGATTGGACAATCAAAACTTGGTCCTGTTCACCCTGGAATGTCAACATTCCGCGATCAATGGCAAAGTGAGACTGCAATTGTGTGTACAGCGCGACCCCCGCCGGGCTGGTTGCCCGCTGGCGCGGCACTGGCTTGGCCGGTTTTGGATGCCCGGCTGTTGCCCGGCGACCCGAGGATCTTGTGCGTGCTGCATCGCGGCGATTCGTTTGCCAACCTGAAACCGGACAGCGGACGCGTCCGCGTCGCGGCCTACCGCTGGAACGGCTTTGGCTTTTCCGTCATCACCGATTCGGAAACCACCAGACAATGCGAACAATGCCTGGATGTGGATGGTTTGGGCCTGAGGAGAAAACTATTGCAGTAGCAAGATGATTCACCGGATGCGAGGAGCGGCCTATCCAGAGGGTATTTTATGGGGCTTAAACAGCACTTCTAGGACAAAAACAGACCGTTGGCTTCAAAAATCGGAGATGTACTCTATAGCATGGTACTTCCGCTATGTGCCCAGCAAAAATAGCTTGTTTGCGAGTGATGCAAGAGTCTGGATCGAGAAAGTCTGCCTTCCAAAATTGAACGCCATGAAAAGGCGAGTCCAGTCCTGAATGGCGCTTACTTAAGGATTAAAAGTCCCGGAGGGACAACGGAGAATAGCCAGGGACAAGCGGGCCGATTGAGGTTCAATGCGGCCAAAACGGTGACATTGTGATCGGCCCGCGCCGTCCCTGGATTCCAGGGGGAAAAAAGGGGCGCCCCGGCAAGGGCGCGGGAGGCGACGGCGCCCTTGCCCAACAAACTGTGCCTCCAGCGTCCCTGCCGGGACGCGACAACCTGTGGCTCGATATTACCAGGGACGGCGCGCGACCGGCAGAGCAAGACCTGAGCAGATCGCGCTTGTCCCTGGCTATTCTCCAATGTCCCTCCGGGACAAAATTTGAACGGAATTATCGCCATGGGGTCCTTGAGTAAGCGCCATTCAGTCCAGTCCTTCACTCGTCCAGCGAGCCCTGGCGAATGTGATCGACGTGCGGAGAATGCCTCCCACCTTCCTCTCCGCGCCGTTATATCAAATTGATTCTTTAAATTTTCTTCCGCCATGAAAAAGGGAGACGGCTGCCACGAAACTCGTCACTATCAAATCGATCATTCCTGCCCGGCTATTCCTGCCAAGCCATTGTGCCGGGCCATCATAATGGGTTTGAATCAATCCTTGCCTGAATTAAATGCTTCCCTCGCCGAGCAACCATACCCAAAAATTCTTCGCAGCATGCCAGGGGGTCGGGATTCTTAGAGTGTTGATGGACAATGAGGTCGCCGCAAAGCCAACACCATCCAAAAAACAAACACCAAGAGACGTCCAATTAGATGAATCCCCCACGCGATTCGTGTTGCCGGCAGGAAACAATCCAACCCGAGAAAACGTTTTACTGGAATCCGCCATCCGTCAGCTGACGGACGGATTCCAGTAAAACGTCAAATCTTCAGGCAGTCCGACACACGGCGGGACGCCTGCCAAGACGCATCGCGAATGGTGTCAAAATTGTGGGCAAAACTCAGCTTCGCGGAGGGGCGCTATTTTTTGCCGGCTTCTTTCTTGAAGAGCAGGTCCATGCTTTGGCCGTTCTGTTGCCACTTGCCGCTGATTTCACTCTTTGCGGAATTCAGGGTACCTTCGTAAGATCCGCCGACAGCGCTGACTTCCAGTTGAACTTTGTCCTGCTCAGCCGATATTTTGCTGACGGGAATGTCGGAGGCATTCTGGTCGGGGCTATCCAGGGTGGCCGATAATGCTCCTTCCTTTTCCACTACTTTTAGCACGACACGAATTTGTCCGCCCATGCCATTGGGAAGAGTGCCCTGCCAGATCCCTACTATTGCCGATGGTCCTGTCTCCTTCTCTGCTGCTGCCCAGCTTGGGATGGATACCGCCAATGCCAGGATTAAAATTAAATTCCAAACCACTGCTTTCTTCATGTTTTATCCTTTTAAAAAAATGAGCTGCCTGCATCCTATTCAATAAAACCGCACAGCTGATTCAAATAAAGATCGTAACTACAGCATTCCCCTGTGAGGTCGCCACGCTGAGCGCATTTGCGAGGCGTGGCGATTGGCATCATAGCTTAAAGCCCACGGCTCGCTAGAAAACGCTCACCGTGGCTACCAGTCACCCTGGGGGCTGAGTAGTTACTAAAGACCAACCATACTCTTTGGACCACTTCCGGTCAGATTTAGGGGAGAACATAAAAATTAGTCAGCTCCATTCATCAAACGAGCGTGATTTTAAACTTGCATCCCTTGCCGCCCCGTTTCAACGATTCGAGCAGTTCCACCTTGACGGGCCGGCCCAACTGGGTTTCGAACATGTCATTCACATAGCCAACCGAGCACTGACAATATGTGCCGGATAATCCCGCCGGACCTTTCTCCACTAAGGGGCAAAGGCAGTATCCATCGGCTACACGAAGTCCCGCCGGGTTTTTCACGTAATTGAAATAAATGACATCGCCTTCCCGGCGGGCATTTTCCGCGCCTACGTAATTGCGCAGGCCTTCCACAAACGTGTCGACCGGGATGGGTGTGACTTTTTTGCCGTGAAGCGATCCTTGGTGGCACATCTTGCCATTGGTCTCCATCAGGCGGTTGCGAGTGGCTTCGTCAAGATTGGCGTCCAGCAGGTCCATAAATCGCTTCACCCAGGATTGCGCAAATTCCATTTTTTGGTCGCAAGGTGTCTCGGGTGGCGCGGCCATTGGCGGAGAGACCTTTTCGCCACTCAAGTTCTTGGCCGAATCGGCCAGAGCAATCCCCGTGCAAGCACAAACAGAGGCGCACCCAAACATCTTCAAAAATGATTTCCGGTCCAGATTCGTATTTTCCACCTATTTACCTCCCTCTATAAATCTCTCTTTGATTTATTGCCGCACCTGCTAATGATGAACAGCCACTCAAAATGGTTTCGACTCAGTCGACTTGAATTTTGGAATTTGATCTGACCTGTGGCAGGATGTCGCGCCAAAAAGGAAAATTGCTGTTGATCGCCACCCGTGTTTTGGCCATTCAATATGCAAAATTATGGAAGTAAGATGCGGGAGAGAGAGCACAAGTTGCTCACCAAAACGGCAGGCACAACAAGAAGATGAAAACAAGGTGGGACGCGCGAGTGTGACGAAGTCACCCGTCGCTCGTCGCTTGGCTAGCCTCGCCTGCCGAGCCAGCATGCACTGGTGACGGAGGTCACTCGTGCCCGCTCCACCTTTGCCTAGTTGGGATTTTCTTAGGAGGATTCCAATCGTTCATCTGGTTGCGTCTCCTTAGGGCTTCAGCACCATCGTGAGGATCGATCTTGCGGGAGTCTTGGACACCGCGGTTTTTCCATCGATCCAAATCTGGAAGTCTCTTGCTTGATTGAGCGGATTCATCGCTACGACAACGATATTACTGTCGGGATTTAAAAAAGCGGTGGCGAGCAGATCATCCTGGTTGGACGAACAGAGGATGCGCCGGGCGCCAGGCCGGATGAACTTGGAAAAATGGCCGATATAGTAATAAGAATTCAGATAGATGACTTCACCGGTCTTCGTGTCTCCGATGATGGGGGCGATGCAGAAATTTCCGACGTGGTTGGGCCCGCCCTGTTCATCCAGCAGAATATTCCAGTCCACCCACCCATTCGCCCAATTGTTCAGGTCATTGATCATGGACTTGGCATAAATTTCGCCCCATTGCCAATCGCTTAGCCGGCTGCGCTCAAAGCCTTCCGGGGTGCCTTCGGTGAAGAGCAATTTCTTGGTGGGATAGGCGTCATGAACCAGGCGCACGTTTTCAAAATGATCCCCCACGTACCAATGAAATCCTGTCCCCCAGACGTATTTGGCTGCTTCTGGATCGTCGTAAACCATTTTGGCGCGCTGGACCATGATCCCGCGGTTGTGATCCCAGATGATGATGTTCACCTTGGAGAGTCCCGCGCGTTTAAGAGTGGGTCCCAGGTAATCGCGGACGAAATCCCGCTCCTCCTCACCCGTGTAGATACAGGATTCCCAGCTCTGCACCGCCATCGGCTCGTTCTGGACGGTCACTCCCCAAATGTTCATACCCTCTTTCTCGTAGGTTTGAATGAAGCGGACGAAATAGTCCGCCCAGCTCTGCCGGTATTCCGGTTTGAGTTGTCCGCCGTGAAGCATGTCATTGTTGGTTTTCATCCAGGCCGGTGGGCTCCAGGGAGAAACAAACAATTTGAATCCATTCCTAGAGGCGGCCAGGGCCTCTTTGATGAGCGGGATTCTGAATTTTCGGTCGTGGGCGATGGAAAAGTGCTCCAGCTTTGTGTCTCCAGGCTGATCGTCATAGGCGTAACTGTCGCTCGAGAAATCGCAGCTGTTGATGTGGGTCCGGCAAAGCGAGTATCCAATGCCAGTTTCCGGATTGAAATAGGCATTGATGATTTCCCGGCGGGCTTTTTCCGGCAGCTTGTTGTAGGTTTCAGCCGCCGCATCAGTCAAGGCCCCGCCAAATCCTTCGATAGTCTGAAAAGTCTTCGTGCCATCCAATATGAGGGTGGGGAATGCCTCATCCGGTTGAGGCATGGCCTTAAAGCTCAGCGGAGTCTGCGCGGTAAGCCGGTCCTTGCCGTCTTTTGCCGTCAGAAAAACCTCAACCTGACGATAAAGACTTTTAGCCGGAGGTTTGGAACCCTGGGCGAACTCCCTGCGGGGGATGGCCCATCCCACAATAAGAAATGCCAAGAGAATTGCCAGCCAATATCCGGAGCTAGAGACTCTTAAACGCATAGCGATTATCTCCTTAGAAAAATAATGGAAAACAGAAGTAGGATGGGTTAGCCCGCCGTTCTCCAGGCGGGCGTAACCCATCAATCTTGACTTTGAACACTGCTGATGCGTTACGGCCGCCTGAGAAACGGCGTCCTAACGCATCCTACAGTAATAGCTCATCTAAGAATTCAATTTTTCCAATTCTGAGACGGCCCATAAATACCAGGCATTGTGAGGCGCCCAATATTCCGCGGTCCTCCAATCCAGGCCATACGCCAGGTCAAGCACCGGTTCATCCTCGACATTGCCCCCAATCCCATTCATGATTCCGCCGGGAATGAGGCCGACGAAGCGGGAATGGGGATAGGGATTGTTCATCCCTTCTCCCGTCATCAGGCAGGCGCTGAAAGGATTTGCGCCCATGATCCATTCCAGTTGGCGCAGGGCCAGAGAGAAATACTCCTGCCGACCCAGGAGTGCAGCGGCTTTGGCAAGAAGACAGGCATGGCCCTCGAGATGCGAACTGTTTCCCAGCCACCAGAATTGTTTTCGCACGGGCATGAAATAGCGATAGGTGATCTCTCCCTCCAGCCCCCGGTATTTCTCCTTGGTGGGGGAGCCTTTAAACAAACCGAAAGGGACAATACGAAATGCATTTCTTCTGGTGGAGGGCAACACAAAATCATCCAAGTACATTTGAACGGCCTCCAGCCATTGGTTCGTTCTGTTTCGAGCGGAGGCAGTGGCGTAAAGCTCCAGTAGCGCCAAAGGCGGGAGGGTTGGGAAGATAGCTTCGACATAAGGAGTAGCATCCGTGGTTGAGGTATGCCAGAATCCGCGAATCTTCTTTTGCCCTCCAATATACTGTTTTTCCTGCAGAGCCAAAAGGCGGGTTCCCAACGCTGTAGCCTCTGTCAACCAGGAATTTTCTCCCGTGGCCTTGTAAAGCTCCAAGGCGGCCATTAGCCACCAGGACAATTCATCCGCTGATCCGCCGGGAGAAGCCGCTTTTCGGCATCGCAGTCCCGCGGCTAGACAACTCTGGGAATAACCGGGATCAGTGTCCCGAAACAATTGCGACAGCATGGCTTGAACTGTCACAAATTCGGCCTGAATGATGCCAGATTTAGAGGGATTGATGTAGCGGTCGTCCCCGTTTCCTGCTTGGTTGTCGGTCCAATGATTGTCGCTGTTGTCGCCGTTGACTCCACCCGCGGCGTCATCCCAGATGAGGCCGTCGCTGTCCTGCATCTTAAGCCAGTAGCGATTTCCCCAACGGAGTTCGTCCAAAATGGGATTGAGCCCAGACCCATCTAGATTCCATTCTTTTCCGAGGTTTCTGGCCAGATAGGCCAGGCCGATGCCGCTGTGCAGGGCCGTCAGCATCCACTTTCGCAAATCCCCCGCATCATGCCATCCACCCGTCACATCTATCCATTGGCCTGAGTCCCTTTTTTTTGCGTCGTCCAAATGGCAGGCGGGATGGACATTGGGGACGGCTACGCCACAGCGCTGTTGGTAGTAAAAGCTGAAAGCCTTGGGCAATGTCCGTCTCCAGAGATCCGGGCGAATGAAAAAAGGGACCGAACGGTGCTTCCCGATGGTTACCTGGTACATCCCCGGCCGCTCCAAATCGGTGAAATCTCCGGCCAGACAGGGGCCAAAATCACAAGACACAGCCCGGAGCGGTCGTTTCAGACTGAACGGCTTGGGGTATTCTCCCACGTCAGAGAGTTGGAATTCTCCGGGAGGAGGCGTCTCCGCGTAACGGTAGAGCACCATTTTGGGGCTCCCCGGCAAAAAACCGAGATGATTCAATATGAGCGCGGGCCGGTTTGGCGCAATCATCGTTTCCACTTCGTCCGCCACGGGGGGACCCTCCTGCCCGAAAACCGGCATGGCAATTGAGATTCCAAGCCCTTTTAAAAAATTCCGTCTTTTCATCCGCTCCTCCAGATCAAACAGAATGAATTTCAAGGTGACCGGTGAAATTGAAGTTCAAGTGAATGTTTCAGAAAACCGAAATGAAGTGAAACAAAATTAAAAATAAAAACGAGAATATTATAAAAATACCATGGCGGGGACAGAGAATAAAGTTGAAAGGTCGGAATCACGGGGAATGGCGGCGGACCATAAAAAGAACTGCCTATATTGCCGTTTCACTTTTGACTTCAATGGCGCAAATGTTGGCGAAGTTCAAGACTGAGACAAAGCCCAGGATGATCTTGCCTTGCGGGTTGGAGGAGATATGGTGGAAGGTTTTCACCAGGGCGCGGTTTTCGCCTCCGGCTTCCCGGTAAATATCGAAATTGTGGAGCAGTTCTTTCCCATTGCAGAAAACATTGAACTGGCGGCTTCCAGCTCCGCCTTTTCCAAGATTGGAAGGACCAAAATAGGTTTCCGCAAACTTCAGAGTTACCGCATAAAAGCCTGGGGCCACCGGAATGTGATAGCTGAAATTGCCATAACGTTCAGACTGATATTGCGCGGGATCCTTGGTGTTGGCAACCTGGCCTGAAGTCTGACTCAAACGGCCGCCCCGAAAAAAATGGTCCGGAAGCCAGGCTTCTCCTTCTGGAGATGTATAGGACGAGCTGCTGCCCAATATTCTGATCGGCCGCATTTGACCGGGCAGACCGGGGATCACCTCAATGGCGTTTAGCAGTGCTTTGGATTTTTGGGAGACAAAATTCAGCCGGAGCTTGCCGTCCACGGGGTGGACGTCCTGAAATACCCTGATATCCGCGGTTCGTGGGCTGGAGGCATCGGCCGCGATGTCGAAATGCTTGAGAATATGAATGCCGTTCAGATAAACGCAGAATGACCTTTCCTCTTTGTCTTTTTTTTGGCTAGCCGCATCTTTTATAAACTCGAAAAAATGAAGGCGCAATTCGTAGGCTCCCGGCTTGAGAGGAATCTCGTAAGAGAAATCCCCTTCTCGCGCCGTCCGATACAAACCGCTCTCGCTGGTTGATGCCGCCTTTTCCGATTTGTCTTCGATGGCTAATCCGCCGCTAAAATAACGATCGCCAGTCCAAACTCTTCCGAGGGGATCAAGATACCTCTCATGATGCGACCCCGCCTGGATATGCACTTCCTCCAGCAACGAGTTCCCCGAAACATAATTCCTCGAATTGGCTGGATCGGCGGTCTCGGGCGCGGAATCCTTCATTGGAGGCGGTTCATTAAGGTAGGGCTTGGAAATGGGGTGAAGGGAAATTATGAGAGTCGAAATTAAAATTCCCGCGGCGATTAGACAACAAACCATCACCCAGCGCCGTCTATCAGACCGGGATGCCGGAACTAAAATCTCATTTGGGATGTCCAGAAAATAATCATGTTCCTCCGCAAAATCGGTGGCTCCGCTTTGTTCGGAATTGTCTTTGTCAGTATCGAACAGAATCGCCGGCGGATTTTCATTTTGGCGATGAAAAACCGGGACATATTGGCAGGCTGGGATCGTCAGCTGTATTTCGGAGGTTTTCCCTTCCGTTTCATAAAACTTTTTTAGCCGCTTCCGCAGGCGGCATCCCTCGACTCGGACAATCGGGTCCAACTTGGGATGAAAATTGGATGTGCGTCCCAACGCTTCCACGGCAACGTTATATTCTTTTATTTGAGAGGCCGCGCCGGCAAAGTATTTTTGGCAAATATAGGCGAGAAACTGAGATTGGGAAGAAGATTTCTTGAAAAGATGGGATTGCAGAACGGCCTGCAAGGCCGCTTCTTCCTGCTCGCGGGAAATGTTCGTGACGATCGATCCCATAATGCCAACGATAATGAACCGAATTTTGTTTTTGAAGGGGCCGTACGCAAAATGGCGTGGGCCTGCACTTAGCCACGTTATGTGAATTGATGAAGGCTGGGGCGAAAGGGTTGCTCATCATTTTATCTCTGTCGGAATTTTTCGCGGGGGGAGATTCTTTAGAACTGTTCATGTCGGCGTGGCTATTGCGGCAAGATTGCGAAAATGGGGTGATGGAGGCGGCCTGCCCACAGGCCGTCTCAGCAGGCTTGGCAAATCCAGACGGGGTGGGAGCACCGCGCCTCCATCTACGCTATTTTCTAGGGAGTCGCCAATGCCAGCACGGCTGGCTTAACAGGAGGATGAAAATCGGCTTTGTACGGTAGGGACGGGGACGGCTCGCCGAGCCGTCCGCCTGCGCAAAGCAAAGCTGGCGCAGGCGGCGCTTTCGGCGAAAGCGCCCTACCTGTAGGCCCAGTCGGCTTGACTGACGCCGCCCATGATTTTTAAATTACTTACAGCTATTTTCTTAGAAGCTCCTTGTGGGAATGAAATAAATATTTGTTCCGCCAGCCCCAGCAGGCTCTGGGGGCTCATTGACGGCATCTCAGCGCTGGGGGTGGAGCCTCCGACAACTTTCAAGCCGGGAACCTGGTCTGCTGAAAAGTGAGTTCACTCGTGGGTTTTGTGTGATTAGGGATTGCGGCTCCAGGCAAAAAAAAGCCGGCCGAGGCCGGCTTTTAGAGAACATCAGGTGTAAAGGTGAGACGACTTTTTTCGCCAGCTTCTTTGAGCCGCAAAAGCTGACGATTTTGAGTCAGGTTTTGGAATATGTTTCAGTAAGTCTCCATAGTCCGAGACGAAGTCTCGCTAGAAGGTGAATTTGAATCCCATCTGCATGGTTCGCGGAGGCCTGAAAGCACTGGTGTTGCCGAAATTGGAAAGCGTAGAGGTGTTGGGCCCGCCCCCTTGAGTGTCAGAGGCCCAGGTGTTGTTCAGACTCCACACTTCCGCGTGGTTGAAAATGTTGAAAACGTCGGCCGCAATTTTCAGATTGAGGCCTTCCTTAATCCGGATGTTTCTGGAGAAAGTGACGTCCCAGTTTCCAAAGCCGACTCCGCGAAGGGCATTGCGGTCCAAGCTGCCATATTGGCCATCCTGAGGACGGGTAAAGGCGGTGGGATCCAGCGAGGTCCGGCCATAGGGGTAGCGGTTGGGGATAAGATTGACGGTTTGGAATCCACACTCGGTGCACTGCATGTCGCCATTGGAGACAATGGTAATCGGGAAGGCAGATTGATAATGCACGATGCCACTGATCTGCCAGTCACTCAGCAGCGTCGAAATCGCTTTATGGCCCTTCACTCCCGGCAATTGGTAGATGTAGTCCACACTCAAGGTGTGGGTGGCATCGTAACTGGCGGGAGCCCAATTCAGCCGGGCATTCCGTGGATTAATCAGGGTGCCGGAGCCTCCTGCTCCATTGCCATCTGAATCGTTGTCCACCAAATCCATGGTTTTGGACCAGGTGTAATTGACATTAAAGGAGAACCGATTGGCAAACCGGCGGCCGAGCCGGGCCTGCATGGCGTTGTACGAAGAGTAGGCCGAGGTTTCGATTGAAGTCAATGCTCCGTAGCCCAGATACGGACGAAGGGCATCCATCTGCCGGTTGGCAGCCGCGTAAGCTGGAGTCGCCGAAGTGCCAGCCGGGGTTCCATTAATCGATCGCTGCAACATCAGGTGATTCCCGCGGTTTCCGACATAGGCAAGGTCCAAGGTGAAATTATGGGCCACCTCGTTTTGAATGCCGAGGTTCCAGGAGTAGATGGTCGGCATGGTGTTTTCAATCGGGAAAATGGTGTAGCCGGCGGGAGTTCGATCCGGGAAGGTGGTGGATGGAGGAGGTCCCGCCACAAGATCAGCCACCTTGTTGTACAACGGTGCGCTCAGAGTGACTCCGCCCCCATTGGGGAACTGTGCGCCCGCTCCAAAATTGAAGTTGTTTTGGCGCAGCCGCTCGACGTATTGTCCAAAACCGGCTCGCAGCGCCATTTTTCCATTTCCGAAAACGTCATAGGCAAAACCGATTCGCGGGGAAACAAAATTCCGGGTCTTGGCAAAGCCGCGGTCGACTCCATCGCAAGGATCGCAAACCAATCCGTTCGCCAGGTAGTTTTGCAGCAGATCTCCCACCACCTTTCCGGTCGCCGAATTGTACTGCATGGTGCCATTAAATTTGGAAAGGTCGGGCATGTACAATTTGTAAGTCCCTTCGCCCATTTCTCCCGGACGAGTGTATGTGTAGGTTGGGGTGGTGCGTTGGAAACGCGCTCCATATTCGAAGGTGAGCCGGTTGGTTATCTTCCAGCTGTCCTGGGCAAAACCTTCCCACGACTGGAACCGGAAGTAAGGGTAAATCGAAGCATTCGACATGTTATAGCTGTTCAGAATGCCCAGTTGAAGGTTGGCGAGATTTGTCCCCGTGTCAAATGGATTCTGAGCGGTGCTGAGGAAGTTTAGGGCGCCTTGTTGCGGCCAGGTGCCGGTTTGCTTCTTGTTGTCGCGATTGTAGTAAAACCCAAACTTGAAGGTGTGAGAGGCCTTCACCCAGGATAGATTTTCCGTTAGGGCATAATCTTTCCCATCATTGTGCCAGCCCGGATTCCCCCACGTCATGTTTACGCCGGGGGTATTGTTATTACCGGTGACGTTGAAATCCGGCAGGTAGTTAGCTACGTTGGTGAACGGATAAAGCTGAGTAAAAGTGACACCTTGGGCGTCGCGGTCGGCTAAAGTGCCGGTGGCCGCCAACTTCTGAGACTGATGGTTGTAGGACAAAATCGTTTCACTCGCCAGAGTCGGGCTGAGCGTGTTGACAATATTCCAAGACCAGGAACTGCCCGGTTTGGGGCGCTCTTGATTGGCGACTGGCCAGGAGTTGCCTCCCCAGATGGATCCGACCACCTGGTTCAGCTGATAATCGTTCACCCATCGGAAATAAGTGGTAGTGCGGGTGCTCAGATTGTAATCCACTCGCAAGAGATCCTGATCTTTGCGCAATTTGTCGGGATTAATGAAATACCAACGGACGGCGCCAGCGATCCCGGGAGAAGCGGGAAGTCCGGTGTAGCCGGGGATATTGGAGAAAATCTTCAACAAATTTGCCGACGGTGCATAAAACAGCGAAGAGGGGATTTGGTTGTTGGGAAAGGCCTGGCCGCCCGTGATGTGGCCGGCCGCGTCACGGGTGACCGTGCCGGGCTGATAGATAGTCCCCATCGGGTCATTGTTCCAAGCCGAATAGGGAGTCCCCGGATTCAAAACGCCGGAGTAATCTCCACTCAGCAGCGCAGCGCCGGGAATATCCGCAAAGCGTTGCCCAGAGGGAGTGATGGTTCTTCGGGTCATTTCCCGGTTATAAAAAAAGAAGACCTTTTTGTTGGATTTTGTGGAAATTTTGGGGATGGGCGCCCATCCGCTGATATTTCCGCCAAACAGGTTATAGCGCAAGGTGCTTTTGTTAGGCTGGCCGAAATCATGGCTCTGCAGGGCATCGTTGCGGAGGAATTCATAGGCTGTCCCGTGGAAGTTGGATCCGCCCGATTTGGTCTGAACGGCTACAACCATCCCGGAATTGCGTCCGTACTCGGCATTAAAGCTGCTCTGTTGCACTTTGAATTCTGAAATCGATTCAATACTGGGCTGAGTGTATTGAGACTGATTGTCTCCCACGTCCAGATTGGGAGAACCGTCCAAGTAGAAATTGTTCTGCGAACCGCGTCCGCCGGCGGCGTGGAATCCGCTCACATCGTTAAAATTGGTGTCGAAATCATTGTTGGTCATGCTGACCACTCCCGGCACCGTTTTCATTAAAGCCACCCAGTTGCGGCCATTCATCGGCAACTCCTGGATCTGCTTCGATTCCACCAAGAAAGATTTTTCCATGGTGTTGGTTTGCACGGTGGGGATGACCGCGGTGACGGCCACTTCAGCCGATATTTCACCTAATTCCATCTTGATCTGGCCCACGTCCAATTTGGTGTTCACTTCCAATTGGATTGAGATCTGGCCTTTTTTGAATCCGGTCATCTCCACTGCGATGGTGTAATTTCCGGGTTGCAGATTCAAGGCCATGAAACGTCCCTGTTCGTCCGTGCTCACTTCCCGCGCCAGAGTCCCTTTGGCGGAGTCGGTGATACTCACCTTGGCTCCAGCCACGACTGCCCCGGTTTGATCTACCACAGTCCCGCTGATGAATTGCGATTGTGCCATCAGCGCGGGGGCGGTGATGAGCAGGAGAAACATGGCCATCAGAAAAATGATGACTCTACTTTTTTCTTCCTTCATACGACCTCCTAAAAAATGTAATTTAGCCTGCATCGCCGACTGAACTCCCCATTGATTGTGGAGGGAATTTCCCCCCTTCCTCTTACTGGTCTGTTCTGGTTGACCCTCAGCAGATTCTGCATGGTTCGCGTTATTCTCAGTCCTTTTTGCCTGAATCCACGGATGGCGTGCCTGCCGGCTATCCGCAAGCGGATAGTGCCCTAAACGGATATTGCCGCAAACGGATACTGCCTCTTTTTGCACTACATCCGCCAAATCTCCGCCTGAGTTTGGCTTCGACGATGTTTCAGGAGCTACTTGGAGCTACAAAAAAATGAATGAGAAAAGAGGGATCGCTTTTTTGCGGAATGAAATTTGATTCGCGGCATAAAGAATGAGGATTCAGCTTTCTCCATTACGAGTATGATATGTCCTCATGAATGGGAAAAAGGGGCGGCCGAAAGGCCCCCGTTTACCGGAAACTTGAGCTGAATTGCAGTTGGGCTCGATCTCTTCGGCCCAGCATTGCGGAAAAAATTGTGCTGATGGCCATCGTGTAGCGGTTACCGCCTCCTGGGAACCGAAGTTACTTTTATGGCCCCACACCACAATGTGTGAGGAATGAAGGAGATGAATTTGTTGCCTGAAAAAAGCGGTATAGAAAACATGAATGGCTGCTGATTTCAAATCCGAGAAATGGGATTGAGATTTTCGTAGAATTCACTTTCCGGAAAGGATAAGGGTCCCGCCGCCGAAAACAGGCTGCATCCGGTGAATTCAAATTTTAATTTTGATTTGAACAGCGCTCAATTGGATACAACCCGGCCAAATGAAAGTCAATCTAAGCTGGAAAATGGGGACGGGGCAATTGTTGAATTTGCTCGTGCAATCGTTCGGCGGAATTCTCTCCGTTTAATAAATAGTCGATAAAAATTCGTTGGGGGGAAGGAACAGAGAAGGGGTGCGGGAGCTTTCTCCTTCGCTGCAATTTTGCAGGGGATCTCATTTTCGAAGAAGAGGAGCATTTATGGACCGGAAGGAGTTTTTGCAGAAGTCACTTCAGTATGGATTCAGTTGTTGTGCCTTGATGGCATTAGAGTCAACTTCCACGCCTTTGCATGCGGAAGCCTCGGTTGAGGAGCAGTTGAAGCAAGTGCAGCAGGAAAAAAAATTTATTGAGAACTGGCTGGACGATTTAGTGGACACGATGGAGAAAGTGCTGGATGAACCAACCCGGATCAAGCTGATGGTGGGAACCGGCCAGGGATGCCATCGGCGCCACAAATTCACTCAAGACATCGTGGATGCCGGGAAAGGCGATTTGGACAAACTGATCGAGGCGTATAAAAAATCTTTCGGAATTAAAAAAGAAGGGAACCTGGTGCATATCTCATATGGCCGCGGCCCCAAGGGGTGCTGGTGCCCGGCAGCCAATGATCGTCCCGCCAAACCCAAAGATCTGCATTGCGAATGCACTCGCGCCAAACATCAGCATATTTTTGAAACCGCCCTGGGCCGCCCTTTTAAAGTTGAAATCGTCAGTTCCGTCCGGCGGGGTGGGGAGAATTGCCATTTTATTGTACATTTGACTTGATTGAACGGAACGGCGCTTGGGTCACTTTTTTCATGCCTTTGAGCGTGAATCCTCGGGCTGATCTGGAGAATAGTCCCTTTGCCAAGTCTCCCGACTGAGGCTGAAAGTGGGAGGGGTTCCCTCTACTTTATTGCGGCTATGCATTCAAAAAAAACGGGACCCTCGATTAGAGTGGTCCCGCTTTCCTCTTGGAGGCGCCGTGCCCTCACGGCGCTCCGAGCTTTCTTTGGACGGGATGGGGACATCCCGTCTGGCTCCCCGCGGAAATCATTCTCCTTCAGGAATGGGGCGATACCAAATGTTGCGGAAGCGGACGGGATTGCCGTGATCCTGCAGCTGCAAGGGCAGCTTGTCTGAATGTGCTTTGTAGGGAGGGCGTGCCTTCCAAGTAGTTGGGCCGGTAGCTTCCACATTGTCTTGCGTCAAAACGCCGTTCAGGAAAATGGTGAAGGTGGCGGGCCGGGTCACCTTGCCGTCGTTATCGAATCGTGGGCGATGAAAAACAATGTCATAGGTCTGCCATTGCCCTGGAGGCAGGCAGGCATTGACTTGCGGAGGATGCTGTCCATATACCGCGGAAACCGTTCCATCGGCATAAGTAGGATTGTCGTAGTTGTCCAGCACCTGAACCTCATAAAGACCCATCAAAAAGACTCCGCTATTGCCTCGCCCCTGATCGGTTCCTTTGGGAGGAGTCGGAGTGGAAAATTCCACATGAAGCTGACAATCCCCGAATTTTTCCTTGGTTTGAATGTCCCCGGCTTTTTGTCCGGTTTCCATAAAACCGTCCGCCAATCTCCACTTGGCCGGCCCCTCCTTGGCGGATTGCCAACCATCCAAGCTTTTGCCGTCAAAGAGCACGATCGCATCCGAAGGAACACGCCCAGGAGCTTGTTGGCTGCTGGGACTGCCAGGTGTAATGATTGGGGGTTTAGGCCGGGTAGTATCATGCGGCGGCCAATGAGTGTCGGCTTTATTCCCACTCCAGGCATTGATTGTCATCAACAGCGCGGCCGTCGCGACGACTCCGATTACACGAAACGCATTGCGAATCATTGAATCTCTCCTTTTAAGTAATGTCAAAACATGACGAAATGATTTTTCAGCCCGCATAATGAAAAGAGTCCTGCTGCCTTTTAGACATTTTTTCATTCCGCTACCCGAGAATCAATTGAAATTGTTCATTGCCGGCATATTCATCCGGGGAATGTAGAGCCCATGCCCAGCTCATTTTTTCCGAAAATGGCCGCGGGCGGGCTCCGATTTCGGTAAAATTGAGATGGGAGCGTAACTGCTGAGGTTCTCGTGTAAAGGGACGCCATGGTGGGCCGCCGGAGGCGGAAGCCGTGGGATTTTTGCTAGGTGGCCAGACTCTCCGCATCGTAAAATGCGTTCAGCGTGGCTTTCGTGCGGAGGGGTGCTAATCAGTCACATGGGGGGGGGGATTTTTTGTAGCATCCATGTTCTGTCATAAAGAATAAGGAGAAGGACAGTGAAGAAAAAATCAACCAAACGATTCATGTATTATCAATTTGTCATTATGGCGGCTTTCTTCGCTTTGACCTTGCTGAATGAATCCGCGGACTTGCCCCACCTCCTTTTTGGAGATCCCCCTATTGCGCCCATTCAACGCAGAGGTGAAATTGTCCTCGAAGTCGTTTTTGCGATTTTGATATGCGTGATCGAAATTTGGTTTGTCCAAAAATTGCGCAAGGATATTCGCATTTTGGAAGGATTCCTCCCTATCTGCGCCCACTGCAAGAAAATCAGAAAAATGGATCAATGGGAACCGATCGAGCATTACATCGAATCGCACAGCCTGGCGGATTTTACGCATTCCATCTGTCCGGACTGTCTGAAAATATTTTATCCAGAGTTTGCTGGGAAATTTCTGGGGGAAAAAACGGGGACCAAAAAGGAATCGTGATTGGGGATTGAGAAAAAGGGAACGGAAAAAGTTCCCCCCAACCCTGGGATGTGGCATCATCTTACAAATATTTCGCGGAGGCTGGCGCGAGGGAAAAGGACAAATCGTTTAATGAGCCTGGCATCTCTTAGAACCAATGCTCCGCGTGTGGCTTGGCTTTCTCTGCTCGTTGCTGGCGTCGGCCTATTCTTTTTCCTTGGAGGACATCACACTCTTACCTTTGGCCAATTAGTGGCGAACAAAGATGCGCTGATCGACAAGGCGGACGCTCATCCCATCCTGGCCCCTATCGCTTTTGTAATGGCCTATCTGGTCTTGGGACTCTTTGGTCTTCCCGGCAGCACTATGCTTAACTTAACCGCGGGGTTGCTCTTCGATTTTTGGGAAGGATTATTTTTAGTGGTCTTGTCCAGCCTCCTGGCCTCTTCCCTGGCTTTTCTATCTTTCCGCTATCTTTTCCGCGGCTATGTGGAAGATAAAGTGAGGAGCCGCTTTCCCACGCTGGAAGAAGATTTGCGGCGAGAAGGAGCCTACTTCGTGTTTGCCTTGCGATTATTGCCGGTGATCCCGTTTTCCTTTTCCAATCTAGTCCTTGCGGTGAGCCCCGTGTCATTCTTTACCTACCTTGTGATGACGGTGTTGGCCCTTCTTCCCCGCCATTTGCTCTATGTCTATGCTGGTATGCATCTGGGTGATTTGCAGGATCCCGACGATCTCTATTCGCCGGCTCTGATCGGGGTTTTGGCCGCACTGGCTTTGCTCCCCTGGGTTTTGAAGTGGACGGCCCCCAGAATGAAAGCCAAATTTGCCCGGAAGGTCCGTTGATATTTCCAGCGGGCTTAAACAATCCTCCGCATAGTGAATCCGCCCTCGCCCTGGATTGGCATGGGTGCAGTTAAAGGTGAGAGAAAAGACAGGCTACGGAAGGAAAAAAGTGGGAGGGGTATTGCGGTGCGGCGACCCCTCTGTGCCGCCGGGTGGGTAACGCTGGCCACGCGGCGCGCTCCCACCTTCCGGGGATTTTTCTTTTCCCCCATTGTTAGAGACTTATTCATTATTCTCTTACTTACAATTGCACTCGCTTGGGAGTTGATCCTATCCGACAGGAACGGTAGTATGATAGATGACTTGGGCATATAATTAAGGGGGGCCTGCTTTACCGACGCTGGGAAAAAGCCTCCTGGAAACTGACGGGGTTCTCAGCGTGCGATACAGCTTTAAATGTCAGGCGCCTTTGCCAATTTGAGATCGCGGAATCTTCTTTCAGATCTTGAACGGCAGGAGGAATTATGATCCCAGTTTCCCCGGCATTGATCCTTTTAATCGCCCTGGTGGGGGCAGGGAATGCCAAAATTGCCATTCCTGCCGGTACTCAGATGGAAATTCGGCTGGCGGCCAAGGTAGCGAGCGATGCCTCCAGGGTTGACGATAAAGTGGAGGCTCTCGTCATTGCCCCCATAAGCGTGAATGGCGAGTTGTGCATTCCGCCGGGGGTCAAAGTTCATGGAAGCATCAAAGAGATCAAATCAACGGAAGGCAAAACCGATCAACGGGCTCAAATCAAGTTGGAATTCAATGTGCTGGAAGATGTCTCGGGAAGCCAGTCTAAATTCAGCTCTCAGCTGATTGGCGTGGATAATGCCCGAGAATCAGTGGACGATCAGGGAAGAATTGTGGGAATTCTCGCCTCGGAAACCATCTCCACCCGGATGGATCAGGAAATCAATAAACTGGAGGAACATCACAGCGGCCTGGCCAGTTTTTTTGAAACCATCAAATCCGCGGCCATGAAAGAGCCTCAGCCGGAAATCCTCTTTGAGCCTGGTGTCGAGATGAGCCTCAAGCTTAAAGAAGCTCTGGAAATAAAACCTCTCTCCGCTCAGAATCCGCCAAACCAAGAAAAGCCGGTCTTTTCCAAGGATGAACTTTCGACGATGGCCAATGCTCAGCCCTTTCAATCCAAAGCGGCTCAACTGGAAAAACCATCCGACGTAACCAATCTGATGTTCCTGGGTTCCAAAGAGCAACTGCAGGCCGCTTTTGCGGCCGCGGGCTGGACCGCTGCCGCCGGCTTGAACCAACTAACGGCGCTGGAGACTTTCCGGGCGATTGCGGAAAACCGCGGATACAAGGAGTCTCCGGTCTCTCTCTTGGTGTTGGACGGCCAACCCCCGGAATTAGTCTTCCAGAAACAGAACAACACCTTTGCCAAGCGTCACCATTTGCGGATCTGGAAGCGCCCTGATCAATTTCTGGGGAAAACAGTCTGGGTTTGTTCAGCCACTCATGATGTCGGCATTTCCTTTTCAGCGGAGAACCGAACCTTCATCCACAAGATTGATTCGCACATTGATCTGGAACGAGCCAAAGTAATCAGTGATCTGGAATTTTCCGGTCATGCCAAATTGCTGGATTTAGTGGATCGCCCGGCAGTGCCCAAAGAAGGCAGCAATGCCACCGGCGACCAGTTGCTTACGGACGGGAAAATGGCCGTGTTGCTCGTTGATAAATGAGACCGCCTGGCTCCAGCCGATCTCTTGCCAATTCTTATTTCACCTGCCATGGTTGTTTTGTTCCGCCACCTCAAAAACGCAAATTGGCAACCTGCGGCCAATAAAACATTCATTGTTGCGGATGTCCATTCACACGGAACATGCCACGCTTAGAAGGCGTCATAAACCGGCTTGTGGGCCAGAAAGACGAAGGCCCTGTCAGGCAGTGGCTCCTTGCCGTAAGTTGTCAACAATTGAGCCTGGAATCCGGCCGAGCGAAGGGCACGTAAAATCTCCCCCGGCTCAGCCAGCATGAGACGGTGGGTTTCCGCGTCACGGCGATAGAGTGTGCCAACCTGGCGGAAACTAGTGATCCGCCGCGTCAGTATCCTGGCTGTGTTGTCGACCTCCACTTCCGTCATAACCGCCCAATCAGTTCCTTCACGAAAGGTTCGACGTCGACTGTTGGATACCGTGGGTTCACATACGGCCATGTCGAACAACAGCAATCCGCCAGGGGATAAAGCTTCGAACGATCGTCGAAACAATTCATCCCGCGCCTGACTGCCATTCTGCTCATCAAATGAATAATTCAACACCTCACCAATGGCGGTGATTGCCACACAAGAGGGAAGTGCGACACGGACAAACGATTCCATGCGGAAATCCGCTTCCGGCACACGATTCCGGGCAATATGGATAAAGGTCTCGGAAATATCGATACCCATCACCGCATAACCAGCATCGATGGCCTGCCGGGCCAGCGTGCCACCGCCGCAGCCGAGATCCACCACCATTCCTTGGTGAAGCTTGTCGTGAGACAAAGAAGCCAGGAGCAACCGGGCCGCATCGATCGCGATGGCGCCATACCCAGAATCATGGATGTAGGCGAGATCTTCCCTGTAGGCGCGTTCCATGTTCGGATCTCCTTTGCGGCTAAATGGCGGCTGTCAGCGGAGTTTGTCGAAGAGCATTCAAGAACCGCGACCGATTGAAAGCAACTCAAAATCCACTACTATTCACCGAGTACTCTCGGCAACCGCACGGCCCATATCTTCATGCCGCCGAAATGGTTTTGACTCATCTGAGATCGGATCCCGACATCCCAGCATCTCTTGAATATTCGGTCGAGCGATCCCGAACAATTCGCCAAAGATGTCAGAGAGGTTCACGCCACGGCCGCAATGGCCTCCTCTTGGGTTGAGTATGGCTCAAGAAGCTTGATGCGCTACATCTCGCTTAAGATAAGCGTTGACGGCTGCCCAAGCCAAGGGAACTACCCCACCCAACAAAAAGGTCATATCGGCTACGATTCGCAACCATTCCAGCGTGTGGTAGGGTCCATTCAGCAGAAAAGCCTGGCGGCGGGCATGCCAATAACCATTGGCGATTGAATCCCAGAGCTGCAAGACTCCGGCGGGGAGCAGATCGAGCAATATCATCAAGGCTAATCCCACATTCACTCCCCAGAATCCCACTTTGACCGATTTTTCAATTCTTTCCCAGGCGTCATCCGACAACATGGATCGCAGACAAAAAACGAGAACCGCCAAGGCCAGCATGCCGAAAACACCAAACATAGCCGCATGGCCATGGTTAGCGGTCAGCGTCGTTCCCACCTCGAAGTAGGAGACAATGGGCAAATTGATGAGGAAGCCAAAAATTCCGGCGCCGACAAAATTCCAGACTCCCACCGCCATCAGAAAATAGATGGCCCAACGATGTTTGGCGGCCAAGGCAAGGCCGCAATCGGCGCAAGACTGGTCCTTCAGCTTGATGAAATCCCAGGCATCCAGTGTGAGCAGAGTCAGCGGCACTACCTCCAAGGCGGAAAAACAAGCACCTAATGCCAAATTGAGAGTCCCTTGTCCGGTAAAATACCAGTGATGCCCAGTCCCGATAATGCCACCCCCCAGATACAATATGGCATCCAGGTAGACTACCCGCGTAGCGGTTTTGGCGCCAACCAGCCCCAGCTGATAAAACATGATGGCGACCATAACCGTGGCAAAAAGTTCAAAGAATCCTTCAACCCATAGATGAATAATCCAGAATCGCCAATTGTCAATCACCGCAAAATTGGTGCGCGGGCCGTAGAACAGTGCCGGCAAATAGAAAAGTGGAATGGCCACCGCGGCATAAAGGAACAGGGCCGGAAGCACATTTTCGCTGTTTTTATGGATGGCGGGCCTCAAGGCTCGAAACATCAAAAAAAGCCAGAAGACCAGGCCGGCCGCCAGCAGAAACTGCCAGAATCTTCCCAGGTCCAAATATTCGGATCCTTGATGCCCCAGCCAGAACCATAGGTTTCCCAGTTTGTCGTTTATGCCCAGGAATTCTCCGAAGAGGCTGCCTAGCACCACCAGAACCAAAGCGCCCAGCAACCAATTAACTCCCGTTTTTTGTCCCTTGGGCTCACGGCCCCCCACCCAGGGGGATAAAAAGAGTCCTCCGGCCACCCAGGCCGTGGCCACCCAAAAAATCGCCAATTGCAGATGCCAGGTGCGCAGCAGGTTATAAGGCAGCCATTGGGCGATGTCGATGCCGTAAAAGGCCCGGGGTTCCACCCTGTAATGGGCCAGGGCGCCACCAGCCAAGGTCTGAAGCAAAAACAAAATGGCCACAAGGGCAAAATACTTTCCGGTGGCCCATTGGCTGGCCGTCAGTGTCCAGGCCGGCGGCAAGTGGTCTGGCAAATGCATCGGACCGCCTTCCCCTTTCCAGCCCAGGTAATCGAATCGTCCAAATACGAAGAGGACCAGTCCCAATCCTCCCAACAATGACACCAGGCTTAAGGCGCTCCAAATTAGCGTAGCGGCCGTCGGCCGGTTGTTCACGAGCGTTTCGTAGGGGAAATTATTGGTGTAGGAATAATCGTGACCCGGACGTTGCGCAGTGGTGACCCATGCCGCCCAGGCAAAGTAAGACGTGAGAGCTTTTATTTCTTCAGGGTCCTTAAGGTAGTGACGCGACAGCCCTGGAGAAGATTCCGGGCCATTGAAATAGCGCTCCCATTCCTGGATTTGCGTGCGGTAGGAAATTACTTCTCCCGGAGTGAAGATCAAAGTGCCCGGGGTTGGCTGGTAACGATTCTGCTTTAAGATTTCAGCTGTGGCTGCGGTGACGGTGCTTTGTTGGGGGAAGGGCAGCCGGTCAAAAGGTTGTCCATACTCCCGCATGGCCATGGCATCCCGACTGATTTCAGCCAAACGATGCAAATACTCGGCGCTATAATCCGGGCCTAAATAAGCGCCGTGCCCCCACAGGGTTCCGTGTTCCATCAAGCCGCGTTTGAAGAAAACTTCCTGGCCTTTTTCGATGTCCGATTGAGTCATAATGACGGTTCCGGATTCATCGACGATTTGCCGCGGGATGGGGGGAGCATTTTGATATGTCTTTACCGTGGTAAAGGAGAGCACCGAAAATCCCCCAATCATGACCAGGATGGCGGCATTTTTCCACCAAGGGGACAGTTTACCCAAGTCTTTTGTCTTAGCGTTCATGATGAATTTCACCCCTCCAAAATAGGTGTTCGCGTCGAATTAGCGATGGATTGGTAAGCGGCTTTTACGGCAGTACAAATAGTGGCAAATAATAATAACTGATTTCCGACGAGTCGCACAATTTCCCAGTAGACTCGAGTGTAATTGTAAACGGCGTAGAGAGTGTCTCCTGGGGAGCGCGGTGGCCGTGTCGCTGCATCCCCTGGAGCGATTCGTCGACCTCTGGGCGGACCAGAAAAAAGCGGACGCGTCCACGCCATCCAAAATAAACCGCTTTGTTTTTTCTGTGTAATTAGACCTGAATGGCGCTTACTTAAGGATTAAAAAGTCCTGGAGGGACAACGGAGAGTAGCCAGGGACAAGAGAACGAATTTCGCCGTCCCTGGAAACAGGAGAAAAGAGTTGGCGCCCTGAAAGGGCGCAGGAGTGAATGGTCTGAGCTGCTTCCTCCACAGCCTCTGCCGGGGTGGATGATTCTTCTGAATTAGTGGCCTGGGGTGGCGCAAAAACCGCGCCACCCCAGGCTATTCTCCAATGTCCCTGCCGGGACAAAATTTGAACGGATTTATGGCGATGGGATGCTTAATTCAGCGCCATTCAGGTGACTCCAAATATACAAATTAATTTTCTTTATGAATAATCATCATAATTCAACAAACAGTGACCCCAGCCCAGAGGAGGAGGAAAAATATTGATCGTATAATGCATTTGATTGAAGACTGCCCTGCGGCATAGGATTTTATGGTTGTAGCAAATAGCTGAATTTAAAGGTGATGCAGGACAGTGCTCAGTTAATGGAGGCTCAGAAGGGGAAAAATGTTGGTCAGCTTACGGAATCCAAGTAGAACCTATGTATAAAGTCTCAATTCCAAGGACCGCTCGTGGAATTGAGACAAAATGAAGAATCAGACCGGAAAGGTTGAGTAAGACCTGTGCACCTGATGAGGCGCATGAATAGCAGAATGGAATACCTTGCCAAACGAAAAGGTTTCAATCTGTAGCCGAAGGAAATCTACCAGTTGACGGACGTGAGAATAGAAACCCTCAAGCCGAAGGCGGGAGAATGTGAATTGACTCCCTAAGGAGTAACCTTCGGCGGTTTTGGCCAGTTCAGATACTTGCGCAGGAACTCAAAGGTACCTTCGCCGTTAATGCTATGGCCGCCTTGGAAAAACTCGATGGCTGTTCGTTCGGACAGGCCTAGTTGCGCATAAAGCCAGCGTACTTTGGCGTACTCGTATGCCACCCATGGATCACGCCCCACAAGGTCGAGATGCCCACGCTCGACCATGAAAGGTCGTGGAACCATCAAATATGCCATCTCCGCATAATCGAAGGTTTGTCCGAGGTTCCAATAGGGCATTTCCCATTCAATTGTGCGCATGAAACTGAAGGGCTGGTCTGTGGCGGCCACCTTGTGTGTCCATTGGTTGAAATCGCCGGAGCAGATGGTGAGGGAATACTTTTCCAAAACCGCTGGAATCCGCATTGCGGTTTCTCCCCCATAACTCAGTCCATAGAAGGCGATCCGATTGCCGTCCACAAATGGCAGGGTGTCCAGCCAGCGCAAAATTTGGTCGTGTTGAGCAATAATGAAGGAAAATAGGGTCGCCTTCACGGTGTTGGCCTTCCGGCTGAGCCAGCGGTAGCGATCCTCGCCACGATAGAGATTGTGCGGGGCGAAGGTGATAAATCCCTGTTCTGCGAGCTTAGCAGCGAAGTTGTTGTATGCGGACTCGTTACCATCAATCGTGTCCCGGGGCAAACCGTTGCGGCCGTGCTGACAGACCACGACGGGACGCCGTTCTCCTGGCTTTAAATCTTTTGGCAACACCAGTACGCCCCACGCGAATACTTCAGGCCAGACA
>CAWDMN010000024.1:0-11032 GCA_963803155.1 uncultured Acidobacteriota bacterium
AATTTCCGAGGTTTTTTCCGGTTGCTCTCTGAACTGCATATCCCTTTTCGAATGGCCGATGATCTGTCGCTGCTCGACAAACAACCGGGGGAATTCGACCTAGTGGTTCTCCCGGAAGGGGGAAAGCATTCGGAACTGGATCGTTATCTGCGGAAAGGGGGAAGTGTTTTGGCAGCCGGCATCGAAAAACCTGCCCTGGAATTGCCGCCTACCGTAAAGCTCTGGCCAACTGTGGAAAATGCTTACTGGCGCATCAATCAAGAAGACCTCTTCCCTTCTCTCTCCTTCACTCGCGTGCTTTTTCTGGAAGGACGTTATCTGGAGCTGGAATCCCAAGGATTCGCACCTTTGACTTTGATTCCGCAATCCTCCTTTTCACCACCTGAAAAAGTATCTCGGCTTGAAGAAGTCACCAACAAGCCAGGCTTGATCCTGACCCAATATGGGAAAGGGCAGCTGGCCTATCTGCCCTGGGAGATAGGACAACTCTACTACCGGCAGAGTAATGACAGTCATCGCAGATTAATCAGTGACCTGATTGACCGCCTGCTGCCCGAGGGGCGGCAATTGATCACTACGGCCCATCCATTGGTGGAGATGACTTTAATGAATCAGCCCGCACAGGATCGGACTCTTCTCCATCTGATCAATCTCTCCGGCCATTCCGGAACTGCATTTTTCGAGCCCATCCCGATGGGACCTTTTTCCGTTACCATCAAAAGGCATTTTGTTTCTGCCCGCCTGGCCAGTTCCAGCGCCGCGCTGAATCCCCAGGTAAAAGGGGAAAGCACCACTCTGAATGTACCCCAATTGAACGAATATGATGTGGTCATTTTGAAATAAGCATGGCAAACATTTCAGCCAGGTATAAGGAACAAGCCGTAAACCTCATACAAATCCCTTCTGGAATTATCCACCCCTGGATTGGACTTCCCGCCAGGTCTGGAGCGGGAAGAATTTTCCTGCCGACCATGCACTGGATTGATCTCCCCTCCAAAACTTAGCCGCAGGACAAAAGTGGAGAAGACGCTGAGTCACAAAGAGTGAAAAGTAGGAATGCGAGATTAATCCCCCAATTCCCTCCAGCAAACCGTGGCATAAGGTGCGCGGAAATTTGAGAAAGAGATGCCTGTTTTTCTTTGCGTGCAGTTCCGTAAATAGTTTATGTTATGGTGCTATTTGAATTGAGTCAGACAGCGAACAAACCGCTGACGCAGATTATGATATTTCTTCAATGGAGGCCTTATTTGATGAGAAAAATGCGGTTCTTTCTCTTCTTTTTTTCTTTCCTGCTGCCATTACGGCTCATGGCTGCTGAAGATTTCGTTCTGAAGGATGGTGACCGGGTAGTTTTTTATGGAGACAGTATTACTCAAGACGGCACTTATTGCCAACTAGTCGAATGGTATACGGCGACGCGATTTCCCGAGAGAAACATCACCTTCTTTTATGCGGGCGTGGGAGGAGATCGGGTCAGCGGCGGCGGGGCGGGTCCCATCGATCAACGCTTGGAGAGAGACGTCATTGCCCATAAACCTACTGTAGTGACGATTATGTTGGGAATGAATGACGCCAGTTATCGTCCCTTTGATGAGGCCATTTTCAAAACCTATTGTGATGGTTATCGCAAAATTGTTGCCCGTTTGAGGGATGCCTTGCCAGGAGTTCGGCTGACCTTGATCCAGCCGTCCCCCTTTGACGACATTGCCCGCCCGCCTCAATTCGAAGGAGGCTATGACGGAGTGCTTCGTCGTTACGGACAGTTTGTGGCGGAATTGGCCAAAGAACAGAGCGCCACGCTGGTGGATTTCGGAGCGCCGGTAAATAAAGGTTTGCAGTTGCTTCAGGCCAATGATCCTGCATTGGCCCGCCAGTTAATTCCAGACCGGGTTCACCCGGGCTTCTCCGGACATTACCTCATGGGCGCCGCCCTTCTCCGAGCCTGGGGCGCACCTGTCCAAGTCTCTCAAGTGGTGATCGATGCCTTCGCTCAACCCAAGGTTCAGACGGCAAATAATACCAGCATCACTTCTCTCGAAGGCCAAATTGGAAGGCTGAAATGGAAACAAACAGATAAGGCGTTTCCTCTTCCAGTGAATTTTTCTGACGGAGATATTGAATTAGCGGAAAAAGCTGGATTGGGTTTGGAAAATCTGGACCAGGAAATAGTGAAGATTACTGGCCTATCCGTTGGGGAATATGAATTACTCATTGACGGTCAAAAAATCCTGTCCGCCAGCGACTCCGGATGGTCAAAGGGAGTCAACTTGGCCATGTACCGAACCCCGATTCTTTGGCAGCATTCTATGTCTGTTCGTTGGAGCACGGAAGAGCGGAAAGATATTCAGACTATTCGGCGCGGAGCACTGGTCTCAGCCGAAAGAGATTCTTCGTATCTGAAAACCGCGGAAGATCTGCTCAGGCTAAACTCATCTGCCCGTGCGGATCAGCAAAAGAGTCTACAACCGCGAGAACATCAATTTGAACTAGTGCCCGCCACTGCTTCCAAATAGTCCGTTAAAGATGTAGGATGCGTTGGCTCGAAGAGCGTAACACATCTGACCATTGCGCCATCGCTCGATGAGGCACAAAGTCGGAGCAACACTCGAATGATTTCTAATCAAGTGCGCGCAAATAAAGAAGCCAGTGTGAAAAGAGCAATGGGATTGACGGTGAGCGTTAAGGATGGCAAAAGGCCTTGTCCCCGCTCTGTGGGAACCGGCAATTAGGACGTTGGAGGAAGTGCCCGTGAATCCTATCCCAGAGCGGCTCCTCACCCAATCTGCAACGGCAGACCGCCCTCTCCCCGCTTCTCGGGGCAATCTCCGCTTATCGAGCGAGGGTAGTGAACCATCGTATTCTCGATCCAAGTATTTATTCTCATTTCGTATCAATGATCAGAACCACCGTCAAAATATTTAGAGATTCTATCATGGTGGTTCTTGTGCTCGTGCTGATGATAGACGCAAGATGACTAGGAAAGGAGAATCGCTACACTCATGAATGAAATGAAAAATAAAGTCGCCATCATCACCGGCTCCAGCAGTGGCATAGGCAAAGCCTCGGCGCTAAAGTTTGCGGAAGAAGGGGCACGAATCGCCTTGGTCTCCCGACGTGAAAATGTTTTGGCGGAAGTTGCCGTTGAGGTGAAGGAGCGGGGCGGAACAGCCCGGATAATTGCCGCTGATGTGACCATCGAAGCTGATATTGAACGCATCGTCAGAGAAACCGTCGAGGAGCTTGGCGGGATCGATATCCTCGTCAATGCTGCTGGTATTCTGCGGACGGGGAATATCGAATCCACTCGCCTCGAAGACTGGGACGAACTTTTCAACATCAATGTTCGTTCCCCATTTTTTCTAACCCAGAACGCCATGCCCTACCTGATCGATCGAAAAGGAGCTGTAGTCAGCGTCTCCAGTGTCACCGGCATCCGGGCTTTTCCCAACATCCTGGCCTATTGCTCCAGCAAAGCCGCCCTGGATCAATTGACCCGCTGTATCGCTCTTGAGGTGGCCTCAAAAGGAGTGCGCATTAATGCGGTCAATCCGGGGGTGGTGGTCACAAATCTGCACAAATCTGGAGGAATGGCGGAACAAGCATATTCGGACTTCCTGGAGCGAGGCCAGATCACCCACCCAATGGGGCGAGTCGGAACGGCCGAGGAAGTGGCGGAACTGATTTACTTCCTGGCTTCACCCAAAGCAGGCTGGATTACGGGTGTCTCCTGCCCCATCGACGGCGGACGGCATCAGACTTGTGCCCGATAAATCATTGAATTTGGGAAGAAAATAGCATCTCTATTCTAAGGAGCATATCCATGGCGGAAATTCCCACTAAAACCTTGCAAGTATCTTGTGTCCAGCTGCATTGGGCCAAATCCCTCGAATACAATTTGCAGCGCACACTGCATTACATCCAGACGGCTGCTCAGGAAGGAAGCCGTGTGGTCCTTTTCCCGGAAGCCGGCTTAACCAGTTACTATTTCCCTTATTTGGTGAACCTGCGAGCCTCAAAAGTGAAGGCTGCCCTGTCTAAAACTTGTGCGGCAGCGCGAAAGAATAAAATTTGGGTGATCGTGGGAACAATACAGAAAACCCCCGACCGGTTTCTGAATTTGGCGCATGTGATCAATCCAACTGGAAAAATCGTTCATGAGTACGCCAAAGTAAACATGGCGGGCGTCGATGAAAAAAAATACTGCCGTGGTGGAGATAAGCTGGCTCTGTTTGAAATCGACGGCATCCCTTGCACCTTGGTCATCTGCCGGGATGGCCGGCATCCGGAGCTCTACCGCGTCCCGGCCATGGCTGGAGCGCAAATCCTCTTTCATCCCTCCTGCAGTTCTGATGAAATCGAGGCCGTAGCTTGGAAACGAACCTCAGGGCGAGCCCAGCAACCAGTCGGACCCAACACAAAGATATTTCATTGCGTCGCTAACACTGTGGGCCAATCGCCCGATGGAAAACAGACTTCCAGCGGAGCCTCGTTTATCCGCGAGCCCAATGGATTACCTTTGGCTGAGTCAGGATTCTACCAGGAAGAGATGATCACTTCCGTCCTCGATCTTTCCCGGGCAGACCGCGGGTACGTCCTCGACAGTCTACAAAATCCTCCATTCCTCAAAAAGCACTGGCAAGAGATGATTAAAGCCGTTCGTGAACGCGCCAGCGTGAAACCGGAATAATTTTCTCAAGTAAAGTTATTGGCTGTATTCTTTGAGACGCCCAAGGAAAGATGGAGGGTCGAGATCCATGAATGGCAGTGCAAACGCTCTCACAGATGAAGCCAGTCATTCGCTCGACCCACAGCCACAAAAAATCATCGCTAAACTAGTGAACATCTTTCCCTTTTACAATCGAAATTTGGAGATGAATATCGCAATTCCGATCAGCCAGATCCTTCATTGGTTTTGACTGTCGATGAACCGTGAAGTCACTTAAGATTCAAGATCAACTTCTTTGGAGAGGCCTTCCTATGAAATCGCTCTTATTGCTTGCATCATACATGACCCTTTTCTCGATGGCCTACAATTTGGAGGCGCAGGATTTTCGTGAAGGCAAAGTTGCGCGTGAGGGATTTGATTTGTATTACCGCATTAGTGGAACGGGAGCGCCGGTCGTCATTCTATCCGGAGGACCTGGCATTGATTGCGATTACCTAATGCCAGTCGCACAGGAGGTCGCCAAGACGGATCAGGCGATCCTCATCGAATTGAGAGGCACTGGTCGGTCCATTCCATCCTCCATCAATGCCGACACAGTCAATCTGAAGCTGTATCTCTCCGACTTCGAAGCCGTGCGCAATCATCTAAAGATTAACCGATGGACCCTTTTAGGCCACTCTGCCGGAGGGATGTTCGCCATGCATTATACGATTGCTCACCCCGAACAGGTCGATAGACTTGTGCTTGTAGGTTCTGGTGCGGTGGCCACCCGCTTCATGAATTCACAAAACGACAACGTCATGATGCGCCTGCTTCCCAATGAGCGGAAAGAACTGCAGAATCCGAATTTGAGTTTTGGAGAGGCTGTACAAATCACGATGCCTGGAAACTTCTTTGATCGGGCCAAGGCAGCCGAAATGGCAGCCAAGTTCAATCCTAAGAGTATTCACCCGGAGGTAACCAAAATTATGATCAGGGAGTTGATGCCCCCCGATGGTGATATCAGGCCGGGATTGCGAGGTTTCACGCGCCAAGTCCTAGTGGTGACGGGCCGACAGGACCCGCTCGATCCAGGGGTGCAGTACGAAACCCATCTGGCATTTAAAAACTCAAATTTGGAGTTGATTCCCCGTTGCGGACACTTCCCTTGGATCGAGCAACCGGAGGAGTTCTTCCGGATCTTGCATGAATTTCTAAACACCACAGCACCACATGAAGGAAAGTGATGTTTTCCCGGATTTTTCCCAATTAAGGGGAAAAAAGCCACAAGACTTTCTATCCCAATATAGCCAATCTCGATGCAACTGGCTTTTGGCAGGGTGGAGTGTTGGCCTCTGATTTCAGTCATACCGCTGGAATACTTGAGAAGTCGAAAGGGATCATGTAACCTTCGCGACCAACAACCTCTGAGTATAATCCGTATTTTGAATATATACAGAGGCGGCTGATTTCATCTCCCCATATGCCATAAAATATGACCAATGCCTAGCGAGGCTGCGTCTCAAAATGGCGAGGCATGTGTGTCGAACGGTCTGAGGCGCAACCTCGCAGGGATCAGTGGCCAGAGCTATCAGAAAATAAGCCGCCATTCCTTCCCTGAATCCTGGCCCCTGGCCACTTGTATATATATTGCCGAACATCACGAAAAATTGATTCATTTACCCACTATCTTGATTTTCAAGACGCTCGCCAGTATTAAATCTCTAAATCTTCAGAATAGGTACTCACTTTGAGTCGCGACTTCCTACTTGATATAAACGGTTTTCACATTGACAAACTCATGAATGCCAAAAGCGGAAAGCTCCCGACCATAGCCGGACAGTTTAATGCCGCCAAACGGAAGCCGGGCATCCGAACGGACAAAGTCGTTGACAAAACAGGAGCCAGCCTCCAGCCTCTCGTGTGCCAACAACTCTCCCCGCTTGAGGTTCCGGGTGAAGACAGCTGCGCCCAATCCAAACTGGGAGTCGTTGGCCACTTGAATCCCTTCATCTTCGTCTGCCACTGAAATGATGGCAGCCGCTGGACCGAAGGTCTCCTCTTCGTAAACCGGCATTCCCTTGCTGACGTTGGATAAAACTGTGGGAGGATAAAATGCACCCGGGCCAGAGGGTATTGTTCCTCCCAATAAGCACTTGGCACCCAGGTCAATGCTTTTGGTCACTTGGGAATGCAGGCTCGCGCGCAGGTCGAGCCTTGCCAGCGGTCCTATGGTGACAGTTTCATTGAGAGGATCTCCCACAATCTGCTCTTGCATCCGCCCAACCAAGAGACTTTCAAATTCTTTGCGCACCGATTCCACGACAATAAAGCGTTTGGCTGCAATGCAGCTTTGACCCGCATTTATAAGGCGGGAAAAGGCACACTTTTCAGCAGCCAGCACCAAATCGGCATCCTCTAAAATGAGATACGGATCACTGCCCCCTAATTCGAGCACGGATTTTTTCAGGGCGGTTCCCGCCTGGGACGCCACGGCAATTCCCGCCTGAGTGCTACCGGTCAGGGTCACTGCGCCGATCAGCGGATGTGCGATGAGCCGCCCTATCCGGTTGGAATTGAGCAAGAGACTGCGAAAAAGTCCTGGCGGAAATCCGGCCCGGCTTATGATGCTTTCGATGGCCAGCGAGCAGCCGCAAACATTAGAGGCATGTTTGAGCACCATGCCATTGCCTGCCATTAGTGCAGGGGCGGCAGCCCGGAAGACCTGCCAAAAAGGAAAGTTCCAGGGCATGATAGCCAGCAGGATGCCCAACGGGGTAAAGGCTACATAACTGGCCGTGGCTTCTGTTTGAACCGGCTCCGGTGCCAGGAACCGAGGTGCTTCGCTGGCATAGTACTCACAAACGCCAGCGCACTTTTCAATTTCCGCCGTTCCCTGGGTGATGGGCTTGCCCATCTCTAAAGCCATAAGCCTTGCAAGTGAGTTCTTTTCATCCCGCAATAACTTGCCAGCCTCCTTCAGTGCTACGGCACGTGCTGTAATGGAGGTGCGGCGCCAATTTTGGAGGGCGCCTTGAACCGTCTTCAAGATGATTTCAACCTCCGCATCCGTATGTTCTGAATAGGAACGGATCGATTCGCCGGTTGTTGGATTGATCGATTCGAATGCCATAATAAATTCTCCTCCGAAAATAGCGTGGATGGAGGCGGGGTGCCCCCGTCTGGGTTTGCCAAGGTTGCTGAGACGGCCTGAGGGCAGGCCGCTTCCATCATCCCATTTTCATACTCTTGTCGTGCCAGCCGCGTTGGCATGCTTAGCTCGTCAGAGAATCACCTCCAACCTATTCACTAAGCGAGTTTCCTATCCCGGAGGACTGCCATTCAGGAGCCGCTTCACCAACTGATCCCCCACCATGGGATCAATGGGGATATCCACAACCGACAGTTCCTTTTGGTTTAGGGCCAGCTCAAGGTCGCTAGATAACTGCGCTAGGGATCGCGGACTATAAGCCTTGATCCCAAAACTCTCCGCGTATTTTTTGAAGTCCGGATTGTTGATTCGAGTACCAGTTGACCTGCCTCCATGCATGCGTTGTTTCCAACTGATCAAACCATAATCGTTGTCGTTAAACACGAGGACGGTAAAGGCAACACCCAGCCGCCGCGCCGTTTCCAACTCCTGAGAATTCATGAGGAACCCACCATCCCCCATAGCCGCCACAACCCGCCGGCCCGGCTGCTCGAGGGCCGCGGCGACGGCGCCCGGCAGAGCAATCCCCATGCTGGCAAGCCCATTGGACATGATGCAACTGCTGGGGCAACAGACGGGAAAATTGCGGGCAATCCACATCTTGTGACTCCCCACGTCGCTGATCAGCAGATCTTCATCGCCCATCAAGGTCCTCAGAATATTGAGGGTGCCGGGAACGGTAAAGGAATCTCCCGGCGACAAATTGTAATTGGCAATATCCGTTAGAATGCGCTGACGAACTGGTTTGTGCCAAGAGGGATCGAAATAAATATTCGCCTCATCCAGAAAGTGGCTGATTTCATCTAATGTCGCGGCGATGTCCGCAACAATCTCCACCTGCGGGCGGTAGTGGGCGTAGACTTCGGCCGTTGTGAAGTCGATGTGTACGATTTTTTTGCGGCCATCTGGATTCCAGGCATCTGGAGCATATTCCGCAATGTCGTAACCGACGCTGAGGACCAGGTCGGTTTCGTCCAAGGCATCCATCACAAAATCGCGGAAACCAAGACCTACGCTGAAGAGGGATTGCTCACTCCAATCGGAGAGGGCCCCTTTTCCCATAAAAGTGTGAACGACTGGCAGGAAGTGCTTTTCCACTAGTCGGCGCAAGTGCCGGGAAGCGCCTTTGCGGATGGCTCCATTCCCCGCCAGCACCAATGGCCGCCGGGCGTTTTTCAATAGAAGGAAAGCCTCAGCCAGGGCCTTCTGATCAGGCTGAGGACGTCGCACCGCCACCACTGGCTCCGGCTGGGCCATGGTTTCCATCCGGGCCACATCTTCCGATAGTTCAATGTGCGTGGCCCCGGGCTTTTCGCTTTCCGCGAACTTGAATGCTTTTCGAATGACCTCCCCCGCGGTTTCCGGGCTCGCTATGGCCTTGTTCCACTTGGTGATGGGCCGAAACATATTTACAATGTCGAGGAACTGGTGACTCTCCTGGTGTATGCGTGTACGGTCTGCCTGCCCCGTGATGGCCACAACGGGACTTTTGTCGAGGGTAGCATCGGCAAGGCCAGTGACCAGATTGGTGGCGCCTGGCCCTAAAGTCGCAAGACAGACTCCCGCATTGCCCGTGACGCGTCCCCAGACATCGGCCATGAAAGCGGCCCCCTGTTCATGCCGTGTGGTGACAAATTGAATGGATGAATTTTTCAGGGAAAAAATCAAATCTTGGATTTCTTCTCCGGGCAATCCAAACACGTAACGGACCCCTTCATTTTCCAGGCATTTGATGAACAATTCCGATACTTTCATATCTCAATTCCTTGACCGGCGTTCTTTGCGAAAGGCGAAGGCGAGCATTATTGTATGGCATCAAGTGAGAGGCGGACGCTGTCAGCTGACCTCGAGCCGCAGAGTCGTCGCAGCGCGAGTGACGGTGGTCACTCGCGCGCTTTCCACATTCCACATACGACATTCCTCGACTTTATTTAGACTCCAGCCCTGTTGCATCGATTTTGGCAAATAACGTTTCCAACACTTCAGACGACAATCCCGACAATTCCACAGCCACGTCTCGCACCGTCCGTCCGCTTTCATATGCAGTCTTGGCAATTTGTGCTGCCCGATCATACCCAAGGGCGGGGACAAGCACTGTCGCCAAGGCAAGACTCCGCCCAACACCTGTCCGGCAGCGCAGCTCGTCCGCCTCCAGTCCGGCAATACACCGCCGGGAGAATTGAGTGACCGCGTTGCTCAAGAGTTCAATCGAATCCAGCAAATTATGAGCGATCAGCGGCATCATGGCATTGAGCTCCAAGTTTCCGAAGGCGCCTCCAAAAGCAATGGCAGCGTCATTGCCAATTACCTGGGCTCCTACCTGGATCATCATCTCGCACATCACTGGGTTCACTTTTCCGGGCATGATGGAAGATCCCGGCTGGGTAGGGGGGAGCCTGAGTTCCCCAGACCCAACCGCGGGCCCGATCCTAAAAGGCGGATATCTCCCGCTATTTTAATGAGACTGATGGCAATGGTTTTTAGTACCCCGCTAGCCATGACAGAGGCATCGCGCGCTCCCTGCGCTTCAAAATGGTTCGAGGCCTCTCGCAGAAGAAAGCCTGTTTCCGCACGGAGTCCTTCAATCGTGCGTCGAGCGAATTCCGGATGGGTGTTGATGCCAGTCCCCACGGCAGTTCCACCCAGAGGCAGCTCCTCCAGGTCGGGAATCACCTTTTCCAGGCGGTCCAGCCCATGCGCGATCTGACTGGCATAGCCGCTGAATTCCTGGCCCAACCGCAGTGGAACCGCATCCTGCAAATGGGTGCGCCCAATCTTCAGAATGTGGTTGAATGCCGATGCCTTGACGAGCAGCTCCCGCCGGAGTTCCTCCAAGGCTGGTTTCAATTTATTCTCGATCCCGTCCAGCACAGACAAATGGATGGCTGCGGGGATCACGTCGTTGCTCGACTGGCCCAGGTTGACATGATCGTTGGGATGTACGGATTTATCGCCACGATGGCCGCCCAAAAGCTCAATGGCACGGTTGGCAATGACTTCATTGGCGTTCATATGCGTGGAAGTCCCAGATCCCGACTGATAGATGTCTACTACAAACTCCGCGTCGAAACGGCCATCTCGCACTTCGCCCGAGGCCTGAGCGATGGCTTCGGCCAAGCGCTGGGGAAGGAGCCCTAACGCCAGATGAGTTCTGGCGGCGTGGAGCTTGATCAATC
>CAWDMN010000025.1:0-12887 GCA_963803155.1 uncultured Acidobacteriota bacterium
CTGGAGTCTTCCAATGCGGGATTTCCATGTTTCCCGTCACCGATTGGAGATTTTATGACTCGATATATACAGAACGGTATATGAACATCCCGGCCGATAATGTGGAGGGTTATAAAAACAACTCCCCCTTAAGAAATTCCGACAAGCTGGCCGATGCGCTGCTACTGGTTCACGGCACGGCGGACGATAACGTCCACCTTCAGAATTCCATGCAATTGGTGGACGCGTTGATCAAGGCTCGCAAGCCTTTTGAGCTGCAAATTTATCCAGGCCAAAAACATGGCATTCGCGGTGAAGAGCCGAGACTGCACTTTCAAGACGCAGCGTATGCGTTTTTCAAAAGGCATTTGAAGCCTAATGCACCATGAGTTGGCTTTACGGCCTTTGGAGGCATGTCCAATGATGTTTAAATCCATTGTACATGGGCTTTCCCCAAGGCTTCCTTCAATCCTTTCATACTTTGGCGAGAGGACTCTTCGGCGGAGCCGCGCCGCGCCAATGAGTTTCCAGCGAGAAGGCCCCGCTGAATCCATCTCGGCTCATGGCCGAGAACAATCCGACAAAGTCGATTTTGCCTTGGCCCATGGGCGCCCACTCCGGCTTCCCATTTGCGTTGTACCGCCCATCTTTGCAATGAACATGAGCAATGCGATGGGGAGGGAGCAGGCCGTATCCTTCCGGAAAAGGGTCGGCTCCCGCAAACCAGGAGTTGGCCGGATCCCAGAGCAATTTAAAATTCGGATTGGGGATGGCTCTCAACACTTCAGCGGCTTCTTTTGCCGTGCCCGTGTTGCAGGAGGGTTCGTTTTCGAGCATGAGAGCGATGCCGCGGCGTTTGGCCTTTTGGGCTGCTTGGATGAGAACTTGATTGATAGAGCGCCGATGAGAAGCGGCATCGTCGAGCCTCCAGAAGTCGAAACAGCGGAGGGGTGGTTTGCCCAGCTGAAGAGCAACCTCGATTCCTTTCTCCAAGACCTTGTCTTGAATCGTTAAGATGTTAGTAGGAATGGGCCCTTTGCCGGGGCTGTGTCGCGAACGCGGAGAATCCGGCCAATCGGCTTTGAACAGAGGGCTGGCGATGGAACATACTCTCAATTGATAGCGATCCAACAAGCGCCGGGCCTCCGCCATTTCCGTCGAAGTCAAATCCAGCAAGTGTTTCCCCCACAAATTTCTGACTTCGACCCAGCGCAGTCCAAATTCGCGGGCGGCAATTTCGACTGCCCTTCCAAAGTCATCACTGATTTCATCCGTAAAAACGGAGAGGCGGATCTTGGTGGAGGTCTGACAAAAGTGAGAAGAACCGCAGACGGCAAAGCCCGCCATCGATAGGGACGTGAGAAAGTTGCGACGGTTGCAGATCGTCATGAGATTGCTCCTTTAGGACAGTTGATCGAAGGCAATTCCTTGAATAACGAAACAGATAGTAACAGAACGATGCCGATTTCTCCATTTGTAGGGATTTCCTCATGCCAGCACGGCTGGCTCAACAAGAGGATGAAAATGGCACAAGGTGGGACGCGCGATCCTTCGCGCGTCGCCAGGCCAGCCTCACCTGCCGAGCAGCGTGCACAGAGTGCCCGCTCCACCTTTGCCCAAATTTGATTTTCTGAGGAGCTGCACATGCCAGTTTGACGGCACAACAAGAGGATGAAAATTTATTCCCCCTTTGAAGGGGGATTTTCTAGGGAGGAAGGCTGTAATCAAAAGTGAGGGTAAATGAGTTACGGCAAAGGTCGACTAATGTGGGAGGCGGACACGTAATCACCGTCACCCGTCCGGCGATCCTGAATTCGAGGCATCAGCTTCACCCCATTCACTGAGGTCATCATTCCTTCATCGCACATTCCAGCTTTTCCCAGTCGATCCCGAGGGCGCGGGCAATTTCGCGAAAATCCTCCAGGGAAATCTCAAATTGCCCCTTCTTGAATGGCAAGCCCCAATGCCGCGGATCGTGAATAAAGGAGAGCCGGGGAATCAAGGGTCGGATAATCGCGGGCTGACAGGGGAGGAACCTGACACTCCGCTGGAACCAGACGTAGCCTTGATTTGTAATGATAGATTCCGGTTTCTCGTCCGCCACTTCGCCGATCGCCGTAAACATCTGACATTTCGTCCGGCTGCGCGAATCGGTGATGGCGGAATAAAAAATAATCCAATCCCCTCGTCGCAACTGGCGTGCCAGGGGCTCCTCCAAAAAGCGAGATATGCCAGATTGCGCGGACTGTCGAACTGCCGAGAGTGACGCCACAACAATCCAGTACCAGGATTTTGTTAGGATTGGGCTGTCCATGGATAATCAGACTGCTGATGAATCAACGGGTTCAATGATTGCGCTCATGGCCCCGCGAGATTGCGGGAGCCTGGGATCCGCGCCATAAGCGTGAATCTGACTTTGACCGAATTGGGCCTCTTCCAACCCGCCCGTGAAGACAATGGTGCGTCCGGTGAAATCCACCTCAACGGCGTGAGCGTACGCTTGTGCCTGGGAAAAGAAAAACAGCTTCTGAAGCATTTCAATCACATATTCGTAGCTGTGATCGTCGTCATTGAGCAATACGACGTTAAAAAGGGGAGCCTTTTTCTCAAAAGTTTCCTCAATAGTCTGAGGCGATTCCACCGTCGCTGGCATCTATGTATCCTATAAATCCGAGGTACCCCTGGTCTAAAAATACTGTTGTTACTATATACCAGGGCGAGCCGGCGGTAAAGAATCGCTAAAGGGTGCGGTGTAATTCAGAGTAAGACAGGATAGAGAGCCTACCAAGGGGTAGAATTTATGGGAGGACATGCCTCCTCGATATCCACCCGCGCGTGCCATGTCCAACCCAGACCGGTTCGGCAGGCGGAGTCTGCCTTGGCGGAAGCCTCACCCTTCCGGCTATTGCTCAGTTCAGCCGATCAACGCGATTGGTTCACCCTGTCGCACTTTAAATCACACTCCTCGCCAATCATCTACTTTACTTTGTAGGAAAAGTAATGCTAGATTTACTGGCATATCGGTTGTGAGGGCCTCATGAAGAAAGGCACTTTTTTCTTTTTTATTTCGACAGTCATCGTCGGGACTTCACTCCTGAGCGGCGTCTGGGGGCCGAGGCACCTTGCCGACTCTTCGTCTGGCGAAGAGTGCCAACGCTTGCTGAAGACTTATACCCGCGCCTTGCATGCAATTGAAGAAAACTACGCGGAGCCCATTCAACGCGACAGGACTGTCTATCAATCCATTCAAACCATGCTGGAAAAGCTGGACCCACATTCCGTCTTTCTCGATCCGCAGAAGTTTTCCCACAACAACGAAGAAATGCGCGGCAACTATTGCGGGATTGGGATTTCTTACAAAGTGATCCACGGCAGGCCGACGGTCACCTCTCCCCCTCTTCCTGGAACTCCCGCACACCGAATGGGGATTCGATCTGGAGATGCCATTCTGAAGATCAGGAACCGGTCGGTGGAAGGGCTTCCTCTCCCGCAAATTGCCGATATGTTTAAAGGCCCCAAGGGGAGCTCCCTAAATTTGACCTTGCAGCATCTGGGCCAGACCTCTCCCGTGGAATTGAACATAGTGCGAGACGAAATTCCCCAACCGAGCGTGACCTGCGCGTTTCGCCCCCAGCCAGGCATTGGCTATCTGCGCGTGGATATTTTTACCGAAACCACGGAGCAGGAATTGTCCGAACGGTTCAAGCAGCTGGGCTCCAACTTGAACGGAATAATTTTGGACTTGCGGCTGAACCATGGCGGGTACTTACCTGCCGGCATTGCTTTAGCGGAAGCCTTTTTGGAAAAAGGGCAGGAAGTAGTGACAACCAAGGGCCGATTGGCGGGGTCCAACCAGCAGTTCCTTGCGAAAAACAGGCCGGTTCAGAAGGGGACGCCTCTGGTGGTGTTGATTGACCGCGAAAGCGCCAGTTGCTCCGAGATTGTGGCCGGCGCCATTCAAGATCATGACCGGGGTTTGATTTTGGGAGAGACCAGTTTTGGAAAAGGGCTGGTGCAGACAGTCTTCCCGTTGAGCCGGGGAGCGGGCCTCATCCTGACAACAGCCCGGTATTTTACCCCGAGCGGCCGCTTGATCCAGCGGGACTACAAGCATCAATCATTGCGGGATTATTATCGGCCGCCCGTGGATGCGCCTTCTTCCGCCGAGATAAAGTATACGGACGGCGGACGCGAGGTTTTTGGCGGAGGCGGAATTCTGCCCGACATTCGCGTTCGGGCCGAAGAACCGCCCCGATTGACCTCCTTCCAAGCCAGACTAATTGAGAGCGGGGCTTTTTTCGATTTTGTCTGCTCTTCCTCGCTCCGCGAGCATGCCCTGGACAGGAATTTTGAGGTTGGCGAATCTCTTTTGCGGAAATTTCGCGAGTATTTGCGAGAAAACGATTTGATCCCCGATGAAAAAGAATGGCGGGAGAGCCTCCCCTTCTTGCGGGAACAAATCCGCAATGAGTATGTGCTCTTTCATTTCGGCAGGGAAGAGGTTGTAAAGATTGCAGTCGAAAAAGACCATCTGGTGGCTCGTGCCCTGGAGTCCTTACCGCAGGCCAAAGCCCTGGTGGAAGGCACACACACGGCGATCAACCGAACCCGCTCCTCTCAGCCTTCCTAAGGGTTATCCCTGATTTTATCCTCATTCAAGCCCGGCTTTAATTGTGATACTATGCAGGCGAATTTATTGTAGGCGTGCAACTACCTTGCACCCTGGGAAGCTATTCGAAGTTTCGCGCCGATGATGACTCCCGTGGAAGGCAATTCATGCCGCGATTTTTCTAAGCGCTCCGATAGGGAACCTTGAGGGTTGTTGCGTTTGCCAAATGCGAAGGAGCTCGCTTGAGCGCTACCGATTATGTTGAAGCCATCCCGCTAGGGGGCGTTGGCGAATTCGGCATGAACATGATGGTCCTAAGGTACATGGACCAGATGATCGTGATTGACGCCGGTCTCATGTTTCCGGATGAGGAACTCTTGGGAATCGATGTGGTCGTGCCGGATGTGGGTTTTCTCATCGAAAATTCAGAGAAAATTCAAGCCATTATTTTAACCCACGGCCACGAAGATCACATCGGAGCCCTCCCTTTTATTCTCCCGGCGATTGGCCCGGTTCCCATTTACGGCAGCCGTTTTACGTTGGGTTTGGTTGGGGCCAAGCTGGAAGAACATGGTTTGCTGAAAGAGACACCGCTTGTTACGGTCACCCCGCGCCAGGTCGAGCAGATTGGGCATTTTCGCGTGGAATTTATCCATGTCACGCATAGTATCGCGGATGCCCTGATGCTGGCGATCAGCACCCCGGTGGGGGTGATTCTGCATACAGGTGATTTTAAAATTGATTCCTCCCCAGTCATCGGTCCGGCCATCGATTTGCCCACCGTGGCCGACTACGGCAATCGCGGCGTTCTGGCTCTGTTTTCCGATAGCACCAACATTGAGCGGAGAGGCTATACCCCCTCGGAAACAGCCGTCGTGGAGCGGCTGGATTCGCTCTTCAAGCACGCATCGGGCAAAGTGGTGGTCTCCTGTTTTACATCCTCCGTGCACCGCCTGCAGATCATCTTTGACCTTTCCTTCAAATACAATCGGAAGATTATCCTGGCGGGGCGGAGCATGCTGGGGAATGTCAAAATTGCCGATCAACAGGGCCTTCTTAGAATACCCGATGGAATACTGATCAAGCCGGGGGATGTCAAGCGTTTTGAGCCCAGCCAAATCACCATGCTTATGACGGGAAGCCAGGGGGAGCCGATGTCCGCTTTGCCCCGGTTGGCGGTGGACAATTTCAAAAACATTGAAATTGAGGAAGGGGACACCGTCATTATTTCCGCTCGCATTATCCCGGGCAATGAAAAGACCATCTCGCGGATGATCAACCACATCTACCGCCGCGGCGCCCACCCTTATTATGATGATGGTTCGCAGCCGCCCGTCCATGTTTCCGGCCATGCGAGCGAAGAAGAACTCAAGTTGATGTTGACCCTGGTCCGGCCGAAATATTTCATCCCCATTCATGGAGAATACCGCCAGCTTTGCCGCCATGCGGAGTTGGCTCAGTCGCTCAAAGCGGTGCGCGGCCGCGTCTTGATTGCTGAAACGGGAGATTGCATCCAGATCAGTCCGGAAAGTATTCAACTGTCAGGCAAAATCCCGGTGGGACGGATTTTCATCGATTCAGGCAGCCTCGATGAGGTGGAAGAAGTGGTGGTGCGCGACCGTCGCCACCTTTCCGAAGATGGCATCGTGGTGGTTGTGCTGGTCATCGATAAGGCCACTGGCCGGATGGAGTCTCAACCGGAAATAATTGCGAGAGGATTCCTTTATATGGAGGCCGAGGATGTGCTGATCGGCGAAACCCGCCAGTTGGTGATGAAGACGCTGGAATCTTCTAACCGGGAAGAGGCGGCTGATTGGGCCATGATTAAAGAAAAAATCCGGGTGGATTTGCGCCGCTACCTTTTCAAGCAGACTTCGAAACGGCCTCTAGTGTTGCCGATTATCCTGGAGATTTGAGCAAGGGGGAATATGACTCTTTTGGCAGCCATTGTTCTGGGCTTGGTCCAGGGCGTTACTGAATTCTTGCCGATTAGCAGTACCGCTCATTTGATTTTGATTCCATGGTTGTTTCATTGGCGGGATCCCGGACTGACATTTGATGTGGTGCTGCACGCGGGAACTCTGGTGGCTATTGTGGTTTTTTTCTGGAAAGATTGGATGCAGATGTTATGGGGGCTGAAAGGATTGTTCTCGAAAAAGGACTCCCTCCAAAGCGTCCAGCAGCGGATGCTGTGGTTGGTGGTAGTGGGGACGATTCCGGCTGCCCTTATTGGGATGCTGGCGGAAAAATCAGTGGAGAGTTGGCTGCGCAGTCCTTTCATCATTTCCGGCACTTTAATTGGCCTGGCTTTGATTCTGGCTTGGGCTGAAAAAGTGTCTCGCAAGGAACGCTCTCTCGCCGATGCCACCTTTATCGACGGCGTGATCGTGGGGTGCGCTCAAGCTCTGGCCGTGATTCCTGGCGTTTCCCGGTCTGGTGTAACGATTACGGCCGGCCTTTTTCGTGGCTTGACCCGTGAGGCAGCGGCGCGTTTTTCATTTCTGCTCTCCGCCCCCATCATTGCCGGCGCGGGTTTGAAGAAAGCCTTGGAATTGCGGCATACAGGTATTGAAGCATCCCAACAGGCCCCGATGCTGTTGGGATTCCTGGCTTCCCTTGCCGCCCGGCTATCTGACGATCCGGTTTCTGCTGCGATTTCTGCGGACGCACAGCCTGAAGGTTTTCATCATTTACCGTATAGCCCTCGGGATGGCCATACTTTTCTTAATCTACTTTGCGGGATTTCAGCCTTGAGTTATCTTTCTCCTTCCAAACATCCGCGACTCAATGAAGCAGTAGGATTCCTCCTTTTTGCTTCGGCCCTGCTGCTGTTGGTCAGTCTGGTGTCTTATCACCCCATGGACCCGTCATTTGACGTGTCCAGAAATCCTTTGTCGACCGCTCCAGTCCACAATTGGGCTGGCCGGTTTGGCGCCGGATTGGCCGACCTGTTGCTGATGGGATTGGGATTCCCGGCCTTTTTGCTTCCCATCGTTTTTGTCATTTTCGGCTGGAAGTGGTTTCGTTCCCGGGCATTGGTTAATCCGAGTATCAAAGTCGCCGGTTTTATCGTTTTAATGGGGACTTCCTGCGCCCTTTTGAGCCTCCTATTTCAGGATATTTTCAACTGGTTTAACTGGGCACTGAAAGCAGGCGGTCTGGTGGGTGAATTGGTGTCCGGCTGGTTTCTCTCGAAATTCAATTTTGTCGGATCTTTGATTTTACTCAGTTCAATCTTTTTCATCTCCCTTTTTGTGGCGACCCGGTTTTCCTTCACTGCCCTTATGGCCTGGATCAGGGATCGGAGCCGTTTCCTGACGTGCTGGCGGGAAAAGTGGAACCATTGGCGGAAGGAAAGGACATATGCAATAGACCGCAAGGAGTTGGAGCGGAAACTGAAGAGGGAAGAGGAGGTGCCCAAAAAAGAGAAGCCGATGATTGCCCAGAAGCTGGTTGAGATCAAAAGTCAGGTGGAAAAACCGGCCTTGCCCGAGGCTCCCGTTTCTCCTCGAGAGCAGGATTTTGCGGCTCCGCCGGCGCCTCCCAAGATCAGCGAAAAAATTGCCCCCGTTGAATTGGCCCCCAAATTGGCAACCCGTGTGTTGGATTTCTCTCTTCCCAGCATCGAGTCTCTGCGTCCTCCTCTGGCCGTAGGCGAAGTAAACAAGGACGAATTGTTGCAGCGGGCGCAACTGCTTACGGAAAAATGCAAGGAATTCGGAGTATTGGGCCAGGTGATCCAGATCCATCCCGGCCCGGTGGTTACAACCTATGAATTCAAGCCCGAACCGGGGATGCGCTACAACAAAATAACCAACCTGGTGGATGACCTATGCCTCGGCTTAAAGGCGGAATCGGTGCGGATTGACCGTCTGCCGGGCAAATCCACCGTCGGGATTGAGGTTCCCAATACCCGCCGCGAGATGATTACGCTTCGGGAGATCATCAGTTCGGTCGAGTTCCAGCACTCCGCCTCCAAATTGTCACTAGCCCTGGGAAAGGACATCATTGGCAAGATCGTGATTTCCGATCTGGCCCGGATGCCTCACCTGTTGATTGCCGGACAGACAGGATCGGGGAAAAGCGTGGGAGTCAATTCCATGATTGTCTCCATCCTGTATAAAGCCTCCCCCGAAGAGGTGAAATTCATCATGGTGGACCCCAAGCGCCTTGAATTGGGCTTGTACGAGGAGATTCCGCATCTGCTGACTCCCGTGGTCACTGAACCCAAACGGGCATCCAACGCCTTGAAATGGGCCGTCGCGGAAATGGAAAACCGATATAAGCAGTTGGCCGCCTTTGGAGTCCGCAATATCGAGCAGTACAATGCGCTCATGCGCAAACCGCGCACGCTCGATCTGTTCCCAGAGGAGAATTCGGAAGAAAAGAAGCCGCTCCCCTTCATTGTGATTGTCATCGATGAGTTGGCGGATTTGATGATGGTGGCTCCCAAGGATGTGGAAGATTCCATCATGCGCCTGGCTCAAATGGCCCGCGCCGTGGGGATCCACTTGATTGTGGCCACACAGCGCCCCTCCGTGGATGTGATCACCGGGGTCATTAAAGCCAATTTCCCCTCGCGCATCTCCTTCCAGGTGGCGCAAAAAGTGGATTCCCGCACTATTCTGGACCAGATTGGGGCGCATCTATTGTTGGGCAAGGGCGACATGCTGTTTCTTCCTCCAAGTTCCTCCAAGATGCAGCGGGTCCATGCCCCCTACGTCAGTGAAGAGGAGATTGGCGAAATCGTCAACCACCTGAAATCTCAAGCCCGGCCCGTGTTTAATCAGACGGTGGTGGAAGAGACAAAAGGGGCGGATCAGTCGCAGGAGATGGACGCCGAAGTGGATGAAATTTACGATGAAGCCGTTCGCATTGTGATGGAAATGGGGAAAGCCTCGACCTCTACCTTGCAGCGCCGCCTGCGAATTGGCTATGGCCGGGCCGCCCGGCTGATCGACATCATGGAACGGGATGGCCTGGTGGGTCCGGCCGATGGCAGCAAGCCACGCGAAATCCTTAGGCGCCGCGATTATTTCCAGGAAATTGACGAGGAACGGCAGGAATAATCAAATCCGAATTTTGATTTAAGGATTTTTTGGCCACTCTGAAAAGCAGAACTCTGAGATTTGATCAACATCAAATAGCCGACTTTGCCCTTCCGTGATGCGGAAGAACTTCCCGATTGACGACGATGAAGGCATATGCCTTGGTCAAGACGAAGGGTGTGGAAAATTAATAAGTGACCCTTAGCCGCGATAATGCCTTTTGATTTAAATCTGCTTTCCCTCCACCCAAACCGAGCCATCCTCAAAATGTTCTTTTTTCCAGATGGGGACAATGAGTTTCAAGGTGTCGATCGCGCAACGGCAAGCATCGAAGGCGGCCGCCCGATGCGGCGCGGCGACCACGATGACCACACTCGCTTCTCCGATTTCGAGCCTTCCCAGACGATGCACCATCCCCACCTTGCCAATTTCCCAGCGCTCATGCAGCAATGAACCGATTTCGCGCAACTTGAGGAGCGCCATCGGTTCGTACCCTTCATATTCCAGGAACAATGTTCCGCGACCTTGACTCTGGTTGCGAACGATCCCTTCAAAAACCACGATGGCGCCGTCCTCCGGCCGGACCAATTGTTGGGCCAATTCCTCAGCCCGAATTGGAGCGTGGACAATCGCGAAGATATCCCCCTGTCTGTCGGGGATATAGCCATCTTCCTGGGAAGGAGCGCCACCGCTGACTGGCGGGAAAATTGCCAGCTCATCTTCGTTTCGAACTTCAGACCCAGCCCGAGCATATTCCTGGTTGATGGCAAAAAGGACGGGGGCCTTGAATTCCCTGAGCCGGGGAAATTTCTCGATGAGTTGATTCCAGACCATTTCAACCGTGGCAGTCTGATCCAGATCCCAATCCAGGGAATCTGAACCTGCCAGTTCCCGGAGCGACGCGAAAAAAAGAATTTTCATGCGGGCATTTGAATGCATCTGGCCCGGAGATGTCAAGGTTTTCCAATTTCGCGTGTCACAACTTCCGGTTTGGAGCGGGAAATCGAGTCAACTCAATTCTTCCTACCCCAATCCGATCACTCGCTGGCGCTTTGTGCTTTTTGTCGTTGCCCAGTTGCATTGCCGAAGCTGGAAGCGCGAAGTGTCAACGAGCGTTCAGCCTGGTTCTGCCTGTTCTGCATGACCTCTGTAGAGCAACGCCGATCACTCGCTATCGCTTCGTGCTGTTTGTCGTTGCCCGGTTGCTTTGCCGAGCTGGAAGCGTGAAGTGCCAACGAGCGTTCAGCCTGGTTCTGCCTGTTCTGCATGACCTCTGTAGAGCAGCGCCGATCACTCGCTGATGCTTCGTGCTATTTGTCGTTGCCCAGTTGCATTGCCGAAGCTGGAAGCGCGAAGTGTCAACGAGCGTTCAGCCTGGCTATGCTTGCTCTGCATGGCCTTCGTAGAGCAACGCCGATCACTCGCTGGCGCTTCGTGCTGTTTGTCGTTGCCCAGTTGCATTGCCGAAAGCTGGAAGCGCGAAGTGTCAACGAGCGTTCAGCCTGGCTATGCTTGCGCTGCATGGCCTTCGTAGAGCAACGCCGATCACTCGCTATCGCTTCGTGCTGTTTGTCGTTGCCCGGTTGCTTTGCCGAGCTGGAAGCGTGAAGTGCCAACGAGCGTTCAACCTGGTTCTGCCTGTTCTGCATGACCTCTGTAAAGCAACGCCGATCACTCGCTATCGCTTCGTGCTTTTTGCCGTTGCCCAGTTGCTATGTCACATCCTGGGCCATCGAAGTTCGAATCCAGAGCATACACACTCGTTGGAAAGCACGAGTTTGCCCCACAGCATAGAATTCGTTGCTTGCCTCCACGGATCAAGGCTGAATGGCAGGGGGATGAGGGATGAGCCGCACACGGTTCAACATCAATGAGCCGGTGGACTGATAGCTATTGATGACCCGAAATTCGACTCTTCCTCCCGATTCTTGTCTCAACCAAGTGGAGAAGTCATTCCAAAAGAGCCGGGTGGAGAGGAGCGAAAAATCAGGCTGGGCCAGGATCTTCTGATATGTCTCCGATCGGAATTCCCGGTAGGCGGGAGTTTCCAGATCCCAGAACACAGGGAGGAGTGTGAAGTTCTGGACGGGATTGGGCAGGTAAAAACTTTCGAGAGGAGCGGAGAGATAGGCATGCAGGCGGGAATTGTCCCAAAAATCCAACCGGTTCGACTCTATGAATGGAGATTGGAAGAGAAACAAATGGGCTTGAAACGACTCTGCTTGCATTTTCGTTAAAGATTCGCGCCATTCGTTCCCTCCGGGAACACCTTGGGAAAAGAGTCTCCTTTGTTTATAGAAATACCAAGGGCCATCGCAGGCCGTCCAAAACGCCAGAAGAACCAGGAATAGGTGAGCGGGGAGTTGGTTCATGAAATGGCTGAAGAGAGGAATTGCCCTGGAAAACCCCCGCAATGGCTCATGGCAGGGCGCTTGTGTGACCGCCGTCACCGCCGAAAGCGCCGACTGGGCTGGCGCAGGCGGACGGTTCGGCGAACCGTCCCTATCACTGGGCAGGTCCATCGCCTTCGGGAATGTGCCGGGCTGAGCATTTTCATGATCCTGTTGTGCCAGCCGTGCTGGCGAATAGGACGACTTGGAGGATCGGAAACGCCTGGCAATCCGACGCCAGGAATCCCGCCAGAAATTCATCTCCAGCACCCTGCAGGACAAGACGGGGAGCAGCAAAGAGGTAGGGACTGAGGCGATCATGAGATAGTTTTCGACAAAAAGATTCAAGTGGGCAGTCCAATAAAGAAATCCATAAAGAATAGGCGGAATGAAAACCCAGAGCAGAATTAAACTTAGCGGGAATGGAGCCAGGCAGGAGGGAATCGGTAAAGTTTCCCGCTCATGAATGCCATGAATAAATCCCTTCTTGCGGAGGATAGGGATGATCAGAGCCAATAAGACGACAAGAATCAATGCCGGCCAGAGACTGCGTTCGACTGCTTCGAAATTTACGAATCTGAAATAGTCGTGCCATCCGGGATTATGACTCGACCAATTCAAGGCCTGCCGGCTTTGCAGAACTTTCCACATCTGTTCAGCCAGCGGGAGCAGCAACAATCCGCAAAGAGATTGCAGCCCAATCCAGCGAGACCATGATGGGGCGGATTGATCGCCCCCACCTCGCCGCGAACTCCAAACCAGGATGAAATATAAATTCAAAATCAGAAGCAAAGGGGCAAAGATATAATGAGAATAAAAAAGGAGCGTGGTGGCGAGAACAAATCCAGCCGCAGGCCAATT
>CAWDMN010000026.1:0-97821 GCA_963803155.1 uncultured Acidobacteriota bacterium
TTCAGCAGCTCGCGCCAGCCCGGGTAATTCAGCGGCACGCTCATCCCGGCTCCCGATGGCTTCCCGCGCGATCAACGAGAGCATATCCATGCGGACTGGGGTATTTCTTCCCAGAGCCTCGGCCACGGCTTTCTGTAAGTCATCCAATCAGGATCTTTTCTACAGCAGCCAACCCGTCATTGGCGAAGGAATTTCCGGTCGATCGAAATCCAGATTGAATCGCCACCTCGGTGTGAGGTGCGCACCCTAGTCTCTATTCCATCTAACACTGGCTAGCACGACTCGGTGCGGGGAGCCCCGCGTTCCGCCTAAAACCGGGGCTTCGCCCCTCTGCGGTTCGCGAGGGGCACACCGTTCACCGTGAATGGGCTCGGCTTCGAGCTACACTGCCTTGTCCGCCGCCGCCGCGATCACTCGCACCGGCGCCCATGCCGTTGGGCTTGGCGAACTCATGGCCCGCGGGAGCCCATCCGTTCGTTTCGCGTGAGCGGCAGCCCCTGCCCTGGTGGACCCTGATAAGATTTAATTGCGGTTATCTCCACGGGCAGTTACTCCCGCACCCACGCCCGCGCCTGCCCCACCTGGGCCAGCGCCGCGCGCACGCTCTCGTGCGCGGGCGTGCCCGCGAGGCAGGCGAAGTTCGCCGTCACCTCAGCGCGAATTCCGCCTGGCCCAGGTGGTCGTCGAAGTGCTGCCGGGTGGAGGGTGAACCGGCACGGGTCAGACTGCCGCTCGGGCGGCCCGGCGACGCGCGGTCCGGCGCGGCAGCGAGCTCGCGGCGCGCCTGGCCGGTCCTTCTCACGCAGCACGGCGCTGACGAACGCCTTGTCCTTGTAGTAGGGTTTCACGCCGTCCAGGTCGCGGTCGATGCGCGCCGGGCCTCCGGGGTCTGGGCGTCGTAGAACGCCTTGGCCTGCGGGAGCTGCTTCTCGATCAGGCGCATCTCGCTTTCGTGTTTCTGCACGTCCTTGTAGAGCAGCGTCTCGATGGCCCGCTCGGGATACTCCTTCACGAGCCGGGTGTAATACGCGACGTCGTCAGGGTTGGCCGCCTTGTGCGCCTCGATGCGTTTCTTCACCTCGGGGTTGTCGCGGAACTGCAGCGGTTTTGTTTTTTCGGTCTCGGTCTTTTTGTCGGGTTTTGGGTCGATAGCCATATGCGTATGGGATTGTGCGGCCACTTCGAAAGGTGCGGGCCGTGTCGGCACCGGGCGGAGGATTCCGCCCAAAGGGTTATTTGAGGACGGGGTTGAACGGCGGCTCGGGCGGGCCCTGCACGAGGCGGAGCGCGAGATCGAACTGCGCGCAGATGTCGTCGCACTCGTGGCGGGCCAGGGCGAACGCCATGAGGCTCTTCGCCTCGATCTTGGGGTTCGCGTCGGCGAAACGGTTGTTCAATTCGTCGGCGCAGCCTCAGCCAGGAGGGCATCACCAGGGCATAATAGGCCTGGGGAAGAAGCGCAGCCCGATCTTTGAGGAGGCTCGCTTCCGTTCCGCTTTCGTTGATGGAAAAATCATACACGACGGGATCCATCGAGAAGGGCAAGGCATGCGCCAATTCCCGTTTGGCGGTCAACATGATTTCCAGGAGTTGACTTTGAAAAAGCCCCTTATTGTCGGGAGCAAAGATAAATCCCATGCCTCCGCCCGACATCCCCCCCAGCATCCAGAAACCCCAAAAATCATCTCCAAAAGTGGAACGAGTCCGCCGAATCAAAGTCTCCGTGTAGAGATTGTTGGCCCAGGGGATAATTGTCTGGATTGGACCGAAAAAGTTGCGCGTTGTGAGATCGGCCACCTGCTTGACATCCTGCCGCTTCAAGGATTCCAGAATCTGATCCAGAATATGCCCTGCCTGATGCCGCGCACCCCAGGCGGGTTCGCTCCGCAACAGATAGCGTTCGGTCACCATTTCCAAAATCGGGCCTACATTTTGCGACATCCCCCCATGGACCAGAATCAGGCTTTCCTGAAGCTGTAGGCGAACCTTAGCTGGAGCTTCCTCCTCACCCAGAATCTGATGAGATGGGAGTAGGCAGCCCCGGCTGATCCCCCACTCCGGGTCGCTCTCTTGGGCGATCATTCCCTGAATCAACTTGATTCCAGGCCAAACCCCGCCTGAGTCTTGCCAACCGCCCCCCGAACCACCCAGCCATTCACCCAGAATCGCCCGAGCCGCCACTTGGCGCTTTTCGGATTCTTCTAACTGGCCGGAAAGCGCCTGGGCCTGGCCCGTCGCACGCATGCAGAGGGAAATCAGGGACGCCAACAAGCTGGTGGAAACCGCCAATCTTGAACCTTTGGGAATGTTGTGAACCGAGCTGACAATCTCAAGACCCAATCCAGGCCGGATGAGATGTGCCAAGAGATCAGCCAGACTGGCGCCGGATCCTTCCATGCCGGGCGGGACAAGGCCGGAGGCAATCACGGCCGCTTTGATCAATCCCAAGTAATCTTTGGCAAAGTCAAACAGCTCCGCCAAATCAGCGATATCGGCTGTGACGCCCAGGTCCACGCTCACCAGCCTCAATACCGGCTCCTCGATTACACGAAGGTACGTCTCTATCGGAGGCTCCGGTCGCGCATCTCTGCCATGAATCCCCAAATCGATGGAAACGTTCAAGACCCGTGCACCTTCCGGATAATCCATCGCCAGGAAGAATATATCGCTCCACCCACCATGAGAGAGATCCATCCGCACGGGGGTCCGCTCTCGCAGCAACGGGAAAAGCCCGTCCGTCCCTTTTTGCAGCAACTCCCCGCGCAGACGCAAGGGATGATCGGACGGATGTCCGGCGCGGAACATCCATTGATTTCCCCGCACCGACCGGACGCTGCGGCGGATCTGATTCGCCAGAGTCTGAAATCCCAGGTGGCGATAGGCGGCCGCCAGAGCGCTGGAGGTGGCGTCATTAGGGCCATGTTGTTTCTGCGCGTTCAGGAAAATTCCAATAGCTTCATTAAACCGTCTTTTGAGCAGATGATCATATCCCTCATAAGGAATCATCCCCTCCGCTTTCATGGATGATGCTCGAAAGCCGTCTCCCGCCAGATCCCGCGGGATCAATGCGGGGAGGTGATAACGATGAAGGGCATGAAGGAAGAACAGGGCCCGGACCTGATGATATAGGTTATCGCTTTCCCGACGGAATTGGTCGATGCCATCCATTTCGGCCAAGAGCTCGCTCAAACTTAACCCCTGACAGACGGCTTCCAACGACTGGTCTCCGATTCCCCGATCGGCGGTGGTGATTATATTAAGCAATTTCCGCGTCATAGGTCACTTCACCCTTTCCGCCAATAGCTCCACGAGCCTCGCCAGCACTTCATCCCGCTCCTGCCCGTGAAGAGCTAGAGCTAATTGTGCGAGGAACAATCCATACTTAAGGCCGACATCGTAAGCCCGTCCTTCAATCTCCATGGCCAAATATCGTTCTCTTTTTGCCAGGTAATCCAGCGCGGCCGAGAGATGAGGCCGGTCCGCCAGAATATCCATCACCATTGGCGTGAGCACATGCATCCCGAAAAAGCAGAGATAATGTCCCGCTCTTACTCCAGGGACAAGCAGAGTCTGCTCGGCTTCAGTTGGAGTTGGCTTTTCCAAAACCTTTTCAACCTGGAAAAGTCCGGATCGGCTGGCCAGTCGACGCCCCCCGACTGTGCCATAATAAGGGAGCTTGTTCTCGCGAAGAATCTGGACTGCTGAAACGGCACAATTTTCAGCCATTGCGGTTTCCAACAATTGTGCGGCACAACTGGCTGCTTGACGACTGCAATAGATGTGGTCTCCCAATAAATGCAGAAATGCTTCCGCCCCGATAAAATCACGGCCACATTTAAGCGCATCCCCATATCCCAGTGGTTCAGGCTGTTCGATGAAATGAAGATGTTCGCCCCAGTCCCCACAGGCCCCCCGATAGGCTGCTTCGTCACCCGGCCACACAACCACCCCAATTTCCTCTATTCCCACATCCAGCACTTGCTCAACAATAATACGGAGGACAGATTTCGGTGCGCCATCCCGATCAACCAGCGTCTGCAGCGGCAATGTTCGTTGATCTATTCCCGCTGCCGTAATTAAAGCCTTTCTGATTTTCATTCGCCCCCCCGATCCTGCCAATGCCGGTTTCTGCTTCTCAGCCTTGCGCGAAACAAACCCCATATTCCATTGATCCATTATTCTCCAGCATTGTAGTCAGCCAGGCTCCAAATGCAAATTCATTTTTCTCGGCTTGGCAGTCCTGAGTTCAACTTCAAAAGTCATGAACGACCGGGGAGATCCCATCGGGCGCTTCACTACATAAAGCTTTATCAGGATTGCGAATTATGGGCAGGAGGTAGTCCTTTCCTTGAGAGGCAGACTCGCCTATGTCGAAGGAGGATCACGGGAAAATTGGGGGTAGGATCGCGGAAGAAGCCTCTCCCGCGATTTTTTCAAAAAATCAGTTAGAAGAGGGGCACATGCCAGGTTGAGCCGCGCCACAACAACTCTGGCATGCGCTGGCATTGGCTCCACAAGGGGAATACTGATTGGTCTGCACGGCAAAAGTGGAGAGCAACTTCTCCACATTGTTTCCCTGGCATTTTTCACAGGAAGTCGTTTCAGTATTGAGCGGAACGATTTTTTCAAATCGGCTTCCGCAACTCAGACAACGAAATTCATAAATCGGCATGGACAACCCTCGACTCAAAAGATTTCCCTTCAATCATAAATTAGTTTGCCCCGCCTGTCAAAAGCAGCATTGCTTGTGGTGATATTCAGTACAATCCGCCTCAAATGTGGGAGACAGACAAGAAATACCGCGGAATTGCGCCGAGGACTTGGCGGCCATTCTGAGCTATTGACAACGAAAGGGATGCTTTGTCCGTTTGCTGAAAATACGCCGAGCCATTCGTCTATTATTTGCCCAGCGGGCGCTTTCGGCGGAGACGGCGGTCACAAAAGCGCCCTATCGTGTTGTTCCTGAACCCGAGGAATTCACTCCAATCTGTTGCCGCTCCCTGATTAGTGCATCTGTTCTGGACAACCGTCTATTCCCGCAACTGGAAATTTCTGGTATATTCGCCACCGAGGCATCGCTCCATATAAATTCCGGCAGGTGCGCCGAGTTCGTTCAAGATCGAGTGAAAGAATTCCTGGCTCAGAGTCTTCATACCGCCAGAAGCGGCAACAAAAAAAATGGCCTACCGAAATTTGCGGGAATATATCAAACATCTAAATGACTCCGGTGAATTGCGCATCATTAACCGGGAAGTAGATCCATTTTTGGAGCTGGCGGAGGTGCACCGGAGAGTAATTGCTCAGGCGGGCCCCGCTTTGTTTTTTGAGAAAGTAAAAGGCAGTCCCTTTCCAGTGGTTACCAACTTGTTTGGGACGGAACGGCGCATTGAAATGGCATTTGGCGCACGTCCGGCAAAACTAGTTCGCGATGCGGCGCAATTGATTGCACAGTTGATTCCTCCCAATCCCGCGAAGCTTTGGGCCCAGCGCGACCTCTTGTGGCAGGGCTTAAAACTCGCCCCGCGGCGAGTGACTCGCGGTCCGATTCTTGAAGTGAAAGTGGAACCTGCTGACTTGAACCAGCTTCCCATTATTACCTGCTGGCCGGAAGATGGCGGCCCTTTTGTGACACTTCCATTGGTCTATACCGAACATCCAGTGACTCGTCAGCACAACCTGGGGATGTATCGGTTGCAACGACATGACAATCTCACCACTGGCATGCACTGGCAAATACACAGAGGGGGCGGATTTCACTATTCCGTGGCGGAAAAGCTTAATCAACCGCTGCCCGTAAGTGTTTTTTTGGGTGGCCCGCCCTCTTTGATGCTGGCCGCCATTGCACCTTTGCCTGAAAATGTGGGGGAAATGATAGTGGCCTCGCTGCTGGCTGGAGAGCGGCTTCCCGTGGTGCGCACCCCCGCCATTGCTCACCCCATCCCGGCAGAAGCGGAATTTGTGCTGCAAGGACAAGTCCCGCCTCATCTACGAAAACCCGAAGGCCCCTTTGGCGATCATTATGGATATTACTCCCTACGGCACGATTATCCTGTCTTTCAGGTGGAGAGAATATATCGGCGGCGGGATGCCATCTATCCCGCCACGGTAGTGGGTCAACCTTGTCAGGAAGATTACTTCATCGGGAATTACCTGCAGGAACTTTTCGCTCCGCTGTTCCCTTTGATTATGCCCGGAGTACGGCAACTTTGGACCTATGCGCAAACGGGCTTTCATTCCCTGGCCGCCGCCGTGGTTGAGGAACGTTACGCGCGCGAAGCCATGGTTTCCGTCTTCCGGATTCTGGGTGAGGGACAGCTGTCCCTTACCAAAGTCTTGTTGGCCATTAACACGCCACTTGACTTGAAGGACTTCCCTCGATTGTTGGCTCACATTCTCGCAAGGGTGCGTTGGGAAACGGATCTGATGGTTTTTCCAAAGCTTTCCATGGATACGCTGGACTATTGTGGTCCTGAAATAAACAAAGGGAGCAAGGCCGTCATCCTCGCGCTGGGTGAGCCCATCAGGGAATTGCCTCATCATTTTCGAGGACAGATTCCCGATGGAGTTCGGCGGGTTGAAGTTTATACTCCAGGATGTCTAGTTCTTGAGAAGAGTTACGTTCAGCAAAGAGGCTGCGAACAGGAGGAATTGTGCCGATGGGCTGATTTTGCCGCCTGGCCCCTGTTGATCCTCGTCGACAATGCGGCAATCGTCCACTCCGATACTAATTTCCTCTGGACGGTATTCACCCGCTTCGATCCCGCCACCGATATTTACGCGGCCCAAACTAACTTACACAAACATCAAATCCAGTATGAGGGTCCTATACTGATTGATAGCCGAATGAAATTCTCTTATCCAGCTGTTTTGACCTCAGCACCAGACATCAAAGAAAAAGTTGAAGCCCATTGGAGTGAGTACTTTGAAGAGTAAGGCAAGATAGAATTAAATTCCGCTGTTTCGACGGAGCCATGGCTCAACCCATACCGTGCAGTATGTGGGAAAGCATACCCCCAAAAAAAAGCGCCGCGGTTTCCCCGCGGCGCTTTTTTAAAATCGATCATGTCGTTCAGTTATCACGATCCGCCCCCTCCTTGGCGGCAACGACTTTGCGGGCGTTTTGGTATAAAGCTTTGGCTTGAGGCATGACTTCCAAGGCTTTCAATACCTGGGTATCCCCTTCCAAATGAACTTTCTGAGCATCTTCCAGCGTCAGCCCCGTCTTTTCATTTCCAGTGTGAGCCAGCACATATTCATATTTAATCTCACGTTTGACGAAATCAAGATTTTCCTGCCAGTCTTTTTCATCAAACTCAATTTTATTGGCAGCATCAGAATTCAGGAAAATACGGAACTCATCGAGCATACTGTCAATCACGGAAAATTTGCGGTCATACTCAGGATGTTTGACGGTATACGCCCGGATAAAGCTGAAGAACACGCCACGGCTCAAAAAAAGCGTCTGAAATTTATTCAGTTTATTCTCGACTTTCACATCCGGAGTGATACCTCCGCCGCCAGTCACTTCTCTGCCACCGTCGGTATAGCGGATTTCCGTGGGAGGATTGTCCGCCTCTTTGTTGCGGTAGTAGTCGAAAAAGGATTTATTGGTATAATCCCTTTGAATCAAGCGTCCGCTAGGAGTATACCATTTGGCGGTGGTCAGAGAGAGTCCAGCCCCCTGATTCAAAGGAAATACGGTCTGCACCAATCCCTTGCCGAAGCTCCGTTCGCCCACGGTCAATCCCCGGTCATGATCCTGAATTGCTCCGGCCACAATTTCCGAGGCACTCGCGCTGCCGCCATTTATCAGCACCACCATGGGAAAGTTCGGATCATCCGAGCCCTTGGGAACCGGGTAACGGTGATTGGCATTGTGCAGTCGCCCCTTCGTCACAAGGACGTCTTGTCCGGGCTTTAAAAACTTGTCCGCCACGGCAATCGCGGCCTGTAAATATCCCCCTGGATTGCTGCGCAAATCCAAAATCAGCCCTTCCAAGTCCGAACCCAGCTTTTTCAAACTGGCGTTGATTTCTTTTTCCGTAGTTTCCGTGAAATTGTCTATCTTAATGTAGCCAATCTTCGGCTGGATGAAAAAGGAATACGGAATGCTGTAATGAGGAATTTCATCCCTTACGATAGAAAAGGGGAGCAATTCGGAAATCCCTTCCCGCTGAATATGAATGTTGACGGTGGTTCCCTTTGGGCCCCGCAATTGATCTACCACCTCATTAATGCTTAAACCGTCAGTCGTTTTTCCCTCAATTTTCGCAATGATGTCTCCGGATCGGATCCCCAACCGATAAGCTGGAGTCCCCGGAATGGGAGACACCACGGTCGGTTTGGCATTACGAATGGCAATAGTAATACCTAAGCCGAAAAAGTTCCCCCGTTGTTCCTCACGAAACTGGGCAAACTGCTTGGGGTCGAAAAAATTGGAGTGAGGATCCAACGTCTTGAGCATATCGCGAATTGAATCGTAGACTGCCTTCTCGGAGTCAATTTTCTCCGCATAATTTTCTTCCGCCATGCTTAAAACTTGAGAATACGTTCTAATCAAATCGTTAACATCATCACCCGATTTGGAATTGGCCTGGGCACGCCCCCCCCAAATGCCGCCAATCAATGATGTGGATAAAATGGTAAGTAAGGCCAAAATAGGAATCGAATATTTTCTCACACAACCCCCAATCACAAAATTCCATCCCTTAAACTATACCATCTCTCGACTTGTGGAACAATATTCGTAAATTCGTAGCTCTGACTACCCTAATTTGCCAAAACAACGGCTTGAAATCCGCACCTGCTCGATTCTGCGGAAAGTCAAAAGAAGAGCCGCACCGATCACAAGATATCCTAGAAATGGATTCATGCAATGCTTCATTCGAAGTCCAAAAAAACTTGAGCAAGAAAATCGTCAAAGTGTTTGTCGACATTCAATATTTCTTCGGGGACGATAAAATACCGGTCATATTGCGCTGAATCGTGGGAAATCGTCGCTTGAACCGTCGTTTTTGGGGTTTTTTTTCCAGATTGACATTGTCGATCCGGTCCATTAAGATAAATTGTTCGGGAGGTAAGAAATGGGCAATATTGGCGTTCCGGAGTTGATCATAATTTTTGTGGTGGCTTTGATTGTTTTCGGGCCGAAAAAGCTGCCTGAACTCGGGAAATCTCTTGGGAAAGGGCTAGCGGAATTTCGTCGTGCTTCCAACGAATTGAAAGCAACGATCGAAGAGGAAGTCCGGTCCGTCGAACACGAAGTTTCCTCGACTACCGCCAATTCGGCCGTGAATACTCCCGCCATACCTCCTCCAGCAACTGACCCTGCTGTAAAATCCACACAAGAAACGACCACAGATGTTCATTGACGACGACGAGGACGAGTTAGGCACAGCGGGAAAAATGTCCTTTCTCGACCATCTGGACGAGTTGCGACGCCGCTTAATCATCTCTCTTTCTGCTTTGGGGATCGGCTTCCTGGTTTGTTGGTCATTTTCGGCCAAGATCTACGATTTTCTCGCTCTCCCCATTACTCAACATTTGAACGGCAAGAAGCTGGTTTTCACCAATCCCACGGAACCCTTTACGTTGTACATGAAAGTGGCTTTTATTGCGGGAATTTTCCTGAGTGCCCCAATCCTTGTTTGGCAAATTTGGCTGTTCATCTCTCCTGGACTCTATAAACGAGAAAAAAAATTCGCGGTCCCCTTTATTTTCTTCTCAAGCCTGCTATTTATCATGGGAGGAGTTTTCGCTTACTATATTGCCTTCCCGATGTCGCTCAAATTCCTCTTAAGCGTCGGAGAGAGCTTCGACCCCATGGTCACCATCACCGAATATCTCGATTTGGCAATGACGGTCTACCTGGGGTGTGCCATCATTTTTGAGATTCCCATCTTAATTTTCTTCCTTTCTGTTTTCGGGCTGGTTAGCGCCAGTTTCCTGATGCGCAATCTGCGCTATGCTATTCTGATAATTTTTATTGTCGCTGCCGTCATTACTCCGACTACCGACATACCCACGATGATGGTTTTTGCCATGCCGATGTTGATGCTGTATCTGGTTGGAGTATTGGTGGCTTGGATTTTTGGCAAAAAGCGCGAATAGTGCTTCTTTCGGCTGCTTTCAATCGGTCATTTTTCGTTGCCGCTCTGATTTTTCATTTGAATAGGGTCAGTTATTAATGTACATTGAATGTAGCAATTGACGACTTTTAAGCAACCTTTGGAGTGTGCCAATACTTCTAAATCTCGTTGCGGGAGAACCCGCCGCCAATAAAAACCTTTAACGAAAATGAGAAAGGATGGAACCATGTTCACAAAGAAGAGGAGATTCTTGACGGCTGCATTGATGGGAATCTTTGTCCTGACGCTAGTTTCCGGATGTGCTACCAAGAAATACGTCAAACAACAAATTGATCCGATTAGCGGCAAAGTGGATGAGCTGACCCAGATGACCAAGAAGAATGAGACGGCCATTAAAGACGTGGACACCAGAGCCCAAGCTGGCATTCAAACTGTACAAACTAAGGCCAATGAGGTAGATCAAAAGGCTGTCTCCGCCGGTCAGAAAGCAGACCAGGCTCAACAGTCCGCTCAGAATGCTCAAACTCAAATCACGAATGTGGAGACCAATTTCAACCAGCGATTTGCCAACATTGACAATTACAAAAAAGTGGACGCCGCCACAATCAATTTTGACAATAACAAGTACAAACTCACGGATGCCGCCAAGGCTACTCTCGATCAATTGGCCGCGAAGGTGAAAGATACAAAGGGATATGTCCTCGAAGTCCAGGGATTCACCGACAGCCGGGGCAGCGAAGGATATAACCTGACTCTGAGCCAAAAGCGATCTGAGAGTGTGGTCCGTTATCTATCCTCTCAATATCAAATCCCTGTTTTCCGGATGGCTGTGGTCGGACAAGGTTCCGCCAAAGAAGTGGAATCCAACAAGACTAAGCAGGGACGGGCAGCCAACCGCCGTGTAGAAATCACCTTGCTTCGTTCTGAGCTGAAGTAAGTTTCTTCTCGGGGAGGCATTGTGGAAACAAAAGGCCAGGCAGACCATTGCCTGGCCTTTTTATTTTTACTCTTGAACTGAGGGTGGATGCAGCGCCCAGCGCGCTCCTCACGGTGCTTCGAGCTGCCTCTATAACAATGGCGGCAAAGGGCCAATTGTTGGAGCACATTCAGACGCTCGCCTCTGGGATTTCCCATTCTCCCCCCCGCGGTAGCCTCATTTGGAGGGACGTTCGGCACGGCAAGATGTCTCGCCAATTTATGGCACCCTTGCACAATGCTGCAAGTTCGCTCAAAACTCCAGGAGGATTTTAGCGGGATTCCCGACAAAATCCAGTTAATAAGTCTCGCAGACATCACAAGAATTGCGATGTCACTGTTGCTCCAATATTCCTTTCAACGGCCCTCGGAGAAAGGGCGGACACACACTTGCACCCACGATTTTTTTATGGATCATCCTCACTCTCATGTCGTAAAAGGCCGTCCAATATTTAAAAGGCACCTTTACATCAGCAGCATCCTTTTTGGCGGGATCCTGCTGTTGACCACGGTAGTTCTGCTTTATCTGGCTCAGGAATCCAGCCGGGAGCGGATCAGTGTCGAGTTGCGTCTGATCAGTGAAGATTTCGCCAAACAAGTCAGAGAGCTGATCGCATTCACCCCGGAATCCCAATCCCTCAAAAGCGAAATAGATCGTCTTATTAATGAACAAAATGAGGTTGTCTACCTGTTTGTGCAAGATTTGTCTGGCCAAATTATGACCCAAGCATTCAAACCCGGACGTGAACTGGAACAAATTCGATTCCCCCAGCTTCTGGTCACACCCAAAAAACCACGCCCACCCGAAGCTTCGATCCCTTCCATGCAAAATCCTTCTGAAGAATTGGTGGATCGAATCGTCATTCTGCCTTCTCCCAAAAAAGAGCAGCTGCTTTACATACATGTCGGTATCAGCCGGACTCTAGTGGAACGAAATTTCTTAAAGTGGAAAGGAACTATTTTTGGTCGAATTCTTTTTACGGCCGCCGGCATCGTGATTTTATTATCTCTTGTGTTGGTTTATGTGCTTTGGCTCCTCAAAAAAGCCCAAGTTGTCGAGGCAGAAGCTCATGAAGCGGACCAACTTGCCTACCTGGGGACATTGGCCAGCGGTTTGGCCCACGAAATCCGCAATCCCTTAAGTGCGATGAATCTCAATTTGCAGATGATCGAAGAAGATTTGGAAGAGGCTCCCCGCGCTCAGAGTGATGTGGCCCTTCTGCTTCAGAGCACGAGGCATGAGATTCGGCGTCTGGAGAAGTTGGCCACTCATTTCCTGCTATACGCGAAGCCGTTTCAGTTGAATCCACAAAGGATCGATGTACGGGGCCTGATCGAAGAAGTGACGAATCTGGTGCGTCAGGAGTGTCAACGGGATAATATCGACCTGTCGTTGCAGATTCCCCCCACCCCGATGATTTACAAACTGGACCGAGATTTATTGAAACAAGCGCTTCTCAATTTAATTATCAACGCGATGGATGCGGTCAAACTCGGCGCGGCATCCCCTCGACAAATCACGGTTGAAGCCACTCTCCTGGAAGGCAGGCTACATCTGCGGATCCTAGATTCCGGACCCGGCGTCAGCTCAGAAGAAGCTCAGCAGATCTTTAAAGTCTTCTATTCCGGTAAGCGCGGAGGGACCGGTCTGGGATTGCCAATCGCCCGGCGTATTGCAGAAAGCCATGGAGGTTCCATTCGTTGGCAGAACCGGCCAGAAGGCGGGGCCGAATTTTTAATTGTGATTTGATCTCCACTTTTTCGGAATTCTCTCTGACAAGAGAAGAACTCAAGATAATTCCTTTTGCCCGGAATCTTAACTCTTCTAACGCATGTTCGCTTCTTGAGGTATGAGCCAAATGGCCGCGGTGATGAGGGCCACCGCATGGTCCAGGAATTGGGAGCTTGTCCGATCGTTTGGATCTGTGCGCTTCTCCTCCTGGAAGAAGCAGTGCTCGCCTGCCGCCGCCATTGTCATGTAAATGCCAAAAGCTTTCTTCCGGGGGAACTCCCCTTGAATTCTCAATCCGTGCGCGCCATTGCGATAATTCTCCGGCTAAATTGAGGTCTCTCGGGATCTTGGCCCTGCGCGGCTCATCCGAGAGCTGAAACTTTCCAGAGTTCGCCTGCATGGTCATACTCTCGATTGGCGGACAGAGGTGCTTTATGGCCTTCTGGTAGACTGTCACAAGATTTTTTGAACCTTGAGAAGAAATTGATGCAATTGAGCTGTGGTTGAATAAAGCCGGCCGCGCTACACCCGAGAGGGTGAGCTGGGGGAGGGGGAAAAGGAATGATTCTAACCGCGCTTGGTCACAGGGACCTCACCGATGTTTCCACAAAAAAAAGACCCTGGGGGATTTGCGAATCCCCCAGGGTCTGACTGGAGAAAAAAATCAATACATGTCTCCCCCGCCCATACCGTGATGGCCGCCCGGCATGGGGGCTTTCTTTTCCTCTTCAGGAATCTCCGCCACCAGGGCCTCCGTGGTCAACAACAGGCCGGAAATGGAGGCAGCGTTTTGCAGCGCGGTGCGCGCCACTTTGGTGGGATCGATGACTCCGGATTTCACCATGTCCCCATAGGTATCGGACGCGGCATTGTAGCCAAAGGTGGTGCTTTTCTCCTTGCGCACCCTCTCTACCACGACGGCGCCCTCCACTCCGGCATTCTGAGCAATCATGCGCAACGGTTCTTCCAAGGCCCGCCGCACAATGGTGGCCCCGATCTGTTCATCCCCTTCCAGTTTTAAATTATCCAAAACAGATTGAGCTCGAATAAAGGCAACGCCGCCGCCCGGCACAATTCCCTCTTCCACTGCCGCGCGAGTTGCATGCATGGCGTCTTCCACCCGGGCTTTCTTCTCTTTCATTTCGGTTTCCGTGGCGGCGCCAACTTTGATCACTGCCACTCCGCCCACCAACTTGGCCAACCGTTCCTGCAATTTCTCGCGATCATAATCGGAAGTGGTTTCTTCAATTTGAACCCGCAGCTGTTTGACGCGGCCTTCAATATCGGCGGTTTTTCCGCTCCCCTCCACGATGGTGGTGTTGTCCTTGTCAATGACTATCTTTTTGGCAAAGCCCAGATCGGAAACCTGCACGTTTTCCAATTTGATTCCCAAATCCTCACTGATCACCCGGCCCCCCGTCAAGATCGCAATATCTTCCAGCATGGCTTTTCGCCGATCTCCAAACCCAGGGGCTTTGATCGCCGCACAGTTTAAAGTGCCGCGCAATTTGTTCACCACCAACGTTGCCAAAGCCTCACCTTCCACCTCTTCGCAAACGATCAGGAAGGGCTTGCCATTCCGTGCAATCTGTTCCAACAGGGGAAGAAGGTCCTTCATGTTGCTGATCTTCTTTTCATAAATCAGAATCTGGCAATTTTCCAGCACGCATTCCATCCGGTCGGGATCCGTCACAAAGTAAGGGGAAAGATATCCACGATCAAACTGCATCCCTTCCACTACATCCAAAGCAGTCTCAATAGTCTTAGCTTCTTCGACGGTGATCACGCCATCTTTCCCAACTTTTTTCATAGCTTCGGCAATGATGTTTCCGATGGTTTGATCGCCATTGGCGGAGACGGTTCCAACTTGCGCAATCATTTCACCCTGCACCGGCTTGGAAAGTTTCTGAACATCTTCAATGACGGCCTCAACTGCCTTGTCAATTCCCCGCTTCAAACCCATGGGGTTGGCGCCAGCTGCCACCATCTTTACTCCTTCGCGAAAAATCGATTGAGCCAAAACGGTGGCCGTCGTGGTTCCATCCCCCGCCACATCGCTGGTTTTAGATGCCACTTCCCGAACCATCTGCGCGCCCATATTCTCAAGTGGATCCTTCAATTCAATTTCCTTGGCAACGGTCACGCCATCTTTGGTGATATTTGGAGAACCGAACTTTTTGTCGAGCACGACATTGCGGCCCTTGGGACCCAATGTAATCTTTACGGCATCGGCCAGTTGGTTTACTCCCCGCAGAATCGCCTGCCGGGACTCTTCACCTTGAACAATCTGTTTAGCCATTCAATTCCTCCTTCAAATCTGTAGAGTTATATTCAAGTTTTATTCTCAATTACTCTCCAGTGTCGATATCTGGAGCAACCATTTTCAAGACAGAGCGGCGCTTTTTATTCTCATCCGATCCAGTGCAAGTGCAAGTTAATGGCAGAATGCTATTATCGAAATTTCCATCATCACAGAGCATGGTCCATTAGCTATTTCAAAGACTGAGTCACAACAGAGGATTCTTGGGCCAGCCCAAAAAACTCTCTGCTTCCAGCGCCTATTCCAGAGAAACTGAGCAACTGCACAGTTTCCTTGGTTCTGAGAGCCGATGAGTATGCAACAAGCTTAGAGGTGCTTCATCTGTCGATCCCATAGTCCAAGACCAAGTCTCGCTAGGAGAGAATGCCGAGGATCTCGTCTTCCTTCAAAATCAGGTAATCTTCACCATCCACTTTAATTTCAGATCCAGAATACTTCCCAAAAAGAATCCTGTCTCCTTCTTTCACCTCTAAGTTCAATTTAGTGCCGTTCTCCAACACTTTGCCATTTCCGACGGCCTTCACAATTCCCTCTTGCGGTTTTTCTTTGGCGGTATCGGGAATAATGATTCCACCCTTGATTGTCTCTTGTTCCTCCACTCGCTTGACCAGAATCCTGTCATGTAAGGGCTTCACTTTCATAATTTTAGTCTCCTTTCGTCCTGTAAATACCATCTACTTTTCTGATTAGCACTCACCACCGCAGAGTGCTAATTTAACCGCAAAAAAGCAGCAATGTCAAGCGTGGGGATATACAGGATAGAGTGGATGGATTTTCGGTTACGGGGAAAGGAATTTGCACCAGAATAAAGGGGCACTTCTAATGATTTTTCTGGTGATTGTAAGAAGCCAGCTTCTTGGTGAGTGTATTGCGATGGATGCCCAGCGCCTGGGCGGCCTTAGTCTGGTTGCCCCGGCTTTTTTCCAAGACTTTAAGAATATATTTCTTTTCAAACTCACAAAGCGCTTCATCGAGCAGAAGACCCTGATCAATCAATTGTCCAATAATTGCTTCCAGCTTTTCTTTCACGGAATATACTCCATCGTTACTAATGCAGATAATAATCTTATTGCCGTCTATTAAAAGTCGTTTTATGAAGTGCCCTTTTTTGCAGTGCCGTTTTCCGGCCGCTTAAAACGGCCTCAAGGCGCGATGGCAAGCAGTGAATCCGGATCCACGAAGATGATAAATTTAAGTGTAATTACTCAGCTCTCCGCCGCCCAGCGATCAAATCAAGAAGCACAAAACCCGCGAAAGTGTGAGAGTAACCGCCTGGGAATCGGAGACCAATGCACATGAAGACGAGCGGTTCACTTGCTGACACTTTGCTCTTTTGGCATGGCAAGGCGAAGAAGCCAAGCAAAGTGAAACAGCACAAAGCATCGGCGAATGATCAGTGTGGCGGTTCAAAACCATGCTGTTAAATTTCCTTGGAAGCCAAAGAGGAAGTGCCCGGACCCGAAGAATTACTTTTATTAATAAATAGGCCCTTAGAAGAATTCTTTCCCCCAGTCAGAGGAAAACCGCTAAAACAGATGCCTTACCCGACGAATCCGATTTCCTCCCCCCGGTGAAAGCGTCATCCCCATCTGCGGATAATCCCGTGAATCCATTCGGCACGCAATGACCGGCCAACAGAGGGGAAAGAGCATTCGTAAGTGAAGGCCTCAAATTCCAGAGAACTTGTTTACGGTTTATCCGCGGATTTTCCGGCAACACCGCTCCAAATATTCTCGATTTTACGATATCCTTCGAGGAACTTGGCGCTCAACTCCCGCGGAGTAATGATCGCCAAGATCCTGGCGCCGGCAAGCAAATAAGGGGCAAACTTCGCGTTCTGAACACTCTCCAGCTTGAGCGGAAATGCTGTGAAAATCAGGAAGAACACGGATCCAATCAGCCAACCTCGAATAACTCCAAAGGCGCCTCCCAATAGACGGTCAAACCATTGTAGCTGGGTGAGCTTGATGAGCCGGTGGACAATCCAACTGACCAAGGCTCCAGCAATGGCACACCCCAGAAAAATGGTCAAAAAGCCTAGCAGAGAAGCAATATCTTGGGTTTTAACATAGGCGATAAAAAAGCGTCCCGGGATGGGATAAAACCAGGAGGCCAAAACTAATCCCAGCACAATGGAGCCGAGCGATATGGCTTCCCGCGCAAATCCCTTGATAATGCTGCTGACGACAGAACTGATCAGGATGACGAGGAAAATCCAATCCAATACAGTCAACTGGAATAAAAAGGACATGCTAAGCCCTCAGAAGAAAAATTGATCCAGATCCAGAGATTCATCTGCCACGAAAATCCCAGCCAGTAAGCCTTTAGATTGAACCCGAATTTTGGCAGCAACCAGAACCACGCGGTGGAAAGATTCGACACCTATTCAAACGTCCAGCTTAGAGAGGCCTTCCCGTGAGCCACTCGTAAGCTTCCCGATATTTCCGGCTGGTGCCTTCCACTACCCAATCAGGCAGGGATGGTGCCGGAGGTTGTTTATTCCATCGGATTTCTTCCAGATAATCCCGCACAAACTGTTTATCGAATGATTTTTGAGAACGGCCCGGAGCATAATCAGCCGCGGGCCAAAAACGTGAAGAATCCGGAGTGAGCGCTTCATCAATCAAGATGATTTCATTTTCAATAATTCCGAACTCAAATTTGGTGTCCGCAATGATAATGCCGCGAAGGGCTGCATATTTTGCCGCTTTGGCATAGATGCCCAAAGAATAGTCCCGCAGTTTTTCGGCCTGATTCTTCCCCACCAAGGAACAAACTTGATCAAACGAGATATTCTCGTCATGTCCCGAGGCAGCCTTGGTAGAAGGGGTAAAAATCGGTTCAGGCAACTGACTTGACTCCAATAAGCCCGCGGGGAGAGGAATTCCGCAAACCGACTGATTTTTCTGGTAATCCTTCCATCCCGAGCCGGAGAGATAGCCCCGCACTACGCATTCCACGGACATGGGTTTGGCTTTTCGAACCAGCATGGAGCGTCCACTGAGCTCTTTTTCATATTTCAGAAGCATTTTGGGATATTCCGCAGCCTCGGCAGTCACCAAATGATTGGGCACAATTCCCCTGACAAAATCAAACCAAAAAAGTGACATTTGAGTCAGCACTTTCCCTTTGTCGGGAATACCGCTGGCCAAAATGTAGTCAAAGGCTGAAATTCGATCTGTCGCGATAATGAGCAACTGGCCGCCGATTTCATAGATGTCTCGAACTTTTCCCCGGCCCAACAAACGGCAATCTGGCAACGCGGCTTCCAATAGCACTTTTTCTTGGCTCATAACACTCTCATGGAATTGTCACAAACAATTAGCGACATCAGATGAGCGGCTCAAGTATCGTCGCAAAATCGCCGATTCTTAAGACTCTATCAAGCTAGCTGATTGATCTTTTTATGGCGAGTCCGGAAAAAAATGTCGCTGTCATCATTAAACCGGACAATATTCTATGCTACGGGCAGAGGGTGACATTCTAGCGCTTTTTTATTTTTTAACCAAAAAAAAAGAGGATATCATTTCACAATAGTAGTTTGACGCGCTCTGGCAACGGCAGATTCAACCTGCGACCGAAGATAATCCGCTTGCAAAGTTTCCAATTTTTCGTGTGTAATGGCTGTTCAATTTCCACGATCAAATTGAACGGAAACCAGTTTGGAAACTCCCGCCTCCTGCATGGTCACACCATACATGGCATCCGCTGCTTCCATGGTCCGCTTGCTGTGGGTGATGATAATGAATTGGGTCCCCTGGCTCATCTCCTTCACCATTTGAGCGAATCGGCTGGTGTTGAGATCATCTAGAGGCGCATCCACTTCGTCGAGCACGCAAAAGGGGCTGGGCTGATAGCGGAAGATAGCCAGCAACAGGGCAATCGCGGTCAACGCCTTTTCACCCCCCGAAAGCAGCAGCACATTCTGAAGCTTTTTGCCGGGAGGCTGGGCAATGATCTCGATCCCACTCTCCAACTCATCTTGCTCGTCCAGCAATTTCATTTCGCCGAATCCGCCCCCAAAGAGGGACACAAAAGTACCCTGGAAATTCAGATTAATTGCGGCGAAGGCTTCCCGAAATTGTTCCCTGGAAACCTGATCAATTTCCTTGATCGCCGCGCTAGTATCTTCGATGGAATCCAGCAAATCTTTCCGCTGGGCCGTTAGAAATTGGAAACGTTGATCGCATTCCTGATATTCTTCGAGCGCCATCATATTCACCGGGCCCATCGACTCAACTTTATTGCTCAAATCGAGATACTCGCTGTCCAGCCGCTGCAATTCCGCTTCATCGAGGACCACCGCGGTCTCCGGCTGAATCTCAGCAAGCGGCACTCCCAATTCCTTGGCACAAGTCTCTTCCAAGTGGACAAAATCCGAGTGGAGGCGGGCACGGTCAATTTCAAACGAGGTCTTGCGGTTTTGAATCTCTTCCAACTCTTGACGTTCCTGCTTCAAAGTCTGTTCGAGATTGGCTTGCTTTTCTCTGTTTTCCCGCAAACTGGCTTCCTGGGTACGGAGATCTGCCTCCAGTGAGGCTTTTTGCACCGCCTGATGGAAGATGAGTTCTTCCAATTGCTTAACGGAAGCCCGCAGATCCTCCGTTTCGTTCCGCCAGCTGTACGTTTGCTGATTCAGGTGAGCCAGCCGTTCGCGGCATTCTCGCTGGGAGATGGACAAACGATTCAGCTCAGCTTCAGCGGACTGCTTGCGCTCCCGGAATGTGGCCAACTCGGAACGCATCTCGCTGAGCAATTGGGAATCCTGAGTTGACTGGTCCTTCAAGTGCTTTAGGCTGTCCTGTTGGCCCGTGATCTGTCTTTCAATTTCCGATTTCAGGGACTCTGCCACCTCAATTTGGGAAGTGAATTCGTCACGGCGTTTTTCCATCTGGATTTTTTCCAGACGGGTCCGCTCCAGTTCTAGGGAGGCCAGATTCTGTCGCTGCCGGGCTCGCTCCAAATCCCGCTGCATCTGCTGCAACTGCATCTCGGCGGTGATCAATTGTTTTTCAATTTCTTGGATATTCTTTTGCAGCCCAGTGGCTTCACTCTCCCGCTGCTGGATCATGCCGCGCAAGACTTGTTGTTTTTCCTCCAAGTCCGACATGGATTTCTGCAGTAGCTGAGCCTTCTTTTCCAAATCGCGAATTTCGCGCTTCAGAGAAAGGTGACCTCCCGAAGCCTTGCCTCCACCGGAAATCAGGCGGCCGCGCAACACCTCACCTTCGGGCGTCAGGAAGTTCAGTTCAGGATGGAGCCGCGCCAACTCCAGGGCCCGCTCCAAATTAGGGGCAATCACTGCCCGGAAAAGATGAGGCAAAGCCTCCGTAAAGGCAGCCTTATATTGGTCCGGAAAATGAATGATCTCCGATAGCGGCACCAGTGATTCATCGCCGCGGATCAACTCGTCGACCTGCCGGTTTATGTCCGGCGGGGGGTACCCATGGCCGTCTCCGCAGAGGAGGAACGTGGATCGGCCGCCCTCTCGCTGGCGCAGCAAAGAAATTCCCTCCCGAACATCCTGCTCGGAATCGGTAAGGAGATATTCCAGTTCCTGCTTCAAAAACTCCTCCACCGCCGCCTCATAGGGGGACTCCACCTCCACATGATCCGCGAGAATTCCGCCGGTTTGAAATCCGCCTCCCGCCTTCTTGGAAGCGCTCAGCAACATCCGCACCGCTTCCGTGCTGTATGCATGATGAGCCGCGAGTTCCTCCAGTGATTTCAACCGGTGCTGCGCGGCACTGCAATTTTCCCGCACCTGCTGCAATTGGTCCTGCACCAGGTATGATTCTTCTTTTAAATCGGCCAGCACGCGTGCAACCTCCGCGGCCTGCTGGCGCTGTCTGGATAGCTGGTTTTTCTGCTCTTCATACTGGCAGGCTATTTCTTGATAGGCCTCTGAGAGTTGCTGGGCCTGGGTGGAGGCTTCCTCCTGCTCCAGGACGAGACGCGAAATTTGATTTTCCAGACGACGCTCCAAGTCATCCAATTGTGCCAACTGGTTTCGCAAAGTGGCGGCATTTTCCGCACAACTGATCAGGTCCCGACGATATTGTTCAGCCGCGGTTTCCAGGCGGGAGACTTCCGTCTGGGCATTTTGCACCTGCGAGTTTTGCTGCTGGAATTCATTGTTGATCCGTTCGAATTGATGATTGGCCTCGGCCAGCGCCTCTTCTTTTTGCAGCCCTTCTTGTTGAAATTGTTGTTCCTGACTGGTGAGCCGTTCGATTTCGCCGCAGTTTTCCTGAATTCGCAGAGCAAGCTGTTCTACTTGCTGCATCTGAAATTGGATTTTTTGTTGTCCGCGGGCCAAATCCAGTTCCAATTGGGACAATTGTTGACGGGATAGTTTCAATTGATCTTCGCTCGAATAGATGGCCTCATTCCCCGCATGAAAATCAGCTTCGTGGGCCTCAATGGCTTCGCGCTTAACCTGATGCTCCCCGAGGATAGCTTCCAAAATCGCCAAACATTGCTGCTGTTGAGCCCGCAAATCCAAGGCCCGCGCATTGAACAGGTCGCGAGCCAATTCCCGCATGCGATCTCTCAATTCCCGGTAACGTTTTGCTTTAGCGGCCTGGCGTTTTAACGAGCCCAGCTGCCGCGAAACCTCTTCTGTAATATCATTAACCCGGAGGAGATTCTGCCGTGCCTGTTCCAATTTAGATTCCGCCAGTTTTCGCTTGGCCTTAAATTTGGTGATTCCGGCAGCCTCTTCAATGATAGCTCTTCGATCGGAGGGTTTGGAACTAAGGATCATCCCCACCCGCCCCTGCTCAATGATGGCGTAGGAGTCAGGGCCTAATCCCGTTCCCATAAAAATGTCCTGCACATCCCGCAACCGAACCAGCCGCCCGTTAATCAGATACTCACTATCTCCTGAGCGAAAAAGCCGCCGGGAAACCAACAACTCTCCCGGCTGAACCCGGAGCTTGGGACGACGTTTTCTTTTGGCCGCAATATTGGCGGCCGCGGTCACCACAGTTCCGCTGCCATCAGGAAGCACGATTTCCAATGCAGGTTCGGGCACCACTACAACATCAGCCACCTCAGTGGCAGCCGGATTTTCTATCCCAGCAGGTTCTTCAAAATCGGCATCAGTGACGACTTCCTCCACCTCCTCCGGCTCTTCCACTGCCGGGAGGTTGGACTCCCGCAGGGTTTCAGGATCCACGAGAGTAATGGCCACTTCAGCCAAGCCAAGCGGTAGCCGTGCGCGCGTGCCGTTGAAGATCACATCTTCCATTCGGCCGCCTCGCAGAGATTTGGGACTCTGTTCTCCCAACACCCAGGCAATGGCGTCTGAAATATTGCTCTTGCCACACCCGTTGGGTCCCACAATGGCAGCAATACCGCTGCCACCAAAAAACAGCTCGCCTTTGTCGGCAAATGATTTGAATCCCTGCAATTGAATTTTTTTAAGTTTTAACAAGCCGGTTTTATCCTGCCATTACAAGATCAGTCTTCTTATTCCCCGCAAAAACAACGCAGTCTAACATAGAACTTTTCCGTGTGTAAAGGCACGCGAAAAGAGAAATAGGACGCACGGGAAAAAAGGGAGGAATATGCTTCAAAGTCTGCTTTCTGAAACAACTGTGTTTCACCGGCTATTTCCATTTTTGTGAAGATGGAAATAATCAGAAAGAAAAAAGCGGCCAAAACGACATCATTTCCGACAACGGAATCCAGAGGGAAGAATCCATGGCCTTTTCTGTCGTGATATCATCTCTGGAGCATTAACAATTCTTCAAGACCACCATCGACTTTAGCTGAGTGCCCCACGAGTCGTGTACAATTTCCTACTCGCCATAATCCAAAATAAATCGGCAGACTTGGGAAAATGGAGGCGATTTATGTTCCCAGGGAATGCTCAAAAAATCGATGCCACGAGGGAGCCAATATACTACGAAACACCTTGGAGGAGCGGTTGAATTATTTTCAGATTGGCAAATCTATTGTTGACCTCGGAAATATGTAACAATGGGGATGAAAAAAAACCAGCCGCGACCGTCACTCGTGATTGATCGCGGAGAGGTAAGAATATATGGCTATATTGAAAATTGCCCGCTTGGGGAATCCCGTTTTGCGTCGGAGGGCTCAGCCCATTCCGGAGAAGGAAATCAAAAGTCCAGAGGTGCAGCGATTGATCCGTGACTTAGTGGCTACAATGCGAGAATATGAAGGAGCAGGCTTGGCGGCGCCCCAAGTACATGAATCCCTTCAGCTCATTGCAATCGAGTCTATCGAAAACCCTGATAGACCAGCCAAAAAGCCTGCCCCTCCCATCATCTTGATTAATCCCGCCTTGACCATTCTTTCCGAAAAAGTTGTGGAGGATTGGGAGGGTTGCCTGAGCGTCCCCGATATGCGGGGTTGGGTGCCCCGTCACGCCGAAATCAAGGTTCAGGCTTTTGACCCCGCCGGGAAGCAGTTCACATGCAGAGCAAAGGATTTTTTCGCGCGAGTGATCCAACATGAATATGATCATCTTATGGGAGAAGTGTACCTTGACCGAATGCGCAGTATGGCATCTCTTACCTTCCTTCCTGAATTTTCGCGATATTGGATGAAGAAACAGGGACAATCCTAATTCAAAATGGATTTAGTTTTTGTTTTGGCATATTTTCAATCTCATCTAAATTCAAGGATTCCCTAAGAACGCTAATCTCGGCACAGCATCTGTCCGATATATAAAAAAATGGAATCAAAGGGAGAATTTTGTCAACACGGGATGACTCTATTCCTCCTCGACAAAGGGTTGAATCAGGTTGTAAACTCAAAGCTGCCGAAAGTTTAAGTTGTCTCCGAGATTTTGTTACGAAAAGACTGCCTCCAGGATCCATCGGGTATGAGTCCCAATTGGCTTCAAGGATTATTCTCACAAAGAACCAAGCCAGATGACAAAGCAGAGGTGTCTGATCAGGCGAATCTGTCTCCATCGCTGGATCGAGAAGACCCCGCTCCACCGCCTCCCAGGGATCTAGCGTCGAGATCTTCCTCGCCGGAAGCTGAAATAATAGAGAACCCTGCACCATCGGAGACTCCCACCGCGGGCTCTCCATTGGATTTCATTCCGGGCCAGCAAGTAGAGGGATCATTCACCATCTTGAAACCACTCGGACAGGGGATGTTATTTCAAAATTACCTGGCCCGGCAGGAGCGGTGGAATGCCGAAGTTTTGCTCAAAGTCCCGCGGGAGATGATTCGATATAATCCTAAATGCCTCCGTTATCTGGCCCGAACCGCGGAAACTTGGAACAGCTTGGGCTTGCATCCGAATATTATCTATTGCCATCGGGTCCTGCAAATTGCGGAGACTCCGGTCCTGGTGGTTGAATATTTGGATGGGGGCAATTTGCGCGATTGGATTGCCGAAGGATGGTGCGCAGATTTGAAGTTAGGTCTCGATTTGGCTTTGCAGCTATGTCACGCTCTGGAATATGCCCACCGGCAGGGAATAACCCATCGCGCGCTCAAACCTGAAAATGCGGTCTTGCAAAGAGACGGCATTCTAAAAGTCACGGATTTTGGCCTGACCATCACGGAAAGTAATCCTGAACTCGTAGAACAATACCTTCTACTCGCCAGCCAAGCTCATGATCCACAATTGCAATCGTCCCTTCCTCCTTTGCCCTATTATTTGGCGCCAGAACAATTGCAGGAAGGACAAGCTTCCGATTTCCGCGCTGACCTCTTTGCTTATGGAGTCTGTCTTTACGAAATGTTTTGTGGGCGGGCCCCTTATGAATCCACGCTGGGATCCAGGCGATATCCACCTGAGCCCAGGACGCTACGGGGAGATGACACTCTGCCTCAGCGTCTTTGCCGCCTAATGTCGCGCTGTGTCGAATGGGATCGCAACCGGCGTCCCGCCAGCATGGCGGAGATTCGCAAAGAGATGAATGAGATTTATGTAGACCTCTTCCGCCAGCCTAGCGCCTTTGCACAACCACCACTGGCTGGCCAAGCCGCCGAATCGGAAGAAAGCCCACGTTTCCCCTGGCTGCAATTGGAACAGGGGGAGACTGATGAAGAAAATGACCGGGCAGTCGTATTACTGGATCAAGGAATGGAGCAAGAGGCTTTGGAGCATTTTCAACAAATCCTTTCCTCTGGGCGTCCGAGCCTGGAGGCAAGTTACAACCACTCCTTGTTGCTCTGGCGCCGCGGACAGCTGGATGATCGCGAAGTCATAAATCGGCTGGAACGTTTAATTGCAGCTCCGGGAGTCAAACCAAAAGCATTGTCTCTGGCTCTTGCTGAAATTCACATGGAGCGCTGTGATCCCGCAGCGGCAAAAACCGCCTTGAGGGATTTCCCCAACTTGTATACGCAGTTATTTTCGGGCCAGGAATCTCCGGCAATGGAGACATTGCACATCTTGCGGGGTCATTTGAAATCAGGATCGGCGGTAGCTCTCACCCCGGACGGACGCCGGGGTCTTTCTGGAAGCAATGACCATTCCCTGCGGCTTTGGAATTTGCAGAGCGGCAAAGCAATACATACGGTGGATTTGGGGACGAGCGGCGCCTGCACGGTTGCTCTCGCCGGAGATGGGACCATTGGCTTAGCTGACGCTCAAAAAGCCATTAAGCTCTGGAACATTGAAACCGGCCATTGCCTCAGGACTTTCGAAGGACACACTAACTACGTCATTACTGTGGCAATGACGCCCGATGGCCGCAAGGCGATTTCGGGAGGATGGGACAAAACCCTGCGAGTCTGGGATGTATCTTCTGGAGATTGTCTGGCCGTGCTGGAGGGACATAGCAATTATATTACGGCCGCAGCGCTTACCCCCGATGGCCGACTGGCCCTTTCCGCCAGTTGGGACAACACGTTGCGATTGTGGGATCTGGTGGCGATGCGATGCGTGACCTCTCTCGGCGGGCATGAAAACTATGTCATTTCCGCGGCGATGACCCCGGACGGCCGGTTGGGTGTTTCCGGCAGCACGGACAAAACAGTGCGGATCTGGGACTTGAATTCGGGCAATTGCCAGGGGATACTAAGCGGACACTCTAGTTGGGTGGACGCTGTTGCAGTCTCCGCGGATGGCCGCTGGGCTTTTTCCGGCAGCAAGGATAAGACCCTTAAAATTTGGGATCTCGTCACGGGTCAGTGTTTGCGGACCTTGGAAGGACACAGCGGCGGAATTGCCTCGATTGCCATTACTCCGGATGGACGGATGGGTCTCTCTGGAAGTCAGGATAGCACTCTGCGGCTTTGGGCTTTAAATCCGGCTCTTCGAAGACAAGCTCAATTTAAAACCACTCAATCAGTTTCGCTCTTCTCTTCAATCCCAGCAACTGTCACCTCCAAACCGATATTGCCGCCTTCACCAGCCTCCGCAGCCGCTCCGACACCGGCGAAGACTCTTTCTGCCGCTGAACCTCCAGCGGCTTTGGCTTCCGGCAAGATTGCTGCTCCGCTTAAGAACGAGGCGTCCTCACTTCCCCCGAATCCCAGGGTCAAAGCCGAGCCCTTGCTCGATCAAAAATATTCATTGCCTTCCCTTGCGGCCAATGATCTGTTTGCTCCTGCGGAAATTCTATCTTCAGAACAAGAGCCCGACTATAAGAAGATTGAATTGCTTGTCTCCCAACAACAATTCCGCCAAGCATTTGAGTGCTTACTCAGAAGTTGGACCGCCAAAAAGTTTCGGCCAGACCATAGGTTAGAAAATATTTACCTCAGACTAAAATCGGAAGGACGACCTGTCCAATTGGAACAGACAATTGCCCGGTTTCAGATTAAGGGGCTGGGTTCACATCTAATTGTGGCATTGGCTGAAAATGGGCAATATGGCCTTTCCGCGGGAGAAAACAAGGAAGTAAAGGTTTGGGATTTAGAAAGTGGCAAGTGCCTCAAGTCATTGGAGGGACACCGGGCGCGCATCATTGCCCTTGCAGCCACGGCCGATGGACGGCAAGCCATGTCGAGTGACCGCCATCACAACATCATGGTATGGAGCTTGGAAACTGGCCAGTGCCTGCGCAGCCTGGAGGGGGTCTCCCCCTTGGCGGTAAAAGTCATATTGGCCAGTGATGGCCGTAGGGGAATTGCCATTGGAGAAAATAATACCGCCCAATTTTGGGATCTAAAATTGGGGCAATGCCTGCTTACGCTTGTGGGGCATCAAGGAGCCGTCACCTCTGTGGCTATTACCTCAAATGGGCTGCGGGGGATCTCGGGCAGTGAAGACCATACGGCAATTTTTTGGGATCTGGAGTCTGGTAAAAACCTTTATTCACTGGTTGGACATGCCCAAAGTATTTCCGCGGTTGCGCTTTCCGCGGATGGCAATGTCGCGGCAACTGGGAGTCAGGATAACACGCTTCGAATCTGGAATCCCTCCTCCGGAAATTGCCTGCTGACTCTGGAACTAAACGATCCCGTCTGTTCTGTTGCTTTGAACTCCGAAGCTTCTTGTATGCTGACCGGCCAGGAAAACGGAACATTGACGAATTGGCTGTTATTTTGGAAATTGGAGTTTGATGCGTGAGGTCTGATGAAATCTTGTCATTCCCGTCCCCTTACGTGAGAATAGATTCCCCTATCGCTTTGGCCAATATTTCCCCCTGGCGGGAAAGCCCTGCAATCCAGGACGATATTCCCAAAGGATCCTTGAGCCACCTGAATGGGAGCACGCATGATGAAACATAAAATCAGTTTATTCATTTTGCTGTTTTGGATTATCTCCCCCAGCTGTGTGGCATTCTTGATGGCTGACAAATCAGACATCCTGCTGGTATTGGACAACTCTGGGAGCATGCGCAAGAATGATCCGCAAAAATTAATGCATGCTGTCGTTACTCGCTTTGCACGGCAACTTTCCACCGATTCCCGTCTGGGTATCCTAATTTTCGGGAAAGGGGCCACGCTGGTGCTTCCCTTGACTTCTGTCAATCAGGCGGGTTTTCAGGCTCAGCTTGAAGAGAGTCTGCGCAGGGTTGATTACAGTTCCGCCCTGACGGATACTCCCGCTGGAGTGGAAAGGGCCATTTACGAATTGCGGCAAAACAGCCTCCCCGGCGCCAAACGGATTATCATTCTTTTTACTGATGGGATCGTAGACGTTGGCAACGCTGAAAAGGGAATCGAACGGGAACGGTGGCTGCGTTCCAACTTGACCCTTACTGCGCGCCAGATGGGAATCCGGATTTTTGCCGTCGCTTTTACCGAAGAAGCTGATTTCCAATTAATGCAGTCGGTGGCGCAAGGGACCGATGGAGAATATTTCCGCATTCTTCGGGACCTAGACATTGAAGGGGTCTTTGGCCAGCTCGGCGCTAAATTTTCTCCCCTCCCCCTCAATCAGACTCCGGTTAAAGTCCCGCCCAGTTCACCTGCCCCACTCCAGCTTGGTTTCACAAGATTCTTGATCATCATTGCTGGAATTATCTTAGCCTTAATCGTCTTTTGGATGGTTCGCCGTAGCAAAGCTCCTGCTTCTTCGCTCCCAACTTTGGCCAAAACCAGTCCAATTTTGGGAAATCGGCCCATTACAATTCGGAGGGATTCCTCAATTGTGCTTAAGACACCAGCTCCTCCAATTGAGGAGGGTTTGCCAGAATCAGCTGCTCTGCTGCCTTCACCGGCACTCCAACGGCCTGAGGTCCCTCTCGTAGCCAAACTTCCGACATCCACTACTCCTCCCCAGCCATCCCTAATGTGCTCTAAGCACCCTCTATGGAAGGCCACTGAAACTTGTCCCGAATGCCAGCAAAAAAAGTGTAAAAACTGCATGACGGAGCGAAATGGCCGTACTCTGTGCGCCGATTGCGCAAAGAGGCTGATTAATCGCTAAATCCGTGTTAAGCTTTATTTAAGAGTACATGTCGTAAATTGAGTTGTGTATAACAGGTTTCCAGTGATGACCGGCAGGGAATCCAACGAACCGAAAGGAGCGGCTATGGCCATTTGTGATGAGTTGATAGAGCATTACATGGAAAGACTGCTCAAAACGGAAAAGAAACAAGAGTTCAGGGAACTGCTGGAAGAGATGGCTGGGGAGATCTGGAGTGAAGCTTGCGAGGTCTTCTACGCCGATATGCAGCAAGGAAGAATCGCGGTCCGTGTCAATCTTGATATTTAGGAAAATGCAGTCTGAATCGAATTTAGCGCAGATAAAATCGGCCCACCAGGACGCGACACTAGCAAGCCGCGCCCCTAGGTGGGTATCTTACAAGCGTAGAAAATCGCTTCCCGTGGAGGAAGATCCCACTCCATAAGTGCGACTATTCCATTTTTCATAAATCCCCTCAATCACTAGTGGAGAGGTCCTCGTTGCAAAAGGGGAAGTTCGACATACTATGGAAGCCGCTTCAGTCTTTACTCAATCCCGGCGCTGGCTCAACAAGACAATGAAAATGGACTTCAGGGTGGAACGCGCGAGTTTGACGAAGTCACCCTGCACGCTGGCTCGGCCAGCCTCGCCTGCCGAGCCAGCGTGCAGGGGGTGCCTACTCCACCTTTGCTCAATTTTGATTTTCTTAGGAGCGGACGGTGTCAAATTACAAGCCGATTCATGAGTGCATATTTGAAGACAAAAATCTCATCTGGAAATTCCACCGGACATTGCCCGCGAAAATAGCGGAAATCAATCCCATTGTCGAAACGATCCTGAAGGAAACTGCGGTGCTGGGGTGCGCTCAAGGAAAAGAAATGCAAATCGAGACTGCGCTTAGGGAGGCTTTGGCAAACGCTATTACCCATGGATGCAGAAACATTCCGGACGCTAAAGTTGAGATTTGTGTAGGATGTGAAAAAGACCTGGGGATCTTGATCGTGGTGAGAAATCCCGGCAAAGGGTTCAACCCTGTCAGAATCCCTGATCCAACTCAAGCTAAAAATATTTTTTTCACGCATGGGAGGGGCATTTATCTGATTAATCAGCTCATGGATGAAGTGCGATTTGAAAATAATGGCACCGAAATCCACATGCGGAAACGCGGAATGCCCCACGCATAAATTCGCGGAAATTCCCAAAATTACGCCGCGGCTTTCTTGCCAACCAGCGCGGCTCCCATATTTTCGAGAGCTTCATCCACTTGAGCAGTGCTCGCAAAACCAATGGTTACCGCATCCACAAAGCCGCATTGCATGGCGTACTGCATGGCACGAACACGATCCTCGCGTTTTGTGAAATCCCCATTGCCGATTAATTTCATCCCGAGAATACCCCGCCCCATGTTCTTCATCGTTTTCAATTCCCGGCTGACCGCATCAATGTTGCCTTCTGCTTTTTCGGGATTTTCCGCATCCACCACGTGCCCTTGCGGATTCACCCGGGCCAGCTGAACATCCGCCCATGCCGTCTTGGCTGCCTGCCGAAGCGCTGGCAAACCGTGGCAGGACATCCCTTTCAGCCGAATCCATTTCCGCTCTTGGGCTTCGCCAAACGCATCCATCATTGGCTTTAAATCTTCAGGCCAAGTGGATTTCATGGTGCAATGAATCAACAGACAGTCCAGGTAATCGACTCCCAATTCCCGGCGGAATCGATCCAACGCGGTCATGGGATTCTTGATATTCTCAGGGCTCCACCACATTTTGCTCAGAATAAACAGCCGCTCCCGCGGCAGTCCCTTGATAGCCTCTTTCACAAAACTATGGGTTCCGTACATGTCGGCGGTATCAATATAAGTGATACCCCGATCATACGCATAACGGTAAAGCCGAGTGAATCCTTCCAAGCCCAGCGCACGCTGGACCTGGCCTGAGTTGGTGCCCGTCCCAAATCCCAGGCGGCTGATTTTGATTTCCTTTTTGCTTAGGGAAACCTGATCGGGTGCAAAACCCTTGGCGCTTGCCGACAACAAATCCTGCCAGGGGACAACTAGGGAGCCCGCTGTCCAAAGCGCTGTCTTGAAAATAAAATCCCGCCGATTCACGGCCGGTTTGTTCATGAGAGTTTCCTTGAAGTTAAATTTTCTCTTCCTTGGCCGGCTGTTTATGCCGGATGCATATATTTTTCCATCTTCTCGGATTTTTTCAAGATAACATTGAAGCAGATTGAATATTTCTTCACGGCATCGTCAGGTTGCGGGCGCCGAAGATCGGAGGGACGATTTTCCCCATATAGCGCAAAAAAGGCCATGACAAAAGGGATTCTGGCCTCTGATCCCTTTTCCCATGGCCCTTTTGCAGCCTGAACCTATATTCAAGTGTTCCCGTCAGATGGCGGCCTTTGCCACAGTCGCCCGCTTCACGCACTCCTAGACAATTCCCCACGGCTTATATTTTTTGGCGAAGCAAAAACGAGGATCGTTTTGCATCGAGTCCCACGACTCCAAATCTCGATAAACCTAAACCAATTGCGGCTACAGCTTGGCCTGGCTGGTTTTCATGAACTGCTCAAAACGGGCGTCTTCCACCACCGCCTTGAAATCAGGATCTTTGGTCATTTTGGAAAAATCTTTGTACCCATGTTCCTGAGCTTTGACCAAATAATTGAAGGCCTGATCGAGCTGGCCATTGGCGGCGCTAAGCTTGGCGAAGTAATAATATTGCAGACCAGAAGCGGCTCCCGCGGTACGAACGCTAATCCCGTTGGCCACTGAATGTTCCAGAATGGCGGGATCCAGGGCAATCGCCTTCTGATAGGCTTCAAATCCATTCTTGAATTTGCGCATATCAAAATAAGCGGCGCCCATATTGCAGTAAGCAGTTGCGAATTCCGGTCTCATTTCCAGGGCCTTTTTGTACAATTTGACGGCTTGTTTGTAATTCCGCGACATGTAGTGAACAGTCCCGAGATTGTTCGTCGCTTCAACGAATTTGGGATTCAACTTGCGGGAGATTTCATACTCTTTTTTAGCTGCTCCCAAGTTTGTCATTCTCTGATAACAGATGCCCAGCTTGTTGTGAATGGAAAAATCGTTGGGTGAAAGAGCCATTGCCTTGCGGTATTCGGTCGCCGCCGCGTCGAAGGATTTGCGGGCGGACAGGCTGTCTGCTGCGGCAAGGATTTTTGAGACTTCAGAAATGTTGGTGGAGGGTTCGGGATTGGTGCTCCCGGCAAATGCCAAAGGGAGAGACATCACAACGACGCACACAAAAAGACACAGTACTTTCTTCATAAGTTCCTCCGGAATCAAATTGACTCTAAAATTAAGAATTTGGAAACCAGTGATTCGGAAGCTGAGGACCGGTCCTTTTGCATTCCTTCAACAATGCGTTCGGATGCCGCACTGGATGGGCGGGTTGCCCCATGATTCCCAGAAAGGAAAAAAATCTTTACTAAAGTTTACATTTTTCAAAAGCCGCGGACTTGCCCGCGATTTGCAGCCCGCAAGAAAAACTGTTTTCCTCATTTGCACCGGCACAATCATTGACTATAATTAGCTGTTGGGCTTGTTCCAAAATCATTTCAGGTGCGACAAAGCCGCAACGGAAGGAGATTAAGAGATTATGCAGGTTTTAGAAGACAACGTGGAAAGCACTTTCAAATGGATGAAAGAAAAACTCCGCGGGATCGTCCCGGAGTTTGAATTGCGATATAAAGCGGAGCTGGTGTGTGAGATTAACCGGCTGAAAAAGGAAAAGAACGCGGTTATCCTTGGACACAATTATATGGAGCCGGCACTTTACCACACAGTGCCGGATTTCACCGGCGATTCGCTGGAATTGAGCCGGCAGGCGGCCAGGACCGATCATGACATTATTATTTTTTGCGGTGTAAAATTCATGGCGGAAACCGCCAAGATTCTCAATCCTGAAAAGACGGTTCTGCTTCCATCCCTCGAGGCAGGCTGCTCGCTGGCCGCCAGCATCACTGCAGACGATGTTCGAAAGCTGAAACAACGGTTCCCAGGCGTGCCTGTGATTACTTACGTCAATACTTATGCGGATGTAAAGGCAGAGTCCGATTATTGCTGCACTTCCGGGAATGCCGCCGCCCTGGTTGAATCTCTGAACGTGGATACGGTCATCTTCCTGCCAGACGAATATTTGGCCCGCAACGTGGCACGGGAAACCGGCAAGCACATCATTTTCCCGGTGACCGCTGACCGGCAGGCGGAATCTATCGATTCAGGATTGGACTGGCAAATGATCGGCTGGCGCGGCAAATGTGAGGTCCATGAACGCTTCACGGTTACCGACATCGAAAACGTGCGGCGTCAATTCCCCGACGCCCTGGTACTAGCTCATCCTGAATGCAGCCCTGAAGTGACCCAAGCTTCGGACTTCTCCGGCAGCACTTCCGCCATGATTAAATTCGTGCGCAATTCCTCGGCGGAGCGCTACCTTTTGCTCACGGAATGCAGTATGGCCGACAACATCTCGGCGGAGACTCCTGGCAAAGAAATGCTGCGCCTTTGCAGCATTCGCTGCCCTCACATGAATCAGATCCGCTTGGAAGACACATTAAATTCCCTGAAGCTCACTCAGCACATCATTGAAGTTCCTGAAGACATCCGCATTCGCGCCAAACAAGCCGTCGACCGCATGCTGGCCATCGGCTGAAGTCACCCACCCATCCTGAATTAAGGGAGGCCTTATGAATCCATCCTTCGAGGATCTGGAAGACGCAGGCCGCAAAATCCGCATTGAAGGGCTCAAGGATATAGTCCGGGAAGAGAGTGGTGAAGAAATGATGGTTGAAAGCAGTGGCTCACTCCCTCCTGAGATTGAGGAAAAATTTTGGGAGCAGGTAATTGATTTTGAGCAATCCGATTGGGTAAAACTGTCCGATGCCTTGCGCCGGCATGACGTCTTGCTACCCACCCCGGAATCCCTCAACGACCCGGAAATCAAAGAAAAAATCGTGGAGCTGGCGACGGTGCTTGCTCGTCTGGGAGTCTATTTGGAAGATACAGACCACCTCAGTGACCGGGAGTTTTATGTCCAGCTTTGCGACGATGTGCTGCAGGAAGAATACAAGTTGTTCCCCGACCGCCCGGAATGTGGAATTCATTGCTCCATGATCGGATCAGGCAGCGAGGAAGACGTGGAAATCTATCTCCGTTATTATGCGGACGAAGAAACCCGAGCGGAATGGCAATTGGACTCCCCAGATTATTCTATTCCTCCTCACATGGCTTTGCCTTTCGATCGGGACCGGCATTTTCCCAAGCACGAATTTGATATGCCAGGATCAGAGACATCCTCAATGGGGTAAAAAGATCCGCCGAATCCAAATCAACGTATCCTGCAAGCTTTGTGTCAAATTCATGGGCGTCCATCCTAAATCCCGTCGAACCTTTTCACTCGAACAATTCAAAGCCCGTCCGCCGTATTCAGCTATGAATTCCCGCGTGGCAAAACGTGGAGTTCCCGTCAATTTATTTCCCAGCCAGTCCAGGGCCGGAAGAATTCCCATCAATTTTGCCGGCAATTGCATGGAGGGTGTTTTGATGCCGGGATCAATTCCCCGGATGATTTGGAAGATCTCGCCCACGGAAGCAAACCAGGCAGACGTGATGTAGCGCCCCTGAGCCTGGGGATTTTCATAGGCCAGCAAATGAGCCTGCGCGCAGTCGCGCACATCCACCAATCCCATGGACATCGGGAGAACAAAGGGGACCTTCCCCCTCAACAACAATTCGAACAATAGCGTCGAGGGAGTGTGTCGATAAAATCCTGGACCAATAATGGCCGAAGGGAGGATGGTCACGAGCTTTAAGTTGTTTTTCTCCGCATACTCCCAGGCTCTTTTTTCCGCAATCGTTTTGGCGCGCGTATAGGGATCGATTGCCCGCTCATTCCAAAAAGACTCATCCCGAGGGGGCGCTCCCAAGGGGACAGAGCCGATGGCGGCAACACTCGAAGTAAAGACCACTTTCTGAACTCCAGCTCGGTGAGCGGCTTTCAAGACATTGAGCCCGCCAACCACGCTGGGATCGACGATCTCTTTTTGCGGATCGCGAGCCACGGTCGCATAGACCGCGGCAACTTGGAAAAGCCCCTCAATGCCCGCCATGACCTTCTCCAGGCTTTCCGGCCGCATCAGGTTCGCCTCCGCCAGTTCCACCCCGAGAGGCTTAAGATGACCGGCTTTGGCGGGATCGCTCAAGTTTCGAACCGTTGCTCGAACTTGATAACCTTGATTCACTAACAGTTTGACAATATTAAAACCCAAATGGCCGTTGGCGCCCGTGACCAAAACTTTCTTCATGAGACCGTCCTTTCGAGGGATTTCAGATTGTCGGGTTCGCGTTTTCAGCGCAAGATGGGTCGTGCGGATTTAGAGCTTCGCCAATAGCTTTCTTCAATAGGATGGCAGGTATTGGAGAAGATCCTCAAGCAAGGGGGCTTTCTGGTCTTTCTCGGATAGCAGAGGCATTTCGACCGGCCATGACACACCGATGGCCGGATCATTCCAGCGAATGGAGATTTCATCGGTTGGAGAATAAAAATCGGTGCACTTATACTGGACTTGTGCTCTTCCGCTCAAAACACAAAACCCATGAGCAAAGCCGGGGGGAATGTAAAGCAGAAGGAAATTGGATTCGGAGAGCACGGCGCCGGTCCATTTTTTGAAGGTGGGAGAGCCGGGGCGGATGTCGACCGCCACGTCGAAAATTTCCCCTTCCGTTGCCCGGACCAATTTCCCTTGAGGATGTCGCCCTGCCTGAGCATGCAGCCCGCGCAGCGTCCCCTGGGTTGATTGGGAATGATTGTCCTGCACGAAGGTGGCGGTGATCCCCCCCTCCTGAAATTGGCGCGCATGATAATTCTCCAGAAAAAAGCCGCGGGCATCGCGCCAAATGTCCGGTTCCACCAAAATCACACCTGGAAGATCCGTCGCCAGAAATTTCATCGATCAAGACTCCTGTTCCACCAGGCGCAATAAGTATTGCCCATAGGCATTGTTTTTCATGGGCGCCGCCACGCGGCGCAAATCTTCAGTAGTGAGGTATCCCAGGCTGTAGGCAATTTCTTCAAGGCAGGCCACCATTAATCCCTGCCGGTCCTGCAAAGCCTGGATGAAATTCGAGGCCTGCAACAGCGACTCATGAGTTCCCGTATCGAGCCAGGCAATCCCGCGTCCCAGTTTCTCAACCTGCAGGCGCCCCCGCTGCAGATAGGCCATATTGACGTCGGTAATTTCGAGTTCCCCCCGTGCCGAAGGTTTCAATTCAGCCGCGATGTCCAGCACCTGGTTGTCATAGAAATAGAGTCCGGTTACGGCATACGAAGAGCGCGGCTGCCGCGGTTTTTCCGCCAGACTGATGGCTTTCCCGTCCACATCGAATTCGACCACGCCATACCTCTCCGGATCCCTGACTTGATAAGCAAAGATGGTGGCGCCATCTTTTTGTCGAGCGGCCATCCTTAGGACATCGGGCAATCCGTGGCCATAAAATACATTGTCACCCAAAACGAGGGCGACCGAGTCTCGTCCCACAAAATCCCGTCCGATCAAAAAAGCCTGGGCCAATCCTTCCGGCCGGGGTTGCGCCGCATACGAAAAATTCAATCCAAACTGAGAACCTTCCCCCAATAAAGCCTGGAAATAGGCTTGGTCCTGAGGAGTGGTGATCACCAATATTTCCCGGATCCCGGCCAGCATCAGGGTCGAGAGCGGATAATAAACCATGGGCTTGTCGTAAATCGGCATCAACTGTTTGCTGACTGCGCGAGTCAGCGGATAAAGGCGCGTGCCGGAGCCTCCAGCCAGAACAATTCCCTTCATGATCCTTTTCTCCGCGGCGAGATTATTTCCATCCCAAACGCCACAAATAAGATTATCAGCTGAGTGGAGCGGGATTCAATCCAAATTAGAGTGCAATTCAAGCTGGCGTACAGATAAAAAGGGGGGAAACGGAGAAAGCAAGGGACCCTGGGCATACATCCGGCGACCCTTCCGAATCAAGTCTATAAAATGATCTTGGAGCGGAACGCGCCTCCCTCTTTGCTGCCGAAACCATGGGCAATCATGCCTCATTTCCCCATCAGGACCACGACGCTGCGTGGCGCGGAAAAGCAAGATTGCTGTGGCGAGATTACTTTCTCTTTCCCCTCATCCACAATGTCTTCGGGACTCTCAAGGCTGGTGTCGATTAAACGAAACCAGCGCCGCTCAGAAAGCAGCGGAGGAAGCTCAAATGTTAATGGCTCCCAATAGGAATTAAAAATCAAATATAAATCGTAAGCATGAGCAGTTCCATGCCAGTGCAGGGCCAGCGAGCGGGATTCCCAAGACCAGTCTGGCTGGTTGAGGCGAACCCCGTGCCAGGAAATGCGGGCATAGGTGCTAACGCCATTTTCCAGAAACTGGCGGCCCCGCAAGCGGGTTCGCTTTTTGCGCAAACGAATCAGATGCTTAAAGAAACGAAACAGACCAGCATTTGCTTTCAACAGGCCCCAATCCATCCAGCTGATCTCATTGTCCTGGCAGTAGGCGTTGTTGTTTCCCTTTTGGGTTCGTCCAAATTCATCTCCCGCCAGAATCATCGGCACGCCCTGAGAGAGCAAGAGGAGGACCGCATAATTCTTAATCTGCCGGAGCCGCAGTTGGGATATTGGGGGATCAGGGGAGACTCCTTCCACGCCGCAATTCCAGCTAAAATTTTCGTTTAATCCGTCCCGGTTCCCCTCCCCATTGGCCTTGTTGTGTTTTTGGTTATAAGAGACCAAGTCCGCCAGCGTGAAACCATCATGGCTCGTAACGAAGTTGATGCTGTGGTAGGGCATGCGCCCGCTGCCCTGGTATAAATCCGGGCTGCCCATCAGACGGGTGGCCAGAAGAGGAACCTGCCCGGGATCCCCTCTGACAAACCGGCGAATGTCGTCACGGTATTGGCCATTCCACTCAGCCCAGCGTCCCCAATGGGGGAAGGTTCCCACCTGGTACAAGCCGGCGGCGTCCCAGGCTTCGGCAATCAGCTTGGTGTTGGCCAGCACCGGATCGCCCGCAATCTTTTCCAAAAGGGGCGGATTCGACAGTACGGATCCATCCCGCCCACGCCCCAGGATAGAAGCCAAATCAAACCGGAACCCATCCACATGCATCTCGGTCACCCAATATTGCAGGCACTCCATGATCATGGTGCGGACGACGGGATGATTGCAATTCAAGGTGTTTCCACATCCGGAAAAATTGGCGTAATCACCCGTTTTAGGGTCCACAATATAGTAGATGTAATTGTCGATGCCTCGAAAAGAGAAGGTGGGACCGCGGGCATCGCCTTCCGCCGTGTGATTGAAAACTATGTCGAGGATCACTTCAATTCCCGCTTCATGCAAGGCTTTCACCAAGGCCTTGAATTCCCTCACCATTCCGTCCTGCTCTGGAACAGAGGCATAAGAAGCCTTGGGAGCGAAGAAAGTAATGGGGTGATATCCCCAGAAATTCTTGAGTTGTTCTCCCGTCAACGGATTAGCGCGAGGATTGTCGTTTTCCTCAAACTCCGTAATCGGCATCAATTCTACCGCGGTTATGCCCAGCTCCTTGAGGTAGGGAATCTTTTCCAGCAAGCCGCGAAAGGTGCCGGGATTATTGACCTTCGAAGAAGGATGCTGGGTAAAGCCACGAATATGCAATTCGTAAATAATCGAGTCGGCCAGATGGTAATTAAGAGGCTGATCATATCCCCAATCGAAGCTGTCATCATCGACCACTTTCGAATGCCGGGCACGAACCATTCCAGTGGCTGAAATGCTGGTTTGCAGGTGCAGCGTATCACCCCACTGCGAACCGCCGGAAAGGGCCTTTGCATACGGATCCACCAGCACTCTGCCCTTGTCAAAGCGGTGCAGAAAAGGTTGTGCTTGGTCATGGCGTTCGAAGCGGTATCCATATTCGATTCCTGGGTCAAGCCCGAAAACGAAGGCATGCCAAATATCGCCAGTTCGGTTATAGCGGGGATCGAGCGGTAGCTCCAAAATGGGCTCCAGGTCGCCCGGCAAAAAAATGACCAGCGTTACCTTAGTGGCGTGCCGAGAAAAAATGGAAAAATTAATCCCCCCCCGTTTCAAGCTTGCCCCCAAAGGCAAAGGATGCCCCCGAGTAAATTCAAAATCGGAGCGAATGATACTCATCAAGTCTTTTTGCGCTTTGGACCGATCAGCCATGGTTGATCCCCAGATGAATTTTACCCATAAGCCCTCAACCTCTGAAAATACCGCCTTTTACATATATCGGCAGCGGAAGATCATACCTTTTCCCCCAATATACATCAAGCCGTCAAGCATGGCCGGCGCTTTCGGCGGCGACGGCAGTCACGCCAGCACCTTGCCAAGTTGGTTATTCACGCGATAAACATCGGCTATGCTTTCGTCTGTTGCTCGTGAATGTGCCCACAGTCCTGGACATCCAATCGGTTAAGGATCGCTGTAATGCCACTCTTCGGGCAATTCATGGAGCCATCCGGACAGGAAATTCTGAATGACTTCATCATGAGGCACGGATGAAGGATTGAAAATAAACCGACTTTTGGCATTGGCGGTCAACGAGGCAGCAAAGCCCTGATACTCCTGGGCCAGATGCTCTGTATACGCGCCACGCAGCACCCCCTTGCCGTTTTCCAACCAATTTCGAAAAAATTCTTGTTGCGCATAGAGCGCATCAAAGAGAAAAACTTGAGTTACCTTATCCGCCATTCCGCCCTTTTCCAGCGAATATGCCATGGGCCGATATCCGCCACTATGCGCGGATAGAATCAACTGGGAGACCTTTGAGTTGGAAACAATTTTGTTCTGAACCAGCATGGACATGACATCTTCCACCAACCGCTGCAATCCTTTTTCATCTTCCATCTTACCGCCAAAGGAATCCCTGGAACGATAAGGTCCTTGGGGAATAATTAAAATCGCGTTGATCTTTTCTTGCAGCATTGACTCGATCATCCGATAGCGCTCCAGAACACCCAGGTTGTCGTTCATGTGACCATGAAAGTGAATCAGCAGCTTGGAACCCGTGAAAACTTCCTTGAATCGGTCTGGCACAAATACGACCAAGCTATTGTCAGAGTAATGCGGAAATTTGGGATAATAAGTCCCATCCGCGGCCTTGAATCCAGCATCTCGCTCCGGATGAGGAAACGGAGCCGCAGGGGAACGGTAAATCCCCCACTTGCCGCCCGGAACTCGATTCCAGTCGGCATCATATTGAGGTCCATTGTCACAAGGAGAGCCTGTGCCCGTGGCGAAATAATTCCACACCGCCTGGGCAGCATGGGCACCCAGCAGATTCCCGTGATTGTCGATGACTTCCCGATGATCGGATTGTTTGTCCACAAAAATTGCCAGCGCAATATCGGCGTGCGGTGAATAGATGATCCCCACATCGGATTGGCTCTCTTGAACGAAGCCGGTTTTGTGTGCCACCTGAACCTGGTCACACTCCCTGGCTGGCAAAAAACGAGGAATCATCTCCTCGTAAAACTGCTGTTTCAAGATCTCGATCATGGATTTTGAGGAAGCAGCATCAACGAGCCTCTCGTAATACATCAGCTCGAATATTTTGACCATGTCCCGCGGAGTAGAGACGCCAAATCCATAACGAATCGTCTCCGGTGCCAGTTGCTTCGTCTCCGGTGAAAAAACGCGGTTCAACAACCGAGTGTTCTTTAATCCGATCCCTTCCGCGTATCGATTCACAGCCCCAATTTGTGCGGCAACCGTATCACCCATCTGATCCAGCACGAGATTAGTGGCGGTGTTGTCACTGAGGACAATCATGAGTTTGACAATGTCACTAACAACAATGGTTGTTCCTTCAGCCAGCTGCTGCAGAATGCCTGACCCCGGCTTTTTCATTTTGTCTTGTAGATTCAGACGGAGATTGGGATCAATCTTCCCCACCCGAACCAGATCAAAGTAGGCGGCCATGATTGCCAGTTTTATGACACTGGCCGTAGGAAATTTTTCGGCAGCGTGATATTCAATAGTTTCCAGGGTTTTCAAGTTCATCGCCATCAAACCAAGATGGCCACCGTACTCCTCTTCCAGACGGGAAAATTGCATGAGCAGCATATTCTTCTTTTCATCCGAACTACTCCAGCCAAGCAGCGGAAATAGAACCATGCAGGTACATATGGCAGAGATTATTCTATTCCTCATAGATTGGATTCCCCCGTTCTGATTAAGCCGCACATTCTTCAATCATGATCCTGGGCACGTTAGGTTGGAGAGTAAGTTGTCATGCCAGCATGCGCGGAATGACAGCGGTCACATGCGCTCGCGCCACCATAACTGGTTATTTATGCTCCAGACTTAAATGATTGAGAAGAGGTTCCGCAAGATATCAGATGGAACTCGAAAATCTGATTTTATGTTTGGACAAGACTCGCTCGGCAGCCACCAAACCTCGGTACTGGGCTTCTTCGAAAAGGGAGAAGCCGCTCAAATCGGAATGAGCGAAATGGATATTTCCAAGAGGTGCGGAGCCGCGCCGGCGAGCTTCGCCCCAAAGGAATCCGGTCCGCGGGCGCACCATGGCATGCCCCCAACGGAAAATATCGATTTTAGTAATCAGCGATCCAATTTCCGGATGCGGCCGGGAGAGATCTTTCAGGATGAAGTCCACCCAGTTTTTCCAGTCCGTGCTGAGCAACCGTCTCCGTTGATCTTCCGGGGGACCTTGCGCCAAAGCATGGTAAAAGGTGAGCACTGTCTCATCCAAGTGTGTTCTCAAATTTTGATGATTGGCAACCACGTAGCCAAGAGTCGGACTATCATAAATGACGTTGTCCCAACAGATCGGGAATCCTGCCCGTTCGATGGGATATGATTTTAGCGTTAAATTGGCAACCATCCAGGGGGCATACTGAAATTCCTTTAGAAAGGAATTATTCTCTTCCTCCAGCAGAAATTTTGAAAACCCTCGCGGGGCCGCATAAATGACATCCTCCGCGACAATATGTTCAGACCGGTTTTCATGGGGATAATAAACGCTTACCAAAACCCGGCCGTTTTGATTCTCCAAGCGATAAACCAAAGCGTTCCTGATGATATTTTTTTTGATCCGGCTTTCCAGTTGACTGACCAGCCATCCATTCCCTTCCGGCCAGGTCAGCAGGGCAGAATCCTCCGCCCCTTCCCCCACTCCATCCCGGCTACAAAAATAATGCAGGCCAGCCCAAGCGGACACCTCGCGATAATCACTCCCAAAATCATCCCGGCAACCGTAATTGGCGTACCAGTGAAGCGGCCGGGAATCCAGCCCCTGCTGAAGGAGAAAATCGTGCAGGGAAATCCGATCAAGTTCCACCGACACAACATCCCTCGAACTCATCTCCATGGGAATAGCGAAGAATTTGCGGCCATCTTTCCCCCGCCGCCCTTTAAATTTTTCCACAATCTCTTTGAATTTCTCATACTGATCCAGATCTTTTTGCGTGGTCCCGATCATGGGCAGAAAACCTTCCTGCCATTTGCCATGGAGGAAGAGTCGCTCTTGGGGAGAAAAGCAAAGGAAAGTCTCTTTATAAATGGGGATGCCCGCTGATGTGTAGCCAGTGATGACTTCCAATTCCTCAAGCAATTCCCGAACCGCTTTAGATTCTTGAGTGGGAATCGGCAGATAATGAGCCCCCCATGGATAGGCACTCACCCGGTTTCTGCCTGAGTGAGCCACACCTCCAACATGGGATTCCAGTTCGAGAATTTCAAATTCCTTGAATCCACATTTTTGCAGCTTCCACCCGGCGGAAAGGCCGGCAATCCCTCCACCGATGACGATGGCGGGAACCTTTCTGGTGTGATTTGGACTGGGCAATTGATTCTCGAACAAGCGGTGGCCTATAGAAACCGAGGCCCCCAAAATATTCCCCGCGAAGGTATAGCCTGAAACAGACTCCCGTTTGCACCCCACCAAAGAAGACAATCCCATCGAAGAAAGGCTAAACGCCGCTGTTTGTAGAAAATCTCGACGATGCATGATGTCAGTGATCAGCGATTAGTGTTCAGGGGTCAGAATCATTTCTCAAAAATGGAAGTGAATCAAATAACGAACAATTTCTGCCCCATCAGACTCTAATTCAGAATGGATCCCTTATCCTTCATCCCTCATCCTTCATCCCTCATCCCTCATCCTTCATCCCTCATCCTTCATCCTTCATCCCTCATCCCTCATCCCTCATCCTTCATCCCTCATCCCTCATCCTTCATCCTTCATCCCTCATCCTTCATCCTTCATCCCTCATCCTTGATCCCTCATCCTTCATCCCTCATCCTTCATCCTTCATCCCTCATCCTTCATCCTTCATCCCTCATCCTTCATCCCTCATCCCTCATCCCTCATCCTTCATCCCTCATCCTTGATCCCTCATCCTTCATCCCTCATCCTTCATCCCTCATCCTTCATCCCTCATCCTTCATCCCTCATCCTTCATCCCTCATCCTTCATCCCTCATCCCTCATCCCTCATCCTTCATCCCTCATCCCTCATCCTTCATCCCTCATCCTTCATCCCTCATCCTTCATCCCTCATCCTTCATCCTTCATCCCTCATCCTTCATCCCTCATCCTTCATCCCTCATCCTTCATCCCTTCATTGTGTCACCTGGTGCCATTCCGATTCGTAATACTGCACCAATACCTGATTGTTGAGACGATTAATCTCAGCCTCAACGGGCAGCATATCTTGGGGGAATTTAAAGAGCATTCCCGCCGTTTCCACATTCAGAAATCTCAGGCCGGGAAGATAACGTTCGGGCCGTTCGTAGGGGTGGCGGGAAGCCAGCACAAAACCCCACTCACCGAAAGATGGCACATAGGCATGATAAGGGGTGGCGCGCAGGCCGACGCTCTCGATAGTCTTGACGATGCACCAGTACGATTGGCGCGCAAAGAGCGGCGAAGTGCTTTGAACCGCGGCTAATCCATTTTCAGAAAGGTGCTTGGCCAACAACCGATAAAACGCGGAAGTATAAAGTTTTCCCAGGGAATGGTTGGTGGGGTCGGGGAAATCAATCACCGCAAAATCAAAAAAGTCGGAATTCTGTTCCAACCAGATAAAAGCATCCGCGTTGATGATCTTCACCTTGGGTGAATTCAAGGCATTCTCATTCAACCGGGTCAGAATGGCATTTGTCTGGAAAAGCCGCGTCATTTCAGGATCAAGGTCCACCAGCGTGATTGTCTCGACAGCTGGGTAACGCAGGATTTCCCGCACGGCCAAACCATCCCCACCCCCCAAGACCAGGACACGGCGCGGGGTGGGGAGCGACTGCAAGCCGGGATGAACCAGCGCTTCGTGATATCGGTACTCGTCACGAGAGCTAAATTGCAGATGACTGCTCAAGAAAAGGCGAAGATCATCTTTCCAGCGAGTGAGGATGATCCGCTGATAGGGAGAACTTTTGGCGAAAACAATCTCGTCCGCATAGAGCCCTTCCTCCGCAAAAGTGGTGATCGCATCGGCTTTTGCCATCCCCGTTCCCAGCAAAAGGATCACCAGCCCGCATTGGGCTTGAAGCCAGCGGTAGTGCGGAAAATGGCTCCGGAAAAGCCAGAGCGTGGCCGTGGCCACGAGGGCATTTAACAATCCGAACATAAGGCTGGTCCGGACTAGTCCCAGTCTGGGCGCCAGCAGGACAGGAAACAGGATGGAAGCGATCAACGCCCCCAGATAATCAAAGGTCAGCACCTGGGCCACCAACTCCGCGAACTGCAGCTTCTCCCGCAGAATCCTTAATAAGAGCGGGATTTCCAGGCCCACCAAAATCCCTATGATCACTACGAAAAAAAACAGAACCAGCCGCAAGGCTCCGATCTGCGAAAAAATCAAAAAGGAAATGACCGCCGAATAGCCGCCGATCAAACCCACCAGCAATTCGATCCGGATGAATTTGGCAATCAATCCCCGCGCAATGTAACGGGAGAGAAAAGAACCCACTCCCATCGAAAAGAGGTAAGTCCCGATCACCAATGAGAACTGAGTAACCGAATCACCCAACAAATAGCTGGCTAATGTGCCCGCAATCAACTCATAGACTAACCCGCAAGAGGCGATGATAAAAACCGAGATTAACAACGCATAAGTCATACCAGAGCCATTTCATTGTGCGCCAAACACCTAGAACAGAAAAGACCATCTCGCGATAAGCCAAGTGCTTTTTTTCTTTGCTGTTCCTCGATCCGCACAAATTGATAAAATTGAGTAGAACGTGGGTCGCATCTATGTGGAGAGCATCATACTTTTGGATTTCCACATCCATGGCCAGGCACATTACCCGCTGAGGCGCCGACGCATCCTGAGCAGGGACATATTGTGGCATTGAGGGGAGACTCCGAATGGTTCGTCATTTCCATGGATCCCCGAAGCCGATGACGAAGTCCCCTCCAGGCGGGATGAGTTGAAGATTAATGAATGGCGGCCGCAATGATTACGCAAATGCCCAGCGCAATGCTCCCCACCAGGATTCCCAAGGCGACGTTCTTTTCTTCAACGATCTCCTTCCATAAATGATAGGGGGTCAGCAGATCGATGATGATGAAACAAACCCAGAAAATTACTACTCCGATAATAGAGTAGAGAAGCGAACTCAAAAGCACATCCAGCTTGATCATGGCACCTCCCTTGAAAATAGCGTGGCTGGAGGCGGGGTGCTCTCACCCCGCCTGAGTTTGCCAAGCGCGCTGAGTCGGCCTGATGGCAGGCCGCCTCCATTTTCCCCTCTTCATTGTCTTGCCGTGCCAGCTATGCCGACATCCTCAGATTGTTATGGAAACGGCGCCATTCCGATGCCTTGAAGAATGAAAAAACTGTTTTGCCTCTACTTAGAGAATCTCCATTGCATCGCTGAACCTGCCGACCTGACCACTGACCACTGATCACTAACCACTGACCACTATTTATGAAAATACCTGTAGTGGTAAAAACTGCGATAGCTGCCCGGATTGTTACGGATGGATTTGGGCACACCCTTCATTTCGTCATAGCTGGTCATGCTCCAACCGCGGTACTGCGCAATCCCAGATAGGCTCAACAATCCCAATCCAAAGATTAGATAAAACTTCTGCATAAAATCCTTCCAATCAAGCTAGGTTCAAACCTGACTGTTGGTCCCTTAGCGGACGGATACCACCTGCGCGCCGCTCAGTCGGCGCTTTCGACGGGGGCGACGAACCCTCAAACGCCCTGCCATTCGGGGGCCCGCCTTTGGCTCAGTCATCATCCGAAGACGAGGAAGAACTCGTTATCAAGGGATGATCGCTTTCGGCCCAGCGGGCCATCTCAAAACGGCGTCCCCTAAGCCACTGCCAAATAGGGATGATCGCCAGCAATCCCATAGTAATAAACATGAAGGACCAGCGCGGCACATCCCGAAATATGGTGATGTGGTAATAGGCCACAGCACTCTCCGAATCCGGTTCGATGCGCAAATAATAGCGTCCCGGTGGAATCGCAAGCAGTATCACCTCATCGGAATGACTTCCCTCCGACCAGGACTCTCCACCATCCACGCCATGATAAAAGCTGATCTCCCGGCCGAAGTCATAGGCATTGCCCGTCTCTTCGTTGATCAGCGCCATGCTCAGATAAATCCAATTGTTTTCTACATCTGCTTTGCTTCGGATCACAATATTGGAGGTGTGAGAGGGAACGTCAAACACATCCGTCACAAAGGATTTTTCCGCCGAAGCCCGTTCAAAGCGAAAATCATTTTCATAAATCTTCTGGTTGCGGGCCAAGACGGCCAGAAAGATCTGCAGTACGAGAGCCGCCAGCCAAAAGACCACCAATAGTTTCATCAGAGGAGTGCTGGCATTTCGAAGGGGAGAAGGCTGATTTCCCGCCACCCCGATCTTGGCGGGAGGAGAGGTTTTTAATTGAAACCCCTGCCACAGGGCTTCTGGCTCTATATACTCGCCAACTGACCAGCTGACCTCGGCTTCCGAAGTCTCCCGGCTGATGATAAGAGGCGGCGCAATGAAATCGTCCACTTGAGCCGTTTCGCCTACCTGAACCCGCCAGTAAAACTCACCCAAGACGTAGCTGACCTCGGCGCTGGCGGATTGGAAATGCAAAAAGTCGGTCCCGAGATAATTGACTCCCTGCCGTCCTCTGATTGTAATGGAACGGGGAATGTTGGTGGTGGTTTTTACGAAATTCCAGTGCCCGTTATATTCCGTCAGCCAGCGAAAACCCTTGTAAGGATTGAAGAGCAGGTACTCGCTCCATTCGTAGGGCACCGAATCCACTTCAATCCGCCGCCGCAAATATCCAATCAGCTCGAAGGTTTCACCTCGAATTTTTCCCCGGGCACCCAGGGGAATCAGAGGCTCGTGTTTGACCTTGGCTTGAAAAGTGGAAAGAATGCGGAAATTTTCATCGGTCAAATCAATGATGGAACCACAGGAGCCACAGGCAATGGATTCCGTCTGAGCCATTCCTCTCACGGCCAATGGGGAGCCGCAGCCGGGGCAATGCAGAGTCTTTACCTTTGGCCCCGAAGCAGATGGAGCCGCTGGAGTTGGAGGAGCGGAAGAATTGGGCAATGCAGGCTCCGCGCCGCTGTTGGTTTGATCGTTCGTCGGTTCCGGATTACCATCCATCGAATTCCCTCAACCCGTTAAGGTGAAGTTGCTCAAATTCCACATATTCCCCCAAAAAAACCAAAGGGGATTCTTCACTGTAGTCCAGCGTGGCAAACCGGTTGGATCCGCCGGAGAGATCCACGACCGGCGCTTCATACCCGGCTCCCACCCGGAAAGGGAGTTCCCCTTCACCAGCCACGCAATAGGCTGAATCAATGTTAGTGATGGAATATTCGTTTCCGTTGATAGCAATTTTCCGCCCCACGCGGAGTTCCGCAAAGGAAGGAATCGACTCCTTCACTTCCGTCAGAAAGGAGACCATATAATTCCCTTGGGCCTCCCCTAACCAGCCGGAACGCATGTCATCAAAAAGCAAATGCCACTCATTCCAAAAACCGGCCCCAAACTTCAACTGAATGCGCCCTACGGCCGCAAAGTGAATATTCCGGTATTTCCCCTCCGCGCGCAGTTGCATCGGCGAGCCATCTTCCTGGAGTTCCGCCATCCGGCCTACATTTTCCAGGTTCAAATCATGGCGAACCAGCGTGGACCGGCAAAATTCACAAATCGCCATGATGGAGGCCGCGGATTGAAAAACCACTCTAGCGCCGCAGGACGGGCAATTTGTCGCATACATAATTCCGCTCACATTCTTCGACGTGAATCCGCCGGGCGCCCAACCGATCCGCCAAGAGCCCTTGCCAGTTTGGCACACTCCGACGCCGGCAACAAAAAAGATTCAGACAAGCCGATTGATATTCCGGGAAGGTATGAATCGTCAAGTGCGATTCCTGCAAAAGCAGAAGCCCCGTCAAGCCCCCCGTATGAGGGAACTGGCGCCAGAGGGCTTCCCCTACCGGCCTCAAATGCAGGTCGGCAACCAGAAATTGAAAGAGATCCTTTAAAGCGGACGAATCTCTCAGCCGCTTGGGATCACACTCATAGGCTTCAACCAACCACTCAATGCCGCCCAAAGGGAGCCTCCGGAAAAGGCGCTAAATGTAAGACTTATGTAATTTGTACCACGAAGATCACGAAGCGCACGAAGATGTTCGAATTACGAAGTATCAATATTTCCTATTCCAAGATTTATCCTGGGTAATTCTCCATCATACCCATCGATTCCAACCATTAGATCCATTTGGTGGTTTTATCGCACAATGGAAATTGCCCGAAAGATCTAAAATCTTTATTTATTATTTCAGGCAGTTTTACCCAGCGAAAGCCATAAAGACTCTCAATATTTTTCTTCGTGCTCTTCGTGGTTATATTTTTGAGTCAGCAAAAGTATCACTCAGACCAACTTCTTCAATAGCTCGGCTTTCTTGGCTTCGAATTCTTCCTTGGTCAATATGCCTTTGACTGTCAGCTCATGCAATTTTTCCAAGGTGGCCGTTACGTCAGCGGCAACATCCGTAGCCGCTTGGGGAGGCTGCATGGCTCCAGACATACTCGCCGCCATGGTTTGACCAATCGATAATCCCGCCCCAAGGCCGACTCCAATTCCAGCTCCGCCTCCTTCGTTGGCCGCGGCAATGGGAATGCTTTGGGCCGTCTGATATTGTGTATAACGCCCCATGTCGCCGATCAATCCCATGCCGATCCTTTGATCGAGGATCTTCTGCAATTCATCCGGCATGGAAACATTCTGAACTTGGAGAGTGTCGAGGGCGAGCCCCAACCTCTTGAATTCCGGGGCCATCTTTTCCTTGATCTTCTGACCCAGCTCATCCTGGTTGGCCGCCATATCGAGAAATGGAATGGAGGAAGAGGCGAACAAGTCAGTAATCGAAGAAATAATGGTGTTCCGAAGCTGCCCTTCCAGATCAGTAACCGTGTAGAGGTCTCGCGTGCCGCTGATCTGCGTATAGAAAGCCCGCGGATCTTCAATCTTATAGGAGTAAATCCCAAAGGCCCGCAACCGGACCGCGCCGAATTCCTTGTCCCGGATGGTAATCGGATTGGCCGTCCCCCATTTCTGGTTCAACTGCAGCCGGGTGCTGAAAAAGTACACGTCCGATTTGAAAGGGGATTGGAACATCTTGTCCCAATTCATCAGGTTGGTCAAAAGGGGCAGAGTCTGTGTGGTTAGCTTATAAAGCCCGGGGCCAAAAACGTCGGCTATGAGGCCCTCGTTGACGAAAATGGACATTTGTGAATCCCTGACCGTAAGCTGGCCCCCATATTGAATTTCGAAATCCTGCATGGGGTAGCGATAGGCCAGCACTCCATCCGTTTCTTCCACCCAATGGATGACATCAATAAATTGTTTCTTCAAGAAATCTTTCAGTCCCATTTATCTCCTCCCTGCCGTGGAATTTGCCGATCGAAAAGGCATTCCTTGCTTTGGATTGGTGGAATGGACCTCAAAACCCGTTGTTTTCTTTCTGCCTGCACTATACTCGATTTCCCCAAAGATGCAAAGCCGGAAGGTACACGCTTCCTCTGCGGTATCCCACCGGTTTCGACAACTTTCTGTTTAGAGAGTACGCAAGACTTTCTTAATTGTTGCATGGATATTTAGGCTTACGAAAGCGTCGTTTCAGCCTTGCTCATTCTCCAAAATTCAAGGAGGCAAAATTCTTTTATTCCCCTGCAACAAGCGGGTAGGGTAATCATCAGGTGTGCCTCCATTGTCAAATCCTGGATTGCTCCACCCGTAGGCTCCAATAAACAATGGCAAAGTCCCGATAGAATGCGGACACTCTACTTGGTATAATATGGCTACAACGGGAGCATTTCGGAGGAATACCATGGCCGAAGGAACACTTCAGTCCGTGGCCGATGTGGTTCAAACCAATCGCACACTTCTGGCTTTTGTGGCATGAGGCGTTGTTTTGAGTCAGATATATACGCGGCCAAATAGAATTATTTTAAAGAAATGAATGGGCCATGGGCCTTTGACCTATCTGACAAGAGCGATTGAAAATGACTTTTTTCGAAAGAAAGAAATTGCGGCGGCAGTCCCAGCGGGTGCTCTACAAAAAGCAAATCGAATACATTTTCGGCACGGAGGAATTCACTCGATTTGCGGAAAATCTGAGCACAAGTGGAATCTTTATCAAAACGCCAACCCCGCTTCCACCACACTCGAACTTGGTTATCCGCATTCCTCAAGAACATGGGGATGCGCTTCAATTGGAAGGAATCGTCAGACATAGCCGAGAGGGGCGCGGGATGGGCGTGCGTTTCTCCGCTCTCTCGCCTGAAGATCAGAAGAAGCTGGAAGAGATCATCAAACCCCGGTGGTGGGCCGAAGTTTGAGATAAAATTCGAAATCGGAAAAGGCTTAGTCGCGGGAGGAAGCCAGTCGTTTATGCCGCGCTCGCGCAAAAGGGAATGTGAGTTCGGGCCCGAGTCTCTCGATCTGGTCATTCATTATGCCGCGGCGCAGACGAATGTGCACCTCTTCACAACGGAGATCGGGATCGCCCCGGAGGACGAAACGCGTCGTGTCGAAAACATCAAGCGGGCGCTCGCCAGCGCGCCGAATTGTCCGCAGAGACAAAATTGACGTCAGCGGCTACCTCCAACTGCCGTTGATGGACAACTTCGAGTGGATCTTCCGCTATCGTTCATAATTCGGCCTAGTCGCAGTTAACCGCGAAACGCGGGAGCGGACGGTCAAATCGAACAATCATTTCCTCGGTGAGATGGCCAGGAGCAACCGAATGTGAGGACTCCTGCTTGCGCCACATCATTCGCTCGCTGGTTTCTTTTCGCTCTGAACTCTTTGTGCCTTGCGAACGACTGTTGCAGCAACTCTTTGGGCAATCTGCTTCCTGTCGATTTTGTGGGCATTTTCGATAAACGCTTTGAACTCAAGAGTCTGTTCAATAGCCTCCACTTCAGTTCTGCCGTAGAGCGGAATACAATGGGCAAGATCGAATAGATCTGGATTAAATTCCCTGGGAAGATAAGCAAGGGCGTCCCCCAAAAACCTGAGAGCGCCGATGCGATAACCACCCCGCGATTGAGGAATGCTCCATCCCCTTCGCCGGAGTTGCGGCCCTTGAATGAATCGGCTTTTCACCAAGGCATAATCCGCTTCCACATGAAAAACATTGCATCTGCCAATTTCGGGCAGCAAAGCCTGATGGCAGATGGGACAATACTCCACGGAAGGATCGGCAGAATCCAAACCAGCCATGAGAGGCTTGAGTCTGGTTGCCAATTTCTCCCGATTGCCCGCGAAATGTCCGGCATGGTCTTGATTATTTATTCCTCCCTGCCGTTGATTCAGCCGGGCATGCGCCGCATAGTGTTCAGTCGATGGACGGGGTTTCTTTTCCATGATGCCTCGTCCCAAGAATAATGCATCCGTGGAATATTTGCTCAATTTTTCCAGTGCGGCCTCCGCCGAGCCTTGCTGCGCATTAAAGCCTCGAGAAGCGAATTTGCGGCGCGCGAAGCGCGAGGAACTGCCAACGGAGGGAGCAGTTGCCGCACCAATGGAAAGCGACCGCCTCGCCAAAATATCCAAGGGCATATCGGCACGAACCTCTGGGATTAAAACGCAACGAGGGGCAATGGCATAAGATTGTGAGCTTGGGCAATCCATGCAAACTATGTAATTTTTGGAGCAGTGTGTAAATATTTCCTACCTTGGCGGCCACTCCGTCAATCCTAAATCTCCAATTAGTTAACATTTAAGCAAATATAATTTCGATCGGAAACGCTCCTTTGGAACCTTGATTGCTAATTTCATCCCTTAGCATTGAAAATTTATTGGGTCAAATTTCATCTCTTTTGGGGAGGGTGAAAAATGAAAGCGTGGAACAGTGGAAGGATTAATTTGGTTTTAATCGCCTCATTTCTGGTATTGGCTTTTTTCTCATTTGTGCTGGCTCAAGGCAATAGCGGCCATGACCGTGACCGCAACCCACACGTTAACGGAAGTTCCAACGGCTGGATTCCACCGGGATTGAGCCGTTCCGAGCATCTTGTTCCTTCTTACTTCCTTGGTGAATCAGGTGAGATGGTGAACCTGGAATTTTTCGGCGGGCCCTATTTCAATCAGGGAGCGGTTTATGTATTCACCAGAAACACGGGTGGGAATGTCGATTCCGTCAGCGCATCGCCAGCGGTTTGGGTTCTTTCCGCCTTCGAAACGATACCGCCGGTTAATGGAAAGCCATCATGGCAACTCGACTTAACACCGGCGAAAATTTCGGCCCCGGTTTTCGCCCCCGACGGCAAAATCCTTTTGGCGGGTTTCGATCAAGACCTCTCCGCCGCGGATGTGGAATCTTCCGATCAGGATATTATGTCGGCCAACAAAAAGACCATCACTTCCGTTCTAGAGGTAATTGATCAGAAAAAGGGATTAGTGCTTCTGGAAATTCCCTTCCAGGGCGAATGGATTACCGGGGTGACGACGGATACGGGGAATCCCTACAATATTTATGTAATGACTTATTCTCTGAAGGATGCAAATGTTGTGACGCCGAACCAGAACTCCAACAGCATCCAAAACCGAATTCAGAAAAACCTTTACATACTTACTCTCAAAACCACGGTCAAACCAGCGCCAATTCTCCTCCCGTGATTCTTCGCCTCTCCTGCTGCCGGCAGGCGGTCTTCTCTTCGGACCGTCTGCCGTTCCCTTGCTAAGAGCTGCTTATCCCGCCGCCTTTACCTCTTCATGAGTTTCCACAAATTGGGCGATCATTTCCAAGAAATTGTCTGGGATTGAGGTCCACTTCAGGGCGATCAGTTTTTGCCCAAAATGGTTCTTCCCCCAAATTTCTTCGAACCGTACCACTTCACCAAAGGCAGTGAGCGGGGTTGGCCGGTCCGGGAGATAAAACCGGACTTTTAGTACAGCCCCAACATCGACCGCCTTGTCCGCCCGCATGGCCAAACCGCCAATGCTGACATTTTCCATCTTGGCCTTCAGATTCACGGGATTCCCATGGGAGTTGGGTTCAGCCGCTCCCGCACAATTCACAGGCACATTGCAGACGGCCCGCTTATGAGTACGCTGCGGGACCGTCTCCAAGTCAGAAATAGCTTGGACAACTAGCGGGGTTCGTCCTCGCGATGCGGGAGAATGGACGATAGCCGTGAATCGCAGGAATGAACCCTCTTTCAGACATGCGAGGCGAACCTTTTCTCCCTTCTTGAACTCCTCCCGGCATCCCGGATCCAATGAGATATTCCAGAGCCCGGAAACGCATTCCGTGGAGACAACAAAGCAAGGAGGGATGAAGCGTTCACGGGAGGTTAAAGTGATTCGGCCAGTGACTCACGCAAAAACATCTTCCGGGATAAGCGACGCCGGTTCTTCCACGCAAAGATCAATCCCTTCAAAAAAGGGGGCAATGGCATTTTCCACCGACTGGTAGCGTAGTGGTTTATGGATATGCGCGCTGAATGGAGAGGCTTTGCCTTTCCAGTAGAGCTCCTGATCCCCTTCCTGGGAGAGACAAACAAGGGGGATGGCGGCATATTTGCCGCCAAGCGCGCGGATCCCGATCACTATATTGTCGAACTCCAAGTCAGGCAGCCGAATGCTTGAGATCACCAAATCATATGGTTTTTCAATCGCAGTGCAGAGCAATGATCTGCCGTCGGCCACTTCGTCCACTTCGAAGCCCATTTGCGAAAGAAATTTTCTCAATAAGGTCCGGTTGATTTGCCCCGGATCGGCCACTAAACAACATAATTTACAAGACATAACGCGTGCCTTTGCCATCAAAATCGCAGGGGGTGGATCTCCTCGGATAAGCAAATTGATCGTTCTATCCAACCATCTATCACTGAAAAGAGAGGGGAAAAAGGAAATCAAATAATATACTTTCTCCTCGGCTCGTCATTTTATCGCAGTAGCTGATTCCCTTCAAACGGATTGCTCCCTCGCATCCTGGGCGCTTTTAGCTGAGCGGGCTGGTTCATTAGTAAATAACTTATCCAGGCAGATAGAGCAAAAATTAATGGAAATCTTTCTGAGACGCCGTCTCATTTTCTCCCGAGTTGCACCCAAAACACTCGCCCCGGAGGATCAATTATCGCGGATTTTGTGCTCTAGCGCTAAGCTTGGCAGTGGACGGGATGCCGCTACCCATGAGCTTTGTCTCTGTCCTGTGTCTCGTACAATGACTTTATAATAACCTTGAGGCTTCTTTGATAGCGGCCTCCACTTCTTCGGCACCCACCATGCCCCCTCTCCGATTCTGCTCTCGAGCTATTTCCCGCCAGCGGCGGAACATGCCCAACAGAACGATACTCATCAAAACCATGATAATGGCGGAAAGCGCAACGAGAAGATATTTCCCGTTGGGGAGGTAATTCCCGGTAATATTCAAACATCCGGCCCAATAAGTGATCCCCACCATAAAGACTCCGGGCACTGCCGTCATCCAGGCATAGCGAGTCTTCCCCAGCTGGATGATGATTAATGTCCCGAGGATGAGTCCCGTGGCGGCCAGCAATTGGTTGCTGACTCCAAACAAAGGCCAGATCGTCGTAATGTCCCCCGTATAGACCAGATATCCCCATAAAAAAGTAAAAAACGCGCTAGTGACGAGAATGCCGGGAATCCATTTTTTCTCCAAAAACCGCGGAAAGAACCACCCCAGCATTTCCTGTAAGAAAAAGCGCCCCACCCTGGTTCCCGTATCGACTGAAGTCAGGATGAAGAGAGCTTCAAACATGATGGCGAAATGATACCAATAAGACATCAAGCCTTTCATAAAAGGAATTGAAGAAAAAAGGAAAGCCATTCCCACGGCCAGGGAGACGGCCCCTCCGGCGCGTCCCTGTAACTGCTCGCCCACCGCTTGCGATAATTCGGGCAGATGGACTGGAACCATGGAGAGTTTTTGATAAACCTCCGCCGGAACATTGATTGCAAAATAATCCGCGGGAGCCAATACACAAGCAGCCACCAGCGCCATGAGCGCCACCAGTCCCTCCACCAACATGGCGCCATATCCCACGAACAAAATGTCCCGCTCGTTTCCGATCATTTTGGGTGTGGTTCCCGTCCCGATGATGGCATGAAAGCCGGAGAGGGCGCCGCAGGCAATAGTGATAAAGATAAAGGGATAGACCGGCCCCGGTATGATGGGGCCGCCGCCATGAATGAAGGAAGTGACCGGCGCCATCAGGAAATCCGGGCGCACCCAGAAGATTCCAATCACCAACATTCCAATAGTACCCAACTTTAAAAAAGATGAGAGGTAGTCGCGCGGACACAGTAACAGCCACACCGGCAAAATCGACGCCAGAAAACCATAAGTTGGAATAATGAGCGCGATCTGGTGACGCGATAGATTGAACAGCGGGCCCAGGGTGGGATGAGCCGCGACATAAGGGCCGGCCAGGACGGCCAGTGTCAGTAAGAAGACTCCGATCAGACTTGCGCCCAACACGTCCCCTTTCCGCCAGACATGAAGATAAATCCCCATCAAAAAAGCGATGGGCATGGTGCTGAAGACCATGAAGGTGCCCCAGGGACTGGCGGCCATCGCATTCACCACGGCGATGGAGAGCCCCGCCAGGGTGAGAATTAAAATACACAACACCGCGATGGAGGCAACGAAGCCCGTGGTTCGGCCCACTTCGGCTTCAGCAATCTTGGAGAGGCTTCGCCCTTGATGGCGAACTGAGGCGAACAGGACTACCATATCGTGCACCGCGCCGGCCAGGACCGAGCCAATAATGATCCACAAAGCCCCGGGCAAATAACCGAACTGGGCCGCCAGCACCGGACCTAGCAGCGGACCGGCGGCGGCAATGGCGGCAAAATGATGTCCGAAGAGGACATATTTATCGGTTTTCACATAATCGTGCCCATCGGCCAGAGTCAGTGCAGGTGTGGCGCGAGATGAATCCAGATTTAAAACACGATTGGCAATAAACAGCCCATAAAAGCGATATGCTAAGGCAAAAAAGCAGAGGGCGATGATGACTAACGTCGATGCATTCATCCGCGACTCCTCAAGTCGATTGGGCAAATTCCCCGCGCGGAAGGAGCGTTCCAGCCAATGGAACACTCCCGGAATTGGTCTTCAATACTGCCTCGAGTGCCAACAAGCAGGAAAACCATTGAGGCAAAGTAAAGTTTAAATCGGATAGGATCGAAATGCAAAATATCGAGGTGTCGTAGAGAGGGCTGATCAAACAATCGATGGAATTAATTCGAGCCCAATAGGCTATCGCTCATAAATCAAATTGCTTAGCCCCGTCCGCGATTATGGCCAATTTTGATTATGAAAAACGGAGATTTCTTGGACGGCTTTTGATAGGATCAGGCGAGAAGAGACAATGTCACGCCTTTTAAAAGGGATGGGATCAAGTATTTCAGGAGGGTTCAATGGGACGCGTGGTGCTGTTCAATCCTGCCCACAAGTTTGGAGGCCCTGTTCAACCCCGCATCGAACTCCCATTGAATTTACTAACCGTGGCCACTCCGCTGGACCGGGCAGGCTACACGGTAAAGATCGTTGACCAGCGAGTGCAACTGAATTGGCGGGAGATCTTGGAGGAGGAACTCCGCCATGGACTCATCTGCGTGGGCATTTCCTCGATGACCGGCCCTCAGATTCGGAATGCCCTTGATGTATCGCGCCTGGTGCGGCAACGCGGGAATACGCCAGTGGTTTGGGGAGGCGTTCACCCTACTCTGCTGCCAGAGCAGACTCTTGCCCACCCGGACATTGACATAGTGGTCCAGGGGGAGGGAGAGGAGACCTTTGCCGAACTGGTTCGGGCATTAGAAGAGGGGACTCCGCTGGAACAAGTGTGCGGGATCTGGTTTAAACAGGGGGGAAAAATCTTCACCACTGGCCCCAGGCCGGCGATCGATCTGAATAAACAATCCCCGCTCTCCTACCATCTTGTAGACTTAAAACCTTACCTGCTCCAAATCGGCAAGAGGAAACACATCACCATCGAGACCAGCCGGGGGTGCAATTTTAAATGCCGATACTGCTGGGAAACTTCTGTCTATCACAGCCGCTGGAGGGGCGTATCCGCCGAGGAGGTATTGCGGCGGATTAAGCTTCTCGTGAAGGATTATGGAATCCAAGGTTTTCTCTTTTGCGATGACAACTTCTTCGTAGACAAAGAGCGGGCAATCGAAATATTCCGCAGGCTGAAGGCAGAAGTTCCAGGGGTCACGATCTCCAAACTTGATGGTCATCTTTCTGTGCTGGTTCGGCTGACGGACGAGGAATTGGAGGTACTCCATGACGGGGGCTGTCAGCGATTGATGATGGGGATTGAATCGGGATCTGCGAGAATCTTAAAGCTACTGAACAAGGAACAGGATTTGAATGAGCTGCTCCACTTCAATCGGCGCCTGGCCTCCTTCGGCATCTCACCACACTATTTCTTTATGATAGCTTACCCTACGGAGGAATTGGAGGATCTGGCAAAAACGGTAGAGCTCTTCCTGCGGCTGTCCAAAGAAAACCCAGCAGCCAACCCCCGTCTCAATATCTTTACTCCTTTTCCAGGCACAGGTCTTTTCGATATTGCCATCCGGCAGGGATTCGTTAAGCCTAATCGGCTGGAAGATTGGGTTTCCTTCAATTTTCGAACGATCAATCAAAATGCTTTTTATCTTTCCAAGCAGCGGAAAAGGCTGCTTTGCATGTTGCATTTCGCCTCTGCGTTAGCTCTGCGGAACAATTTTATCTCTCCCTACAAGAAAACACACTGGTTGGTTCGTCTGGTGGCTGCCCTCTATTACCCTGCGGCACGCCTTAGAATACGATATCTGTTCGATCGATTCCCGCTGGAAATCACTCTCGCGGAGTGGCTCCGAGTCTATCCTCGACAGGAGTGAAAACCACAATGCAAGGATCATCCGACCTGCTCATCAACCGGTTCAAGGAGTTTTGGCTGGGGTTGCGCTTCGTGGCCGGAGTTTTTCCTTATCTCCGCTATTCGCTGACGGGCGAGGCCGCAGCCCGTGAAGTGCAATGGCGCTTCAGGAACCGGGACGCGTTGTTCCTGAAATGCCTGAGAAATTGTATTTTCTCGAGTCCCGGCAACCCCTACCACATATTATTGAGCCAGGCAGGTTGCAAGGAGGGCGATCTGCAGCATCTAGTCCGAACTCAGGGAGTGGAAGGCGCGCTCCAGACGCTCTATCGGAGCGGGGTTTATCTCACCGTCGATGAATTCAAAGGGCGCACTCCCATTGTCCGGGGCAATCTAACTTTCTCGGCCTTGCCGGTTTATTTCCAAAAGTCGGCTCCTGCTGCGCGGTTGGGGATCCGCACCAGCGGTAGCCGGAGCAGTGGGAGCTGTACGCCGGTAGATTTCGCTTACATTCAGAGCCGGACGGCCAACCTCTTGCTTGACCTTACGGCTCGAGGTGGTTTGGACTGGCAACACGCCATCTGGGGAATTCCAGGCGGGTCAGCGATGGTCCACCTGCTGGAGTACAGCGGGATTGGTGCCCGTCCCGTCCGCTGGTTCTCACATGTGAATCCGGCCTCCTCGGATTTGGCTTTGCGGTACCGCTGGAGTGCGCGGGCGCTCCGCGTGACCAGCCTCCTCGCCAACCGTCCTCTGCCCCAGATCCAATACGCTACGGTTGAAGATCCATCTCCAATCCTGGAGTGGACGACACAGGTCCGCCGCGGGGGTGGGATCCCCCATTTGTTAACGTACACTAGCCCGGCGGTCCGGCTCTGTCAGGCTGCAGCCCAGTCCGGGATCAACCTTTCTGGATTGCAAATGACCTTGATGGGAGAGCCAATCACCGCTTTGCGCCTGGAAATTATTCATCGTTCGGGGGCAGGCGCGGTCCCCCGTTATGGCAGCACGGAGTCCGGATCAATCGGGTATGGTTGCCTCCAAGCCGAGGCCCCAGACGATGTCCATTTCCTGAGCGACCGCCTGGCTTTGATACAGGCGGAAGGTGAGAACAGTTGCCCCGCTGAGAGCTTGCTCGTGACCACCCTGCTTCCCGCAGCTCCCATTGCCTTGCTCAATGTTTCTTTGGGAGATCGGGCAGATTTGACCGAGCGTAATTGCGGCTGTCCATTGCAATCCTACGGATGGGTCCGCCATATCCAAAATGTTCGCAGTTTCGAAAAGCTCACCCTGGGGGGCGTGAATTTCCTCAGCACAGACATCTCCCGGATCATGGATGAATTTCTCCCCCGGCGGTTTGGCGGCGAACCAACACATTATCAGTTGGTCGAAGAGGAAGGTCCGGATGGCCGCCCCCGCTTGCGCCTTTTGATTCACCCGGCTGTGGGAAAGGTGGATTCACATGAAGTGACCGAGGCTTTTCTCCAAGCTATTAGCCGGGGGCATGGCGTCGAACGAATGATGGGGACAGTCTGGCGAAATGCCGGGGTGATTGAGGTGGAACGGAAAGTGCCGGTGACGACTGACTCGGGCAAGATTCACCACTTTCTTGCCGTTACTACTCGAAAGGAAAAAAACTCGCATGTCTGACTTCAGATCACTGTGCCAAACAATTTCAGGCTGGAGGAGTCCCATTCCCTCAGGCGATTTCTTGATTGGGGTACTGAAGGGCGAAGGAATTGGTCCGGAAATTATTGAGCCAACTTTGCGAGTACTGGAAGCCGCCACCTTAGAAAAATCAATCCGGGTCCGGACCTGCTTCGGCAGCAGTATCGGCAAAGTGGCTCTCCAAGAAACCGGTTGCCCATTGACGGAAGAAGTCAAAGGGTTTTGCCAGACCATCTTTCGGCAAAACGGAGCTATCCTCTGTGGTCCTGGGGGAGGTCGATTCGTTTATGAATTGCGTTCGCATTTTGATCTCTTCTGCAAGATCATTCCAATCCGGCCATTGGTTAAAGCGGCCGACTTAGGGGTTCTTAAACCGGCGGCCTTGCTGGACGTTGATATTGTATTGGTCCGGGAAAATATCGGAGGGATCTACATGGGGCAATGGGGGGAGGCGCGGCGGGGGGATCAAACTGTGGCCTCCCATGCTTTCGAGTACCGCACTGACCAGGTCGAACGAATCCTGCAAGTGGCTCTAGGATTGGCCCAAGCCCGGCGGGGCAAGCTGACGTTGGTGGTGAAAACCGAAGGCATACCCACCATCAGCCGCCTTTGGATGAACAGCCTCGAAGAGATTGCCCGCGGGACTGGGATACACACCGAGATCCTCGAAGCGGATAATGCTGCTTTTCAGCTGATCAACGCTGCCCGGAATTTTGACGTAATCGTCACTTCCAACCTGCTGGGAGATATTCTGGGGGATCTCGGCGCACTGCTTCTAGGTTCCCGCGGAATGAGCTTCTCCGGAAATTTTGGCCCAGATTACCGGGCGGTGTACCAGACTGCTCATGGTGCCGCATACAACCTGACCGGGCTAAACTCCGCGAATCCCGTCGGCCAGATCCTCTCTCTCGCCATGTTGCTGCGGTTTAATTTCGGGTTGATAGATTTGGCCGAAAGGATTGAAGCTGCCGTGAAACGTACACTGGAGGCGGGGTGGAGGACGACGGATATTGCCTCGCCCGGATGCATGCGAGTGGGAACACGGGAGTTGGGGGATCGTATTGCCGATGCAGTGCGTGCCCTGAACTTGGAGGCAGTATCATGAGACCAGCCCTGCTCCTGGTTGATATTCAAAACGATTTTCTTCAAAGACCCGGATTGCGTCCCTCAGCGAATAATTTCGTCCGCCGGACTCAGCACTTGTTGAAGAATTGGAGAAGGCTTGAGTTGCCGGTAATCCATGTTCAGACCATAATCCGAGCAGATGGATCTGACCGGATGCCCCACTGGAAAGAACAAGGTGTCTGGTCCTGCGTGGAAGGAACAGCGGGCAGCCGCCCTCCCGTGGAATTGGAACCTCTTTCTACCGAGAAAATTTTTCGGAAACAATTTTACAGTGCCTTCGAAGGAGAGGAACTCTCTCTTTATCTGAAAGGACTGGCGGTGGATCACCTCACCATCGCCGGCTTATACCTGCACAGCTGCGTTCGTTCCACGGTTCTTGATGCATATGCGCGCGGTTACACTGTGTGGATTGCGAGTGAGGCCACCGCATCCATCGATCCGCTCCACGGCAAAGTCACCCGGAGTTTTCTTGCTAAACGAGCCGCCTGTTTCCTCTCTTCAGCGGAGGTGTTACGGAGAAGCGTAATTCGGGAAGTGGCATCCTTCCAGCCCGGGGCGGAGGTTTTGCCCGCTGGGGTGTGTGGTGGAAAATGGATCGCCCCGTGCCGTCATGTTGTTTGGGAACAGCGGGATCCTACGGATTGGGAGAGAGTGCTGGCCAGGGTCGCGCTTGCAGATCCGGAGGATATAGCCGAAGCGGTGGTCTCAGCACGCCAGGCTCAAAACAAATGGGCTGGATTCCCCGTCTCCTGCCGGGTTCAGATACTTGAAAGTTGGGCAAAACATCTGACGTTGCAGGAAAACGAGCTGGCTGTATCCATGGCAAAGGAGCTGGGGAAGCCTGTGGCATTGGCCCGGGATGAAGTGCGTTTCGCCGTGCGTTTGCTTCAGGCAACGGTGTCTCAGAACAAGGATCAAGATGACCGGAAATATCCCGCCGGTGAGGTTTATGCCCGCCATTCCGCCCGTGGTATCGTGGGTCTGGTCACTCCATGGAATAATCCAGTCGCCATCCCGGCTGGCAAGATCGGCCCAGCAACAGTCCATGGAAATGCAGTGATTTGGAAGCCGGCACTCCAGGCACCCCGGACCACACTCCTCCTGAGCCAAACGATTTCAAGGGCGGGGTTTCCAGATGGTCTGGTGAACCTATTGTACGGCGGGCCAGCCACAGTCCGAAATCTGGTCTCCCGGGATGAAATTTCCTTCATATCTTTTACCGGGTCCAGTGCCGCCGGCCGGGAGGTGGCGGCTCTTTGCGGTTGCCACGGAAAAACCTTGCAGGCCGAATTGGGCGGTAACAATGCGGCAATTGTCTTTCCCGATGCGGATATCCAAAGCGCTGCCCGGGAACTGGCCTTCTCGGCTTTCGCCTTTGCTGGTCAGCGTTGCACTGCCACCCGGCGGTTCATCGTCCACGCAGAACGTGCGCAGGAGTTCCAGGACGCACTGGTGGCAGCCATCGAGTCCCTTCGAATAGGACAACCGCTGGAAGAGCAGACGGACGTGGGGCCAGTCATCTCCAGGGAAAAACAAGAATCGCTTGAAGCAATCGTGCGGGCAGGGCTGGCCGGCGGCGCCCGGCTTGTTTGTGGCGGAAAGATTCCGGCCGGATGGGCCGCGGGATGCTGGTTTGAGCCAACCTTGCTCGAAGTGTCCAATCCTTCCCTTCCCGTGGTGCAGGAGGAAGCCTTCGGCCCCATCGCCGTATGGCAGACGGTGAGTAATCTCAATGAAGCCTTGCTGAGACTGAATGGTGTCCAGCAGGGATTAACGGCCAGTTTCTATTCGCAAGATCCCAAAGCTTGGAGTCTGTTCCTTGAGCAAGCGGAATGCGGAGTGCTCAAGCTCAATCAGCCTACAATGGGCGTAGATTCTTCGGCCCCTTTTGGCGGATGGAAGGCTTCGGGAATTGGTCCCCCCGAGCATGGTCCTGGGGACTTGGAGAGTTACACCCGGTGGCAGGCTGTTTATGCTCATCGCTGGAAGCAGGGTTAATCTTGAGGTTGGACTCCTGCTGAGCGGACTATGCCAGCGAGACACAGTCCAAGACCATCAGCTGAAGGAATAGAACCTCTCCAATTTTCGTAACATGGTAAAAAGAGATTTGGCGAAGTTGCATCTCAATCGGATAGGATCGAAAAGCAAAATATCGAGGCCTCGCGGCGCACAATTCAAGCGCCACAGAAAGGTAAAGACAAGGAGGAATGCCCCGGGAGGGCTCATCCGCCCTGGTGGATAAGCCGCGCCTGGAACTGGCTCCGATTGTGCCTTGATAAGTAGAGGAATGGAGAAAGCAGCGGGGCGGAATTGGGAGTGGTTGCTGGCGATGAAGCTAGTGCAGAAGAAGATGGGTTGAACCAGCACAAAGTGGCCGCCTGGCTGGGGATCAAGGATGGATTGACCGTAATCCATGATTTGAAGGATTTCAAATAAATACTTTCAGTAGATCCACCATCCAAAGAGTTCTGCAAAACTGAAGATCCAGCTTTTGCGGATGCTCCCATTTCCCCCCTGAGGAGTATTTCAAATCTCAACCTGTGGCTCCCGATGTCCCAATGGCCCATCCCACCCTTAAGGGATACAGATGTATGAGGGTCCCTTGTATTCGGATCAATCCATTTTTTTTGAAAAAAATCTCAACGATTTGTCTGGTGAACCAGTATATTATTGCGAAATAGCAAAGTATTTGTTCAGAACGAATAAATGGAAATTTCGCGGGCTTTGAGCGGAATTATTCATTGAATAGAGTCGATTGTGCCGAGTCCTAGGCTCATGGAGAGGATCCCCTCACTCCATCCACTCTCTAAATATAACGAACCTAAATACAGTCTCGGCGGTAACGGTACCGGCAATCTCACTGTTTCTTGAGACGGCAGGACATTGAGCATTTTTAAGAACTTGATGGGGAAAACACTATTTTCCAGAACTTGAGCCAATCATTGGACATTGCAAATGCGGCAGATGTAACAATGCGCGACCTGATTCAGCGTGCTCAGAGCGGTGACTCCAGCGCCCTTGAAGAATTGATCCTGGTTCATCAGGACCGCGTCTTGCGTCTCTCCATTTATTTGCTGGGGGATCTTGAAGAGGCCAGGGATGCCTCACAGGAAATACTTTTGCGCTTATGCCGATCTATCGACCGTTTTGATGTTGCGCGTAAAATTCAACCCTGGCTCAACCAAATAACGGTAAATGTATGCCGTGATTTTATACGAAGAAGAAAGAACCGGCCAAAGATTTCCCTGGAGGAGTGGATGGAATCTGGATCGAGGCTTGAATTCACCAATGCGGGGGATTTGGAGTCGGCTCATGAATTGCGTGAAAAACGACGATTGATTATGCAAGCTCTCGCCTCGCTGCCTGAAATGGAACGCGCCGCCCTTGTATTGCGGGACCTTGATGGTTTGACGACCAGGGAAGTTGCCGCCATATTGGGTTCTTCAGAGACGACCGTGCGCTCACAAATCTGTTCGGCGCGGCTCAAGATTAAGAAGTACAGAGATAAATGCATGCGGAGGCGTTCATGAGTTGTGAGCGATATGAGCCCTTCATTGCGCTGTATGTTGAGAGAGATTTGAATAAGGGCGAGGCGCAAAATCTGGAAATGCATCTGGCGGAGTGTCCGGTGTGTCTCCAGTTAGTTGAGGAATTGAGACAAAGTCAGGCCGAATTAAAAACGCTCACCCAGTTTTCCTTTTCTCCCCAACAAAAACAGTCACTACGTTCGGCTGTGATGTGCCAGCTGCTGAATTCAGACCGGGACTTTAATAAAAAATCTGCCTTTTCAGTTTCCAGATTGGGCTGGAGGCCGATCATGATCGCAATCTTGTTGATGCTCGTCGCAGGATTGTCTTGGATCGGCTTGAAACCTTTAACTCCGCCAATCCAACAACAAAAAAACAATAGGCAAGTTTTAGCGGAGATTTCTGCTCAGAATCTAAAGGCTCCCCCAAACTCAATCTCCCCGGCTCACTCAGCCGTAAGATCAGACAACAATAAAAACAGGAACAGGAATCCAAAAAGATCAAATGCCGTGATATCCCCTAAAAAAATAGACCACAAAGAATCCCAATTCAATTGGGCCGAACACACTTTTAAATGGCCCTCCATTCAAGTCGCTTCTCTGGAGTTTGACCAAGCCAAAACCACTAAGTCCAAGCTCCCTCCTTTACACAATCAATTGCTTATCAAACTAGACAGCGATGATTCCAAGGTTGTCATCTATTGGACCATCGATCCCTCAGAAAGGACAAATCAATGAATTCAATTAAGCCTCTTCGGCTGAGTGTGTCAGCAGTGATTTTCCTGTCAATAGCCATGATCGGCCCATTGACTGCCCAAGTAAAGAAAGAGGAGAAACTACTAGATCAAAAAGAGTATTCTACTATCCCTCCAAAAGATTCCATGCGGACATTTCAAATTCGACATTTAAACAGTAGAGAACAAATGAACAATTTGGTCATGACACTTCAGAGGGTTTTACAATTGACTAAGTTTAGCTCGGACAATGACCGGAAGATTGTTGTTGTTCGAGCTCCGCTAGAGGTACTCGACAACGTCGAAAGAATCATAAAAGATATGGATGTCCCTAAAAAAAATGCCAGTTTTTCCTGCTTCGTTCTGAAGGCAACGAATGAGGCGATCCCCAGCAATGAAATGCCGAACACCTTGGAACCTGTAATCGAGCAGTTAAAGGGGACACTGGCGTACAAAAATTACCAATTAATCGACACCCTGTTGGCAAGGGGAATCGAAGGAACGGCGATAAAAATGTCGGGGAATTTCCCGTTGAAACCAGTAGCAGGGGCAAGGATGGTGAATTTGCCTCAATCCGTCGAGGACATTTCCTCTTCTGATTTGGAACTGTCGTTTCAAGTTTCCCATGTGGAAAAAGAAAGGGTCCTCAATATAACACTCGAATTTAGAGTGAAGATCCCAATCAAAAATGAGGGGAAAATCGAATTTATCAATTCAGCCATTAGCACTAGCTTGGACCTTCATGAAGGCCAGATGGCTGTCGTGGGAAAAACCAGCGTGGCAGGCTTACCCGCGGAGAATCTAATCCTGGTTATTTCCGCAAAAGTATTAGATTGATGCTGGTTCAGACAGCTCCCCCAAGGAGGGGTTTTCATATGATTAGAACAATCAAAAAAAAACCGCCTTCCGGGTCACACATATTGAAGGTTTGCCAAGTGTCAACACTAATCCCTCGGCAGAGCCGCGCATTCTTTTTTCGATCAGAAGGCGAAGTGCCGGGAGTATTTGGATAAGAAAGTTAAGGCCCGCACCTCAATAACGGCTGCTGCCGCGTGTTGTCTATTTCCCATATTCAGACGGGCGAGAGGAAGCCGCTTCGAGCAGCCGAAGATGCGCTGCGTTGAAAGCGTCGATCTTCGCATCGTAGTCGGTAAACGTGCGAACAAGCCGCGAACAAATTTCATCGGCGAGCTTTTCATCTCGCGCGGCTACAATACGGAGCAATTCGTAGTCCTCAATGCCCGCCCCCATGGCTTCGAACCGGACACTCGACCAGGGGCCGTCCTTGCCGGGATAGATAATATGCGAATCACCCGGAGGCAGATGGAACTCTTTATATGGCCCGTGCGGCGGACAGGTGTTCTCGAACGGGTCCTGCTCCTCGATAATTTGGTTCAAGCCCCAGTGCAGGTAACCGTCCAACCGGTAGCGCCAGTTTCCCCAATGCAGCAGGCGGGTTCGCAACAGTTCGGTGTCGATGAAGCGGTTCAGGTAGAGACCGCTCGGCCCGCAACAGGTATAAAACCAGATCGTGTCACCTCGGCGGCGATGGGCCTCAAAGGCCTCACGCCCTTTCTCGTAGCTCTCGCTGAGCGGCACCCAAATATCAACGGCGCCATCGAGTTCCGGTTCGCCGAGCGCGTCGATAAGCGGCACGCCGGGCAGGAATTTGCGCACCGTGCCGGCCATGATGCGGTAGTCGCCGAAGTCTTTGGGAGAAGGCTCATCGACGACGTGCTGGATTGCGAGGCTGTACCAGCCGTTGCGCCGAAGCATGTCCGCCCAAGCCGGCAGGGACTGGGCCAGAAACTCGTATGCCTCATGAGATGTGCCAGGCTTCGGCGTACCGTCAACGTTCACCACGAACGGCGCAACTGCTTCCTTCCGGCGATCATGCCCGGCAATGTGCGGGAGTTCAATGTGGGTGAATCCCTCGGCGAGGAACATCCGGATCATTCTCTCCGTGCGCGTGAAGTCGAACTTCCAGCGCCCTTCCTCGGTCTTTTGCTGCTCCGGCCCGATGGGAATAAAGTCGGTTTGGCGCCCGCGCCGCATCATGACGGCATACTGGCGAAGCATGTTCCAATGCGCTTCGGACCACGGTTCGACTCCATGCAGGCGGGCCATGCGAGCGGTGCTGAACCAGTTGGTCACCCGCAAATGGCCCTGCGCAGGCACCCGAGCCTCATGGACAGTGAGCGTCACCGCGATCTCGATCCTCTCTTTGCCAACCTTGATCCACAACAGCCCTTTCTGTTGTCCCGGCTTCGCCTCCGACGGGATCCTAAACGACGCATACAGCCCTTCGGTTTCTCCACGCGCGGAATCACCGTCGCGGAGCGGACGCAGTGCCTCGTAGACCCGGTACGGCGCCTTGCGAATTACATATTCCGGAGTCGGCCGATCAGGCGGGATCGCACTGCATGGCGGGCCTGAGTTCTCGGGTACTTTGACATCGATAAGTTGGAACATCTCCGGCGCGAGGCTGCCTTTGAATGAAGTTGCGAGCGGATCGCCCGGCTTTACGCCGCGCAGCAGCACCTGGAACCCCGCACGACTGCCCCGCGCGGCATGCAGATCCATGGTGTGTAAGGGCGTCGCCGGAATCGCCGAATCGGGATATAGCCACTCATTGGCGCTGACGATGTGATATTGAATGGATTGGGCAATACCCTCAACTTGCGTGCAAACCAGCGCGATCCAAAACATGGCGCTTACACATGCCGCTTTGGAAATGGTCATTTCATCCTCCGTTTCTCCCTGATAGATGAGTGCAACCTCAGTCGCCGGTAATATAGGCCATTCTATTTGGGTGCACAAGGGGAAAGCGGCTTGGGAGTGCTGTTTGGACGTGGATGATGGTTCAAAAAAATGGATAATTCCCTTCGGGATTTTCAGCGCAGAGCCACTTTTTGACTCTGCGGCATTTTCCCTTGGCGAACGATGCGCCAGGGTGACGCTCGACAAAAAGCCACCGACGCGTTGAAAAGCACGAGTCTGCGCCACCGGCACATTCACGCTTTGAAAATTGATCACTCGCCAAATTATGCAGAACTGATCCTGCGGACTGTTGTAGCCCATTATGTTGGCCCACAATTTCACCCTTGAACGCCACTTCTGTTTGCACCCTCTCCGGATTTTTGAAGTGTCTCTGACCCAAGAAAGCCTATATAATGCGCTTTTTGGCAGAATACAAGGTGAGGCGAGGTCAGGATCGAACTCTTGGAGTTCATCTTGCCTGCGCTCGATGTCTCTGCTCTGGCGGTGGCAAATTAGACTGAGGCACACTGTACGGTTTTTCACTCTTACTTTTTAAGCAGGTAGAAGGGATGAGGTTATGCAAAATAAAATCTACCGGTTTCTGCTTTTGGGATTATTGACACCTGGGACCATTGCATCCGCCCAGGTACAGCCATTCATGAAAATTATCACTGCCAAGGGAATCCCTAATGTTGTCATTGTCAATCCCATTCCCTCTAACGAGGTTTTGGTCAATCCCGGCATGGGATTCACTACTCAAAGCTCCGTGGACGGCGCCGTTTCGGGTTATCCGCCATCGACAGTTGCATATTATCGTTGGTACTGGGACGAGCTGGAACCGCAAGAGGGCCGGTTCAATTGGCCCATGGTGGATGCCGTGTTGGCCCTGGCGCACTCCCATGGCCAACGGCTGGCCACGCGCATCATGCCGGCTAACGGGCGGCCGGGCGTCCCGGACTGGTACCGCAAAACCGGCGCAAGAGGATTTGAGTATGTCGCGGAGAGCGCTCAATTGGCCGGAAAAACGACATCCAGCTGGATGCCGGATCATGAAGACCCGCTCTACGCCAAATACATGGGCCGGTTGGTGAAGGAATTTGCCAAACGCTATGATGGCCACCCGGACATCGATCATATCGATATCGGCTCCTATGGCCATTGGGGAGAATGGCATCTCAGCTTTGTCAAGGAAAGACAGGAATATCCATTCGCGATAAAAAAAATGATCATCGATTGGTATTTGGAAAGTTTCACGAAGACACCTTTGGTGATCTGTGAGGATGCAGACGAGGGTTTGATCTACGCCACTCAACACGGCACCGGCTGGCGCGCCGATTGTATGGGCGACTATGGCCCGCCAAACAACTGGAACCTGATGACACGTTATTTACAGTTGCCACACCTCTTTCCATCGGTCCGCGACGCCTGGAAGACGCGGCCTATCGCCTTTGAATCCTGCAGCACTATGGAGGACTGGCTCGCCGCGGGCCGGGATATTGAATATATTTACGGCGCTTGTCTCGAATTGCACACCTCCATCCTCAACAATAAATCCAGCCCCATTCCGCCGGAGTGGTGGCCGGCGACGGAAAAATTCCTCAAGCGCATGGGCTATCGACTGGTGGTTCGCTCCTTGCGCCATGAAAAATGGCTGGAACCCGGAGACTCCTTGAAAATTGAGATGGAACTGGACAATGTTGGCGTTGCCCCACCATATCGGGCCTATAAACCCGCCTTCGAAATTCGCAAGGCCGGAGGGAGAGACCAGAAAAGGATTATGGCGCGTCAGGAATCGGATTGGAATGTTTTGACCTGTCTGCCTGGCCGCCATCAATTTTCTACGACCTTGGTTCTGCCGGCCAATGCCGAGACGGGCCGCTATTTGATCTATTTTGCGCTGCTTGATCCCTACACATCGGCACCGGCGATTAAATTGGCCGTTGATGGCCTCGACGCACAGGGCTGGTATTCCTGGAGCGCTCTTAACATAGTTGAAAAAGGCAAGCTGGAGGGGACATTGACTAAACCGCAATGAATCTTATGTCATATTGAAGCGATCGCCAATATCTCGTGATGCAGCAGGCTGCAGGCCAACACGGCAGTCCGTGAAAAAGGGTAAGACTATTTTTCTATAATCCAAGGAGTATCCCGTGAGAAAAATGCTGATTTGCGTTTTGATTTGCCACTCCATCTTCATCTGGGCATGGGCACAGGGGACCGAATCTCTCCCCAAAGCCTTCCTTGATGGAATGGGGCCGGGGTGGAATGAATTGAAAGAAGAAGATTTCGCCAACGTTAACTGTGGACGGGATACCTGGAGCTGGAAAATGGGAACTCTCTACTGCACGGGCCAGCCCATTGGAGTGCTAAAGACCGTGAAACAGTATGACAATTTTGAACTCGTAGCTCAATGGCGGCACCTGCAATCAGGAGGAAACTCCGGGATTTTTGTATGGGCATCAGAGGCCGCTCTGGCCGGCCTGAAATCGGGAGTACTCCCTCCTGGCGGCATTGAAGTTCAGATTCTGGATCACGGATTTCGCGACCAGTATGAGAAGAAGAGTGGGAAAACAGGCGATTGGTTTACCACCAACGGAGATGTGTTTGCGGTAGGCACTTCGAAGATGAAACCTTTTCCTCCCACGTCTCCAGATGGTTCCCGCAGTTTTCCGCGAAAAAACCTTAGCAAAGGTGTTGGAGAGTGGAACCATTATTATGTGCGTGCCATTAATGGAGAAATTCGTCTGTGGGTCAATGGAGAGGAAGTCTCCGGCGGTATGGCTTGCGAGCCTCGCACCGGTCATCTTTGTTTGGAATCGGAAGGCGCCCCCGTGGAATTCCGGTCAATTCGAATCCGCGAATTACCGTAGGGATCTGATTTGCCATTGACCGATTTGCCGTTGACCATGGTGAGCCATGATGCAGAGATGGCACCAGTAGGCGGATCGACAAACGGCTTACCCTCTGGCACATTTTCTTCCAACCAGACGAGCGGGGTCCTCCCCTATTCAAATCTGCGCGGAATCTGCAGTCAATGAAGATTGGATGCTCCAGAGGGATGATGGTATAGTGGCAAATTGTTTTGAGCATCCGATTGAATACAGAGGGAGATGATTTAAAGTGATTAAGACATTGGAATGGACCGAGGATGGAGTCATGATGGTGGATCAGAGAAAGTTGCCCGGTGAAGAGCTCTATCCGGTCTTCAAATCCTATGAGGAAGTGGCTTGGGCCATCAAGGAGATGGTAGTCCGGGGGGCTCCCGCCATCGGTGTGGCAGCCGCCATGGGTGTGGCATTGGGCACCCGCAACATTACAGAGATCTCCCCTGCCTTATTTGAAAAGCAGTTCCTCACTATTTGCGACACCTTGGCAGCGACTCGCCCCACGGCCGTCAATCTTTTCTGGGCCATCGACCGGATGAAAAAGGTCTTCTATTCACACTTGCCGTCTGGCAATACCGCTCAACTGAAGCAGGCTCTGATTGAGGAAGCCGTGCGGATGCACTCGGAGGACATCGAGTTGAACCGGAAAATGGGACAACACGGCGCCTCATTGCTCCCGAAAGAAGGCTGCATCCTGACTCATTGCAATGCCGGGGCCCTGGCCACCGCCGGTTATGGAACCGCGCTCGGAGTCATTCGAGCCGCGGTGGAACAAGGCAAAAAGATTGAAGTCTTCGCGGATGAAACCCGCCCTTTCCTGCAAGGCGCGCGATTGACCGCCTGGGAATTGCAGAAGGACGGAATTCCGGTCACATTGATTACCGACAACATGGCCGGACATTTCATGAACAGGGGGAAAATCGATGGGGTGATTGTGGGTGCTGACCGCATCGCCGCAAACGGGGACGTGGCCAACAAGATTGGCACTTATTCCGTTGCAGTCCTGGCCAAAGAAAATGGAATCCCATTTTATGTGGCCGCCCCAATTTCCACGCTGGATTTATCTCTGGCCACCGGAGAGCAGATTCCCATTGAGGAACGAGATGCGCGGGAAGTCACTCACATCGGAGGTGTTCATCTTTCTCCTTCCGGCATCCAGGTGGCCAATCCTGCTTTTGACGTAACACCGAACCGGTATGTCAGTGCCATTATTACCGAACAAGGAATAGCCCGAGCTCCTTATGGAGTGAGTCTACGACAACTAATCGGCGAGAGCGGTGAGTAGGGAGTATGCAGCAGACAATAGGCAGGAAGTGGATAGTGAATAGTGAATGGTGGATAGTAAATGGTGGGGAATAGACCAAAGGGAGCAGAAAGATAGTCAGTGACAGACAGTGGGAAATGGGCAATAAACCGATAAAAATCTACTCCAGTCTCCCGTCTCCCGTCTCCCGTCTCCCGTCTCCAGTCTCCCGTCTACGTTCCATCCTCAGTTTCTGCCTCCTTGTTTACGTCCAGGATACCCAGACATTCCGCCGCTAATATTCATCAAATTTAGGAATCCTTGTTGGGTGAGATATCGACAAGCCTGTTGGCTGCGCACTCCGCTGGCACAGATCACAAGCATTTCCTTTTGAGTATCCAATTCCCCCCAACGCTCCGGCAATTGCTGCAGCGGGATCGAGACTGCCCCGGGGATATGACTTTGCGCAAATTCACGCATAGTGCGGACATCCAGAACCATGATGTTTCCCTCGGAAATTTTATTGGCTGCTTCCTCTCCGCTAATATTTCGAAACATGGTTTTTCCTTTGCTTGAAATTGAGGAATCCGCTCCGCCAGTTCTACCTATCAGCCAATCCAGAATCCTCATTCTTTCTCACTAGAAAATCCCAGCTAAACAAAGGTGGAGCGGGCACGAGTGACCGCCGTCACCGGTGCACGCTGGCTGGGCAGGCGAGGCTGGCCAGGCGACGCGCAGCGGGTGACTTCGTCACACTCGCGCGTCCCACCTTAATGTCTATTTTCATCTTCTTGTTGAGCCCGCCGGGCTGGCATGAGGAGTTCCTCAGAAAATAGCATGGATGGAGGCGGGGCGCCCCCACCCCGCCTGTGTTGGCCGGGCATGCTCAAACGGCTTGAGGGCAGGCCGCCTCCATCACCCCCATTTTCATAATCTTGTTGTGCCAACCACGCTAGAATGTGGCAATTTCAGCAAAATCCCCGCAACGAGCCACAAATGACGTCAGTCTTGTGTGATTTGCCTGCAATATAACTCACGGTATCATTTTCACTTTTCATGCCTCGCTGGCTCCGGGGCTTCTTTTTGATTTTGCTCCAGGCTGGTTAAAGGTTCGACATTCGGCTAGAGACAAACGGCAAATCAACTACTTTTGCCTTTTGCGGAGAGTCGGTGTTTTCTATCGTTACTTCCGTTCCCGGCTCCCAAACCTCCTGCCTGAGATATGCTAACGCGATTCCAGACTGAAGTGCCGGCGAGAATATGCTGCTGGTAATGTAACCGACCTCTTTATTGCCATGAAATAGCGGACATTCTCGAAGAGCAGCATCCATTCCTTCAAGGATTAGCCCGCCTAATTTCCGGTTAAGATGCCCACGATATGTAGCTCGTGCGATGATCTCCTGTCCCAAGTAGCAACCTTTGGTATAACTGATCGCATTTTTTAATCCCGCTTCCAGAGGCAATTGGGTCTCATTCAGATCGACTCCGAACCAGGGGATTCCCGCCTCAATCCGGTGAAGGTTGAGCGCTTGTATACCAACTTCCGCAACGCTGAGACCGCCCGCTCCATCCAACAAAATCTGCTTAAGCTCCTGCTCTTGAGATTCCGGCACAATCAAATCGACCCCACCCAACCCGGAACGATCTGAGATGACAATGCACGGAGACAACGCCCCGCGACAAGTCTGGAAATGGTCAAAAGGATGGAAAGCCTCGGGCAAATCAAAAAGCTCGTGGATACTTTCGATGGCTCTCGGCCCTTGCAAAGAAAATAGGACATGCGCCGTATCCATTGGCCTTATTTCCACCTGATCGGAAATGATATATTTGCGGAAGTGGGCCTGCACTTTTTCCAGCAACTCCGGCCCCAGCAAGAGCAGAAAGGAATCCGGCAGACACAAGACTTCCATTACCGATAGAGTTTTCCCCTGAGCGTTGAGCATGGCGGCAAAGCATCCCTGCCCCTCTTTGAGCCCTTTGATATCGTTACTCAATAATCCATGGAGGAATCGGGCACAATCTTTGCCGATGACCGACAGGATCGAATGCCCCCTTAGTTTCAACAACCCGGCAGAGTCGTGGATGGTCTGATATTCCACCCGCAATTTAACCATTTCATGATTGTTCATAAGAATCATAGACAATCGACTTCTTCTTCCGCCGCAGTGTCCCCCCCCAAGCCCGGTGCAAACAATGTGACGCACAGAAGAAAGGAATCGTAAGCGGTTCATTTTGGAGTGCGCGGACGAATCCGCGCTTTGTTCTGGCGCGACGCGTCACACCAGGGAAAGCGGTGACACGGTCATTGCACTCCATAAGAGACACATTGTACGCCACTTTCAATTGCCCCCCCTGGCCCTATTATTTTAACACTTGACCTCATACAATCTGATCCGGCAAGATTTAATTCTCCCCACGGAAATCTGATGAACTGGATATTTACCGGTCAGCTAAAGCCCAATTCGAAAAACCAAGTATCTTTGAACAATCCCGGCGCTAAATCCGTACTTTAAACGCGTGGGAGTTAATAAATCTCCCGCCTTGTTAATAATTCCCTTTTCCGATCGTTTTCCAAGTAGAGAGGACGTCAAGGAGGCGAGGGTGTTCACAGCCATTCAGGAAAAAGAGCAGACGGCCGGATTGGAAGCGTGGTTTCAAGAGTGCCACGCCCTGATTCTAAACGCCGCCTACCGGATCACGGGCAACCTGGCGGACGCCGAAGATGTACTGCAGACCATCTTCACCCGGTTGCTCTTGAATCCCATGCCTCTGGATCCGGTGGGAAATATTCACGGCTATTTTTACCGGGCGGCCGTGAATGGCGCTTTGGATTTGCTACGGCGCCGCCATGGAATTCAGCCTTCGGAATTTGAGGCTGAGGAACTGGAATCTTTGCCGGCTCTGGCAGGCAATCCTTACGAGCAATTGAGAGAGCATGAATTGGCGGAGTGGTTGCGCCGGAGTCTGTTAAAGGTCAGTCCAATGGCCTCGGAAGTTTTTGCTCTTTCCCGCTTTGAAGGAATGGATCATCAGGAAATCGCCCGCCTGCTCAATACCACCCCCAATTCCGTTGCCGTCCTTCTCCACCGGACTCGCGTCCGGCTACTAAGAGAATTGCAAGAGCATTTAGGAGGCAGGTCATGAATCCCAAGGAAAACGAACTCGAAAAAATCCTGGAACGCACCTCGGACGAAATCCGAACCGAATCGCTCTCTGCCGACACCGTGGAAGAGTCGGCCCGCAGGGTTTGGCAAAAAATCTCCGGTGCAGCTGAATCGGTAACTGTGTTCCGCAACTGTCAAGATTTTGAAATTCTCTTCCCTGCATATCTGGAGCACAAAGAAGCAGTCCCTAGCAGTTCCTCAACTCGGGAAGATCCGCAGACTTCCCGTCTTCTTCTGCTGGAAGATCACATCAAAGAATGCGTCTCCTGCAGGAAGAAATTGGAAGAGGTCAAAAAGGGTCCGGAAAAAACCCGATCCATCGCACAAAAAAAATCCAAGCTTGGATTGCTGCGGGCATTTCCTCTGCGCTGGAAGCCGGTATTGGCGGTGGCCGCCACGTTGTTGCTCGTGGCAGGGCTCTGGAAATGGCCGCTCGTTCAACAATATGTCACCATGGACGGGTCTCATCTGGCTACCATCCGATCCATCGAGGGCAATCTGTACCTGGTGGCTGAGAATTCCGTCACACCGATTCCCGTGTCCGCGGCCATTGCCAGTGGTCAAAGAGTGAGAACGGCAAAGGATTCGCAAGCTCAAATTCAATTAGCTGATGGCTCGGTGGTGGAGATGGCCCCCCGGTCTGAATTTTCCGTGAAGAAAAATTGGGATGGGCTAGGAATCATGTTGGATCGCGGCCAAATCATCGTCCAGGCGGCCAAACAGCATGGTCACATGGTGGTCACTACGGAAGATTGCCAAGTGTCAGTAATTGGCACTGTTTTTGCCGTCAACCATGGATTGAAGGGATCGCGCGTTTCCGTGATGGAGGGGAAAGTTCAGGTGACGCATGGCCGTCAGGCGGACTTGGTGACGCCGGGGGGACAAGTCGTCACGAGCCCGGATCTGGAGAATACTCCCATTTCCGAAGAGGTGGCCTGGAGCCGCAACGCCACTCAATATCTGGCTTTCTTGCAGGAGTTGAAGGCTGTCCACGACCACGTGGAACGGGCCGGGCTATTGCCGGGGTTGCGTTATCAGAGCCCTCTGCTTGAATTGGCTCCCGCCGGCACCGCCGCTTATGTCGCCATTCCCAATTTCAGCCGGGCTTTGAATGAATCCTTCCAGATGCTGGAACAAAGGATTCAGGAAAATGAGGTGTTGCGCAGTTGGTGGGAAGAAAAATTCCAGCGTCAGGGCAACCCCGAACAACTCAAGGAAGTTCTCGCCAAAATCCAAACATTTGGCCAATATCTAGGCGATGAGATTGTCATTTGCCTATCCGATCAACCGGTATTCCTGGCTGAAGTCAAGCATCCTGAAGATTTGCGCGGTCAGTTAAAGAAGGAGTTGGATGCGCTGACATCCAAACTGCAAAAGACTCCTCCCATCCAAATCGTGGAAAATGCCGACGCCTTGAGGCAATTGGCCCCCATGGGCTCCAAAGAGGGCCTCACGCTTTATCTACCTGGACCGTATCTGGCGATTTCTCCTAACCTGCAGGCTCTTCATGAGGTGGCCGGCTTCATCGACAAATCCCAGAGTAATTCTTTTGTCACCAGCGCCTTCCATGCCCGTTTACAGCAGGCTTATCACGAAGGAGCCGATTGGCTGCTGGGAGTCGATTTGGAAAGTGGATTCTCACCAGCCAGACGGCATCCGGCCGATCGGGATGCCGCAATTGAATTGAACAAACATCTGAGCGTGGCCGGATTGGACAATCTCAAATATCTGGTCCTCGAACATAAGAATTTCCAGGGACACACCAACAGCCGCGCGGCCTTCACCTTTTCGGGAGCCCGTCACGGCCTGGCCGCCTGGTTATCAGCGCCGGCGTCCATGGGTACTTTGGGATTTGTTTCCCCCAACGCCAGCTTCGTCACGGGTTTTCTGGTCAAAAATCCCGCGCAATTGTTGGATGAGGCACTGCAGTGGACTCGTTCCCTCCATGATGGTGGGGATAAAGATCTCGAAGCTCTACAGCAGGATTTGGGGCTGAACATTCGTGAAGATTTGGTGGCTCCCCTGGGCGGCGAATTTGCGCTCGCCATGGACGGCCCAATACTGCCAACCCCTTCCTGGAAAGTGATTCTCGAAGTCAATGATCCGGCCCGGTTGCAGCAGGGCTTGCGGAATCTCGTCACCGCGATCAATCGGGAAATGGCCAAATCCGGCAAACCCTCCATTCGTCTGGAAGCGGAGAGCATCGGGGGACGGCCCGGTTTTCAACTGATTCCGCCGAAAGGGATTGAAATTCACCTGCTCTTTAGCGAAGGATATCTGATTGTGGCGCCAAGCCAGGCAATGATCACTCAAGCCTTGCAATCCCGCGAGAGTGGCAATAACCTGCCGCAGTCGGCGGCTTTCAAGGCTTTGCTGCCCCGCGACGGACAACCATTTTTCTCCGGCCTGGTTTATCAGAACCTCGGGCCAGTCATTAAGCCACTGGCCGAATGGGCTGGCAACCTGACCGACAAATCTCAACCCTTGGTGGAGGCCTTGACGAAGGATACCACCCCCAGCATCATTTACTTTTATGGAGAAGAGGACAGCATTCTTATGGGCAGCACCACTCCTCTGAGCTCACTGGGGTTGAATCTCGGGTCTCTGTTGCATTTGCCCAACTTGGGAAGAACGATAGAAAGGGCACATTAGTGATTAATCAGTCATTCCCGCAACTGAGTTTTTAAACGTTCACTTTTGTGCCCTAGGAACAGAAAAATAAACCACTGAGGTCATAGAGATAAACAGAGACTGGCTTTTGGGGAGCAAAGGTGAATTTCAACCTTGCCTGAGTCTGGCATGAATTGAATTAAGGGATTTTCCTTCATGGTGTTTCTCTGTGGTCTTCGTGGTTTATGCTTTTTCCTTTTTGGTTCTGCTCGACCAGGTTGGGAGTGGGGCAAAGCAATCGGAAAATTTCATTACGCTTTTTGTATCGATCAGTTTTGAGGCAAGCACCAAAATGGAAACAAAACTCCAACTGGAAAATCTTTCGGTGTCATTGGGCGGAAGGCCCATTTTGAAGAACCTTTCCTGTTCACTCACCGGACGGGCCATCGGGCTGTTGGGGCCCAACGGCGCCGGAAAAACCACTTTGATTCATACTCTGCTGGGCTTCTTGTCCTCCCGGGACAAACGGGTTACCCTGCAAGGCACGGCGCGACTTTTTGGCGAAGACATCAGGACGGAGGCAAAATCCATCCGATCAAAAGTGGGCTATATGCCGGAAAGCGATGCCTTCATTGCCAAGCTGACCGCCATTCGGTTCGTTCGGATGATGGCTGAACTTTCGGGGCTTCCTTCTCGCGAGGCTCTGGACCGTTCCCACGAGGCCCTCACTTACGTTGGGCTGGGGGAGGCCCGCTACCGGGAACTTGGCACCTATTCGCTGGGCATGAGACAGTTGGCCAAGCTGGCGCAAGCGATTGTCCACGGGCCGCAGCTGCTCTTCCTGGATGAGCCGACCAACGGCCTGGATCCGCCCGCGCGACAGCGGATGTTGCGGTTAGTGCGGGAAATCCGCAACAGCGGAGAGACTTGCGTGATCCTCTCTTCTCATCTACTGCGGGATGTCGAGGAATGCTGCGAAGAAGTGGTGATTTTGAAAGAAGGAAGCCTGGCGGCCTACTGCAATCTGGAGGAAGAATGGAAGGCCAACCGGCGATTCCTGGAGCTGGAAATCGGGGGGGAAATGGAGTCCTTCATCAGCGCACTGGAAAAGCTGGGCTGCCTTTGTGCCCGCTATGGACAACGCAAGATTAAATTGGTGTTGCCCGAAAAAGTGGAAGTCCAAGATCTGTATCGGCAAGCGGCCGCCCTCCAGATTCCAATCCAGCAGCTTCATCGCAAAAGAGATTCTCTCGAGGAGATTTTCTTGAAAGCCATGGAGGACGCCCATGCCAGTGTATAAACGCTCTTATCGGACTTATCAGGGAAAAACCACCAGGTTGGGCTCCCGGTTTCTGGTCCTGACCCGTTATGCGAGTCAACAGTTCTGGCATTCCCGTTTCTTATACGCTTTTGCGCTGGTCTGTTTTATTTACCCCGCGGTGTGTCTGATCAACATATATCTTCAGCACAACTTGGAACTCGCCAAGACGCTCCAATTCAGTCTGAACAAACTCTTCCCCGTTGATGCCACGTTCTTTTTCCGTTTCATGGAAGTTCAAGGAGGATGGAGTTTTCTGCTCACCACGATTCTGGGGGCTGGCCTGATTTCGCCCGACTTGGCCAATAATGCCTTGCCTCTCTACCTCTGCCGCCCTTTCACTCGGCGCGATTACATCTTGGGAAAGATGATGGTGCTGGCTCTGCCACTTTGTTTAATCACTCTTCTCCCGGGTTTTTTCCTCTATCTGGCGCAAGGGTATTTTGAGGGGTTCCAGTGGCTCGCAGCCAACTGGCTAGTGGCAATCGCGCTGCTGCTGGGATTCGGCACATTAATCCTGGTCTATTGCTTGCTCTGTCTGGCGATCTCGGCATGGGTCAAATGGCGGATGGTCGCCGGAGGAATCCTGATTGGGGGGTTGTTAATTTTCCGCGGACTGGGATTAGTCATCAATAAACTCTTTGGCGTTGATTGGGGAAATTGTCTGAACTTGCGTGAAGTGCTGAATAGTCTCTGGGCCAATTTGTTGGGAATCCCAAGTAAATCGGTCATCTCCCTGCAAGATACCTGTGGCACTCTGATATTGATCATTGCGTTGGCAATTTACTTACTGAGCCGGAAAATCAAAGCCTGTGAGGTGGTGGCATGAATATGGAATTTTCCAGCCAAACCATCCTCTTTGAGAACGTCTCCAAATTTTATGGGGATGTTCTGGGAATCAGCAAGGTCCATCTCTCCATCCCCAAGGGGATCACCGGATTGGTGGGGCCGAATGGTTCCGGCAAAACCACCCTGATGAATTTGCTGTGCGGATTGCTTCGCCCTACACAAGGTAGTATCAGCATCTTGGGGATTCCGTCAGATCGACCCGAACAGCTGTTTCAACAAGTGGGATATTGTACCCAGTTCGACTCTTTTCCTCGCAACTTGACGGGACGCCAGTTCATTGAGAGCTTTCTTCAAATCCAGGGAAAGAGTCGTCTTCAAGCCGCCGAATTGGCCCAAAAGGCGCTGGTCCGGGTGAATTTGCTGGATGCGGCCGAGCGCAAGGTGGCGGGATACAGCAAGGGAATGCGGCAGCGCATCAAATTGGCACAGGCCATTTCGCATGAGCCGCGAGTGCTCATTCTGGATGAACCCCTTAATGGACTTGATCCCTTGGCCCGCATGGAAATTCTGGCTCTATTCCGCTCCCAGGCCAATGAAGGCCGTCATGTGATCATTTCCAGCCACATTCTGCACGAACTCGACAAGATTTCCGACCAGGTCATCCTGCTGAGCAGCGGCCGGGTCATGGCGGAAGGCAACATTCACGAGGTGCGGCGGGAAATGCCCGAATATCCTATGCAAGTTCTGATCCGCTGTGATCGGCCCGCACAACTCGCCGCCCGGATGCTGGAGCAGGATCATGTGGTGGAGATCCGGATGCACGACGACCGTCAGGGGCTTCTGGTAAAAACGCGGGATGCCAATAAGTTCTATCTGACGCTCAACGACGTGATCGTGGAAACCGGAATGAAAATCGATACCGTTTTCCCAGCGGATGACGATGTGCATTCGGTCTATGAGTACTTGCTGGGGCCCGATGGACAGGGAATCTGATCAACCGCTTTTATGGAGATAATGGCATGTCTCAGGTCATACAACAAATCAAAAGATGGCCGTGGAATTTATGGAGCCATCAGATCAGCGGTATTATCCGGCTTGAATTCCGAAAATCCTACCTGCGTCGTCGCGCACTTTGGCTCTATTTTCTAGCCGGAGCGCCCCCGCTGTTTTTGATGGGACTGGTCATTATGCTCCTGAAGGGAACCAATCCCGGACATTTCAATGCCCCCTTCCACGAAATCTTTCACATGCTTTATCTGCGGCTGATTGTGTTTTTTGGCTGTCTGGGAATATTCACCTATCTGTTCCGCGGGGAAGTGCTCGAAAAAACTCTCCATTACTACTTTCTGGCGCCCATCTCCCGCCATGTTCTGACTATCGGCAAATTCCTGGCGGGTTTCCTGGTCTCCTGCTTTCTTTTTGGGGGCAGCGTAATCTGTTCGTTTTTCTTAATCCATTTGGCCAACAGTATCGCCGATCCCTCAATCCCCTGGATGGATGCGCGCTCGTTGGGACAGTTAACGGGCTACCTCAATGTCATTCTTTTTGCCTGCCTGGGCTATGGCGCAGTCTTTTTCATGATCGGTCTGATTTTCCGCAGTCCCATCATTCCCGTCATCCTCTTCTGGGGATGGGAAACCGTGATATTTTTGCTGCCTCCGTTGTTGAAGCGGTTCAGCATCATTTTCAATCTCAACTCTCTGGCGCCTGTCCCACTGCCTCTGGATATCGGCCCCTTCGCGGTCCTAGCCACCCCCACCCCTGTCTGGGTGGTCATCCCCGGATTATTGCTTTTCACTTCCGTGGTCTTGGTTCTCAGCGGGCAGTTGCTCCGCCGTATGGAAATCAATTATTGCGCGGATTGAGAGCGTTGCTCTTCCGGCGGGAATTGGGACCTTCTTGAGTGACAAACCTGGCGGGCCGGAATCATTTAGGTCGCGTAGAGTTCGACTGCATCATCCAAAGCCCCCGACTCGCGGAATGACGCACGCCGCGGCTTCCATCTCATTTTCACGGTAGAAACGGTCTATGACTCCCGTCAGCACCGAGACATCAGCCAGAGCCAACTCTTTGAGTTTACCTTGCAATCGAGGTTGAATAATTGAAGATACCCATCACACGGGCCTTCAGTTGATGCGTTGATTCTGCCCTGAAGGAGAGTCGGAGAGGTGGGTGATGAAATCAATCTTGGCCAGCAGGTGACCGGCCAATTCACTGAAGTGGTCAAGCTTGGATATATTATCCATTTCGGCAATGATTTTATCGAGAGCGGCATCCAGTTCCTGAAAAGTTTTTTCAGAATAAAAATCCTTCTGACTCTCCAGCCGGTGTTTGTGTTTGAGGAATTCCTCCCGATAAAAATGCACAATTTTATTTTGATGCAGATCTTTGTTCATGCTTTTCATGTAACACCTTCTGCCCACCAGGAAGGATTCCAATCAATGGCGTCTGATTCATCATACGACAAAAAAGAGGCACGTCAAAGAAAGATTCGTTCTCAATCCTTACTATATGTGATGATCTGAAATCTTCCGGGAATTGCCCTTATCAGGCCCGAGGAATCAAAGCCAAAATTGAATTATCGGCCGGCGGACCCATTGTCAGCGCACATTCCCCAAACATCGTTCCGACGGCCGGGCTGTCAGTCTTTTTGAAACACAATGGCCCTTTGCCTTTATTAGGAACAAGGCAATCCGTTGGGAGCTTATGTATCGAGAGCAGCTTTCAAAAGCCCATTGACCAATTGAGGATTGGCCTGGCCTTTAGTAGCCTTCATCACCTGGCCAACAAAGAATCCGAAACTGGCCTTTTTGCCGGCCTGGTAATTCTTAACGGCATCGGGATTTTGAGCTATGACTTCTTGAATGATTTTCTCCAGCGAGGAGCTGTCGGAAATTTGTCTGAGCCCTTTTTCCTCGATAATCTGGCGGGGCTTTTTTTTCTCGCGGAACATAGCCTCAAAAACTTCTTTGCCCATTTTGCCGGAAATTTCGCCGGACTCGATCAAGCCGATCAATTCCCCCAAAGATTCCGGGCTGACCGGTGAGGCCTGGATTTCCAGATTGTATTCTTTTAAATCGCGAAGCAGATCGCCCATAATCCAGTTGGAAGCAGCTTTTGGGTTTGGGCAGGCGGCAGCGGTCCTTTCATAAAAATCTGCTAGGCGGCGCTGCGAAGTAAGGATGGCCGCATCATACTCGGGTAATTCAAATTCCAGGATCAACCGCGCTTTGCGCGCCTCCGGGAGCTCTGGCATGGAACTTCGAATTTCCTCTTGCCAAGCCTCGCTCACCCGCAGAGGAGGAAGGTCCGGCTCGGGAAAATAGCGGTAATCGTGGGCTTCCTCTTTGCTGCGCATGGAATAAGATCGCTGCTCGTCCGAATTCCAAAGACGGGTTTCCTGAAGCAGCGAGCCTCCCGCCTTCACCACCTGGATCTGGCGGGCGATCTCGTACTCCAACGCTTTTTCCACGAACCGAAAACTATTCAAATTTTTCAGCTCGATTTTGGTCCCCAGCCGAGTTTCGCCCGCCGGGCGGATGGAAACATTGGCGTCACAGCGCAGGCTCCCTTCCTCCATATTGCCATCGCAAACTTCCAGATACTCGAGAATTACCTTCAGGCGGCTGAGGTATTCATAAGCTTCAGCGGGAGTGTTGAGATCTGGCTCCGACACAATTTCAACCAGCGGAGTTCCAGATCGGTTCAGATCGATATAGCTGTATCGGTTGGAATCGACAAAGCCATCATGAATGGATTTCCCCGCATCTTCTTCCATGTGAATTCGTTTGATGCGAATCTTCTTGGGAGCCTCCCCGCCAGTAAGCACGATATGGCCATGTTCCGCCAGGGGCTGATCGAATTGAGAAATCTGATACCCCTTGGGAAGATCAGGGTAAAAATAATTTTTCCGGGCAAAAATGGAAATCGGATTGACCTGGCATTCCAAACCAATTGCGGCTTTGACTGCCATGATGACCGCTTCCCTGTTTAATACCGGCAAAGCCCCAGGGAATCCCAGACAGACCGGACATGTATTGGCATTGGCCGGAGCTCCAAAGGCGGTGGAACAGGCGCAGAAAATCTTCGTCTTCGTCAGCAATTGAGCATGAACTTCCAATCCGATGACAGCTTCAAATTCCATAATTTCCTTTTCATTGAAAAAAATCACAATTCAGTATTATTAAAGACTGATAATTACTCAAGGGTCCATAGTTGCGACACCTGAAAATCAAAGGCCACTTACCTGAGCACTCCCGGAGGGACTCCCGCTTTGCGCGCCTCTTCCTCCAATTCGGCAAAATCTCGCTCCAGCTTTTGCTTGCGCAAATCCAGCCGCCGCAATTCCTCCCGATAATCACCCGTTAACATGTAAGGAGAATAAGTGCCCATTTGATATTTGATTGGGTCGTTTTTTTTCTGTGCGACATTATCGTTGATTTCTTTTGTTCGAACTTCGACGGCGGCAAGTTCAGTTCGGATCTTTTGGGCTCTGGCCCGCCAATAGTCATCGCCGTTACTTTTGAGATTTTTCGAAGGTGGAGTGGGCGCCATTACGATGAGCCTGGCTTTATTACTGCGGGGAGGCAAGGGATTTGATTTTTTTCCTTCCAGCGAATTGATTTCATCGGAATCGCCTCCCCTCTTCAACTCCTCGTTAGTAATCACTCGGCGGGGCGCGGCGGCGGAAGCCGCATCCCGATTGGCCGCTTCGGTGGCAACCCTATCGACCAACTGTACGGGAACGGCCTGCATTTGACCGTCGATTCCCCTGAAGCGATAAGCCCCTTCCATGGACACCGGTTTTGTTTTCGCCAAAATAGTCTGTCCATCTTTGAGAACGACTCTATATTCAGCCAATGCCGCAATCGCCAAAAAAAAGACCGCCGGAACCAAGAGGAAAATTTTCCGAGGGGGAATCAAGGTTGTGGTTTGCCGCATAATCACAAACACCTCTTGTTTCAAGAGTACCATTTGAGTTTAATCCAGCGCTTACTCTGAACTCAAATGGTTTTTGAGAATACTCCATTGGCACGAAAAATGTTGAGCTGCCAAATTGGTTGGCGGGGCAAGGCGCGTTAATCAATATGGGGATTGCTGAAGAACACCCTCCCCCAGTCTCTCCTGTCGCGAGAAAGGGCTATTCTTGCCTAGACTTGCTTACCGCATTTGCAGACTTTGCCTCGCGACAAACTCCCTCCCACTATCAGGATTTCCTTGCATTGTCGGATGCTCCAGCTAAAATGAGAGGGGTTTTTAGCGGGCAAAAATCCGTTCGGGAGCTTTATGTGCGTTTAAAATTTCTTTTGGGAATTGTCTTCCTTTGTCTAGTTTCATCCGAAAATAGTTTTCCCATATCTCGCCCCCTGGCCTCTGATTCCGCCAAAGTCCGGTTAATGTTGGAAAAACTCAATGTGGTAGGGAATGTGCTTTATGTCGGGGCGCATCCGGATGACGAAAACACAGCGGTCTTGGCGGCCCTCTCGCTGGACCGTCATGTTCGCACGGCTTATCTTTCGCTCACTCGCGGAGATGGCGGACAAAATCTGCTGGGGCCGGAACAAGATGAACTATTGGGAATCATCCGCACCCAGGAATTGCTGGAGGCTCGCGCTCTGGATCAGGCGGAGCAATATTTCACCCGCGCCATCGATTTCGGCTTTTCCAAGAGCGCGGAAGAGGCCATTCGGCTCTGGGGCCGCGAAGCTATTGTTTCCGATATTGTCTGGATTATTCGTAATTTCCAGCCGGATGTCATCATCACTCGCTTTCCAGCGGAGGGCAGCAGCCACGGGCACCACATTGCCTCCGCCATTCTCACGGGGGAAGCTTTCACCGCAGCCGCCGATCCGAAACGTTTTCCGGAGCAATTGAAGTGGGTTTCTCCCTGGCAAACCAAACGTCTGCTTTGGAACCGGTATGATTGGGGCGGACAATCGATCCCTGAGGAAGAGAAAGCGCGCAGTATCCGGCTTCAGGTGGGTGGCTACAATCCGCTCCTGGGAAAATCTTACACGGAAATCGCCGGTTTAAGCCGAAGCATGCATAAAAGCCAAGCCATGGGAGCATCCCAATATCGCGGCACTAGCACAAATTATTTTAAGCTTCTCAAGGGCGATTCCGCCCAACAAGATTTGCTGGAAGGTGTCGATCTCTCCTGGAAAAGGATTCCCGGGGGGGGGCCGGTGGGCCAAAAACTAGAAAAGGCCCTTGCGGATTTTGATGCCGAAGCACCCTGGCAGATCGTTTCCGGATTAATAGATTGCTACAAGCTGGCGCAAAGCTTGCCCCCTAGCTTGAGGGTGGAAAAGAAGAAGGAAGAACTGCTGGCCACAATTCAAGCCGCCAGCGGACTCTGGCTTGAAGCCACCAGCCGGGAGCCTTCGGCAGTCCCTGGTGGGACGGCCAGGCTCAATGCCGTTGCTTTGAACCGTTCCCCTCTTTCCATCTATCTTAAGGCCATCCGTATTGCGCCAGGAGGACTTTCACAGTCCATAAACAAGCCTCTCGAATATAATTCCAGCACGAGCCAATCCTTCGAATTGCCCATTCCGTTAGAGGCCTCTTATACCGAACCCTACTGGCTGGCCAATCCCAGGGGAAAGAATATATTCAACGTCCCTGACCAGAGGCTCATCGGGCTGGCGGAATTGCCAGCCCCACTGCAGTGTACTTTCCAGCTCGAAATATTCGGCGTCGAGCTTCCTTTCAAAGTCCCGGTTTTTTATCGTTGGGTCGATCAATTGGAAGGAGAGAGATACCGGGATTATGTAATTGTTCCAGAAGTGACTGTTCGGTTAAAAGAGCCCAATTTGATTTTCTCCGATGGGCAAGCGAAGCCCGTGGAAGTGACCGCTACGGCAGAGGACGGAAAGGTGCGGGGAGAGCTTCATTTGAAATTGCCGCCCGGGTGGAAGTGCACACCCGCCTCGGCTTCGTTCGAGCTGGGGCAAAAAGGACAAATCTATTCCGCTGTTTTCCAAGTATCCCCTGATCCTGAAGCACGGAACGGGGAATTCAGCGCGGTTGCCATGGTTGGCACCAAGCCAATAAACGTGGGGACTCTCAACATTGATTACGGGCACATTACTCCACAAATGGCATTGATTCGAGCCGAAGGATTGCTGCGCCGTCTGGATTTGAAGAAAGTCGGAAACAATCTCGGATACATCATGGGATCCGGAGACCTGATTCCGGAAGCTCTGCGTCAAATCGGTTACCGTATCTCCTTATTGTCCGATGAAGAACTGGCGGGGGCCGACTTGTCGAGCTATGATGCCATCCTGCTCGGGATTCGGGCCTATAACACGCGGCCCGCTCTGAAAAGCGTTCAGAACCGTTTGATGGACTATGTGAAGAATGGCGGCACGTTGGTGGCCCAATATGACGTTGTCCCTGACATGGGTCCCGGAGGAATAGGGCCTTATCCATTCCGGATTTCCCGTGACCGGGTCTCCGTCGAGGAAGCGCCGGTCCAATTTCAAATTCCCGAGCACGCTCTTTTAAACTCTCCAAACAAGATCACCCCCGCTGACTTTGAAGGCTGGATACAGGAAAGAGGCCTCTATTTTGCCGATTCCTGGGATTCGCACTATGAAGCCCCGCTGGCCTGCAATGATCCCGGAGAATCGTCCAAAGCCGGGGGACTGCTTTATTCGAAATACGGCAAAGGGGTATTCATTTATACCGGCTATTCCTTCTTCCGGGAGTTGCCCGCGGGAGTGCCCGGAGCTTACCGGCTTTTTGTGAACCTGATCTCCGCGGGGAGCACACATGAATGAACCCATGGCCCGGGAACAATTGGAACTGCAGGCGGCTCCTCCTTTCGGTCAGAGTTGGAGATGCTGGTATGCCGTGGTCTTGGGATGGCTGGCACTATTGATCCTCTTATTTTCCATCTTCACACTCAAATATGCCCGTTGAACTCAAAGTGCCGTAAACTGACCGCTAACCGCTGATCACTGACCACTGTCTATGCATCCGCTGGATTGGCTTGTCCTCATAGCATTTTTGGTCTTTTCCGTCACCTTTGGTTTTTTTAAGGGGAGGCGCAGCCGGACTGTTGACGCGTATCTGCGGGCGGGCAAATCCATGCCCTGGTACGCCGTGGCGCTGTCCATCATGGCCACGCAAGCCAGCGCCATTACTTTCGTATCGACGCCGGGGCAAGCCTATGCCGATGGAATGAGGTTCCTGCAGTTCTATTTTGGCTTGCCGGTCGCCATGGTGATTCTCTGCGCGGTCGCCGTCCCCTTGTTCCACCGTCTGAACGTTTATACGGCCTACGAATTTCTGGAGAAGCGGTTTGACTTGAAGACGCGTGTTTTGACCAGCCTGATTTTTCTGGTACAGCGCGGCTTATCTTGCAGTATTTCCCTGTACGCCCCGGCCTTGATCCTCTCCGTCGTACTGGGTTGGGATATCCGGCATACTATTTGGATTATGGGCGCCATTGGAATTTCTTATACGGTATTTGGCGGAGTTCTTTCGGTCAATTGGAGCGGCTTTCAACAGTTCCTGGTGGTCATGTCCGGGATGGTGGTCGCATTAATTATGACCCTGCATCTGCTCCCTTCTCAGATGACCATGCCCGATGCCCTGGCGGTGGCGGGAGTCTTTAACAAATTGAGAATCGTGGATTTCTCATTAAATTTTAATGACCGCTACAATATTTGGTCTGGGTTAATCGGGGGGCTGTTCCTGGCGCTGGCTTATTTCGGCACCGATCAATCTCAGGTGCAGCGCTACCTTTCCGGACAATCGGTAACACACAGCCGGCTCGGTCTGCTTTTCAACGGAATGGCAAAAGTGCCGATGCAATTTTTCATATTGTTTGTCGGCGCCATGGTATTTGTGTTTTACCAGTTCATCACTCCGCCTCTCTTTTTCAATCAACAGGAGGAGACGAAAATCAGGACTGGCGCGTTGGCGGGCGAATTCCAAAGGGTTGAACGGGAGTACCGAGTCGCACATCTGAAAAAGCAACAACAGCTCCAGCAATGGTTGCGGCAGCGGCATGGCGACGCTGGCGGAGCGGCTATTCTTTCCAAAAGCGATCTCGCCCAAACCCAAGCTGAATGCGAATTCTTGCGTCAACAAGGAATCCAATTGATCCGGCAAAACCGTCCGGATGCCAATCCCAATGATGCAAATTATGTTTTCCTGACTTTTGTGACGCATTACCTTCCCGCCGGAATGGTGGGACTGGTTATCGTAGTAGTCTTCGGCGCCACTCTCTCCAGTGTCTCCTCGGAGTTGAGTTCTCTGGCAACTTGCACGGTGCTGGATATTTATCAGCGGCTCATTCGTCCTCAGGCCAGTGAGCGGCATTTTCTTTGGGTTTCCCGGTTGGCCATGGCGTTGTGGGGATTATTCGCGGTTGCACTCTCAGAGCAAGCCAGCCGGCTGGGAACCTTGGTGGAGGCGGTGAATATTCTGGGATCTCTCTTTTACGGGACAGTGCTGGGAATATTTGTTCTAGCCTTCTTCTTCAAGCAGGTAAGAGGCAGTGCCGCCTTTATGGCCGCCTTCCTGGGGGAATTGGTGGTACTCGGTTTCTTTCTCTTCTCCCGGATTTCGTTTCTATGGTATAACGTTATCGGAACCTTAACAGTAGTGCTTTTTGGATTGTTGCTTTCAGCGGCCCCTCCGCAACGGCCGCTCAATTCTCACAATAATGCGAGGTGAAATATGCGCAAGAACAAGGTTGCTTTTACACTGTTGCTCCTGGGGATCTTCCTCGTGGGTATGCTGCTTTCCGCGAGTGCTCAGGGTGTCAACATGCCCAAAACCATTATCCATCATGTTACGCTCAAGTGGAAGGCTGGAACGACTGATGCCGACAAACAAAAGGTCATCGATGAATTGAAAGCGATTCTGGCTGAAGTCAAGGGTGTGAAAGGATTGTGGGTAAAGTCCCTTAAAGTCCAACCGGGTGACTTTTCGCAAACGTTTGTGATCGAGTTTGAGAATCAGGCAGCCCTCGATGCTTACGCCAAACATCCAAAGAAGAAAGCGTGGAGTGACTTCTATTACGGCATTCGCGAAGTCAGCTATAACAGCGTCACCACCAATTAGTCCGGCCTCTCTGCTCGCCGGTCTGCAACATCCCCCCGCTTTTATCTCTTCTCTTTCGATCTGAGATGAAACGCCCCGAGGGCTACCCAATTTAAAATGCCTGATGGCCTTTCCTTTGGAGTGTGGAGAGCAATCGCCGCACTCCAAACCAGCTTCATCACTCCATCAATATTAACCTCCGAGTGCAACATCCCCATTCGTCAAGGCATTTTGGACGGCCACGCCATCGATGCCGTTGCCTTCTCTTAGATAGACAATCCGGCAAAGCGTCCGCCCGGACTGGCTTGCGCTTCGTCTGCCCAATGATTTAGGCCTAGATGGTTATTGAGGGGGCTGAGTGGTCCCCTCCATTTTATATTCTTTTGATGGTTGGACTAAGGTCGAGTGAGTTGTGGTTTGAAGGGAATGCCAAATAAAGCTTGAACCTCGATGGGGTCATTGCCCAAAAGGGCAGGCTTGAATTTCCATTTCTTCAATGCCTCCATGGCGCGATCATCGAGAGCTGGATTAAGGCTACGGACCACTCGCACGCGGTCGATGACGCCGTCTTTGCGGATGATGGCAAACAAAACGGTCAATCCTCTCAGTTTGGCTAGTTCTTCATCTTCAGGACGGCCCGGATCGACTTTTCGGTAAGGGCGCGGCTGCGCTATGGCCTCGCCCATCCCAATCGTAAGCTGGCCGGAAGGTGCACGGTTGGAGGAAACAGATGGCGCGCCATTTTCTTTGGGATCGGGCATCTCGGAAAATTGCATGATCCATCTTCCACCTGGCATGGGAATGAACACCGTATAATTGCGCTTCCCGGTCAGCACTCCGTAAACCCCCAAACCAGCGCCGCCGGAACGACCTTCCACGATGGTGATATTATAGGACTCGGCAGGTTCTTCGATGGTGACCATTTCGCTGAAGTTGGGACGAACCGATCCCACCGCTCCGGGAGAAGGCATTTGGGCGCCTCCGCCTTTGACGGAAATTCCCGGAATCCTGATCTGGGCGATGTCTCTGCCTCCCCCGGCTCCGCTACCGTTTCCTCCCGAGCCTCCCCCACCATGGACTCCGCCTCCGACAAGGCCTTCATCCATGCCATCGGGAGATCCTGTCCGGTTGCCTTCCGGCGAAATGGAAAAAGCCCCGCTTCGATTTCCCGCGGGCACTCTCAAACTTCCCGGAGTGGGTAAAGAAGGATTGGCGCTCAAGACAACCAGGTTCTTCAAACTAGCGTCTCCTGGGCTGCCCGGGATGTTGATTAATTCATCCGACTTGCCCGACTCATTTCCAACGGCCCATTCCGGCGAAGCTCCGGGCTGCACCATCATCTTGGGTTGTGTATTGATCAAATCCGTCTTGATATTCAATTCGGCCAAGGACCGATCCACATTTTTCACCTCCGAATCGTGCACTTTGATCTGAGGCGCCGGCAGCGTCATGTTGGAAAGGGGCGTGGCGGTTTTCCCCGCCAGCTTCACAAGGTCGGTCTTCGGCTCTTCCACATTCCAGACGACAATATTCGGCAGTTTCAGGTCCTTCTTAATAACTACATCAGGAGTCTTGGGTTGAACCACCGTTTGGTTTGGATTATCTGGCTTGACGGGCGCGGATTGGGTGGTTTGGGTGGGATGATAGGAAGTGCTTCCCTTCGAAGGTGTAACCCTCGGGCGTTCGCCCGCGGGATTTTTAGGCCCCGGCTTGGGAGAACTCATCAAGGGTAGCAATTCGCTGGGCCGGTAATAGGTCAGCGTATAATTCTGCTCCAGCATCTCACGGGTCATATGAAAAGTCGAGGTGCCCAGATGCAATGCGGAAACAAAGAGCAACAAGCTGATGACAATTGCATGCCCTACTACTGAATATGCCAGTCCCCGAACAGGCATTTTGGACTGAACCAAAAGCATGTGCGAAAATGGTTGATATTCGGGAGTACCGGCAGTCTGAATTTGGAGGGACCCAAGAATTTCGGCGAGATCCATAGACTCCTCGGAGGGCGCAGCCTCAACAAGAGTCTCCGGTGCATTCGCCTTTTCCAGAACCTCAGGATCCAAATCTTTATTGAGATCGTTGACCAATTGCTCGGCTTCCCGTTCACAATCCGGACAAAGATCTTTGCCCCGTGAAGGCCATGACATACGGCTCCCACAGCGCTGGCATTTGACAATTTCAAAAAGTTTCACAATAGTCACAAGGTTAAACCGAACTGCTCCTTAGCGCAGATTATGCTCCAGAGGCCTTCCTTAAATTTTATCGGCAATGGGAAATTAAACAATAGCTAGAATTATCCGTCTGAGGCCAGCTATTTTCGGAGATTTCAAATGCCTCTCCTCATCATTCATTCAGGGCAATTCAAAATCCAACAAGCCCGCAAAGTAGAGTCGGATATCCAGGGAGTACGAGGGGTCGTGCGACCCAATTCAAGGCTAAATTCTCTTTCAACTTAGAACGCCTTGTTATGGAGCCCTTTTTCGGACAGCCATCAACCACAACGCAGCAAACATAGACGCTATCCTGCCCAGTCAATCCCGTCACCATTGGAAGTCTATAATGTCTCACGCCCATTTCCGATTGCTAGCAGTGGATTATCTCATTACAATGTTTTTTAGCATATGAGTATTGATGCAACGATCCATTTGCTGGTTTAGCAAACCAGGCACAGTGCGGCGAGAAAGCGCAAACGGGCACGTGTCGGAACCGGGGGAACCAATCGGAATTTCGGATCTTTTGATCAAACGATAAATTCCTGGCACGTACGCTGAGTAACAATTTTTATCCTCCCGGAAACAATTTGGAGCTTTGGCTGTCACACTTTTATCGAAGCAGCGAGGAAAACTACTTTCTTGAAGTTCAATCTCAGAGGACGCTGAAAATTGCCAAGCGCAACATCTTATGAAAGTTCAGCTCTCGAAGGAACGCAGATTTTTACGAGACTCCTCCGTAAGGGAATCGTAAGAGTCAATGCGGAATTATTCGAAGTGACTCTGTAGGCCCCTCGCCGTTGGATCCCGAGCGGGTAGGAGGACGGTTTTTTCGGTTTTCACTCCCTGCTCATAAAAGGCTGAAGAAAGCGGGTTAACTCCCGCCTTCTTCAGCCCAGACAGTTATGCGGAACTAAACTGGAATTGATAAATCTCCCGCAGGAAGAGACTATGGCACACATATCATTTGAGAAGGGCGACCACATAGCTCGCATCATTCTGAACCGTCCTCCCGCCAACATTCTGAACCTTGAAATGATGCGTGAAATCGGCGAGGTCCTTGACACTCTTTACAATGAGGAGGAAGTGAAGTTGATTGTGTTCTCTTCCGCCTGCCGATTTTTCAGCGGTGGGATTGATCTCGCGGAACACGAGCCACACCAGGTATTTCAGCTCCTGGAAGCATTTCACAAGATCTTTCTCAATATCGCCGATCTTGGCAGACCTACTCTGGCGATAGTCAACGGCCCCGCACTGGGTGGGGGGTGTGAGCTCGCCACTTTTTGCGATATTGTGGTCGCATCTGAAACGGCCCTCTTTGGGCAGCCGGAAATTCGTTTTGGAGTGCTCCCTCCCATTGCCGCGATTGTGTACCCTTATCTCGTCGGAAAAAAGAAAGCAATGGAATTGATTTTGACCGGGGACACCATAGACGCCTTGGAAGCGCTCCGTATCGGCCTGATCAACAAAGTGGTTCCTCTCGACAAATTGGAGAACACGGCCAATGATTTGATCGATCGGATCTGCGCCCACAGTGCGCCAGTGCTGCAGCTCATGAAAAAATCCACTTTGGCAAGTGAGGGATTAAGCTTCCCTGATGCTCTTCAAAAAGTGGAAGACATCTACCTTAATCACCTCATGGCTCTCGACGATGTTCAGGAAGGGATCCAAGCCTTTTTAGAAAAGCGGAATCCCTCCTGGAAGAACAAATAGTCTGGTATCGTCTCTGAATGAGGGCTTGAATAATGCCGGTTTTTAACTTCCGCTCAATTGAATAGGCTCTTTCCGCATGCGTATGCCGCTGACCCGTCCATATTATTTCCTTATTCTCTGCATCCTGCTGATTTGGTGCGGAAGTATTTGCCTTTATCCCTGGTTTGTGAAATGGGCATCCCCGGGAATTCCAGGGTACCTCTTCTATTTCTTCTCTCATATATGCCATCAGCAGCCAGAGAGATCGCTTCGATGGAATGGGATCCCTTTGCCAGTTTGTCTGCGCTGTTTTTCAACGTACACTGGTGCATTGGCCGCCGCTCTTATTTTCCCCTGGGTGTATCGCAGACTCCACCAGCGTCGGCTTCAGTTCATGGTGCTGTCGGCTTTGTCATTGATTGGAGCCGATGTGGGGTTTCATCGATTGGGATGGCAGGATTCCTGGGGTATTGCCCGGGTATTCACGGGAACCTTGATTGGAATGTCTCTGGTCTGGCTGGTGCTGGATAGGCTTGAATTCCATGCTTCCGTGAGGACAATTCGTAACGCCGGTGCAAGCCGGGGATGGGAATCGGCAGCGGGTGCAATCAATAGTGAGAGAAAAAAGGATTGATCTTTAACCCTTAAGGAGAGGAATTATCTCCTGGAGGTGGGAGGTGTGCGCGTGTGACTACCACAACCCGTATGGCGACACAGAGGGGCTGCCGGACCTCCCACTTTGTGCCATCCACAGATTGACTTCTCTCATGCTTTTAATTGCATCCATATGCGGCGTTTCTCTTGTCATGTCGGAGCCAACCTTGTCAGGCTGATCACTCATTTACACATCGCACATATGACATCGTGAATCGAGGCAATGGTGCCCGGGCAAAAGCTTGAAGTGTGGGAGGGTGATCGAGGTACGGCACGGAATCAGGCGGGGAAAAAAGCTGTGGAGACTATCCCTGGTTACCCTTTTGGCGAGGCGGATTGTTGAGCTTCCTCAGCACAGCCAACCGCAACTCTGTTGCGGCCTTGTCGTTTGGCCCGATAGAGGGCGGCATCGGCCGCGCGAATCAATTCGCAGATAGAAGCCTTTGGATATTCAGAGGTTGAGTAAATTCCCACGCTTACGGTGACCACCAAGGATTGATTGTTCTCCAAGAGGATAGGTTGGTCGGCTAAACCGGAGCGCAGCCGTTCGGCGGCAGAGGTGGAACAAGCGAGATCACAATCAGGCAAAACCGCCATGAATTCCTCCCCTCCATAGCGTCCGAGCTGATCGTACGTTCTCAGGATCTGCGCCATTCTCCGGGCCGTCTCTTTCAACACTAGATCGCCGGCCTGATGCCCATAAGTATCGTTGACGTTCTTAAAATGGTCCAGGTCAATCATGGCAAGGCCCAGGGGTCTCCCGGAACGTTCAGACCGGCTGAGCTCTTTTTGCAGAGCATCGAATATCGTGGCTCTATTCATCAAACCCGTCAAAGCATCGTGCGTAGCCTGAATGCGCAGCGCTTCCCTGGCGTTAATCAGTTCATTTTGCAAGTTGATGATGCGCTGGCCTGCCCGCAGCCGGACTTTAAGCTCATGAGCATCAAACGGCTTGGTGACATAATCATCGGCCCCGGCATCCATCCCGGCCACCACGTCCCCTTTTTGAGTTTTGGCCGTTAACAATAGAATATAAATGTAAGGCTCCCCTCCGCGTCGCCGCACCTGGCGACACACCTCCAGGCCATCCATTCCCGGCATCATCCAATCCAAAATAGCGAGCCGTGGAGCATCCTCCTTTGGCCATTACCCCCTAAGCATGGAGAGACAGTTCGCCTCCCTCGAGTACGAGGTTGCTCGGGTTTCCGGTCAGTGGATCGATTGGATTCGAGAAGGCCGGCTAGGCATGCCGATTACCGTGCCTGAAGCTAATCGTGAGCTGTTTTCGCTGTTTCTCGGATTGCAGTTCTTACGGACAGCGGAGTCCCGGGACATGTTCCTCCTATTTCGCAATGTCTGCGAAATCGGCGCTCTCAGCGAGGTCGACAAACGTCGCCTACACCTAGAGTTGCTCTGGACGATGACCTAGTCGAGGAGTTGACCAGGCATATCAGTTCAGCAATCTGGGTCTTCGGACGGAACACAACCGACGTCCCCTTCGTAACGTCGGATAATCCCGTGGCTTGTCGTACCTCCGACAACACGATGTGGCTAAAGGCAGCTGTCCTCAGCAAAGGAACCTATCTGGTGTATCCCTTGTCACCTTATGTTGTGATCTACTGCTATCCCCGCGAACAACCCTGGTCGAAGCTCGAACGCTTCGATTGCTCGTGTCGCCAGTGACTTTCACGAAAGAGTTGGTGGAGAACGAGAACTCGGCCCAAGTCTTCATGGCATCCAGATTTGTTATCTCCTGCCGAGATAACTTTGTGGAGGCTCGAAACTTTGCCTGTACTATCGGAACGGACACGTACGCGTGGGTCGGGCGCCGCCTGTTCGACGATCCAGGTGAGTCTCTCTAGCGCACTTTGCTTCTTAAGGGCGCAGGCGAACCGGTGGTCGCCGTGCCCAAGAACATCACCAGATACTGGTGGTGAACAACTCGGGCGCGATTTCGCGGGCCATCTCGACGATGACTTGCCGATGACACCTGGCGTCAGCCATTTCGACGCACAGGACTGCGACACGTTCTTGCGTGGCTCGCTCGACAAGCCGTTGAAGCGCCGGGGCCGAACCATTCTCCAATCGCGCCTTCATCCGACAACGTCCTTCTTCGAGCGGTCCTCTACGGAACGCGGCTCTGTTCTCGGGCGGATTGCCGAGGTCGCGCTCATGGATGTAGCCGATGTCCGCCGCGTCGAGTGCCTTAGCAAGGACTCCCTTAGAGAAGCCTGCACGCCTACTCGACGGAGTCAGGCGCACGTCAACAACGGTGTCAATCCGGTTCTCACGTAACTTGTTGAGGAACTGATCGAGCCGCAGGTCCTCGTATCCGATGGTGTAGATTCCTTCGGTTCGCTCCATCTCTACCGTTCTAGTCGACGGCGGAAACAAACGCGAGCCAGGAGCTGGCGGGTGCAGCCGCCCGGAAACGCTGACCAGTGTCCGTAGCCCCGATCACTCCCGAGCTACCGGGAGTCAAGGCCAACAACGAGTCCTCGGTACGACGCGCGCTTGCGAGACCGAGTGCGGGCCAGTCTGCAGCACGCGAGGTCAACCCTTGACCATCCGCGAGCAGTGCATTCGCTGCCGCAATGCTAAAGCGGGTTCCGACGACTCTGGAAGATCTGAGTGGGAGGCACGATGGACGAACGACTGAAGATCGTTGTGCTCGTGAAGGCGGCTCCCGTAATGACGAGTCAGCTAGAGGAGACCATGTGCGTCGCCGGCGCTCGAACTGATTCCGACGAGCATCAGTGGATCCGATTGCACCCAGTCCCGTTCAGAGACCTGGACGACGACAGCAAGTTTGTCAAGTACCAAGAGGTTTCGGTGGGCGTTCGTCGGCCCCGTTCTGACCGGCGTCCAGAGTCGTGGCGTCCCATCTACGGGACGATCGTGCCCGGCGCGTCGATGGGAACTGACAACGGATGGGCTCAGCGACGTCAGCTCATTCGTCGCTTAGGTGAGACGACGATGTGCGATCTGGTCGAGGCGAATCGTTCGGGCTCAGGAGCGGATACTCCATCGCTGGCGATAGTTCGCCCGCTTGAACCA
>CAWDMN010000027.1:0-169606 GCA_963803155.1 uncultured Acidobacteriota bacterium
TTTTAGTTGAAAATGAGCATAACCTTCAAGCTGCGGGCTGAACCAATTTCGTTAGGTTTTCCTTTTTCATTGATCTGCGAAGGGCTTTTAAATGACGAAAGCCTTTCACCTTTCTTAGCCCGGGCTCAATTTCCAGCAACGACGTGGCTATCCAACGCTGACGCTGATCGCTGTTCTTCCAGTAACTGACTCGATGCGTCAACCGCTCCAATTGCCGGTTCACATTCTCAATGCAATTGGTGGTTTTAAAACTGGTCCCTAATTCTTCAAATAATCCCAACCGATGCAGAGTCAAAGTTTCTTCTAATCCTTCTTTCAGGCTATCCACTGCGGAACCATTGATCAGTCGCAGTTCTTTGGCGATTCGGTCCAAGGCTTCTTTCGCCTTTTCATAGCTGGGCTGCTGATAGGCTGTTTGCAATTTTTGCCGGATCCGTCGGGCTTGTTCCTTGCTTAAATAGCTGACCACATTTTCCCGTTTGTGCCATTGGCAGCGTTGAATCAAGGCTTTCTCTGCCAGCTTTGCCTTGATCCCTTTATACAGCCCTTTGGCTCCATCGATGATGAACAGAATTTCCTGTTCGGTCTTCAGTCCTCGGTCCAGCAGTTGCTGAATAAAGTCTTGGGACACTCGTTGGTTTTCCGTACTGGCTTCCACAAAACCCAGCAGGATCTTTTGCCCTTCGAGCGTAATCCCCAATGCCACGATCATGTCAGTTTCTGCCAGTCGCTTCCCGTCGATGAAAATCGCCACAATGTCGTGCTGGCTCAAATCCCGAGTCAAAAACGTTTCCAGCTTTCGGGCCGTCGTTCGGATGAAATGTCGGGACACACTGCTCTTTTTGATCCCAAACGTTTCTGGCACACAGAGGGCTGCCTGCTCATATTGCCGCTGGCTAATCCCCCGGATCACCCGGTTCAAAACCTGATGATCTAATACCTTCGTCTTTCGAAAGGCTTGATAACTCTCCAACGGAACTTCTTGTCGAACCGCGACATTTCTTACCCGAGGCACTTCGAGCCGAACTTTCTGATCTCCCAAATAAACCGACCCTGGGTTTCTTCCCCAGCGCCGATTCTCTGGACTCCGGCTGGCTCCGCGGCCAACCCGCTGTTCTACTTCTTGCTGCAATTCTTCTTCCACAGCTTTCAAGCCCAGAGGGATCAACATCTGGATCAGTTCAAACCGACTGTCCAAAATCCTAACTTCTTCTTCAATTCGTTGTCTCTTTTTTCTGCCCTCTTTGCCCTTGATTCTTTTTCCGGTCCGAATTACTCTCTGTCCCATGCATGATCTCCTTATTCTTGGTGTCTACCTTGCCGGGTAATTCACCTCTGTTTTAAGCGAGGTCATGCTCCTTTTTCAACTAAGTTTAGGACTTTCACTATTTAAAATGTCTTCAACAAAAAACCTAACACAGCTGGGAAAAAAGTGTCAAGGCGCTAACTAAAGAGAGAAGACTAAAAAACAAAATACAAAATTTAATGCTCCGATGCTAAACTCATCTGCGATGATAGATCAGCAGTGAGGATAAACATGTTTCATTGCGCAAATTGCGGCCATTTGGAAGAAAATTGCCAGTGCGATCGCTACTGTGCCTTGTGTCAATCCGACTATTCTGTCCGGTTGTGTGAAGATGGCTTTTATTATTGCCGCGAGTGTCGGGATGCTTGTGATTATCGAGTGGAAAGTTCAATTGACCCGATCAAGTTGAAGGATAAATAAAACAGGGTTTGAACAAAGAAATAGAAGAGGAGGGCAATGGGAATTCCTCAGGGCCTTCAACAGCCAAGCCCATCGAATTAAATATTTAGAGAAATGCCTCAGGCAGCCGCTTCATCCTCCATTTTGCTCTGGCACTCGATGCAGTATCTAACCCATGGAACGGCTTTCATTCTCTTTTCATTGATGGGGGCTTCACACTGTTCACAAAAACCATAATTTCCTGCTTCAATTTTATTCAATGCCCCTTCGACTTGACTTAGCAACACCAGATCCCTTTCACAGAGCAAAAAAATCTGTTCTTTTGAATAGGATTGGGAGCAGACATCATAAATATCCGCCTCCGGCTCTTCAAATTCCTGAATACCTGTCACTCTTTTTTCGGCTATGTTTGAGGTGAGTTCTCTTAACTTCTTAATTAACAAATTTTTATAGAATTTTTTCTGTGTGATTGTCATTGGCTTCTCCATCCCCCCCATTGTAGGAGGCGCGATTTTATATCCATGAGCCATTTTCTTCAACAAAAAAGCGAGAAAAAATGACCCTGATATCACCCAGCTCTAAAAGATTGAGACGACAATTTTGATGAAAAGGTTTTGTGAATTTTTCGTTCACAATTCATCCTTTCTTTGCCATGCCAACCATCATCCCAAAATGTATGCTTTGGGATCAAAATGCCGGGGCGAATCAATTCCCTGGCATGGATGTTTGACGTATAAACGCTTATACATGAATGGAATTTGAGTGCCGACAGAAAGCGTAAATTATTATCAAGCATTGAGTTCCTTTGAAGAGACTTACAGTAACAGGGAGTCAAATAAGCTTTCAGATAGGCTTTTCAAAGCCCGATTTGTGAGGGGAATCATTCGTGTCGAGGAATGAAAAGAGGAATACCGGTAGGGCTATGTCGTATTTGCAGATTCCGGGAGGGGATTGCTTGATATTCAATTGACTTTTGCTTTTTGGAAATGCTATTTATACGGTGAGTTATAGGACCTGCCTCGACGGCCCGGGTGGCGGAATTGGTAGACGCAAAGGACTTAAAATCCTTCGTCCCAAAAGGACGTGCCGGTTCGATTCCGGCCCCGGGCACCATTTATCATCAATCACTTAAATTTTGCCCTTATCTTCTTTGGAGATTGTTGCCATTACGCGGGAGGTCTTTAGGAATTTACTAAATGTACGGGCTATTTGTTCAAAGCGGCTCTGAGCCGCCGCTTTCTAAAATGTCAAGCCGATTTTCCCGGGAGTTTTCCCCCTAGGCTTGAATATGAGAATAATCCTTAGCGTGAATTGGCGAATACTACTTTGCTCACCAGGACTTCCACTTCTCCCTCTTGCCAATTGGAAGGACATTGGACCGATTTGATCGCAAAGGGAACTCTCTGGCCTGGAAGAAGAAATTGTTTGAGCATGGGCTCAGAGGAATATCCCGAGACAAAAACCGGGTAACCATGGTCTTCAAAAATGGTTCTTCCCAAATTATTCTTAAAAAATAAGGTCAGCTCCACTACTTCTAATTTCTGACCGCCAAGGTTGGATAAAGTTCCCTGAACCAAAGGATAGCGCTTGCGGGTCTGGGGCTCCGTATAATAAAAAGCCCTAATCTGGCTTAGACTGAGCATTTTCTGATATTTCTTCTCTAAGGACTCCTCGGATGAAGACCTGCATGCGGCCAGGATGATGACCAGAATAATCAAACTGGCCGCAGCGGAAAGCGATGATTTTATTCCCGGAATTGAATCAAACGACTTCATCAGGATTTCACCAAAAGAGTGATCAAATGGTTCAACAATGATTGGTCATAACTATCCGCCAGCTTGCCTTTCATGAGCTGCATGGCTTCAAATGCCTCCATGGCGTTCTGGTATGGACGGCGTGTGGTCATGGCATCGAAGCAATCCACGATGCCAACAATCCGGCCGTGGAGGTGAATCTGATCCATGCTGAGTCCGCGAGGATACCCCTGACCGTTGACCCGCTCATGATGGTGGGACATAGCTGAGATGTTGTCGAGGTTCATCTTGTGAGTTTCGGTCATGATTTTTTCACCCCAAATCACATGCTGCTTCATCACCTCAAATTCATCCGGAGTCAAACGGCCAGGTTTATTTAATATTTCTTTGGGAATCTCACTTTTGCCAATGTCGTGCATCAAGGCTCCAGTGGCCAGCGCGTTGATTTCATCCCTGCTGAAGCCGCCAATCTGATTGGCCATGGCCACTGAGAAGACACATACATTCACGCAGTGAGTGAAGGTGTAATAGTCGTAAGACATGATGGAAATCAAATTCTGCAGTGAATCCTTCCCCTTCAAAAGGTAATCGACCGTGGGCCCCGTAATAGATGCGGTTCGTTGTACAATATCGCTGGATCTAGGATTATCGAAGATATCGATGAGGACCCCTTTGGAAACCGAGTAAATCAGATCGGCTTTTTGCGCGGCAGGGACTTTCGGATCGTCCACCAGTGTTCCGATATTTTTTTCGATATAGCTTCCGTAAGCTCGTTGGTCGGAAAGATCGATGAAGAGAGTCTTGATATCGTTGTTGAGAAGATTCTTCCGATGAATCTCCGAAAAGTTCTGCTCCGCTTGACAATAGAGCACATACCTGCCATTGCGATTCTTTGTGTACAGATTAAAACTTACATTGGTGTCCGTAATCAAGCTGTCCAGATAGATTGGGTAGAATTCACTTGGCTGTTCTGTCATAGAAAACGGTGCTTGAGTTTGCGGAAATGAAATCTGGATGGAACGATGGCCATGAAGTTAATATTATTTTGAAAAATAATCGACAGTAAAAAGCAGGGATCAAATCAAAATGATTGTACCAGCTTTTTGTGAATATGATACTCTATCCGCAACGCGAGAGTATAAAACTTTGTTAGAGTGATGGCAAAATCATGGGAACAAATGAAAATGCGCCACTTATTTTGGTGGTTGACGATGATGACACTCTTAGGGCGGCTCTTCTGGAGTATTTCCTTCAAAAGGGAATGCATGCCAGCTCAAGCAGGGATGGCGCGGAAGCCATCCATTTGATTAAGACTCATCCGGAGCCATTTGATGTTGTCATTACTGATTTGATCATGCCAAAGGCGGATGGGCTGGAAGTTCTGCGAGAAGCCCGATCGAGAAGCACAAAGACCCAAGTCATCATAATAACGGGATTCGCCTCGCTGGAGACGGCCATTGACTCAATGCATCAAGGGGCCTTTGACTATGTGACAAAACCTTTCAAGCTTATTGAAATCGGTTTGATATTGGAGAAGGTGTTAGAGCGTAAGAGGCTCCTGGAAGAGAATCTGGCGTTATCCGAAAGGATTCAGTCGCTTTATACCCGGCTTGATGTTCTTAAAGAAACCCGTCAGAAAATGGATAAATTTATGATGGACACATCCGAGAAGTTGGATGGGCAATCCCGAAAAATCGATGAGTGTCTTGGATTGGTGCGCTCTCTTTCCTTGCGGATTGAACCCTTTATTCCCTCCTCCAAACTCAACAAATAAATTTCCTCTCCTCGCGGTGCTGGGAACCGCCCTCTAGCTGACGTTCCAGCCGCGATATGTGCGTTCCAATTTCCATAATCATGAAATTATCGTCTCATGGATTTCCTGGTCTTAAGACTGAATTGCATTCTTGGATCAAAGGTCCGCCATATAAGCGTGTCAGAAATAATCTCTGACCTCTTCGTCATGGTTTTGACAGAAAACTTTTTTCCAAGATGGAACCATCGCCCGCCGAAATTGCCTTAATTCTTTTGCCAACAATACATAATGACCCCTTTGTTTTTTTCTCTATCTCATGGATAGTTTGGAAGCGGGGATGCAAATATAGGGCTGGAGTACCAGGGCATCCTTCTCTTTTCTGGACTGAATTTAATGGATGACAGAGAAAAACAGGCATACGATCCACTGAATTATCAAAGGCTAATGGAAGCATTTGATATTTTCAATCGCACATCGGTTCAATTACAAAGATCCTATGAAGAGCTGCAAAATGAGGCTCGCCGTCTTTCAGAAGAATTAGCGGACGCCAATGCCGAATTGGGAAGGAATCTAATTGAAAAAGAAAAAGTAAAATCCTACCTGAAAAACATCCTCGAAGATCTACCTTCTGGCGTCCTGGTGATTTCACATCAAGGATATTTGACGATTATCAATCCCACTGTTTGCCGGCTGCTGTCCTTCGATGCCAAAGACATCCAGCTGAATGAATCCTTCGAATTGGTCCCATTTCCACTTGAATTAAAACAAGTGATTCAGATGGCGTTGAAGGAATCTCCGCAGTATGTCGAAGATTACGAAATCCAGCTATTGCCACAAACTCCTGGGCCGGCAGCTATCACCCTCGCGATAACGACTTCTCCATTATGCAGTCAAACATCCCAGGAAGATGGAGTAATTATCAATATTAAGGACATTTCGAGGCTAAAAGAACTGGAGGCGAAGAATCAACGAGCGCAACGATTTCAGGCCATGGGAGAAATGGCGGTTCAATTGGCCCACGAGATACGCAATCCGTTGGGAAGCATCGAACTTTTTGCATCCTTGATCCGCCAAGAAGTAGGTCAGGGGGAGGATTTATCGAAATGGGCCGCCCAAGTGGTCACGGGAGTGAAGTTCCTCAATACCATAGTCACCAATATGCTCGCGTTTAGTCGCGGTGGAGATCCCCAGTTCGCAAAAATCAATTTGCTTGAACTTATTCATTCGACTTTGGGATTCATGGAACCGGTCTTTCAACAGCGGGAAGTTCAAATCATCTGTCCAGCACAAGATCCCGAAGCTGAAATTGATGCCGATCCGGATATGTTAAGGCAAATGCTTATGAATTTATTAATGAATGCCATGCAGGCTATGCCGGCCCGCGGAAAATTGACTTTTCGTTTATCTTCTCCAACATGCTCTATGCTCTGCCTGGAAGTGGAGGATACTGGAATAGGCGTAGCCGCGGAGAATCTGGAACGAATTTTTGACCCTTTTTTTACCACGAATGAACGGGGAACGGGACTTGGCCTGGCCTTGGTCCACCAAATTGTAAAAAAACATAGGGGGCAGGTGGAAGTTTGGAGTCAACTTGGCGAAGGGACCTGCTTTTCCATCAGACTGCCTAAATCCAACGGAACATCGGCCGCGTTTGGGCTCTCCAGCCATGAGAGTTGCGCATCTCTCAGGAATTCTGAGCTATCTCAAAATGAAATCCCTTTTCAGGGTGCAAAAACATGCTGAACAAAGACGTCTTGATTGTAGATGATGAACCCCAAATGCTGATTGCCATGAATGAGACCATCCGGCGCAGTGGATATAGCATCACCACCGCGGGGAGCGGACTTGAAGCATTGGATCTGCTCAAAGAGTCGCGCTATCGGCTGGTCATAACGGATTTGAGGATGCCCAGGGTTACCGGAATCGATCTGCTACGAGAAGTGAAGAGTCTTTCTCCACGTACCCAAGTTGTACTAGTGACAGCTCATGGAACCGTCAATAATGCCGTGGAAGCCATGAAGATGGGAGCTTTCGATTATTTGATGAAACCATTTTCCTCAGAGGAATTGAAACAGATCGTTTCACGTGCTCTTTGGAAAAATGAAAGTTACCTCATGGTGAAGAAGTCAGATTCTCATTTTCCGATCTTAACGCAAGACCCCGATGTGCTGGCCATGCTGGAATTGGGGGAGCAGGCCTCCAAAGGGAAAGCTACGGTATTGATCCAGGCGGAAAGTGGCACAGGCAAGGAACTGGTGGCGCGCTCCATCCACCAAGCCAGTCCGAGGAGCCAGGGACCTTTTATTGCAGTCAATTGTGCCGCTCTTCCGGAGAATCTTCTGGAGGCAGAACTTTTTGGACACGAAAAAGGAGCCTTTACCGGGGCTGTCATGCAAAAACCTGGAAAATTTGAACTGGCCAATGGCGGGACTCTCCTGTTGGATGAAATTGGGGAAATGGTCCCGTTGCTCCAGGCTAAATTGCTTCGAGTACTCCAAGAACAAGAAGTGGACAGAGTGGGGGGAGGCGTCCAATTCCTATCGATGTCCGGATTATTGCCACTACCAATAAGAACCTCAAAGACTTGGTACAATCAGGAAGCTTTCGTGACGATCTATATTATCGGCTCAATGTCATCCCACTGACGATTCCGCCACTGCGTCAGCGAAAGGGCGACATTTCACTTTTGGCAACGCATTTTTGCAATAAGTATGGGTTTGAGGTTCGAGGCCAGAAAATGGAATTATTGCCCGAGACCATTAATCTGCTCGAAAAATATGATTGGCCTGGAAATGTTCGAGAATTGGAAAATGTCATTCAGCGTGCTGTCTCCTTGTCCTCCAATCCTTGCATTTACCCTAAAGATCTCTTCATGAGTGACCTGATTATTTCTGATCGGCCGATAACAAAGGATGAGCCGGTTCAGAAATCTGAAAGACCAAACTTGGTGTCCGCAACGGAGACCCAGCGGGCCATGGAGGAGAGACTCCAAATTAGGCCTGGTTATTCCGTCAGCGAAATGGAAAAAAAGTTGATTATATTGACACTCGAACAGACGGGCGGAAATCGGACACATGCCGCACAATTGCTAGGAATCTCTCTAAGAACCTTAAGAAACAAATTGAGAGAGTATCGTCTTGCCGTTGTATCGGAGGGGTCTGATCAAAGTGCAGATGAAGATTGATAATTAACAAGAAAAAAAACTATTCCTTACAAGCCGCTCATCCTGGTTCTGCTTTAGCCAGAGGTGAAGATTGAACAAATTCTCTGGACCACATGCCTATTGAGCATGCCCTGCCAGGCAAATATTGCCTACTCCCCATCTTCGCCCACTGGATAACGATTGGAAACGTTTTTTCTCGCTCCAATTGAAAATTCAATCCCATTGAGCCTTTTGTCTCATTGCTTTCCAATTATTTTTTAACATAGTTGGCTATAAAGTTGCATTAAATATAGGCGAATATGGAATGCAGCAGGAGGGGGAACAATGAGCCAAGTTTTTTTTAACGATCCGGCTATAAACCAAATGGAACGATTTTTGGACGGGGCCAGCCGCCGTCAAGCTTTGATAGCGAGTAACTTGTCGAACATTGATACCCCGGGCTACAAAACAGTCGATGTAGATTTTGAGGGGGAATTGAAGAGTGCCATCGACGACAACGGGACTGTGGCTCAAGTGACAAATGATCGACACTTGACCGTTTCCATTGACAGCCGCGGAAATGCCCCAGGCAGAGTCAAAGAAGTTGAAGGATTAACGCTCCGCAACGATTTGAACAATGTCAACATTGATCGGGAAATGGCTCGAATGTCCATGAATAACGTGCTTTTTTCGGCCATCACCCAGTTGGTCATCAAAAATGTGAATATCATAAAATCGGCCATTTTGGAAGGCAGGTAATCCATGAGTCTACTCGATGCTTTCAATATTAGCAGTATGGGCTTAACGGCGCAACGACGCAGAATTGAAGTCATATCCAGCAATTTAGCCAATGCTAGTACCACCAGAACTGCCGAGGGGGGACCCTATCGCAGGAAGGATGTGGTATTTCAGGCCACCTCCTCTCAGGATTCATTTGCCGAGACATTACGAGGCAAGTTGGACGAGCCCGGCGCTCAAGGAGTTCAGGTCGCGGCCATTTATGAGGACGATTCCCCCTTTATCAAAAGATATGAACCCAATCATCCCGATGCGGATGAAAAAGGCTTTGTTTCTTATCCCAATGTTAGTCCGGTTGAAGAGATGGTCAATTTACTCTCCGCTTCAAAATCTTTTGAAGCTGGAGTTCAATCTATTAACGCTATTAAAGACATGGCAAGACGATCCGTGGAGATTGGAAAATGAGCGACTTTTTAATTAATCCCAACAAATACCCCGTTCCGATCATCACTCCCAAACCAGCCGAAGTAAGACCGGTTCCAGAAAGCAGCGGGCCCGGGTTTGGCGAGATGCTCCAAAATGCTATTGAAGATGTAAATGAAGTGCAAAAGCATGCGGGAGAAGAAACGCAGAAGTTGATGACGGGTGAAATTAAAGACATTCATACTACAATGATTGCCGTGCAAAAAGCAGACATCTCTTTTCAGATGATGATGCAGGTCCGAAACAAGCTGGTTACGGCTTATCAAGAAATCATGAAAATGCCTGTCTAGCCAAATGCCCAGCTAAGATGAGTTTCCCTGGTTGAAGGGGAATTGGGATCCCGACCTTCCACTTGGTTGGAAATAATACACACAAGAATTCAATATTTGAGAACTTCCATGGCTACTGAACCCAATCCGGTTACCAACCAATTGCGGCTGTTGAATGAGAAACTGACGCTCACCCAAAAACTCTCTATTGTGATCCTGGGTATCATGGTAATCGCGGGATTGGGCGGATTAGTCTATTACATGAATCAAGAGGATTATCAGGTTCTTTATTCAAACCTGAATGCCGATGACGCTGGAACAGTCATTGCCAAATTGAAGGATTTGAAAGTTCAGTACAAATTGGCGGACTCGGGCCGCACCGTTAAAGTTCCGGGCGCCCGTGTAGATGAATTGAGGATTCAATTGGCCTCTGAGGGACTCCCGCAAAGTGGGAAGATTGGATTCGAAATTTTTGACAAAACTAACCTGGGAATGACGGAATTCCTCGAAAAAGTCAGCTACAAACGAGCACTCGAGGGGGAACTGGCCCGGACGATTCTTTCATTGAAAGAAGTGTCTCAGGTGAGAGTACATCTGGTTCTTCCCAAGGACTCACTATTTCAAGAAAAGTCAGAGCCAACGAAAGCCTCCGTTGTGATCAAACTCAACTCAGGACGTCAACTCAGCGACAGCGTGGTTTCCGGGATTGTGCATCTGGTGGGAAGTGCTGTGGAAGGATTGGACCCGGCCAATGTGACTGTGGTCGACTCCTCTGGTCGGTTACTCTCCTCGCGGCAGGGGTCCGCCGAAGAAGTGCTTACCAATGGACAGATGGAGCTGAAATCCCATGCGGAAAAAGAATTAACAAATAAAGCGGTGGGAATCTTGGAACCGATTGTTGGGTCTGGGAAGGTAAAGGCCAATGCCTCAGTGGTTCTGGATTTCAGCCGAAGTGAACAGACTGAAGAAAAATACGATCCGCAATCCCCTACAACCGCCATCCGGAGTCAGCAGAAAACCGAGGAGGGAAATGGCCCCACCGGTACGGGCATAGCCGGGGTGCCGGGGACTACTTCCAATCAAGCTACGCCGGTTCCGAAAGTAACTCCGATTAATAATGGTCCCGCCAATTCCAGTTTCAGAAAAAGTGAGCTAACCAACTTTGAAGTTAGCAAGCTGGTTCGCCATACCGTTAATCCATTTGGAGACATAAAAAAAGTATCCGTTGCCGTTATTGTGGACGATGGAGTGAAAATTGAACAAGGGCCAGGCGGCAATGCCATCCGCAAGTCGGTACCCCGTTCCGCCGATGAATTGAAAAAATTGAAAGATCTCGTGGCCGCGGTCATTGGAATTGATAACAACCGGGGGGATCTGCTGACCGTGGAAAATATTGCTTTCGACAATCAAGGGATATTCGAGGAAACAAAGCCAACCGTCTACGACAAATATAAAGAGTACCTTCAACCCGCCATCAAATATGGAGCCTTCATTTTCCTCTTCCTGCTTGTCTATCTGCTGCTGATTCGTCCCATCACAAAGAAGGTGTTTGCTCCGGTCGAAGAGGTCCTTTCTCCTGAGGAAGCGGCGGCTAAAGCTTTGATGGAAGGAGGGGAGCCACCCTTGGCCTTGGAAGCTCCCAAAACCGTCAAAGAGCTTGAAGCTGCGCTGGAGGCTGGAGAAAATGCATTACAGTTGCCTAAAGTGGACTTGCGAAAGGCTGACATTTTAAAGCAGCGGATTATTGAATTAATACAAAAGGAACCCGAAAGCGGCGCCCAGCTGTTGCGCGTCTGGATGGCCGAAGAAGGAAAATAATTATCCTCTGGACGGAATGAATCTGCGAATTGTCCTGAGTTATTAGGGGCATTTCCAAAAAACCGGTACTAATCGAAGGTTAACAATGGATCTCGAGAATTTAAAAGGTGCGAAGAAAGCTGCCGCCCTCTGCATTGTTCTAGGCGATGAAATCTCCAGCAATATGTTGAAATTTATGTGGGAAGACGAGATTGAGGAGATTGGCCGGGAAATTTCCAGCATCAACAATGTGCCGCCGGAATTAGCCGAGGCTGTGCTCGAAGAGTTCCACAACATGTCGCTGGCTAGGGATTACATTTCGAGCGGCGGATTGGAATACGCCAAGAAATTGCTAGTGAAGGCGCTGGGCAGCGATGGTTCAAGGCGAATTATCGACCGGGTCACCAAATCGTTGGAGACCTCCGTGGGATTTAATGCGCTACAAAAAGCGGATCCTCAGCAATTATCCGGATTCTTGCAGAACGAACACCCGCAAACGATCGCTCTGATTCTGGCTCACTTGGATCCCGCGCAAGGTGCGGCTCTGCTGGCTTCATTGCCCGAAGCATCGCGTTCGGATATCGCCATCCGCATGGCGAATCTCGGAGAAATTCCACCCGAGGTCATCAAGCGAATCTCTCTCATCCTCGATCAGAAACTGAACGCCTTGGGCACCTATAGTCGTGAGACAATTGGCGGGGCTCGCGCCGTGGCAGAACTGGTAAACAAGATGGACCGCTCAGCCGGACGCAGTATCTTGGAAAGGGTAGAGGTTGAAAATCCGGAACTGGCTGTGGAAATTCGGAATTTGATGTTTGTGTTTGAGGATATCATGTTGATTGATCCCGCCGGAATGCGTGAGATTCTGCAGCGGGTGGACAAGAAGACTCTTACTCTCGCCCTCAAAGGAACCAATGGGGAATTGCAAGCCCAGTTCTTCAAAAACATGTCTTCCCGCGCAGTTGAAATGATGAAGGAAGACATGGAAGCCATGGGGGCTATCCGCGTGAAGGATGTGGAAAAATCGCAGCATGAAATTGTCGAAGTCGTGCAGCGTCTGGAAGAAGAAGGAGTGATCAGCATCCGCGGAGGCAGTGGAGACGAATATGTCGTCTAAGATTATCAGGGTGGAAAATTCGGAACAGAAGGAGATCTCGGTTTTTCAGCTGGGTTATGCCAACCGTTCCGAGGTTGTTGTCCCCACGCATGAATCTCCACCACCTGCGCCACATCCCTCGGAGCCCACGCCGACCGCGGAAATATCAGAGCGGTTGAATGCTCAATTGGCTCATGCCAGTTTCGCGGCCGAAAAAATCGTACAGGCGGCTCAGGCTCAAGCGGCGGCGATTGAAAAGGAAGCTTACGAACGGGGATTTGGGGAAGGTGAAAAAGCCGGCCGCGAAACTGGCGAGAAGATGGCCGAGGCCATCCTGAAGCAATATTCGGGCCGGCTGGAAGAGCTGGCTCAGCTTCGGAAAAGTATCTTGTCGGGTTCCGAGCACGAAGTGGTGCGCCTCGCGTTGGAAATCGGCAAAAAAGTGGTAAAACGCGAGATCACGATTGACGATGAATTGATCCTTGCAATGGTAAAGGTTGCGCTGAACCGTTTGTCGGAGCAGACCGCTGTCACTATACGGCTGAATCCCAAAGATTATCGTGTCGTGATGGAGCGGCAATCTTCCAATCCCGTGTTGGGATCCGGCAATGAAGCGATTAAGTTGATTGAGGACCCGGTGATTTCCCGGGGAGGCGCCCTCATTGAAACCGAAAGCGGCATTATTGACGCCCGAATTGAAGAGCAATTTCGTGAAATTGAGCGAGGTTTTTTTGACTAAACTAGCGGGTTTGCCGAGGCTTGGTTTGCGTTTGATGATTTATCAGGTCTGGTTTTGCCTCATCGTCGATCCTCTTTGGCAGCCGATGGCTGGTATGTTCGGATGCTTTTCAAAATAGAAACTGTCACTTGATTGATTCCGTCTCACTATGAGCTCCATTGATTTTTCTCGATATCATTCCATACTGGCCCGGACTGAACCTATCAAAATGGTTGGCACCATCAACAAGGCCATCGGTCTGGTCATTGAATCCCAGGGGCCCCCCGTTCGGGTTGGCGATCTTTGCGATATTGTGGGAGACGCTGCCTCCGGTTCAACCTCCGTCGAAGTGATCGGTTTTAGGGACAAGACAGTCCTCTCAATGCCTCTGGGAAGATTGCAGGGAGTCAAGCTGGGAAACAAAATTGTGGCCCGCAACGCCCCCGCGGTCGTACGGGTCGGGCCCAAAATGTTGGGCCGGATTTTGGATGGATTGGGCAATCCGATTGACGAACTGGGCGCGCTGGAATTTGAAGAAGAATATCCTCTGCATCATGAACCGGAAAATCCGCTGATGCGGGAAAATATCGAAGATCCGCTGGGAACTGGCATTCGGGCGGTTGACGGGATTCTGACCTGCGGCAAAGGCCAACGGATCGGAATTTTCGGAGGAAGCGGAGTCGGTAAGAGCACCTTGCTCGGCATGATGGCCAAGTATACCAGCGCCGATGTGAACGTCATTGCTCTGGTGGGAGAGCGCGGCAGAGAATTGCGCAGTTTCATCGAAAAAGATTTGGGGGAAGAGGGATTGCGACGTTCCGTCGTGGTAGTTTCAACGTCTGATAATCCTCCACTGGTACGCATCCGCGCCGCATTAACCGCCACTGCCATTGCCGAATTCTTCAAGGATCAAGGAAAAGATGTATTGCTGGTCATGGACTCGGTTACCCGGTTTGCCATGGCACAACGGGAAGTAGGATTGGCGGCGGGAGAACCGCCGGCTTCAAAGGGGTATACTCCTTCAGTTTTTGCATTGCTCCCCAAGTTGTTGGAACGTGCGGGGAATTTCAAGAACAAAGGGTCCATCACGGGTTTCTATACGGTGCTGGTGGAAGGGGACGACTTGAATGATCCGATTGCAGACGCCGTGCGAGCAATTCTGGATGGCCATATCGTGTTAAGCCGTGATTTGGCCAGTCGGAATCATTATCCCTGCATTGATGTGCTGATGAGCACCAGTCGATTATTTACTGACTTGGCTGACACGAATCACCGCACGGCGGCGGGGAAATTGCGGGAATTGCTGGCGACCTTCAAAAAAGCAGAAGACTTGATCAATATCGGGGCCTATGTTAAGGGCAGCAATCCCCAAGTGGATCGGGCCATCGAGAAAATTGACGCGATTAATGACTTTTTGCGCCAGGGAGTTCATGATCGAGTTTCTTATCAAGCAGCGGTGGGCGGATTAACCGATTTATTTCAATAATTGAAATGACGGATTGGACCCTTAGAGTGAAAGAATATTGGCGCGATAATTTGCCGGATGTGAATGAGAAACAAGCATGAAACAATTTTCTTTCAACCTCGAATCGGTGTTGAACCACCGGAAATTACTCGAAGAAGTCGAAGAACAAAAACTCAACAAGGTTTTATGTTCCGTCCGAAAAATGGAGGCACTTCGAGATAACATGCAAAACGAGGCGAAGGAGTGCCGTTTCCTTTTACATAAGCCCGATCCTGGCGAAATCAATGTAGATGAATTACGCCAGATGGTTGCCTATCTTCAAAAATTGGAACAAGAAATCCATGAATGCCTGGTCTTGTTGTCAAGGCTTCAGGAGGATCGCAGAGTACAAAGCGAAAAATTAGTGGAGGCTCGCAAAAAAAGAGAAATTCTAGAAAAATTGAGAGAAAGAAGTTTCGCGAATTATCAAACTGAATTGAGAGGATTGGAGCAAAAGTTGCAAGATGAATTGGCGACCGAGCGTTTTGGGATCGCCAATGAGCAAAATTTGCCCGGTGCCGAAAAATAAATTCAGTTTGAGGTTCCCATATGGCGCGCTTGGATAGTCTCTCACAACTGCAGGAATCATCCAATTCTCCCGTCATTTCAGTCAGCTCAAAGAAATCCAGTTCCGATGAATTCTTCAATATATATAACTCCCTTAAAAAAGAAGATCCCGTCAGTAATGACAATCTTCGTTCGGAGCGCATATCAGCCCGCGAGAAAAATCCCGTCTCGTCCTCGCGGAATGTGCACGTGTCTGAAGAGAGATCCATTCAAGATAGATCTGAGGAGCCAACTGACTTGGCCACCTCTCAAAAAGTTGATGCATCTGATAAGGCACAATCCGCTATCCTCGAAGACGCAAAAGAGAATTCAACTGCTTCCAGGCCAGAAATTGCCGGGGAGCAGTCAGCGAAAAGTGAGAGAAAACGAGCAACCTGCGCTAAAAACCAGGCTAAGCATGAAAAGGAGGCCAGAAGAACCTCAAAGTCAGACGACACTGGGCAAATTTTGCCAGAACTCGTTAATACCCTGGGATTGATGGGAAAAGCCTCGACAGGAATGGCACAAACCGACAACACCAAAGCTGACAATACACAGGAACAGGAAAACTCCATAGAAGTCTGGTCATCCTTGCTTTCGGGAATTCTGAAAATTGTAGGAGATTTGACGCCTTCCAAGATTCCAGCGGAAAATACGGCAACTGACGCACAGGGTGAAGGCGCAAGTCTCGCCCTCCTCGAATTGTTGGGTGGTTCAGGGACCGTCGATACACAATTGGACAAGCTGGCGGGTTTGCTTCAACAGGGAAATGAACGTTTGTCTCAAATACTGGAAAAAGAAAATCTGCCGGCTGGGATTCCGCTTCAATTCGCGGCGGAAGTCCGCGATGCGATTTTGAAAATGCTGAAGGACCCAAAAACCTCTGCGAAGATTCAGGAGAAAATTTCGCAGCCAGGCTCCCAGAAAGATCTTCTGGACCTCATTGATGTGTTGGCTCCCCAAAACAATGCGTCGAAAGATTCCGAGACAACAGCAAGCCAGTCGAAAACGGATTCATTGGCGGGAATGTCAGTCGCGGAGACAATGGGAGGTGGCCACGATTTATCATTGAGAGCGTTATTCGTGGAACAGCCGAGGAAAGCGACAGACGATTCATTAGAACTTAATCCAAATGGGCCGCAGTCTGGAAATCAATCGAATGGCAACGACTTCAAATTGCGTCAATCCTTCCTGAGTATCGATCAGGCCAAAAACTTCACCACCTCCGGCTCTGCGAATGGGAATACGAATCCTGAATCGCTCATGAGCGCCCAGATTGCGCCAAATGCTGAATCGAAGATAGCCTCAAATTCAGGAGAGAATCGAAAAAATGGAGAGAATCCCCCAACTTCTCCGGGGAACAAAATATTTTCACAGGATTTGAAAAACAGCCAAGTTGACTTGGAAAAGAACACTGAATTATTGAACAAGACGAGCCAGACGATTCAAGTAGAACATGGGGCATCGCTCAAACAGGCGGGGGGGTCCTCCTCATTAGCGGAAGCCGCTGAAAAAAACCTGCGATCCGCGGACCCATTGCCTGTCTCACACTTCAGCCGTATAGACCCGACCTCCAGCCAGAACGCCACTTCACTGGGAAGCGTGAAGGGGGCGGAGTCTAATGGCATGTTGAATCGAATCGATAAAGCCGACTTGTTCTCTCAAATCATTGACAAGGCCAGGTTGATTTCAGGAAAAAACCAAACTGAAATGGTGATCTCTCTGAAACCAGAGTTCCTGGGGAAAATGAGTTTGCGCGCTTCGATGGTCGATAATGAATTAGTGGCTACCATTAACGCCGAATCCAAGCAGGTTCGAACCCTCTTGGAAAACGAGCTTCCGGCCTTGCGAAATTCTCTTCAGGAGCAGGGGATTCAGGTTTCAAAGATCATGATCGTACAAGAAAGCAATCTCTCCTTTGCGGATTGGAGTCAAGGAAATTCCACCGCCCATCAACACTCAAACACAAATCCCAATAGTTATTCCGCCTATCGGGAATCGAGTTCAGCCCTCGATTCTGACGCCTCTTTATCAGAGCCATTGCCGACAATGATGCCCTATTCATCGGGGACGGTCAACTTAGTGGCCTGACACCTGGAGTTTTTTGCCTGATCATTTTTGCCTTGATCTGCTTCGAGGTTCAATCTTGATGGGAAGCCACCTGAAAAGCCCAGTGCGACAATGATACAAAAGCCAATACCAGTAAGGAATTCAGAGGAATTATCAGAAAATTCGCACGATCTCTTGGTTTGGCAATAATGATGCAATTGTAAGATTTGTGAATTAAGAGGAGGGCAAAATGATCACAGGAATTGGAGCGACAGGGATTGGGGCGAGGGCAGTTTCGAGCAGCACGAACGATACCTCGACTGCCAGTTCCAATGCAATAGGGACACAAGACCTGGGAGAGGATGCGTTCTTGAAATTGTTGGTGGCGGAATTGGAGCATCAGGACCCGCTCAATCCCATGGACAACAATCAATTCATAACGCAAATGGCAACGTTCCAATCGCTACAAACGTTAAGCTCAATCGAAGCAATTTTAAAAAGGGCATATCCTGAATCGACTACCGATTCCACTTCGCAATCGACGGGAGCCGGTGGCAATTGAACTCTAAAGCTTTTTCTTCACGTCGGCAGTAAAAAACATTTCTCAGTCATATTGTAAGAGGAGGCCGCTATGGCATTAACTTCGTTATACACCGGGTTGTCGGGAATGAACGCCAATTCAATGCAATTGAGCGCAATCGGCAATAATTTGGCAAACTCAAATACTGCCGGTTACAAATCCAGCACAGTCGCTTTCCAGGACTTGTTGAGCCAGACTCTGACTGGCGGCAGTTCCGGCGGGTCCATCAACTTCCTGCAAGTCGGACTCGGAGTTGGGACTGTTGCCACCAACTCCAATTTTGGCCAAGGAAGCCTCCAGGCCACTGGAATCAATACCAATGTGGCCATTGAGGGAGAAGGATTCTTCGTTGTCAAAGACAAACAGAATACAGGCTATACTCGTGCCGGGGATTTTCACGTGGACGCCAAAGGATATCTCGTGTCGGCAGATGGAGCATACGTCCAAGGATATACGCAAAGGGATCCAGTCTCTGCCAGAATCATCAATAGCGGTACGTTGGACAATATCCAAATTCCCACAGGCATTCTTTATGACCCCATTGCTACTAGTCAAGCCAGCATGCTTACTAATCTGGATTCCAGCGATACATTGAATCTCCCCTATTCCAACAGCGTCCGCATCTTTGATTCTCTCGGACAGAGCCATCAGATTACCTTCACCTGGACTCGCACGAGCCCCCTGACCTATTCATACGATGTCACCATCGACGGTGGAGAGGTGGGAGGGACCGCCGGAACTCCTCAATCTCTTCTCGCGGCCGCGGGAAGCATGACGTTTGACAACAATGGGAAGCTGGTCGATGTGGATGGCGCTGCTCCGGCGAATATCTCCATCACCACTCCAACTTTTACCAATGGCGCGGCGGCCTTGACCTTTACCTGGGAGATTCTCAACCCGGATGGGACAGGAAAAATCACCAATTTTGCGGCCCCATCGTCAACCTCATCGAGTTCACAAAATGGGTTTGCTCCAGGCAAATTGAATCAGGTAGTTGTGGGGCGGGACGGGACGATCCAAGGCATCTTTGACAGCGGTCAAACAATCGAAATGGCGAGAATTTCTTTGGCAACCTTCAATAACCCGAGTGGATTGGTCAAAATGGGGAATAACCGGTACTCAGTCTCCGTGGCCTCAGGAGATCCCACAATCGGCGAACCAGGGACTGGAGGCCGCGGCAGCACTGCGGGGAGCACCGTGGAATTGTCCAATGTGGATATTGCTTCGGAATTTATCAACATGATTGTGGCTCAGCGCGGGTACCAAGCCAACTCCAGACTGGTAACCACCAGCGATGAAGTGCTGCAAGAAGCCATTAACATGAAACGATAAAAGCAATGTGAATTAATGGCATTGTACCTTTTGACACGAACATTTCTTTCTGCTTTCACCCCCAAGCGCAGCAGATGGCTCTTCATTATCGGGTCCTGCTGCGCTTTTCTCTCCTCATTCTCCCCCCCATTCAAAAACCGCTTCTGTCAAACCGCCGTCAAAGACTGACAATGAGCTTGACACTGTCCGCGCCATCGAAAATCGACAATGAACCATTAACGCAATAAGAACAAAGAAGATAAAAAAATTTTTAAAAATGTCCGTTTTGGCGGCTGGTGTGCGATTCTCTACGATGTGTAGTCAGATCATCCGAGGAGTGAATAATGGCCAAAGAAGACAAACCAGCGGACGCCAAAGCAAAACCCAAGAAAAAGCCTATTCTATTGTTTGCAATTATTGGAGTAGTTGTTCTAGCGCTATTGGGCGGTGGCGGTTTTTTTGCCTGGAAAATGTTTATGGCCCCAAAGGCAGCAAATCAATCGGCAGCGGGGAATTCCAAGGCAGGTGGGCCTGGTGGCGGAGAAAATAAGGGAGGGGAGTCCTCGGGTGAAGCAGAAGGGGGAGGCACCATAAATTTGGATCCCTTTTTGGTAAACCTGGCCGATCAAGATGCCAACCGATATCTCAAGACCACAATTCGCATTCTGGTGACTAATGCCGAAACGGCTAAGAAGGTTTCGGAGAATGAAATCATGACACCAAGGTTGCGAGACACCATTTTGAGTATTTTGTCCACAAAGGTGGCCAATGAAATCATCAACAACGATGGCAAACAAAAACTAAAAAAGGAAATCCTGGAAAAGATAAATGGTTTCCTGCCAGGAAAATGTGCCAAGGATATTTTTTTCACTGACTTCGTCGTTCAGCTCTAGCGAGACTTGGTCTCGGACTATAGGGACTTGCTGAATCCCTTTCCAAAACTTGACTCAAAGTCGTCGACTTTTACGGCTCAAGCGAACTGGCGGGATTATTCCCAAACAACCGAGACATCCGATGAAACAAAATGAAAATCATGATGGAACATTAATTCAAACACGGAATAAAAATGATGTGGCGATCCAAAGTCATTACTGAAGAGCAAGACAAAGAAAATCAATCGCCGGTGGAAGAAGAGCTCCCGCTGGAAGTCGTGGCTGCACAGCAGGTGGTGAAGCCGTTCTTTCAAGTTCCATTTACCATTTCCATTGAATTGGGAAGAAGCCGGCTGAAAGTGCATGATGTCTTGGATTTAGGCTATCACTCGGTTGTGGTCTTGGATAAGCAAGCTGGGGCGAACCTGGATATTTTTATCAATGGTGTCTTAATGGGACGCGGGGAAGTTGTGGTGGTGGAAGACCGGGCTGGCATTCGAATCAATGAAATTATCGATAATCGTGGGTGAACCAATGAGATTCAAAATATTTGCCATGGCATTGCTAATGTTCTGCTGGTTTGGCGATTTTGGAATGGCATTCTGGCATAAGACAGATCCAACCACCGGCAGGGAGATGCGGCGGGACAATGGCACTTCCCCCGCGCCAAATCCTTCTTCCAATCTCAAAGGGCTTGAGACGGCGGGATTCATGACTGCTGCCCAATTGGAAACAGCGGGCAAAACTCTCGCGTCCGAACCAGCGGAAGAATCGCGTGCGGGAACTGCCAAGGAAGCTGACTCCAATCAGCATGCAGTAATGCCTTTTCCGAGTTTTGCCTCTGGATCAAGCCTGTTGGGGATGGGCCTTCAATCTTCGGGCGCCCTATTGTTGATCCTGGCCATCATTCTTCTAGGCGCCTATTTGTTGAAAAAAATGTTGCCTGGACGATTTGGTCCACTTGCCCATAAGCGTCATCTCAAGGTAGTCGAGACCTTATCCCTGGGAGATAAACGGAGCCTCCATCTGCTCCAAGTGGGTGAACAAATGATTTTATTGGGAAGCACTTCCTCTCAAATTGCGGTATTGGAGCAGATTGAAAGCTTGCCAGCACACACCGCATGGTCTGCGTTGGATGGAGCGCCGAGCAAGCGCCGGCGACCAGTCTCCGAGGATCCTCCCACGCGTCTTTCAAGTTTTGCCAAGCTTTTTTCCAGAACCGTTCGATCCCCTAATCCCCTTGCCATCCGCCACCCCGAATCTGATGTGTTTGAGAATGTTTTAGGGAAGGCGATCCATGGACGGACAGTACCCCCAAGCAGAGAAGCGGGGGATCATGCCTCCAGATTGGCAGCTCTGCGCGAGTCCCTGCAATCTCACCAACGGGTATAACGTCAATGCTGAAAAGACTCACGCCAATTATCCTGCTCTTGCTTCTCGGTTCGAATTCCATTGTAGTGCAGGCTGCGCCGGCAAGTCCGGCCGTGCCCAATAGCATCAACTTAAACATCAATGGCAGCGAAGGGCGTCAGAATTATTCCGTGCCAATTCAGATTCTGATTTTCCTGACGTTTCTGACATTTATTCCTGCCATCTTAATTTCAGTCACCTCATTTACTCGCATAACTATTGTATTTCATTTTCTCAGGCAGGCCTTAGGCACTACGGAAGCTCCTTCCAATCAAATTGTGCTTGGATTGGCGCTCTTCCTGACTTTTTTCATCATGGGCCCAGTTTTGGATCAGATCAATCAGGAAGCACTTCAACCCATGTTTTCGGGGACCATCACGCAGCCAGAGGCATTGGATAAAGCAGTCAAGCCTCTGCGCAATTTCATGATGAAATACACTCGGGAAAAGGATTTGGCTCTTTTCCTTTCCATAGCCAAGAAACCGCGTCCAAAGAACAGTGACGATATACCCACCAATATTATGATCCCCGCATTCATGATCTCTGAATTAAAGACATCTTTCCAAATTGGATTTGTCCTCTTTATTCCTTTTCTGATTATTGACATGGTGGTTGCGACAGTTCTGTTGTCGATGGGGATGATGCAATTGCCCCCGGTCATGGTTTCGATGCCGTTCAAGATTCTTCTCTTTGTAATGGTGGATGGTTGGAATTTGGTGGTGAGTTCATTGGTGAAGAGTTTTTTTTGATTGGGCGAAGAAAAACAAGAGGGCGGCGTAATCCACAACTCATTTTTCCGTTTAATTTCATTTTAAAAAGAATGACCCATGACTGAAGAATTATTGTTAACTATTGCCAAACAGGCACTGCAGACTCTCGTTTGGGTGAGTGCTCCGATGCTGATTGTGGGAATGATTGTGGGAATCACAGTCAGCATACTGCAAGTAGTCACCTCAATCCAGGATGCCACATTAGCCTTCGTTCCACGCGCACTGGCAGTCTTCATCGTCTTCTTATTGGCATTTCCCTGGGTGGTCCATAAAATGATGAGCTTCACCATTCATCTCTTTTCCAACTTCGCGGTCTACATGCGATGATTTCCTTTGAATTCTCCCCATCTCAAATTCAGCTGCTGCTCCTGTTGATCAGCCGAGCAAGCGGCATCTTTATTTTTACCCCCTTCCTGGGCAATTTAATGGTGCCCATGCAGGTGCGAATTGTCTTGTCTGTTCTGTTGGGATATTTCCTATATCTGAGTCATCTGCAGATTCGAATTACCGTCGCTTTTACGATGGGGAATATTTTGATCGGAATGCTTGGGGAATTGGCCATTGGTTTGGTAATCGGCTATGCCGCCAGCATTGTATTTGCCGGGCTTCAATTCGCGGCGCACCTCATCGGATTCCAGATGGGGCTTTCCTTCGTCAATATGGTGGATCCGACTACATCGAACCGTTCTACAACCCTGGGGATCTTCTACAACTTCATTGGCTTGATGTTGTTTCTCGGATTCAATGGACACCATTGGTTCATTGAGTCCATCGCTCAAAGCGTAGACCTGATTCCTCCCTATGGGGTTCGTTTTGGAGGCATTTTTGTCGCTCATCTGTCCAGTTTGTTCGGGCGGCTTTTTGTCATCGGATTTCAAGCCGCCGCACCTTTGGTCGCGATACTGCTTCTGACGGATGTGGCCTTGGGAATCGTGGGCCGGGGCGCTCCCCAAATCAACATCCTTGTGATTGGATTCCCGCTGAAAGTTCTGGTCGGTCTCTTCTGTCTGGGACTTGGACTTTATTTTCTGCCTGTCCTCTTTAAGGGACATTCTTATCAACTCTATCAGAGCATTCATTCACTTCTCATGGAAATGCGGCAATAGGTCATGGCTCTCTTTGCGGGAAACGATAATCGTACTGAAAAAGCGACGCCCAAAAAGCGGAATGAGGCGCGTGGCAAAGGGCAAATTGCCCGCAGTCAGAGTCTGCCATTTGCCGCTACGTTTGTGGGAATTGTTATCGTTCTAGGCGTGTACGGATCTATCTTATTTGACAATTTGAAACAGCTGATGCACTACCAATTGAGTCATGCCAATCATATAGATTTCACCGCGGGGGACCTTCAATCTCTGTTTTTTCAGCTCAGCGGACAGATCGGAAGAATTGTATTGCTCATCATGTTTACCGGTCTCGCTTTGAGCATTGCTTCCAATGTGTCCCAGGGGGGATTGGTCATTTCCACCCACAAGCTCTGCTTCCGCTTCGAGAACCTCAATCCAATAGCCGGAATCCGGCGCTTACTGCCGAAAACCAGTGGCATTGAGCTTCTCAAGAACCTGTTTACGATTGGCATCGTGACTCATCTCACCTATTCACTCTATTTGGGGATTTACTCGGAAATCCCTCGCTTGATGCTCCAAACTCCACTTCAAATCACGCTGGGGATTTCACATGTGATTTATCAACTCTCCCTGCGCAGCGGAGTTTATTTGCTTCTGATTGCCGTTGCCGATTATTTCTGGAACAAGCGCCAGTTTGAACAGGGAATCCGCATGACCAAAGAAGAAGTGAAGGATGAAATGAAGAATGCCGAAGGAAACCCGGAAATCAAAGGCAGACTCAAGCGGAAACAACGCGAGATGGCCATGAAATTCATCATGGCGGCCGTCCCGAAGGCTGATGTAGTGATTACGAATCCTACCCACTTTGCCATAGCTCTTGCTTATCAAAAGGAAAAAATGACCGCCCCGACGGTTGTAGCTAAGGCGCAGGATTTCATGGCATTAAGGATCCGCGCGATTGCCGAGGATCACAAAATTCCCATCGTCGAAAACAAGCCCCTGGCTCAGACGCTCTATAAGACTGTGGAAGTGGGGCAGCAAATTCCCGGCGCACTCTACAAAGCAGTTGCGGAAGTATTGGCCTATGTCTATAAACTCAAAAGCATGCGCCTATAATTTGACGCCGCTTAAAAAGTGTTGACATTTTTCTGGCCGCCATTTTTCCTCCCTCCATCTTTCCAGGCTTCTCCCCACACATCACAGACTTTAAGTGTTTGAATAATTATGGCTTATGTGAATTTGCCATTTTACCCCTTTTTTTTTGTCGGCTGGAAGACAAAATGCAAAAGAAAATCTCGTGATGAGAGTCGACGAACTTTTTACGAAAACCATATTCCCCAGACTTTCCCAGAGCGCACACCTGCTCATGCCGATTGCCGTTGTTTGCATCATTGCGGTGATAATCGTGCCTCTTCCCCCGCTGTTGTTGGATTTTCTCATCTCTCTCGACATCACCCTGTCTGTGATCATCCTGATGGCTTCCATGTATATCCAGCAGCCGGTCAGCTTTTCTGTCTTTCCCTCCTTACTTCTGATCATAACCCTGTTCCGGCTCTCCCTGAATATTGCCGCAAGCCGCATGATTTTGCTCCATGGCAGTGAAGGGACTTCAGCCGCAGGTCACGTCATTGAGTCCTTCGGGCAGTTCGTGATCGGGGGCAATTATATCATTGGGTTTGTGATGTTCCTGGTCATCCTGGCCATTCAATATATTGTGATCAATCATGGCGCTACGCGAATTGCGGAAGTTACGGCTCGTTTCACATTGGATGCCATGCCAGGAAAACAAATGTCCGTTGATGCGGATTTGAATAGCGGATTGATCAATGAGGATGAAGCCCGGACTCGCCGGCGGAATTTGCAGCGGGAAGCTGAGTTTTACGGCGCCATGGATGGCGCGATCAAATTCACCCAGCGAGATGCAGTGGCTTCCATAATTGTGACGGCCATTAATATCCTGGCAGGGATCGTCATCGGCATCATCCAATATAATATGGGGGTCATGGAAGCGCTGCAAACTTTCACGGTGCTGACAATTGGCGATGGTCTGGTAACTACCATTCCCGCCCTATTGATTTCCGTGACCGGCGGTTTGATCACTACCCGGGCTGCTTCAGAGTCAAATCTGGGCGAAGATGTGTCCCGGCAGTTGCTGCTTAATCCCAGACCCGTTGCCATCGGGGCAGGCGTCCTCTTCGGCTTTGCCCTAATTCCCGGGTTGCCTCACCTCGCCTTTATTATGCTGGCCAGCTTGACTGGAGCAATCGCCTATTTTTCAAACTTGAAACGCAGGGAAGAAGTGAGTCATGCCGAGCGGGAAAAAATCAGTCTGGCGCAAAAAGCGCTTCCTCCGGAAAAAATCGAGTCGCTGTTAAAAGTGGATCCTTTGGGAATTGAAATCGGCTATGGAATCATCAGCTTAGTGGATATAAATCAAGGCGGAGATTTTTTAAGCCGAGTGAAATCGATTCGTCGTCAAATTGCTTTGGAGATGGGAATTGTGGTCCCGCCCATTCATATTACAGATAATCTGCAACTGAATCAGCGGGAATATATGATTATGTTGAAGGGCGTGGAGATTGCACGGGGCGATTTGTATGTGGACAATTTCCTCGCCATCGACGGAGGCGGGATACGGCAGCCCGTTGCAGGAGTACCAACACAGGAGCCAACCTTTGGCCTGCCTGCCATTTGGATCCGGCCGCAAGACAAGGATCAAGCCCAACTGGCAGGGTATACTGTAGTGGATCCGACTACGGTAATCTCCACCCACCTTTCTGAGGTCCTGAAAGCGCACTCTCATGAACTTTTGGGTCGACAAGAGACTAAGGCTCTTCTCGACCACCTCAACGACTCACACGCCAAGCTGGTTGAAGAGACCGTGCCCAAAGTCCTTTCCTTGGGTGAAGTCCAAAAAGTTCTTCAGAATCTTCTGCGGGAAAGAGTCTCCATCCGAGATCTGATCTCGATTCTGGAGACTTTGGCGGATTTTGGAGTGATGACAAAAGACACGGATTTGCTCACGGAATATGTGCGTCAGGCCTTGGCTCGAAGCATCTGCAAACCTTTAGTGAGCGAAAAAAATGAACTATTTTTGATGACACTCAATCCGGATCTGGAACAGACCATTGTCAGGGGACTCACTCATACGGAAAAAGGCTCGTTCCTAATCCTGGATCCAAAATTGATTCAGAATATCATGCAGCGTATCCACCAAGCGGGTCAGGGCATGCTGGCCCAATCAAAACTGGTGCTCTTAACTTCGGCCAACATCCGGATTCATTTGAAGCGATTGACCGAAAGAGTTCTCCCCAATTTGGTTATCCTCTCGCACAATGAGATTCCTAACAATATCAAAGTGATTTCACTAGGGATGGTCAGTTGATATGAAAGTCAAAACCTATCGTGCCGCCAGCATGAAGCAAGCTTTGGAAGAAGTGAAGAAAGAACTAGGATCGGACGCGTTTATCCTTAGTGGTAAAGAAGTAAAACCCAAAAAGGTGATGGGCTTGTTCGGGCGCAGCTTTTATGAAGTTGCCGCGGCAGTGGATTATTCCTCCAGCGATCAAAAAGAAGGTGACCAGAAAAAAGCCATAAAAGCGAGGGAACCCGTTGAAGCCGCGGATGCCCAAGATGTAGTCCGTCTTTCCAGCACCAAAGCGAAATCTGCCGCCATTCCTAAAAAAGGCCAGGGAATTGAACTGAAACCATTGGGGGAAAAGGAAAAAGAGAACATCCAAGCCCCCTCCTTGACTCCACTTCCCGCTGCGCAGCCGGCGAGAACGCCTGCCTTTGCTCCACTGGCCAGACCGAATGCTGCTCCTGACTCCCATTCGCTCTTAAAAGAAATCCAAGACTTGAAGACTCTGCTTCGCTCGATCCCTTCCACTGAATCGAACAAGACGATTTGCTGGTTCAAGCCGCGACAGTTCCGGAATAATGTGCACGAGGAGATATATCTGGACCTGATCATGAAAGGAATTGAAGAGAATCTGGCTTATGAGTTGGTCGACGATGCCTTTTATGAGGGAGTGTATTCCGATCTAATTTCCAGAGACCAGGAGAGTGCCTCCAATACTGCTATTGCTGATTTTAGAATCAAATCGGAACAATCTCTGCCTTCTAAGCAAGATCTTAACGGGAGAATCCAATCCAGTTTGCAGCGGCGCATTAAAATATCTCAAGATCTGATCTCTCCTCGCAACTTCGGAGAGGCCCAAGTAGTGGCACTTTTGGGTCCCACCGGAGTAGGGAAGACCACCACTTTAGCCAAATTAGCCGCCAAAGCTTTTCTGGATGACCGGATGAAAGTGGGATTGATCACATTGGATACTTTCCGGATTGCCGCGGTAGAACAGCTACGAACTTATGCCGAAATCATCGGGGTTCCCACCAAGGTTGTGGAGAACCCCTCTCAAATGGACTTGGCCATAAAAAGCTTTGACGATAAAGATCTCATATTGATCGATACGGCGGGACGGAGCCAGAGGAACCTAGATAGGCAATTGGAACTGTCGCAATATTTCCGGAAAAATTCTTCCATCAAGAAGGTGCTTCTGCTGAGCGCAACTACTAAACATGCGGACTTGCAAGATATTCTGGAGAAATATCAAGCTTTCGATCCAGGCTACTTGATTTTTACCAAGCTGGATGAAACCCAGGCCTTTGGAACCATGATTAGTGAATTGGCTCACTCCGTGCCACCTTTAGCCTATCTGACTGTTGGCCAGAATGTGCCCCGAGACATCATTGCGCCCGATACTCAGCGCATCTTGAATTTGGCTTTGGGTGAAGGGCAGAACCGATGGGAGGAATTCCTAGGATGCGCCAATTGAAATTTCCCGGCAGGCGATCCTCAGGAAGGATCGAACGAAGGTGCTCCTAGTGTAGGAGTGGCAGGAAAGCGGCGGAAAATTGATCGTGCCCACAGATAAATTCTGGGAGGAAAGTGAGACAGGCATGTTAGACCAGGCACACGTATTGAGAGAAGCTGTAAGAGAATCCACCTCCATCGAAGAGAATATGGAACACCAGCCGGTAGCTGTGGCGATTACCAGTGGCAAAGGTGGTGTGGGAAAAACCAATGTGGCAGCTAATCTGGCTGTGGCACTCGCCAACATGAAACAAAGAGTGCTTGTGCTGGATGCGGATTTCGGAATGGCCAACATTGATGTCCTATTGGGATTAGCGCCCAAACACAATTTGGGCGACTACATTTTTGGAAAGAAGAGTCTTGAAGAAATTTTAATTGAAGGACCTTCCGGCATCCGCATAATCCCCGCCAGCTCCGGCATAGAACAGATGGCGGCGTTAACTTCTGAACAACAATCCCGCTTGATGCGAGGCGTGGCCCGTTTGGGGACAAGCACGGATTACCTTTTGATCGACACGGCGGCCGGGATTTCGGGAAATGTCATCAATTTCCTGCTGGCGGCTGGAATTGTCATAGTAGTCACCGCTCCAGAGCCCACCGCGATTGTTGATGCTTATCTCATGGTCAAGATCATGGCGCATCGCGATCCCGGGAAAAGAGTATACGTGTTGGTGAATTCCGCTTCAGGACGTGACGAGGCCAACAGCGTATTCCGGCAAATTGATCAGGCAGCTCGCCGATTCCTGAATAAATCGGTTGATTTGTTCGGTTACATTGAAAAGGATAAAAATGTCCTGGAAGCAGTTCGCTTCCAGATGCCAGTGGTCAGCATGTTACCTACGGCTCCGGCGTCAAAATGTTTGAACAACCTCGCCCGAAAATTGCACAAAGAATGCAATCAGAGGAGACAGCAGGAGAAGATGACTCTAAGCTGGGACGCCTTATTTGATCCCTCCAATCCCTGGAAGGAATGATTCATTCGTGGGCGTGAATTCAATGGTCCTTCAATCCATAAATTGATGGCGGGATGTTAATCGCGACTGGAAATTAGCTTATGCCGATGAATAAAATTCTATCTCAAGATGAAGTGGATGCGTTATTAAAAACAATCTCCACTCCCGGCGATGATTCAGCAAAAAAGGCGGAAGAGCCATCGGTTAGTGCCGCGGAAACAGCCCCAGCAACCGCCCCGCGCCCCGCCGCGACTTCATCGGGAAAACAATTTGGCTCGAATAAGCGGGTAATGGTCTACAATTTTCGGCGCCCTGATCGCGTTCCCAAAGCTTTACTGCGCTCACTCCAACTGCTTCACGACAAGTTTTGCGCGAATGTTTCTACATCACTGTCCGCGTATTTGCGCTCCATTGTAGAAGTTACTTTGCTTTCCGTCGAACAGACCACCTATGCGGAATTTCTCCTGTCTCTGTCGGACCCCACATTTTTCTCGGCTATTGGCATTCGGCCCCTGAATGGATTGGCCGCCCTGGAAATGAATTTGGAGTTGATTTACCCGTTGGTCGATCGTCTTCTGGGGGGAACTGGAAACCTTCCCAAGTTGACTCGCAACATTACGGAAATCGAACGTAATATTATCCAAGGTGTCATTAAGCTGATCACGGTCAATCTGACCGATACATGGAGACCCGTCACCCATATTGATTTTAATTTCCACTCCAGTGAGACACGGCCTCAATTGCTCCACATCGCTTCTCCCAATGAAGTGGTCATTCTAGTCATATTTGAAGTCAAGTTGGGAGACACCCGCGGCAATATGCATCTATGTATTCCATTTGCCGCCCTTGAGCCGATTAGTAATAAGTTCGAACAGGAAATCAATATTCGTCCGAGGGGAAACATAAAAGAAGATTTCGACCGGATCTTTCATAGCCTGCATATCAGTCCGCTCGGTGTATCCGGCGAACTAACCGGCAGCGTTATTACGATTAAGGATTTGTTGATGCTCCAAGAAGGCGATATTATCAAGCTCGACCAGAAAATCACCGATAAAATTTCCATTTTGCTGGCAGGAAAAGCAAAATTTCAAGGCGAAGCTGTCCGGGTGCAGAACCGAAAGGGAATTCGGGTAGCGGGCCAGGTGCTGACGGGACAGAGTTGACGCGAAAAAGGGGGATCGGGAGCGCAGTTTTCTGCGTGCCTACTGAAAATTTATGAATACTAGTGCGGATTCGAACGTAAACTTGGATTTGATCATGGATGTGGAATTGCCAATTTCCGTGCGCTTTGGCCAAACGACCATGCTCCTGGAAGATATTCTGAAATTGGGTCATGGCTCGGTAATTGAATTGGAGAAACTGGCGGAAGAGCCGGTTGACTTGTTAGTCAATGGGCGCCTCTTGGCGAAGGGCGAAGTAGTCGTGGCTGATGGCCATTACGCGATTCGAATCACTCAAGTGGAAAGCCCGGCTGAAAGAATTCGTTCCCTTGGGGCATAATCTCCAGAACCTGCATGAAATAGGTTTGAATAGAGATGGAAAAGGAACTGTACCGAGGGCAAAGCGGAATTGATTTACCGTGACATTCAAGACAAGGCAAATATGTCCTTAGGTTTCTAAAAGGATGGGAAGAATATGCAATATATCTCCGCAAATCTGCAAATGCTGTTCTTAGTACAATCCACATTTCTTTTGTTGATCTTGATCCTGGGAATTGGAATTTGGCGCAGGCATCATTGCAGGTTGGATCAGTTGAAGCGTCAACAAGATACAACTGAAAAAACAGTGCGCAGGTTTATGGAGGAATCGGAAAAAACCTTTGCGGAAGTATGCCGGTTGATGACCGCCAATTCGCTGGCCTCTGAAGAAAACCGTGGCCACGATTGCGAACCCGATGGATTGAATTCAGGAATGGATGCTTCATTTCGGAATATTTCGACGCCGCAGAATTTGGAAAGGTTGGCCTCCACCAGAGAGCGCGACAAGAAAGCACAAGTCTTGAGCATGTCGGAACGAGGTATATCGGCGTCTGAAATCGCCAGCCGGTTGAATATCCCCCGTGGGGAAATCGAGTTGATAATTAATTTGAAGAATAATGCAAGTTTTCGGGAATCCAGAAATTAAGAGTGATGCCTCTTCCACGCCTCGGATAAAAGGATATTGATCCGGTCGTCTTGAGGAACCTCGCATAAAGAAGATTGGACTGATTAACAGTTTTAGCAAAGAGAGCTTTTTGGAGAATTGCCCATGAATTGTCAGGTTCCAGGATGTGAAAGAGATTTGAGCTGGTTTCGCCAGAAATTACTTAAAAAGCCCGGTTATTACCTGGAGGCTGGCTGGTTTTGCAGCAATGAATGCCTGGAAGAAGGGATTTTACAGCGGATCAAAAAGTTAAAACGGACTCCTGAAAAGACCGTCCAAAATCTGCTGAGGATCAAATTGGGACACATCTTGCTCGAGAACGGTATTATCACCGGGGAACAATTGGAACAAGGCATGGCGCAGCAGCAGGCCCATAGTGACATTAAGCTCGGACAATGCCTGATGGCAATGGGTTTTGTTAAAGAGCGAGAGATTACCATGGCGATCAGTCGACAGTACGGGTTGCCGGTGATTCACATGAACTCGGAGAGAATTGATCCAGCTGTGCTGAAAATGATACCCACTCCTATTTTGCGCGATGCAAAATTTATTCCCATCGAATTTGATGAAGTCAACAATACGCTGCTCTTGGTGACCTGCGACCCAAGCGACATTTCGGTGATCATCAATTTGCGGAGTTTGCTGAATTGCGAAGCTTCCATTTATTTAAGTGATGAATCGGTAGTGCTGCAACGAATCGTGCATTTTTGCGCACTCGCCAGCAAGGCCGAGATTGAATTTCGGGAAGTGGCTTTGCCCAGCGGGAAAGATGATGCCGAGCCAATAGCCTCCTACCTGGCGCGCCAATGTGAAGAACTTGGAGCTAGGTCGCTGAATTTCAGATTTTTTGACCGACGGGTTTGGGCCCGCTTTATAGTCGAAAACTCACCTGCGGATCTGATTATCAATACAGCGTCCGAATAAATAAGATGCGACCCGGAAAATATTGCCGACAGCGGGGGAGAAAATTGCCTAATGGCATCCTTGACAAGAAAGTCTGGATTTTATCATGAGTTCCCATTCCACTAACTTTCTAATAATGCGGAAGTTGGCGAATTAGGCACGGCGATGATCTGGTGAGGATATGGCAAGGCAAATGCTCTTTAATTCATGGAAATAGGGGGACAGCATGGATAGCGGATTGTATTCAACTTATACGGGATTAAGGGCCAGGGCCGACATGCTGGAAGTGTTGGCCAATAATCTGGCCAATGCCAGCACCACCGCTTATAAAAGCGATGAATCATTCCTTCGGGTTTTTAACCGCGCCGTGGAGGAAAGCTCACAGCAGCCTCTGGATCGCGCCATCAATGATTCCGCCGTCGTGCAGGGAAGCGTCGTGAATTTTGCATCAGGCCCGCTCAAGGTTACGAACAACGATCTAGATTTGGCTTTGGAAGGCCCTGGGTTCTTGGCGGTTGAGACATCGGCGGGGACTCGTTATACGCGGAATGGCAGTCTCCATCTTTCCGGCAAAGGTCAACTTATTACTTCGGATGGATATCAAGTGCTGGGGATGCAAGGGCCTATTACCCTTCCGCCGGGGAAAGTTAGTTTTTCAAAGGATGGCGATATCCAGGTGAATGGAAACCGTGTGGATCGATTGAAGCTGGCCAATTTCAAGGATTCGCGCAGTCTTGAGAAGATGGGAAGCTCTTTATTCGCTCCAGCAAATTCTGATGTGAAAGAAGATACTGCCCAGAATTGTCTGATAAGGCAGGGAATGCTGGAGCTATCCAATGTGAATCCAATCCACCAGATGACCTTGATGTTAAACATCCTGCGTCAATTCGAGTCACTTCAGAAGGGAATGAATATCGTCATGAACACGCTGAATGATCGTTCTATCAATCAGGTGGGCAGAACAGCTTAATCAATTAGCAATAGAGGAGAAATATATGATCCGTGCACTTTATACCGCAGCCAGCGGATTAGAAGCACAGCAACTCACTATTGATGTGATTGCCAACAACCTCGCCAACGTCAATACAGCGGGTTTTAAACAGAGCCGGAGTGAATTTCAAGATTTGCTCTATCAGAACGTAAAAGCTTCGGGATCGGCCGCCACCAGTTCAACGGATTTACCTGTGGGATTGCAGGTTGGCTTAGGCTCCAAACCCGTAGCCACCTCCAGGATGTTTGCTCAAGGAGATTTTCGTCAAACTGGAAATCCACTCGATATGGTAATTCAAGGTAATGGCTTTTTCCAAGTCCGTCTTCCCAGCGGAGAAATTGCTTATTCCCGGGCTGGTTCATTTCATCTGAACCGGGAAGGTTCCATCGTCACGGCAGATGGCGATCCCATGGATCCCCAAGTGACGATTCCCAGCGACGCTTTGTCCATCACGATTGGCACCGATGGAACTGTATCAGTCACCCAGCCGAACCAAACTCAGGCACAACAAGTGGGAACCATTCAGCTAGCACTTTTTCAGAACCCCGCCGGTTTGAATAGCATGGGCCAAAACCTTTTCCTCCCCACCACATCTTCTGGAGAAGCGATCACTGGGACTCCTGGAGAAAATGGTTTAGGAACCATCAACCAAAATTATCTGGAGCTTTCCAACGTTAATGTGGTCGAAGAAATGGTCAACATGATCGCAGGTCAACGGGCATACGAGACAAGCTCAAAAGTAGTCAGGGCGGCGGATGAAATGCTGTCAACGGTTAATAATGTGATCCGGTAATTAAAAAATAGTTCCGTTTGAGCAGAAACCGTTTGCATCAGTTTTTAGGGCTGGAGTCTATTTCAGATGAAAAGAGTATCAATCTTCCTGCAAATCAATCTTCTCAGCTGTGGGCTTGGCTTTAGTGCCGGAATACCCAAGATAGCCATTCCCTCGCAGGTTCAAGTCAGCGAAAGCCGGATTTATTTGGGGACGATCGGCAAAATCACCGGACTTTCCGAGGAACTGCTCAAAAAGTTAAGTCAAACCGAGATTTGCCAATCTCCTTTGCCGGGCAAATCCAAAATAATCACCCGCGGCGAGATTATTGAAAGACTGCGGACTGCCGGAATGGATGCAGGCCAATTTCAAATTCTAATTCCAAATGAAATCCAAATTGCTCGGAAGTTCCAAGCTTGGACTGTTGTACAAATTACTCGCGCCATCGAACAAGAGTATCTGCCCACGCTACTCTGGCGCGAAGTCAAACTGGACAAAGTGGATTTTTCTGAAACCTTGTATCTGCCTATGGGGAAACCGAGTGTCCAATTCACTGCGGTCCCTCGCACAAATTTTGCAGTCCCTTTTTACTTAGGGGTTTCGATTAGTGTCGAAGGAGAAGAGGTGCGCAAGCTATTTCTAAGAACCTCATTGAAAATCCGCGACAAAGTGGCGGTAGCAATCAACACCATCACTCCTAAGGATGAATTGAACTCTGATAATCTTCAATGGGAAATGCGTCCTTTGACCTCTTTAAACCATATGCCAGTATTAGATCAAAAACAATTGGAAGGGAAGAGGGTACGGATGACACTTCCCGCCGGCTCCATTATTTGCCAAGATATGCTGTACAATACCCCCGTAATTAAACGAGGAGACGAAGTAACTCTAATTTTTCAGAACGATCGAATCCTGGTGTCTGCTCTTGGACGCTCACTGGGGAGTGGGATCAAAGGGGATCAGATTAAAATACAAAACAAAGATTCGAAAAAAGAGGTCATGGCTGAAATTTTAGATAGCCGGACCGCGCGAGTCTCAAGATGATCGAATCCATTCAAAGCCTTTTACTAATGAAGGATGCCACTATGAAATTTCATCATTTTTCACACAAGACTTGCCTTGGAATTCTCCTAATGATAAATCTGGTTTGTCTTCTTTCCGCCAAAGAAAAGCCGAACCAAGTCAAGTTGAGTCTCGATGAATACTTGCAGATGGCCCGTTCCGGGCAGGTTTCAATGCAGACCAGTGAGGGTTCCCTTTATGCGGAGACTTCGCCAAATTGGAATCTCTATAGTGATTTCAAAGCCCGCCGAGCGAATGACATACTTACGATCAGGGTAACTGAAAGCACCTCGGCTTCAAGCACCGCGGATTCTCAAACTGGCAGAAAAGGATCCATGAATCTGGCGGCTCCCAATCTTTTTGGACTTGAAAACCATGTGTCCAGTGTCCCCTTTAGCAATCTGCTGAACACGAGCAGTGATGCCCAATTTAAAGGGACAGGTTCCACGACGCGAGCAGGGACCTTGACGGCCTATCTTTCCGCCAGGGTTGTTGAGGTTCTTCCCAACGGAGATTTGGTGGTTCAGGGGATCAAAGAACTCAAAATTAACAATGAACGGCAACTCCTTAGCCTTTATGGAGTGGTTCGTCCCAGAGACATCGGACCCGACAATGTCGTCGCTTCTTCCAACATCGCCAACATGCAGGTCCAACTAGACGGGAAGGGCATTGTGAGTGAAAACATTAAGCCTGGGATACTTTATAAGATTTTGAGCAAATTTTGGCCGATCTAAGGATTTGCGCTTGTGCTTTGACGGAAGATCCAAGGCGTAGAACAAGCACGGGATGGGGAGTGACAATGTCCAAACATATCGGATGTTCTTTACTAACGATGCTGATTTTTTCCCTTAACCTTTTGGCGGCAGCTCGAGTGAAAGATGTCGCGCGCATTCAAGGAGTAAGGGACAACCAACTTTCAGGATACGGCCTGGTGGTGGGATTGAACAAAACCGGCGATCGCCGTCAAACCATTTTTTCGACCCAAACCCTATTGAACATGTTGGAAAGAATGGGAGTGACCTTAGCCACCCGTGATATTCGTGTAGAAAATATCGCCGCGGTGATAGTGACAGCGGATTTATCTCCTTTCATCCGCTCTGGAAGCCGAATTGATTGCACGGTATCTTCAATCGGGGATGCACGGTCCTTACAAGGGGGCATTTTGCTTCAAACCGCCTTGAAGGCTGCCAACGGGCAAGTTTACGCCGTTGCGCAAGGGGCTGTGGCAATTGCGGGGTACACGGGCGGTTCTGGATTTAATAAAATCCAGGTCAATCATCCCACCGTGGCAAAAATTGCGGGAGGAGCTATCGTCGAACGTGAAGTGGGAAGTGATTTAGGGGCCCGCGACCAGCTTGAACTGGTGTTAAATGAAAATGACTTTACAACGGCTTCCAGGCTGGAGACTGGGATCAATCAACGATTGGGCCCGGGAATTGCCAAATGCCTGGATGGTCGATCCATCAACATAAAAGTCCCAGATTCTTACAAAAACCGGGTAGTAGAATTAATCGCAGAATTGGAAAATGTCGAGATTGAAACCGATCGGAAAGCCAAAGTCATCCTGAATGAGCGAACGGGAACAGTGGTAATCGGGAAGGATGTTCGAATTTCTGCCGTAGCAATTACGCAGGGAAGTCTATCCATCCAGATTGGCACCAACTTCAATGTTTCTCAACCCGAACCTTTCAGTCAAGGGAAAACAGTCGTCACTCCAGAACAGAAGGTTCAAGCTGATGAAAAACAGTCTCAGCTTGTTATGTTAAGAGATGGCGCCAATGTAGAAGATTTAGTAAAAGCATTAAACTCGTTGGGGGCCACCCCTCGGGATTTAGTGGCAATTTTCCAGTCGATCAAGGCTGCAGGTGCATTGCAGGCCGATTTGGAATTTATCTAAGAGATTTTCAAGGTTTATTCCGTGGAAATTGTGGACTTTTGAGACATGGGCCTTGGACGGGTTTTTCTTCCGATGGGAGATAGGTAATGAGTGTCGATTTTCTGAAGACTCCAGGTTTGGCAGATCCCACTTTGTCCCTGAATTGGGAATTGGAACGACTAAAAAACAAGGTGAGTTCAACTTCAGAGTCGAAATCCGAGCAAAGACTATCCGAGCTCAAAGATGCCGCCCAACAGTTTGAGGCCATGCTCACGGGCTACCTGCTGAAAGTCATGCGAGCCGCCGTAGATAAATCGGAAGAAGATGGAGAATCCAGCTCCTTTGGAAAAGATGTATATCAAGAGATGTTTGATAATGAAATTGCGCTGCACATGGCCCGCACCCAGTCTTTGGGAATTGCCGACATGCTTTATCGTCAGTTGGAGAATCAGGTCAAGGGAGAAAAGCCTTCCACTCCAGATAAAGCTTCCGATCATGATGCAGATCCGACTCCCGCATCGCAGATTCAATCGGGTGCAAGCATTGCTTCCGCGGTGCAGATCAGTTCCGGTTTCGGCTGGCGTTCTGATCCTATCGATCGGCAAATCCGCTTTCATCATGGTGTGGATCTGGCGGCATCCAGCGGGACTCCCATACGTGCAATTCAAGCTGGACAAGTGGTCTATTCTGGAAAAATGGGCAATTATGGCAATACAGTAATTGTGGAGCATCAAAATGGCTACAGGTCTCTTTATGCCCACGCTCTGGAGAACCACGTCCAAGCGGGGGATGTAGTGAGCGAAGGTCAAATCCTGGGACTCGTTGGAAATACGGGACGATCCACCGGATCGCATTTGCATTTTGAGCTTCAGAAGGATGGGACCAAAATTAATCCCTTGAACAGTATCGGAATATCGCAACTCAAAGGGCTGATTTCGTCGGGAAAACCACCCAGTTCCACATAAGGCGCATATTTACAATCAGTTAAAACATCATTTTCCCCTAATGGGATTTTGGCGGATGGCCGATAAGAGAAACGAGGAGGACTAGGAACCTATGGCTATAAACGGTATTGCCACTAATCCCGTGTCTCCAAAAATTATGCAGGAAGTACAACGCACGAATCTGCCTTCTGACAATTCTCCCAAACCAGCTGCGGCGTATGACGCGCGCCGGGGAGATACGGTCTACATCTCGGAACAAAGCAGGGAGTTCATGAAGGTCCGTCAATTGGTGGATCAACTCCCTGATGTTCGGATCGACCGGGTTAACCGGCTGGCTGATAAAATTGAAAAAGGCGACTATAAGGTGTCGGGAATCAACCTGGCCGACGCCGTGGTTCGAAAAAATATGGTTGACATCCGGGTATAAAGAGGAGAGGAATGGTGGGGTGGCAAGTCCCGGAGATTTCTCTCTCACTTGGAAAAATGCCGGGGAATAATTGTTATGTTTGAGGATATTCATCGGATCGATTCTACGATTTTTAAGCCGCAACAAGCGGCTTCCAAGCAACGTTATCAGGGAAATCCCCGCAAGCGACGTGAAACTAATCCGGAGGCGAATGAAAATAGCCAGGAAGAAAATCTGGAAAATAATTTGACCTCACCTGCAGAAAAGGCCGAAAGTCATCATACATTAGATTTACAGGCTTGAATGAATATGACAAATATCGAAGATGAAATGGTACAAGCGTTCCGCCAAAAAATGGATTTGTTCCAACAAATCCGGATGCATATGGACCAAAAAACTATATTGTTAATGACTAATCAATTGGACTCCTTGGAAAGGAGTCTGCAAATTGACGCAGAACTGCAGGAAGTAATCGTTGGGCAGGAAAAGCGCCTCCAAGATTGTCGGGGAAAGGTAGCCGCCCTTTGGGGCCTGGAAATCGATGAATTGGATTGGGTAGCTCTCTCAAGGCATCTCCCGAATCAGGAAGCCATTGAAGTCGAGAATATCCGAAGTTCCATCAGTCAAATTGTCGAGGATATTCATTACATCAATTTAAAAAATCTCGCTTTGGTCAAGAGCGGACAAATGTATGTTGAAACGCTATTGAATGCCATTTGGCCTTCGCCGACATACGAGCGGGAAATGACGGGGTGTTTTACTCCTCCTTCGCGATTTTCGATGGAGTGCTAGTCCCGGGAGGTTTTGCAAAACATGTCAACATTATTTACCAGTCTCGAAATTGGCAGAAAAGCGCTATATGCCCAACAATTTGCGTTGCAAGTGACAGGCAACAATATTGCCAATGTGAATACCCCAAATTACACGCGTCAAAAAGCTGTCTTGACGCCATCCTACACTGTTCCGACCGCCGCTGGCCAGATGGGAACGGGAGTAGATGTTTTGAAAATTGAAGCCATCCGCGATCAATTTATTGAGGCACGCGTACAAAATGTAACGCAAGAACAAAGCAAACAGGAAGCGCTTTCTAATAATTTATCGCAGGTGGAGGCGGTATTTAATATTGGAGAACAGGGAATTCAAAACGGCATCACCAATTTTTTCAATAGTTGGTCCGCCTTATCAACCGATCCTGAGTCCGCTTCCTTGCGGAATGGCGTGGTCACGGCTGCTCAAAATCTGACCTCCAATATAAAAGGATCATACAACCAGTTAGTGGATCTGCAGCAAAACATAAATAAAAACGTCATTGATGCCGTGAATCAAATTAATTCCCTGGCATCTAATATCGCTGAAATCAATGGCCAAATATCGCTGGCAGATAATACGGGGACAGGCGCCAGCAATTTTCGTGACCAAAGAACAAGACTGCTCGATCAGTTATCTGGATTAGTGGACATAAACTATTACGAAACTGAAGATGGCAGTTTTACCATTGCGGTGGCCGGTGGAAATACTCTGGTGACTGGGGGCCAAGCCAATCCTCTGACCACAACTGCCACGCCTCCGGCGGGCATGGTTCAGATTACTTCTGGATATCAGGATATCACTACATCGATCAAGGGAGGGGCATTGGCGGGTTTGCTCGAAACCAGGGATAAAGATATCCCCGATTATCAAGACCGACTTGACACCTTGACACAGAGCTTAATCACCCAAGTCAATACCGTGCATGCCGCGGGCACCAACATACAAACTCCGCCGGGTACAAACATCAACTTTTTTACCCCAACTGCTGTTGGGTCCAGTCCTGCACGTTTTTTTTCGGTGAATAACGCCATTCTGACCGACTCCAAAAACATCGCAGCGGCCCAAAGTACTAATCCCGGAGACAATGCGAATAGTCTTGCCATAGCCGATTTGGCCAATCAAAAACTTTTATCGGGAAACACCGAGACTTTCAGCGAGCACTATGGCTCACTGCAATTCGCCATTGGAAATGATTCTAAAACGGCTCAATTGGCTAACGATACACAAAGTTCATTGCTCACCCAACTGCAGAACCAACGAGATTCTGCTTCGGGGGTTTCTCTAGATGAGGAGACTGTCGATATGATGAAATATCAACGGGCTTATCAAGCTTCATCGCGATTTATCAGCGTAATTGATCAGCTTATGACTCAACTTCTCACATCGTTTGGAACATAGAAAAAATAAGTCGTAATCGGCCACCATAGAAGTCTGGAGGAAAAAATGCTCAGGATGACAGCGACCATTCAGGCCAGAAGTTTTCTGGAAAATATTATGCAAAATAAAAGCCGGCTGGATAAAGCCCAGGAAGAATTAACGACCGGAAAAAGAGTGAACCATTTATCCGATGATCCTTATGCGGTTTCTCAATCCACTCAAAATGCCGCAACGATCGGAGTAAATGAACAATACATTTCCAACAATGACCTCTTGAATAACAAGCTGGCTTTGATGGATACTACGGTGCAAGCTTCCATTCAGAATTTAGATTACATCAAAACCATTGCCGCACAAGCTTTATCGGGGACCACTACTTCACAAATCCGGCAATCTTTGGCTGATTCAGTCAAGGGGGCTAAAGATCAGGCCTTATCTTTAGCGAATACTCAATTCAACGGGCGTTACCTCTTTTCGGGAAGCTTAACCAATGTGACTCCCTTTGTAGACACGGGAGCCGGCGTTATTTATAATGGAAACACCCAAAATGTCTTTCAGCGTTTGGATCGTTCCACCACAATGCAGACCAATATTACCGGCCAGGAGCTTTTCCAGCAAGGACCTCCGCTGTTTGACAACCTGGATCAATTGAGGACCGATATCCTGAATAATGATGTAACCGCAATCCAAGCGGACGTGCAAAATATAAATGCGATTTCCGACCGGTTTAATACGTATGGATCTCTAATCGGCAATAGCCAACAAATGGTGAGTCAGGTTCAATCGCGGCTAAAGGACCAGAATATTGCCGTCGAGGCTATTGATTCCCGCTTGATGGACGCGAATCTCGTCGAGTCTACTTCCAATTTCAATCTGGCGAATCAAGCCGTAAATGTTTCTCTATCCTCGCAGGCACGAATTCAACAGCTATCATTAATTGACTATTTACAATAAGTAGGGCCGCGGCATAGAATTGCCGAAGACACAGAAAGGACCAAGCCTTGAAACTGGAAACTTTGACTTTTGGAACTCTCGAATTTGAGGAAAAATCCATCCTCCATATTCAAGAAGGGATGCTTGGCTTTCCTCACTTGAAGCATTATCTACTGGTCGAAGATCCGGAGATCCATCCTTTCAAGTGGCTTCAATCCATTGATGATCTCTATGTGGCTTTTCCGGTGGTGGACCCGCATCTCTTGTACAAGACTTACTCTTGCTCTTTCGTGCAGGAGGAATTGAATATGCTGGGCATTGAGAACTCTGAACATGTCGTCACATTGGCCGTCGCGGTCATTTCTGAAGATCCGTCGAAATCCACATTGAATTTGAAGGCTCCTCTGCTAATTAATCATAAGAACATGTTTGGCAAACAGGTGGTTCTTACCGATTCCTCCTATGATGCGTGGCAACCCATTCTCTCGGAAGATGGAAGAAGCGCCGCTGCTCATGAGTGAGGGCATGGAATCGCCTTGCAAGTGTCGGATGAAATGATATAATCCAAGGCACGTTTGAAGCTTGAACAAAATCAGGATAGCGGAACCCAATCATGCTGGTTGTCACCCGGAAAAAAGATGAGAAGTTGATCATCGGCAACGAGATCGAAATTCAGGTGTTGAAAATTAGCAAAGAGAGCGTGCGCATCGGGATCAAAGCGCCCCAACAAGTTTCCGTTCATCGGTTCGAAGTATACGAGAGTATTCGAGCCGCAAACCTTGCTGCTGCGCAAGATTCGGGGAAAAAGAAAAGGCTGCTAAGCCACTTGGCCAGACAAATCGCCAATCCTCAATCCGCGCCTTCCGCGGACCACGACTCTGCGGCGGAAAAATCGTGATAATTTAACCGCTTTTTGATTTGCTTCCTTCCTGTTTGACAGACGGTCCAGAATTAAGTCCATCACCTTTTTAGAGTGCAGGAGCATGCAATCTTCATTGGACACGCAAAGGCTATCCCTCTCGCATGGTGTTTTGTAAAGGCGCACAGACATTCCTCATGAAACCAGCCAAGATGGACCGTCTCGTTATTCTTGTGGGAATCAACGCCTGTAGTGCGTTGCACCGCCGGAGATTTCAAATACTTTGGCTTGCTTTGTGATTAAGCCTGCAGTCTGGATTGTGAGGCGATTCATTGCTTCAGTGTGCGGATGATACTTGCGCCAATCTCCTGAGCGGGAGAGCCGGATCATGGGATGCCAAAAATCAAGGTGTCAAGAAACGCAAGCTGCCAGCTTGAAAGCCACGCCGAAAAACTGCGGAAGACAGTCCGCTTTAATTCAAGGCTGGAAGCGTGATTTGTGGCCTTGAGACGTAAGATGCCTATGAACGGCGCATCTTGCATCGAATTGCCTATATTTTCTTAATCTTTCGTCCGTTTTCTTCCGAAATGTCATTATGGAAGACTGTATTAAACAGTCTTACGGAAGGCTAGGATTATCCAGTGATTGACAGTCCTCTACCCTCGTATATCCGAATCATTAAACATCATGGGCAAAATCCCAGTTTGGTCATCATGATGGAACCGCATTCTTATGACGGTTTCAGTTTAAAAGATGAGGAAATCACTGAGATCATCCGCGGCCATGAAGCTGAAGCTTGGTATCGTGATCGAGAGCAAATGGAAGCGCTGCTCTCCAATCAAAATTCCCTCAAGACCACCACGGGTTATACCATTGCCGAACAGCGCGATTGCAAGGTCGAAGTCACTATCTCTCCTGACCGACTCAAAGTTTGGGTCACCGTGAAAAAAGCTTTTGGCGGAGTCCCCGTGTCAGAGAAACTGCTTCTTTCAGAACTTGCAAACGCGAAAGTCGTGTATGGAATATTAACGGATACAGTTCATTCAATTCTCAAAAATGGACATGCGGAGAATATCCTCATTGCGGAGGGAACCTCGCCACTGCCGGGGGATGATGCCTATACGGAGGAATTGATAAAAGATACCGAAGATAAGGGGAAGCCACATCAGCGGAGTGACGGGACCGTCGATTTTTTTGAACTGGGACTTTTTGTTTCTGTGCACCAGGGAGCAGAGTTAATGCGGAAATATCCCGCCAGCCCGGGCGTACCTGGCGTAGGCGTCGATGGGGAGGCCATCCCCTCCACGCCTGGAAAAGATCGGCCCATTAATCTGGGAGCCGGTGCGGCTTTTTCCGAGTCTGATCCCAATCTCGTGGTTGCCACTATCTCAGGGCAGCCGGTTTTCGGCAAGAACACCGTCAAGGTTGTGCAGAAACTGGAACTGCAGGATGTCAATTTTAAAACTGGAAACATCGATTTCGAAGGGACGGTTATAGTCCGGGGATCGATCAATCCGGGTTTCAAAATCCGAGCGGGAGCAGACCTTATTGTCTCTGACACCGTGGAAGGGGCCGAACTAATCGCGCAGGGGAATATCGAACTGCGCGGAGGAGTTTTTGGAAAAAAGCAGGGGCGAATCGAAGCGCACGGAAATATTCGGGCTCGTTTTATGGACGGATGCAAGGTCCATTGCGGTGGAGATTTAGAAGTGGAAGATTTGATATCCAATTGCATCGTTAGCTGTGAAGGAGCTGTACAATTGGGAAAAAAAGGGGGACGCGGGCAGGCCTATGGAGGGAAGATTTCCGCGGTAAAAGGGATCAATGGGAAAATACTAGGTTCCCCTTCTGAAGTGGAAACGCATGTGGAAATGTCCCCTTCTCCCACCATGCTGGCAAGACAGCTGGAATTGGAAGCTGAGATCTCGAAAAACGAACGAAACTTGGACAACCTTGAACGCTCACTGTCTTATCTGCGCCGGGGAATCATGAGGGATGAGGCTCGTATCAACTCTTTTGTGGAAGCCTGCATGTTAACCAATGAAAAACTGCAGTCGATGAGGGCGGAATTCGCTGAGATCACGGAAACAATCAGCAGCTATGCCGATGGTCACATCCGCTTTGGACAAGCATTTCCAGGCACAACTCTTCAATTTGGAAAGAAGAAAAAAATCATCACCACTGTCCTAAAAGATATTTTTCTGGGACCCGAACAATCCGCTCCACCCCACGGTTCCGCGGCGAAACGCTGATGGGCGAATCAAGTCTTGGGCCGCTGCGATATGCCTGCTTATTCTGCCGGCGCAATTGATCTCCTCTCAATATAGTTTCCGCGCAGACCGGCCCGATGCAAAACTCGCCAAGACGAATCGTCAGAATAGATTTAATATTCGGGAAGCAATTCAACCGCAAAACCACCTTCCGGAGCCAACTTAATTTTCAAGATTTCTTCGGAAGAGAGACTCCGTTTATACTCCCATAATCGCTCTGGAAAATCAGCCGAGTCAGCGGCATCGAGGAAAAACCGAGCCGTATATTTTCCTGCCTTCAAAAATTTTAAAGGAATTTCCAGCTGCCGCGCAGCAGCGTTAGTCATCCCTCCCAGATACCAAGCCTCACCGGCCCGCCGGGCCAGGGTAATATACTCGCCGACTTTGCCATTCAGAAATTTCGTCTCATCCCAACTAGTGGGGACTCGTTTGAGAAATTCCAATCCGGGCTGGCCTCGATAATTATAAGGAGAGTCACATACCACTTGTAGCGGGCTTTCATAAACCACCATCATGGCTAATTGCCGGGCTCGAGTGCCCATCACGAACGGCGCCACATCTTGAGGTTTAAAGGCTGCCTGCCGCACGTGCCTGAAACCTCCGGGTGTAAAATCCATGGGTCCCGCCAGCATCCGAGTGTATGGCAGCGTCACGGTATGTTCCGGAGTCACGCGACTGCTCCACTTGTTATATTCATTCCCCAGCACCCCTTCTTGGGTGAGGTAGTTTGGATAGGTCCGCTGCAACCCCGTAGGCTTATAAGCGCCATGGAAATCCACTGTCAGGTGATGTTCAGCGGCTTTATTTAATACCCGATGATAGAAATTGACCATTTCCTGGTCATCACTATCCATGAAATCAATCTTCACGCCAGAGATTCCCCATTTTTCATAAAGGGGGAAGGCTTCCTCCATTTGTCGATTCACATGATTCCAGCGCAACCAGATTAGGACTTTCACCTTTCGAGCATGCGCATAGCGAATGATGGCGGGCATATCCACCTCTGGAATGGGCTTCGTGATATCGGAATTTGGATTCTCGGGATCTCCATACCAAGTCCAATCGACCAAGACATACTGAAAACCCATATCCGCGGCAAATTGGGTGAAATAATTCATGCTGGCGGTATTCATGCCCAGCGGAAAATTGACCTCGGGCGCATAGCTTCCGCTCCACCAGCGATCCCAAGCGGACTTCCCGGGTTGGATCCAGGAGGTATCCGCGAGGGCGCAGGGCGGGTTTAAATTTAAAATCAAATTTGACTCGATCAGTTGTCCAGGGTTTTCGCCGACCATCAACACTCGCCAGGGAGAATATTTTGGAGCGACACCCTTGACTAAAATCCCGGGGGCATCAGGCCTCGGTGAGAGCGTGCTTACGAGAGCATAGGGTTTGGAAACAGCTCCCGTGAGATACATGCCGGCCCAATCCGTCAAATCAGCTTCTGTAATCGCGGCATAAATGTCATCTTTCACTTCCACCAACAGCGGCATCCCGATAATGGAGCTGGAGCTAATTTGGCTGAGGGTGATCTTTTCAAATTCTTTCTCCTGCGACGAACGGAAAGTTCCATATTGTGCGGCCCATATGGCGTGGTTCCCCGCAAAATGAAATTCCGTCCTCTCTGAAGTCAGCAGGAAGTCTTTGAACGCGGGCTGTTCAGGCAAATAATAGCGCAGCGCAACCCCGTCGTTATAAGCTCGAAAGAGCAGATCCAGCCTGCGTCTCATACCGCCGTTTTCTTCGATTTGTAGTTGTAGTTCATTGTATTCATCCAACACATTTTTGTTTTTTCCAATCAAGGTTTCCCACGCCTGGTGAAGGCTGCGGCGCTTCTCTCCTTTGATCACAAAATCACGGCCCAGCGGTGGCATATCCTTGAAATCCAGGCCGAGTGGGGAGTCAAGAAGAATATCGCGGCCTTTGAATGAGACGGAAAAATACAACCGATTTCCTTGCGGATACGGCTCCAGCTTTTCTTTGATCATGATCTGAATCTGAATCTTGGCGTCGGGCGATTCCACTTTGCTGATCTGTGCTGGATAAGCCCATGCTCTGTCTAAAAAGGACACTACAAGCAAACTAATAAAAACAACGGATAGGAAGCTTCGCATTGAGCTCTCCTCTATTTGCGCGGGCTTAAGATAAAGCTGAAAATTACTTCTGCCCATAATAGGCGCCAGGTCCATGTTTTCGCAGGAAGTGCTTGTCGAGCAGTTCCTGCGAAATTGGTTTCAGAGATGGGCACAGAGTCACCGAATAATAAGCCATTCGCGCCAGCTCCTCGGTAATTACCGCATTGTGGACAGCCTCCGCGGAATCCTTCCCCCAACAGAAAGGTCCATGTCCCGCAACCAAAACAGCAGGGAGTTCCTCGGGATTTAATTCGAGAAATCTTCGGACGATTGCTTGCCCAGTATTGGCCTCATAATTTCGGCCGATTTCTTCTCTCTGCAAAAGTGGGGTTACGGGAACCGGTCCATTAAAGTAATCCGCATGAGTGGTTCCGAAGCAGGGAATTTCGAGTTGCGCCTGCGCCCAGGATGTGGCAAATCGGGAGTGAGTGTGAACGACTCCCCCAATTGTCGGGAAATTGCGGTATAGGACAAGATGCGTGGCCAAATCGGAGGAAGGTTTAAGATTTCCTTCTACTACCCAGCCGTTTAAATCAGTAACCACTAGATCATCGGCGGTCAAAGCCTCATAAGACACACCGCTGGGTTTTATGACTACCAAATTGTCCTTGCGGGAAATGCCACTGACGTTTCCAAAAGTATAAATTACCAGTCCCTGTCTGACCAATTCAAGATTCGCTCGTAACACTTCTTCGCGTAAAGTTTCCAACAGCATGAATATTCTCCGCTTCTGAAGATGATGGGTTGGCGTGCACTTCTCAAAAATTTCAATCCAGCTTCATTGAACATTTTCGCATAAGAAGCCTCTACTGGCGGGGAAATTGAAAAATATTGGGCACTTCTTTGGTCCCTGATCCATGAAAGATCTTTATCGGAAGGCTAAGAAAAAGCACGAAATGAGACGTCTCTTGCCCGCTAAACCATTTCGCAGATTTTTCCATGTGCGTGGCAATCCTCCGGATGAGCCCATCTCTGAATAGCTATCAAAGGGCAATCATATCAAGGATGCCAAGGCGTCATCAAGTCCCGGGAACTTAAATTTAAAGCCCGCCGAAAGCAATTTGGATGGGTGGACTCTGCTGCTGGATAGAAGAAGTTCATCGGCCATCTCACCAAACATAAGACGCAAAATCAAGGCGGGGACCGGGAATAGGGCCGGCCGGTGTAACCGATTGGCCAAGCCTTGGCTTAACTCGTGGTTTTGACATGGATTCGGCGAAGCAAGATTTACTGGACCTGAAATTGAAGGTGTTCCAAATAGGAATTCGATGGCTCTGATGACATCCTCCAACATAATCCAACTGATGTACTGTCTGCCTGAGCCAATCCGTCCGCCGACTCCCCATCGAAAAGGAGTCAACAATTTGGGAAAAGCACCTCCACCATTGCTGAGGACCATTCCTAGTCGGAGATGGATTACACGTGTGCCTGAACCCTGGGAAGCAAAAGCGGATTCTTCCCATTGACGACAGACTTCCGACAAAAAGCCCTTTCCGGATGTGCTTTCCTCCGAAAGCCATTCATCCGCACGGTCACCATAAAAGCCGACGGCTGAAGCCGAAATGAAAAGGGCAGCGGGAGGCTTGCTTTGGCCTGCTCTTTCACTCAATAAACGGGTGAGCTCGATGCGGCTGGACAAAATTCTCTGCTTTTGCTTTGAAGACCATCGTCGTCCGGCAATATTTTCACCGGCAAGATGAATAATAGCTTGGACACCGTTCAACACTGAGCCGGAGTCCCCGCCTCTCAAATCATTCCACGTCAAATCGGTTCCATGCCGCCCCAATGAGAGAATCTCATGGGGAATCGTCTTGAAGGCCTGGCAGAGTGCCTTCCCAATCAGTCCATGAGAGCCGGAGATTAATATCCTCATGGCATGCTCACTCCAGAAAAAGCACCCGCAGGATTTTGAATCTTCTATCGACAAATTATATGGCAATTGATTCCAAGAGGAATTCGACAAATATAGAAATAATGGGAGCGGCCGTACGTCAGAGAGAGAAGGATTAAAGGACTATTTGCTTCTTGAATAAAAAAAAGGATGGGAAAAATCCCATCCTCCCATAAATTGAAGAGTGTGGAGCATCAATCCTATTTCAGATAAGCCAAATCCCAGAGGTGCACTGTTCCATCAGCATTTCCCGTGGCCAACGATCCCCCGTCAGGAGCAAAAGCAATGGAATAAATTCCGCGAGCGGGCGAATTTATGGAATGGGCCAACTTGCCTGAGGGAAGATCCCATACCTGAATTTTCCTGCTTCCGCTAATTCCGGCAAGCATTTTCCCATCTTTGCTGAATGCTACTGAATTGGTCCATCCGCTCTGAATGACTGAAAAGAAACCCGGGGATTCCAATTTGACTCGATCAGAATACGGAGTCTTCGCCGCTGTTACGGTTTGAACCTCTTCGACATCTCCCTCTTTGGCCAAAGTCTGCTTTAAGGCGCCCGATTTAGCATCCCAGAGGCGCACGGTATGATCGGCACTGGCCGTGGCGATTACGTCTCCCGAAGGGGAAAAGGCCACGGAAATCACCCTTCCCGTGTGCCCTTTCAGCACGAATTTCAGGCGACCCGTGGAAATGTTCCATACCAAGGCTTCATAGGTGTGAGATTGGGCATCCAATCCACTTCCCGCAGCAATGGTTTGACCGTCGGGTGAAAACCCGACAGACCAGATGGGAGCGGAATGTGCTGTTAAAGTTGAGCTGATTTCACCGCTCTCAACATCCCAAATGATGACCTGTCCGTAATATTTTCCATCTTCTTTTTTCACCAGGCCCGTCCCAGCTGCCAATTGTTGGCCGCGTGGCGAGTAATCCAGCGCCCACATGGGAGCCGATCGCCAAGTAAGCGTTTTTGCGACTGCGCCTGTCTCGGAGTTCCACAGCTTGACTTCCCCTACATACTTGCCTGTCTGGCCAGAGCCGGACTCATGAAGCATCCAGCTGCCGCCAGCGAGAATTTTGCCATCAGGAGAAAAAACCACCGCGGAGACCTTTTTATCGAGTTCCCTTAACGTCTGTTTGAGCTCACCTGAATGAACATCGTATAGTTGAACCGTAGTATCGAAGCTTCCGCTGGCCAGTATCTTCCCATCTGGCGAAAAAGCCAAAGAAGATATGGCGCCCTTGTGACCTTTTAAAGTCTTTGAAGGTGTATTCTGGGCCGACAAATCAGAGAGCAGAGCAAATGCAATGACGAAAACGATCGTCCAGGTGGCGGCGATGCGCCTATTAAAACGGAGTTTTGCCATGGCTTTTCTCCTCCGAGATTGAAAAACACCCAAGCTTTATGCAAAATCTTAAGCCGCTCAAAATTTATCCATTCTGATCGAAAAATCTGACCGGGGAGAAAAACTGCCCTCTGCCATCCGAGGATTTTTGCAGTATATCCAAAACAGATTGTTCATCGATCTTCGACAGAAAGGGAATCAATATCCTAAAAATTAAAACGAATGCTGCTCGTTAGCAAGTTAGTACTGAAATTTTCGTATGTATATAGCTTCTCAAGAAGGTCGTAATAGCGCCATTCATTGATCCAAGTAAACCTCCTCGAAAGAGGGATCTCCAATGTGGCTCGAGGCTGATGGTAGATTAATGGATGGGATCCAGTTGTAGAAATGACCCCATATCCCACATTAAGGCGGCTACCCTTGGCGATGGCTAGTGAAAAGTTGAATCCACCGAAATGGCTGTCTTCGATGTAGACAGATTTGCCGGGGGTAAAAAGTTGCGGAATGATATAAATAATATCCGAGTTTAAATCGGCGCGCGAATAGTCCACGCTCATGGAAATCCGCTCGCCATTTGCTGGAGCAAATGCTAGGGAGAAAGTGTATCCCCTGTTCTTGAAGTTGTAGTTGATATCGGTTTGGGGATTGGAATTATCCAACAAAGTAACCGAAGCGTTGATGCTGAGAGAGGGGATCGGGCTGTATTTGCCGCGAAGCCGGAACTTTGTGTAATTGAGCAGATTGGTCCGGTTGTAAACTCCACTGGATCTGCCGGATTCAAAATCCATAAACGCATCGACTTTTTTGGGAAGTCGAAATCTGAAACCGGCCAATCCGACATTTCTAGTCAAATCCGTCATCGTGGATTCCCCGGTGGCCAAATCTTGCAATTGAGCCTCCGACCAAACATATCGATACCCGCCCCGGAATGAGATATTCTTCGTTAGCGAAACAATTCCTTCAAACTGGTTCTGGTTCATATTTACGGCAAATCGATTAGCGTTGGATTCCGTGTTGGCGTAAGTACCCCCGGGATCAGGTGAATCGCTAATCGGCGTAGTCCCGCTCAAAGCCCGTCCCAGAGAGGAATTGGAGGCGATATGGAACCGATCGATGTAGAGACTGTCAACAAAACTCAAATGCGAAAAGGGATGATATTCAATCGATAAATTCCCCAAATTATGTGGTCGATCAGCGGTTCCCGTGCTATCGACAACATCGCCCGAGAAAAATCGAAGTACGTCGAAAGAAACAAAGTTTCCCGCCGAACGAGCATCGTAATTAAAATTAGTGTTAGGTTGACTATAGACAAATCGTCCCGAAATTGTCAGATTACTTAGAGGGAAAGCCGTCACTTGAACACGACTCACCGGCGTACTCCCAGTGGTGTGATACTTTTGATCGAGCTGATCCAGAGTCATGGTCTGGCCCAAAAGTGGCGTCTGCCGATTGCCGCTGTTGCCCGGTTGTGTCTGGAAAATATGCTGGTCGTCGTGGAATTTCATAAAACCCTGTTCGAGGGTAAGGTTCAATTTTGAAAAGGTGAATATCAATCCGCCACGAAATGTGTTGGTGGCATCGTCATACTGGGTATTCACCATATACTCATTGCCATCCGCGGTGAAGGTGGTAAGCCCGGGGCCAAATCCAGTGTAACGGGAGAATCCGAAAAATGGTGAGATCCAGGAATTCGGTTTGAGGATCAATTCCATGTCCATGGACCGGCGGGTCATATCGAAAGAGTGCTGACCGAGAAATACTCCCTCCGTCAAAAGTGGATTGGCAAAATTAGGGGCATAGTTAAAATAATCCACGTTGCGGTAATCGAAGGTGAAACGATAGGCTCCATACTTTTCCGCAAACAGGCGTACGCTATTATATGGATCCACTCCCCAGTTCGAAGCTGTGAGGCTGAAACGGTCGAGATAGGAATTGGTTCCCTGGGGATTGCTGAAATTGATGTTTGCATTGAGCAAGTTAGGCCCGCGGTCCAGGTTCACTAAGTTTCGGTACATGTCATGGCTTCCCCGGAATCCGGCGGTCCAGCGGTATCCGACCTCCACATTCCCCAGGCCTTCCGACCCTTCTGAACTGCCTTTTGAGGTTGTGGTGTCCACGGGGGTGGCGGCATCGGCGGACTGCGATTGAGCCCAAAGCATTCCGGAGGAAGGGGCCAGCCAGTTGGCAAGTCCCAACAGGAGGATGGCACAATACCCGGCCCGAATTCGTAAGAATGAGAATTCAGGTTTTTGAAGATAAATCCTCATGATGGCATCCCCCCTTATCGCAAAAATTTGGAATTCACATTGGAGCCGTGAATCCGGAGATGGCAATTAGTGCAGTTCTGGTATCGCGGACTGCGCAAGTCATGGAAAGAAGGGGGTTGTGACCCCAAAGTTCCAGTAGACATGGAGTGGCACTCCAAGCAAAGTTGAGAAACCTGACTGCGAATCAGCATCTTGGTATTAACCGATCCATGTGGTTCATGGCAGGCGGTGCACCCCTCCATCCTCATGGGCTCGTGTTCAAAAACGAAGGGACCGCGCTTATCTGTATGGCATTTCAGGCAAGCTGCTTCGTTGCCATTGGCAACACGGATTTGTCGCGGATTCAGCCCTCCGTGAGGCTGGTGACAATCCACGCATTGAATCATGCCTTCCTGAAGCTTGTGACGATAGGGCTTGTTAAATGCCGCCAGATTTTCGCGATGACAACGAACACATAACTGATCCGATTTCACGGCCCAGAGGTGAACCGACTGGCTTGGCGCGTGAATGTTATGACAGTCGGTGCAGGAGACCTGGTTGCGTCCATGGAGGCCGCCGGCAAAGCCGGCATGTTGGTCCATGCGTCCGTGACAGTTCAAGCAGCGAGTAGTGATTTGTTGAACCGCCAGCTTGCTGAATCCGATGATCTGTTGGGCATCAGCCGTCTCCACGTGGGTGGCGCCGGGACCATGGCACGCTTCACAACTTTTTTTCTGCCAGCCCTTCTTAGGGTGTGATTCCAAAATTTGATGAGGATTCTTTTGAAATTTCTGGTAAAGATCCTCATGACAGGAAGCACAGGCTTCCGAGCCCGCATAAGCACTGGGGGCAGGCTGCTTCTCCTGAGAAGTCACCGGTTGCTGAGGGCCTGCCATAATAGACGCCACCGTTAGCATCCCTATCGGAATTAAAAAGAGCGGGATCAAGCAATCGGGGCGTTTTTTCACGTCGCGCATGGGATTTATTCCTTTCCACGTAGTTACTCTCTACTGCCAGGCATGGCAACGTTCGTTTTAAAATGGAAGAAAGATGATTAATCCCCTCCCAACATATCCTAATTTCTTGATATCCCGGAACCAGCCTACTTATAGACTGATTCCGGGAATTTTAAGTGTTGTTGAAAATATGTGGCACCATACTATCGGGCATGAACTCGGCTCACTGAAAACTCCGAATTGGGCCCGTGGCAAACCCGGCAAGATTCACCCAGAGTTGGAGAAGAATTCAACGATGCATGAGCTGCCGCTTCCTGGAAATCATGGCAGGACAGACAGGCAGCTGTAGCCGGCCCCATTGGATTGATTGGGCTCCGTGGAGATACAGTCGGCAAAAGTCCCCTTGGGAAGGCAATTTGCTCGGTCCCGGATTGGTGACATTTCTGACAGTTTCGCAGGTCACCCGGGAATGTAACATCATTAAAATTATTCGCTGACCCACCAAATCCATAAATGGTCAAATCATTACTCAGATTTTCTCCCCTGTGAATTTTATGGACCATAGTTTTTAAATGAATAGATTCGGCTGGCAATTGCGCGGCAGTTCTCCGGGACACATCAGTAGCATTTGGGTTGTGGCAGAGCTGGCAATACTGGACGTTTTGGCGGATTGTTCCATGTAATGCGATGGACCCATGGCAACTGTTGCATGCCTGCTGCGATATAACTTGGCGCCGCGCAACCGGCTCAGCATCAGTGACTGCGACGGTTATCAATTGGTTAAACCCAACATCTCGTACGGTGGCACTCTCCGTAGGAGGAGCTGGATTTAAGGTCACATTTCGATATCCTTCTATCCCAATCGTAAAGCTTCCCTCGGCATCCGCAGGGATGGGTTTTTTAAAGGTATATGTGACCAATCCACCACTACTTGATGTTCCCAGCACACTCTCGCTAATCGTGGACGCATAGTCAGTATTCGGACCTGCCAAAACCAAATTCAAGAAGTTCATCTGCTTCACTTCGACTGGAAATCCAGACTTGTCGGCTATTTTAAAGGTCACTGAAGGATTCTGACCGGGCTTGGTGTTAGTCACCCCCGTTATATTGAAAACTACGCCGGGCAATTGTTTGGAAAAGCGTGGAATAGTGTGGGCCCCCTTGATGGAGGCATCCCATTCCAAATCACCCTCCGGAACGTGGCAAGTGGCACACTTGTCATCAGTTTGGGCTCCAGCCGGGTGGTTTTCACCAGTCTTGAAATTGACATCATCATGACATGATCCACAAGCCGCTGCCGTGGGTCTAGTCATATAATTATTGGATTGTTTCCCGCTCCCATCATGACAATGGGTGCAGGCGCGCATATCATAAGGATAAGTCGTGTTTGAAAAATCGTTGACTGATTGACCAAATCCAATAATTTGGTAAGGCGTCCCGGCTTTCACACTGGGCAGGTTTGGACCGCTATGGATCTTGTGGATCATCACACTCAAGTCCACTGTATTCCCCGTGTCCGGATCAACGCTCTGAGGAGTATGACAAAGGACACAGAGTCCAATCTCACGCCTGGAGCCCCCATGCGCCGATAAGGGATCGTGACACCGGCTATTACAAGTGGTGGTCGTGATTACATCGCGGATCACTTTGACTGGACTGCCATTGGGCACCCACGAGTAAACCTTATTGTCATATTGGATGCCGAGGTCAAATTGGGTCAAATCACGGCTGCCATAAACAGAAACGGTATGAGTCACGGTCTTATCGTAATCGGCAGGCAACACCGTTTTGAATGTATAAGTGTAAGTGCCATCGCCGACCTGCGCATAAGTCCCTCCAGAATCGGTACTAGCCTGTGTGGCCGATACTCCCGTGATCGGGCTGGTCTGTACTCGCGTCGTGTATGCGACATACTGTGCAGCGCCTTGTGGGATGTAGGCCGCTACAAAGCTTGTGCTGACAGGGCCTGGAGTGTAAACTCCATAACGATCTAGCGGCAATCCCAAATTGTCAGTAACCATAAAGGTCACTTGGATTTTCCGATCGTCACCTATGGTCACTTTTTGAATCGTAAACTTCAATCCCGGACGGATAAAACTAATTTGACTGGCATCTAAATAATAGGCTAAATCGGCAGGGGTATAAATTTTACCTCCGTCTGGGGTGCCTTGAGAAGAAGGGGTCCGGCGAAGATCACGACGCTGATCCTCAGAACCTGGTGCATTCTGGGATATCCCAGAATGCACGGATTGGGCCCGCAAGTTAGCCCTGTCCGTCAGTGATTGGGCCGAAAGATCATCGAACACCCAGATCGAATAAGACAAAAGACCCAATGCGAAACACACAATCATTAATTTGGCTGACCCGGAAAAACGTTTCGGCGGCATAAGTTTCTCCCCCTCTCCTTGGGTTAATCATACTTCAAGGCAAATCAAGTTTTTAAATGACTTTATTGAAAGGTCAAAGCTTTCCCGTGGAAGGTTCAATCTTTCGAACCAATATCTTCTGGCTCAATTGCTCAATGAGCTTTCTTCTGATCCGCAGTATCCGCTGCTCTTCTAAATATCGATAAATAGTTGGCTGTGCCTTGTAGAAGGGAATGAACCTTTGGGGAATCCGGGAGATTCCCTGGAAAATCGACAAGCCGCCTTCAACTCTGAATGGCCCTGCTATGACGCCAGGATTCAAATTCAGCACCGTCGCGGCGTCCTTTTCATCCATCACCGCACCTGTAAATTCGTAGCCAGCTGCCTTTTCCATGCTTTTAGGGGCATATTTCCGAGCTAGCGAGTCCATTGACTCTCCACTCCGAATTCTCTCCGCCAGACTATTGGCTTTTTGGTAAGTCGGTCCGGTTTTTAGGTTAAGGTCGTCCTTCGAGGTGAAAGGAATGAATATTTCCCGAACCTGATTGGAGGGAGCTAGCGTAAATTTTTCTCCGTGGTTTTTATAAAAATCTCGCTCTTCTACGTCCGTAATTGGTGGCTGTCTGGAGGCTTCATCCTGGATCAGCGTGACGGCAAGAACGCGGCGACGCTCGTTATCCGTTGAAACGGAGTCGATACCCCGATGTAATGCCTCTTGAGCAAGAAGTTCATCCTCCACCAACTCGTCAAAAGTTTCCTGGACCTTTGCGGACAAACCAGCTTCAGACAATGAATGGTATTCCTCAGGATTCGTGGCGGAATTTTTAAGCTGATCTTTGAGATCCTGGCTGGTTAGTTCCACCGATCCAATCCTGGCTATGGCGTTCGGTGAATTCAACAGCTTTAGGTGAGCGTAATTGGATTGATAGGAGATGGGAGAAGAATGAAGGGAAGAATCATTCTTATTCCGTGTATTCCTGGTGAGTGAAAGCAGACCCAGAGCAAGCCCGACAAAAAGCAGTCCGATAAATCCGATGATCAATTGCTTGCGCAAGGTCGCTTCTCCAAGGCTCAGATTAATTGCGAAGATTATTGAAAAAATAAGGATAACTACAAAAATGAATATTTTTGCCTACACTAATCCCATTTAAATGCTAACGCAAAATCCGGGCTTGGCAAGGCGATGTCCAAAAAATAATTGCCTCCGCTGGTTGGGGCGCATTAACCGAATAAGTTTCTTTATAGAGTCGATATTTTGAAAATTTTTAATTGATGGATCTCTGCGGCAATGACTGCCGTTGAACAATAGATGGCGGTGACCGGTCTGCATCAGCCCAGCGCCGGGGCCAGAGTATCCAGCAATTTGCAAGCCGGAACCTGTTCCTGGAGTTTCAACATATTAAGGTTCAAGGTAATACCAGAGACCGTTTTGACAACCCTTGGAATGCCTTGTTGTTTGATTCCGGCACAAGCAGCGATGGCATTTTAGGGCATCGCCGCGGTGATCGAAGGCAGATCGGCCTTTAGGGCCAACTTCACGCATTGCCTTTTGCGAATGTGTCGTGTAGCGACCGTGGATAATTGGGCAAATTGCCGGAGTTCAAACGTCGCTACACGACGTATCCGCCATGGGATGCCCGTTCCCGTGGGATAAATCTCACGGCTACCCTGGAAACCTCGCTACAAGCGGAATTCCGTCTAGCAATGCAAGCAATGTTCCCGACAATCTTCTTTCGCATATTTTACAGCCTCCCTAGAAAATCCCCCTTCAAAAGGGGAATAAATTTGTGAAAGTCCTAAACTTAGTTGAAAAAGGAGCATGACCTCGCTTAAAACAGAGGTGAATTACCCGGCAAGGTAGACACCAAGAATAAGGAGATCATGCATGGGACAGAGAGTAATTCGGACCGGAAAAAGAATCAAGGGCAAAGAGGGCAGAAAAAAGAGACAACGAATTGAAGAAGAAGTTAGGATTTTGGACAGTCGGTTTGAACTGATCCAGATGTTGATCCCTCTGGGCTTGAAAGCTGTGGAAGAAGAATTGCAGCAAGAAGTAGAACAGCGGGTTGGCCGCGGAGCCAGCCGGAGTCCAGAGAATCGGCGCTGGGGAAGAAACCCAGGGTCGGTTTATTTGGGAGATCAGAAAGTTCGGCTCGAAGTGCCTCGGGTAAGAAATGTCGCGGTTCGACAAGAAGTTCCGTTGGAGAGTTATCAAGCCTTTCGAAAGACGAAGGTATTAGATCATCAGGTTTTGAACCGGGTGATCCGGGGGATTAGCCAGCGGCAATATGAGCAGGCAGCCCTCTGTGTGCCAGAAACGTTTGGGATCAAAAAGAGCAGTGTGTCCCGACATTTCATCCGAACGACGGCCCGAAAGCTGGAAACGTTTTTGACTCGGGATTTGAGCCAGCACGACATTGTGGCGATTTTCATCGACGGGAAGCGACTGGCAGAAACTGACATGATCGTGGCATTGGGGATTACGCTCGAAGGGCAAAAGATCCTGCTGGGTTTTGTGGAAGCCAGTACGGAAAACCAACGAGTGTCCCAAGACTTTATTCAGCAACTGCTGGACCGAGGACTGAAGACCGAACAGGAAATTCTGTTCATCATCGATGGAGCCAAAGGGCTGTATAAAGGGATCAAGGCAAAGCTGGCAGAGAAAGCCTTGATTCAACGCTGCCAATGGCACAAACGGGAAAATGTAGTCAGTTATTTGAGCCGGGAACAAGCAAAACGATTCCGGCAGAAAATGCAGACAGCCTATCAGCAGCCCAGTTATGAAAAGGCGAAAGAAGCCTTGGACCGAATCGCCAAAGAACTGCGACTGATCAATGGTTCCGCAGTGGATAGCCTGAAAGAAGGATTAGAAGAAACTTTGACTCTGCATCGGTTGGGATTATTTGAAGAATTAGGGACCAGTTTTAAAACCACCAATTGCATTGAGAATGTGAACCGGCAATTGGAGCGTTTGACGCATCGAGTCAGTTACTGGAAGAACAGCGATCAGCGTCAGCGTTGGATAGCCACGTCGTTGCTGGAAATTGAGCCCGGGCTAAGAAAGGTGAAAGGCTTTCGTCATTTAAAAGCCCTTCGCAGATCAATGAAAAAGGAAAACCTAACGAAATTGGTTCAGCCCGCAGCTTGAAGGTTATGCTCATTTTCAACTAAAAAAGGGATTGACCCATAAATTTTCATTCTCTTGTTGTGCCAGCCGCGCTGGCATGGGGAGCTCCTAAGAAAATAGCGTGGATGGAGGCGAGGTGCCCTTGCCCCGGCTTAGTTTGCCAAACCTGCTGAGACGGCCTGAGGGCAGGCCGCCTCCATCATCCCTTTTTCATTATCTTGTTGAACCAGCCACGGTGAGTGCATTTTATGGAGTGTGGCACCAGGCTACTTCTTAGCCAAAAGGTCCAAGGCTTCCGTGTGAGACTGATTCACTGTGGCTGCTATTTACCTGAGAATCCGATTAGCCACCCTTTTAGATTTAATTTTAAAAGAGAGGATTAAAAGTAAACAGATTTGCTCTAGATTGGGGGGAGGGAATTCGATCGCGGCTGTTGGCTTTCGGCCGCTAAAATTTCGGGCGGGTCCCTTTCGCAAATGATAATGCCAACTGGCATCAGGAAAGAAAATTAGGGGGAATCCACACTATCTACACCAATAAGATCGACCACCACCTGGCCCAGCAAGGAAATCACCAAGTATTATACGCCGTTCCCTCAGTCGAAATTTGTGTTGATCCGCTATGAAGATCCACAATACCGGTTTCAGTTTGGTCGGGGAGTAGATTCGTATCTCCTTGAACAGCCTCCCAGGTTTCGGCGGATTCAGTGATAGGATCCTTGGGCAATTCCCTCAAATAGCCCGCTGTCACTAAATCCTGTAAAGATTGAGGGGCTTTCAATTTGTCGGCAGTATATTGATCGATCAAATTTCGGAGGGTGTGGAGGTTGCTTTTCAGTACCGTTTCTTTAGTTCTCAGGATGGCACGGTTGCCAATAGGGATTGCCAGACTAGCTAGAATGGAAATGATCGCGAGCACGATCATTAGTTCAATCAAGGTAAAACCCCGATTATATTCATAAACAAGATAGCGTCTAATGGGACGGTTGAAAAAAAGGATCCCCTTAGATTGTCGTTTAATTGAGACTAAATATTTCATCTTCAATAATAGGACAGTATAAAATCAAAAGGGCGCAAACCCCAATCAGTCCCCCAGTCCGAAGGAATTGTCTTAAGAATCAATGTCGTCGTTAAATAGAGCTTTCACCATTCCTCTGGATGCTCTGGGCTACCATCTTTTGCTGGATTTTACACAGGGTCACTCACCATTCCGAATATTTTGATCCATCCAGAGCGGTACCAGTACTCTTGGAATAGACGTCGAAGACATTTTGCCCGCCGAAACTAGAAGAATCGGGATTGTCGGAAGTCGAGCGCATCCCCCATTCAGCATTGCCTGTCATAGGATCCAGAGGAATTCTGCGCAGAAATCGAAGCTTTTTGTCGACCGTGTTGATCTGGGTTATTCCCTCCACCAGAGTATCCAAATCTGGAGGATATCCTTCAGATCCCAATTTTATCTGAATGAATCCACGATCCGCGGCATCTTTGTATCGATCAATGGCTTCCCTGAGTTCCCGGAGCGACCGTCTCAATTCAATCTCTTTTTCCCTTTTCATGGTGACGCGAGTTAGCGGAAGCGACATCATCGCCAGAATGCTGACAATGGTTACGACAGTGATCAATTCCACCAACGTCATGCCTTTTTGATATCTCATACCGTCGAATCCAACATGGTCCAACATTCCATAATATTCAAAAATGGTTTATCCAGTATCGACGATTCACGCTTGCCTATGGTCGCATTAACTACTTAATGGTGATTTGGGTACTAGAGAAACTGGCAGGCAATGCATTTTGAGCCGCATCGCGAATTGTCCCTTGAGCAAAGGAAATTTGGGCAACCCCAGGAGCCACCGTTTCAAAAATTAGGTTTAAAAGAACGCCATTTCCATTGATGCCAGCGCTTTCGGGGGGACGGGATATTGAAATCACGGCCTGCCCGGATTCATTTTCAATTCGGGGAGCCAGCGCCAATAATTTTCCGTCCCCGCTCAAAAAGCCTCCATTTTGCACATCAACCAATTTCAAGAGCTTTGGATCAAAGCTGAGCGAACAGGAGGCCGCAAAAACATTTTGGGCATTTTCGACCATCGCGGAAAGGCCGATCCGATTCCCCCGCAGGACTTCGTTTTGAGAGGGGACAAGTTTTAAAAATGTCAATTTCGGAGCAGCCGGAGCAGGCGAGACTTCTCTTTCCGAGGAAGGAATTGGCTTGCCCTCAGCGTCTGGACCTTTTGAAGCGGGCAGGGAAGACTTCGACTGAACAGTTTCAGGTTTCTCGGTTGGAGAAGGATTTTCTCCCATCCCCCCAGGAATATTTCGCTTCAACAGTCGCGGAGTTATCGGGCTATTTCCCAATATTGCAATCGGCTCCAAATCTTCCGCCAACAACTCAGGAAGCCGCACAATATGAGGCGTGATGGCTATGATAATTTCCGATTCGTCCTTTGTAGTTTTCCGGGAAGAAAAAAGGTACTTAAGAATGGGAATCTTCTCCAAGCCGGCAACGCCATCCGTAGTCAAGGTGTCAGTATCCTGAATGATCCCCATAATTACATTGGATTCCCCCTCCTTCAAGCGTATGTCTTGTTCCACCGTACGCTGGGTCAAAATAGGCTGAGTGTAAGTACTCTGTGTAACTTCGCCAGCTTTCGCATTCACGGTGACTTTTATATTCAGGGAAATATCCCGATTCAACATGACGCGCGGAGTCATTTCCATCTGAACACCGATATCGATATATGTAAAATTGACATAAGGCGTTCCGCCAATAGAGCCGGAGACATAAGGAGAGAAACCACCTTGGGCAACCGGATATTTTGTCCCTACCGTCAATTTGACCGTTTTGCCATCGGTCGCCCGCAGAGTGGGATTTTGTAATGTCCGGCCATTTGTTCGGGACATTTCCCAATTTAAAGTGGTGCTGGGAATAGTCATGGTGAAATTACTGCCATTGATGCTTTTTAAGCTGTCCAAGGTAATGGTATTTGTGCTGGCGCCTGTCCCCGTTGCTCCATTGCCATAAGTAATGGAGGTTCCAGTCGGTGGAGAGACTCCCAGATTTCGAGTAAACCCACGATCCACTTCCATCAAAGCCACGTCGATGAGGACCTCCGGTTTAGCTTTATCAATGGATTTGATTATCTTTTCCACTATCGCCACCTTGTCTGGCGTATCCTTAATTACAATGGCATTTTGATTATTGAGTTGGGCAAATCTTTGTAATTGCAGCACCCGTTGCAGCATCATGATTACATCGTTGAGATCTTCTTTCGAAAGGGAATTGTTTAGATAAAAAGTTTTGACGATCTGCTCTTCATAAAATGCCCGGGTGGTATTGTTATCCTGGGCAACAATAATGGTGCTGCCATTCACAACCGACCAATAAGTCTTGCTCTGAAGGGCCAGGATGTCGAGGGCCTCCACCACTGTGACATTGAACAGGTCGATGGGCATTGCCTGTTTGAGTTTGTTATCCGGCAAGTCGGGATCAAAAATCACATTGATCCCTCCAACCTTGGCAATAGCCTGGTAGTTTCTTTTCAGCTCCCCAGTGAGCTTTAAAGTGATCAAAGAATTGTTGACCGGATTCAGCTGATCGTGAGGAGAGATTGTGGGTGTTCCTTTTAGTTCCTCCAATACTTTTTGGTCGGTTTCAAGTTGCTTCTTCTTGTTTTCAATAAGTCGCTGAATTTCTCGAATTTCCTGCTCAGCCATGGCGTTGGAAGGATCAATAAGAAACGCTCTCTGAAATTCCGGGAGTGATTCCTCCAATTTTCCCATTGCTTTCAATTTGCGTCCCTGATCGATATGGGCTATGGCCGCCTGAAAGCGGGCCCGCTCAAAGTAGAGACGATATTCTTGATTTTTGGGGTCTGATCGAAAAGCCTGCTCATAATAAGTCACGGCATTATCGAAATCGTGTGCACGCTCCAGTTTCCTTCCTTGCTTAAAAGAATTGGAACCCGCACAACCCGTCCAAAGGATCATCCACGCGACAAAAATCCAATAGAGATAACGGTGTGTTGTCTTGATCATAGCAAAGTCAAATGATTTCATTTTCCGGCTGAGGCGGAGTTTGAAAAAGCAAATAGGTTAACCATAAGAATCTGTTTCAGTTTAGCATAAATAAATGCACTCAGAGGATCAAATTCGTATTCCAGGTTGGACTGCATCCTCTTCATGCACTGGCCAAGCCCAGAGGACACAGCCCTTGTTTGCCATTAAGCCGCCGGCGGCCAATTCAGCAATCCAACCCACATGTCTCTGCGAAACAAAAGAGTCAATTTTAGTCCTGGGGGAGGGAAGAGATAGCCGCGGCCGCCCTCTTGGAAGTCAACATTATGTGTTTGCCGTGCGCCCGACGAAGGTGTTGCGCCGCGATTGGTCGGCTGGCAATGGGCGTGTAATTTGATAAGGAATTTCAAACTGCTGCGCGGTCGCCATAATTCAAGCAATCCCGAGAGGGCTTAAATTGACATCGACTCGGAGGGTAAGATAGACTTGCATTTCAACTCATGGAGTGTCGATACTAAGAACCCAATAATTAATAAAATATATGATCAAGAAGAAGTATCGAATCGCCTCGCTATCTTACGGCGTAATTGAGTCGCTAGTCTCCTCCTTCTCATTTTTGACGGCCTATTACCTGCGATGGTTGCTTCCATCCCCATATTTTGCCCCTTTATTTCCATTTGAAGATTATGTGGGGTTACTCTTGGTAGTATTGGCTTTGTGGCTGGGTTTGTTTGCGGTAATTCGACAAAGCCAACACTCCATCTTGCCTGAAGATAACTGGGCACTTTTTCGTGAGACTCTTTTGCTGGTGATTTCTGGAAGCGTTTTGATTAGTGCCTCTATTTTCGTTTTAAAACTTGATTATATCAGCCGCCCCTTCATCCTGATCTTTGTTGGAGTGAATTTGCTGTTCCTCACGATCTTTCGAATTTATGCTCGGCGTTCCCTGCACTTCTTTCATAACATCTTAGATGGCGAAAAGAATATTCTAATTGTCGGTACTACACCAAAAGCTCTTGAAGTGGTCCGCGTTTTGGAATCAGCGCGACAGTGGGGCTATCGGATTGTGGGAATTGTGAAGGAAAATGCGACCGATTCGGCGGATCCGGCTCTGGAGAAATATCCGCTAATTTCACTCTCAACAGTGGGAGAGACTGTCCGGCGTTTTGTTATCGACGAAGTGATATTGGCAGTCTCGCTAGAGTCTTTAAGCGGACTGGAAGAGTTGTTTCTTCTTTGTGAAGAGGAGGGGGTGAAAACTCGCGTCATGTTGAGCTTCTTCCCACATGTAACCTCGAAAGTCTACCTGGAGGCCCTCTACGAATTGCCGTTGTTGACCTTCACTACCACGCCTCAAAATGAATATTTGCTCTTTTTCAAAAACGCTGTGGACCTGGTTTTTGCGGCAATCCTGCTAGTGGTTTTGTCTCCCTTGCTCACCTTGATCGCCATTTTAGTCAAGCTCACTTCCCGCGGGCCCGTCATTTTTAAACAGGTGCGGAGCGGATTAGGTGGCAGAAAATTTGTACTCTACAAATTTCGCACCATGGTTGAAGAGGCGGAAGATCTAAAACAACAGTACGGCCACATGAATGAAATGTCCGGTCCTGTTTTCAAAATCAGAGAAGATCCTCGCTGCACGCCATTGGGCAAATGGCTTCGGAAATTCAGTCTGGATGAATTTCCTCAGCTTATCAATGTTTTGAAAGGTGACATGTCATTTGTTGGGCCGAGGCCTCCACTTCCTGAAGAAGTCGATCAATACGCCCGCTGGCAAAGACGCCGACTCCGGATGAAGCCGGGATTGAGCTGTCTGTGGCAAATCAGTGGTCGTAATAATATTGATTTTGATGAGTGGATGCGGCTGGATTTGGAATACATCGACAACTGGTCGATGGTCCTCGATTTGATGATTATCTTAAAAACCATTCCTATCGTTCTTTTGGGCAAAGGCGCACACTGAACCTTAAGGCAGCGAACCTTTGTATGCTTAGGTGGAAAGGATTTCAATACAAGCCGCCACATCGTCTTTTCGTTCCAGTCCGACTGTAACATGATTTGGGGACGCATAATCTTAAACCACGGATTTCATAAAATCAAAATTCGCAAAAATTGCAGCCTTCCAAATATTTTCAATGGAGCGACGGAGTGCAGGGCACAGGAATCTGAAGGGTCCAATGGGAGGGAGACGGATATCGATAAGAGCGATTGTGGATTGCAGCCACTTCTCCTTGGTTAAAATGCAAGGCCCCAGCCTGGAAAGACAGCTCTAGTGACAAGCGTTTATTGGAAGACTCTATATAACCAAATTTAACTGAAGAGTGCCTTCAAAATCATCAAGGTAAAGTCATCCTGAATCGCGCCGTTGGGCGCATAATCCAAGACTTCCTGTTTAATCTTCTGCGCCATTTGATCTGCAGTCATATTCCGGTTGGCCGCAACCAATTCCTGGAGCCGCTCGACACCGAACTCCTCTCCTTCTTCATTGTAGATTTCAGTAACCCCGTCAGTATAGAGCACTAGAATGTCACCGGGAACCAATCCGATGTAACTCTCTTCATATGCCGATTCAGGAAAAGCGCCCAATACCAGGCCGCCGATTTCCAAGATGGAAAAAGTGCCATTCACATGCAGAATCAACCCCGGATTATGTCCAGCATTTGAAAAAGTCAGCAACCGTTTTTCCAAATCCAAAACTCCATAAAAAGCGGTAACAAATTGATGCGGGGCCGTGCTTTCCCAGAGGAGCCGATTGACTTTGGACATGATGACACTGATCGCGTAATTATTTCGGATCTCCGCAAGCAAACTGGCGCGAAAACTGGCCATAATCAAAGAGGCGGGGATCCCTTTGCCGGAGACATCACCCACCACGATTCCCCATTGCCCTTCCACGATACGGATGAAGTCGTAATAATCTCCGCTGACAAGCCGTGAGGGAATATTCATTCCAGCCAAGTCAAAGCCGGGAAGATCCGGCTCGCGCGATGGAAGAAAACTGTTTTGAATTTCCCGAGCAATACTCAATTCCTTTTCGAGTTTATTCTTATCGAGCAGGGCTTGATAGAGTTGCGCTTTTTCGATGGAGAGTGCCGCCTGGAGCGAAAAACGTTTGAAGAGATCCAAATCGGTCGAGGTATAAGCATCAAGCGTGCCACTCTCCAAAGTAAAAACTCCAATTCTGCGATGGTTGCTCAAAATGGGCGCGAGCATTGCCGCGCGAGATGACTCGGTCACCCGCGGATAGGCCGGTTGATTGAGCAAGTTCCGCATAATCACTGCACGCCCAGTCTTGCGAACGATTTCGTTGGCTTTTCCCCCCAACTCTAAAAGCTGTGTCTGATTCACTTCGGGTTTGTAGCCATAAACCAACATACGGTGGATGCGAGAAGTATCTTTTTCCAACAAAAAGATTCCAGCTGCATCGCAAGGGACCAGCGAATATAGAGCTTGGATAATATTGTCGAGCAACTCATCCAAATCGAGAGTAGAGCTGATTTTTTCGTTGACCTCAGATAGTTTTTCTTCGACGAGGATCATTCGAGCCGCTTGTTCAAAAAGGGAAAAATCGTTGATAAAAAGCCCCAAATAAGCACAGACCACTTCGAGATAAGCCGGGGAAGCAGAGTCATCTTCACCCTGTCCCTCGATATAAACCAATTCGACAGCCCCCAATAATTTATTTCGACATACCAAGGGACAGGCGCGGATCAATCCCGGATTTCCCAGATGGCTGTAAAGTGGCTGCAAATTTGGAAACTTGTCGAGCCGCTGCGTAGAAAATATCTTGCCGCTCTGAATGGCATCGGCGGCGGGGCTTGGATTTGGGTGAATTGGAAGCTCAGTGGCATAAGTGGGATAAATATATTCCAATTCCTTTCGGTCGAGGTCGTAGATTGAAAATAGGATCGTTTGGCAGTGAAATTCCCGGCAAAGGAAATGGGATAAATTCTCAATAAATCGGGAAAAGGTATCCGCCTGCCGGAAAATATCGAGCAGGTGGTTGAGGACTGCAGACTTCGTCGCACTAGCAATTTCTCCAAGGTAATGATGATGAATATTTTGTTGGGGATTCTGATTGTTCATGAGGTATTTAAGACAAATCACCAGACTGTCACGATCATTCTACCTTTCCCTAGGAGAATTGGGAATAGGCAATATGCCCCACCACGTGGGCTTTGTACCCGATAATTAACTAAAAAATTTGCTATTTTGATGAATATTGCTTTCTCTACGAAGATATTATAGAGGAAAATTTGTCTTTTCAACCATGTTGCGTGCTCTTGGAGATTTTCATTCCCTTTTGAAAATTATTCGCTTCAATTTCCAATACGCTCCCTCGATAGAAGAGCCGTTCTGTAAATTGTTTTGTCCACCACGCCCGCCAACACAAAGGCGCGTTGTCTCTCCGCGCACTTATTGCAATTTCCACAATGCTGCCCATCAATAGGATGAATACAGGAAAAAGTGAACTCCAATGGAAGATGGCGGCCCATGGAAAGCACTTCGGGCTTGGATAAATCTCGAAAGGGAGCCCAAAGACGAAATGAAAAATTCAAAGCCAAACTTGCGGCTCTCTCAAAATTCGCTAAGAATTCAGGGCTGCTGTCTCCAAAGGGATTGCCCTTCAAAAGACCTAAAGCAAGAACCGTCAAATGCAAGGAAGAGCAATATAAGGCGGATTTGGAGAGGAGCAGCAAATTTCGCCCCGGAAGATAAACCCTTTCATCGGGAGAATCAAAACCGGGAGTGTTTTCACCCGTAATGCTCCAATGAGTACCATAGAGATCCGTGACGGGAAGAAGGATCTCCTTGATCGATCGGATCCCCGAGAGCCCCGCCTCTTTAACAAAAGCCTGGAGCCATCGAAGTTCCACATCCTCCCAGAGCAATCCAGTCCGGATGTAAATGGGGTGCACAATTTTCCCCTGTTGCGCCAAAAGGCCGGTCAACACGGCACTGTCGAGCCCTCCACTTAGGAGAACGGCCAATTCACGCTCGTGACATGGTTCGATCATTCAACATTCTCCTTTTTGACGAAGAGTTAAGCGAATACAGAAAAATATTTCAGGGCCGATTAAGAATATGTTAACTTTAAGAATAATGGAAAAGCCAATTCCTTATTATTCTAAGGGAGAGGCTTTTAAAAACCAAGGCAAAGTGGCCTTGGAGATGTCCAGTGCAGGACCTTTCGCCGCCGCGCAGAGACGGCGGTTTCCTCATGGCTCATCCGAAGAGGGATGAGACCCCTGAAAGGCGGGTGTGGTCTAATCCTCGATCAGGGCTGCAAAGACGCATCAATTGACCTATTGAAGCAGTTGATTGCAGGCCTGAATATTATTAGTCACGAGGTTTATTCCATGAAGAACACCCGTAATCTTTCTCTCCCGCTGCGCCTAATTATTTTCTTATTGTCGATTTTCCTTCTTCCCGTTTTTTCCTCCACCATCATTTTAGGGCAGGGCGGTGATTCCAGCGCAGTAGCAGCCTTTTCCTCCGCCGTGAAGATTGACTCTGGAGACACAGCTTGGCTCCTAATATCCACGGCATTAGTATTATTGATGACTCCCGGACTGGCCTTGTTTTATGGAGGCATGGTCCGTCGAAAAAATGTGCTAGGGACAATGCTCCAAAGCTTTATCCTGATTGCCGCGGTCTCCGTTCAATGGGCACTGATTGGATATAGCCTGGCATTTCACGAAGGCTCATTTTGGGGAGGATCGTCCTGGGCTTTTTTGCACGGCATCGGGTTGGGACCTGACACTTATGGTTATGCTCCCACCGTGCCCCATCAGCTTTTCATGGCCTTTCAGCTGATGTTTGCCATTATCACACCCGCATTAATCACGGGAGCATTCGCGGAACGCATGAAATTCAGCGCCATGTTGATTTTCATGTTGTCATGGACCACCCTCGTCTATGATCCCATCGCCCATTGGGTTTGGGGAAAGGGGGGATGGCTGCGCTTTGGTGATCCTTCCGCAGTCTTTGGCGCGCTAGATTTTGCGGGTGGAACCGTGGTTCACATCAGTTCAGGCGTCTCTGCTCTAGTTGTCGCTTTGGTCATTGGCAAGCGGCTAGGCTATGGCAAAGAATTATTCATCCCTCACAATCTCACCATGACCCTGACCGGAACAGGATTGCTGTGGTTTGGATGGTTCGGCTTCAACGCCGGAAGTGCTTTGTCATCGAATGGGCTAGCCGCGAGCGCTTTTGTTGTGACTCATTTTGCGGCGGCGGCGGCAACCCTTTCATGGACTGCAGCGGAATGGATTCATAAGGGGAAGCCGAGCGCTTTGGGAGCGGTTTCGGGAGCCGTGGCGGGATTGGTGGCCATCACGCCAGCCTCTGGGTTCGTAGGTCCAATGTCTGCGCTGGCAATTGGTGGAGTGACCGGTTACATTTGTTATTGGAGCACTTCTTACGTTAAAAACCAGTTCAAATATGACGATTCCCTGGATGCCTTCGGAATTCATGGTGTTGGCGGCACAGTGGGAGCGATCCTCACTGGTGTATTCGCATCCAAAATAATCAATCCCGCCGCCGCTGGACTGATCCAAGGGAATCCTGCGCAGCTGCTGAATCAAATTATGGCTGTGCTTGTCACCTGGGGTTATTCCATTGTGGTCTCATTGATCATCATAAAATTGATCGATTGGACTGTTGGGCTCAGAGTCGACCCGGATCATGAAATTGAGGGGCTGGATAGTTCTCAACACGGCGAGACAGGCTATTATCTGGACCTTTAAAACTAGGACGATTCTTGTCTGCCAATGAAGAGGGAACGTAAAACGACAATAATGGTCGCAAAATATGGATATTTGGCCAATGGCCGGAGGCCAATGGGGGAGACAAGTCTCACCATCAGCGCTTAGGCATTGATAGCGCCTATCTCCTCTCATATTATACATGCTTTGCGAATACCAGACCCTCCATCAGTTTGGGGTGAAAATGAGTAGATTTTTGAGGCAAGAGATCACCAGCTTCCACCACAAGTTTTACTTGATCAATTAATGTGGGATTCATCAGGAAAAGGCATTGATATTTTTCAGCGTCGGCTTTTTTTACCGCCTCCTGGCTAAAACTCACGTATTCCAAATTCGTCTGATCCGCCAACGCTTTCTCCCCAATTCCCAGAACCCTGGAAAGAATGATCTCCTGCAATACCGAAACATCCAATTTCCGCCAGGCATGAGATTTGTCTTTCGGCCAAGAAACCGTAGAAGCTTGATCCTGCCTTAATCTCAGGCAATAGAAAATTTTCAATTTGGGAAGATACAAGCCAAAGACATTTTCATCTTTGAGCTGTAAATCATGCATGTGGCAAGTTAACCGGGAAACGACTGACTCTTCATCCCCCGAAGGAAAAGGAGAAATCTCAAAAAATAAACTCAGCCGTCCCAGGAGCTCGCCTTCTTCAAAACCATCAATGCCATGGATCAGGCGATGAATGGGAAAGATTGTGATTCCTTCCGATTCTAGCCGAATGAAGCTCATTAATTTGTAGCGATAGAGTTCCCATGCGGGATTCTCATATGACTTTCCTCTTGATTCATCGCGGAATTGTCGCGCAACCTCGTATCGATGGTGCCCATCGGCTATGATCACGGTTTTGTCCTTCATCATATCCATAACGGATTTGAGACTCTCACAATCGTCGATCCGCCAAATCCGGTTATTCTCCTGATTTAGATCGAGGGCCTCCCTCAATGATGAGCTCGACGCACGTTGATCCAAAAGTTTTTCAATATCAGCGGCGGGATCGGAGTAGAGCATGAAAATCAAGCCGGTGTCGGCATAAGTCGACCGCATCAACCGCAACCTGTCTTCTTTCGGCTTGGAGAGAGTTTTTTCATGCGGGAGAACGACATGGTCCGAATAATCTGTGACTTCTCCCAGGGCAATGAAGCCTTTGCGAGTCTTTGAAGTTCCATCAGAAAGCTTGTAGTCTTGATAGTAGGGATAAATTGAGGGGCGAGCATCCTGAATGAAAACTCCCTCCGACAGCCAAAGGTCAAGCAACGCCTTGGAGCGCGTGTAGCGGTTATTCTCTTCAGAGTCTCCCGGCTCGATTTTATTCACAATGATCCGGGCCAAATTGTAGGGGTGACGAGCAAAAAGGAAATCATCCAACCCCTTTTTAAATTGGTCGTAGGGAGGACAAATAACATCGTCCATTTTGCCGATTTTGTCGAGGTTGTAACGATACCCGCGAAAAGGAATAATATTCATCGTGTCAGAGTTCCTGTCAAATGATGTGATTCATCGGGGTACAATCCCGCGTGGAGCGTGCAGCCCACATTCCGGAGATGTTATTTTTCCCCAAGGCTAAAGATCCATCGTTTTTCTCTTACTTCCATTTGAACCCGATTCATCGAGTTCGAATAATCTCCAATCGCGGGGTGCCGGAAGAAATGACCTCTCCCATAATTGCGGCTTTGTCAATCCCGGATGAATGAAGTCGCCGGCATAACTCATGAGCCTCTTTCGCGGGCAATGAGATCAACAGCCCGCCCGAAGTTTGCGGGTCGAACAAGAGCTGCTCCTCTTCGGAGGGCACTTCAGGTGCGCACTGCCAGATTTCAGACACCAACTCTCGGTTCAATTCCGTCATTCTTGTTTTGGCGCCATTTTTAATTAATTCCAAGGCCTCCGCATAGCAGGGAACTTTGCCTGCATCAATTCTGATGTGAACCGCACTGGCCCGGGCCATTTCCGCGGCATGCCCACCCAATCCAAAGCCGGTGACATCTGTGCAGGAATTAACTGGATACTGCAACATTAATTCGCAAGCCGTTCGATTCAGCTGGACCATGTCCATCAACACCTTTGTCCAGACCTGCTCTGACAACTTACCCGATTTGGCAGGACCAAAAATAACCCCGGATCCGATGGGTTTGGAAAGGATCAAATGGTCACCAGGCTTTGCGCCGCTGTTGGAAATAATTCGATTGGGATGCACCACTCCAGTGACCGATAATCCATATTTCAACTCATCGTCTTGAACAGTGTGTCCACCAATCAGAACGGCGCCAGCTTCATGGATTTTATCCAAGCCTCCCCGAAGAATGGCCTCCAACACGTCTTGTGGAATGCCGGAGCCGGGAAAGCAACACAAATTCAAGGCAGTCAGAGGACGCCCACCCATGGCATAGATATCGCTCAATGAATTGGCGGCTGCGATCTGCCCGAAAAGAAAAGGGTCATCCGTGAGCGGAGTAATGAAATCGACCGTTTGCACCAGGGCAATCTCATCGGTCAATCGATACACTCCGGCGTCGTCAGAACTCTCCACACCCACTAAAATGTGCGGATGATCTTCTTTCGGCAACTTTCTTAGGATGGCAGCCAAGTCCACCGGACTCAGTTTCGCTGCTCAGCCACCTGATTTAGCATAGGCGGTGAGTTTACATGCCGCCTGGGGAGAAGTCATGTCGCGGCCAATTCGCTTCGAGAATTTTACTGGTTTTAACCAGCAACGGGCAGGTTAGCGCAAACAGGAGCGCAGGGTCAAGGGATAACACCCCTCCGTCCCCATTTACAGGGGGAATGATCAACTCAAATTTAGATTTCTTTCTTTTTGGCGGTTCCGCGGAGATGGACCAGCCGACATCCTTGTTTTTTCCGCATGACTCGCGGATAGGCCCGCGCATAGTCCGGTGCGATCTGTCAGCTGGAAGACAAGGGTGAAACAACTTCCGCCAACCGACGGATGTTGTTGTTGCCCCACTGGCCATGCCACATCCTGGGGACAGTTTTATTATCCTTCCTGATCGTAGGGCGTGACAACCATCGTCGTCAATCAGGCTCCAGCAGCCATCTCAAGCCGAATTGAAGCATTGACTATTGCAGGCCGAGCCAAACGAACAAAGTCTTGATAACACATTCGAATTGTGTCTATGTGGGTTCCTGCATTGAAAACGATTTCATCATCAGCCGTCAACGACTTATCCACAAAGACTGGCAGATTATATAGATTCCCAAAAGGGGCCATTGCGCCCACTTCAGAGTCGGGAAAAAGGGAAGTAAATTCCTTCTCCGTGGCCAATTCAAGGTGCTTGTAAGGCAATTCGTCTCGTAAAGATTTCAGGTCGATTTTCATTACTGCGGGCAGGATCAACAAAGCAAACTGGCCATCCGCCTTTAACACAATAGTTTTAGCCATTTCTCTCCCCGGCACATGCTGCGCCGCTGCAATTTCTTGAGCGGTGTATGCCAACCGGTGTGTGCAGTGTGTGTAGGAAATCCGGTTTTCATCCAGGTAATCCCTCAAGCGCTTTACGATGCTCATAACACCTCCTTGCTTCGAAGAGTTTGAAAATCAAACAACGGACGGCAAGAGACATCCGATATTACGCATCAAGTTCTCTCGCCGAGGATGAAAAGGAACTGGTGGAGGAATCCGGCAATCACTTGTCCTAGGAGTCGCTTTACAGTTTAATTGTCAGAAATTCTGTTGTATTTGTCAACGGCTTGGAATTTCATTCTGGGGAGGGGAGTGGATGAAAGAGAATCAACAGTGAATTGCTCGCAACCTTAATCTGCGGGCATTGAACATAAAAGCAGAATTGGGCACCCTATCAGTGGCATTGAAAGTATTGAAAAATCGGGGCCATTGAGCTCTGATAGCTAATGATGTCCCCGGTGGGATAACCTTTGAGATGCGCCCATTTTCATTCGCTACTTGATTTGCATGAATCCCCCTGATATATAGATAGAGAAAATATTTCAACGCCAGGTGGATCTTCATGCGCAGTGGGAAAAAAAAGGTGGCTTTTCAGGGGGAACGCGGGGCTTATAGTGAAATTGCATCGGTCTGTTTTTTTGAAAATGAATTGACCCTTCTCCCGTGTCCTTCGTTTGAATTAGTGTTTCAGGCGGTGGAACGGGGAAAAGTGAAATATGGGGTGATCCCAATCGAGAACTCTCTGGCCGGGAGCATCCATCAGAATTATGACCTTCTGCTCAAATATCATCTGCAGATTGCGGGGGAGAAGAATCTGCGAGTGTCGCACAATTTGATCGCTCATCCGAGCACCAGCTTGCGTCAAATCCGCCGGGTTTATTCTCATCCTCAAGCCTTGATGCAATGCCAAAACAGCACCTCCAAACTTAAGAACGTGGAAATTATTCCGGTCTATGACACAGCCGGCGCCGTAAAGAAGATTAAAGAGGAACAGCTGAAGGACGGGGCGGCCATTGCCAGCGAGCTGGCTGCTCGAATCTACGGCATGAAGATTCTGAAGCGAGGAATTGAGGATAACCCGGAAAACTACACGCGTTTTCTCATCCTTGCGAAGAAAGTCCGCATTTCGCGAGAAGCTGACAAAACTTCAATTGTCTTTTCTTTGAAGAACTTGCCCGGCGTTCTCTTTCGCGCATTGAGCGTTTTTGCCTTGAGGGACGTGGATCTTTATAAAATTGAATCCCGCCCTTTGCACGGACGCCCGTGGGAGTATTTCTTTTACATCGATTTTGCCGGCAATATGCGGCAGGAAAATTGCCAAAATGCCATCGCGCACTTATCCGAAATTGCCACATTTTTGAAAATACTCGGTTCCTATAAGAAAGACTCCTCTTAATTGCCCCTGTGCTTCGAGCGGAATCAGGTTCTGCAATTCCAGCTGCCGCAATCAAAGGAATTGGAATCATTTTTCGAAGCCATGGATAGAGCCCGCTGAATTTATGCCCAATGCTTTTCGACTGGATTCTACTGAAATTATTTAGGGAAATCGCGGCATGAAAAATTCCAGGGAAAATTCAATTTGCGATGTTCCAGGCATTCAGGTTGGACATTATACAGATACGCGCCGACCCACCGGATGCACGGTGGTTTTAATGGAGGATGGCGCCGTGGCTGGCATTGAAGTCCGCGGCGGCGCCCCGGGGACGCGTGAGACTGATCTACTCGACCCACTGAATACCGTCGAGAAAATTCATGCCGTGCTTCTCTCCGGAGGAAGCGCCTTCGGTTTGGAGGCTGCCTCCGGAGTCGTCCAATATCTGGAGGAAAAGGGGATTGGAATTGACACTGGGATGGTAAAAGTCCCAATTGTGTCGGCCGCGGTTTTGTACGATCTGGATTTAGGTGATCCGGCGATCCGTCCTGATCGTACTGCCGGCTATCAAGCCTGCCGCAATGCTTCGACGGAGCCTCCTTTAGAAGGGAACTGCGGAGTAGGAGCAGGAGCGACTGTCGGCAAAATATTTGGAATGTCGCGAGCCATGAAGGGTGGGTTGGGCACGGCGTCTTGTGCTTGTCAATCGGCGGTTGTGGGAGCGTTGGTGGCAGTGAACGCATTGGGTGACATTTATGATCCGGATAATGGCAGGATCGCAGCTGGAGCCAGGAATGAAGCCGGATCAAAATTTTCTCCGGCCAGAGAGGCTCTTTTGAAGGGAATGCCAACAAGTCTTTTTTTTCGGCCGCAAAACACCACACTCGGTGTCATTGCTACAAATCTCAAGCTCACAAAATTAGAAGCAGCCAAACTGGCTCGGATGGCCCAAGCAGGATTAGCTCGCACCATTTTTCCCGTGCACACCCCCTTGGATGGCGATGCGGTCTTTGTTCTTTCCACGGGAAAGGAACATTCTGAAGTGAATCTGATTCAGCTGGGCACAATGGCCGCTGAAGCTTTGTCTGCCGCCGTTTTGCGAGCTATATTCGCTGCGTCCAGTCTGCCCGGGCTACCTGCGGCTCGAGATTTTTCTGGCGCCTGATAGTTTTGCCTGATCGGAATTCTCTGCCTGCGTTTTTCCGAAACAAAATATTTGAATGCTCCAAAGATAGCATCATGGGGAAGGGCAAATCCGTGGTGATTTCTCGAACCAAGACATTCAAGGATATTGCCGGACTGATCCTGGCGGCTGGAAAATCGGAACGGATGGGCAGACCTAAACCGCTTCTGCCGCTTGAAGGGGAAACCTTTCTTTCACGAATTATCCGGAATGTCGAAGACTCCAGACTTACGGAATGGATCGTGGTTTTGGGACATCGGCATGAGGAGATACTGGCGCAAGCGAAAATGCCCGCCAATCGTACGATCCTCAATGCCGATTACGAACTTGGACAACTATCCTCCCTGAAATGCGGCCTTGGAGCGCTGAATTGGCAAAAGCTGGATGGGGTGATGGTTATCCTGAGTGATCACCCGCTGATTAGCACTGCGATCATTAATGTTCTCGTGGAAAATTTTTCAGCGGAGAATGGCCTAATTGTCATCCCCACTTTTCAGGGAAAACGTGGACACCCCGTGATCTTCGGGAAGTCCTTGTTTGCGGAATTGTCATCTGCCCCGTTGGAGACGGGGGCAAAATCCGTTATACGCGCGCATCAGCGCGACATATTGCATATTCCCGTCGAAGAGGAAGGCATATTGGTGGATGTAGATACCCAATCTGACTATGCAAAGTTGCTGTGGCGTTTCACCCAACAAGATACCCGCTAACGGCCATCTTTTCTTCTCTGAGCTGAAATTATACAAGGGAGAGGCTGCAATTTATATGATCCCCAGTCTCTTTCCAACCTTTTCCAAAGTATCCAAAGCAAATTGCAATTCCTCGCAAGAATGAGTGGCTGTGACGATGGTGCGAATTCGAGACTTCGCTTCGGGAACTGTGGGATAGCTGATCCCTTGCGCAAAGACTCCCTCCCGGAAAAGTTCATCCGAAAAGCGCATGGCAAGCTCACCCTTGCCAATGATTATGGGAGTGATGGGAGTCTGACTTTCGCCGGTATTAAAACCTAGCCGTGCCAAGCCTGCTTTGAAAAAACGAGTATTCTCCCATAGCCGATCAATCAAAGCGGGCTCCTGCTCCAAAAGATCGAATGCAGCCAGACAGGACGCAGCCACGGCGGGTGGATGCGAAGTTGAAAAAAGAAAAGGGCGGGCTTTATGGTAGAGATATTCGATCAACGATTTGCTTCCACAAACATAGCCACCCAGAACTCCGATGGCTTTGGAAAGCGTTCCCACTTGAATATCCACATGCCCATGTAGCCCAAAATGGTCCACGGTCCCACGTCCGTTTCGCCCCAGCACTCCGCTCGAATGGGCGTCATCTAACATCATAATCGCACCATGTTTTTCCGCCAACTCCGCGATCCCGGGAAGTGGAGCAATGTCTCCTTCCATGGAAAAAACGCCGTCGGTAATCACCAGCTTCTTGCCAGGATGATCCCGCGTATCTTCCAGAACCTTATGCAGTCCATCTAAATCCTTATGCGGGAATATTCGGATTTCAGCACGCGACAGACGGCAGCCATCAATGATGCTGGCATGATTCAGTTCGTCCGATATGATCAGATCCCCTTTGTTTAAAATCGCGGCTACTGTACCCGCATTAGCAGTGAAACCTGATTGAAAGACGACACAAGCCTCAACATTTTTAAAACGGGCGATACGTTCTTCCAATTCCATGTGGATTTCCATCGTTCCGGCGATAGTTCGGACGGCCCCTGAGCCCACTCCCCATTTTTCGGTGGCCTTCAAGGCCGCTTCGACTAGGCGCGGATGCGTAGCCAGGCCGAGGTAGTTGTTGGAAGAGAGATTTACTACCTTCAATTGATCAAAAACTGCGCTGGGAAGTTGTTGTCCTTTTAGTATTCTGAGACGCCTGAATATTTTTTTTTCCTTTAAGGTTTCCAACTCGTCGCGCAGAAATTGATCCAGTAGAGCAGCCATAAGTTGACTCCTATGAACGAAAAGATAACTGTCGCTGATTAAAGAGTGTACGTCCGATCCAAGAGGAGATTCAGGGAGTTGACTTCACATTTCAATTGCATTTTACCCGGGGAGTGCAAAATCCACAGATCTGCTTCAGGAGGATTACTATCAGGAAATTCATTCATTCGCTCCAAAATTGGGTCAAAAAAAGTAATGGCGATCTGTTGGGACTGATCTTCGTCAAACCCGACTTTGCGGGCGGCCAGCCAGATAATATCCAGGAGAGTTTTGTCAAGTCGCGGCTCCAAGCGAGTGTGAATCCTGGCTTCTCCCTCGTGTCTAAAGAGCGAAATATTGTCCATAAGAATCCTCGATCATCAACAGGCACCATATTAGCACAAGGGGATAAGTTCACAAAGAGGTCGGTCAGGTCAAGGAATATCCGAAACGGGAATCGCTTGGGGGGCTCTCTTCTTTCGTCTCGCAACGCTTTTGTCAAAGAGATGATGAATGACAATAACCTTCTCAGCCTGGGGAATCGGCCACAATTCGGCCCAAGACCTCAAGCAAAGTCTTCCGCAGATATCGATTGCTAAGGAGAATACAGTCCGAATCTATTTTCCAAGCGGCTCCCGTCCAATCCGAGGAACAGCCACCCGCTTCACGGATCATCAAATCCAAAGCGGCAAAATCCCAGGCAGTGGAACTATTGTCGAAAAAGGCATCGCAATTTCCAGCGGCGACATACCCGATATCCGCGCCTCCGAGGGAAATGATCGAACGGCAAAGGGGGAAAAGGAATTTGATGAGCTGGCCCATCTGCCGCGATTGAGCTTCGGTTTTTCCGTGGCTATAACCAATGATGGCCTGGGCCAATTTTCGGGTCTTTGAAACTTCCAAATGTCGAGATATTCCGTGATGACGGTTTTTATGCCAGCCTCCTTTTCCCTTTTGCGTGACAAAAACATCTCCCAGCATTGGAGAATAGGTGATACCCAGAAGGGTCTCACCCATGTATTGAAGACTAATAATGACACTGAAGCTGGGCAAACCCCGATTATGGAATGTTGTTCCATCAAGCGGGTCCACAATCCACAGGTATTCTGAATCGTTTAATTCAGAATACTCCTTTTCTTCAAATAAAAAGCCGTGGGAAGGAAAATACCCTTTCAGTACCTTTTTGATGGTTTCACAAGATGCTAGGTCAGCGCTCGTGACAAGATCGTTTCTTCCTTTGAGGCGACGGTAGTTAGGAATTTCTCTCCGCCAATACTGCATAAGTGTGCGGCCACTTTCTTGGGCAGCCTTCACGCCGATTCGAGTAAGCTGACTCAGATTTTCCTTTCTGTACATTCTTTGCCTCGTCTCTCTTCCACTGTAACAAGTCACAATGCGGAAGTTTTCTTTTTGAAAAAGCATTCATGCGAGTAGTTAATTTTAGTGATTTTTTGACTTTAAATTGCAAAAAAAAAGCGGCCAGTACAAAACTGACCGCTTGATGAGAAGAATCTCCCAGAAATACAATTTAGTACATGTCACCGCCTGGAGGAGGCATGGGAGCATCCTTTTTCTTCTCCGGGATCTCAGAGACCATGGCTTCAGTGGTGAGGAGCAAGCCGGAAATGGAGGCTGCATTCTGCAGGGCCGTACGGGTCACTTTGGCTGGATCAATTACACCAGCCGCTACCAGGTCTTCGTAGTCTCCCGTTTCAGCATTCAATCCGAAATTGGATTTTGTTTCGGATTTGATTTTTTCCACGGTAATGGAAGCTTCGATGCCGGCATTAGCTACGATTTGGCGAAGTGGCTCTTCCAACGCCCGTTTTACGATGTTGGCGCCGATCTGCTCATCCCCTTCCAGCTTCAATTTGGCCACGGCGGGAATGGCTCGGATCATGGCAACCCCACCCCCCGGCACGATTCCTTCCTCAACCGCGGCGCGAGTGGCATGCATGGCATCTTCTACGCGGGCTTTCTTTTCTTTCATTTCTGTCTCGGTGGCGGCCCCAACTTTAATCACAGCTACGCCGCCCACCAGCTTCGCCAGCCGTTCCTGCAATTTTTCCCGGTCATAGTCTGAGGTTGTTTCCTCAATTTGAGTTCGCAATTGCTTTACGCGCCCTTCAATTGCCTTGGGCTTGCCGGCCCCTTCAACGATGGTCGTGTTGTCTTTGTCGATAACGACCTTTTTGGCTTTTCCCATGTCGTCCAGTTTCAAGTTTTCCAGTTTAATCCCCAGATCTTCCGTGATGGCTTTGCCGCCCGTCAAAATGGCAATGTCTTCCAACATGGCTTTGCGACGATCTCCAAAGCCAGGAGCCTTTACAGCCGCTGCGCTCAAGGTGCCACGCAGTTTGTTCACAACCAAAGTGGCCAAGGCTTCCCCTTCAACTTCTTCGGCAATGATCATTAGAGGTTTTCCCATCCGCGCCACTTGCTCGAGGACTGGAAGAAGATCTTTCATGCTGCTGATCTTCTTCTCGTGGATCAAAATGAAAGGCTCTTCCAGGACACATTCCATTCGATCAGGATCAGTGACAAAATAAGGGGAAAGGTAACCGCGGTCGAACTGCATGCCTTCTACGATTTCCAGCGAAGTCTCCATCGTCTTGGCTTCTTCTACCGTAATGACTCCGTCTTTGCCGACTTTTTTCATGGCTTCGGCAATGATACTGCCTATCTGGCTGTCACCATTCGCGGAGACGGTTCCAACTTGTGCAATGGCGGAACCTTCGACTGGTTTAGCCAGTTGCCGAACCGCCTCTACGGCAGCTCCGACTGCGGCATCGATACCGCGTTTCAAGGCCATCGGATTGGCGCCTGCGGCAATGGTTTTCACTCCCTCGCGGAAGATGGACTGAGCCAGGACCGTGGCAGTGGTCGTGCCGTCGCCAGCGACATCGCTTGTCTTGGAGGCGACCTCTCGAACCATTTGCGCCCCCATGTTTTCCTGAGGATCAGGCAGCTCAATTTCCTTCGCCACGGTTACACCGTCCTTGGTAATCGTGGGCGATCCGAACTTCTTGCTCAAAACTACATTTCGGCCTTTGGGGCCCAAAGTGATCTTCACGGCGTCGGCTAATTTGTTTACTCCTCGCAGGATGGCCTGTCGTGAATCTTCACCACAAATAATCTGCTTTGCCATAAAAATTCTCCTGAAAGATAAATGAATCTGGTTTCAATTGATTGAAAGGTTCTAAATTGGCTCTAAATTCTCGGTCTGGGCGATAGGATCCTAGGCTGTTATTGCCAGGACATCATCCTCGCGCATAATCAAATATTCCTCTCCATCGATTTTCACCTCTGTGCCGGAATACTTGCCAAAAAGGATGCTGTCTCCCTCTTTTACGGACATCTCCAAGCGGGTCCCATTTTCCAGGATTTTCCCATTCCCCACAGCTACCACTTTGCCTTCCTGTGGCTTTTCTTTAGCGGTGTCTGGGATAATAATCCCACCTTTCATAACCTCAGCCGCTTCAATCCGCTTAACCAGGATTCGGTCATGCAAAGGACGCAACTTCATACTCTTTCTCCTTCTGCAATAATGATTTGGATTGATTTAATAGCACTCACTCGCAGAGAGTGCTAAACAAAACTTAATTTTTATAATGATTAAAAAGAGATTTGTCAAGGCCTTTTGTGTATTTTTGCAGCGGGATTTTGATTTGGGAGGGATACTACAGGAATTATTTTTTTGGAAAAATGCCAGGAAATTCCTCGCGGGATTTTGAACACCAATTGCCGAAAACCATTTGTCACTAAGTAAGTATGGAGTGCATCCCCCAAAAATGACCATCTCTCTGAACAGAATCTGAATTTGGGACCGGGGAAGAAGGGAATTAAGCCGAAAAAGAGCAGCCTGATTTTCCCATTCTCATTTTGTCTCTGATACCGCTGATCTGATCATATAGGCATGCGCACGCCAAAAGTGTCAAAAGTCAATATTCCGAGACTAAAAGGCAGGGGCATAATATCCTTTTTTAGCCTTTAGGAGGAGCTCTCTCTGATCAGATTCCACCTTGATTCGACGGTATGAACCATCTTTTCGATCGTTTGTTGGAGAGTAAGCGATGATGAATTGGCTCCGCAATTCCTGGGCAATGCATTGAAAACTCTTGGCAAATTCTGTTGATCCGGACGGAAAAAAGGCTGCGCCTCCCGTATTAGAGGCCAATTTGGCCAGACCTCTTTCGGACTTTGACAACTTCAATTCGCCAGAACCATGAGGTTTTGTGCTCACAGAATAAATGACAACATCATTAAATTGAGCTGACCTGATAACCTGCTTTAGGGAATGCGAACTCGCATTATCATCGCCATCACTGATGACGATGAGCGCTTTCCTTCCTTCAAGAGGGGCCAATTTCTTAATCCCACCCTCCAGAACGGCATCATGGAGTCTCGTAAAACCTCGAGGATGGATCTGGCTTAAAGCATTGCTAATCAGAATCGGATTATCGGTATAATCCTGGTTTAAGAAAAATTCCGAGTTAAAGCTCATCAAAAAAACCTGATCATAAGCAGGCTTGAGTATAGATGACAGGAATGCCCTCGCAGTCTCTTGTTGAAAGGCGAAACGCTCAGCTATGCTATTACTGACGTCAAGAAGAATGCCAATATTTAGCGAAAGATCAGTATCTTTAGATATTCGCTGAATGGTCTGCGGTTGATCATCTTCATATACACGGAGGCTGGCCGGATCGAATGTAGTGATCAAGTGGCCTTTGGCATCTTTGATGTTTAGGGGCACATTGACCAAAGCAACATTGACCACAAGATCACTCGAGGAATCATCAAACGAATTCGACACCGACGAGACAGACGAAAAGCCAGCAGAAGAATACAATTTCTGCTGAGCCGACAATAATGAGGAGACAGACAATAGTCCGGCAAAAAGAAATAGGCAACTGAACTTCATAGTTTTTTTGCAACCTCATGTTATTGAAAATATCTGTCACATAATATGACAGAAAAATAAAATATAGGCAAATAAAAAATCCCAATTAAATATTCGTAGATTATATCAAAATTCGCACTTCGCCAAACAGCTTTTCATGAGGTGACTTTAAAATAGGGGACCGAACATTAGCACAAAAATGATTGAGAAGTTTTATAATCATAAATTCTTTTGGCCTATTTATAAGTTTACATAATATACCTTATCAGACGTTTTAAAACAACGGATTCTAGCCTACCTATTGGAGGTTGATTATCGGCTCGCGTAGGAGACCATAGTCAACGAAGTCATAATTGCTCCCTGCGGGTTGGTTTTTGGGGAAATCTGCCCATGCAGCAGGCCATGCGCGCATTCTCAATTTCTCCCGATTATGAAATGGGCCAAAAAGGTTCCTTGGCGTGGAAACTACTCTGATGCTAATGGAATGTTTTCCAAGTTCCCCCAACTGAATGGAAGCTTCATAAGGAGGCCAAGCCAAAATGCCTGAGGGTCTATTGTCAACTAATATTTCAGCTAATGCGCCATGGAAGTTAGGCAATTTGATCTGAATGTTCTTCTTGCCGCTTCCGGCATCAATTTCAGCATCATATTGGACCACTCCGCTATAAAACGGATAGCCTTGATTCGCCCAGGATCCAAAGCTCAGACTCACCGGCTTTTTGATCATAAAACCGTTGGACTGGGGGCTTGCCACAAAATTCCCTAGCAGATAAATGTTCTCTAATTCCATCCGTACATCAAATGGATTAGCGAGGATCTTAATTTCATTTCTCCCGGAAGTAAGGTAGGTTCGAATGGGAATCCTCTTAATATGCGGATCCAACCATCGAAGCCCAGCAGCAAATGAGACAACCTTACCATTCACCGAAATCTGATACATCTCAGAAGATTCTACTGCTAAATCAAGTTTATTCAAATCGTTGACATCTTCGATCTCAAATTCAAATTTAGCTTCAAAACCTGATTTTTCGGAAAAAATATTTCGGTCAAAGACTCTTGTCTTAAATTGGACGGCATTATCCCAGGCGGGCCGTTCAAATCCATGAGATTGCCAAATCTTCCAATTGGCCTCCCACGTGTTTATATTTTTGAAGGACTCTCCACTTAATCGCAGATCGCAATAATCCAAAACCAAAACGTTGTCAGACCGTGCCGATATTTTCCAGGAAGGATGCACTTCTTCGAAGCCAGCAATCGATCGCTTAGAGGAAGGCTCAACGCATTCGTCCTCTTTTTCGCGAATTATGAATAACGCACTTCCAGCCGGAGCAAGGTCTACTTTAAATTGGATATTACCCTTCTCCGGACAAACGGCGATTTTCTTGATGGTTCCGCTCACGGTGTCCCAACTATCCACGCTTCCAGCTTTTGAAACAGTAATATTTTCGTGGATTGCTTCGAGACCTGAATTAGCCAAGAAAATAATACGCTCCCCATTCTCCAGAAATCTTTCATGAACTCCAACTGTTCCCAAAGAATGTTCAAAATGGATCCGAGGGGGACATCGACGCTGTAATTCTTTGAGCATTTCCTCCCGGTTTGAAACGCGAATCCATTGTCTGGAAAACTCGGCCGGCCAATTCTGAATTGATGAGTCTTGTCGTCCGTCGGCATACTTCGCCACATCGCCGAGCGCCACCAAAGTTCCTCCCGCCATCAAAAAGTTTTTGAGTATCGGGAGGGTCTGATGGCGAACATTCAGCATGTTTTCTGGCCAGATGATAACATCGTAAGAAGCCTCTCCAACTTGCAAGCAAGATCCCTTTTGCTTCCCAAACCACTCCAAGATGTACTCGTCCCCCAAGTCAAAATCAATTTGCCTGTCTGCCATCATTTGCATCAAGGCATCAAAATCGGAGCGCATCTTTTCCAACTCAGGAGTCTCACCATCTCTACGAGCCCAAAGAAATCCCGATGTGGTTGGTTCCAGGACCAAAACTCGATTATGGGTTTGCCCTTGGCTCAGCATATAACTGACTCGAGCCAAATGATCCGCATGGTACCGATAATAAGGCCACCAAGGGGCCACATCTGAAAAGCTCTGAGGATGGTCGCGTTTTCGTGCTCCGCGAATGGTGCTGAACGAAAGATGTTGATTTATGAAATTGATGCCATGGACCATCAGCCAATCGCCAAATCGTTTGTAGTGTTCCAAAGTGCTATCCCATCCTGCAACTCCATAAGCCTCGCAGAAGGCTCGTCTGCCTAACTGATGAGCTACACTGGCCATCTGTTTTATTGTGAAAAGCATATGCGGATCTTTCCCCTGCAACCGCAAATTAGCGCCTTCCAGCATATCAATGCCGGGGACATGCTCATAAGCGTAGAGCGAGGCATCTGCTGGGCTGATCCAAGGATAAGGCCACTCGTGTTCCATCCAATGCCCCGTGAATTGAAGGCCATTTCGGTCGCACCAGAAGAAGAGCGGCCGTAGATAATTTTCCTTCCATAAATCATGTAATGTCTGCCAATAATCAAACCGGACCTTCCGGAAATCATTTACGTCCCAATAAAGAGATGGCAGAAAATCAACCAAATCGTAACCACATCGTTCGCGGAATTTGGCCAATATATAGCGGCTGAGCGGCAAGGCCTTTTGAGCGGAATCATAAGCCCCAGCGGTGGCAAGCAGCGGCTCATCATCAAAGACCCATTTGATTGTTTTGCCAAATTCGCCGGAGAATCGACTCTTATAGGCCTCAAAGGTTGTTTGCAGAAACATCCGGCCCGTTTCAGGATTCATCAAATCCACGTAAGGAAAACCTGCGGTCCAGGGATTTCCTCCCGCCCGGCGCAAGGAAAACAATAGAAGCGATTCTTCTGACCTAACGTCCCCAGGCTCAAGGACCCTGCGCGATTTTTGAATTTCGCCCGATTCATTTCGCATTACTGCCACTACAGACAGAGTCTCCGCACTTTTCCATGGAATATTCTGACTGGATTCTATTGGGGAAAAAGTCACAAACTGCGAAACCGTGTCAGGAGCCGCGGCTGGAACATGTCCACCCGCAAATCCTGAAGGATAACTGTTCTCATCGTAAATGTTGATGCTCAGTCCCAGCCTCTTTCCCTCAGAAACAGCCCGATTCCAAAGATCAAACCATTTGTCCCCTAAATACTCGGTCATCAGTCCGGGACGTGGATGCACAAAAACCCCGCCGATTCCCTGGTTTTTGAATTGGAGAAGTTGCTCTTGAAGCCGCGGCCATTCCAAATCATCATTCCAGACCCACAGAGGCATGGAACGATATTGAGCCGGTGGATCCAGGAACTGTGCCTCCAGCTCTTTTGAACTTGCATTCGGATTTGGAGAGGAGAAGACCCGCGGATTTCGAATTCCCCGTAACTCCTCCGCTCCGGAGGGCCATAAATATGGATCATCCATGGGGGCGGCTAGCGGCAGCAATATAAAGCAAACCATCAACATCAGCGACAAAGCTGCAAAACAGGCCAGATTTTGACAAGATTGCATGTAATCTTTTCTCCCTTTCCGATCTTTTTGGAATGCAAACGTGTTCCGAAAAATCCAGGGGGTAATTCCCTACGAGCTGCATTCTCCATTTTTCACTGAAAGAGAAAACTACAGTGAGCTTACGGCCAAAGTCTGGATTGCAACTCAATCCTCATCGGATCCAACGTGATGAATCCCAGCAAAGGAATGACGTCCACCGGTATTTGATTAAAAAGCGCTGAAACCTTCAACTGAATCTTATCTCCAGTCTCACCACTCAACAGATGGCGAGCTACCTTCATTTCGATGGTATCCGCCGTTTGCAGGCAAAAATCGCTGGACTTCAGGGCAAGTACTTCCCCCCAATTGTTTCTGACCGTAACCACAGGTTGAAGCGACGATAGTGGCCAGATTCTGACCTGGATTAAAAGTCGATTCAGATGGATCTTAAACTCCAGCTCGCGTTCAGATATGGCAGGCAATTTGTCATATAGCAGGATATTGAAATAAAAGAACTGGCTATCATATCCAAACATAACTTCGTCCAGCAGCCGCATCACACTGTGCATGGTGCTAAAATCCCGCAAAGGGCGCGCGCTTCCGGCCCCCCGCCACTCGAAATAGTTGGTTATTTTGCCATCAATCACGGGGGTGATAGTGCAACTCGGCTCCACCAATTTCAAGTGCGGGACGATATTTTTGATCGGTTGAAGCAAGTACTCAGGTGGATCGGAGCCCAGCAAAACATAAATATTGGAAAGATGCTTCCGATAAAGCGAATCAAATTCCTGGTCGTTGGCGGAACCATGATCGTCTCCATACCACCAGCACCAATCGCTCCCTTCGGAGATGTAGAGTTCCTCCCACGCCATATCGAGATTGGGAGAATTGGGCATCTCGCGACTCTTGGATTCAATGAATTGACGGGCTGAGTGGAGATATTCCCAAGCTTGGTTGTCTTCGGGATGTCCAATCCAAATGCGAAAGTTGGAGTTGATCCATGATCCGGGGTGGATCCTAGAGAGAAGGCCTGAACAATTGGAGGGTCGGGTTGCTTCGCGCATGGTCACCGGTACTAAAGATGGATGATGGGAAAGAAGCTCATATAATTCAGCCAGGAATTCTCGGCCATTCCCCCAATAATATTCCCAGGCATTTTCCCCATCCAAAATGATGAAAACGGTCGGTTCCTCAATCCCCCGTTGTTGAGCAGATTGGCCAGCCTGTTCAAGCCGATGGATAAAATCAGCCGCCGCTTCACGCTGCGGGAGGAATTTGTAGCTGAAGCCGATCAAATCCGACAAATACCGGTCCCGAAAGCCCAGCTGAATCTCACGATCATGAATTTCATCGCGAAAACGGTAAGGACGATAAAGCAATTCAGGATGGTTCAGGCACTTTTCAGGACTCCGAATAAATGAGGTGGCCAGGGTTTTGCCCAAAACATCCTCATCCGTGGCGGCCCACTGAAAGCCCAATTCAGCTGCCAAATTCAAACACTCGTTCGACACGGACCCTTCGGAGGGCCAGAGTCCCACCGGTTTCACTCCGAAAAGGGATTCGTGATATTCGAGAGCGCGTGACAGTTGGATTCGGGCATCTTCAGGGTGTTGAAAGCGGGTGCGGGGGAGTTCAATACCCGGCAGGCTATGTCGGGCGATGTTCGTATCACACAACAGTGGAAGAATAGGGTGATAAAAGGGAGAGGTGGAAATTTCAATTTGACCGCGCTGTTCAGCGGCACGATATTCCTCGATCACGCAGCGGAATAATTCCGTTTCTTTTTCCCTCACTTGAATCTTATCTTCTTCTCCGAAATTCCGCCCCTTGCGCTCCAAAGTGCGAATCGCGGCATCCTCATCCAGGTAAAACTCATCCATCCACGCCAATTGAGACAAAATCTGCAAATCAAGAAATTCTTGCGTGGAAAAACGCCGGGCCAACCGCTCCATATCCTCCTGCGTTTGAAATCCTCTGGTCTTTTCATACAACTCAGAATAACGCGGGAAGCGTTTGATTAAAGTGAATTCACTTGCTTGAAAAAAGTATTGCAGCAAGAAAACTTGCTCGGATCTCTTCAATTGAGCGGCCGGCTTAAAGGCCAGTTGAAAAAAGGAATCCTCGGCAATGCCTTGAACATAATCCAGCAACTGGACTAATAATGAGGGAACTAGGTTAAAAGTCTGCCGAACCTTTGGGAAGAACCTCAGCAGATGAACCATCCCATAGTAGTCTTTGAGCGCATGATAACGAACCCAAGGAAGTCCATATTGCCCCGTCATTGAGTCCTTGTAGAAAGGTTGATGCATATGCCAAAGGAATGCCACTTTGGTTTTCATGCCGAGTGTCCTAACACCTGAATTGCTCAAAATGACGGGTGTTTTCCTCTCACAGCCCTTTCGGAACTTTGCCAACGCTATGCGTCTGAACCTCAGCCGCCAGGGGTAACCTGGCCAAAATCTCCCCCTTAAAAAAAGCCGTTCTATTTTCGCATTCGCAAAATAAAGGTTGACTTTTTGGGGTCTGTTTGTAATAATACATGCAGGAGGAATTGGCCATGAAAATCTCGCCTAAAGGCCCCCAGGCCGCCCGGCTCCGAAAACTCAAACACGACTCCCTCCGCACACTCTCGATTCCGCCGGAAGCTCTGCCGGGATCGCTGGCCCAGTGCTTTCGCAAGTGCGGCAAGCCCACCTGCCGCTGCGTCTCTGGCCCCGGTCATCCTCAATGGCTGCTGACCTATATGGTGGAGGGAAAAAAGCGGGTGGAAAGGATTCCCGAAGACTGGGTGGAGGAAGTCCGTCACCGCGTGGAAATGGGCCGAAGCTTTCGGGAGAAACTCACCGAAATCCTCAACGCCAATGCGGAGCTGCTGGTCTTGTGGCGGCGGGAACAAAAGCGTTGAGGAAACCGGTTCCCCCCGCCAAGTTCAAAACCTTTTTGTTCGAGCAGTTCCAGCTGCGCCGCTACTTCCACCAGCCCGGGGATGGCCGGCCGCAACCCAGCCTTCCCCCCGCCGTGCTGCTTTGGGCCCTGGTGATCGGCACGGTGCTGCGGAAAAACTCGCACCATGGCCTTGAGGCTCTGGCACACAGCCCCGCCCGTTCCGCCTTGAAAATCAGCCGCAAATTCGGCAATGATGCTCTGGCCTACTTCACCGAAAGGCTCGATCCCGCCCCCCTGCGTCAAGCCTTGGCCGGGGTGCTTCGACAAGCCAAACGGAATAAGGCCTTCGACCGTTCTTTTTGGATTGGCTTCATTCTGGATGGAACCGGAGTGGCCCGTTGTACGCGGCCCGCTTGTCCTCATTGCCTTCCGGTCAAAAACAAAGATCAGGAGGTCTCCAGCTACCACCACAAATTCAGTTTGGGCTGCGTGACGGCGGGCGGCCTCGTGCTCCCCCTGGACGTCGAACCCCAACCGCCCGGCCAGGGAGAACTGACGGCCAGCCGCCGCTTGTTGCGGCGGATGGTGCAGGGACTAGGCCCCCGTTTTGCCCAATATGTGGTGTGGGACAGCCTCTATGCCAATGCTCCGGCCCTGCACGAAGCCAACGATTTGGGTTTGTACGTAGCCACCCCCCTGAAAGACAATCTCCCCACTCTTTATGCCCAGGCCCAGGCTCGGTTTGAAAACACCCCCGCTCACCGGGTGTTTGAAAAAAAGAAAACCCGGGTGGAACTCTGGGATGCCGATGACTTCGATCCGTGGGATAAGCTGCGCTGGGTGTCCGTGCGGGTGCTCCGCTACCGGATTCATTATCCCACGGGGCAGGTGGGGGAAGGCTATTGGCTCACGGACATTCCCGTCAGCCGCTTGAGTTCCCCCAGTCTGTATCAACTTTGCCAGGGCCGCTGGGGCATCGAAAATCAGGGCTTCAACGATGCCAAAAACCGCTACGGACTCGAGCATATCACGCACCATCATGACAATAGTCTCTTAATCCAATGGCTTTTGATCTGCCTCGCTCTCGCCATCGAACGCCTTTTCCGCCTCCGCTATCTGCGCCGGGGATCCCATCCCCCGATGACTCCCGCCGACCTTCATCTTCTGATCTGGACGAGCCTCGATAGACTCGCCCCCGATTCCAGCTAAACCTTCCGCTCTACGGGCTCGCTGGTCCCGTTTCTCCCCCGCCGATCTCCAACCGCACAACTCGAGCAGGATTGCTCCACTCGGCCCCAGAGCTGTCTCTGAAAATAGCCCTTCGTCTTCTGCCTCGCCCTTTTGCTTCATCTCCCGCTCCCGCTCTCTTCCTTTCCTCTGACCCTTGCCAAAAGTTCCGAAAGGGCTGTTCCTCTCATGACGATGTTGAGGCAAAAGCGCAATGGTGATATCTTGGGAAAGCAAGTTTCAGATTGATAATAATACTCCATCCACTCGAGAAAAACGAGTAGAATGGATGAGATTTTGAATTCAATGAGCCTCGACGTTATCTCTATTCATGAGAACTCTTCGCCGCTATATCTTTTTTGAAATAACAGGACCTTTTTTTCTTGGACTCTTGGTGTTCAGTTTTGTATTGTTGATTGGCATCATTGGCCAACCCGGCGGCCGCAATCCCCTTTCCCTGCTGGTTCAGAGAAACATTACCTTTCAGGAAACCTTCCTGATTTTCTTCTACTTGACGCCTCGCATACTGACGCTTTCCCTGCCAATGGCAGTGCTGTTGGGGATTCTAGTTGGATTGGGAAGATTGTCGGCGGATTCTGAAATTACCGCAATGCGTTCCAGCGGAATCGGGACAATGAATCTTGCCCGGCCGGTTTTGCTTTTTGCGTTGCTGGCGTGGGCAATTGCCTTCATGAATTCTGCTTTTTGGTATCCTAAATCTTTGGAGCGGATGCGGACTCTGGCAAATGAAGTGGCCTTGCGGTCCATCAGCACGGAAGTTCGGGAAGGAGTGTTTGAAGAGGGTTTCTCAAACCTGATTCTTTTTGTCCGGAAGACTTCGATTGACAAGACAGTCTGGTCGAATATTTTTGTGGCGGATGTTTCCAATAACAATCAGTTGAAGGTAACGCTTGCGGATTCCGGAGGTTTGATTTCTGATCCGGCAAAGAGAACTCTGCAACTGCACCTTGCTGGCGGGGCGCATCATAGTGTGGAAAATCACAATCCCGGCGTTTACCAAGTGATGCCATTTGACCGGATTGAAATACCTGTGGCATCTGCCAATTTGGCCAACCTGAGCACATCTTCGAAAATACCCGTGGAGGAGGCCCGTTTTGTCGATCTGTGGAAAGAAAGCAGTTTCGATGACGCCGCGGAACCTCTGCAGGCAAAAGAGAAACGAGCACGTCAGGTGGAGTTGAGTGATCGGTTGGCGTTATCCTTTTCCATATTTATATTTTCTCTGGTCGGAATTCCTCTTGGAGTGGTCTCGAAACGCGGTGGGAAATCCTATGGTTTTGTTGCCAGTCTGATCATCTTCATTGTTTATTACCTCCTTTTTTTGCAGGGGAACAATTTTGCCAAATCCGGGCGCCTCCCTGCCCTTCTTGGGCCCTGGATTGCCAACATATTTTTCCTAATTCTGGGAGTGCGACTGCTCTGGTCTTCGGATCGGCGTTTACAGTATTCTGGTCTGATTCACCGAATCTCAGAAGCTATGGTGCAATTATTGGAGCGCATTTACAGAGAGGGGAATCGTTTGCCCGGTCTCCGCCGATTGATCACTGGATGGAAACTGGGGCCACAAAAAATCCGTCTTGCTTTCCCCATGATTTTGGATCGATATATTATCAAGGGATTGTTGGTCTATTTTGGCATGGTGTTGATGGCATTTGTTTCGATTTTCATTATCTTCACTTTTTTTGAATTACTTAATGATGTAGTCGAGAACCGAATCCCTTATGCCGTTGTACTGGATTATTTCTTTTTTTTGTTGCCACAAATTCTATTTTATATGTTCCCCCTCAGCTTGCTAGTGGCGGTCCTGGTGAATTTTAATTTGCTTACCCGCACGTCGCAGATCACCGCCATCAAAGCCTCTGGAGTTAGCCTATATCGGATTTCAGTATCGGTGGTTTTTGTATCGCTTTTTCTTTGTGGATTTTCATTTATTCTGCAGGAATTTTTATTGCCGCCCTGCAATCAAAAGCAGGATGCATTGCGAGCCGTTATCAAAGGAAAACCCCCTCGCACTCATGCTCACCCTGGACGCAAATGGATAGTGGGTGAGCAATCGAAGATCATCAACTACACGTTATTTGATGAGGACCAAAACCTCTTTGGAGAAATATCCATTTTTGAATTTGAGCCCGACAATTTCAAATTGAAACAAAGGATTTATGCCACCCGGGCAGAGTGGGATTCCGCAAAGGAGAAATGGGAGTTCTTTGATGGATGGAGTCAAGGATTCAAGCAGCAGCATACTATTCCTGAAGAATTCCATCGGTTTGAACATGCTGAATTTGCCTCCATGACTGAGCAGCCTCAATATTTCAAAAAAGAGGTGAAGCTGGATAGTCAGATGCGTTATGGGGAACTGGCCAATTACATTTCCGATTTGAAGAAGAGCGGCTTCGATGTGACAAAGCTCGAAGTGGCGCTCCACAAGAAGCTCTCGTTCCCCACGGTCAGTTTGATTATGTGTTTGCTGGCCATTCCTTTCTCATTTTCGACCGGTCGTCACGGCTCACTTTACGGAGTGGGATTAAGCATCCTGATAGGCATTATCTATTGGGTAATGGTGGGATTCTTTGAGCAGATGGGGGGGGTGGGGAAATTGGTTCCCATGCTGGCGGCGTGGGCGCCAAATCTCATTTTTGGCGCTGCGGGAACCTACATGATCTTCACTATGGAAACCTGATCATTCATCCCCTGCCTGATCATGGCCAGAACTAAATGATCCGCGGACACGTCAAGGTATTTGAAGAGCGGGAATCTGTGGATCAATAAAAAAGCGTGATGTATTTTAGCATCACGCTTTTTTTTATTGAATTCGCGACTGGCTATGTCCCTTCATCCCAAGAGGCCAAATAAGCTTCTTGTTCGGGAGTCAAGATATCAATCTTAGCCCCCATCGATTCCAATTTCAGACGGGCAATTTCCTTATCAATCGCCGCAGGTACAGGATATACTTTCTTCTCCAGATCCTTAAATGTTTTTGCCATATATTCAGCGGATAGAGCCTGGTTGGCAAAGCTCATATCCATCACGGAGGCTGGATGACCTTCAGCAGCAGCCAAATTAATCAAGCGGCCTTCTCCGAGCAGATGAATTTTTCGACCATCCTTGAGATTATACTCCTCGACAAATTCGCGAACTTCCCGATGGCTGACGGAAAGGGACTCCAAGGCGGGGATATCAATCTCGACATTGAAATGGCCGGAATTGCAGACAACGGCTCCATCCTTCATGGCCTCGAAATGTTCCTTGGTAATCACATTTTTATTCCCGGTCACCGTCACATAGATGTCCCCAAGGAGAGCTGCTTCCCGCATAGTCATTACCTGGAAACCATCCATCACGGCTTCGATGGCCTTGGTGGGATCAATTTCCGTTACAATCACTTTGGCGCCCATGCCACGAGCTCGTGATGCGATACCCCGGCCACACCAGCCATAACCTGCCACTACAATGTAGAGCCCCGCCACCAGCAGATTAGTAGCCCGGATAATTCCGTCCATGGTGGACTGTCCTGTTCCATAACGATTGTCGAAAAGATGTTTGGTGTCCGCATCATTCACTGAAATGACTGGGAATTCGAGAATCCCTCCTTGGCCATACTGCGCAGCCGAATTACACCAGTGGTGGTCTCTTCTGTCCCGCCAATTATCTCTTCCAAAAGATCCCTTCGAGTGGAATGGATCGTAGAAACCAGATCCGCTCCATCGTCCATGGTAATATGCGGCCGATTGTCCAATGCCTCCGTGATGTGCTGATAATAGGTTTGATTATCTTCTCCTTTGATCGCGTATACTGAAATCCCGAAATCCTTGACAAGAGAAGCCGCCACATCATCTTGCGTGCTTAAAGGATTAGAAGCACATAGGACCACTTCAGCGCCGCCGTCTTTCAAAGTAGTTACGAGGTTGGCGGTTTCAGAGGTCACGTGCAGACAAGCAGATAGACGCAACCCTTTCAAGGGCTGTTCCTTGAGGAATCGCTTTCGAATCAATCCCAATACTGGCATTGATCTCGAGGCCCACTCGATTCTTTTCTTCCCCTTTTCCGCCAAGGCAAAGTCTCTGACATCGCAATTGACATCACAGGAAGTCACCATATTTTTGATTGCTCCTTATTTTTTTTCTTCCCCCAGAATAATTACTACAACCTACCATGTTACGAAGGATTGAGTCAATCATAAACCCTGATGAAGATAAAGAAATCAAAAGCTTTATAGGTTTCTGCCGACATGATGGCCGTGGAAATCTACGCTGAATTGAAACGATAATTTTTCCGACTACTGCTTCCATTGAGAGGTCGGAGCGGGAGATCTCGGTCATATCGCGAGATCGAAAACGATGGGGCAGTATACTCAGCCGTCAGTGGATCTCCGTCGACCTGGCGAATACAAAACACCGCAGCCGGGCTTTCGGAAAGGTTCTAGCCCTCCAATCATGGTCGAACGGGCTTATGATATGATCCAAATCGCAAGCTGTTTCACGAGGTTGATTTTAAGAGATGAAGGGAAAAACCTGCTTGGCGAGATTGCCCGCTTGGGGAGATGGCATTCCCATCACCAAAAGTAATCCTGGAATGGATCGTTGTCGTGGCTATCCAAAATGTGGACGATGCGGATTTTTTTCAGGCTAACGGGGGAGCTGTCCAACGGGAATATGCACGAATTTTTTATTCATTCTGGAGGCAATTGTTTTAAAAATGGAACGAGGAGGCCGGGCGGCAACATAGACGGACCATCTTTGAAGGGAATAATAATCCAATGCGGCCAGAAGAAGGTTTCAGGTTCGAGCATCCGCGAAGATAATGGGGATGCGATGCCGAAAACATCCCCCATGTGCATGGCTGGAGAAGGAAGAAGGAATCCACCGTACTCAGCACTGGCTATTCTTCGGTCCTACGAACATGGTTGGCCGGATCGGTGGAACAAAAACGCCGATGTCGGACTCTTGTCGATGTTCCCCCAAGCGAGTCATTCCCGAGTTATAGCTATTTTGAGAATCTTTCGTCGAACATCAACGCAATCGCTCTGATGTATCTTGTGATCTTTTTGAAATTCTGTGACGTATCCATATTTTTCATGCCAATTTCTGAGAGTTTCCCGTAGATCCATGCCACCAAGAACGAGGTGGTTAATGGCTCGACGCTGGAAGATTCTTCCAAGAGCGCCCCGCTTTTCCCTTTTTTTTTCAAGAATCATCCATAGTCTCCAAACCAGCTTCCGGAGGAACAAGAACAAATCCGGTTTCCAGGAACTCTCTTTGTGGTCATTTGTTTGGTAAAAATCTTCTCTTTTCCGTGTTCGTAAAGCTGATGGGACGAGGTTGGTGCTCCTTGGTTTTGGCAACCGACCATGCAAAACCGCAGCATGTTCCATATTGAGCCACATTTACTCTCCGGAGATCTTCACAGTCTTCAGGTCCGTCTCGGCTCTTCGATGGCGGTAATTTGGAAATCAGATTCCAGACCTCCCAGGAAAAATTGTCTACTGCAAGAAGGTCCACAGCTCGGGAGGTTACGGTAAGATCAATGTGAGTCATCTGGGAGCATCTTCGAGATCAGGGCGAGATTGCGGGGAATATCGGGCCCAGAGGCGCCTTTGCCAGTGAACGATCTTTTCCCCAGTGTCTTTTCGGAGAGACGTTCGGCTTTGATTACTAGTCTAAAATTGAACCGCTGACGGTCCAAAGAAGGAACAATCTGAAACCCTTCCAAGTCTAATACTTGCCGATGTAGGCTCCTGCGAGCGGCTGATCATTAGGCTTGTCTTCCTGATTCTCCTTACGCCAGTTGCAATGTCGCGCGAGGCGCTGGATTGTTAATTCATCAGGATTCTGCAGGTTTGTCGCCTCGATCCCGGTTAAAATCTCCATAGCTCCTGCTTGGATCGAACACAAGGCCTCTGTTTCTCTTCCCAGATTCGACCTCTTCCCAGAATCCAAAAGCGCCGGGCCTCATACACACCCTGAACGAGAAGGGGCTCGGCAAGGACTTCCGTCAGACAATCCGGGTGTAAATTGTAGATCTTCGGCCTCCTTCAGGGGAAACTGTTAGCGGAGATCTCGGTTTGTGGAGAACTTCCATCGCCTCCAAGACGAGGGATAATAAATCTGAAGAAAAATAACCGTGACAACGGTAGCCCGGTCCTATCCAGTCCCTGCAAATTTCCAAGAAATTCCCGCCGCATGTCGTCGCATTTCAGAGTTGGCGGGGCTAAGGATAACGGCCGTAGGCATTTTGATATTTTGATAATCCGAAGCGCCGCACCGCGTAACTATACGGGTTATCGTTGTTATAGTGGAGGGTTGACTTGAGCATCGGGATCCACAAAGGCGATTTCCGCCCCAATCTCTTGAGCAGTGCGGATTGCCTCGACGAATGGATCTGTGAGTTCTACTGGCAAATATACGGTTTGCTCCTGCTCGGCATCTTCATAAATAATGACGGAGATCTCAGGAAGTCGGGCTACTGCCCGCTGGAATGCTTTTTCAAGTGCGAGGGAATTCCATGGCCACCACCTGCGGATGCGCGGACATATGGGATTGCGCACCTCCTCGGCAAATTCGAATGGCCCGGGACTACTGGAAGAAATTGGATAAGTCCGCGCTGAGCTGAGTCAAGTCAGCCTCGCTGAACATAGCGGAATGCCTCCTCTCCCAAGGTTTGTTTCAAGGCAATCCTAAGAGCATCAGTCCAAATCATGGACGCATTCAAGTTCAGCAGCTCAATGGCAAATCTTGCTAGATTGATCCATCTCGAACGGTATATCTTTCATCGGCTTCATGAGCGTTCTGTAAAAAAGCAGTCACATAATCCAGAATTTGGTCCTCTGCAAATGGGAGATTTCTTTGGGATTAGCCGTTCCTCTTCCTTTTCCGGAAAATCGATCATGATTTGAGGTTGAAGTCGAGAATGGATGTATTCTGGGAATTTAAAGGTTGAGGCATCATCATTCATGGTTGCAACCAACCTGAAATCACGATGAGCTTTAATTTTTATTCCTGCCACAATTGATTCCACATAGCGGCGGCTGTCGAGCAACGGAGCCAGGCTGGCCCAGCTCTTCTCGCTCATGCGATTTCCTTCATCCAAAATCACTATTCCGCCGCGCAGCATGGCCGTCACCAAAGGAGATGCGACATAGCGGAGCTTTCCTTCCGCTTCAATCACGGGCGTGACGAGCAAATCCTCCGGACGCGTATCCAAGGTGGCTTGCAGGATATACACTTCCCTTCCCATTTGTTTGGCCACGGCATATGCGTGTGGTCTTCCCTACCCCAGGCTTTCCAAAAGCCGGGGATCATCGGCGTATCTTGATTGTCCACCACCAGCCAGGCCGCCAACAATTGTCGAATTAGCTCATCTTGTCCCACCCAGCGAATGAGAAGTTCATCGGGGTGGGCCAGAAATAGTTCGACGCCATCGATCAGAATCGTGCGAGGACTGCTTGAATTAGTCTGAGTCATGTTCGGTTCACCGCTTCAGTTGGAAGAAAATATTACTTTTAAACTTTGCACCCACTTATAGTTTCATTATACTTCGTTTAGGACATCTTGATGCTATCATGAAGCGACTTCAGTTTTTATCTATCTTAAGCGTACTTTTGATTTTGGTTTTGATTGGAACGGCTGGATACCATTGGCTGGAGGGATGGAATTACTTGGATTCCCTCTACATGACGATTATCATTCTATCCACGGTCGGGCTTGGGGAGTTCCGCAACCTTGATCATGCGGGCAAAATTTTTACCATCACCTTGATTTGTTTTGGTGCTGCCTTTGCAGGATATGCCTTAAATATTTTGGGGCAGCGGCTGCTGGAAAGCCAGTTTGGATCCTTCTTGAGCAGGCGAAAAATGGAAAAAGAGACGAGAAAATTGAGCCGTCATTTTATTGTATGTGGAGCTGGAAGAGTGGGGACCCGTGTAATACGGGAGCTGAAGCAGGAAAATGCTCCGTTTGTGATTATCGAAAAAGATGTCACTTTGGCGGAGCGCTTGATCGGAGAGGGCTTTTTGGTCATTATTGGCGATGCCTCTGATGAGGAAGTGTTAATTCAGGCGGAGTTGAAAAAGCCCAGCGTTAGTGGCCTCTCTCTCCACGGATGCAGAAAATGTTTACGTGACCTTAACCGCCAAAGGTTTGCGCCCTGACTTAGTAATTGTGGCGCGTGCTCAGGAAGAAAGCGCAAGATCCAAATTACTTAAGGCAGGCGCCAGCAAGGTCGTTTTGCCCTATCAATCCGCGGGTCTCATTTTGGCTCAATCAATTCTTAAACCTCATGTCTCTCATTTCTTAGAATCTGTGACAACGGGGGAAATGGCCGCCCTTAATTTGCAATTGGCTGAAGTATATATTGCAGACCATTCTTCTCATGCGAACCATACTCTTCAGAAATCGGGAATCAGACAAAAGCTTGGGATTATCATTGTGGCGATCAAAAAGAAAAATGGACAGATGCTTTTCAATCCAACCTCAGAATCTGTCATTGAAGCGGGGGATTTCTTGATCGCATTAGGTCCAGCGGAAAACATCCGACAACTCAACGAGATGGAAAGCGTGGCTTCCTCTTAGGCACAAAGGAGTCATTCTCATGAAATGGATTCTGAAATCATTATCCAGCATTGGCATTTTATGTTTTTTTTGTTCCTATATGAATGGCCAGTCTCTTGGCGATTTGGCTCGGCAGGAGAATGAAAAGAAACGACAGACGAAGAAGGCCACCCGGATCATCACCAATGAAGATATGGGTTCAGGATCGGCCGAATCAGCTGTGACAAATCCCCGACCTTTGCAGGATTCCCCGGATCTTTCTTCAACAGGATCGAAAACATCCTCTGAACCCTCTGGGAAAAAAGATGATCCTGAAAAAAAATGGAGCAAACGCTTTATAGACGCCAAAGCGAAGCTAAAAGCCTCACAAGACAAGGGAATCGAATTGCAGACTAAGCTAAATGATCTGAGTCGGAAATTGTTGCTTCAGTCCGATATATATGACCGGGAACACTTGCTCACTCCCATGATTGCGGACACCCAAAAACAGTTGGCTCAAAACAAAGAGGCCCTTCAAACCGCCGAACAGGAACTTGAAAACCTCCGGGAGGAATTGCGGAAAAGCGGAGATCCTGTTTCTTGGGAAAATTCAGAAAAGGCGCTTCAGCCGGAACCTGAAAAAGCCTCCACAGTCGCTCCGGCAAAGAAAGATCAACAATATTGGCAATCTCAACTCAATGAAATCGATAAGAAGTATGATGATTTGATCCATCAAATGGAAGTGGAGCGATTTCAACTCTTAAATCGGCGGCCCCCTTCCGAAAATGAATCGCTAATTCCTTCCGGCAATATTGGAATGGGCGCCCCTCCTCGTGTTTATGAAATTGAACAGCAGATCAAGGACTTGCGTAAGAAACAAGAACAAGAGAAGACGGCCTTGCAGGATAAAGCCATTAATGAAGGGGCTCTCCCGGGCTGGTTTCGCTAAGCTGAAGTTGATAATGCGTTTTCTGATATTTTCCGTCGCTTAATGAAAATAAACTTATCGAGGAGAAAAATGAATCGAAGACATTTTTTGCACTCAAGTGTATTGACTGCAAGTGCTTTGGGTTTATCCCGAACATTTATGGCGGAGTGTGGTTTCTGCAGGAAATATTCTGATTCCTTTGCTGACTTGAAAGTCGGGGTGGCTTCTTATTCATTGCGAAAATTTTCCTTGGACGACGCCTTGGCCATGACCAAAAAACTCGGAGTAAAATACATTACCCTCAAAGATTTTCACCTGCCTCTCCAATGCACATCGGATGAAGCGGCAGTGGCCAGGAAAAAGGTTGAGGCCGCCTCTTTGATTTTGATGGGTGGCGGAGTCATCTATATGGAAAATGAAGCTGAAGTCCGAAGGGCCTTTGTTTACGCTAAAGCAGCTGGCATGCCAACGATTGTGGCCAGCCCAGCTCCAGAGTTGTTGGATCTGGTGGCAGCTCTGGCAAAAGAAAATGATATCCGGGTTGCTATTCACAACCATGGTCCTGGCGATAATCGTTATCCTTCCCCCTATGACGTATTAAAAGCCGTGGAGTCCAAAGACTCCCGCTTGGGACTTTGCATTGATGTCGGCCATACCGTCCGAATCGGCGTTGATCCTGTGAAGGCAATTCTTGATTGTTCTCGGCGGCTCTATGATTTTCACATCAAGGATGTCACGTTGGCTGAACCGAAGGGAGAGACCATCGAAGTTGGGCGTGGAATCATCGACATTGTCGGAGTATTGAAGGCCTTAAGAAGCATCAAATTTGCGGGACACTTGGCGTTGGAGTATGAAATTCAGCCCGACGATCCCATGCCCGGCATGATCGAATCCTTTGCATATATTCGCGGGATCTTGTCGACTCTGAGCTAGTTTACTTCAGCCTAAAAAGTCGACGATTTTGAGTCAAGTTTTGGAATGGGAAACAGTAAGTCCCTATAGTCCAAGACGAAGTCTTGCTAAATTTGCATTCGACAAATTCTTCGTAGAGATTGTATATTTTCCGGTCAGTTATTCGGCATGAAACGGAAAAAACTGTGGTCTCTGCTTGAAATCAGGGGGATGTTTTCAGCTCTCGATTGTAGCAAAGAATTGTAAAATGCTATCAATGCGAGTTGTCCTCCGAATCGGAGACCAGCTTTACTTCCGCCTCAAACTTTCTATACTTTTTGAATTCGATGATGTTTTTAGTGTGGAGCTTTCTTCCCCCTTCCACCATGTACATTTCGGCATGTACTGGCAACCAGTATTTCTTGCCAGCGATATCCGCCAAATCGTAATCGATTGCTCCTTCAGATCGAGTGATTGGAAAGTCGGGGGGAATATTCAGAGCTTTGTCTTCAATGCGAACAATCTGAAAAGAGGTTGGATCAATCCAGACTCTCCCCCGATATGCAGTGATAATGGTTCTTTTGGGTAACGATTCATCTTCATAGGTTATGCCGCGATTTGAAGTCTCCAGCGGAACGTTGAAGCTGATTCGAATTGTGTCCCGACCGTTGCTTTGTTCCGGGCCCTCCAATCGAAAGACTGCTCGGGATTTTGGATCAAAGATCGCGCTCATAGTCGAGCCGAATTCACCGGTCGATCGGGCGCCTTTGAGATTTTCCATTGTTACATTGTTGGAGGGCTTGTTTGCCACACTGATGATTTTGTAATGCTCTTTCTTGTCGTAATAAGACAAGTCTGCCACAAAGTTGTCGATCAGACGCCACCCCTCGGGAAAGAATCGAATGGATCGTTGCGTAATTTGTGCACAGATAAAATTGGGCAAATCTTCAGTGTAAACCATTGCCTTGGCTCGCACGGCTTCAAGAAATTTGGGCCAATTCTTCTCGTCGAGCAAGGTCCCATCTGGCAAAGTCGCGGGGGGAAGAGTGGAGGTCTCTTCAACGGGCTGCGCCGGAGAGACGGCAAAAGGTGTTTTATCTCTTCCTTTTTCTTTGAGTCTCCTTAATGCTTGCATAATTGCAAAGTCGGCGCCTTTCACTTCCAATTCCGTCAAAAAAATTGCATTGATAGCAAATGAGACTCCGCGTTGATTGATAATCTCTACGGCCTTTTCTGATGGGATTCCTCCCAGTCGAACAGAGGTCACCAAAGCCGTGACCTCCTCCTCGCTTAATGGCTGAAGGGAATCTGATTGAGCCATCGCCATCCCAGCAATCATCAATAGGACGATTTGAAATTGGATCGCTCGTCGAAGTGTCGTCATGTGAAGCTTTCCTCCTGGCTTCGAATGCCGGGATTTATCTGGAGTTGAAGGAAAAAAAACATGGTCCCGCCATTTTCTCATTTCAGCGATGAGGGGAAGAGCCTATTAATGAAAAGTATAGCGCCAGAGACCTGTCTGTTCCCAGACCCATGTTAAATTAGGATACAAAGAAACATCCTCAAGTTGTATCTACTGGGATTGTCCCTTGCCGGTTTCTCTTTATATGCCAAAAAACAATGCGTTACAAATAGATCTGGACATTATTACCGCTATTTCCATTTTGCTAAGAGTTACCGACATATTGACAATCTGATTTGAGGAATACACGCAATCATCAACGAACTTGAGAAAAAGGTGCACCGCAGGGTGAAATTCTATGTGAGACAGGTGGGATAGTTACAGGACTGGTTGAAAAACAGGGGGTGACCAGGAGGGTGCGGCTTCCACCGAGAGCGTGTCCATCGATATGGAGCGGGTGCCTGGCGGAGTCTGCCTATGCGGGAGGCTTCACCCTCCTGGCGCACTATGAATTACATCTTCCGCTGCCCGAAATCAAAGAACTATTGAAACTAAACTTTTTCACCTTGCTTTTGCATGAACTCAATCGTCTCCTCATAGGTGGGAATTCCGGCACGCCCCCCCAACTTGGTAGTGGAGAGAGCAGCGACAGCTGAGGCAAAAGTAACGGATTCGGGCACACCCAAATTCCTAGACAAGGCAAAACAAAAAGCCCCGTGGAAACAATCCCCTGCCCCCGTGGTATCCAGAACTTGCACGGGGAATGCAGGATGTCTGTAAACTTTCCCCTTGTATAGGTAAGTGCATCCATCTTTCCCTAACGTAATGATCGGCACTTTTGCTCCCCGAGATTTCAGTTCATGCAACGCAGTTGCATAATCTCCTTTGGAGGCAAGAACGTCAGCCAAATGACGAGGCACGATTGCATAATCGGAGAGTGACAAAAGATCCAAACTTGGTTGACTAGGGTCATGAATATCACTTACGACGGGAATGCCATGAGATTTTGCGTAATGAGCAGCCTGATGCGCCGCTTCGACCCAACTGGCATCGATTAATAATACTTTGGCTTTCTTTATCCGCTCTAAATTCAGATTCGTCAAATCGACATGCAAATTGCGCTGACGGCTCACCACAAAACTTCTTTCTCCGCTGCCCGCTTTTACCAAAACAAAACAGACTCCTGTTTTTCCGTCAGGGACTATTTTTATCTGGCTGGTCCCCACACCATATTGCTTTAATTCCTTAAGAATGGCGTGTCCATTGTCATCTGCCCCCACTCTCCCCCAAAATTCAGTAGACGCACCCAAGAGGGAAGACGCCACTAATGCAGTTGCCACCATTCCCCCCCCGTGCACCTCGTATTGATTGCTGGCAACTACTCCTTCCTTTGCCGGGAATTCGGGAACAATCATTAAATGATCCAAGACTGCCAATCCGATCCCTATGATTTCAACTTGCATCGTTTCCACCTTCCACGGAGTTTATTTTACAAGGTTCAGTATAATGAGGACACAAGTTCCCCGTCAATCCCAATCCTTCCTCCACAAAGAGGGTATGCAGCATAAAAAAATCGACGAGATATGTATATCAAAGACCGGTGAGACGAAAATATTGGGGAATATGCCCGGAATGATATGTCAGAACATGCCGGGGAAAAAGAAATTCGCTCCTTAAGGAAATTGTGCTTCGAAAGGCAAAGAGACGACGATTAGATGCGCATCTATTTATGAGACGCCTCACATGAGGGATTTAGATTGTTGGGACAATTTGTCAGAAGGTGCCTGCGGACCTCGGGCCGCCGACCAGGTGCAAAATGATGCAGGCAGACTTCGAAAAACTTCAGCCCTTCGAATAGACTGGCTGGCCTATTAGGTTTGATCCGGTGACCACCTTCGACTTGCAGGACCGCTATTCAACGGCAAAATAATCATATTAATTGGGGAAAACTGATGAGTCCCATTTCCATTTGGCAAAATTTTATTGGTATTGAATCAGCATATATGAACCCAACAGGTGTGAGACTTCAGGGAATCTTTGGCGTCAACGAAAGGTGGGATGGGGATGCATTTATGGCCAAAATAACTGCCCAACTGCATGACTTAAAGGACCTAGGATATACGCAAATACTCAATCGCACTTGCCCCAATCCGCCAACTTGGGAGGGGAGAAATTATAATTTGCTGGAATTTCAAAACTCACAAAAGCCGACAAATATCCCTACACCTTTGCTCAAGAATATGAAACGCAAGACAGCAATTGAATTGATGATGGGCTCAAGATCAAAAATCGATTTTACATCTTCGGAATTCTATTGTCATTGTCTCACTTAACGGCTGCGTGTAGCTCCTCGGCTCGAAACCTCAGATCGGCCTGTCTCAACTCGCGAGGCTGGAGCTGAAACGGAGGAAGTCGTCGAGGATCGTGCCGCTATAGCAGCAGAGGAAGGCGCAGAGGTGCCGTTGCCAGCGTACCCGCTATTGTATCCTCCACCTCCACCATTATAAGAATTTCGAAAATAAGGATCGTAATTAAAATACCGAAAGCCATAAGGAGACGAAAAGTAATAATCGTAGGGCAAGAAGGTAAAGGCCCCATAAAGGGGATTGAAAATCCAGCCGCCGCGAAACCCGGCCCCATACGTGGAATACACTGTATTCCTCATCCAGGAAGGAATGCGAGAATTCGCTGCAACCAAATATCCGTCTCGTTCCATACTCCATTTGTCAAACGAGTCCATCTGATTTTTATCAAGGCTAGCGGTTTCCAAAGGACTGCCGGCGCTTCCTCGCAGGAAATACTTCTTGCCCTTTTTCAAGGTTGCCACTTGTTTTTGATCTCTAAACCACCCCAATTTCCCAGAATTGACGGCCACTTGAACATTGTTATCCGGTAGGACTTCAATTCGGTAAAGTCCCTCTTCCATGAGATGCAATTCTCCGGCACCAGTGCCAATCCAGAGTGAATGAAGCTTCTTGTTAAAAGTAATGGATTCCAAAATTGCTTTGCCTTCTTTCAAGCTATACCGCATTGTTTCAAAATCGGTTCCATTTACCTCAAGCACTGCTTTCCCTGCCAGGCGCAGATAGCTCCCAGGATTCATCAACAATTCCAGGCGATCCTGTTCGTGAGATCTGACAACATCTCCGGAGACCAGTTGTTGACGCACTGTTAGAGTCCTTTGAATTTCCTTTCCGGACTTGACCACAGCTGGATTTCCTTCGACATAATTCACCATTCCCGATTTTACCGAGATAAAGTGCCGGGATAAATCCTGCGAAACTCCCAGCCTAACCAAACCAACCACGGCAATCCAAAAAAGCAAGTTAGCTCTCTTTAATCTGATCCGCATACACCCTCCTTTTTGAACTCATACGCTCGTCTTATGGGTTCGGGGCATGGTGAACTTCTAGTGCCATTATACGTCTAAACTCGCATTTGCCAATTAATAGATTACTGTGGAAAAAACGTTGTCCAAAATATAATGAGCAAGATACGTTCCAATCTTCTCTTTATATTCAGTCGCGGATGCGCTTGGATTTACTGCGAACAAAGAGAATCTTGCACAAGTCCCCTTGCCCACTTTCAACCAGGATGGTGCTATTTCAGCAGCGAAAATAAAAAAAGCCAATTTGACATGCCGAGATGATCAACGTATATTTCATCCGCCGTAAGTCTCCAATCAGACTCAGGAGGCATGAATGTACAAATTTCGTGGAGGGATAGCTTTTGTACCGATCCTGATTTCCCCACTGTTGATTTTCGTTGCTGCTTCCCTCACCGGAAAATGGAAATGAACGAACAAAGGTGCAGATAATTCTCTCGATCTTATACTGAACTTGAAACAGTATGGCGAAAAAAATGACTAAAATCATTGAACTGAATAATAGCGCGGTGGAGGTTCTTGGAACATGCAGGGACGGACAACGGGAATTTGTAATTTACGGTGGAGATGCAAATTATTCTGCGACGGCTAACATCAAAGACGACAAGCTTGAGGAGAAATGGAAAAATGATCGAGAAGAGGAAGGTGTTGGGAGTGCTGCAAAAGATGCTGAGAAATAATGAAACGCTATCTCGGAATGGTCTTTCCCTCAGAATGTCCCCTTGAAGAACACTCCTTTTTCACTTGATTTGCTGGCATTTGACGTATTCCGAATGTCAGATTCTATTCATCTCTAGCGGCCCCATCAGACTCGACTCCTTGAACATCATGTCAAAATCCCATCAATCGCGCGTTGACTGGCTGATCCCAGGATTTTTTCTTTCGGCGTCCATCTTCAATTATATTGATCGGGCCTCCCTTTCAATTGTCTCTCCACTCATCCGCCAACAGTTTTCTCTCAACTATTTGGAATTTGCCTGGATTCTCAATGCTTTTCTTTTGAGCTATGCGCTCTTCTGCCCATTTGGCGGATATTTGGCAGATCACCTGGGATCACGAAAGTGTCTTATTATTTCCATGACTTGGTGGTCAATCGCCAATCTGCTGCACGCTCTGGCCGGATCTTGGGGACAACTGGTTCTGCTCCGCGCTCTGCTTGGGATGGGGGAGGCCTGCTTTTACCCTGCAGCGATAAAAGTAATATGCGAAATATTTCCCTCCAAGGATCGCAGCCATGGGGTGTCTTTTTTGGTTCTGGGAATGGGGATGGGGATCACCTTGACGCCTCCACTTGTAGCCTTTTTGTCATTTCATTTTCACTGGCGCGTCATGTTTTTCTTGACTGGTCTCTGCGGGATTCTCCTGGCCTTGGCGGGAAGATGGGTGATTTTCAATCCTCTGCCTGGACCGTTCCCAAATAATTCGTCGAAAGATAATCCCATTGACTTATGTCAAAAACCTTCTCTTAAAGGCGATGATTCTTCTCAAAGGTGCTCGCTCGTGTACGATTCACGATTCTGGGTGCTCTTGATAGCTCGAGGCCTCGGGGATGCGGTCTGGTTTTTTTACATTTTTTGGCTTCCGGAGTATTTGGTGCAAGTGCGTGCCTTCAGCCTGCTTCAAATTGGTGAAATCGGATGGATCCCCTTTTTCATGGCGGATATGGGAGCCTGGTTCAGTGGATGGCTTTCCTCCCGGCTCGTAAAAAAAGGATGGCCCTTGGAAAAATCGCGACTTGCCGTATTGGCGGGATCCGCCATCCTTGTGCCCGTTGGCATTGGGGCCGCCCTCGCGGGGAATAGCGGATGGGCAATGGCTTTCATCAGCATCGCGCTATTTGGCATTATGTCTTATGGGACAATTATTATGACGTTGCCCGCCGATCTGTTTACGCCAAAACATCTGGGCCTCGCAATCGGATTATTTGGATTTTCCGGAAGCCTGACCGGTGCAGGTTTTCAGATATTTACGGGATGGATGCTCGACCATCAGGGATTTGGGCCGGTTTTTCTCTTAGCTGGTCTGATGCATCCTCTTGCCGCCATCCTTATCTTCTTGGGAATTCAAGCCAAACCAAGCAAAAGCATGTAGAATTCCTTCTTTTCATAATTCGTGAATTCGCCCTCCAGCGCCAGAAACTCAGATTGCGCATTAATGTCATAATTCATATAATTGATGTTCTTTGCTGAAGGTTTTTTTTGAATTTAGATATTAAATTAGTGAACCTAATCCTTTCCCAAAGGAGATTCTCATTCATGATTTCAGGTAAATCAGCCCTTGATCGCGTACGGGCCGCTTATGCACCTAAACTGCCCAAAGCACTTCAATCTTCAAATGTGAAGGTTGTGCTGGGGGCAGCCTCCGAGCCAGCCACTGACAAAGAAGAAATCAAGAGATTATTCCCCCACACCTATGGTCAGCCTATTGTTAAGCTCGTCGAAAGTGACGGGAATTTATGCTCTTCGCCGCTTAAAGTTGGAGTGGTTCTTTCTGGCGGACAGGCTCCTGGAGGGCACAACGTTATCGCCGGATTATTTGATGCCTTGAAGGCGGCAAATTCAGAGAATGTACTCTATGGATTTCTGAAAGGCCCCGGAGGTGTAATCAAAGGGAAATATAAAGTTCTGACGTCCGATGTCATCGATCAGTATCGAAATACCGGTGGATTCGATATGATCATGAGTGGCCGCGACAAAATAGAAAAGGCAGAGGATCTGGCGGCCTGCAAGAAAAATTTCGAAGACTTGAATCTGGATGGTTTGGTTATAGTCGGTGGTGATGACTCCAATACCAATGCTGCCGTGCTGGCAGAGTACTTGAAAGCCCAGGGTTCAAAAACAGTGGTGGTAGGAGTTCCCAAAACTATCGATGGCGACATGAAGAATGAACAGATTGAGGCCTCTTTCGGATTTGATACCGCTGCCAAAACTTATTCGGAGCTGATTGGCAATATTTGCCGCGATGCCAGCTCGGCGGTTAAATACTGGCACTTTATTCGTTTGATGGGACGGGCCGCCAGCCACGTGACTTTGGAATGTGCTCTGCAAACTCACCCTAATATTTCCTTGATTTCTGAAGAAGTGCAGGCCAAAAAGATTACGTTGGAACAAATTGTGGATGGCATAGTGAACGTCATCAAAGAACGCGCTAACGCCGGCAAAAATTACGGAGTTGTCATCGTACCTGAGGGTTTGCCTGAATTTATCTCCGATATTAAAACCATGATTGATGAATTGAGCACAATCTTGGGAAAAGAGGAAAATTACATCAAGAGTCTGAAGGATCATTCTGAGAGGCTTCAATATCTCAGCAAGCAATTGACAGTCGCCAGTTCTTCTGTATACAACAGTTTGCCAGCTGAAATTCAAGAAGTGCTTTTGAAAAGGGATAGTCATGGGAACGTCCCACTTTCCCAAGTCGAAACGGAGCGGTTGTTAATTGACCTAGTTTCCGACAAAATCCGCTTTCAAAAAGCTCATGGACAAGCCTCCAAAGCAAAATTCAGTCCGCTTGCCCACTTTTTTGGATATGAAGGACGTTGTGCCGCTCCTTCAAACTTCGACGCAGATTATTGTTATTCGCTGGGACATGCGGCTGGCGAAATAGTCAGGGCAAGGTTAACAGGCTACACCGTCAATGTCCAGAACATGAACCAGGCCAGCGAAAACTGGGTTGCGGGAGCGACTCCGGTCACTATGATGCTCAATATGGAAATCAGGAAAGGGAAACCTACGCCCGTAATCAAAAAGGCGCTTGTGGATTTAAATGGTGCGCCATTTCAACATTTCGCAACCAACCGGGAAAAATGGGCAGTGGAAGATTATTATACCTATCCTGGACCAATTCAGTATTTTGGCCCATCAGAAGTTTGCGATGCTCCAACAATGACTCTTAGCTTGGAAAAAACAAAATAGGAATTCTCCCATTTTCCAATCGGCCAGCGAGTAGTCTTTACGGCTGCCTCTGGCCGATTGAGACTTCCAATACCGCGCATGTCATCACTGCTCCATGGATTCAGCGTTTCTACGCGCTAGCCACGGACAAATGCTCTTCCCCCAAAAAAAAGCGGAAATCTAAACTATTACATTAGATTTCCGCAATCAAATTATACAATTAAATCACCATTATTTCTTGGTTTTTTTAGTGGACTTTTTGTCCTTGAGAGCTGCTTTCTTTGAGCTGACTTTTGCCGCAGTTAATTCCTTAAGGGCCGCACGTGCTGCAGCCAATCTGGCGATTGGAACACGGAATGGAGAACAGCTGACGTAGTTTTGGCCAATCTTATGGCAGAATTCCACTGAACTGGGCTCTCCACCATGCTCACCGCAAATGCCAACCTTCAAGTCTGGACGAACAGCACGGCCTTCTTCAACCGCAATCTTCATCAGCCTACCCACGCCATCTTGATCTACAGCCTCAAACGGATCCTTGGCATAGATTTCCATTTCAACATAAGGAAGCAGGAAACGACCGGCGTCGTCGCGGCTGACACCCAAGCAAGTCTGAGTCAAGTCATTGGTGCCAAAGCTAAAGAATTCTGCATGTTCTGCAATTTCTCCAGCCGTCAAGGCGCCGCGCGGAACCTCTATCATGGTTCCAACCTTATAGTTGAATTTCACTTTGGTTTCTTTCATCACCTGTTCAGCTACCGAGCGAACGATTTTTTCCTGATGGACGAATTCTTTCCAATTTCCAACCAGCGGAATCATCACTTCAGGTTCAGCCTTCACACCTTTTTTGCGAACGAGCGCAGCTGCTTCGAAAATTGCCCGAGCTTGCATTTCGGTAATCTCAGGGAAGATAATCCCCAGTCGGCATCCACGAAAACCAAGCATTGGATTGAATTCATGGAGTGAAGAAACGCGTTGAGCCACTTTTTCATAGGAAATACCCATCTGAGCGGCCAGCTCTTTTTGCTGTTTTTCTTCATGAGGCACGAATTCATGCAGAGGAGGATCGATGGTCCGAATGGTGACCGGCCGGGCATCCATGGCCAAGAAGATTCCTTCAAAGTCCTTCCGCTGCAGAGGCAACAATTTCGCCAGCGCGGACTTCCGAACTTCTACTGTGTCAGCCAAGATCATTTCACGCATGGGTCCGATTTTGCCTTCGCCAAAGAACATGTGCTCAGTGCGGCAAAGCCCGATTCCTTCTGCTCCGAAAGCGATAGCGGTTTGCGCTTGATCTGGCTGATCCGCATTGGTGCGGATGTTGAGACGACGATACTTGTCTGCCCAACTCATCAGTTTCGTGTAAAGCTGGTATACTGGAGCATCTTTCGGGTTCAGGGACTTTTCAACCAGCACTTGAAGAACTTCAGATGGTTTAGTGGTCAATTCTCCCTGCAACACTTCGCCCGTAGTACCGTCGATGGAAATATAATCCCCTTCTTTGACCACTTTTCCCCCAACGGACATTTTGTGATTCACATAATCAATCTCAAGAGTTGAACAACCTGCCACGCAGACTTTGCCCATCTGGCGGGCAACCAGCGCGGCATGAGAGGTCATGCCCCCACGAGCCGTCAGGATACCTTCAGCGGCAGCCATGCCACGGATATCTTCAGGAGAGGTTTCCAGCCGGGTCAGGATAACGCGTTCGCCGCGGCTCTTCCACTCTTCAGCATCAGGGGCATTGAACACAATTCGGCCACAGGCAGCACCAGGACCAGCATTCAATCCTTTCGCCAATAAGGCTCCGCTGGCAATAGCCTTCTTCTTGGCGGCAGGATCAAAAATCGGACGCAAAAGTTGGTTTAGCTGTTCCGGCTCCACCCGCATCAAGGCTTCTTGTTCCGTAATCAACTTCTCTTTCACCATATCTACGGCGATTTTAATGGCGGCAAACGCCGTTCGTTTGCCCACACGGCACTGAAGCATGTAAAGGACACCTTGCTGAATCGTGAATTCAACGTCCAGCATGTCTCGGTAATGTTTTTCCAGAATCTTGCGGACATTATCCAACTCTCTATAAAGTCTTGGATTGTCTTTCTTCAAATCCGCAATGGGCTGAGGAGTGCGGGCACCCGAGACGACATCCTCACCTTGCGCATTGAATAGGTATTCTCCATAAAAGATGTTCTCACCTGAAGCGGCATCGCGCGTGAAAGCTACGCCGGATCCTGAGTCATTTCCCATATTCCCGAAAACCATTGCCTGCACGTTGACGGCGGTTCCCCACCAGGAGGGAATCTCATTCATCTTCCGGTAGGCAATCGCGCGGTCATTCATCCAGGAACCGAAAACAGCGCCAATGGCCCCCCACATTTGTTTCTTGGGATCGGTGGGGAATTCCACATTTAGCCGCTTCTTAATGGCTGCTTTAAATTTGACAACCAGATCCTTTAGATCTTCAGTGGTCAAATCAGTGTCCAACTTAATGCCTTTTTCTTCTTTCTTGGCTTCAATAATTTCTTCAAAAGGATCAATCTCATCCTTATGTTGCGGCTTTAACCCGAGTACGACGTCACCGTACATTTGGACGAAACGACGATAAGAATCCCAGGCAAATCGCTCATTTCCCGTTTTGGCGATCAGCCCTTGCACCGTCACATCATTCAATCCAAGATTCAAGATAGTATCCATCATACCAGGCATCGAGGCCCGGGCACCGGAACGGACAGAAACTAATAGCGGATTCTTAGGGTCGCCAAATTTCATCCCCACCGCTTTTTCCATTTTACGCAAAGCGGATTCCACTTCCGCTTCCAACTCTTTGGGATACTTCCTTTTGTTGTCGTAGTAGTAGGTGCAGACTTCGGTGGAAATGGTGAATCCTGGGGGAACCGGCAATCCAATGTTGGTCATTTCAGCCAAATTGGCGCCTTTCCCTCCCAAGAGCGCTTTCATTTCAGCAGCGCCTTCAGCTTTTCCTTTCCCGAAAAAAAAGACATACTTTTTAGCCATACTGCCACACTCTCCTTGATAAATGTAATGATTGTTTACAAGCGGTCATTGAAAATTCAGACCACCTGTCTTCCAATACAGCAGCCTCCTTAATGACAAAGCAACGACCATTCTGATTTTTCAGATCCAACTTTCTATGCAAGCTCCCTTTCCTCAAAGAGGTCGACGCGCCGACATCAAGAAACTACCATTTCTGAAATGTCGGCAACTCCCAAAAAAAGTTTCCACAAATATCCCAATAGACTCAACCGGTTTTTTTGGATTTCAGGATCCTCAGCCATGACTAGGACTTTATCAAAAAACAGGTCAACTTCCGGACGCAATGAAGCCATCAATTCAAAAATCGCTTTATATTCATTCTTCTTCCGCAACCGAAAAATTCGAGGGGCAACCTTCACAATAGCCACATGCAGTCCTTTTTCTTCAACTTCTTGAAGCAATTCCGGTCTTATCGAAAATTCCGAGTCCTCTGTTAATCCAGCTTTCACGATAATGTTCTTGATCCGCTTAAAACTGGCTGCCAGGCTGCGGAAATCATCGCTGCCACGCATTTGCGCCAAAGCTTGTAGCCGATGATGACAATCATAGGGATCATCCATTCCAGCTTCCACTGCAGCGTTGATCTCGTCGTAGTTAAATCCCTTTTCTTTGAATACGTATTTTAACCGATCCTTAACAAATGGTTCAAGTTGTTTCCAAGTTTCTTTCCAAGAGATTTCCGCAGTCTTTCGATAATTTAAATAAGCAGCATTAGCAATTTTTTCTAATGAGATACTAAGCGAATGTTCCAGTATTACTTTAATAATTCCTTGAGTTTGTCGTCGAATGGCAAAAGGATCCCCAGATCCCGTCGGCATTTGTCCAATCGAACAGGCACCTACGATGGAATCCATTTTATCTGCAATGGACAAAATAGCTCCGGCAATACTCCTGGGAGCTTGATCTTCTAAAGAGACCGGCCGATAGTGATCATAGATCGCTTCGGCTACTTCAAAAGGCAATCCCTGCTTTTTACAGTAGAGTCCCCCCATAATTCCCTGTAGATCAGTGAACTCCCGAACCATGTCGGTAGTCAAATCAACTTTGCAGAGTGACGCAGCTTGATTCAGCACGGGAATTAAATCTCTCCGCTTGACTATACCCGCAATTACCCGCCCTAATTTAGCGATACGCAAGCTCTTATCGTGCATTGATCCCAGTTTGGCTTGGAAGACAATTCCCTTCAAAGCTTCTCTGCGCTCCATTAACGGATGTTGATTGTCAACATTCCAAAAGAATCGCGCATCTGCCAGCCGAGCCTTCAAAACCCGCTCGTGGCCAGCCATGATTAGTTTATGATGTTCCGGCTTTGAATCCACCACAGCCAAAAAGTTCGGTAGAAGGTTCCCATTCGAATCTTGAAGAGAAAAGTATTTTTGATGCTCACGCATCACTGTGATCAATACCTCTCTCGGCACATCAAGAAAACTAGAATCGAATTGTCCACAGATGACGGAAGGATATTCATTAAGATACGTTACGATTTCCAAGAGAGCTTCATCAGATATCAAGCTGGCTTGTATCCCTGCAGCTTTGGAGAGCAGCGCAGAAGAGATAATCCGCTTGCGTTCAGAGGGATCACATATGACATTATTGTTTAATAATAATTCTTTATATTCTTGATAATTAGTGATGTTAAATTTTCGATTATTAGTTAATATCCGATGTCCAAAGCTATGGTTGGAAGAGTGAATGTCAGCTATTTGAATGGACAACGATTCTCCATTCAAGAGCGCCACTATCCAGCGAATGGGACGAACAAAATGAAATTCAGAAGATTCCCAAATCATGTTCTTTGGGAAATCAAGATTCTTCAACCATAGAGGAATCAATTCAATCAAAATCTCGCGGCTGAATCGACCCGTGGTTGATTTTTCAAATCCAAGGTACTCTCCTTTTTCAGTTTTTATCCGGGAGAGGTCAGCAAAGGACAGACCATGTTTCCGAGCAAATCCTTCGGCAGCTTTTGTTGGATTGTTTTGAGAATCAATTGCTGCCGAAACGGGCGGCCCTACGATTGTCTCCGTTTGATCGCTTTGACGCTCGCTGAGACATTCCACAACAGCCACTAAGCGCCGCAGTGTACAGAAGGACTTCACTTCAGAAGCCTCCAACCGCTCCTGCACAAGACTACCCGCAATTAATTGCGCGAGTCTAGAGCTTGCCCCCGGCACAAATCTTGCAGGAATCTCTTCACATCCAATTTCCAGCAAAAATTCTAATGACAATTATATAAACTCCATACGTAGCAATATATAATCTATTACTTTAATTATTAACGCTCGCCGACTGATTCTTTTGATGATTTAAATATCCTCGGGCAATTTGACAGGCCAGCGTTCTCACTCTTTGAATCATTTGGGCGCGTTCCGAAACACTGATTGCCCCTCGGGCGTCAAGAACATTAAAAGTATGAGAACATTTTAAACAATAATCATAAGCGGGAAGGATCATTTTGGCATCAATCATCCGCTGTGCTTCAGATTCGTATTCTTTGAACCACTTAAAATGAGAGGGCACGTCAGCTTTTTCAAAATTATAAGTAGAAAACTCAAATTCATCCCTATAACGAATCTGTCGATATGAAATTGTCTCACTCCAAGGAAGATCAAAACAGTTTTCGATATCGTTTAAAAACATGCAGATTCGCTCTAACCCATAAGTAATTTCCACCGAAATCGGACTTAAATCAATGCCCCCCGCTTGCTGGAAGTATGTAAATTGCGTGATTTCCAATCCATCCAGCAGGACCTGCCACCCGACTCCCCAGGCCCCCAGTGTTGGAGATTCCCAGTTATCTTCTTCAAAACGTATATCATGATCAAGCAATCGAATGCCGATTCGCTCCAGGCTCTGTAAATATAACGACTGAATATTGTTTGGTGATGGCTTGAGAATAACCTGCAACTGATAGTGTTTTTGAACTCGATTGGGATTCTCACCGTATCGTCCGTCTGCTGGGCGCCTGCTTGGCTCCACATAGGCGACCGAATAGGGATCAGGACCCAAAACGCGGAAAAAGGTCTCGGGATTCATTGTCCCTGCCCCCTTTTCCACATCATAGGGCATCTGAATGACACAGCCTTTTTCGCCCCAGAATTTCAGCAATTCTAAAAATAAATTTTGAAATAACATTGAGATTCAAACCTGCGAATTTAATAATTGAAGGGATTCAAAATTCCGTTCAAAACTTCTTTCAAATAGTGCGTCAATTATTTTCAATAGACTCCTCAATGTATTATCCGATTGAGGAGGCAAAAGCTTATCTAGTGGACTCTCCAAAATTTTCCTTAGAAAGCCAAACATCTCTTCCGTAAACTGAAATTCATATTGCCCTGCACATGCTTGACAACAAAAGCCCGGCCTTCTCCGATCAAAAAAGACGGGGGATTCCGCACTCAGAGCACAATTGCAATTACAGCATTGTCGGCTACCAGGAAAGAGCCCAGCTAACTTCAAATACCAAATTTCAAAATATAGACGAGCCAATGGGACTTTTTCTGGATACTGAAACGCCTCGAAAGTCAACAAAACCAGGCGGAAAATCGCATCATTTTTCTCTTGATCTGGCAATGTCTCAAAGAGAGTCTCTATCACAAGTGATAATCCAAGAAATTGCTCATACTCTTTGAGACGATGAGAAAATGAACAGAGAAGCTCGGCATTATCTATCTTCACCAGTTCGTGAATTTCCTTTTCAAAGAACAAAAGTTCTACCCAATTGGCCGTTTCAAATCGTCCCGTAAACTTGGATTTTGATCGTTGTGCCCCCTGAGCGATGCCGCGAATCTTTCCAAAATTCCTGGAAAAAAAAATGACAATCTTATCCGAATCCCCCAAGGGGTATGATTTGAGCACTAAAGCCTGACTTTTGTGCAAACCCAAAGGTGCGTCTTCCTTTGGCTGGTAGCGTGTCGACGCGCCGACATTTTTTCAGCCAATTAAATCATCCAGCCTATGGAAAAAGATTGGCCGACCGTATCATCAGCGTAAGAATCTGGTTTGCTCCACCGCTATAATCCAGTTCCGCAGGAAAACAGCTCTGTAGCGTTTCATAAAGCAAGATTTCCGACAGCAAACAAGCTTGAAATTTTAGCACAATTTTCATACTGAATGAAAGGACAAAATAAGCAAAATTTTGCTCCATCAACTAGTTAGAGAGCCAATATTACTCTGTACAAAGGTTGTCGTTCACGTTGAGGAACTCACATTCAAAATTCTAGGAAGGCATAGTTAAAGGAAAGAATCGAAAAAGAATTGCGACCAAAGGATTCCAAAATATGCAAATCATCTTCTGTCAGTCCCAAAAAAGGAGTGCAGATGTCCATATACTGTTTACTAAATCCTCAGAACTCCTTACCTGGCGAATTTCAATCTGAAATGAGTTTTAGACCAAGTGCAGGTTTGTGCCAGGAAACATAGCTCCACTCCATTAGGTTGTTCGGCCATTTAGCTGGCCGTCTCGTCGGAGATGTGGGTGGTCAGGCGTTGCATCCGGAAAACAATGTCACCGCAACCTCGTCCAAAAACTATGTGGCACGATTTTGCGATTCAGCAGGTTAGACAGTCCGGAGGTTAACGGCAAATGAATAAGAAGAACGACATCCAACCTGGTCGTTAAGCCAGTGTCGGTCATTCCTCGCAGCACAAGCATTGCGGCACAAATTGCGCCGAGGCAACTCGGTCTGCCATCCGTGGTAGACGCGCACATGCCCGTCGACGTACAGGAACCCCGCGCTTCCGGATCTTGTTCCATCAATTCCTGCGCAGCGTCCGGCCCCATGCGCACACAGCCTTTAGACTGGATAATATTGAAGCTGCTCGATAGTGTTAATCCTACCAGCGCCAGATATAGCCACGCAGAAAAAAGACTTTGATGAGATCATAAAAACCTTTGGGCAACCGAAAGCAGAATGAGCATGCCGACGTAGACTAAGGACCAACAGAGCCGACAGCTGCCATAATGTGCCGTCCTAAGCCTGCTCTCTGCAGTCACGAATTTCGAGCGAGAGGCACCGCATGCCAACGGAGGATAACTATTCTCTACGTTGCATTCGCTTTGGGCACTTCTCTAGTCATTTTTTAGTGGCACCAAAAGCCGATCCATACGGACTGTATTGTTCAAAGTGTCCAGTTTAAGGTCCAAAGTGCCTTTGCCGACGACTGGGGTTCCACCCTCGGCCAACTTATGCGCACGTTTCAGCACTTGCGGCCGCAATACACACGGTTGGCGCTGGCGGCGAGTGGAAAAATAAGCTTTCCCCCTCTCGGAACTTCTTTGCATATCACTTCGTGCGCTTTGCTTACCAAATTTAATGGATAGTTCAAAGTCAGGGAAGAATTTCCTCTTTTTAGATATTTTGGAGTCGGCATTGACCATTCTCAGAAGATTTGTTCCACCGTGATCGACTTGAAAAAACACAAGAATTGACGGGCCTTTGCTAACGAATAGGAAGATCAGATGCACGGAATAGGATTATACTTAATGGGAATGCCTCAAAAAAGCGCTCTCGAAGAGTTATGCCTTTTGAACGTCGAATATATGTATAACAATATAAGTATAATAATATAAATATGAAATATTATATATATAAATTGCTACATTATATAATTATGTAAACCTTAAAATAATTATTTTAGTTTTATCAGACGTTCCTGTTTTTTTGGCGGGGCATATAAATGTGCGAAAAAAGTTAAATTTTGACGGCACAATGCGGGAGACGGATCCCTTCCCCCCCCCTCGGTGCTATTGCGCGGTACCGTGCGCACAGAAAAGTGTGCCCCACATTCGGAAGAGGCCATCTCTCCTCCAATCATCTCCCACTTTTTGCCCCTTTTTGGAGATTGCCAGTTGACCCAATTCTCGCTCTTTGGTATGATTTCGACAAACCAAATCATGTAATAATTATGAGGTATCGGCAATGTTTAAGACCATTTCCCTGCCCTCGTTTTTCTCTTTCCCAAAGCCAAAATTGAGGATGCGCGTTTTCTTTTTGGTCTTGCTCTTGATCCTCATTATCTCGCTGCTCATGTCAGTTTTGTTAAGTTGGCGAGTTAGAAATATGATGTCCGAGGAAGCCAAAAGAAATGGCAGTGCCATGGCAAGCCTTTTTGGGTCAACGATTTTGAACTATCTAAAATTTTACAATTTCCAAATGATTCAACAATATGCTGTATTGGCAAAGCAGGAAAGCCAGTTTGTTTATTTGATTGTTTATAATAAAGAAGGAATGATTGCGGCTCATACAGAGGAGCCTTGGCTTATTACCAATCAGGCGACTGGATTGGATGAATTGGCAGCCATTCGTAATGATTCCCTTTTATTTCGGGAGCTTGAATATCCAGCCACTAATTTGGTGTTCAAATCAAAAGTCTTCGATGTATTCATGCCAGTCAACAGTCGAGACCCCTTAGGCCGCTGGGGTACGGTTCGAATTGGAATTTCCCAAGACAATATGAAGCGAGAAATCCTCAAAATTCAGATTCAAATTCTTGAAATTGCCGCTGGTTGCCTCTTAATCGGATGGTTAGGATCCAACCTGCTGGCCCTGAAAATCACCCGCCCCATTGAGCAAATTGTCCAGGATTCCAAAGTAATTGCACAGGGTGATCTGTCTCATCGAATCACAATACATACAGGGGATGAGTTGGAATATCTATCTGATAACTATAATAATATGATTTACCAGTTAAAGGTTCAGCAAGATGAAAAGATTCGGAATGAAAGGATGGCGGCGGTTGGCTTTATGGCAAATACCATAATTCATGATTGTCGAACACCGATTACGGTAATCAAGGGCTTTTCTAGCTTGATTGTAGATTTCACCTTGCCAGATGAAAAAATCAAGGAGTGTCTGAAAATGATCACTCTTGAAGTTGATCGAATGGAGAATATGTTGGATGAATTGCTTCAATTCGCCACCGATAAGAGAGTGCCGCTGCAAATTCAAAAGTCAATCGTCGACGACTTTATTCGGCATTGTCTACTGGAAATAAAAGCATTATACCATGGCACTTCTATTTCAATACTTGAGGATCTAAATTGCAATACAATGATAAATATAGATCAGGAAAAAATCAGAAGAGCTCTATTGAATATTGCTGTCAATGCGAAGGATGCACTAAAGGGAAAGGGAAAGTTTCAAGTAAAGACTTGTGACGCTGGCGATTATGCGCAAATCGAGCTTGCAGATGATGCGGGAGGGATGTCGGAAATTGTCAGAGCACATATTTTCGATCCATTTTTTACCCAAGGAAAACGGAGCGGTTTCGGCTTGGGAATGGCAATAACAAAAAAAATATTCGATGATCATCAAGGAGAAATTTCGATTCGCTCGGAAGAGGGAAAAGGAACCACTTTTATACTCCGTTTGCCAAAAAGCAAAACGTAGATCCCCTAATATTGTTGTGAGTTAATTTCCAGCTTTCCGAAACTGAAGCTCTGATCGCAAAACACTGAGAGGCCGAAGAAGCATAATCTCTGGCGGTCATGCGGAGCTCGTTTCTTCGACATCCCAGTTTTATAACCTTAGCGTGATGACGGCAGATCACTTCACTCAATTCTCTTTCAAGCACGTGGATGGTGTTGGTGATATATACTCCGCAGGCGTTCTTTCAAGATGTGAGTGTAGATTTGGGTTGTCGAAATATCAGAATGCCCGAGCATCATTTGAACAGAGCGGAGGTCAGCTCCGCGTTGCAGTAGATGGGTGGCAAAAGAATGTCGAAGGAGATGGGGTTTAAGAGAGACCGGTATATGGGCTTTGCGACCATATCGTGTGATGATCTTCCAAAAGCCCTGACGAGTCATGGGATTTCCCTGACGATTTAAAAATAAATAATTATTGATATTCCCCTTTAATAATAAGGTTCGATACTTCCCAAGGTACTTTTCCAAAGAATGAATAGCCTCCCGACCTAAGGGAACCACTCTCGCTTTTCCACCCTTCCCTACACAATGAAGATACCCCAAATCAAGATGAAGATCCTGCAAGGAGAGGTTGATCAATTCAGAGACTCTTAATCCAGTTGCATATAAAACATCCAGCATTGTTCTATCCCGAATGCCCAAAGTGGTATTCACGTCGGGTTGAGCCAAGAGGCAATCGACTTCTTCCAACCCCAAAACTCTAGGCAAAGGCTTCAGAAACCGAGGAGATTCAATATTCTCACAAGGGTTTTGTTCCAGTCGGCCATCGAACACTAAGTAATGGAACAATCCTCGAAGCGTCACAAGAATCCTGGCAATCGACCGGCTATCCAAGGGCTCGCCGAATCCTCCGTCGATAAATAAAGAGCGCAAAAATTCCTGGATAGATGATCGATCAATCCCTGCAAACTCGATTTTCTTTTTATCCAGGAAAGCGTGAAATTTTCGCAAGTCTCTTTCATATGCTTCGATAGTATTATTTGCAAGCCCTTTTTCTACTTTTAGATATCTTATATAACTTAATATTTCACTTTTCATTTCTGGTCACTCGAAAAAATCATAGCGAATGTTCATCTCGCCGTGCCGGATGAACACCCAATTGTTAGTCAGAAATAGGCCATGACCGGACCTGGTCGGGTTGCACCAACCCAGGAATCCACAATAATACACCAGGTCAACCCTACGGGAGCATTGGCGGGCTCAGTGAATCGTTGAAATCAATTTATGATCCCAGAAGTGATTGCAGACAAACCGATAAAACATAAATGAAGCATTATGATTCGGTTCCCACAACCGTGAGCTTCCTACAGGAGGGATCATAGACATTACCAACAGCAATGAAATAGATCCAAAATGGGCAAAAAAAACCTAAGAGAATCACACAGACCATCACTAGTGTCATCCGTTTGAATAGACCTTCTCAGTACGTTGGGAAATATGTTCAATGTCGTAAAAACATCGGCAGCCAACCCATTTCCCGATAAACCAGTAATAGGATTTTTCGATGTGCGGTTCGTCAGATATATGACTGGCAGAATGAGCTCTAGAATTTCTTGCTAGATCTTGACAGCAAAACGGGGATACTATAGCATATTTCCCATGAATTCAAACACTTTGCATTGCCATTGTACTCTTCATTACCATCCAGCTTGGAATTCATATTATCTATCTTAAGTTTTTCATTCTATTTTGAAAAGGACTAGCCATGCAACTCTTTCGAATTGCCGCTGCTCTGGCATGTCAATTGGAAGGCGACGGAAATATTGAGATTTCTCGTGTGATTGGAATTGAAGAAGCAGGACCGGGGGATTTGACATTTTTATCCAATCCAAAATATGCATCAAAAATTAAGACAACTCAAGCTTCTGCAATTATCGCTTCGACTGAAGTGGCTCCCCTCTCCATTCCAGTTTTGAGATCCCAAAATCCATATTTGACATTTGCCAAAGCCATCGAACTTTTTTATGAATCACCCATCTCTCCCGCCGGAATTCATCCCACCGCTATTATTTCCCCTACGGCTAAGATTGGGAAGTTCCCCTCAATTGGACCTTATGTAGTCATCGATGCGGATTCTGTCATTGGCGATCATGCGGTTATTCATCCATTTGTCATGATAAGTCGTGGAGCAATAATAGGAGATTTTTTTACCGCTTATTCGCACTCAGTCGTCCGCGAGTATTGTGAAATTGGTCACCGCGTGATTTTGCAGAATGGAGTGGTTGTCGGCGCTGATGGATTCGGATTTGCGAAAAAAGAGGACGGTGTCTATTATAAGATTCGCCAATCTGGCCGGGTTGTCATTGAAGATGAGGTTGAGATACAAGCTAATTCGACAATCGATCGTGCCGCAATTGGAGAGACCAGGATTCGAAAAGGAGCGAAAATTGACAATTTGGTCCAAGTTGGGCACGGTTCATCGGTTGGCGAGAATAGCCTTCTTTGTGCTCAAGTCGGTTTGGCAGGAAGCACACATGTAGGAAAAAATGTAATTCTCACGGGACAGGTAGGGGTGGCTGGACACTGTCAAATTGGGGATGGAGTTATCGCCACGGCCCAGACCGGCATTCCTGGTGACGTTGAATCCGGGAAAATGATCTCTGGCTATCCTGCCATCGACAACAAGTTATGGTTAAAATCTTCCGTCATTTTTATGAAGTTGCCTGAAATTAATAAAACACTGCGGGATATTGAAAAACGCGTGGCGCGAATGGAGAAGAGTACTGAAATTGAAAAATCCACCTATGCGAACTCTGCATCTGATGTCGACAAGACGACACTCTAACTCAACAGTTTTATTATGTTTGTCTAATGTAATGATAATTAGTAACTTGTGACACAGACTGCAAAGGCAGTCAAAAAACCTTCAAGATTTGAAATCTACCTGGAGTGTTCAAAAGTCGTTTTTTGATGGTGAATAAATACCTCCCCCCACAAAATGAACAATTTCCAAACGATCCCCCGCCGACAGAATCTGCGTGCTCCATTGATCCCGTTTCACGATCTGCATGTTGAGCTCTACCGCAAGCCTTTCAGGTGTCAATTCCAATTGGGCTATCAGATTGGAAATTGTCATTCCTTTCAATATCCCTTTTTTTTCCCCATTAACGAAAATATCGATTTCCAAGTTTCTACTCACTTCTTTTTGATGAGATACTTCACCTGATCTCCTCCAACTTGTGTTGACGCTTGCAGAATCAAAGCAGCGCTTCCAATTTTGTATGTTGGCAATGTAAAACTAATTTTCAAATTTCCAAACTTGTCAGTCTTGCCGGAATAGAGGCGGGGAGCCAAATTGGTTCCTATCACTTTGATCAGTACTGCGACATTCTCGAGCCTAATCTCAAATTGCCTTGCCTTGACGTAGAGTGAAATCTCCACGGGTTGTCCTGCCACAAAGTCCCTGGAACTCTCGAGGCAGATTTCAATTCCTTGGATCTTCTTCAGCTTAATCGCATCGTTCACTTCCATGATGGGTACTGCAGGAGCAGATTGCTGAGAATGTGCTCCCAAATTTCGAAATGCCAAGCGATTCGGCTCCACACTATTCGGTAGTGCTGGAACGTCGCTGACCCCGACAGAAGGAGTAGGTGGCTTTTTCTCGGGTCCAGCCGGCCAACCAATCTCCGAAGTTGTAAAATTCGTCGGGGGAGCAATCACTTCATCAGTCTTCATTAAAGAATCTTTTGAAGTCCCAAAAACTCCTGAAAGGGCGGGAATAATATTCCCTTTTGCTTCTATTTTAGTCGATGGAGTGCCCGGACTCGGAACATCTGATATTCCACGCACCTGCTCATTTATTGTTGGATTGACTTCGAGTTTGGGCTTCTTTCCGTCAACGTTGGCAATTTCCGGAGGAACAGGATACTCAAAAATAAACCCCTCTTCATGAAAAGGGTTGAGGCGCATTCCTTTTTGATAGTCACCGCTCTTTATTGCTTGGAGTAATTGTCGATGCTGGCATTCCAAAATCCGCCGCAACAAGGATTCAGTATATTGGCGTGAACGAAGCAATCCGCCATAAGGGGTACGATACGAATCAAGAATCAATCCTTTTTGATAGATCAAGGACACGATAAAAGGATTATTTTCGCCCTTGTCTTCTGTCTGAACATGGAAAATTTTGTCGCCGAACCTAACGTCGGTATTGAATCCAGTGATCATTTAGCCCCTTTTGACGAGCACCATCAACCGGCCTCGCAATGAGCTCCAGACCTTTTATAAAACGGTGAAGGATATCATTTCAGATTAATTATAGTCGATTAATCTTCCCTTTTATGGGCGAAAGCATCGAGAATCCCAGCTTGCCCAGGGGAGCATCGTAACTTTAATGCGAATGAGTAAGCAAGCAAAACACGAAGCAGTCCCGCATAGCCGCCTCCAGATCATTGATCCGCGGAGAATCCATATAGAGAACCTCTCCAATTTGGACCTCGACAAAATTTTCTCTATCCTCCTCCATGGCAAATGAAATCCAGATTTGATGACAGCTCACGAAATGATATTACACCCTAATTTCTGCTCACAAGAAAAATCGGAGGACTCAAGTTCAAAGGTAGAAATTCGGTTGCATCTTTGGCGTTCCTACTTTGATGTGCAGCATAATGTTTTTCCCCTTAGTTAAAACTCCTTGAACCTTTCGATGCCGCCAAAGTATTATGCGTTTCATCGCCGTTGAAGTTTCGAATACAAGGTCTTTGAATTTGTTAAATTCCTTGAAAGTGTGTAGCGCAATAGTGGGATCAGGAAGGTCATTGCGTATTCCTGTTTGATTTTCTTATCCCTTGGCGATATAACTAAACGGTAGATTTTGCATTTGCTTTGGACTGAGTTTTCATACGCGAATTCATTTCGACGAGCCTCATGCTTCCAGATAGACTCCGACAAAATTTTTCCGACCTGATCGGCAAATACCCCTCAAAACGTTCAGCCCTGATTCCTATGTTGCTTTGTTCACAAGAGGAGTTTGGCTACGTGACGGATGAATCCATCCAGCTCATCGCCTCTACTTTGGCAATCCCGGAAATTGATGTTCGAGAAGTCATTTCATTTTATAGTATGCTGCGAATTCGCCCTGTTGGCCGGTTCCACATTCAAGTCTGCACCAACATTTCATGCCTATTGCTGGATGGAGAGAGCATACTCAAACATATTTCCAGCCGGCTGGGGATACAGCCGGGAGAGTTGACCTCCGATGGTTTTTTTTCACTGGCTGAAGTGGAATGTTTGGGTGCCTGCTGCAATGCCCCGGCAATGCAGGTCAACAATACCTATTATGAGAATTTGACAATTGACAGGGTGGATCAGATTCTCATTCAATTGAGAAACGAAGTCTTGACTCACTAAAAAGATGGAACTATTTCTTTTTTTGATTCTCGCATCTCTCTGTTTGGTTTCCGCAATCAATGTGCTAATTCAGAAGCACCCTATTTTTTCGGCACTCTCCTTGATTGTTACCTTTCTTGCATTGGCGGGTATATACCTGCAGATGCAGGCGGAATTTATTGCCGCAATGCAAGTGGTGATCTACACCGGTGCGATCATGGTGCTTTTTGTTTTTGTGATAATGATGGTAAATGCCCGGCAGGAGCAGTATCAGGAAAGTCAAGCAACATTTATCAAATATTGCGCAGTTCCGCTTGGAATGGTTTTCGCCATTGGAATCATCGGCTCATTGATCCAGAGTGTCTCGCTGCTTGGCATCAGGATTGAGTTGCCGCCCATGGAAATCACAAAGATTACTGAATCGATTGGGCAGTTGCTTTATACAAAATATTCCCTGCCGTTGGAATTGACGTCGGTCCTGCTGCTGGCAGCAATTCTCGGCGTGGTGGTATTGGCTAAGAAGGAAGTCTCGAAATAGTGTGGCTGATATTTCCAGGCTCTTTTTTGAGACATCAATCAATGCAAAATAACTAGGGGCATAAAAATTTTGTTCAGGATCAATCTGATCTTGAATAGATAGTGGAAAGCACATGGCAACGATTCCCATTAGCTACTACTTAATTCTGAGTGCCCTGTTATTCTCAATTGGCGTGATCGGATTTTTGCTCAAGCGCAATATTATTACGATTTTTCTCTGCGTTGAATTGATGTTGAATGCCGTGAATTTGACCTTTGTCGCCTTTGCCCGCTTTTACCGACTTTTAGATGGCCAGGTATTTGTCTTTTTTGTGATGGCTGTCGCTGCCGCTGAAGCTGCGGTCGGGTTGGGGATCATTATTTTAATGTTTCGTAACCGGCAGAAGCTTGATGTGGATGAAGTCAATTTGATGAAGTGGTAAACGATCCTGATTGGCCAAATCTCGTTGCGATTTGAATTGTTCAAACGGGTATCTTTAAATTAGAGTTTGGATTTTGTCCCCATGCCGCTAGCTCCGACATTATTGTTGATCCCGCTATTGCCTCTTTGTGGTGCGGTTATTAACGGCATTCTTGGAAAAAAATTCAGTCGTCTGTCAGTGAATGTTTTTGCATTGACTCCCGTCATGCTTTCTTTTGGGGCCGCCATTGCCGCCGTCAATGTCCTTTTTTGGCCCGGCCCTGAAGGATTGGGCAATCGATATATAATCAATTATTTCCCGTGGATTCAATCCGGTCACTTTCTAGCCCACTTTGGATTTCAGCTTGATCCGCTCACGGCTGTCATGTTGCTAGTGGTCACGGGCGTTGGCTTGGTAATTCACCTATACGCAGCTGGATACATGGCGCATGAAGGAGGCTATTACCGATTTTTTTCATTCTTGAATCTCTTCATGTTTTCCATGTTGATTTTGGTTTTGGCCAATAATTTTCTTTTGATGTTTGTCGGCTGGGAAGGTGTTGGCCTTTGTTCGTACCTCTTAATTGGTTTTTATTTCCGGCGGGGTAGTGCTGCCAATGCTGGGAAAAAAGCATTCATCGTCAACCGAATCGGAGATTTTGGATTCCTCCTCGCCATGTTTTTAATTTTTTGGACTTTTGGCTCGGTAGATTTTTCCCGGGTATTTTCTCAAGCCAGGTTTTCGGCGGCAACACAAGTTGGGGGAGGCGGAATCATCACTGTCATTTGTTTGTTGCTTTTCTTGGGGGCTACCGGCAAATCGGCCCAAATTCCCCTATACATATGGCTTCCTGACGCGATGGAAGGACCCACGCCAGTGAGCGCCTTGATCCACGCCGCCACAATGGTCACCGCCGGTATCTATATGGTGGCACGATGCAGCGTTTTATATTCTATGTCACCATTCGCCCTTTCGATCGTGGCGGCAGTGGGAGTTTTTACGGCATTAATGGCAGCCTCCATCGGCTTGCTGCAAACCGACATTAAAAAGATTTTGGCCTATTCGACGATCAGCCAGCTCGGCTTCATGTTTCTTGCATGCGGGGTTGGAGCTTTTTCCACCGGAATTTTCCACCTCATGACTCATGCCTTTTTTAAGGCTCTCTTGTTTCTCGGCGCAGGCAGCGTAATCCATGCTTTGAGCGGAGAACAAGACATCCGTAAAATGGGTGGTTTACGACAATACATGCCGGTAACCGCCTGGACTATGCTTTTTGGCACTTTAGCTATCGCGGGTTTTTTTCCTTTTGCGGGCTTTTTCAGCAAGGATGAGATTCTCTGGCAAACATTAAGAGGTGGCCATTGGATGCTCTGGTTGGCGGGGATGATCGCCGCTGCCATGACATCTTTTTACATGTTCCGACTGATCTTCCTTGCTTTTTATGGAAAAAGCCGACTCTCTCACGAGGCGGCTCAACATTTGCACGAATCGCCACTAAGCATGACGATTCCTCTACGAATTCTCGCCCTGGGTTCACTGCTCGCCGGATGGTTGGGAGTACCACATATATTCCATCTGCCCAACTATTTCGAATCATTTCTCGAACCTGTATTTCGACAAAACGAAGGACTCGAACCTGCCGCCAGTCCAGCATCGTTGGAATGGCTGGTCATGGGTTTGTCACTGGGGATTGCGTTCTTGAGCGCCTATTCAGCTTACCTATTTTATATCCGAAATACAGAATTGCCAGAACGCCTGGCTCGACAATTCAATTTGATTTACCGAATCATTTTCAACAAATATTGGGTGGATGAGTGTTATCAAAGGTTGGTCGTCAATCCTCTACTGATCACGTCTCGTGAGTTTTTATGGCGCACTTTCGACATGAAGCTGATTGATGGTAGCGTGAATGGACTCGCAAATTTGTTCTGGACTACTGGCGGGATAGTTCGGCACATTCATTCCGGATATGTCCGATCTTATGCCGGTTGGATTTTGCTTGGGGCTGTCACTATTCTTTTCTACTGCATTTTTTTCATACATTAATTTTTTAATCTATGCCTTTTGTGCTGGGGATTGACGGTCCATTTTTCACATGAATACGATTTGATTTAGCAATTTGCGGAGATCTTTTTGTCAAAAGGACTACTTTCATTTATCGTTTTTTGCCCATTATTGGGTGCCTTTTCTCTATGGCCCTTAAAGGAGAAGAACACTCAATTTTGCAAATGGATCGCCTTTGGCATCTCTTCTTTTGATTTTATTGCTTCATTATTCTTGGTAGCAGGTTTTTCAAGTTCAGGACCGGATTTCCAGTTTGAAGAAAAAATGACATGGATCCCTTCCTTTGGCATTAGTTTTCACGTGGGCGTGGATGGGATCAGTCTGTTTTTGATTCTTCTCACCACTTTCCTCTCGCCTCTGGCTGTGTTGTGTTCATGGACTGCCATTCAGACTCGTGCGAAGTCTTATTACTTCCTGATGCTAATGCTGGAAACCGGTATGATCGGGGTTTTTGTCGCCCTGGACCTGATATTGTTTTACGTTTTCTGGGAAGCCATGCTGATCCCTATGATTTTTTTGATTGGTATTTGGGGCGGCGAAAACCGGATTTATGCCGCGATTAAGTTTTTCCTTTATACAATGGCTGGCTCGGTTTTAATGTTGGTCGCCATAATTTCTCTCTACCTGTACAATGGAGGGACGTCTTTCAGCTTTTTGGAAATCCTGCATCGCCTCCAGAACGGTCAGCTCTATCTGAATCCCCAACAACAATTCTGGCTGTTCCTGGCATTTTTCTTGGCATTTGCCATCAAAGTCCCTCTTTTCCCACTTCACACCTGGCTTCCGGATGCTCATGTGGAAGCGCCTACTGCGGGTTCCGTCCTGCTAGCGGGGGTACTTCTGAAAATGGGAACCTATGGAATGATGAGATTTTGCCTGCCGCTCTTTCCCTCCACTTCTGTTCAATTGGCTCCTTATATCTCAGCGTTAGCTGTCATTGGAATTATTTATGGCGCGTTGGTGGCGATGGTGCAGCCGGATATTAAAAAACTGGTGGCTTATTCTTCCGTAAGCCATCTTGGCTTTGTGGTTCTTGGCATTTTCTCTCTTAATCTGCAGGGAATGGAGGGAGCGCTTTACCAGATGTTGAATCATGGAGTCTCCACGGGAGCCCTCTTTTTATTAGTGGGTATGATTTATGAGCGCCGACATACCCGTCAAATCGGGCAAATGGGCGGATTGGCCACTCCGATGCCTGTGTATGCCGCCATGTTTCTAATGATTACTCTATCTTCAATTGGTCTCCCCTTGATGAATGGATTTGTTGGGGAGTTTCTAATTCTCTTGGGTGCTTACCACTGGAATCCCACCTATGCGGTTCTGGCGGCTACTGGAGTCATCTTTTCAGCAGTCTATATGCTTTGGATGTATCAGCGAGTCTTTTTGGGCGAGGTGGTTCACGAACAAAATAGAATTCTGCCCGATCTGAATTTGCGGGAAAAAATAATCCTGGTTCCTCTGATCATTGCAGCCTTGTGGATGGGAATTTACTCTGGTCCCTTCCTGAAGAGAATGGAAAATTCAGTATCCCAAATCGTTAACTCAACGCAGTTTTCAACAGTTGTATCTGGCCAAAAGTTAAACGGTTTTTCTAGGTAATTGCCCTAAGTATCTTTTGGAGGAAAGTGCGTTCACTTGATCATGCAAGATAATCTGGCATTCGAGATACAACAGGCATTGCCCGAAATACTCCTGGCTGTTTCAGCCATCACGCTGGTACTGATTGACCTTTCCAAGCCAAATCGGCAACGTGCGTCTCTTCTGGCTTGGGTGGCGCTGTTGGGGACTTTTTCCGCATTGATTGCCACGCTAAATTTAATTGGGAATGAGGGGCAGTACTTTTATGGGATGGTGGTGATTGACAATTTCGGGATATTCTTCAGAGTGCTTTTTATTCTTGGAACGGCTTTTACGGTCTTAATTTCCCGGGACTACTGGGATGCGGCCGTTGTCCACTTGGGGGAATATTATGCCCTTTTGCTGCTCTCTAATCTCGGCTTGAATTTCATGGTCTCGAGTTATGAATTGATCGTCATATTTCTCGGGCTCGAAACGCTCTCAGTTTCTTTATACATCCTTTTGGGAATACGACGCAGAGACCTCAGATCAAACGAAGCCTCCCTGAAATATTTTTTATTGGGATCGTTTTCTTCTGCATTCTTGCTCTACGGTATTGCGCTGGCTTTTGGAGGCGCCTATACCACCAACATTCAGAAGATTTCGACCGTGATTTTTTCTTTACCGAGAAACGACTTAGTTCTTATCGCGAGCGGCTTGCTTTTGGTCGGTTTGGGGTTCAAAGCCTCTTTGGCGCCATTTCATGTTTGGACTCCAGACGTTTACGAGGGTGCCCCTTCTCCGATTACAGGATTTATGTCGGTGGGGCCCAAAGCGGCGGCTTTTGCTGTCCTTTGCCGCTGGTTCTTGGAAGCTCTCCCTCTTCAGAGTCTACATTGGCGCCTCCTACTTTGGATTATCGCAGTGTTGACCATGAGTCTGGGAAATATCGCAGCTTTGGTTCAGACCAATATCAAGCGGCTTCTGGCATATTCCTCTATTTCTCACGCCGGTTATGTATTAATTGCTTTGGTGGCGGGAAGCTCGGATGCAACTGCAAGCTTGCTCTCATATCTGGCGGCCTACACTCTGACTAACCTTGGTGCCTTTGCAATTGTTTCTGCTTTAGCTAGGGAAGAAGAAAAGAAAGTCAACTTGAGCGATTACGCAGGACTCTCGTTTCGCAGGCCGTTTCTCTCGGCGTCGCTTGTTGTTTTTTTGTTGTCATTGGCGGGAATTCCCCTCACTGTAGGTTTTGTGGTCAAATTTTTCATCTTCCGAGCGGCATTGGAAGCTCATCTAGCATGGTTAGTGATCATTGCGGTGCTCAACAGTGCCCTGTCTGTGTATTATTATTCTAAAGTTATTGTTTATATGTACATGCATGATGATCCTCATGTTGACGATTCTAAACCGAGCCTGCTTTGGATTAATTGTGCCGTCGCAATTTCACTTGGAGGGGTATTCTTTCTTGGAATCTTTCCGGAAATTCTCTGGCATTTATCGAGGATTTCCATCCCGAATCTTCATTAGCTTATGATATTGCCGCCTTCAGAAAAGTATAATTATCGATTTATGCTATTGAAATAAAAGCATTTGTTTTAATGTTAAGATTTCCACAGTTTTTCCACAGGGTTAATGAAAAGGCTCTTGACTTTCTTGTTTTTGTTGATTTATACTTTGGTTGGCTTAGCGGTTGACATTAGCGCATACGTCAATCCTCTCTTTTGACAGTGCTCACCACACGTTGGTGAGCACTTTTGTTTTTCTCCAGCCTGAATTTTCTTATTTCTCCCAGATCACGCCGACGTAGCTCAGCTGGTAGAGCAACTGATTCGTAATCAGTAGGTCCGCGGTTCAATCCCGCGCGTCGGCTCCACTTTCGCTTCCCGCATGAAATGACCTATCAGTGCCCTTCCCCCACAGCCTTGGGATCGCAATTCCGAGATGGCATTTCCATCGAGTTGGAGTGAATTCCTGTAGAAGTTTCCAAGATATCCCGCAGTCGTTAATGTCATTCCCCTTTTATGCTAATAAAATTGACCTCGGCTTAACGAACCATTACCCTAGAAATTTGCTTCCCGCGTATCTTTTCCATTTTCATCGCGGAGTGAATATGAGGGTATTAGTTGTCAGCACTAATCGTTTCCAGAAGCCAATGCCTGTTGTGCCGTATGGTGCCTGTCTCGTAGCGGAGGCCGCCAAGCGATCCGGACATGTGGTGCGACTTTTGGACCTTATGTTCGAGAATAATCCCACCAGGGTATTGGAAGAAGCCCTGGAACAATTTAATCCTGAGGTTGTGGGATTCTCTATCAGGAATATTGACAACAATGACATGGTTCACCCTGTTGCCTTTATTGAAGAGGTGAAGGGTTTGGCCGCTATTGTTAGGCGGAACTCCCCTGCGCGTTTAGTTCTTGGGGGGGCCGCTATTCCCATTTTGCCTCTCCAACTGCTTCAGGCCACAGGAGCGGATTGGGCGGTGAAGTGGGATGGAGATATATTGTTCCCGCAGTTGTTGGATATCCTGAGTATGGGGGGAGATCCAGCAGGCATTCCAGGAATTGTAGATTCCAAGCAGACCGACACCTTGCGAGTGGCCAATTGTGGATGTGAGAATCCCTCCAGAATATTCGCCCTGAAATTTCAGAATTGGATCAATTTAAAGTCCTATGCCTCGATGTTTTCCCCAATTCCTTTAAAGACCCAGTGGGGATGCCCATTCGATTGTATTTACTGCACCTACCCGGTGACTGAAGGCAAAGAGTATCAATTGGCTTCCCTCACCCAAGTGGTGGCAGACGTTAGACAATTGATAAACTGCGGAATATCCGACATTGAGTTTGTCGACAATGTCTTCAACTCCCCCTATGAACATGCCTTAGGGATATGCAGGGCACTGTCAGCACCTGAGTTTGCTCACAAAGTCCGGTTTCATACCGTCGAGTTGAATCCCGCTTTCCTGGATGATGAGTTGCTAACGACTATGGAATCCGCCGGATTTGCTGGCATCGGCATCACGGCAGAAAGCGCCGTGGATTCAGTGTTGATAGGGTTGGGGAAAAACTTTCGATCTTCTGAAGTAGTCAGAGCCGCAACCCTGGTGAATCGTCACAGAATCCCCTGTTTTTGGGTTTTTCTATTGGGAGGGCCCGGAGAAACAAAGGAGAGTGTCCTCGAAACGCTAGAATTTGCAGGAAAGAAGATTCGCCCTTCCGATCCAGTTTTTTTCAATATCGGCCTGCGGATTTATCCAGGAACCAAGTTGGAAATTCTAGCCAGAGCAAAAGGAATTCACCGAAAGCCCACAGATCAATGGCTCGAACCATCTTTTTATTTTTCACCTCAGCTGGACCCGGGCTGGCTGCACGCCACACTCAAAAATGCCGCCCGAAAGCATTTTAATTTTATCACCCCGACCGAATTTGCACTGCCGTTTCTGGACAAGGTATATCGGTTGGCTTACCAGGCAGGCCTAAAACCTCCCATCTGGAAATATACGAGGCTGATCCGCAGGGGCCTGAATCTTATAGGAGCAAATTAATGGTTAATCATTCTGCACGAATTGCAGCCCTTGAATTCGCATTGCCCCCTTTGAAAGTCCCGCAGCCTGAAGCCGCGACGTTTTTGTTGCAACATTATCGAACAGTTTTGAAACCCTCCAGTGTTCGGGTCATGAAGCGGGTTTTTACTCATCCGAGCATTCAAAACCGGAGTTTTGCCTTGGATAGCAAGGAAATGATCCTTGAGACCGATCCCGATCATCGTGTCGAACGGTTTACCCGATGGGGCGTAGAACTTGGAGCAGAGGCTCTCGGAAAAGCGCTGCAATCCATCGGCTGCAATGGCGATGATTTGTCCGCCATTGTAGTCAACACCTGCACTGGCTACATCTGTCCGGGCCTCTCCACCTACCTGATCGAAAAATTGAATTTGAGTCGAAATATCCGGCTTTACGACATGGTCGGCAGTGGCTGCGGAGGCGCCATCCCCAATGTGCAACTTGGAGAGGGAATTTTGTCTGGCGATCCTGATGGGCTGGTTGCATGTATTTCAGTGGAGATTTGCAGCTGCACTTTCCAAATGGCGGACGACTTGAGTCTGATTGTTTCCAATGCCCTGTTCGGAGATGGCGCAGCAGCCGCTTTGCTGTGGAATAAGCCGCAAGGGATGCGACTGATTGCCTCGGCTTCACAACATGCCCCGGAATACAGGGAAGACATTCGTTTTGTGCACAAGCAGGGCCAACTCCACAATCAGCTTTCCCCTCGCCTGCCAGGTTTGGCCGCCGCTACAGCTGTGAAGGCTCTTGAAAAACTCCTTCACCCACTCAAGCTATCGAAGAGAGATATTCGTCATTGGGCCTTGCATCCCGGGGGCGAAAATGTGATCAATGCAGTTCGCGATGAGTTCGGTTTGAGTGAAGAATTGCTTGAACCGACACGCCGGGTTTTGGCGGATTTTGGAAACATGTCGTCTCCAACAGTTTGGTATGTGCTGCGGGAACTCAAGAACAGAGGTATTGAACCGGGCGATTATATCGTCATGCTGGCATTCGGTGCCGGTTTTTCCGCACACGCTATGCTGCTGCAAAAATAGCGAAAGGTCCGCGAATAAAAATGAAAAGATGAGCAGTAGTTGAACTTTTGAGCATCGGACCCACTCACTTGGAGAGAGAATCTATAGTTTGCCCTGATACGGTTTTTTCATAAATCGAGAAGCTTGCCTCAGAGTCTCATCCACATTGGGGAGTCCAAGGACCGCCTGATATTCCTGGATGGCGGCAGAGCGCTGATTGAGCAGGTCCAAAGCAAAACCTTTGGCCAAATGAGCCTGAGCAAGGAATGTCTTGTCATCGCGCAGAGTCTCAATCCCTTGAGTCAAGCTGGAAACCGCTTCCCGCGCCATCCTCCCGTCCAGTTCCAAACGTCCTTTTCCAAGCAAAGCATAACCCCGCGCAAACCTGACTTTGGATTTCATGGGATATTCCCCGAGCAAGCTGGAAAAAAACCGAATGCCATCTTCCGTCCGGTGCTGATCGATATAATAGTTGGAAAACCAGATTAATAGAATGTGGTTCGACGGATATTGTCGAATGAGGAAGCGCATTAAACTCTCATACTTATCAAACCATTTCTCATTGTAATAAATCCCCAGTAATATGATTCGGGCTTCGGTTTGGGCAAATTCTCCTTTTTGAACCGCCTCTTCCAGATCCTTAATGCTCTGGGTTTTATTCCCGCGGACTCCAATAACCATGGCCAGATGGCGCAGGATAGGCGGCAGCGCTTCGGGTGCGTAATAATATGAACCAGTGCCAATCCGGCAATCGTAACAGTCCGGGCGGAGAGCCAACGCATTCCGGTTATTTTTGTCTCCCTTCATCCCGCTGCGCATGGCAGCTAAATAGCTGTGAGTGATGGTCACAAAAAAGCGAGTCTCGTTTCCGTAAATTCCGGCCAGGAACATCTGTGCATAAAAATCTTTTGAATCCCTGGCCACTAAGGATTCTCCCCGCTTGATCCCTTCTGCTGAATATTGAAGAAACCGGGCCTGCAATTCTTTGTTTGATTTATCCCCAAGACATTGCCACCAGACAGACTCAGCTTTGTACATATATCCCACTGGGTGGTCCGGATAAAGGCGGAGGATTGCATCAAAGCTCCCATCCGCTTTCAAGTAATCACAGTTGTACATAGCTTCTTGGCCGTTGCGGATTAGCTGTGCCAATTGAGTGGTAATATGGAAAATGGATTGGTCTGGGTTAGTTTCACTTCGAACTGATAAGGAGACAGAAAATAGAGAGGAAAAAGTGAGGAATAACGCCCCAGAAATCAGAAATGAATTCTTTTTCACTATGTTTAAAAATCCTCGCTGTTCTTATCCTAATTCCTACCATACAATTCAATCATCCTAACAATGAATCTTGTGCTGACGATTAAGGTCGTTTCCCTTTTTCGCTGGCCAGTCTTCATACAGAACTATAGGGCGTCATGTTGAACCGGCACATCTGAGCCCTTCAATCTCCCCGCAAGCTATATCATGATCGTCGTCATAATGGATAAGCGAACGGATTCTGTGATCCTCTTAATAACCAGGGACGTCTGCTTGATGGTAGAGTTTTTTGATGCGTTGTTGTTCATCCTCCGCTTCCGAGATGCCGAGAGAACGGATCATCTCCCTGATTGTGATGCCATGGTCGTTAGACCAGAAGAGACCACAATCTTCATCCACATAATAATGGAATCCCACTCTACTTCCATACTTTGTTTTGAGTGCCTCTCCATCCCGTAGTTTTGGACTCCAAGGAAGAATGGCGTAACTGAGGTCGATTTCCTCGACGAGGAGATGCCCAGGAGGTTTTACTTGCGAGAATATTTTCCCGGTTGGTTCAAATATTGAGGCATTGTCGCGCCAAGTGCTCGAGGCTATATAGTAGTGGTACCGCAAGGCCCGTGCAGCTGGGTGAGCGGTTTGCGGCGACTGCGTGGGCCACGCCACTAGTTCTGCACCTCTGCGAGCCAATTGTTCCCACCCCATGTCAAACTCCATGTCAAAGCAAATTTGTATCCCCAGCCTGCCAAAATCGCAGTTAAAAACCGGCACTTCCTTGCCACAGGTCATCCCTCCTTCCATTGAGTCACTGCCGGTCTGTACCGCCAAGTGAAGCTTGCGATAAATTCCCACCATGTCACCCTTACGATCAACCAGAATGGCAGCATTGGAGCAGATCCGCCGCTCTTTGTTTTCGAGGAGGTATAAAGGCACCACAATGTAGCAACTCAATTGCCGCGCTTTCCGTGAAAAAGCTTCTTTCACTGCTCCTTCAAAAGAGACTGAATTAGCGACAATGTCCCCCGAAATTTCTCCGTTGACTGCAACTTCGGGCAAAATTGCCAAATCAAGACCCCGGCTATATTTCTTTTGTGACTCTTCCGCCATACGATCAACGATCCCTGTCAGTTGCTCAAGACGCTTCTGTAATCCGGGATATTCCACCCAGAAGGGCTCTACTACTGTACCGAGGATCACCTTGCGGGGGAGATGGCACGAGGGAGCATCCGCCATCAATAAGTTCGGCCCCGCGGCGACGAGCCAAGCCAGCATGCCCGCAAAAAAAGTCCGGAATGTAAACATTGTAGTTCGTCTTGTTATCAGCATTGTCGAAGAAAACATGAGGCTGCCTCCATTCATGATATGTCAAACTTTCTACACTTGCTGGCGCAAAGGCACATCCTCAAAAAAATATTCTTTCTTATTCCTCGCCAGCGGATGGACAATTTCAGACTTGAGCAAGATCTTTCGATTTTCATCGCAGATTTATTCTTCATGAGAATAGTTACGGCACGGGGATGTTTATGATCAGGCGGCGCACTTTCGGGATTGCTTCTCCACCTAAGTTTCCTTCGGATAAAAAAAGGACGCAAAAATTGACAAACAACAGGAGGCAGGTATTATGAACTTATAGGGCAGATTTTGAAAGTCACACTTGAATACCCTCATCTGGGTGAAAGAAGGAGGATCCTCCTCCAACAAGCCTTTTACCCAGCATCCCACCATAAATTGCCACAAATGTGGTTGCGGCGGTAGCCCTACGCCGCAACCCGTTTCGAATCGTTCGTAGTCATTCTTTGCGAATTCAACCTTAATCATTTTTTTTCGGGAGAAGAGTTTTGCTTTTCCTCATACCTCTTCTGCACTTCTGCATGAAGCGTGACTCGGCTTAATTGAGATGCCCGATTTAATTCTTCCTAAAATTTTGGAGTGAGATCTGATTCTTTCCTTCTTCGATAGCATAAAATTGATCTGCGGCAATGTTTTTAAATGTCTGTTTGATTCCGCTAGGCCAGAAAACCTCAATTTGCTCAACCTGAGTCTCCTTCCCCAGGCCGAAATGACATCGGAGATCACTCTGGGAGAGATAACTCCCGCCTCCTGCTACTTCTCGGATTTGAGAATATTTTCCAGCGAGCAGCTTGATTCGTGTCCCCATAGCATCGCGGTTGCTTTTTGTTCCGACCAATTTCAGATTTACAAAATGATTTCCAGTTCCCCCTTGGTTGTGGGCTAGCAAAGGGGGGTCTCCATCATTGCCCACGATCAAATCCATATTCCCGTCGTTGTCAAAATCGGCAAATCCGACTCCCCTCCCGGAGGAGGGGATTGAGAAGGCATCGCCTGATAATTTGGCAACATCGGCAAACCTTTCGTTGGACTGGTTGTGGAAGAGGGAGTTGATTTGTTTGTATCGCACTTCAGGAGAGACAATCTCCACTTCTGGATAAACGTGCCCATTCGCAATGAAGATATCCAACCAGCCGTCATTGTCGTAATCAAAGAAGCCTCCACCAAAGCTCAGCACATTTCGTGTTGCCTCGGCAATCCCCGAAAGCCGGCTGACTTCATCAAAATATCCCTTGCCGTCGTTGCGCCAGAGGTGATCTGACGCCAACTGGAAGTCGGATATATAGAGATCCAGGGTGCTATCATTGTTGTAATCTCCTAGAGAAATGCACATGGCTGCCATGGGGTTCCCGCTGGCAGTGATAGCTACGCCACGAGGCAATGCTTCCTCGCTGAACCTCCCGTTATGATTGTTGTGAAAGAGGTAGGTTTCCAATCCATCGTTGGCCACGAAAAGATCAACCCATCCATCATTGTCGAAATCGCCCGCTCCGACTGAGAGATTCAGCCCGTTGGGCATGAAAATGCCCGTAGTCTTGGTAACATTGGTGAATGTCCCATTGCCATTGTTATGATAGAGAATTCCAGGTGATCCGCCATAAACGGTCGGGCGGCAACTGGTCTTGACCCCATAGCCAATCATGCAGGTTCGTTGGCTGGAGGGCAGAAAGTTGGCATATCCGCCCACATACAGGTCCAGAAATCCGTCACGGTCATAATCAAAAAAGGTCGCGCCCGTGTGGAAAACAGTCCCCAATTCCGTTGCCGCCACTCCGGCTTGATCGGTTACATCGGTAAAAGTTCCGTCTCCATTGTTATGATAAAGAATGCATTTGCCGTACTGCGTCACATACAGGTCCGGGAATCCATCATTGTCGTAATCCCCCCAGACACACCCCAAACCATAGGCGTTCCCGCCGACACCCGCTTTGCTAGTCACATCGGTAAAGGTCCCATCTCTATTATTACGAAAGAGAGCATTTTGGACCGTGATTCCCCGATTATAAAGGTCGCGCCCGTTTACAATATAAAAATCCATCCAACCATCGCCGTCATAATCCGCGACACCCACACCAGGACCTGCCTCTTCAAGGATCGTGGAAATCCCCTTATTCCCTTTGAAATGGACGAAATGAATACCTGCGGCTTTGGTTACATTGGTGAATTGGACTGCTCCGTTGGCCCATACCGCAGTAAAAAGAAATTGTGGCAAGAGGATAATCAGGCCGAAAATGAGTGGGGAAAATCTGAACATGGGAGTAGTCAACAGAGCAGCCCCTGCAAGGAAAGTGCCGGGATTCGACTGTGGAATTTTGTGGTACCCCTTGTCAAAAAAAAATCTTTCTTCGATTTTAGTTCAAGGCTCTACCCGATAGTCGTTGGGGTCTATTTTAGGAATTATCGGAAAAAAGCGGGGATTGGATTCCCCGCTTCTGAGTGCATCGAGTCTCGATCGCCTCCAAACAGGCAGAGGGAGTTCAATAGTAAAGCTTCAAAGCAAACTGAATGTTGCGCGCGCCTTGTGAGCTTCGGATCTCCCCCAATTGCGGTCCAAGCCCATTATTGGGAGCTCCGAGAATCGGCGTGTTGGTAAAGTTGAGAAATTCAGCACGGAATTCCAGTCTGGTTTTTTCGGTGAAACGGAAGCTCTTCTGAACACTGAGATCCAGATCTCTCAAGCCTGGACCATATTGTGTCCCATTGCCGCAAGTGCCGAAATCTCCCAACCCCGGTTGTGCATACGCAGATGGGTCAAACCACTGATAGCCTCCATCCGGAGCATTCTGCGTGCCAAATGTAGTGGGTGGCCCCACACACGAGGCCCTTGAACCCCGGGAATTGGTATGGGTACTATCATTGGCGGAGATAGTAGTCGGGAAACCGCCACGCAAGGTCAAAATGCCTGTCACGGCCCAATTGCCGAGGATGTTTTTGGCCACCGGGTTCATGTTGTTCCCCCACTTCTTTCCATAGCCGACAGGCAGTTCATAAACAACATAACTGGTCAGAAGGTGCCGGACGTCGAAGAAAGAGGGCCCCCATTCTGCCCGCATGTCGTAAAGGTTTTGCCAATAGGGCGAATTGGGAACCACTTGCCCTCCCCAAGATCCGTAATAGCCGCTCGAATTCGACATGGCTTTCGAATAGGTATAAGCGACCTGATATTGGAGTCCGCTACTGTACCGTTTTCGCAAGACGGCTTGCAGTGCATCATAACGCATCGTCCCATTGGACTCCGTTCCGGAAATCTGGGAAATCACCGCCAAGTCGGGGTTGCCTGCCAGATAAGGGCTTGGAGCGGTGATTGGATTTCCGCTCGCGTCCTTTCCCAACAATTGCCGTTGGAAATATGGCATTGGCACCATCAGGTGTGTTCCCTTTTGACCCACATAACCCAATTGCAGGGTTGTGTTTCCCTTAAACATGCTTTCCACCGAGAAATTCCACTGGTTTGCTATGGCCGGTTTGATATTTGGGTCCCACAGACGGATGGTGGCATTGGCAAACGGATTAACCGCGTTTGTCAAAACCGTCATCCCCTGATCAATGGTGGAGCCAGGAAATGCGAGGGAATCGTAAGTTAGGTTGTGTTCAGTGTTCAATGGGGGATTGATGGGCAGACGCAAATTTGTCCCCGTCCCCTCGAGGTAAGCGGATACTGTATAAGCTCCCCGAACCAGGAAGGTCTTGTTCCATAGCTCCGGATTCCAGGAGAACCCGAACCGGGGCTGGAAGTTGCCGATTCCCCAATTGTAAGAGTTGTAGAGCGCCCGACTGTTGGAATACAAGGTGCTCTGTCCAGGAACCTGGATGGCGCCGCTGAATGGATCGAAATTCACTTGGCGGTCTTTCACCTCCACCCAGGGAGTGTGGGTTTCATAGCGGAGACCATAATTCAAAGTGAAATTGTTGTTGACCCGCCAGGTATCCTGCACGAAAAGCCCGATGGTGGTGGATCGCTGTCCCCACACATTTCCGGCTAGTCCCCTCTGGACAATTTCGGGTAAGCCGAGGAAAAAGTCCGCCTCGGGAATACCTGATCCTGAACCGGCGGTAGAAAATTCATTGGGACCAGCCGTCCATCTTCCATCGAAAGTCATGTGCCCGGTCGTGCCGTAATTGCCGGCGTAAAAAACGTTGATCCTATCTCGAAAGTATTGGAACCCGGCGTGGACGGTGTGCGATCTTTTTGTCATAATCACCGTGTCTTCCGCCTGGATCACCGTGCTGGCAAACATCTGTTGAGTGCCGATGTTGTCACTTCCAATACCACTAGCATAACCGTTCGAGAAGCTAATTCCGAAAAAACCAGGACCTCGGTCGTTTCCGTTGAGGATTCCCAGCGATTGCGCGATATTGCCAAGGCCATTGTCCGTTCCCCCATTGTGGACTAGGATGTAATTAACGCCCCCACGAAAATCATTCACGATGCTAGGACCAATCGTATGCGTCCAATCGACTACACCACTTTGAGTCGGCGCATTCCAGAATCTGCCGAAATTCAAGGGGAAGCTGTTGGATGAAGGATTCTGCTGCCAACTTTGAGAGTAACGACCAAAGAGTTTGTCTTTTTCAGTAACATTGTAGTCGATCTTTATGTCGTATTGATCCCCTTGCTGAAAGCTGCTATTGGTGTTGATGAAGTTGTTCTGCAGGTTGTTATTTGTCGGCAACGGGTAAAGCGACGCATTGGAAAACAGCTTCTGGGCCACCGGGTTTATCATGCTAAGAGGGATGATGTTTCCGGGAAAGGGATCGCGCACTGTGATGCTCGGATTGTTCGGATCGGGATGTGTGCTGTAAGGATTGTAGAGCTGAATAGGATTGGGTAAGGAAAGTAGCTGCGAAAAATCCCCCTGCCGCTCCGCCGCCGTGAATACTGTAATGGGGCCCGTGGAGGAAGGAGTATGGTAGCGGATCCCCTGGTAATCCCCAAAGAAGAACAGCTTATCCTTCTTAATTGGGCCCCCGATGGTCGCTCCAAACATGTTCCAGCGCATCCTTCCTTTAACATCTTTATCGTTGCAGTTGCTCATGGCGCAAGACCACTTGGCTGCCCAATCTGCCGCATTGAAAACGTCGTTGCGCAAAAATTCAAAGACATTCCCGTGAAGTTCGTTGGTCCCGGATTTAATTGTGGTGCTGACCACCCCGCCCTGAAAATTGCCGAAATCCGCTGGGGCGTTGTTGGTGATCATGTTGAACTCCTGAATGGCATCCGGGCTAGGTGCAAACCCGGCGAGGTTGTCCGACACCTGATTGTTATCCAAACCATCCAACATGAAATTATTGGATTGTTCACGGTTGCCATTCACGTAAGGCCTGCCGCTGTTACCGGTGGTGAGCGGACTCGTCATCGAACTGGGATTTGGATTGGTGGTTCCGGGAGCCAGCATGGTGAGCTGAATGTAGTTTCGGGATGCGAGCGGAAGAGCTTCATTGACTTTATTATCAATGATGGTGCCAATCTGCATGGTGTCCGTATTGAGCAGAGGTGGAGCGCCCGTGACCTCCATGGTTTGGGAGATTTCCCCGATCTTCATGGAGAAATCCACCCGGGCCGTTTGGTTCAATTCTAATTTGAGTGAAGGTTGAACGGCGGTCTGAAAACCTTTGGCCTCCACACGAATCTCGTAATTGCCAATGGGAACCCGAGGTAGACTATAGTAACCCTCGGTATTCGTATCGGTGGTGACGCTAGTTCCCCGCTCCAGGTCTTTTGCGGTAACTACTGCTCCGGCAATGGCAGCTCCTGAGGGATCCACCACCTTCCCGGACATTGCGGCTGTCACTTGCTGGCCCCAGGCTGTTTGTGGAATTGTCAGCAAGGAGCAAATAACGAACATAAGCATCAGCGCACATTTAAGAGATGGTCCATTTGAAATCTGTTCTATATTCATATTCCCCCAATGACCGGGGAAAATTGATCGTTTCATTTGATTCTCCTTTCCTTTGATACAGTGAATTCTGCCTTACCCCATTAACTCTTTCCGATGTTGCGAAAGGTTGCTGTATAAAGGCCTTGGCGCTTCTAATAAGAAAATTTTCGTGAGCCTAAGTTGCTTTCCTGGCCCGCGGAAGTAATCCTTTGCTTTCAAGAAGTCGGTGCCTACTTCACACAAGATGCGCCCCGCGGCTTGTGGATGCGCATCATTAAAAATGCGCTTTTGAAGGTGTCTGAATTGTGAGTGTTCAAGATTAGGCGCAGTATGCATTCCCTGTGTTCGTTTGGGAGGAGCCGCATTTGGCAGAAGAATTGAGAGAGCTGGAACTACGGAAGGGATCCGACATTTTTTCAGAGGTTGTTCTTGGGGCAATCATCGCGAAACTCATCTCCTTGTACCCTTCCTGACACACTCAGAATCGAATCCTGAATCCAGAACCTTTCGGATGCTGGTATTTGGCAAATTTTTCTTTTAAACTCATATTTGGGCAAGTACCCATCTCGAGCCCTAGGCATTAATGGAATACTCGCCCTAAAAACTACGGCCCTCCTTTTCAACATTCCGACCAGAGAAACTCGTCGGTATTGTCCATTTTCTTCATGTGTCCTATCTTGATCTCTCCATTCGCCTGATACAAGATATCCACCATTATTTTCTGAAATCTTCTAATCTTTAAGTTAACGTGGGTGGACACCTTGTCAAATCCTCGCCTGTGCTGGATTAGCGCTAAATGATGAATCGGAATGAGCTGGGAGACTAGCGGGGCTGAAAATATTGCAGCAATACACACGTTGGACATTAGATTGCTATTTGAAGGCCTATTCTCGATCCATATTAGGAATCCTGACCTCATTTTTGACAGCTCAGGAAGGTTCACTTGCCATTAACTTCATCCCATGTCCAAAAGACTGTTTTGTATAATTTCTACGGCGTCGGATGGAGGACCGCTGTAACTGAGGCGATGTGGCTTTAGTTGTACCAGCCTTCGCAGGATGGAATAATGACGCTCAAGCACAGACTCTTCAGTCAAGAAAATGTCTTGTTTCAGGAAGTGAAGAGCTTGCTGACAATCGATGGGTTCAAGCCCACTTCCCGCTGTTGTATTTCTGCTCAAAAACAGCAGGATTGAAGGATGGCACGAAACCAGTGGACTTGAAGGCAGTCGTTTTCGCAAATCGACTTCCAAGTACCATTGATGGTCGCTCCGCAGCCGTGGGACTTCATCCACCAGTTCGGGAAATATCTTGACGGCATCAGGAAGCAGCCGGACTTGCCAGGGACGGCCCCATCCAAGGAGCCGATCTGAGGCGGGATCGGTTTGAAGGTGAACCACATCATCGGATACGAGCTGGAATCCAGCCTTGGCACAAGAGTAAGCGAGCGTAGATTTTCCTGCTCCTGCTTCCCCCCAAATCAGAATCCCTTTTTTTTGATAAACGACGGCAGCGGCGTGGATGGGGGTGAACCGGCTATGGACAGCCATTACGTAGAAGAGGCATTCCAGAAATACATTTCTGAAAAAAGACCGGTCATTTAATATTTCATCGGCCACAAAACCAAAGGCCTTTCCCGAGTTCAAATCGGCAATCGCAAAACTGCCTTCTCCACAGGAGACATGAAAAAGATGTCCAAGGGCTCGAAAAGAAGCTGGTTGAAGTGCTTCCTGCCGCCGGTGTGTCGAATCAGAGCAAAGATCGATGGTGAAGTCCGCTGGGACGGAATCTTCCATCACTCCATAAGGTGCAAAACTCTCTTCGGCAGCTTCCAAGACTTTTTTGCTATTTGAGGAGATTTTTAGGACTGTGCCATTGGGATTGAATGTTTTTTGAAGATAGCGAACAGTACCCCAGCGGAGAGGGTCCGCAGGAGAAAAGGATATGTTTCTTTTTTCGAATGATCGTTGGTCCATGTGAAGTCCGACCCTGATTCATGGAAATTGTATTTCATTTTATAACTCCCTGGAACAGCTGCCAACATTTTCCGGAGTCTGAATTTCTCATTTTCAATGCCCCCAACTCTATTTGTTAGCCTTGATTTGTTGGACCTTTTTTGCACGGTACAATATTATACAGGTGGAATCTTTGAGATAAGCTGAATAATTTCGCCAGGCAAATCCGGTCTTAGCCAGGACGTAAACTATCGGGGCTGAAGACGTAGTTTGCGGTTCGCGACATTGATGGAAGATTCTCATTTTCATCTCAGTTCATGGGGTGGACCTGATGCAGCGATTAGTTTCCTTTTACCGGCAATTGACTTTCAACTTTCGCATTTACTTTTTCGCGGGAATCTTCTGGTCCTTGGGATTGATGATTTATTTCCTGGTCTACAACCTTTATTTGCTGGATCTGGGATTCAATGAATCATTCATCGGACAGGTCGCCGCAGCCATGTCTGTGGGGACCCTCAGCATCACCTTTCCTTCCGGATGGTTGTTGGATTATTTTGGAGTGACCCATTCCATGCGGTCCGGGATGTTGATTACAGCATTGATTCTGGGGTTGCGTGCCGCGGTGAGTGCTCCATCGCTCTTAATCCTCATGGCTTTTTTGAGTGGGATTTCGATAGGCTGTTGGATCGTGGCATTGCCTCCGTTCCTTGTGGGCAACACGCTCATATCCACTCGCAGCTGGGTCTTTAGCCTGACTTATGGATCCTCGATTGGCACGGGCATCATTGCCGGGCTTGTCATCGGAGCAGGGTCTCGTATCCTGACGAGTCAGATGGGGACTTCTCAACTCGTCGTGATTCATATCAAACAGACACTCTTGTCCAAAATAAATTCTTTAACCGAAGGGATAAATAAAGGTTGAAGTCCTCTGGTGGGGTATTGCATCTTTATGTTGCGCCACGAAGAGCAATAACCCAACACCCAGGAGGACTTCGAGACCATGATAAAGGCGGCCAGCTTGTTTAGTCAACTTTTGCATGAATTTCCACGATTGGATTTTCAGTATCTAATCAAGAAACATGACGCTGAGAAAGGCGCCAAGGGTTTCAGTTGCTGGATGCAGTTTGTCGCCATGCTCTTTTGCCATCTGGGCCGTGCCGATTCCCTGCGGGAGATCTGCAATGGCTTATCCTGCTGCACTGGGAAGCTAAATCACCTGGGGATTGAAGGCGCCCCCAAGCGATCCACTTTGTCTTATGCGAATCAACACCGTCCCGCAGAGCTTTTCCAAGACCAGTTCTGGTATTTGCTGGACCGATTCCGCCAACAAGGTATTCTGGGAATGCGTAAAAAAGTCTTTCGTTTCAAAAACAAGTTGTTGAGCCTGGATTCGACGACTATTTCACTTTGTCTCTCGCTGTTTCCCTGGGCCAGTTTCCGTCGCGCCAAGGGCGGAGTGAAAGTACACGTGCTGATCGATCATGACGACTATTTGCCTTCTTACGTGCTTATTTCAGAAGCCCGCAAACATGACAAGTTCGTGCTCCGACGAGAAGATTTCCACCTCAACCGCGATTCCATTATCGTTTTTGACCGGGCCTATAACGACTACCGACAGTTCGGTGAGTGGACCGAAGCGGGAATCTTCTTTGTCACCCGGCAGAAAGAGAACGCCTGTTACCAGGTGGTCGAAGAACGCTTGCTTCCCACTCATCCCCGGATACTGTCGGACCAAATCATCCAATTATCCGGGCTCGGGTCTGATGAAAAGTGTCCTTCCCTCTTGCGTCGGGTGGTGGTCTGGGACGAGGAGAATCAACGGGAAATCGTGCTGCTCACCAATCACCTGCACTTTGCCGCTTCCACGATTGCCGCCATTTACAAAGATCGATGGGAAATCGAAATCTTCTTCAAAACCCTGAAACAAAATCTAAAGATCAAAAGCTTTGTGGGAACCAGTGAAAATGCTTTGCGGGTTCAGATCTGGACGGCCCTAATCGCTTTACTCTTACTGCGCTGGCTCCAACATCTCTCGCATCGGTCCTGGTCCTTTTCCAATTTGGCCTCCATGCTGCGGCTCAATCTTTTCACTTATCGAAACCTGAAAGAATGGTTGCTCCAACCCTTTGGAACTCCTCCGGAAGCAAGCCCCCAGCCGGAAATTGTTCAACTGGCATTGGACCTGCAAATTATAGGACAGCCGCAACTGGTCTAACCTTTATCCAAGAGAAGGAATAGCTATATATGTTCGACTTATAGGCAATTTATCAAAATGGTCTTGGACAGCACTTTTGCTATAAGGGGGGGCCTGTTTTTTAAGTCGGCATCCCCGTGTTGATTTCTCATGACTTATTCTGTCCAAAACTTCATTTTCCGGTTATTTTGGACAGCAGTGTTTCGCCTATTATCCAGGGATGACGGCCTAACGGCCCTTCCCTCGAAAATCTTTGGCACCTTCGGGTTCAGCCCCCCCCTGAATGCTCACCAAATTGTTGCGCCTTGCATTCCTGTCGCACCTCCCGAACTAACGACTAGCCAATTCGCTTCGAATCGATCCGCATTTTTTCGTAAGCCCCACCAATAGTCGGTCAAAAGATTCGCGAAATGACGTAACACCCTCCACCTGTAACTTTTCGCCGATTTCATCCAATCCAATTCCGAGCCTCGAGAGTTTTTCCAAAGAATACTGAGCCTCTTTCCATCCCTGCTGAAGTGAGGCTCGGGGGCGGCCGTGATCACGAAAAGCATTCATGGTTGCCGGGGGCAGAGTGTTGACGGTATTGGGTCCAATCAGTTCTTCGACGTAAAGCAAATCAGAGTATTCAGGATTCTTGGCGCCCGTGCTAGCCCAAAGAAGCCTCTGCGCACGTCCTCCGCGCTTTTTGAAATCCGCAAAGTGTTCGCCTTCGAATATTTCCAAAAATCGCTGGTAGACTATTTTGGCATTGGCCACTGCAATTTTCCCCCGAAGAGCCAGGGAATCTGCCGTCTTGATGGCTTCCAGCGCACAATCTACTGCCGTGTCCACGCGGCTCACGAAAAAAGAGGCAACGGAGGCGATGTATTGCGGCTTCAGACAGGATTCCAATCCGCGCAGATAGGCCTGGGCTACTGCCTCATAATGGGCCAGAGAAAACATCAATGTAACATTGACGTTGATTCCCATACCGATTAACTTTTCAAGTGCGGGAATCCCCGCGGTTGTCGCTGGCACTTTGATCATGAGATTTGGACGGTCTACCATTTTCCACAACCGTCCAGCCTCTGCGATAGTTCCTGCGGTATTGGAGGCCAAATGCGGCGACACTTCCAGGCTTACATAGCCATCCACTCTATCCGTCGCTTCATAGACGGACTGCAAGAAGTCACACGCCATCCGCACATCCTCAATTGCCAGTGTCTCATAAATCTTCTTTGCCTCAGCCTCGGGGTCATCCGCAAGCAAGGCCCGAAGGGCGTCATCATAGTCACTGCTTTCATCAATGGCTTTTTCAAAAATGGTGGGATTGCTCGTGATACCCCGCAAGCCATCTTCTTCAATCATCTTTTTCAGCTCACCATGAAGGAGCATGTCCCTTCGAATGTAATCCAGCCAAATCGATTGGCCTTGTTTTGATAATTCCTTCAATAGGTTCTGCCCTTCACTCAACATAGGTTTTACCGCCATTTATTTGCCTTTCATTCCACTGAATCTTTCATTTTTATTTTCAGTCCACCGGTGATCGTCCATCTCACCTGCCTACCTGACCATTCAGGCCTCACATGATCCATAACAGCGGGCTTCTATGACCTTTATTTTTTCCAATCGGCGCTGATGGCGCTCCTCGCCCGAGAATCTGGCCCTCATGAAAATGCGAACCAAATCGAGGGCGAGTTCGGTTCCAATCACTCTAGCCCCCAGCACTAGTACATTCATGCAATCGTGCTCTACTCCCTGGCGGGCGGAATAAGGATCGTGACAGAGCCCTGCAATAATTCCTGGGATCTTGTTCGCAGCGACGGATGCCCCCACTCCACTGCCGCATAGAAGAATGCCTCGTTCCGCCTGTCCACTCTTAATACAGGACGCCACAGCCTCGGCATAATCGGGATAATCCACCGGCGCGGTGCTATTTGTCCCGACATCCAAAACTTCGTGCCCCAGTGCACGCAGGAAAACCGCCACAGCTTCTTTTAGCGCAAATCCTGCGTGATCCGATCCCACTACTACTTTCATATTTCCCCCACAAACCGACCTGAACACCGCTGTTGTTTCTCATTGTCCCTGATTTGGATGGGGGCAATATATTAAACCCGAACACCCTTGATTCATCATCGGTGCTCCCACTATATGATTATATGGCAGTCTCGCACCTTGTCATCCTAGGACTAAAAGTTCGATTATCCCTTCGCCCACAACCCTATATTCGGCAATAAAAATGGAAGACAAATCTCCAGGGCATGGTGTTTCCGGATGTGTGGGCCCTCTTGCCAAATGTCGGTCCCAGCATTGGCCAGCAAGGATGCCGCATCCCCTGCTCATCGGTTCAAAGCTCTGACGCCAGGTATTCCTTTAAAGCAATCGCATTATTGTGTTTCAAATCGCGAGCACCGAAGATGTGTGTGACCGTATTCTTTCTTGCCATTTGCGGATCGTCTCCACGGATCTTCCCTTGGTTTTGAGCTCTACAAAATGGCGAGTCCGATTGCGGTAGATCCTTGGCCAGAGCTCGAAGTGAAGTCAAAATTGCAGACGTAGATGAGATTTCTCCCCGAAAACTAGGAATGGTTTCGGGATACTTCGTTTTTGAATTATTCTATTAAGAGATTAACAGAACCCAGGGACCCGGCACTTGTGTAGGTTCCCTATTTCATCTTAGAAAAGCAATTCCGCGGATTTCATATTAAATCAGATTACTGCGGCGAGCAGGTTCAGCTGGTAGGATTTGCCTTCAATGCAGTATGGATTGTTTTGCCTGGCACGTTTGACAACATTGGACAGCAACGTAACATACAAATAGGAGATAAATTTCTTTTCAGTATTCGGGCAAGCAGATGATATTTCCTCCCCTTCATCCCAGCAGAGGAGCAGAGGAACCCGCGTCAAAGCTGGGGGTGCGGAGATTTTGCAGGAGCGGATATGAGGATAACAAGAAAAAAACAAAATCACTATATTGGCATCGTTGCCTTTATGGGGGCCCAATATGCATTGGGCCTCTTCCTGTGGGCCGGATCCTGCTTCTCGGAAGACTTCTCTCAGGATCCTTCTCCCTCAAGCGCCACTAAGGCTTCCCCTCTCAAGGTGGATGTTAACCTTGTACTCATCAATGGCACGGTAATGGATTCCCAAAGCCGGATTGTGACCGGCTTGGAAAAAGATCATTTCCAAATCTTTGAGGATAAAGTCGAACAAAAGATCACCACCTTCAGCAATGAAGATGCTCCTGCATCGATTGCGATATTATTCGATATCAGTGGGAGCATGAAAGACAAGTTGCCCCAATCTCGGGATGCGCTCACGGCATTTCTGCAAACCAGCAATCCTAGCGACGAGTTCATGCTGATCACGTTTCATGATGTCCCCAAAGTCGAAGTGGGTTTCACTTCAAATATTGCAGATATTCAGAATAAGATGGCCTATACCGTTGGCAAAGGATGCACTACTCTCTACGATGCCATTTATCTTGGTCTGGAACGGTTAAAGCATGCACACAATTCAAGGAAGGCCATCATGCTGATAACTGACGGAGATGACACGTGCAGCCGATATTTGCTTTCAAATATCCGCCGGGAAGTGAAGGAGTCCGATGTCGTCATTTATGCGATTGGAATCGTTGACGGATTTTCTTCATCCATCCAAATGGGAAGGACTGGACGCGAGGTCCTTCAAGATCTGGCAGACTACACTGGAGGAGAAGCTTTTTTCCCCACCTCTCCTTTCGAATTGGAGGAAATCTGTACGAAAATCGCCATTGCTTTGAAAAATGAATATGTGTTGGGATATTCCTCCGCCAACAAAGCGATGGATGGACATTGGCACAAAGTCAGAGTCAAATTGCATCCCCCCAAAGGTTTGCCTCTTCTTTCCATTCACTTTAAAACCGGCTATTTTGGACAGCATGAATAGAAACACGCCATAAATGCGCAAGGCCACCATGCGATCAGCGCCGCGCGATTTGCCCGCTCGGATTCCTAATCGTGTTCGTGCTCGTAATCCGGCAGCGGGCTTCTCATGGTTCAATCTAAGGTGAAGCTGGAAGGTTCGATTGCGATTACGAGCACGAATTGTTTTTGCACCGCCTCAGAGATCAATCGCCAAGGCTTTGTGGCAATTTGAGGATCCTACGATTGGCAGTTAGTTGTGCCACCTCCAGCTATTCCATGAAAAACCATGCTAATTGAAATTTTCCCGCGACAACATTGAGAATCGCGTCAATAATATCGAACCCGGCGTGACGGAGTTCGCCTTCCCCTTTGTCTTGAGACCATCGCACTCTGGCCACAAAATGAGCCCCCTTAGGAGTGACCAATTGGATCTTTTCTCCTTTGGCTAGATCCTTTTTGATGGCGATGCAGCCACCCTCGGAGGAGACATTGCATACCTGTGCGACTGCAACAAATGATTTTCCCCGTTCGTCACGACCCGAAATCTCAAGGGGAAAATGCAGAGCAAGCCGATATTGGGTTCTCCGATATGTGCCTGCTCCAGAAATATTGATAGCAGAGTTCATAATATTTCTCTCAATCAGAACGTTTCTTTAACATAGTTTAACGCACGGATTCCCATTGGCAAATTTGGAAAAAGAGCAGGCTCCGGCCCTGGCAATCTCGCCGTTTTCTCACCTTCCACAAAAATATCGCACCATCATAATTTCTTGACACCCCGTCTAATTCTTCAACGGATTCGTGGGAATTTTAGGCTAATAAGAGCCTCCCCTATTAAAGGTTTTAGGAATCCGTGCCAAAGAGAGTTACGAGTCTTTGCGACTCTTCCACCAACTCTCTTTGAGTTGAATTTTCTTCCATCTGCGTAATAATCAAATGAAGTTAAACTCTCGGATGCGCAGGAAGTAAAAATCCTCCTGGATTGGATCAAAATTTTAAGGTCTGGCTTCTGGGCTGGACGGAAAGGCAAAAAAAATGAGTCAAGTATTGGAATCAATTCATAATGCCAACCGATTGCATGTGGAAGACTTTGGAGAAAAAGGGAAATTACCCATGCCCCCGGCGCGGCATTTGGCTATATTGACCTGCATGGATGCTCGATTGGATCCGGCCAAATTCGCGGGTCTCAAAGAAGGAGACGCACACGTCATCCGCAATGCCGGGGGACGCGCCACCGACGATGCGATTCGTTCGCTGGTCATTTCTTACAAACTGCTGGGGACCAACGAATGGGTAGTGATCCATCATACGGATTGCGGCATGGAGACCTTTTCCGATGAAGTGATGCGCCAGTTGTTGTCAAAGAGCCTAAAAACCGCAAAGCTTTCCGGTAATGGCTGGCAGGACGTGGGTGATGGAAACGGCTCTAAGGAGGGTGAGTTCATCGAATGGCTGCCTATCAAAAATCACACCCAAGATATGTGTGTGGATGTGAGCCGCATCCGAAACCACCCCTTGGTTCCGAAAGAAATTCCCATTTATGGCTACATTTACGATGTGCGAACCGGAAGGCTTCAAGAAGTCCCTGAAGCCACCGCCATTGGGCGCAGCGGGGAAAGCAAACTGGCGAGATCGCAAAAAGTCTAGCGAGACTTGTCTTGGACTATGGGGACTTGCGGGTTCCTGATCCAAAGCTTGACCCAAAGTCGTCGACTTTTGCGGCTCAAGCAAACTAGCTGAAGAAATCAATTCGTTCTGCTGTTCCACTGCAAATAGCGCGAAGTGACAGCGAGTTTTCACCGCCGCATTTGTGTATTTTCGCGGGCTAACTATGTTAACAATCTCCCTGATTGTTCCCTCGCTGGCGCTTCATGCTTTTTATGTAGCATTCATATTCGGAGGGATGCTGAGAGGTAGATAGTGGATAAATTCAAGCATCCCATTCTTCTCATCACTCCATTGTCAATCTCAGCCCATTAGGCATCGAGCACCAGAAGCGAGCTTCAGAGGATCGACTAACGATTCCATAACACCATTCTAATAACTTGCCTGAATCATTCATAATCCACGTCAAGATTATGCAGGCAAACCTTTGTAGATATCATCCGTTTTGGCAGCCAAAATGAAGTCGTTGCGATGCAATCCTTTAATTTTGTGGGTCCACCATGTGACCGTCACTTTTCCCCATTCAGTCACTATGGCTGGATGGTGATCCTCAGTTTCAGCCAATTTTCCTACTTTATTGGTAAATGCCAAGGCCTCGGCAAAATCAGCAAATGGAAAAACCCTCTGCAATCGTCGTATTCCTTCGGCATCGATCATTTTCCATTTCGGGATGTGCCGCCTGTACTCTGCAATCTCCTCATCCGGCACGGTTGGCGCGCCTTCCCGGCATGGAATACATTTCATTTGAATGAGAGTATTCATCTTCTGTCTCCAGGATTGATTCCGACAGGACAATTTGATGAGCTGCAAAAAGCCAGAATGGCATCGCAGCATCACCTGAAAAATGGATGAAGGAATTCCCTTCCCTTTCAATTCCAACAACAAAGTAATTTTTTCAATCCTGCAAGAATCATATCTTCCATCTATTCTCATAATTTATTTTACCTGCTCGGTGGATGACCGGAGCTGAATCTGACTATATTCCCTCAAATTCTGGTTAAGGCCACCTACTTTTGCACGGTAAACGCCGTTCCCCCCGAAAGCGCCAACATGCTGGCGGAGAAACTCTTTCTCCGAAAGAGCCCGCCTCGGAACGGAACTATACGATGCGAGAAATCTCAAAACGGAAAAACATCAAACGGAAATGATCAAAACTGGACTAGTCAAATTCGTGGGTTAGAAACTTGCCGGCTAAAGGGGTTGAGCCATCCGCAGTCCCTGGTTGTCCAGAGGAGGAGGCGCCTCATCCCATCCCCACCTTCCGGAAAAAGGGAGACAAATACTTCTTTCCTTGTCGAACCGTTTCAATCGCCGCAACCAGCTCGTTGAAGGTATCTTCTTTCAACAGGTATCCCTCCGCTCCAGAGGCGAGGGCTTCTTTCAGGTACTCTTTTTCTTCGTGAATCGTCATGAACAAGATTTTCACTTCGGGGTGGCTGGATTTAATCCGGCGGGCCGCCTCGATTCCCCTGAGTTTAGGCATTGAAATATCGAGTATGATTAAATCGGGGAGCAGTTTTTTCAGATCCAGCAAGTCCAGCAGCTCGATCCCATCGCGAGCTTCGCCAACGACTATGAAATCTGATGCTCCCGTAAGCATACCTTTCACCTGCGTACGGAGTCTGTCGTGATCGTCGGCAATGATGATTTGATAGGGAATCACGCTTTGGCTTATTCCATTAGAAGATTTCATCCGATATGAGGACCGTCAAAAACAGAATAACGGATGATGTAGTAGAGGAAAATTGGTGGAACTACCCAAAAGTCGGTAGGTAAAAACACCCAAAAAGGATATGGGTGGAACTACTCATATCGATGGTTTTTGTGACTACTCAGGCAGACGGAATTCAGGAGTCAGAATCCAGAATGGCCTGCGAATCAACTTCCACCAGCTTGCAATACGCACTGGCAAATCTATTGCCACACCACCTAGTCCTCAAATCGCGTAGCTGGCACGTTCATTCTGACTCCCGGTTGCCTAGTAGCTATTTTTTTAACAGAATAGGAGCATTCCAAGCGGAAAAATGTGACGTCGGAAGGAAATTGCGGCGAGTGGCGCCAACAGAGGGTTTAGGGAGGGGGAATAAACATCTTGTCCGCTAAAGAGGTTGCCGCGGCCAAGCGGGACTTATTTTTACAGCTGGCCATTCTGGATGGCGTATCGCACAAGGTCGGTGGCTTTTTTTATGTTCAGCTTTTCCATGAGATTGGCTCGATGCCGTTCAACGGTCCGGGGACTGATAAATAAGACCGCCGCGATTTCCTTGCTTGATTTGCCCTCGGCAATCATCTTGAGGATTTCCCGTTCGCGGGTGGTCAGTGGCTCGGGGGAAACGGGAGAGGAAAAATTCCCCCTGCTCACCTGCGCCCACCCTTCCGCCAACAACTCGGCAAAGTGGGGAGAAACATAAATTTTGCCGTTCCGGATCTTATCGATGGCCGAAAAGAATTCCGTGTCGGCATCTTCTTTCAGCAAATATCCCTGGGCGCCGGAGGATAGGGCTTGCGACAGATATTCCTTCTCTTTGTGCATGGTCAAAATCAAAATCCTGGCATCGGGCTGAAGCGCCTTAATCTCATGGATGGCTTCGATCCCGCGCAAATTTGGCATCGAAATATCGAGGATTACCAGGTGTGGGGTTATGGTTCTCAAAAGCCGGAGCAGTTCGAGGCCGTCTCCAGATTCAGCGATGACTTCATAATCCGCCACTCCATCCAAAAGCTTTCTCAATCCTTGCCGGAGCAGCACATGATCGTCGGCCAAAACGATGCGATAGGATTCTTTGACAGTCATGAATTTTTCTCCACAGGCAAGCGGAGAGTGACCCGGGTGCCTTCCCCCGGCTGGCTCGTGATTTCAAGGGTTCCGCCCAGGATACGCGCTCGTTCGTGCAAGATCCTCAACCCTAGGCCCACTTCCGGGCCAGTTGAGGCATCAGCCGGATTCATCTCAAAACCCCTTCCGTCATCGGCAACCACAAAGGAAAGCTTGCCGTCATCCATTCCCACGGTAACCCAAACCTCTTTAGCCTCGGCGTGTTTGATGACGTTGTTTAGCGATTCCTGCAAGACCCGGTAAATCATGATGTGGCCCTCTTTAGGAACCAGGGAATCAACATCGATCAGCTCCGATTGGATTTGAATTGGACTATTCGCCCGATAGGTGTTAAACATCCGCCGCAGGGCCGCCGTGAGCCCCAAGTCCTCCAAAATAGCCGGGCTAAGGTCGCGGGAAAGCCGTCGAACATTTTCAATGATCTGGTCCACAAACGACAGGACACTTTCGCATTCCTCCTTCGCCACGGCCGGATCCGCGGGCAATTTATTTTCGATCGATCGCATGAGCAGCTTGGTGACCGCCAAATCCTGTCCCAGTTGGTCATGCAATTCGCGGGAAATCCGGCTCCGCTCAGCTTCCTGAATATTCAGAAGCTGAGCGGAAAGAATGCGCAGTTGCTTTTCCGACTCTTGGAGCGTCTCCTCGGCATGCCTGCGTTCGGTGATATCCGTCAGCAGTCCAAAACTACCCACAATTTTTCCCTCCTCGTTGAAGAGGGATTTTGGATAGACAAGCATATGGAGTTTTCGCCCTTCTTTGTGCCTACAGGTAAATTCATAGGGCAGGTCTGAGCCTTGCATCCGATTCTTCATCTGCTCTTCGTAAATTTTCCGATCATTTCCCGCGTAAAAACTGATTGTAGATTGTCCGATAATCTCCTCTCTGGAATATCCCACCATTTTGCACAAGGTGTCGTTGACGAAGGTCAAAATGCCATTTTCATCTTGGAGGGCCAGCCCCTCATTCATTGTCTCAATCAGGTTCCGGTATTTCAATTCACTTTCCTTCAGTGCCTGCAGAGCTTGTTGGCGCTCCGTAATGTCATGCAATATTGACAATTTCGAAAAAGTGCCGTCCTCGTTGCGGAACCGGGAGTCAAAAATTTCATATATTCTGCCGGTTTTAGGGGGAATAGTCTCCCATCGCACGGTCTCGCCGGTAAAAACTGCTTTATTATTGCACCAGGGGCAGGCATCCGTTCGTTCGTAGAAATATTCGTAACACTTTTTTCCATCGATTGGGCCAAATTCCCGTCTGATGGTTGGATTCACATACTGGATTTCATGGTCCGGGCTGACAAGAAAGACTCCGTTATTCATGGTCTCCAAGATGTTGTTTAGCTGCTGCCGCTCGAACTGCAGCAGCTCCTGAACATTTTTTCTTTCCTTGATTTCGTCGGATAATTCCTGGTTTGCCTTTACTAGATCGGAAGTTCGAACATCCACCAAGCTTTCCAACTCATTGACCAAAAGCTCACGCTCCCTTTCTGCATGTATCCGCTGGAGGGTCTTTCCCAGCCGGGATGCCAGTTCGTTGATCAGGTTCCGCTCTTCCTTGAGGAATGGCCCCTCATCAGATTCTGGTTTTTCCACGAGGTAGCACACCTGCAAGCGGCCAACATTTTTACGGTCAACTAGAATGTCAGAGCTCTGCTTCCAGGAGGTTACCGCAAAGTTAGCCGTCTGAAAGATCTGGTTATCCAGGAAGAGACGCGCGGCTGCCACCTCAGGATACTGCCATCCAGCAGGAATCAGATTTACCAGACCCTCACATATTTCTGACGCAGAAATGCCTGGCTGCTCAATGAGCTTCGAAAATGAATATAAACAATTCAACTCTTTGACTCGCTCATTCAGTTCATGCGATGTTCTCAGCAAGGCTTCCTCTGCCCTCATGCGCTCCAATTCACCCGCCGCGCGCACAGCTACCAGTTTCAGCATCGATTCCGCCAGGCCGGTCTTCATCATGGGCTTTCGCCCGATGACCGCAATCAGGCCAATCGGTTCCCCATCGAAACTCCACAAGGTGGTCCCGACATAACTCTCGGCCATTAATTGCTGGAGTGCCGCATCATGTGGAAACAAACGGCGCACATCCTTGGGAAAGCAACAAATTGTCTTTCCCACCACGTCTCCGCAGGGGGTGTCTTTCAGGGTGTACACCACGTTATCCTCAAACATCCCATCATTAAAAACGGCCACGGTCTGTGCGTCCAGGCCATTCCCCTCCAGCTTGTCGATGCAGACGTAATCCATTCCCAAGCTCTGGGCGAGGTATCGCGCCAGTGATTGGAAGAAATTTTCACTGGAGCCCGGGTAGCCACAATGCAGCAAGAAGGTTTGAGCATCTTCTAACAGCTTGCGTTCGGTGATGTCGGTCACCACGACGCGGCAAATGAGAGCACCGGCTGCGTCCCGCGCAGCGGAGGCCTTCAGCCATGCCTGGAAGGGAGGGGAGCCCGCCCGCAACATCCTAAATTCGCACACCTGCGGAGCACCTGTTTCAAGGAGCTGCTTGCGATGCCAATAGTAGATGTCCTGGTCCTCAGGAAGAATAAAGCGAGACAACGGCTGTTTGACCAAAGCGCCTCTTCCCACCCCCAGCAGGATAGCAACGGTGAGATTGGCTTCCAGGATTATCCCCTCCTCACTCAGGGTGAAATAGCCCACCGGCGCCAGATCGTACAGATCGAAGAACCGCACTCGCGATGCTTCCAATTCCTCCTGCGTCCGCCGCAGCTCGTCGTTCTGCATTTCGAGTTCAATCTGGTGCACCCGCAGCTCGTGGAGCAACTGCCGCGCCCGCTCGGGGGAAAACGGTTCCAGCATTTCCGGCATCTGGGCCGACCTTGCCTGGGCTATCTCTTCCGCCTGCAAGAGCAGGGTCTGCCTTGAGCCCTTCGGAGGTTCGGTAAAATCATCGTGTTCCACATCTCTTTTGGTCATGACAAACCTCCTCAAGGTTTCCGCGGCATATCTTGCATCCACCCTTTTCCTCAGCAGCCGACTTCGCAAATACAATGACGCATCCCTTCTCTAATCCAACCTCACCAAAAGAAAAGGGAATTGAAATAATTATACCTCCTGTTCCTTCCATGTCTAAAAAGCTAAATTCGGCAGGGATTATTGCAGGCTGGGGTATGATCGCAAGATGTCTGGGAGTCGGATATGGTAAGTTCTTGGGCTAATACTGGTATTGGTTTTCTTGAAAGGCTGAAAAATCCCGCACACGCAAAACGTTATCTGGTCGTGCGGAGGAAGTTATGAATGCATTTAAGATCGTAATGATTGCCATTATCTCAGCGCATTCATTTTATCGCGCACATCTTGGGCGAACTTGGAATTCGGTTGCAGGTCCAGGTATTTTTCAAAGGCAGCGCGGGCTTCAATGGCTTGCCCTAATGTTCGATACACATCCCCCAGATTAGCATAGGCAATCGCGCGCTTCGGATCCAGCCCTATCGCCTTTTCATACCATTGTATTGCCTCTGGATATTTCTCCATCTTGTAATAAGCGTATCCGGCATTGTTGGCAGCCAAGGCACTGGAGGGGTCCAACCGGGCCGCTGCTTGAAACTCTTCGAGCGCTTTTCCATATTGTTTTTCCTTGAAAAATCGCATCCCCCGGTCGTTGTGCGCCCTTGAATTCTCCGGCACCGGCGTGGCAGCGCCGGGAGCCGCCGCCGGATTCGTTTGCATTTTTTGCCAAGCGATTTGGGCCTGCGCGAGCTCCCGCCGCAGCTTTTGATTACGCGTGTTCTTTTCAGCAATCTCGCGCCGGATGCGGTCCAGTTCGCTGTTGAGCCGGATGGCTTCTTCATCCAGTTGTGCCGACATTTCACTCAAAAATTCATTTTCATGCTTCAACTCAAACACAAATTCTCCACCCTCGCTGCCGGGCAAGCTGCCAAAAGCTGGAGTTTGTTGCGAGAGCGACGACACACTGGGACCCACATAAGCCCCCAGTTCGGAAGCGGTGATGTACCCATCTCCATTCAAGTCTGCCCGCCCCTCTAATCCTTGCAGCAAGGTCCAGGTAAATACAGAATGTCCATTAGGACCATTGTCGGCCACCTGTTGATCAGCCCCGCCTGCCGTTAGCATTTGACGCGCGGATCTGCGGGCAATTTCCTTAAGATAATTCTCGGGGGAAACTACTCCTCCCCGCGTCAATCCTAATCCGCTATAACAGGAATCCATAATAAAGAAGACATGTTTGGCCGGGATCGCCTCGGAAATGTCCTGGAAATTAGTCATGGATATGGCCTGCCCCTGCAGATTGCCAACTTCCGCGTCGACTGGAACGATATATCCCAAGTCTCGCCCACTGGGCAATTTCCGGGTCACTCCATGTCCGGCGAAAAAAACCAAAACCCGGTCTTCCCGTTTTACCGTCTCTGGATTTCCCAAATAATCACCAAGGAGAGAAAGGATTTTCTGCCGAGTAGCCTGTTCATTGAGCAGCGTCACCACACAATCGGGCTTAAAATGGTATTTGTCGATCAGCAACTGGCGGACTCCTTGCGCATCGTTGGCGGCGTAACGCAGCCGGGGCCAGATTTGATAATTATCGATGCCAATCAACACGGCCCAGCTTTCCCGGTAAAGCACAATCGAGGACGGCAAGACAGCATCGTGATTTTCGGCTGGATGCACTTCAGGAGCAAAACCCTCTCCATTCCAGGCAAGAAATTGATAACCTCGCTTATTCAACGTCTCCAAAACCAACGGCAAAGCTTCCACGGTGCGGGCATGGATGTCATGAAACAGGATGATGCCTCGCTTTTCCTGCTCGACTTCTCGAATCACCCGGTTGGCGATGGATTTGGGAACCGGATCGGCCCAGTCCAGCGAATCGATATTCCACAATACGGCTTTCATGTTGCGCGCTTCCAAAGCCGCCAACAACTTGGGACTGCGCGCGCCATAAGGAGGACGAAATAAGGCCGGAGCGAGATGCGTAACCTGTGTAAGCAAGCGATTGGTATTCTCGATTTCTCCGGCGATTTCCTTGTCACTGATTTTAGGAATCAACACATGCGAAAAGGTGTGATTGGCCAAGGTGAAACCATTTTCCATTAACTCGCGGCTCACAGCGGAGGATTTGGAGGTTTTCAGCCCTAGATCTTCCCCCACGGATCCCAGGCTCTGGCCAAGTTCAAAAAAAACCCCTTTGACCTGGTATTTTTGAAGAATCTCCATGATTTGCCGTGTATATCGAGGATTCGGACCATCGTCAAATGTCAGGAGCAGCGTCTTGGGGGCAAAGAGGGACCCAAAAATCCCGAGCTGGCTCTCCTGAACATTAGCGGGCTTGGAGTAGCTGCTGGTAATATTCTCCAAAGATTGATGGTATTCCTTAAGGATCTCTTCGCGTTTCCATTGTGTTTTTAAATAGGCTACATATCGATCCCAGGCTTCCCGAGTCACCGCCATGCCACGGGTTTCAAAACGGCCGAAGATCTTCTCCAACTCCTTGTCATAAAGCAATTGGATCTCTTTCAGAGCCTTCTGATCTTCCGCCAATCTCGCCTGCAGCTGCATCTTGCCAGAGCTTGCCCCCGGCGTAGATTGCAGGACAGCCATCAACTCACCCACTAAGTCGAAAAAAGCCAGCTTGTCCGCATCGTGAAAATCGCCGTCTTTTTCAAACAGGTTTAAAAACTGGCGGGTTTTTTCGAGAGGCTGGACAAAATCGACTCGTGCCGCATCAGCCATTTCCGCGGAAAGCAGCTCAGCCAAAGCCGTGAGCCGCTGGTGATTCTCATGATACAAGATGTCGCCCACGAGGTTGGCCGATGCCCGCTGCTTCTCCTCCAGAAGTTCTTCATTTTCAAGCAAGACAATGATCTTCCGGTAACAGGCAACGACCTTGATGAGAGCATCCCGGATTGGTTCCTTCAGCGCACTCACAACGGGGCTCGCAGTGGGTGCGGGGGGAAGCTCCTTTCCAGATTGGATTCGAGGCCTCCTAAGAAGGAATACTCCTCCCAAGATAATTCCAATTAGGGCTGACAGAATCAGCAGGATGCGTACAAACTTCTTTCGCAGGAAATCAAACATGGGAATGAACTTCTCCTGGACAGAGGGCAATTATATGAAAGGGCTGCCAACTTTATTTTCATTCATTCGAGTCAAGAATTCCAAGAGAATTTCCTACCCTCAATTAAAAAATGGATCTCCCTAGGAAATCAAAATTGGGAAAAGGTGGAGCGGGCACGAGTGACCGCTGTCACCGGTGCACGCTGGCTGAGCAGGCGAGGCTGGCCAAGCGACGCGCGACGGGTGACTTCGTCACACTCGCGCGTCCCACCTTGTTTTCATCGTCTTGTTGTGACAGCCTTGCTGGCATGTGCAGCTCCCTAGATTATAGCGTGGATGGAGGCGCGGCGCCCCCACCCCGTCTGAGTTTGTCAAGCATGCTGAGACGGCCTGAGGGCAGGCCGCCTCCATCATCCCGTTTTCATATTCTTGCTGTGCCGGATGCGCTGGCATGAGTGGCTCCCCTTGAAACTCCCCGCCGTGCAGCAGACTGCGATGGATAAATGGCCTGAGTTTTGGTTACAGGCCACATGAGTGCGAAGAGCAAATCGCTGGAGGAAATAGCTGACACTCCCTTGATTTAAAAACTCCAACTTCGTGCCGTCAATTTTCTCCACGGTCAACCTGCTGATTTGAGGAGTGGTCGAATCCTAAAAAGTCAGCGTGCTCTTCCCCGTTTTTATGAACAGGCAGTCAGAATTTGCGAGCGTCACCTCTTCGCTCCCGCTGCTGATATTGACGAAATATTGTCTCTCGCTGAAGTGGAAAAACGGTAGGCTTTGGGTTTGCTGGAGAATGTTGGGAGGCACAATAACACCATCGCGGATAATTCCGAGCCATCTTCATTGCTTTTCAATTTAGTGCCTTCAAAAACCTATTTGCTGGCGAACTGCCCGGAAATATTTGGCCTCTTTTTCCAGGCCTTTATCTAGGGCCTGGCGATCAATTTACCATGGCCGCAAGAGATGGACTTACCACACCCGCCGCCCTGGAATCACGCCAGGTTTCATCTTATACTACTTTGCTGTTGCGGACTGAGCCCACATTATGGGGAGTTGCACAATCCCTCGCGCGACTCCCAGCCTCGGCAGGCTGGCGTGGCAGAACGAACGCAGCAGCGCGCGTTCCACCTTCACTGCACATTGATTGAAATGGATTTATTCATTCACTGCTTTTAAAACCGCCGGATGGAAAAAGCCTTCTTGCCATAGAGGGATTTTTGAATGACGGGGAAAATCTTCCTCCAAATCCTCATCTTCCAACAAATCGCAAAAGTGCCCTGTCGCCGCGGTAAGGCGCTTGATCAGGCTCAGGATTCTGTTTTGGGTGCAGCGGCGCTGTTTTCGCTCCGAAGAAGAATCTGTATTGGTACACGCTCTCAAAAAAAAAGCCGGTGGCGGCACCGGCTTATATAGAGTGTTATTCACTCATGCCCATCGTTTTATAATCACTTCAATGCTATGGCTACCTCTCGATAGCCGCGGGAATCGGCTTTGGAAGTGCGCGACACCCCTTTTTCCAGTTCGCGCTCTTTGCTTGTGATGGGGAGAAAATGGCCCTCATCACCTTCAGACCCCCAGATTTCTGAAAGAAAGTAATCTTCATTGTAACGGTGGAATACCAGTTTTCGGCTATCTCCTGAATTTTTGGGCGTTGCACCCACAGCATATACAAAGGTACCCTCGTTGCCATCATCCTTCTGAATCAGCAAGATTGAAGCTCCAGAGTTGCCTTCGCGGACAGTATATTCTCCCGCCGGCAATTTGGCATCCCTGACATAAAAATCAAAAGGGATATTGGCTTTACATTCATTTCTCATGCTGGATTGGACTTCGATTACAAACAAACCCACAACCAAGAGGGCTCCCATCATTATCGCACTCAGATATTTTTTCATTTTCAGTTTCCTCCTTGTTTCAATTGCAAAAATTTCTACAACCTTCATGACTCATGGAATGCATTCCATTCGCCAAATGGTAATTAATGCTTATTAATTCTTTGATTCTTTGACTAAGAGGTACCAATAGAAGCAAATACGTTTAATGCGGGGTAATTGGCGATACGACCTCATCTTGAGATGAAGCGGGAAAAACAAGCCATTTGGATTGTCGAGCTAGCCAATAAGATAGTGGGAGGCGAAGGTCAGAGGGCTAAAGGCAGGTAACCATGGGAAGCGCAGCCGCAATGCCGATGGAACGATGATCGATAAAAAGGAAGGCAGGAAGAATATTCTGTTAGTTAGAGCGCTTCATCCACCCAGCCCTGGTTCATATTCCAGAAGAGACAGCTGGCATTAAGAGGGAGCTCTGATGTTTCTTTGACATATTACAAAATCACGATATTCCAAGACTCTCTTGCATAATCAGTTGCTCGATCTTTTTTCGTCAACCGGCGGAAAAGTTCCTCATGATTCTCACCGTTAATAAGTCAATCGAGTATTAATGACTGGCGCCAAAAACTTCAATACCGTAACAGGCAGCGCACTGGTGAATTGGTAAGATTCGGCCTGATCGCCCATAACAGACGCCGTGATAGCCCCAAAGTAACGATCCCCGATAAAAAAGACAAAGGTTGCGGTCCGGTTGATGGCCCGTGATGAGATGACTTTTCCGCTCCGGCCAAAGGTTTTGTAACGATTATCGCCGGAGCCGGTTTTCCCGCCCACGCTGATCGGCCGCCCTTCCGGTCCCAGAAAAGCTCCCGACAAACGCAATGCCGTCCCTTGGCTGACAACGCCGGTCAAGACCTGTCGGATGGCACGAGCCACGGGGGGAGGCATAACGCAGGTCCCAATGCCGGGCTCCGATTTTAAAACGGTATGATACGGAGTATTCTGCGCGTAACGCAATTCCGTGAAACGGAGCATGCGGTTCTGGTTTCCGTCATTGAGGATAATTCCCATCAACTCTGCAAGTGCCGCTGGACGGTCTCCGGAAGAGCCAATCGCCGTGGCAAAAGAACTCACCAGGTGATCGAAGGGGAATCCCAGTTTTTTCCAATAAGGAGTCATCCTCGCAAAAGCATCTTGTTCAAATCGAATCCTCAGGCGGAGATCCTGAGCGCGGCGGTTGCGCGGCAAAAAAAGCCACGCCGATGCCGCACGACGCTCCTCCATGCTTTTGTCCCGGAGCTCATTCCAGGATATTTGGGAATTTTGCCGGAGTTGCCCCGCCGTCCAAACTTCGAGCGGATGGCGATTCAGAAGATAGCCATAATCGAGTATGTTCAACCGTGGATTGCCGTAAGCCTTCACCATTCGGGATACTTCGGCGACAGATACCTTCCCTCCCCTGGATGTAATCCACTCTGGCAGTCTCCGTATGGCTTCCTCCCTATCACCGAAGGTCGGGGCCCAAGCGAAGAAAAGCATTCCCAAGTGCCGCGAATCTTGCTTTTGTGGACCGAGTAATTTTTCGACAATCGCATCGGGAGACAAATTCTGATATTCCTTATAGCAATGCCACAGAATTTGTCTGGCTTCCTGATCGGCGATCTCTTCCAAAAGCTTGTGCCGCTGGGGATGATTGAACTGATTTAAAACTATCTCAGGATCGTATTCCAACCGCGCCTCATGGTAACGAACCAGATCACGCATGAGGCGAACAAATACTAAGTTAATGGAATGTTGAATAGCATAGCGGACCGTCGGATTCTTCCAGTTATCTTCCCGGTCAAAATTGGCAAAAGTTTGAATTCCCCCACCTGTAAAAAAAACTTCTTCCGGATTTGCGGAATAGGTTCGGTCGAGCGCCATCTCCAGAAGATTGGCCTCTTTTACTTCTGAATTCCGTTTCAACACTTCCGCTACCCACGCAGTAATGGGATCTCGCGGCAAATGAGCGTTTGGAATACGAATTTCTGGGTCGTGAAAGAGAGAATCGACAATCTCAAGGTAGTGGGCCAGAGTCCTCAACTTGGCTGTGCTGCCCAACTCCATTTTAATGCTTTCACTAATGTCCAAAGGACCTGGGAAGGTGTCGGCTTGGGCGCGCAATAAATTTCCGCTTCTAGTTTTCTCAAACAAGAGGAGACTGTAAACGACATTTCCAGGATCGCCCGACGACAATAAGCGTTCTCCTTTCAATCCGTGTGATTTGATAAATTCAGAATCGCGAAGTTCATCAAACAGACGGAAGGCGGCGTCTTCCAGACCGTAATCGAGAGTGCTTCTGACTTCCAAATCAAAACGATCCAAATCATATAAATTGGAAACTCCAATCAAATTGCTCAACTCCACGCGCATTGAACTCAGGAGTTTTTTTTCAGTTGTGAAAATGTCGCCCAAGGAGCGGGATCTCCGAGGGAATTGGAGCTGAAAAGATTTTATCCGCCGGGCAAATTCCGGATCTACCACCCCGGCTTCCGCCATCAATCCAACATAAAAATCGACACGGTTTTCCAGAGCAGCATGGTTTTTGAGCAGGTAATAAGCTGGAGCACTTCCAGCGGCCAATAAGGTTAGGACCTGTTTATACGATTCGACTCTATTCGGCGACAGGCCAGGGGTGCGAATCAACCGACAGCTCTCAGTCAAGTCAGCCCCAAACCAGGCGCGCAGACCCTCCCCCAGCCCATTGATTTCACCAATTCCCGGAACAGCGGCCAAAGGAAGAGTATTCAGGTAATCCAGAACAATGGCGTGACGGGCAGCTCGCGTATCCGTCCCGGCCTGGTACACTTTTAATGACGCCCCGAGCATTTGGCGGATCTTATCTTCAGCGGAAGAAGTCCTTCCTTCGGGGGAATACCGGTATTTTTCCAATTGGGTCGCCAAGGTGCTGCCTCCTTCTACTTTCAGAGGCAACCCAAGCTCGTGTCCAATATAAAGAAGCCCCGACTTCGCCAGCCGATCCCACTCAATCACTGGGTTGGCAGAGAATACTGATTTATCGGAGACAAGTTCGCGATTCTCGATAAAAAGCAGGGATTTCACCACCTGCGGAGGGATATCCTCGAAGGCGGCAAAACAGTCTTGTGTTGGTCGGGAATCAAATAATTTTCGCCCTTCGGCACTATAAATCACCAAACCGGAATTAGTCGCAGCACGAAAAGGGGGAGTGATCCCAAACCTCTCCAGAGTGATCAGAGAATTTGAGTGATGGGCTTGCTCGGAGACCGTGTAACCCTCACTGCGCAAACGCTGTTCCATTTTGGGAATCACGGTGTAGCCGCGGCGCATGTTGAATGGACCGCCTTGCGGGAATTGAACCTGATCGCTGGGGCCTTTTTTTATCGTGTAGGTAAGGTATTTGGAATACACCACAAGAAGGCGAGATTGGAGAGCCGCCGTTTTCATTTCAAAGACCGTCGTTACGGCAAGCAGACCAATCAAAAGGGACCATTGCAGGCTCCGGCGCCTGGCAAACTTGCCTAACTTTCTCCCAAGATCCTGCAATCTCTTTCCGCCACCTGCAAATTCATCCCCCCACGAAATATTTCCAGAAGCCAATTGGGGGATGAAAAAGGCTCCCTTGCGGCCTGTCCTCTTCAATATGCGTAATTCCATATGTAATTCAAGGTGTCATCTTCAATTTTGAGTGTTGCGTTCCCTAAGTAAGGGCCGCTTGTCATACTGCGAACCCCGCACAAATCCCTTTAGACCGGGCACGTTTTTATTTTACCAGCGTCCGGTTCCTTCAGATTATTTAGATGCTGTCATAAAAAAAAGAGATTCAATATTTTTTCAGATCCTTTCAACCTTTGAGGATGCGATTTGTTCCCTGATCATCAGATGTTGTACATAGGGATAATTGATTATTTCAGCGCAGCTTTTAATCGGGTTCAGGAGGCGATCTCAGCATGACTCGCAAATATGATCGAGGTTTGACAATTCTTGCTCGCTAGACATAATAAATTCAGAGAACAAAGCGGATAGATTTCAATCTGGCTCTTGGGAAGAGGCGCTATTCTCGTTGGGGCCTTTTTGCGGTTGGAAATCGATCTAGAGAAACATCCGAAGATTCTTTGGAGGCGCTAAATGTAACGCATGCTCAAATCGATCTGAGCTTTGGCATTTTGGCGTCGTTTGGCACTGTTTTGAACAGTGCGCATTCGCGAATAGACCTAGGCTTTAATCGTATCCGTTAAGGGGGGAACCCGAAGGGTTCACAGCTATTAGCCGGGGGTTGAGCGTGCGACGGCGGTCACACGCCCAACCCCCGGTCAAAAGAGCGGACCAATTCGACCCTGAAAGGGTCGCAGCCCCTTTGCAAGCTGCGACCCCTGCCGGGGTGCCTATATCCGGGGGTGACGGCCCAACGGCCTTACCCCCGGATATAGGCTGTGAACCCTTCGGGTTCAGTTCTCCCCCCCCTGAACGATTATTTTTTTTCGAAGCTGGCGGAAGAAGAAATCATTTTTCAGGATGGATCAAGTGAAAATCATTTCACTCCTGGACACTAAAGCCTATAGCGGTTTTTGCGGAGGCCCGGCCAAAGAGTTGTGCATGTCCAGTAGATGAGTTGAATTGTGATCGGGATAAATCTTCCCGGCTCGACCCGTCGGCATCTCCGGCAAATTAGAATTGTTCTTGCAAATTCTTTCATTTGGGCGGCCAGCCAGGCATAAATATGGTTTAATTTGAGTGCAGGATTATGTAGGCAGAGACTATAATTTATCGTATCTTTAAATCACGGTTCCACATCTTCTGCCCTCGGGGTTTGGATTCGACTACGATCGAAGCAAGAGCTCCCACAGTTTGAGTTGTACCCATCGGGCTTCATGCTAAGCTCGATGATAGGAGATTGGCAATGCAAACACTGGCTGCTCTTTCACTGTTTTTGTTTTTCGGATTCTTCGCGCCAACCATGGGAAAGCTTCCTCAATTTGCCGAACACACCATTGCCACTGACTTGGCGGGAGGATACCAAGTGGTTGCCTCCGATTTGAACCGGGATGGCAAACCCGATCTGATTGCCCTTGCGAGCGACATGTCTGAGCTTATTTGGTATGAAAATCCCGGCTGGCAACGGCATATCATTGCAGGGGATTTCTCGCGGATGATTAACCTTGCCATATTAGACGGCGGAAGCCACCCGGTCATCGTTCTGGCAAGCGATTTTTCAAGTGAGGCAAAGAATAGTACGGGTATCGTTTGGGTTCTCGAACCGGAAGGCGATGTGCGACGTCGTTGGAACAAAAGAGAGATTGACCGGCTTCCCACTTCTCACCGGCTGCGGCTGGCGGATATCGACGGATCGGGCCGCAAGGTAGTAGTCAATGCTCCGCTAACTGCCGCGGAGGCTTCGAGCCCTGATTACCGAGGGCATGTGCCTCTGGTGTATTACCGTCCGGGAGAGTGGAAGCGCCGCATGATCGGAAACGAAAATGAAGGAGTGATGCACGGAATTTTCGTGACGGATTGGGAAAGCGATGGCAAGGACGAAATCCTATCCGCCAGCTTTAGCGGGATTCATCTTTTTAAACTCAGTTCCGATGGCCTCTGGATGCGGACCGAAATATCCAGGGGGGATTCCTCCCCATGGCCAAAATGCGGCGCCAGCGACGTTGCCGTGGGCCATCTTAAAGGGAGACGCTTTCTCTGCAGCATCGAGCCGTGGCATGGCAATCAAGTCGCCATTTATCGGGAAGAGGCTGGCCGATGGGTCCGGCAAATCATCGACGATTCTTTTGTGGATGGACATACCCTGGTGACCGCGGATCTTGATGGGGATGGGAACGACGAAGTCATTGCGGGTTATCGCGGTTCAGGAGGCAGCGTATTCATTTACACTGCTCAAGAGGATCAGGGATTGCATTGGGTCCGCCGTGATCTCGATAAAGGAGGCATTGCCGCGGCTTCCTGTGTCGTTACCGATTTGAATGGCGATGGCAAACCCGATATTGCCTGCATCGGCTCGGCCACCGCCAATCTCAAGTGGTACGAAAACCGATGATATTTTCGCGAATCTCATTGGCTTTTCTTGGCCGGTTCTTATTTTCAATTCTTGAGCCTGGATCAGAAGCTCGAAATTGCGCAGAAAACCATCGGGATGCCTGAGGGATCCCTGAAATTAACGACTCTGAGCGCGGAGAGGGGTTTGGCCACCCGTGTTGATGTTTTGCAAGCGCATTATGCCAGCGGCCGACACAACAGGAGGATGAAAATGAAATGATGGAGGCGGCCTGCCTTCAGGCCGTCTGGACAGGTTTGGCAAACACAGATGAGGTGGGAGCACCCCGCCTTCATCGGCGCTATATCCGGAGGAGCCGTGCGGAGTGTATTTTACGAGGCCTGGAATTTGGAGCCCTGGGATTAGCACATACCATGCTAAGAATCTGCAAATATATTAGCGGTCGTTCTGATCATTGCCACGCGACGGGAATAAATACATATGGATAAAAAAACGCAGACTCAGTGCTTTCGCCAGCTAGAGAAGCTGTTTGCCCGTTGCGGAATCCTGTGATATCGTTAAATGGATTTTGCAGCGGTTCTTCACCCGGAATCGAGCGAGGTATTTAAAATAGAAAAATTTGATCAAGCCAGGGGAGCCGGGCCAGAGTCGGGCCAACGGCTGAGAAATCCCAATTGACGGGATGACCC
>CAWDMN010000028.1:0-38114 GCA_963803155.1 uncultured Acidobacteriota bacterium
TCTCGAATATCAAAAATTTGCCGCCCTCTCTCTCTCTCTCTCTCTCTCTCTCTCTCTCTCTCTCTATGAACTGGAACTTAGAAATTTTGATTTTGAACCCAGATCCCAATCCATGGCGTTTTAATCCCGACTACTAACGGAACCGTGTCCCGGCCCATGAGGCTCCACCGAGGTAACATCACCTGGCTCGATTCAAAAACGCCAAAAATGGCGGCTCAAGAAAATGAGAGAAACCTCTATTTTATGAGCCCGGCTTTTTGAATAGGCCAGTAGCAAAAAACCGCTTTGCCAAAAATATTTTCCCGCGGCACCTGCCCCCAGGAGCGGCTGTCATTGCTGGCATTGCGGTGATCGCCCAGAACGTAATAATTTCCCTCTTTCACCAGGACGGGGGGATAAGAATCGCTGTCCAGGAAATTGGTTTTTACGTAGGGTTCTTCCAAACGGGTCCCATTAATTAAGACTCGCCCGTTTTTAATTGTTACACTGTCCCCGGGGACACCCACAATCCGCTTTATGAAGGATTTGCTCGGGTCTCTGGGGTAATAAAATACGATTACGTCCCCCCGTCGAATCTCCTCAAACCGGTAAATGAACTTATTGACAAAGATTCGCTCCTGGTCATCCAACTGTGGCTGCATGCTGGTTCCCTCCACCTTGACGGGTTGGTAGAGAAATACCACCATCAGTACGGCAATCACCAGGGCAATTAAAACATCCTTCAGCCAGCCCCGCATCTCACGCCAGAATGAGTGGGGCGGGGAAAGGGATAATTCAGGAGGCTCACCAAAATTGTCCGCTCGAAATCCCGAATTGTCTCGCATGCTGTACCCACCTTCCAACCTCACCGGGCTTGCTCGCCAAATTTATAGCATATTTTGCCCCCTGTCTCAACAGCGCCGAGATACTATTCTGCACATTTCCCAAGTAAATCTGGAAAATTGCGTCGCGATCACAGTTGAGTTCAAAGGCAAATTCCTGGTCACGAGCAGCGGGGACTATGGGGTAGCTCTCCGCAATAATCCTGCCTCATGCGCCAATTCGACCGCTCGGATGCGTTCGGCAAGGGGAAATTGAGGGGTTTCAAAATAAATTGTGGCGCAACCGTTGACCGCGTCCGGATAAACCGTAACCGGCTCCTTCAACCACAATTGATTGGAGTTGACGTAATCTCTCAAGGGAGTCCCCGGGAAAGGTATGGCACAGCTGATATTCACCTCTTCAAATCGATAACGCCGGGCGAAATCTATTGTTTTGGTGGTGGTCTCCAAAGTATCGCCGATGTTTCCAATCATAAACATGGCCACAATCCCAATGCCGTTAGCCCGCAGATGTTGGATCCCCCGCTCGATTTTTTCTATGGTCTCGCCTTTCTGCATGGCAGACAGGGCAGCATCATCGGCGTTTTCAATACCAATGCTAGTCCCCACTACCCCTGCCCGGGCCATGGCTCGGGCAGTCTCCTCATCGAGCCGGTCGGCCCGCATCCCGCGGGGGAAATACATAAAGGGATAACGGCCAAACAAATCCATTAGTTCAAGAGTGCGAGGCTTAACCAAATTAAACATGTCATCATTTATGGAAATGACCAATCCATGATCTCCAAGTTCGTAAATCCAGTCGAGTTCCCGCTTAATTTGCCTGAGCGACTTAAAACGAATGGATTGTCCGAAAATGCGGCCTCCGATACAAAAGTGACAATGGTAAGGGCACCCGCGCGAGGTGGAAAGGGAATGGGCATTCCAATCGTCACTCGGGTAATGGTCGCGCAAAGGAGGCGGCAATTCATCCAACGATGCTAAATTCGCACGCGGAGGCGTATGAACCAGCTGCCCATCCTGAAGAAAGGAAAGCCCGTTGATTTCATTGAATGGGAGTCCTTGCATCAATTCCAAACAGGTCTGTTCCCCTTCGCCGCGAATCGCAAAATTGATCTCGGGGATTTCTTTAAACAGTTGATCCGCAGCCAATGTGGCATGCGGCCCCCCAGCCAATAATTGGAGGCCGGGACGAAGTCGTCGAATCTGCTTGGCCAGTTGTCGGACCGATTCCAGAGCCGGGCCATAACTGGTGACGTGAAGACCGGCATATTGATACGGATAAAGAGCGAGCAAATCCTCCAATTCCCCATTCAGACATTGGGAAGTCAGAATGGCATGGCTCTGGATGCCATGCTCTTTCAACCAGCCGCCAATGGAAGACATTCCTTGATGCACAATTCGTTCGTCGGTGATACCCTTATCGGGATTGATAAACAAAATCCTCGGAGCATCAGGAAGATCAACCCTCTTTCGAAACAAAGTCAAGCTGCGAAATTCCACACATCCCAAGTCGCGAATCGCGAATTCAACATGAACAGCAGTGTAGGATTTCACCTGGAGGTCCAGCTGCGCAAGGACAAATTGGGTGGAGAATACCGGAGAAATTTTATGGGGTAGCAAAATAGAGCGGAAAATCCTTTGAGTCTCCGGATCAACCAGCCGCATTTCCAAAAGATTTACGTTTCGTTGCGGATTCTCGCCAATTCGATAGCGGAGCGAGAATCGATAAGAACCAGGGTCCAATCTGATCAGCTCAGAAATAAAAGCGGCCTTCATCCCATCCGAAAATGCAAGCTGGACAGGTTCAATTCCGGAAAGATATCTAATCAGATCCAGGTGGATGGCCACTTTGTCAATGACTCCTAAAATCGCCTTTGAGAATTGAAATCAATTTGCCGAACTCTTCATGTCAAAATTAGCTCCGAGGATCATCGGGAAAAATTTCAGTAAAAAGGTACATCTCCCGACAAGGGGAATTCTCCAAGCACTTTTGGCAGATGGACCGCTTGACTTCTCCTTCCAGGAACTCTTGTCGCGCCTTCCGCAAGATTGGGTGATCGTGCCAAATTTCCAAGAGCGGCTTTTCCCAGATTTCCTCTGGTGAAGTAAAAATTGTCTTGCCCGTGATATCGACACAACAAAAACCTATACTACCGTCAGAGTGGATGGCTAGGATTTTCCAAGGGGAGTCACAGAAGCCCCTGGTAGGCGGCCATGAATCACCAGGCTGGTGAACACCGCAGAGGTTTGGGTAGAGTCCCCCTTCAGTCACCTGTTGGAATCCGACATGCAAAACATGACCTGAATTGTTTCGATACGAAAATTCAGGTTGCCAAGTGGGCGGCATCCAACAGCCGTGTCCATCAAATCCAAAGGCAGCGACCACTCCACGGACAAATTTGCGTTTGGCCAGCATCACCTCTTCCTGGCTGCTTTCATTGGCGTCGAAATAGACTTTGAGATGGATATCCTGTGGAATATTGTCCCGTATCCATTCCAAAAGGTAATTTTTAATCCGCTCCAGATAGATTCTAAAGTTGCCGGCCGATCGCCTCGCATGCTCCTCTGCGCATGTGGAGAGATTGATGAATAAGTCCATTTCGATGCGTAGATATTCATTGCGCAGGAAGCTGGCATTGCTAGCCACAGCTAGTCGGAACCCCGCGCGGTTGGCATCCTGGCATATATCGTAGAAATGCGGATGCAGCATGGGCTCGCCATCAATGTGCAATCTCAAGCGTCTGCGGGTCAAGGCTTTTAATTGAGGCAGCAAGTGATTTACTAATTCCCGGCTCATCGTCCCTTTTTGACGGTCAGAGAGACTGCTGCGGCAATAAGGGCAATGAAAATTGCAGCATGAACTCAGTTCCAACATGATGGCCGGATTTAGGGCAAACTCTTCCAATTGAGATCTATATTCCGGATCACGCGCCACTCCACGAAAAGCTGGCGGGAGGGGAGGTCCTGCAGGCTGGGGCGTGGCAATGGGACTGTCGATTGAACCAGATTCGATCCCTCTATTTCCAGATGAAAGCAAATCCCCGAATCCAGGTTCTTCCTCTGAGGATTCTAAATTCTTTTTCCTCCAACTACGAATCTTTCGAAAGGAGTCAAGTCCCTTCATGACCGTCGGCTCCTGTCCAAGACGGCGCCACCGTTCTGACGCTTTTTATGTCAAAAGCCTCACGCCAGAAGGAATGCAATGCATCCGTTTTTTTGATTTCCAACTGCTTCCGCCGAGGGTTTCCCCGGATTTCCATGGCGGGACTGAATCTTGACAATAATATGGACAACATCCGCCAAAAATCCTTTTTCATTTTACCATGCATTACTTTTCGGACGGACCGATAAGATTAAATGCTTCAGGTGGAACTTCGTCCCGCTTGTTCAGGGTTACAGCCCTGGCAAGATATTGTCTGTCTCAAACTTATCGGCTCATGCGGCACAAACAAGCCCGGTCCCTGGCAATCGGCCAATTGGCAATCCAGTTGACATGAATTCCTCAACCATGAAAAGATGATGACGCACGGGAAGCGTCTTCCGTATGGGAACATAGAAATTTATTTTTGGGGAGAAACTCATCGATGTCAGCAGAGCTTGTCAGCGCCAGCTTGCTAGCTGAGCAGCACGCCACCAGGACCCGAGTCTTTCTAGAGCGGGCCCGCCAGCTCGGATATATGGATTTGAGCTCTTATTATTGGTTTCATACCATTGATTTGGGAAATGGATTGATTACTCCTGGGACATACGATTATCGCGACGCTTTGGATTCTTTTGCTTTTCCCGTTGACATGCATGGAGCTAAGGTTCTAGATATCGGTTCGGCTACCGGCTTTTTTTCATTCGAGTTTGAAAAGCGGGGAGCTCAGGTAACTTCCGTAGAGCTCCCTTCTTTGTCCGATATTGACTGCTTTCCGGGTGAAACGAATTATCACACTATTCGCAAACTGGCTAACATGATGCCCTCTCACTCTTCCTATTCCCATGATCAGGTAGACTCCCTTTTTCAGGCGCCGCGATTGCGGGAGCTCTATGATTCTTTCCTGGAGGGTCCATTCCAATTTTGTCGCCGGGTATTGAAATCCCATGTGCAGCGCTGTTATAGCACTATTTACGACCTATCCCCTGAAAAGACCGGAGAAAAATATTACGACTATGTCTTTGTCGGCGATGTGCTCATTCATACCATTTACCCATTGAAGGCATTAGCTTCCGCTGCGGCATTATGCCGGGGGACGTTGATTCTCGCGCAAATCCTTCCTGAACCAGACTTGGAGTTGCCTGTCATGGTCTATGTCGGAGGGGATCGCCCCGGAGAGGATGATGTCTCGTGGTGGGTTCCAAACTATTCCTGCTTCAATCTAATGCTTAAGAAACTAGGTTTTTCTTCAATCAAATTGGTGGGGTACAACGAGGGACGCCTCCTGCCGGGAGGAGGACATTACAAGCGGGCCATCATTCACGCTTCCCGTGGTTAATCCGAATTCGGAAGTCGAATTGCGAAATCCTCTATCTACTAATCGTGGCTTATCCTTTTTTGTTTGCCGTCGAGACTGTATTGCTCATTCCCCACAATTACGAATTCAGACATCGAGGATCGTTTCATGCCGGAACTTGCCAACGTCAACGGGAAAATTTGTCCTATTCATGAGGCGGTCATCCCAGCTGAAGATCGGGGTTTTTTATTCGGGGATGGAGTCTATGAAACGCTCCGCGGCTACCGGGGCCGTTTGTGGGCAGTAGATCTGCATTTCCAGCGATTGGAGAGGAGCCTTGCCGAAATCGGGCTGACTCAGTGCAACCTCCTGCAGGTCCGCCAATGGGTGTTACAGACGCACGAACAGAGTCAGATTCAGGATGCCTTGGTATATTTTCAAATTACGCGTGGGGCGGGGCCGCGCTCTCATATTTGGCCGGAAGAGATGACGCCGACTTTTTTTCTTTCAGTCCGTTCCTTCCCTCCCCGCAATGGGACTCGTCAAAATGGAGCTTCGGCGGTGATTTTGCCTGACCAGCGCTGGGGACGGTGCGATATCAAATCCATCAATCTTCTTCCCAACATTTTGGCCAAACATAAAGCTCGGCAAATGGGTGCGTATGAGGCCATTCTGGCTGGACTGGATGGGAGATTGCATGAAGGAAGCTCGTGTGCGGTCTTTTGGGTCAAAAGTGGAAAGCTTTATGCCCCGCCATTATCTACCGCCGTCCTCCCGAGTATTACCCGCCAAATCGTGTTCGAGATGGCCGCTCGTTTGGGAATTCCCGCTTGCGAACAGGAAATTGCCGCTCGGGAACTGGTCAAGTCTGATGAGGCTTTCATTGCATCCACGGGGGATGAAATCACGGGTATAACGCGAATCGATGGAGCCCCTATAGGGAAAGGAAGTCCTGGCGAGCTTACCCGCCAGCTCCAGGCGGCCTATCAAAAACTGGTCCTGAATAAGCCGGCATGAAACCGGCGGAACCAGCTTTGATGTGCAACCTTGTCGGATTTCGATTGGGCCGGCCGCCTCGTCGTTGCCGGAACAACTGAAGGAGAAATCCTACTCTCAATTTTCTTGGGTCCCAGTATCGAATTAAGGAGAGTGATTTGTCTCTGAATATTCACCCGCCATCCATCTGCATCATCGGACACAAGAGCCAGACTCCGTTCGTATGCCTTTAGAGCACCCTCATAATCTCCGCTTGAAGACAATAATTGTCCAAGCAGGAATAAAGCGGGCATGAATTGGGGATTTAATTTCAGTGTCAGCTGAAGATAATCAATCCCCTGTTTGGGTTGATTCATCCGCGCATAACAAAGACCCAAATTATAGTAGTAGTCTGCCTCCAATGGGTCCTTCTGCATGGCCTTCAACCACAATCCTGAGGCCTGTTCATACTGGCTGGAGGCAAAAAGGAGACTAGCTAAATTGTTCAGCGCAAGCGCATAATCGGGAACAACACGGATGGCTTCTTCATATTCCTTCCGAGCAAGTTCCAGGTGACCAATCGCCTGAAAAATCAATCCCAGATTGTTGTGAACCTCCGCCAGCCGTGGATTCTGGAGCAGGATTTGCTGGTATAAACGGGCAGCGGTCTCCAAGTTGCCGGCTTTTTGTTGGGAAGCGGCCTGCTTGAACAACAGCAACAATTCCTCGTCCAATGGGGGAGGAGTTGTTTTGCTGTAATAAGGCTTGGGTTGAGGGGAAGCAGCGGGAGTTTGGGCCCAACAAACGGGAGAGAGGTGAAAAAAAAAGAGAAGGGAAATCCCAGCCGCAAAGGTTCGTTGTAGTGCAATAATATGTCTCATAGGGTTCAAGGCCAACTTTGTGTTGTTACGCGCCCTTCTTTCTTGGCGGAGACCATTGTTTTTGTGAGAGAGGCCACCCTTCAAAGATATCGAAAGAGTTGGTCTATTCCAGTATCCGGTTCGAAAAGGCCGCCAAGAAAGGAATTCCCGGCCTGAGGCGCCATTTTGCCGGAAGAGTCTCATTTCCCTTTCTTTTTGAGAACGTCAAACTTCTTTTCCAATTGATCAAGGTTATCCCGTTCTTGTTGGGACAGATCATCAATCGTTTTTCCGGACATTAAGGTGGGAGTGATGAACATTACCAGTTCAGTCCTGGCGGTGCTTACCTCCGTTCTTCGGAAGGCCGAGCCCAATAACGGCATATGCATCAACCCCGGCACGCCGCGCATGCTATCTCCCTTGCGTTCCCGGATAATTCCAGCGATTAAGATCGTCTGACCGCTTTTCACCTTTGCAACGGTATCCAAGTCGCGGCGGTCAATGACTGGCTGGGTAGAGACTGCCTGACCATTGGCTGAGGTGAAGGTCCGCACTTCCACCAACTCACTGATGCTGGGATTCACGCTAAGCGTAATCTCGCCGTCATTGCCAATCTGCGGGAGAATATCGAGCACTACCCCAATTGGGACAACCTGATTAATCACGTTTTGGGTGGTGATGGTGGGGCCCAAGTTTTGGGAGGCCATGGAATTCAAAGTAAAATAGACCTCTTCCCGGACTACGCGGATCATGGCTTTCTGGTTGTTGAGAGTGGAAATCCGGGGATTGGAGAGAACGCGCAACTTGCCTTGGTTCGCCAAGGCATCCAGAATAACTCCGACTTTCCCATTTCCGATTCCATAAGAAAAACTGCCCTTGGAAGGGTCCAGGTTGGGATTGGAGGATTGCCCGGTAAACAATCCAATGGAGGGCTTGGTCACCCCCAAGGCATCGGGGAGAAGTCCGGTATAATTCTTGGGATTTAGAACGGCATTCCAATTGACTCCAAGTTGTGAGTCTTTATTGAGGGTCACTTCCACGATTTTTGCTTCGATCAAAACCTGCCGCTGGATGGAGCCTTCGACGGCCTCAATGAAACGGCCCGCTTCTTCAAGGATGGGGGCCTCCGCATGCGCCATGATTAAGCCGGCTTGGGGGTTCATCAGGAGGCGGCGTCCCGCTTCATCCCGCATGGCGCTTCCTTCCGGGCCTTTTTCCTCCCCTTGGACGGATCCGGAATCTCCCTTAGAGCCAGCGGATCCGGAGAAAATAATGGCCTCCAAGCCCATTCTCAAATCACGCCAAATAGAAGAACTGTTGATGGTGGTAATGTTGCTTTCCTCATCCGTGGAACTTCCACCTACGGAGCCCGAACCTCCCGTCCCACCTCCGCCGCTGGAGGAGGTGTCCCCCCCCCCTGCATGCCCATTCCTCCGCTCGCTGAATTTGTTCCCCCCATTTGGGAGCGCGAGCGCATGCGCATTTCCCGTTTGCCATTCCGATCGGCGGACAGATAATTCAAGTAGAAAATGCGAGTCGACAAACCCGGCCGGGTAACTCGGAGCAAATTGCCACTTAGCTTGTATTCCAAACCCATGCCTGGGAGAACAGAGTCCAAAACCTCTTCCAAGGTGGCATCTTTCATATCCAGCGCGGGGATGATGACATCAATCCCTGGATCGAGGACCAAGCTATATCCGGCATCTCTGGTCAATAACAAGAGTACTTCCCGCAATTTGGCATCCTTCAAGTTGAGGGAGAACCGGTCTTTTTCCTGGCGCAATCCCGGCGCCAGCTCTTCTTGAATTTTAGTGGCAGGCTTTAATTCTTGAGCGCTGCAATAACAAGGATGACAAAGGAGGAGTGGAAGACATATCCAAAGTGTCCTTGAGAGTTTATTGATCAGCGTGTCTAGTTGTGGCGTTTTCATTTCCCCTCCCTGCAATGATTCCCGTCAATATCATCTTCCTGCGTCAAGGACCAGTGGCAGTGGGAGCCACGGCACCCCAATAGTATCCGCGGATTTTTAAACGGTATTGGGGTGGACTGCTGCCCCCTTCCACATTTACCGTTGCGAGGTTCACCAGAGCCGGGAAATTGCCCAGGTGATCCAAGAAGCTGAACACTTTCGAATATCCGGTCTGGACGGTCATTTGCCATTCCAAAGCAGGCAGATCCAAATTCATGAGCCGGTTCAGCTCAATCCGGTTCTCGCTCTTCAAACCTGGCCATGCCGATAGATGTTGACGGGCATTGCTGCTTGCCGGCAGGTATTTCCCGCGTACTGGTTGTCCACCCATTTCCACGCTCAAGACCAGTAATCCCTGATCGCGTGCCTCTTCCGCTAAGGCGTCGACCAGGAGACTGCTGAATTTCAGCAGTTCACTGGCATTGGAAACCTGCTTGATCCGGCCGAGGTAACGTTCCTGAATAGCCGCACAAGACTGGGCTTCGCCGACAGCTTCCGGCAAAATCTCTATCCCGGTCATGGGATTGGCCGATGTCTGGGATTCCAATTGTTGTCCCAACTCGAGGATTCTCTGATAGGGGGGGCGAATAGCCCACCAATAAATCAGGGCTGGGATCAATCCGAACACCAGCAGGAATAAAGCGATTCGGCTCCCTGTATTTTCCCAAAACTGGTTCATAGACCGGTCCTCGACGGAATGGGGAGAGCCGAAAGCTCCCGAATTGCTGGGCCCAAAGCCAACCGCTTCATCCCCTTGGCGGTTTTAATCTCAACATAATCACGTTCAATGACGGTTACTTTCCCTCCGTTCACTATTGAATTCACTTTGCGGAGTGAGCCATCAATCACGGCATATCGCCTCTCCCCTTGCACTAAAATGGCGGACAACTCATACACCGGCTCAGGGGCTTCAATCTTGGGGGGAGCGACAGGAACAAGCACGTCCCCCCTGGCGAGCGGTTCCATCGCCTGTTCCCGGAAGGGATCCCGGTCGGGCCAATGCCAGTCAATCTTTGGCGAGATCTGCCTCTCGACCAAAATGGTTTTTCTGGCTTCCAGTTGAAGCTGCTCATAAGCCAAAGCGGGGCGGGGCAATGCTTCGCCTGAACCAGTTGGGACGGGACTCAATGTGGGGGCAGCCGCAACCAGGCTAGCCTCACTCGATGAAGGAGAGTTTGATCCCCCTTCAGCCGCCAGCTGAACAGTCTCTTCTTCCTTACTTTTATTCTTCCTCCCCAAAAAAAAGTCGAAGTCATAAATCACGACTCCGAGCACTCCAGCCAGAAGCAATGCAACAAGCCACTTTGTTTTGGCCATGCCAAATCCCTCGATAAATTTCAGGCGGCGCTTAGGGGTTCCGTTCCCGGGAAAAATTCAGATTCTTCAAGAAAGGTCCCAATGTTCCATCCAAGTCCCATGAGCGCCGGTTTAATTTCTCCCCATTTCTTCAGATGGTGAGGGCCAGGGAGAGGAGACATCTTTGTTATCGGTGTGCCAAAGGGGAACTTTAATTCCTAAAGACTTGGAATCCCAAGCTTAGGACAGGAATTTAAACACCCTTTTTAAGCAAGGAAACACTCCTCAAAAGTTGGACCGTTACGGCTTTCAACTTGAGGACGAAGAGAGAAACAGTACGGTTTCCGTCCAGCAAGCCCAAGCAATCACACGTGGTCACCAGAATTGTTATACACGGGGAGTGGCATAGCTAAGCAGCCCTCTTAGGCTGAAGGTGAGATGATTCTTCCTGTTGCTGGAGATCCCCGGCTCACCAGTCTCCAGGTCGATGATTTCGATGTCGGAAAACTGAAATGGCTGGAGACTGGAGAGTTGTCGCAAGCGGGATTGAAAGCTTTGCAGGAGCTGTTGCGACAAGGAACCGTTCGGAGCGGCAATCTCCGCACGGAGGTTTACTTGCCACCCTCCAGATTTTTCCTGGGCCTCAAAGCTGGTAATCGTCAATTCCCTGGGAGCCATATCCGCCAAACTCCGGACCAACTGACCCAAGGCATGATGCTTTTGATCGAGCCATTGGCTGGCTCGTAGAAAACCCAGGGCTTGGCTGCGCATTTCCAACAGCTTTTGGAAATGGGTTTCCGGCCTCGACAATCCCGCGTTTGCCGGCAAGGCCGCTGCCGCATGCCGGTCCAATTGGTCTGCTTCCTGGCGGACTAAAAACCAAATCAAGCCAAGGATCCCATAAAAAAATATAACGGCAGCGGCTAACAGATAGGACCGTTTTATCTGGGTTGGTTGGGCCCGGGTCTCTTTCGGAAGGAAATCGATATATTTTTCGAATCGGCTATGCAAGGAGGCAACCGCCGGAATATTGAACAGCACCGGCCCCCCATCACGTTTCTCCGCGGGACCGGCTTGAATATCGAAACGATCCGGAGCAGCCACCACCAAGCTGATGGGGATGCTGAAAGCGCTGGAGAGGAGAGCCTTGACAGCTTCCACACGGGGGGTTGAGCCATAAAGAAATATCTGGCTAATATTTTCATTCCGGTATTGCTGCTTAAAATATTGCAGAGTCCGGCCAATTTCCAAAAGAAGCTTTTCTTCATCCATCTCCCCGGATGCTTGATCAGACATAGCTTCCGCGGAATCAACGGCGGACCGCCCAACCAGGAACCGGCGCTCCATCCCCCAGATGCCGCGCCGGAAAAGGCTGATGCACCCTTCCAGAGAATTGACTTCCACCAGAGCTGTGTTCTCCCCAGGGCTAAAGAGTTTTTCGCGCATCAAATGGCAGACCATTTGCGCATGAGAAGTAAAACCAATGGGATGCAGCTCTTTCGCTCGCAATGTTTTCAGGATGGATTGAACCAATCCCTTGGGAATTTGCGCGCAGAGAATCGGCTCGATGAGCCGGTCTTCTTCCTGCCATCGTCCGAAAGAGTAAAAGGAAAGCTGCTCCTGCTCCTCCAGAGGGGTTTCGAACCGTTTCAACTCACGACGCAACACTACTTCGCGTTGGGACCCCTTCATGGGGGGGAGAGTGACCAGTTGATGGTGGATTGAAGGGGAGACAATCACAATGGCAATTTCACGGCAGGGCAAATCTGGAGCGAGAAGGCGATTCAGGGCCGTAAGCATTGAATTGAAATCGCCCGGTTCGAGAGGGGTCTCACCCAGCTGCCGAATCCGAATCGGCTTGAGGTTCGGTTCGATACAGTGCAGTCTGGCACTGAGCAAGCCGATCTCCAGCAAAAGAAACGGGGTCGTTTTTTTCCGAAATTCACGCATGGCCTTAATCATGTTCGATCAATCCCTCCGAGGTCTTCTGACGATTCATGCCTTCGGAACCCTGCTGGAATTCGCGCTAGGCTAAGGTGGGGAAGGATTTGTCCTCCCTAGAAAATCCCCCTTTGAAGGGGGTGGCGTCCGCTTGCGGGCGTCGGGGGATGTCGAGACCTACCGACAAGACATCCCCCTTGTGCTACCGCGCCATCCCCCTTGTGCTACCGCGCCATCCCCATTCAAAGGGGGAATAAATTTTCATTCTCTTGTTGAGCCAGCCGTGCTGGCATGTGCAGCTCCTAAGAAAATCCCTGCCGCACAGTGAAGGACAGCGGATTGTAGCGCGGAGTCGATTGTTGACTCCGCGGCTTTTGGCTCGGCGAGTCGTCCCTGCTGGCTCCCAAGCGAACTGCAACTTTTCAAACACCCTCTATGGACGCAAGCCCACATTCTGAAAGACAGTAGCTCCAGCCCGGCAAAACACCGTGAGGGTGGCAGTTACGGGTGGCTGAGGTCCTGCCGGCCCATCCGGGTCTCCGCTTACAATCAGGGCATGGATCCCTTGCGGCAATAAGGGACTGACAAAAGGGCCGTTCAAGGGCAAAGTCACGGCCTGTGAAGTCTCCACCCCATTGACTGCCCAGTAAAAGGTAGTCCCGGTCCCTTTTTGAACATAGGCCCCGCCTCCCGTTGCATCTAGCACCTGCACATTGACATTGATAATGCCAGTCGTGAACGCGATTGGCTGGGAAGGATAGACCATGTCATCCGCATTCCCTGCTATGCAATCCGGTCCGGCACTACGAATCTGCCCCCCGGCGAGAGTGAGGGGTGTCCCCCACCCATCCACCGGCCTGCCCGCAAGAATTCCGTCGAGCAGATAAGGGCCCCGCCAGCCCATGCCCACATTGCCTGTGTGGGCTGTCGTATAGAGCGGGAGCCCGGACTGGGCCAACAATTCAGTAAGTGTGGCATTGGGAAGCCTGCCAATGTCAGCTAAGAATCCGCTTCCGGATTGCCCATCCGCCCCCATGATCGCTTCATAAGCAGCCTTGAGTCGTTTTTGTGTGAGGTCGATCCGAGAGCTATCCAGAGAACGGATCGCAATAGGGGCCAAGGCACCCGCCAGGATTGCCATGATCGCAATAACGACAATCACTTCAATCAGGGTGAATCCATTTACTCGTCTGTTCCCTATCATCATATGCTCCTCGAAAATCCATTCCTGACACGGGCTGACTTTCCTTACTTATTTATCGATGTGCCAAACTGATAAATGGGCAGCAAAATTGCCAAGGCTATGAAGACTACCAGCCCCCCCAGGGAAATCAGAATCAAGGGTTCCAAAATAGTAAAAGCCCGCTTGATCGCCGCGGGAATCTCGCGGTCATAATAAATCGCCACTTTTTTTAAAGTCCCATCCAGGTTGCCTGTTTCTTCCCCTGCCGCCAACATTTGAACCACAAAACTAGGAAAATCCCCGCTTTGTCGCAGTCGCCGGGACAAGGTTTCTCCAGATTCCACCGCCACTCTCACCCGTCGCAAAATTTTCGCGATCACCAAGTTTCCCACGAGTTTTTCCACGATTTCCAGGGCAGTTAAAGTGTCGATACCAGCTGCGTGGAGAATGCTGAAATGGTGAGCAAATCGCGAAAGAGCTACTTTCCGGTTTAATTCGCCAAGAACTGGAATCTGAAGGATGAGACGATCAAGCAATAGCCTGCCTTTTTCGCTTCGTGAAAGTAGATACCACCCGGCAACAGGCACTGCGATCAAAAAGGGGCAGACCGTACCAGTAGTCCAAAAATGCATTGGAAACCGCGATGACGAGCCGCGTCGGCAAAGGCAATGGAACACCAAATTGCATCAGCAATTTGGTGAATTTGGGAAGAAGTGAAAGTCATCAACAGGATGACAACCCCTACTAACAATACAATCAAGAGCAAAGGATAAGTGCTGCTCTGTTTCACTTGAGCACGGATCTCTTGTTGCCATTCCAAGTGAGCCACCATCTCTTTTAAGCGTTCATCCAGTTGGCCGGTCGCCTCGCCAGTACGAACCATTTGAATATAATGAGTGTCGAAAATCCGGGAATAAGGAAGCAGCGCTTCGGAAAAGGAGGCTCCGGCGGAAAGACGGTTGAGCAACCCATCAATCAAGGTTTGGTAGCGGAGATCATGAGTTTCCCGAGCCAGGGAATTCAGCCCTTCCATCAAGGGGACTCCGGCTTCGAGAAAGGTAGCCATATGAATGGTGAAAGCCAGCAATTGCTTGTGCGGGAGCCTCAACTGGCCGGGGTGGATTCGGCCTTTCTTTCTTTCCCGGGCCTTCAGCAGAAAAAGATCTTGCTCTCGCAATTGGAGGTAAAGGAGGTCCTCACTGGGAGCATATAAAGCTCCACTGTTGTCCTTGCCACTTGGTGAACGGGCGATGTATTCGAAAATCGGCATCTTAAAAGCCCTCGTAAGTCGTGCGGACAGCCTCTTCCACGGTCGTTTGCCCCAGCAATGCTTTGTCTCGCGCATCCTCGAGAAGAGGGCGCATCCCTTCTTGTTTCGCGGCAGCGGCGATCTCCCGGTGGGAAGCGCGATTGATGATCATTTCCTGCAAACCTGGAGATACCCGGAGCACCTCAAACAATCCGCCCCGGCCCCGATACCCAGTGTTATTGCAATGCGAACAGCCTTTCCCATGATAGAAGATCTGTCCCGTCCGATGATCTAGGTTCATCTTCTCCAAATGCCAGGGATCAGGAGTGTGGGGTTCCTTGCAGCGCGGACAGATCCGCCGGAAGAGCCGTTGGGCCACCACCAAGATCAGGGAAGAGGCCAAGATGTGCGGCGACTGGCCCATTTCCATCATCCGAGGAATAGCCCCGGCGGCATTGTTGGTGTGCAGAGTGGAAAGCAGCAAATGGCCCGTCAAGGCCGCTCTGACACTCATATCAGCCGTTTCGCCATCGCGGATTTCTCCCACCAGAATGACATCGGGATCTTGCCGGAGAAAAGAGCGCAGGCCGGCGGCAAATGTCAAGCCGGCTTTAAGGTTCACCTGGGCTTGCCGGATGAGTGGAATCTCGTATTCCACCGGGTCCTCGATGGTCATGATGTTTTTCTCGAGGGAGTTGGCAAAATTCAGCGCGGAATAAAGCGTGGTGGTTTTCCCCGACCCGGTGGGGCCGGTCACCAGGATCATTCCAAAAGGACGTGTAAGAGCTTTGCGCAGCTCCTCCAGATTTTTTTCATCCAGCCCCAATTGATCCAACCCAATAATGAGTTTTGATTTGTCCAAGAACCGGAGAACGATGTTTTCCCCAAAAATAGTGGGGAAAAAAGAGGCTCGGATGTCGACGGGACGCTTGTCGATGGTAAAGGAAATTCGGCCATCTTGCGGCATCCGGGTTTCCGCGATGTTGGCTCCCGCCATGATTTTCAAACGGGCCGTAATGGCCGGCAGAATTTTGCGTGGCAGGGAGTTGCCCAACACGAGTATGCCATCGACGCGGTAGCGGGTCCGCACCAATTGTTGTTCCGGCTCAATATGCAAGTCCGTGGCTTCTTTGCGCAGACTATGCACCAAGAGCAGTTCCACTAGCCGGATAATGGGCACATCTTCCGCCCCCTGCAACGGTTCATCTTCATGGGTCTCGGCCAGAGCTTGGCGGATGCAGAGGTCGATGGTCTCCTCCACCGAACTGGCATGCTCGTATAAACGGACGATTGCACGCATAATGGCATCCAAGGAGGATGACACCGCATGAACCATCAACTTGTTGCGGTTTTCAATTTCGGAAATGGTCACCACATCGTAGATGTTGGCCATCGCCAAAGTTAATGTTCCATGAGAAAGAGAAACGGGAACCACTTTTTTTTCCCGGGCGAAATTTTCTGGAACGGCGGCCAAACATTCGGGGGTTACTTCCGTCCGGTCGAGATCGATGTGTTCGGTTCCAAACTGGTTGGCGAGAGCCAGGGAGAGGGATTCGGCCGAAAGAAATCCCAATTTGCGGAGAACCTCACCCAGCATCTCCCCCGTCCGCTTTTGTTGCTGCAAGGCGATTTCGAGCTGCGGACGCGAGATGGCGCCCGCAGCAATCAGCTGTTCGCCCAAAGGGACTTTTTTGACTGGCGATTGAGGCATGTGGCCCAATATTTCCTTTCCGCTTGGATTTCCAGGTACTCTCTTTTGCACCCTCGAAATCTCTCAAGCCCGCTGGATTCCCACATCTCCAGCGGGTCTAGACCTCTCGTTCCAAACGGAGTTCGGAATGGATGCCCTTTGCTGAGGGGAACTCTCCTCCTGGAAGAGTGCTTCAGGGGTGTCTAAAGAGTCTGAAATGGCGGGGCAGAGCTGTCCTTAAATGGATCCGCCTCCTCGCCTTTCCAGTGAGAAATCAAACACCCAGCCCGGCAAAAAGGAGCGGGCGCGGGTCGTCAGAAGGTTTTAAACACTCCGACAAATCACTTCAGCCGGTATCCGATATCATCTCCAGCCAAGAGGACCGCGGCTCCAGTGGCGGGAACGGCTTGATTGAAGGCGGTTTGAACTATTCCATCCGGCCCGGCGGAGATGATCCAGACTGCATTGCCGCCGATCATGGCGGTCGTGATGTTCCCAATATTGGTCATATACCGGTTTCCCCAGGGATCCGCCGGAATGGCCTGCATGTAAGGACCGCGCCAGCTGAGCTCTCCAACATTTTGCGGGTAGATATTGGCGACTTGGTTCCCGGGCCGGTCGACAACGAGGTGGTACGTTAATAGGTCTCCCTGCGTTCCGTTTATCGCCGTTGTATTCCAAGCGGCCGCGGCCCCGGCGGCGGTTGGAGTATTTCCTTGCCCGGCCAACAGGGTCAGTCCGACCGCCCCAGCCGAGGTCATGTTGGGCCAACGGCCTGTATCCTTATAAAAGTTGGCCAACGCAGCTCCAATCACCTGGCAATCGTTAGCGGCCCTTGCCCGCTTTGCATCATCCAGATGCTTAATCACACTCGGAGTGATGATTCCCGCCAGAATGGCCACCACCGCTATGGCCACAATGACTTCAATTAACGTGAACCCTTTTTCCTTTTTTCCCAACATAGGCCTCTTTCTCCTTTATTTACGCTGCGCTTATTTGTACTCCGGATATTTGTACATCGAGGGACTGAGCTAAAAAGATTATTCCCAAGCCCTTTATCGGCACACCGTTCGGGATGGATTAAAAAAAAAGACCCTTTCAGAGGGTCCATCGAAGTTGCTCGGGCCGGCACAAAAAAGATTGGTCAAATCCAACCTGGGCCGCCCACCGTTCGAACCTGCAAGCCGAAAGGCGCTGGTTCGAACCACTGAACCCGAGGGTAATTCAAACTGGCACACTTCGGCCTATCCACATAGGAGTCTCCATCTCCTCTTTTTCCTACCCATTCCGTACCCCGGTTTGAATGGTATCCGGCGAATTCCCTACCTCCTGAAAAGGGGAGTGAAGCAAAATATGCTCCGGATAATTATTATTCCAGGCCGATTCGTCTGTGCCGGGAATTTTCTTATGACGCAAGTTGCCCATGGCGGAACTGGCTAATATCAACGGGAAAATTTGTCCTATTCATGAGGCGGTCATCCCCGCTGAAGATCGGGGTTTTTTATTCGGGGATGGAGTCTATGAAACGCTCCGCGGCTACCGGGGCCGTTTGTGGGCAGTAGATCTGCATTTCCAGCGATTGGAGAGGAGCCTTGTCGAAATCGGGCTGACTCAGTGCAGCCTCCTGCAGGTCCGCCAATGGGTGTTACAGACGCACGAACAGAGTCAGATTCAGGATGCCTTGGTATATTTTCAAATTACGCGTGGGGCGGGGCCGCGCTCTCATATTTGGCCGGAAGAGATGACGCCGACTTTTTTTCTTTCAGTCCGTTCCTTCCCTCCCCGCAATGGGACTCGTCAAAATGGAGCTTCGGCGGTGATTTTGCCTGACCAGCGCTGGGGACGGTGCGATATCAAATCCATCAATCTTCTTCCCAACATTTTGGCCAAACATAAAGCTCGGCAAATGGGTGCGTATGAGGCCATTCTGGCTGGACTGGATGGGAGATTGCATGAAGGAAGCTCGTGTGCGGTCTTTTGGGTCAAAAGTGGAAAGCTTTATGCCCCGCCATTATCTACCGCCGTCCTCCCGAGTATTACCCGCCAAATCGTGTTCGAGATGGCCGCTCGTTTGGGAATTCCCGCTTGCGAACAGGAAATTGCCGCTCGGGAACTGGTCAAGTCTGATGAGGCTTTCATTGCATCCACGGGGGATGAAATCACGGGTATAACGCGAATCGATGGAGCCCCTATAGGGAAAGGAAGTCCTGGCGAGCTTACCCGCCAGCTCCAGGCGGCCTATCAAAAACTGGTCCTGAATAAGCCGGCATAAGAGGGGGTGCCTTCCGCGGGCTGAATCAAAATTGATGGAGACGTAAAGCTTTCACCGAAACCCCACCAGGAGCCATCAGAGTCCAGCTTGGATTTGCAAATCAATACTTGGACTCTTTGGCCGTGGTTCGAAGCTGAAATTGCCGTTGAGCCATCTTGCGAAGAGTTTCCGGAATATTCTTATCGCGAGCCAGCGTTTTCAAATCCGGAGTGAGAATTCGATTCAGCATCCCCAAAGACGTGGACAAGGGTGTTTTGGGATTGCGGATGAGACTGCGCACCACACTGTAATTCTTTACGAATTCACGGCGGGTGGACAAGATCCGCAGCACTTCCTCCGAAACGTTCTTCATTTGGGCAAAAGATTCCACTTCGCTATCGGATAATTTAGGGCTGTCCAACACGGCTTCCGCCACCATGCGATTGGAATCGCGAATTAAAATTAGCCGTTCTTCTCTCCCCCCTTTGAGAGCTTCCTGCACTCGTTCCGCTACGGTCAGAGTGGCAATCCTGCGAATGGTGGAAACCCGCTCGTTTTCCAGAGTTTCCGCTCCCTCCGCTACCCCATCATCCGCCAGGCTGCGCAACGTCAGCGACATGACGTCCTCACCCTCTTCAATCTTTTCGCTATAGAGAACCAAAGCGGAACCAGGCTCCGGCGGTTCCGCCGCTCCCCCCTGAGCTTCCGCGACAAGCTGCTCTTCGGTTTTTGTCCGGTGGATGGGGATGTAAGTGTTGCGTTTCTCGAAAAATTCCTCCCGGATTTCCTTCAACCGTCGGCGAATATCGGGAGTTTGATTGAGGTTTTTTTCCAGCGCTTCCAAGATGAAAGGGGAACGTAACAACCGCATCAGGTTAACTAGCAGCAAATCCATCAATCCCGCTCCGACCAGGGCAGCCAGTCCGGCAATGGTGGAATCCGGCGCTTGCTTGTTTTGGATGAGGGCTTCCAGGATCACGGGGGGGCGGAGCGGGGGCATCCCTATATATTCGAGTACCTCAACGGGGGTGGAAGAGCTTTCGGCAATTCTCTTCAGGATTTCCACATCGAAGCTGGTAACGATGGTTTCCCGCGCCGAGTTCCGAATCGATTCATCGGAATCGTTTTGCAGGAAAACCAAAATGGCCAACAACTCTTCCTGCGAAATCGGCAATACCCCACGGGCCGCGGCTTGACGGATACCGAGAGGGACTTCCCCCGCTTTCATTTTTTTCAATATCTCTGAGCTCATGACGCATTGGTCCAATGATTATGGCTAAGGGGAAGCCAAATATTGTTGAATATTCTCGGCAGTTACCAAGATGACCCGGACCTCTCCCGAGGCCCCCAAGGGTCGGAAATTTTGTCCCCGGACGGAAAGCAATGCCCCGCCGGCATTTCCAAGGGTGAGTTTAAGCGGATGATTCAAGGAGAAGTTCTTGGTGCTTCCTGCTTCCAAGAGTCCGGTAAAGATGGTCGTGTCTCCGGACATCACGGAAATCCAAGTCTTCTCCTTTGTTAGCAAATGCAAATCAAGTCCTCCGGGACTCGTCGAACCTCCGGAACTCACCGTGGACGAGCTCGGAGTCTCGGTTTTTTGGGCCAACTCTCCCAGCACTTTTAATTGGGATTGGAGGGGACTCCCCGCCGCTGGCGTTCCAGGATGTCCGCCGATATTGCTTCCCCCCTGCGGCACGGATCCCACGGCCGTACTGCTTTGCGGACTGTTGGGAGACGGAGCAATTGGAGCACTTGAAGACGGTGGCATAGCGGGGGGTGGAGCGGAACTGGCGGGACGGGCCTCCTGCCTCACCGTTGTCGATTTTTTCCCGAAATCCTGCTGCAGGATCAAATAGACAATCAATCCAACTATGATCGCAGCTCCCAGCCCAATGCTCAAAACGGTTTTTGCCCAGCTCTTTTTTTCCATGGACAAGCCCCGATTTTTTTCCACATTCGGCAATACGGGAACTTGGTTGGTCACAAGATGAAAATCCTGCAATATTTTTTCGCCATCCAGTCCGATTTGGCGAGCATAGGTTTTGATGAAAGCGTTGCGAAACATTCCTTCCGGCAACCGATCAAGCCGGTCATTCTCAATCGCTTCCAACATCCTAATGCCAAGCTTGGTTTCTCGGGAGATTTTTTCTAGAGAAATTCCCCGGGCTTCACGTTCACTTTTGAGATAAACACCTAAAGTCATGCCAGGGCTCCCAGAACATCAATGTGTTCAGAATTCTATGAATGGCCCGAACTAATGTCAAGGCAAACAGCAGCGCCGGAGGCAATCAAAAGAGAGAGACAGCAAAAAAGTTGAGGCAAAAATGCAGCATCGATGATTTAGCCAACAGCGCGGCGGGCTATTAGCAGGGACGGCTCGTCCGTCACCATTGTTTCCAATACACCATAATTCCGGGCCTTCTCCCGATAAGAAGATCTGGAGTTTCAACATTTTCTGAATGAGCGGAACAGTTGAGGTTCAAGGCAATACTTGAAACCGGATTAACAACCCTGGGAGTGGCTTGTCACCTGATCCTTGTAAGCGCAGTGATGGCACTTTATTGCCGCCTAGCGGCGGTCCAGAGCAAACCGACCATTCAAGGCGGGCTTCACGGATTGCCTCTTGCGGATGCATCGCGCAGCGACGGTGGAAAGCTGGGCAACGGCTGGAATTCAATCTAACTTGCCTGAGCCCTTTGGGATGGATTCAATTCGAACAGAGTAAACTCTGACCCCCAACTCTCGCACATCCGGCCCAATGCCCAGGCGAGAAGGACAGAAAGTGGGAGTCTGAATCTCAAGCGAATTAGCCTGCCCGGCTGATCGGAGCACATTGCTGGGAATCATAAACCGAAAAACCTGAGGAGCAGATCCCGGCTGAACCGGTTGGATCAAATTCCCATTGAGGAAAATCCGTGATGCTGCAAGCGCGACTCCCCTGGGAACGGGACGACTCAGCATCAGGCTCAGCCGCAAAGTTAAGCTGGCGCCAAAAGGAGGCAATTGGACGAGGGCCTGACCGCTGGCCCAGCGGAAAGTTGTCCCATTATTTTCCTGCTCCGCTAGATAAAAACCTTCCGTCCGCACGCCAAAATTCCTGCCCAATTTCAGATCGAACATGGGCTGGCTTCCTTGGGATATGGGTTGGATTTCATAAATCTGCATGGGCAAGGTCAAGCGAGCCAATTCGCGCGGAAGCCGATCCACGGGATTCTCCAACATTTCGGTCTGAAAAAGCATTTGTCCAAAGGGCTGGAATTGAAATTTCTGGCTTGATAAGGAACTGTTCTCTTCCGAAGTTAGCAGAAAAACTTTTTTGCCCTGCAGTGACCATTGTCCCATGAGGCGATCAAAAGCAGAAGAATCGATCTCCCGTTGGGCAAAAATGTAGACTGTTTTGTGAAAGAAGAATTTCAACGGTCCCGCAAGATAATTTTTGAAGTTGTTATTTTCCATGAGCAGAATATCCGCTGAGGACGCTTGGGCCGCCAGTGCTTCGACTTGAGGTACAACCCGAGCGAATTCCTTCAAGGGCGCCATTTTCAGAGCCAGCGAAAAATTCCACCCCACTAACCCCATGATCAGAACACTCACTAATAGTTGTTGCGCTCCACTTGGCAGAACACGCCATCTAAAGGAAGCCAATCGAGACAGACAAAATCCCGCCAACAACAAACATCCCGGAATGAGAATTTCGATATAGCGGCGGATGACCCAATAATTGTCTGGCATTGCTCTGGATTTGTAGAGATAAAAAACTCCAAAAGTGATGAATAATGAGAAAAACATAACGAGGTCCCGTCCCTCTTTTTTCGAGAGACGCGGCAACGCTATCATAAAGCCCAGACAAGCCAATAAAAGTCCCAGAGGGGTCAGGTACCACCCCAGCCTGACTAAGTTCAGCTCGTTGTGAAATTTGAAACTCACCTTATCATAAAAGCTTTCAGTCGGTTGATAAACCGAAGGTGTAAGATATGGGCGGACAAAGTAATTAAACAATAGCAATAGGGCGAATAAAAAGATCAAGCAGAACAACCAGCGTTGTTGCTGCCTCGCATCTGCAATCATCTCGCCATGAATCGTCTTTCCCCAACGCCATATCCCCCCGCAGATGACGGCAAGAACGAACGCAGCGGAGATGATCTCCCACCTGTGGGTGGTTTTGATCAAAGCATCGATGACCGTCCACAGGTAAAAAGCCGAATAAATCAACTGATGGATCAAAGCCCAGACTGCAATGGGAAAAAATCCCAGGAAGAAGAATTTCCAGCTTTTTTGTGTTTCCTGGTCCCATTCTTTCCGCAAGACCGCCACAATGAAAATGGCCAATCCAAAACCAGCCAGAATCAAGAAGGAGTCTGGCCTCGCAAAAAGAGTGAGCCCAAAAGTGACGCCAGAAAAAACAAACAGCCGGATTGCACCCGATCGTGCAGCCAATGCCCACAGCCAGACTCCGCCCAGGAGGAATGCTTGCGTCATAATTTCGCTGAAAGGACTGCGGCTGAGCCAAATTTGAGCCAAATTGGCCGCCAACAATGCTCCCGCCAGCCAGCCAATAAAATCTGAGTGGAACAGCCTTCTCCCCAACGCCATAATAGCCATGACCGATAATAATCCAAATAAAGCATTGACTCGGAATAGTACGGCTAATCCGCCAAGCTTATAGCCCAGCGCCAACCAGAGGGGAAGCAGCGTAAAATAATTCGGGGTCATCATCCCCGATTGAGGATTCAAGATCCAGAAACATTCATAGGGCCTCGGATATGGGGCAACTTGGAGAGGCGCGGGAAGGAAGAGAGCTTGTTTGTCGGGATCGTCAAATCCCGCATAGTCTGGATTGATGCTTTTCAAGCTCCCTTTTTCAGCAATCCATACCGCAATGTTCGCGCAGGCGCCCGGGTCGCGATAATTCAGGATGAACTCGGCGGGCCAGTTAAATAGAAGAAAAGCGGCAAGCAAAACCAATACAAGAATCCAGTCTCTCCGCTTCCATAAATCCATTCCGCCATAATGCGCAAGGAAAAACCGGCGGCTTTTTTTTAAAAACAACAAGCAGATCAAAAACAAATCTATGAAACCCAGCCATCCCAAAATAAACCGCAAGCGGAAGAAACCGGTTTCTCCCGCCAAAATCAAGCCAAGCGAACAGACGACCAGAAAGACCACAACCGGTCCCAGCAGCAATTCCAGCCAATGCCAGGAAAATGGCGATTTGGCGAAAAACTGATTGGGAGGTTGAGAACCGGTCTGTTTATGGTTGTTCGCGCGGGCATTGCCCCATAAAAAACACCAGCCCAGCCAGCCTGTCGCCAGGGACAAGACCAGGAAGAAGAGCCATTCCCATACCGAAGCGTTGATAACAGACATAAGTTCCTTCGTGGCTAAATTTTATGTAGACAGAGCAAGATTTATTTTCTCTTCCTTGAAAGGGCTAATCAGATGGCTGTTTCGGAAGCATTGACCGCTTGTTCAGTCCTTTGGTTCCGGCTCCGCCAGGTTAGGATAAGGCCTTTTGGGCGCAAATTCAGATGCACAAGCGATTGCGGTGAAAACCTCATTTGAAATCACGGAAAACAACTCACCTTTTTTTTGCAATGATGTACATAATGTCAAACAGATTCAGATAGAAACTGATCCCGCCAAGCCCTGATTTTTTGACGACCCGATATATCCAGGGGGAATGAGAGCGCAATACGCAAACATTATAAAAGACATTGTCAACGCTGCGATAAAATCCACAGGGATGGCAATACACAACCTCGAACCCCGTCCGCTCCAACAGGCGGATTAAAGTGGCTTTTGAGAAGTAATGCAAATGTGTCGGAGGGTGAATCAGACGCCATCTCTGTTTCTTCCAACGCGCCATTAAACTGCCGATGTCTCCGGTAGTCAGCGCTAGAAGAGCTCCAGGTTCCATATGCCGGGAAATTTTTTCCAGATAAAGACCTGGATGGGCCAAATGCTCCAGAGTATCCCACATACAAACGACATCGATACTATCGGCGCCCAGGTCGGTCTGCAGCAGGTCCCCTTGGATGACATCCAGGCCGAAGACTTCTTTGCAGTGCCGGACCCCGTCTTCAGTAACGTCTATCCCACGCGACCGTGTGAATTCATTTTTTGTCAAATTCAGGAAAAATCCATAGGCACTGCCAATTTCGAGCAGAGAGTGATGCCGCTCTGGATTGAGAAATTGACGGAGAATTTTTAGCCGGAGCAGAAAATTTTTTTCCATGGTCGCACGGTCAGCGAGATAATTGCTGTATTCCTGACCGAAAAAATATTCTCTCCGATAGATTTTGAACAATTCCTCCCCGCTTAAAGCCATGTCAGCAAATACAAAGCCACAGGCATTGCACTTCAATATCCCAGCATACAACGGTTTGAATTCAACGCCCTGGCAAACCAGGCACGAATGGGCCATTCAAGTTCCACCTTTTTTTGCGACGCAGTGTAGATGGTACGCACTCAAGAACGAGAGAAAAAAAAACGCGAGGAGACACTCGGGCGGCTCCTGGCCACAGATTTATTTGGCACATTCTCGCACTTATAATTCCGCATTCCAACCTCTTTATGCTTGCTTTTTAAAAGCGACTTGTTTACTCTTTTTTCCCGTACTAAGCGTCATGTTTCAATTAGGATGGACCGCTTTCTCAGGTTCGATGCCAATAAACCTGAGTGACTTCCCCCTTTGATAATCATCCAGGGCTTTTTATCATGGCCGATCCCACACAAAGAAATAAAACGCTCGACATCGTTGTCCCGGTCTATAACGAGGAATGCGCTTTGGAGGAATTTCATCGTAGATTGTCGGAGACCATTCAAAAATTGTATATTCCCGTCACTGTCTTTTATGTCAATGATGGCTCCACCGATGGCACTAGCGCGGTATTAAAGAAGCTGAGGGCACATGACCCTTCCATCAAAATCATTGACTTTAGCCGAAATTTTGGGCATCAAGCGGCCTTAACCGCGGGCCTGGATTTGTCACGCGGCGATGTGGTCATAACCATGGATGGAGATGGACAACACCCGGCAAAACTGATCCCGAAAATGCTGGATCTTTACTCAGCGGGTTACGACATTGTCTTAACGCAAAGAACTAATGACCAAAAATTATCTCCCTTCAAAAGAGTATCCTCAAATTCTTTTTATTGGTTGATCGACAAAATTGGCAGTACCAGGATCATTCCCGGCTCCGCGGATTTTAGATTGATGTCACGCCAGGCCGTGGATGCACTCAAGTCCATGCCGGAATATCATCGATTCATTCGGGGAATGGTAAATTGGATAGGTTTCTCCACGATTATCCTGCCATTTGAGTCATCCGAGAGAATTGCCGGATCACCAAAGTTTTCCTTGAGGAAGATGATTGATTTGGCTAGAAATGCCGTGTTTTCATTTTCTTTGATTCCTCTTTACTTGGGGATAGGTCTGGGTTGTATCTTTTTATTTTTTTCCTTGCTGGAAATGATTTTCGTGCTCAGTTACTGGATTTCCGGCCGGAGTCATTTATTAGTCCCAGGGTGGAGTTCTCTAATGTTCGTCATCTTAATATCCAGCGGTATGCTGATGATTGTCATGGGTTCCATCGGGATATATATTGGGCATATTTATCAAGAAGTCAAAAGGCGGCCAACCTATATTATCAAAGAGGGGGACTCCATAAATTCTAATCATAATCCGACTATTCAATCCTGATGCATGATCCACGGTTCTTCTTGGAGTCCTTGACTAGATTCAAATTTCCTCCCTGGAAAATAGCGTGGGTGGAGGCGGGGTGCCCCGTCTGTATTGGCCAAGCGTGCTGAGACGGCCTGAGGGCAGGCCGCCTCCATCCTCCCATTTTCATTGTCTTGTCGGGCCAGCCGCGCTGGCATGAGGAGCTCCCTAGAAAATCGCTCTATGTTATTGAATCTATGAGGTAGGGCGGTTTCGCCGAAACCGCCGTCTGCGCTAGCATAGGCGGCCGGTTCGGCGAACCGGCCCTACCTCTTAGCCGCCCAGCATGAATATTTTCATCATCTTGTTGAGCCAGCCGTGCTGGCATGAGTGGCTCCTCAGAAAATCAAATTTGGGCAAAGGTGGAGCGGGCACTCCGTGCACGCTGGCTCGGCAGGCGAGGCTAGCCAGGCGACGCGCGAAGGGTGACTTCGTCACACTCGCGCGTCCCACCTTGTTTTCATCGTCTTGTCGGGCGCGGCTCCTTGGAGATGGCTGATTTACAGCCTTCCAACTTGAAAATACGGGCAAAGGAGGTTGCCTTCCCCCCTTTTTTTTCAAAGAAGGCCAAGATTCTATTTCAAGAAAATTTCCTTAACAAGATACCCCAAGCGGCGCGAATCACCCCCAACGCCATGGTCTTTGGGCACAAACGCACCATTGGTCTCAATGGTCAGATCCCCGGTCCATCCCACAGGGAGTTCCACCGCGAGATCAAAGTTACCCGCTTGATGGAGTGAGCGCTCCGCCAAAATACTCCCATTCATTTTGACTTGAATTCGAAGCTCCGATCCAGGCGCAGCGGAAATCACATAATCAGGAATTGCTCCAGCCAATACAAGAGTGTGCTTATCGCCCACATTGAGTTTGACTGTGGCAACTTGTGCAACCCACCCATCCCCATACCAGCCCTTTCCTCGAATCAAAGACTGATATTTCTGGATTAGGGGGGGCACAATGCCTGGAGAAGCCACATATAAACTCTCCACGGCGATGGCGGGATGGTTTGCCCGCAACTCTGCTTCTTTAATGAATCTGGCACTCTTCGTCAGAGATGACTGCGGGACATCGAAAAGGAAACAGCTGTTTGCATCGATCGATCCGCCGCGCTGCAATGAAATAGAGGTTGGTCCCAGCCCTGGCGCGATGAAGCCACCCAAGGAAAATGAAAGCCTTGGAGAATCTTCAAATGCCCATACAGTGTCCGACAAATACCGGGGGTCTTGATCGCTTTCTTCCCCGCCGGACACGACGGGAGCGATGATCAAGCACTGATTCCATGTTCCCTGTTCCTGGGAATATTTCAAATAAAAAGAATCCGAATTGCGTAAAATCCTATCCTTGCTGAAGGAGGAAACAGTTACCTTTTTCTTTCCAAAATGGCTAAAGTAAAAAGTCCAATAATTGGCATAAAGGCCACTATTGTTGGGCGGAGGATCGATGGCTGTGCCATCGAAGGATAGGCTGCCCATGGGTTCAAACAGGGACGGGGCAATGATTCTTGATCCTGGCGGGATATTCGCATAGGCTGGAGATCCAAGCAACGCATTGACCAGCCTCCAACGCCCAGATGCCACCGACTGCATTCTACCCACATAATAATTGGTGTATTCCACCATCAAGGTCACAGCCACTAAACAGATGGCGAAACAGGCAAGCAGAACTTTTTTTTGCCAGTTTGTCAGAGGGCAGTTTTGTAGGGCAGTGGTTATCGTTAATCCTAAAAAGACGAGAGCGAAGAAAGAAAAAAAAGTGGATTGCATACCCAACTGGCCACCCACTCGAACCGTTCTTTGGTAGTGTTCAGTGAGAGCCAGAGGAATCGAGGGTGCAAAAAAACAATAGCACCCCATGAGCAAAAGCAACCAAGTGCGGGGCCATCCGATCCATTGCGCCAGTTTTTCTTTGGTCGAGGTCAAAAAAATAAAAAGCCCCGTCACGAGGATCGTTTTGATCAACCACAATCCCTGAAGGTCATGAACGAAGGTCCAGAAATTCATCGGCCTGAAAGAGCCTTGAAAATAACCAAACAAATACCGGTATTTGGCATTGCAGAAAAAATAACCCGGAGTGGCCGCAATGCTGAATTGCCAAATTACATTCAGTATCTCTCCTGGGTGTATATGCCGATCCATCGTGGCTCCAGGATAATTTGAAGTTCGAAAGAGGGAGAACAAAAGATAAAATCCCAGATAAGAGAGCAGACTCAGTCCAAGAGGTATCATGGATTTTGAAGCTCTTTTCCAACCATGCCCTTTCCAAAGGGCCATTCCCAAATAGATGGGTAAAAAAACCGTGTAGGCCTCATAGGTCAACAAGGTTAATAAATATGAAATGGCGCTTACCGCGGCATATTTCTTCTCCCCCTTTTCCAAAAACCGGAGGAAAGTGATCCAGGAAATTACCTGATAGAGAAAGGTAAATGTAAAAAATCCGGCAAAAGATACGAGAGGATTATGTTCCCAACTATTCTGGAGGAATGCCAGCGACAAAAGTAAGGTCAAATAAAAAACCTTCTCCGATTCGAAAAGTTTTTTCAGGAAATAGGCAAATAATACCAAATCGGCCAGCACGGCTCCAATGGTTACGACCTTAAAATATACAAAATTGCTAAAAGCAAATGGGAGGTAATAGCTCAGCATTTTTGCCAGATGCAGGCGCCCATATTTCAAGGTCAATAACCAAAGGGTGGAGGCAAAACATCGCGCCCCCCCATCCAGCGCCGCATTGGAAAATTTCAGGTCATCATTGATGACCAGCCAGACATCAAGGAAAGGATAGAAAGTCGCCACCCCAACTATAAGGAGCGCAAGAATGATCCATTTCTTCTCAGGTGTTTTACACATGGTTAGTCGTTTCTTCGATCCGCTTTGAAAAAGGAAAGTCCGCTCTGCCTGTTCAAATCTAATTCGATCGATTCTCGCAGCCTCCTATACGTTGAATTCACCAACGGCCGAAGATCAATTTCTACCGCCGATTAAGAAAATTTCAACGATTATAAATGGGATTGCGATAATTTCCAAGCAGGGATGGTGTTTTCGGGTGCATACAATAGTGACGCACAGAAAGACCGTAGCGCCGTCGTTTTTTGACTCTACGACATTTTCCTCGATCGACGATGCGCCAGGGTGACGCTCGGCCAAAAGTCCGGAGCGAAGCGTAGGATCCGCCCCGGCGGGCCGCAGAATGGTTGAAAAGCACGAGTCTGCACTACAAGCTCGAAATGTCCGCTTGGCCTTTGATTGTCCACGCATGACGGAAAACTCCCGTGACTATGCACTTCGGGGCAAAAACAAAAATATCCGTGCGCTGTCCTTGACAATCCGTCCCCTCCCCTCGATAATTGGGTCATCCATCGGGTTTATAGTTTGTTGAATAATCGTGACTCCTCAGCTCTCCGCTGCCAAGTGATCAAATCAAGAGGCACGCGAAGCTGCGCTGATCGCTCGTTGACACATTGTGCTTTTGGCATGGTAAAACGAAGCCACCCCGCCAAGTGAAAAGGCACGAAGGATCAGCGAGTGATCGGTGTGGCGGTATCAAATCCCGCCGTTCAAGTTTCTTGGAAGCCAAAGAGAAAGTGCCTGGTCTTGAGGAATGACGAATAATCAAATATGCCCTTAGTCATTCTCCGTCGGAGGCATGCTTTATGGTTTCCTTGCGCTCTTTTTTTTAATCGACCCTTCAGCGTTCATCCCATTTTTTTGAGGATCATTTATCTTTTATGGGATCATCAGTGGCAGGCAAATCGTTGATCAAAAGGATTCCACCTTTCAAAGGGCTGATCCAAGCCCGCGACCAGCTTTTATTGGAAAGAGATGAACTGGCCCGGATCTGCAAGGACCTGGCGTTTGAAAATGAACAATTATTGACCCAGAACGATGAACTGAAGGAAGAGAGAGAACAGATCAATATTAAAGGGCAAGAGCTTCTGGCCAGGATCGATCACCTCGAAGAGCAGATACAAAATTCCATTCAATTTGCCCCTCCCGGCCACTTCTACTCTCCGGTGCCTGATCTCGATGAAGTTAGAATGGACGAAAATCGAATTTTTCACTATTGCCCTAAAGATTTCCCAGGTGTCGATTTGAACTGGGAAAAGCAGTCAGCCCTTCTCGACACTTTTCATCCGTACTATGAGCAAATGCCCTTCAAACATGATAGACACGACCCCTTGCGATTCTTTTTCAACAACACAGCCTTTGGTGGAGCGGATGCATTTTTCCTTTACGCATTCATGCGTCATTTTCAGCCAAAGCAGGTCATCGAAGTGGGATCAGGATATTCCACATGTCTAATCCTCGACACCAACGACATTTTCTTTGGAGGGGGAATTTCGGTCACTGCCATTGAACCCTCTCCAGGACTCCTTTTCTCGCTATTGAACGAAGAGGATAAAAAGAAAATTGAGGTGCTATCCTGCCGTCTTCAGGATGTCCCGCTGTCACGTTTTAAGGATCTCGAAGCTGGAGATATTTTGTTCATCGATTCATCACACGTCAGCAAGGTGGGGAGCGATGTGAACTACTTATTTTTTGACATCCTGCCTGCTTTGCGGAGCGGAGTGGTTATTCACATTCATGATATTTTCTACCCTTTTGAATATCCCATGGAGTGGGTATACGAGGGAAGGGGGTGGAATGAGGCCTATTTGTTGCGGGCGTTTCTGCAATACAACTCCGTGTTTGAAGTTATGCTATTCGTAGAAATGATAGCCACCCGTTTCAGGGAAAAATTAAAAGAAGAAATGCCGCTCTGTCTGGAGCGGACAGGTAGTTTCTGGATTCTCAAAAAATAGCTGGCTTGCTCCTCCGTTGGCCGTCAAACTGGGTGGATTTTTCGAGGGGTATAATCCCGGTCAAAATCTCGCGATTTCCGCCCCTAGAGGGAATCATTGCGGCAACTGTTCGCATGAGCCTTTGAGTGGCGACAAAACCGGCAATCCGTATGAATGAGTGGACGGCAAGAGGAAGGATCAAATTGGCGGCGTCATGGAAACGCCGCCGGTCGAAAAATTATTCCCCTCCGCCATGCTTAACCCTGAATTTGAAATCTCGTTCCTCCAAGGGAAAAAAGCGAAGGGCGATTGATGGCATGAATTATGCCTCACCCTCACAATTGAATAAGCCGGACAAACTGAATACTCGCGCAGGCGCGAATCTGGCTGAGGACTTCAGCGCCGACCGCATTGTCAACATTGACGACCCCCACGGCATGATGATTTTGAACGGCCCGTCCCAAGGCAAAGTTAGCGATATTGATCTTGTTGTTGCCGAGAATTGTGCCTACTTGACCGATCACGCCAGGCTGATCGTTGTTGCGGATAAAGAGCGCAGTTCCCACCAGCGGGGCTTCGAGTTCGATGCCATCCACCGAAACCAAGCTGAGGCGGTCTTTGGTCAAGACAGTCCCTTCTACCCATTCTTCACGCTGGTCGGTTTTTAATCGAACCGAGATCAAATTGGAATAGCTTCGTTCCCGATTGCTGCGGGATTCAATCAGGTGGATCCCCCGCTCATCCAAGATTTTTCTGGCATTGATCAGGTTGACTTCTTCGGAGAGTTGATGTTTCAACACTCCGGCAATGATCGAGTTGGCTATAAGGTTGGTATTCAATTCCGCGGTCTCGCCATAATAACGGAGGCCCAATTCGCTCGGACGTCCCTCGGACACCTGGGAAATAAAAGCTCCCAGCTTCTCTCCCAAGCTGAGGTAAGGGCCGACTTTCTTGTATTCTTCAAAGGAAACGGAGGGGAAGTTCACCGCGTTCCGGATGATCCCATCTTTCAGATAATCCCGAACTTGGTAGGCAATTTCCACTCCCACGATTTCCTGCGCCTCATGTGTGGAGGCGGCAATATGCGGGGTCACAATCACTTTGGGGTGCCCCAGCAAAGGATTGTCCGCGGTGGGAGGTTCTTTGCTTACTACGTCAACAGCCGCGGAAGCAACCTTCCCTGCGTCAAGTGCCGCAGCCAGATCTTTTTCCACGATCAGCCCCCCTCGGGCGGTATTAATGATCCGCACCCCATTCTTCATCTTGGCGATGGATTTTTCGTTGATCATACCCTTGGTGGATTCGACCGCCGGAACATGGAGGGTAATGATGTCCGATCCGGCAAACAGTTCGTCCAACGAGACCAGTTTGACCGACATGTCCTGGGCCAACCGTTCAGATACATAGGGATCATATACCAGGATGGTCATTTCAAACGCCTTCGCCCGTTGAGCCACTTCAGCGCCAATCTTGCCGAATCCCACCACACCCAGGGATTTCCCTTTCAGCTCAGAACCCATGAAGAGTTTCTTCTCCCATTTTCCTTCTTTGGTCGAAGAGCTGGCCTGCGGCAAAAAGCGAGCCATGGAAAGCATGAGGCCAATGGTATGCTCCGCCACGCTGATGCTATTGCCGCCGGGGGTGTTCATCACTACAATCCCGCGCTTGGTGGCCGCCTCTAAATCCACGTTGTCCACACCCGTGCCGGCGCGGCCCACGGCCTTCATATTGCCGGCTGCTTTGATAACGTCGGCCGTGACTTTGGTGTTGCTGCGGATCACCAAGCCATCATACTGGCCAATTTCCGCAATGAGTTGTTCCGGAGTCAAACCGGTCTTCACATCCACAATCCAACCGGGCACTTCCCGCAGCACATCTACGCCAGACTGACTCAGTTTATCGCTGATTAATACCTTCATGGGTCACCTCTCTAAATAGCAATCAGCTGTCAGCTTTCAGCTTTCAGCCTGTTGAAATTTTGGTGAATCGTTCCGTTCGGTAAGACAATCTGAATCTTGCTTATTTGGAGCTAATTGTGGAACCTCCATGCGATAGGACGCCTGCATGACGAGCATCACCACCGAAAGCGCCGAATGGTTTGAAGGCCGATGAAAGGTTCGGCAAAGGCCTCCTCCCCGAAAAAGCGTCCCACCGGAAATCTCACATTCGATTTTTTGAGGGGACACTAGCTGACCGCTGAAAGCTGATTGCTCACCACTGGCAGCTTTCGGTCCCTATTTCTGGCGCTTCAAATAGACCTGTTGAGCGGCTTTCACGCCCGCGCCCATTTCCACGGGAACACCCAAGGCACTGAGAATAATCTCCAGACAGGCAACCACAGCGATGGCATCGGTGAAATCGTAATAGCCCAGGTGAGCCACCCGGAAAATCTTCCCTTTCATTTCTCCCTGTCCATTGGCCACGGTAGCCCCAAACCGTTTCTTGAATTCCTTGATGATAGCGCCGGAATCCACTCCCTCCGGAGCGCAGATGGCGGTCAAGGCATCGCTGGGAGATCCATCCGCAAACAATTTTAACCCCAAGGCCTTGGCCGCTTCGCGAGTGACTTCCGCCAACAAACCGGCATTGGCAATCAAATGGTCCCGCCCCAATTCGCGGATGTACTTCAACGCTTCACGGGCCGCCATGATAAGGGTGATCGCCGGGGTATAGGAAGATTCACCATTGGCATTGTTTTTGCGTTCCTTCTGGTAATCAAAATAATACTTGGGACATTTGCTCTCTTTCATCAAACCCCAAGCCTTTTCGCTGACGCTGGCAAAAGCTAGGCCTGGCGGAAGCATCAAAGCCTTCTGGGAGCCGCCAATGACGACATCGAGATGCCACTCATCCACTGGCATCTCCATCACACCCAGCCCGGTAATGGCATCCACCACCAAGGCGGTCTTGGGATAACGATTCACGATTTCTCCCAGCGCCTTCACATCATGTTTAACACCGGTGGAACTTTCGGAATACTGCACAAAGACCGCACGTGTGTCCGGATTCTTCTCCAGCTCCACGGCCACTTGTTGCGGGCTTACCGCCTGGCCATAAGGGATGCCAATGACGTTGGCGCCGATCCCATAAGCCTTGCAGAGTCCGGTCCAGCGTTCGCCAAATTTTCCGGCGCTGACCACCAGAGCCTTATCGCCTGGGCTTAACAAGTTGACGATTGCCCCTTCCATCGCTCCGCTGCCAGAGGAGGTAAAAACGATGACATCGTTGGAAGTGTTGTACACATACTTTAAACCGTCAATGACTTCCTTGAAGATCCCGCGAAACTCATCGGTGCGATGATGGAGGATTGGCCGTGACATGGCTGTCTGTACTTCAGGTAAAAGCTGAGTGGGGCCGGGGGTAAATAGTCTGATCTTATACATTGCCGTGTCCCTTTCTATAAAATGGTAATTCGTTTCTAATTCGTGACCTTGATCTACAGTCGGGATCGATTTTCCAATCCACCTGTGTCTCCGCTGTAGTGGTTCCTCACCAGTTGAGGATGAACCTCGCCGGTCACTGGAGGAAGGATTGATTGAGGCAAAAATATAGCATAAAACTCATTTTGTCGCAGAAAAATCGTGACCAATCAAAAAAGAGACAACGGATGGGGTTATTTTGCGTTTTCCGTCGCCGGCATCGACCTCGAAATCCAATTTGCGATTCGGGTGGGAGCCATTCCAATTGCTGACTAAAGACTAATCCAACTTCGCAAATACCTGAGTCCGTGCGGGCAGATTCGCAAAATCTTCGATCTGATCGCCTGATTTGATGACTTGATCGGGAAAAAGGTAGAGAGTCTGGGAACTCAAATAGACATCCGGCAGATTTTCTCCCAAGCGATCCGAAGTTTTGGGAAATCCCAATCGACGATAGGCCAGCAGCATGCGAGTTTTATAGGGGAGCTGTTTGAAATCCGCCACTTGATTGCCGGACTTCACCTTCCCATCGGGGAGAATATAAAAAGTCATGGCTGAATTGTACAAGGCATTGGCAAGTTTCCAGGGAGTGGCTTGGGGTCCGGTTTCCGGCAGGAGAATTTCGCTCCGGGAGGCATTGACCAGGCGCCGCGGGGCGGGGGAATCGGCATCGAGCTGAACCTCAGTCCCCGCCGGCACGTCCTGCCAATGGGTGATTTGGTCCCCTCGCGAGGATCGGCCGTCGGGAAAATGATATATCGTGGTGGGGGAGTTATATTTCTTGCCGGCAATACTCCAGGCGGTTTTTCCGGACCCAATTCGCCGTGAAGAAGGATCAATTCCCGGCTCAGTTGTCACATCGCCCGCTCCCGGTGAATCGACTTCAGCGTCATCGCTTTCTTCTTCGGCGGATTCATCCAATTCCGTCTCGCTTGCTGATGTGACGGCCTTGGCCAACTGCACTGGGCCGCCGACGCGGCCGGCAATCACATCGGGGTCCTCCGGGTAACTCTCTCCTAAACCGGCTTTGCGACGATCAAAATTATCCTCGCCGGGATCTTGTTTCCTTCCCCGCCAGGCGGCGCGATGATATCGGTTCGGTTTGGCATAGGCGACCCGAAAATGTTCCAACACGTCCCGCTCTTCAATCGAATATTTCTCCCGCAAATCTTTCAATAGACCCTTCAAGCTCCTGTATTGTTCCTCGCTGAAGGGGACATTGTGATAACCTTCCAATTCGATCCCGATGGAATAGTCGCTTAAATTGTAAACCCCATCCCAAAGGCTCACGCCGGCATGATTGGCCTTGTAACGAGGATCCAGGATTAGATAGATTGTGCCGTTGCGAGCTACCAGATAATTGGCATGCCCCCCGTGAGACACATAACGCCCCCGCCGGACTTTCCCTTTTGACAAGGTCCGCAAGGCACTAGGCAGGCGGCTTTCCGTGGAGTGAATAATGATGAACCGTGTTTCCCGACGCGGCGCCTTTACATATTTCCGGTTCAGCTTGCTTTGGTAATCGATAATCTTTGACGGGGCCCCGGCCATCGGCAACGAGAGGCTGGTCCATAAAAAGAAGAGGAAAAACAACTCCCCAATATTCTTCCATAAAAACGATGATCGATGGGCAGAACGATGTCTATCCACGACTAGGGCCGACACGACAAACAGCATGAACAATAACTCCGGCAAACTTCAAGCGGGGCGTGCCCCGCATATTTTCTAAATCCAGAATTGTCGTTGGATGAGATTTGCATAATAAGTAGAAGCGCAATCCCACCAAAATTCCAGAGATTATCATATCAAACTGGGGTGCAATTCGGGATGGCTGGTTGACTTTTCGCCCCGTTTTTTTTGCATCTTGTCGGATTTCATGGGTTTTTTCCGCCAAATTGCGACATCCTTTGATAGGGGGACTTATGGCGGTTCATCAATGGAAGTCGCCCAAAGCACCTCTGAGGAGCCACTCATGCCAGCACGGGCTGGCACAACAAGAAGATGAAAGTGGGATAATGGAGACGGCCTGCCCTCAGACCGTCTCAGCACGCTTGGCAAACCCATGCGGGCACCCCGCCTCCATCCACGCAATTTTCTAGGGAGTCATTATGAAAACTAAATCGTTCTTTTCCTTTGTTTGGAAAATGGCTGTGGCCCACACCGCCACTTACTTTGTCGCTGGCGCCTTCGCCTATCAAGTTCTGACTAAACAATTCTATGAAGGGCCAAATGCCATCTTTACTAGTTTTATGAGGACTCCCGCCCAACCGGACACCTGGCATCATGTCATGCGCTGGTTTATTCCCGCCCAGATCCTGCGCGGCATTCTCATGGCCGCGGCTCTTGCCCCGTTTTATGAACTGATGTTGAGTTGGCCCTTTCGAAAGCGTTTCTTCACGCTTGCATCCGTGTACTTGATTTTTGGTTTTTGGGCTTGTGCCGTGGCTGCACCGGGTACGATCGAAGGCTTGGTTTATACCAGACCAGTGTTTACGCCCTATGTACATGCGATCGTCCAACCGGAAATACTCGTCCAGGGGATTCTCCTCGCGGCCTGGATGAGCCGCTGGATGGGCGAGCCGAGCCCAAGGATCTCAGCTGTAATGCAGATTCTGCTTTGTATATAAACTAAGAGAGCATCCGGAAAAGATTGTGGGAGCAAATTCTTCACCACCATTCACTGCCACAACAAGCTGGCTCTCAACATCGGAACTTTTCCCGTGCAAGGGAGTGGGCTCTTGAAGCGTGTCGAACTATGAATTACCCCCCCCGGTGATAATGGATCCGCATGGGACTCCGCGAGCCATGATATAATCGGCCACAAAGGATTTCACATGACTTCTCAAGCCAAAAAATTTTTTTATCGACTACTTGGTGGCATAGGATTCTCCCTGGTTTTTGGGGGCATATTTATTCTTATTTATGGCCTGAGCAATGCAAATTTCCCCTGGGGCGCTTTCAAAATCACCGGCATTATCCTTCTTACCTATGCCATATGCTTCTCTTTAATTTCCTTGATGCTGGAGAAGCTTTTCTTTAAAAATTTTTCGCCAACACGAATGTCTTATTCCATCATTGCCAGGGGGATCTTCTTCTTGTTTATGATTGGGGTTTTAGGAGCGCTGTTATCCGATGGGATTCTGCTCTGGATACTTCCGGAAGTGAATCTATTTGAACCCCGGGCATTCATTTCGACGGTTTTCTTTGTGGTTTTTCTCGGCTCTCCTTTGTTTCTCTATCAATTGGTGAGGGGTTGTGGAAGGAAGCCATCCAGCAAGTTCGCGAGAAAGAGGTAGCGCAAGAGCGGCTGGAAAAGGAGCTGCTGGCGGCCCAGCTGAAAAACCTGCAATCTCAAGTGAATCCCCATTTTCTGTTTAATTCACTGAACTCCATTGCTGCTCTGATCGCCTCCGATCCCGAATTGTGTCCGCTCACGACGGCGAAAAGCAGGAACGGGACGAGAAGTACGACGAGCACTGTTTTGAACATCACGTGGCGCAGTGTGGGACGCTCTTTCTGGAACTC
>CAWDMN010000029.1:0-57776 GCA_963803155.1 uncultured Acidobacteriota bacterium
CTCGTGGCCGATTCAGCCGACTTCCGCGTGGTGGCGCTCTGGCCATCGCCGGCAACTTCGAGGTTGGAATTTCCCTTGGGATCGATCTTGAGATCCGGTGTCGTCTTGGCATCCGCTTTCTCCGGCCAATTGAGGCATACACCTCGTTCGCTGCTGACCTTGTTTAGAGAGAATCGGAACTTGGCTTTTTTGCCCGCGCTCTTCGTGGGATCACCCCGCTTGTGCAGCTTAACGGTCGCAGTGATCTTGTTGCCCGGCGTGGATTCATCTTTGCCAGCCTCGGGAAGCCACGTGCCATAGTTATCCGGAGGAATGATCACCGCCTCGGGAAGCTCGGAATCGCCGCCGGTGATGGAGTAATCCACCTCTCGGGAAACCGTGAATTTATTCGAAAACGTGTCGTCAAAGCGGGCGTGGCCGTGTACTGAAATACTCTTCGAGTTCGGTTTGAAAGTGGACCTGAGCTGCTGCGCGAAGCCCGACGGCTCACCTGGGTGGGGTAGCGTATCCATCGTTGTCGTGTGCCACGCCACCAAGCACGCCTCGAATGCTGCTCGCTTTCACAAAACCGCAAGGATTGTTGGGAACGCTCACCTTCAGCCAACCCCCCGTAAAACTGACTTCCACGCCGGTCAATGGCGGAGACTGAAGCATTCTAAGAATCTTGGTCGACTTGGTAGGTCCATGAATCCGAAGACACCGGCGGATCCTCGTAGGTTCCACTCCCCCAGGTGACAAATCCTTGTGGTGCGATACCAGCTCCAAGTCCGCTCGATCCTCACCATTGTCGTATCGCGTGATCCGGTAGACGTTGCGCTCCTGAAATGTGGCGGAGAGGTTATCGTGGTATGTGACGCCGCTATAGTCGAAGTCAAATGTTACTCTGCACACCTCGTTGATCGTCACCATGAGTTCCTGCTGACTTTGTCCACCGCTGCCTGGCGCACTCACAGTGATCACAGTGGCGAGCAGCATGAGCCCCACGAGTGCGAGGATTCCGAGTAATCTCTTGATCATGTCAGTTCCTTATCGGCGCTTCCGACCCTTGACACAGACTTGCGCTTGACCAGCGCCTTGGGTCGCACACCTCCGCGACACTTGCCCTACGAGTTCTTCCAGGACCATGGAGTGTTTTTTAGATCTTCACGAACTCCACGCGCCGGTTTTGCGCGCGTCCTTGAGGAGTGTCGTTGGAATCCGCGGGCTTGGTGGCGCCCAAACCGGCGGTAGTCAAGCGTCCGGCGTCTACGTTGAATTGCGTCACCAGTACATTCTTGACTGCCTCGGCGCGCCGCTTGGAAAGATCGAGGTTATGGTTGGCGTCGCCGGTGGAATCGGTGTGGCCTTCGATTTGCAGCTTCAAGTTGGGATTCGTGTCGAGTCCGCGCGCAATCGACTTGATCACGGCGGCGGATTCGGGCTTTAGCCGGTCGCTGTCCGTGTCGAAGAGGATGCCATGGGTGACATACCGGCCGGTGGAGCTGATCATCTGGCTGAAGTCCGGCGTGGATTCAGCAAAACGGACCATCCGGTAACCAATGGCAGGATTCTCGTCTCCATAAAGCTGAATGATCGCTTCTACCGATCCTATCTCCGGGAGGTTTACCTGATTAACATCGATAAGCCGCTGTCCATTGATGTACACGCGCAAACGGCCGTTTTGGATCCACAAGGCTTGTTTAACGGGTTGTGACCAATCGACCGCGATCGTATTCTTCCCGTATTCCTCATAGGGATCGTCTCTTTTTACATAGGTGATCAATGTATCACCATGGGTTTGTGTCCAGAACAAGATCAATTCCCGATCATTCGCGGTGTAAAACTGCCAATTCGAACGCAAATCTCCCGGATTGTCGTACTTCACCTCGACCTCCAGGGTGAAATTCTTGGGAAGATTCTTGAGCAGCGGCGCCAGGTTGGTATGTTCTGTAGCCGTGAGCTGGCGAATCCCCGGGGCAGTTTTCAACGCAACCGCCCCGCCGCGCACTTTCCAATGAGGCGGCGGTTCATCGCCGGCCATGTCAGTGAAATCGTCGAAGAAAAGAGTTTTCTCGCCGGGGATGAAATCGGCTTTTATTGTCGTCAGATCAGGCTGGTTGCTCGCGGCAACAGCCGGTGCGGCCTGGGCCGCGGGGGTGGGTCCGCTGGCCTTGGCAGTTGTGGGCTGAGGTGCGGATGCCGGAGTGGCAACAGGAACCGCGGTCGGCCTTGGTGCGGGAGCCATTGTAACAGTGGATGTGCCTGCTGTGACAGGAGCGTTAGCGGCGGACGGATTCGCCGAGAGGCTGGAAAGCTCCGGACCACCGCGGGTCTTTGCCAGTATGACGACTTTGCTGCCTGGCGCCAGGCGAACAGTTGGCCCTTCGGACGCAATGTCGATCAAGACAATGGAAACGAGCGCGCCAGCGGCTGCGCCAATGGCTGCCCCTTTGCCTCCTCCCGCCAATCCCCCAATCAGGGCCCCCGCGCCAGTGCCCCCGGCGGCTTTCGCAAGGTTGTTGCTTTTGCGAATGACGTGTCCTTCCTCATCCACATCGACCTGGCCTTTGGAATTGGAAACCGATTTCACTTGTGAAGATATGGGCAGGGCTTCGCCACCATGCCGCAGTGTTTCAAAGGAAAAGCTCAGGACGGATTCCCCCTTGATTTTGTTCCCGGATTTCACATTAGTGACCTTGCCCTCCAGGATGTCTCCCTGGAAAGCGGAGGGACTGAGCACACGGCTTGAAATGAGATCGCCTTTCCGGCTGGTTTCCGTTCCCAGGTTATTCATCAGTTCTACCTGCAATTCCATTTCCTGCGCTTTAGCTGCTGGGGCCAATAAAAACATGAATGCCAGCCACTGCCACCTGAGTCGCATAGTCGCTCTCCTTGTTAATTGCGGGGTTATAGAGGAATTTAGATGAAATCTTTCGGGTTTTAGAAATATCAGAAAACAGGGTTGATGTCAAAAGCGATCCTGCTTCCATGAAGAATCCGGAATTATGAATCCCAAATTGATCCTTGACAATGCCAACATCCTGTGAGTTCCTCCATAATTGTCGAATAGAAGCAAGGGAGATTTCTGTATGCGGGGATTTGCTGAGCTTTAATAAGAGCGCCCGGGTCCGCGGGACCGGCGAGTAGATTGGGGACGTGATGTGGCGTTATGGTTGGGGCGGCGGCATTGTGGATTGACGTTATTCAAGATAGGGGAGCGGGCGGGCGGATTGAATGACCACGGCATCAGCAGCGCCCTGCGGTTATTGACGCCGCCGCAATCCGTGAAATACAATTAAGATCAATACCAATGAAGGCAGAACAACTCTTGAGACAGAATAAGTAGGTCTTGGGGCCTGTCTTATCCGAGTGGCGAAGCTGTCCGGTTTTTGCGGGTAATATCACGGTCGTTGCTTTGGCCAGCCGCCTTCATGATGCCAATCTCCGTCACAATCCGCAACTGGAGGAGGATGGGGTTAGTTTGCTCATGGAAAATGCTAAAATGGTAAGGATAGGAACTCAATATGTGAATCTGCAGATTGCAAGTTTTGGGTGACCCTTATGCCCCATGGCATCCATTTAAATATTGGAAGGCATTCCTCCGGAAATGAAGATGCCCTCTCCTTGCTGTCTTCGGTCAGAGGGATGGCGGCAAAGAAAGTCAGACGGCACGGGCAAGCTTTCAGCTTTGCCCGTGGCACCCTGGGACAAATAACGGCCTGCCATGGCCACCCGCCCGCGTCCTTTTGACCCTGTGGTTAACGGCCATATCTTTCCGCACACCCTCGTGGCGTTTCTACTACTTTTAATGCCTTGCCATCCGCGGACGTAGGCTCAAGCTGAACGCGGATTTTCGCGGATAAGAACAATATTCATCCGTGTTAATCCGCGCCAATCCGCGGCTAAAAAAGGCAAAAAGGTTCCCCGATTACGTTGGAACCGAAAGCGAATCCACGGGAAAAATGGGGAAATGTGCCGTAATCGATTATCAAAGCGTGAACGTTGTTTGTAGCCCGTGACTCGTTCTTTACAACGAGTCTGCGGCTTTTGGGCCGACTCCAATATTTCACTCATTTGACGGAGAAAGATGCGGAAGCGATTGTTTTTTCCCAGGCAAATTCCAGTTTTCCGGCGTTGGCGCCTGAACTGGAGAGTGTGATTTTAAAAGTTTCCAGGGGAGTGGCTGCTTGACTCAAATCCAATTTACTGCGGCCTAGATCTTTGGTTTGGTCATAGCTGAGCCCCCATTGGCCGGTTTGTTTGTTGATGATGAGTGTCCATTGATTTTCTTCAGGCAGAATGAAGAGAGTGTAGTCTCCTTTTGGTATGGCCAGACCGTTCAAATCCAGGTCGGCTTCAGTGTGTAAAGCGGTGGCGGCATTGGCTCCAGCCCGCCAGACTTTGCCGTAAGGGACCAGGCCGCCGAAGATCTTGCGGCCGCGCATGGAGGGAGCGGAATACTTGATGCTGAGCGTCTTTCCCGCAATAGTCACGGATGTGTCAGCGGGAGGGCTGAGCGGTTTCCTGGATTCCGTGGCCTGGCCAAAAGCCAGGCCGACGATACTGGTGAAAACAGTTGCGCAAATCAATAACAATTTCATGGCAAATCCTCCTGAATGGAATCGGTTTTTTTAATTATACAGCTAAAAACAGGAGGTGCATCCTGGAATACCAAAAGGCTCATTGCGAAGAAATTCCGCTTGGGCCGAAATATTAGGCCTGATGGCACGAGGGGTATTCTTACGAATTTAAAAATTTTGTTTGGGTCCCCAAAGGACCAAGATGTCGCGGGAGTCGAACAGCGATTAAATTGTAAGCAGGTTGTTCATTGGTAAAGATACAGCGGCCGAGGAGTTAGTCAGCAATTTAGATAGCTGGCAGGTTTTATCGAAGAATAACTCTGTGTCCGCAAGAAGGAGGTCCTGCCTGATGTGCGAGAGTTGGTGGTTCCTTTCTGGGGTGATTTAGATGAGGGACGGGGAACAGTCGTACTTGACAAATGGCCCGTGCGATTTGCGTGAGAGAGAGTTGGCGTCGGGTAAAACCGCGAGATACAAGGCGGCGCGGCACAAGAGGTTCAGTGGCCTGTTTGATAAACTCATCCTCACCCAGTACAGGCAATGATCCTTGATCGCTATATCGGTTTTTTGTAAGATGCTTTAATTTATGAAAAGCGGCCTCCACACGCTCTCTTCCTAATGGACCAATTGAAAATGCCCTGGATCCGAACTGTTTCAATGACTTCTCCAAGAATTCTTAAATGCTCAGGAGCAGCGCGATCTGCGATCTACGATCCGCACCCGATCTGACTCATGACCTATGGGCTGGGACTGCGCAACCGCCGCAGAAGGTAATACTCATTATAAGGGTGGTCATCGGTGATCACCTGGGCGGGGTCGGCCGGGATCAACGATTGGATAGGAACTTCCCGGCCCAGAATGAAAGCAAATAAATCTTCAGCTCTTTTCTCCGGCATCCACTCCAGAAAATCTTTTTGGGCAGACGGGGGCATTTTTTCCTGCAATTGGGCCGCCGATCCCAGTTCCAGCGGAGATTGGGAGGCCAGAAAGTGGTAGCCCCACCCTTCGATGGAGCGGAAGGCACGCACATAAGGGAAGGAGTTGACGAGTGACTTGGCCATGGCTTGAGCGGTTTTTTCCTCGCCAAACGGATACCACTGCTGCAGGATTCCGCCGGGCTGCAACCGTTGTCGGATCAGTCCGTAAAACTCCTGGGTATATAACAGGCTGGAACCGGCCGCCTCAATGGGCGGGGGCGGGTCGATGGTGACGACATCATACTTCTCCTGGACGCGGTTGAGATATCGGCGACCATCATCAATGACGATCTTCCCTTTTGGATTATGTAGAATAGATTCCGCATCTGGAAAATAATACCCAAAAGCCGCTTTAACACTGGGGACCAGCTCAACGGCGGTGGTTTGAATGTCCCACGATAAGAGGGAACGATAAGTTGTTCCCATTCCGAAACAAATCGTCAGTGTGGACTGCGGTTTTTGAAGAAGAGCCGCCAAGGGCAGGTGAGCCATGGTTTTGGTGATAGTAGTCAGCTGGGTGATTCCCACGCCATTGACCAGCAGAATTTTATTCATCCCGGATCCGCCGGAAACCACCGTGGCAGTGTGGTCTCGCCTCACAATCCACTGGCGAATCCCGTAAACATACTCATCGTAGCTCTTGGAATAGAAAACTCCAAAAAATAGAAGCGGGATGGAGGCGAGCCCCAAAACCCGGTTAATCCGGCGGTGAGGCACTTTCCAAAAAAAGGACATCAGGCAAATATAAGGAAGAGCCAGCAGAAGAAGACTGTTTCGTGTTCCTCCCAGAGGCAATAAGCAGTAAGCCGTCACCAGCGGGCCCAAAATGCAGCCCAGCGTGTTAAGCGCATAGGCGCTTCCGGCCGAAGCCGCATCCCCTTGGCAATACTCATCAATCAGGGAGGGAGTCAAGTAGCCCAAAAGAAGACAGAAGGGGAAAAGGCTTGCCCAAATGGGGAAGCAGCGAAGGTCGAGTGAAAAGGTGCGCATCACGAAATAGATGGGTTGATGCCATTGGGGGTCATTAACCAGCACCGGGAGGAAGGCGCTGAATGAGAGCAGTGCCACCAAGTCTCCGTTGCTCAAACGGGTGCTGGAAATCGTTCTGAGGGCACGGTAGATCGCCGATCCTATAAAAGTTGCCAGGAGATAAACAAACAACAATGAGGCGAATGCATAGACCTGTGTCCCAAGAATGGGTGTGTACGCGCGGGTCCAGGCGATCTCCATTCCCAGTGAAGTGAAACCGGTCACAAATAGCACGGCACGCACCCGGGCAACTTTTGCGTGCGGCTTAGCTGCCGCGGGCGGGAGCTGAGAGGCGGGGGAACGGTTAGCCTTTGCAGCGCGCCCCTTTGAAAGGGCCAAAGCCGTCAAGGCAATGGCAGTGTTACCCAGCGCTCCCATATAAAGAGTTCCGTGCAAACCCAACAATTCAATCAAGACGAAAGAGCTTAGTATCGTCCCGCTCAAGGCTCCCAAAACATTGGCCAAATAAAGGTGACTGAAAGAGCCGGTGTCAGCCGGCTGTTGTTGCCTCAAGAATTGCATGGCGAAGGGGATGGTAGCTCCCATACAAAAACACCAGGGAAGCAGAGAAATTCCTAAGATTCCGGCCGAAGCCCAAAGATACGACGCGGAGTTGAACTCCCCGGAGGTCATTAAAAGCGCCTCGCCCCGGGAAAAAAGCCAGGGAACCGCGATGGAGCTCGTCCCGATGACAGCTTCGGCACTTCCATAGAGGATCAATGGGGAAATATTCCAGCGCCAGGAGAGGGCGCCGACCATTTTTCCTCCCAGCCATGAACCGAGCGCCAAGCCCAACATGAAAACGGATACGACTACGGAAAGCACTGGTGTGATGACCCCGAAGGAAGCCATCGCCAAGCGTGTCCACACCATTTGATAAAGTAAGCTGCAAAATCCGGAAATAAAAAAGAAGAGGAAAAAAAACCGGGCCCCAGAGGATTTCATATTTGTTGGCATTCCTTTCGCCTGGAGCTAAGCGGGTGTGGGCGGCCGGGGTGGCTCTCCTCTTCCCGTTTTTTGCTCCCAGGCAAGTTGCAACGATTTTTCATTCCTGGGAATTTCGTGTGTCGGCCTGTGGCTAAGCGCGAACATTCGGCCATCATCTGCTGGATCAGTTCGATAGTGGAAGCCTCGCCATAAAAGTGCAATAGAACCATTGAGAGTCAGATCTCGTTTTTCGTGCAAGGATGAAATTCCATATGGCCAAAAAGCAGATCGGGAGTCATGATGTGGCCAGTCCGCTAAGGATCGAGCGTTCCGGTGTATGGTAGCATATCAACAGCCGGGGAAATGAGTGGAAAACCAAATTTCGGACCCATGAAGGCTACGCTCAATTTCCCGTGCCGTTTGGAGGAAGAGACTGGGCGATATTAGTGGCCTCGGCGTGCATGTGCCGCTTCACGGAGTTTTGACGACGCACAACCGGATTCACGCTTTGGCGATTTCTAGAGAATGGTAACACGTTGAATGCCATCGTGCAGAAAGTAGACGCTGGGCCGAGAGGCGCGGGTTGCAGTCAAAAGAAAATAATAGAGGTGGGTTGCGCCGAGTGTATCGAAATGGGCCCGAAACATCTCCTTAGCATCGCCGCCGCGCACACAAGCCATGGCGGTTGCAGCACACGAGATTAACATGGAAGCGCCTAATTCTTCGCACGAGGGGCAGGAGATCGAAATTCCGAGATGTGCGGCGGTGGCCAGTTCTTCAAACTGGGAAAGATCCGGTCCCTGGTTGTTTCCCAGGACCGCGCCAACGATGTGGCACCGGCCATCCAGCGCGAGGACTTCCGGTAACTGGGCGAGCACACGCCGGACAAGCGCCAGACCATCTGGCCCCCCATCCGCGAACAGGGGGAAATCCATACCCGGCGGCACGGGCATGAATGGCGGATTGCAGCAGATTTGATCGAATTGCCGGCCTGCTACGGGCTCGAACAGGTCGCCAATCAAATATTCCACTCTCCCAGCTAGCCCGTTCAATTCGGCATTGATCCAAAATATTCTCCCGGCCAGCGGTTCCACATCGACGGCGGCTACGGATATGGCGGTTTTTGCACAAACCAGCGCCTGCGGACCTACGCCGGCGCAAAGGTCAAGCACGCGCCCCCGGGCAGGGATCAGCAGGCGGCTGAGTGACAATGAATCATTTCCGTAATAGAGCTTTGCCGCGGGTGAAAGCCTGTGACAGAAGAGAAACAGGCCTAAATGGGATACGAGCCGGTATTCTCCGGCGCTCCAAGCGTTTCCCTCTCGTTGAAGCAGCCCGAGCGCTTCCAGGGTGGAGATTACTTCCGGCGGCAGTCGGCCCTCGATCCGAGCGCTCTTGACCGGCTGTCCGAGAGTGAAGAGACTTACAATGGTTTGGAGCGGTTCCGCGACCCGCGAAAGATCCAGACCCCGGACGTTTGTAGGGTCCGCTGCGCCTTCATTTGCGGCAAGCAATTCGTGCAGGCCCGCATCAAAAAGAAGGCGCTTCAATTGTCTGAGTTTTCGTTTTTGCTTGTCACTGAGATTCATCTTAAGTGAAGGGAAAAAACATGATGCCGCTTGCCATAAAAGCGCCATACCAAAGCTTGTTCTACTTTCTTATTTGTTTAGCGATTAGAGCCCAGCGTAAATCCATTTTATCCATCATTGAATGAACCTTGCAAGTGCGTAGCCATGGAATCTCTGCTTTGAATTTACCTGCATTCGATGCCGCCTCGGGCTTGGCGCAGATTAGGGAGCAGACGGGGTCCGCAGAAGGGGTCTGATCTGGTTATTGGTGCTGTTTATGACTCTAATCATTGGATGAGTGGGAAGTGCCGCTATGGCTTAGGGGATAAGTGAATGAATACCATAGCGGCATGATGAATTGCGAAGAGCTTTCGGCCGGGCAGGCTGGAATGGGCCAAGTTACGGTGGCCGGGAAACTGGAGCCGCGGCAAGGTTTCCGAGTGATCAGTGACTGAAGGAATTCGATGAGAAATTAAAAAAAACCAGGCCTGGCGCTGAAAAATATTAGGGGATGCCTTCCATCCCTATTGCGCTAGGTCCGGTCCAATTGGGCGGGATCGATTAAAATTTTGAACAAAGTCTCTTTTTCGACGCGAAAATCGGCGGGCCTTTTTTCGTGCAGCCCGCAAGTGATTACAATCTGTCCCCGGTCAGCTTGCTCGAAATTTCGATTGCCTTCCGTCCCGTTTTTGTCAAGCTGAGTCACACGCAACCGACCTCTCTCGCCACATAAAAAACAAAATGATTTGCCTTTTTCTTCAATCCGCTCACTTACCACGCGCCATGATTCAGTTTTCTCGCCAATATTTTCTTCCACTGAAGAGGCGTCCCGAATGGAGATCTTCCGGCGCGACAACACCAGATAGGAATATTTCAAAGAGGTCTTCCGAATGCCCGCCAGCTTGTCAATTTTGGAGAGGTAGCCCGGAGGCTCCCAGAGGCGATCTTCATGGCACCAATCCGCGTCGCATCCGTCAGCGACCGCGGGACAGGGCCGCTCGTGCACGCAAGGGGCATAGACATGCAGACCTGCCTTTTGCACAAGTTGATCCCTCAGGAGCAACAAATCCCGCGAAGTCTCGCGCAAAGCCGGTTCCAGCAGGATCAGAAACCCATCTTCGTGGAGAGCCGCGGAGACTATGGTGGTGACAAATTCCAGCCGCTTCTCAAGTCGGTTTGGCTGCCCGGCAAAAAGCTCATTCAGTAAATTCCCCAGACAGATCAAATTAAAACCTTCCGCACTCAAGGAAGGAACCGGGATACTCAAATCCGCCCGGAGGGTTTTTAGCCGTGGTACGGAATCGATGCTTGGAAAATACTTTTTGAGACAGAATTCATGAAACTGCCCTGCCATTTCAAGATTGGCGCCGACATTGTCAATGGCCAAGCTCTCCCGCAGACGGGGCTTGGATTGGGAAGTCTTCTGGAAGAGAAGCAATCCCAGCAGTTGACTGCCAGGCCCGCTCCCCAGATCCAAAAAACGAATCCCGGATTTGAATAATTCGGGCACCTGGGGATGCATCCAGAGTTCCCGCAATATCAGATAAAATTTCTCGAGGTTGACGGGCAGGAAATAAGCCAGATAAGCTTCGCGCAATGGGGCGGACTGAAGCATTGCTTCACTCAATTGAGTCCGATGCCGCGTGTAAACATCCGACAGTTGGGCCACCCCCCGCGCCAGCTCTAGAAGTTTGGTCGCGGGGATTTCCCTCTCCGCGAAGAGGGAGGGATCAGTCTTGTCAAAAATATGTGAAAGGATGACCTTGCTGAATTCTTCCATTATATGGACTATTGTGACTGATCAACATCACTCGATAGAGTATTCATGGCAAGAAACCCAAAACAGACGCGAGCGAATGGAGTGACGGAACAAAACCATGCTGTTGAATTTCCCTCGAAGCCGAAGAGAGGGTGCTCGCGCCTGATTATATACCTTATTTTAATGAGTACAGCTTTCTGCTTGCTCGATTCCCGCCGCGAGTTCCGAAGTGGATAATACCAAGGTTCCGCTATGGATTAAAAAGATGATCGGCCAGCTCTGGAGATTCAGGCTGCGTTGGATTGACCACTACGAGCGGCTCGGAAATCAAGGCAGCTGCCGTGGCTTCCACGGGAAGCGGGGAATCGCTCCATAACAGCTCAAATTGAAACATGAAAGTCCCATGAGAATCCGCCACAAAGTTCGTGTGCCAGAAATTGTCGAAGACCATGGCATGGAGCTTGTGGGTATCGGCCGGTTGTGTGGTCCGGTGCGCCAAGGGATGAGGCCCTCCGACCGTCACCATGGGAGCATCTCGCGTCACCCAGAGCCAGTGCCCATTTGCAGTCTGATAATGGGCCCAAGAATCAATGGCGTAATAGTCGGCGCACGAGCCGGATAATTGATCCTTATAAGGTGTGAAGGGAACCCCGCCATTGGAAAAGAGAGGCAAAGTCCCCGGCACTGGCAGTGGGAAAGAGATGTAAAACAATTCAGGATCCAACGAAGACAGCCGATCGAAGCGGACCGTCAGGCGAACCCTGGGTTCCCGGCGAAATATTTCCAGCCTCCGTTCAACATGATCCATCCGCGGATGCTTGCAGAGCTGTTTAAAGACCATAGTGTGGGGATTTTCTTCCACCGAAGCATTTTCATACCGCGCAGGCACTGGACGAAGAATGGCAATCCGCTTTTTTTCGCGGGCGGCCGGATCAGTGGTATCGTGGATCTGTGCGATGGTGGAACGGTTAGCCGGAGGATCCACGGTAATCGCCAGCAGATCGCCAAATCCTTCTTCAAAGAGGGAACTGTGCATCCCGGGCCATTTCACCGTTTGCGGCCATCCCTGTGAATTCAAGACAATGTCAGGCCTCGCCGAGATTGTTGGAACCACGGGTTCCATCTTGACCATGGTGTTGGGGGGGATTCGTTCGACCCAGACGGGAGGTTCATCCAAGCTCTTGCGAGAAACCCAACCGGTATAAGGCGCCGGCGCCGCGTTAATCACAAAGATCGCGGCGGGCTGGCCGGCCATCTTCGTCCGCGCGAGACGTCCCAACAGCCATTCCGCCTGTTCCATGGGGCGAAAGGCCAGCAGGGCTTTTTCAGCAAACTGGCTCTGCGTGTTGAGTGACCAGGGATCGCTGACGGAAATATTGGCCCCCCAGGTATGTTCGTCAAAGAGACAAAGGTCCCGCAGCATGTTCTCCACTCGCTGCTCCACCAAGCCGGCAGGAGTCTGCCAAACGGGGGAAAAACAGGCCTCAATGGAGCGCTTGGCCGCGCGGCTGGCCGCCACTTCCCGCGGAGCAGACATATCTCCGTTAGCCCACCAATCGGTCCATTCCCCTTCGTACGTCGGTACGGAATTCCCCACCAGTGCTTCCATTTCTTCCACGGCGCGCGTTGCCGTAGTAAACCGCAAGGCAGGTATCAATCCAAGCCGGTTCCATGCATCGACAAAAGGAGCTAGAGGCGGGAATGGAGGATCATTGTCATAGCGCCATTGGTTGGTGAAGGAGATGATTAGACGCGGGTAGGCATAACCTTCCGATTCCAGCTTCGCCAACTGGCCGAGCAGATGCGCCTGAGAGGCACGCAATGATTTCTCGTCGGTGCGCAAGAAGTCATCGGTGCGGGGAGGCCGCAGCAGCGTATCGGCACTTTTCGGCCCTCCCCGCTGCCACCATTTAGGTTCAAAGTAATCATAAGCTTTTCCGTAATGGTCCCCCATCCAAACGAATATTTTCCGACCGTCGGGCATGCGCCACCAAAAGGCCGTGGGACGGCGGAAGGGAGGACCGCCGCTGTCGGCATTGATGCCCATGATCAATCGGCGAACGCCCCGATCCAGCAACTGCAACACTCCGGCGCGGGGGAAACCGTTGACATCGTTTTGCATGGCAACTTTGGGATGAAGCCGCCGCCAGAGCTCCTCGGGAATCCAATGGAGGGCTTGCCGCCACTGCCGGGCGTTTTGGAATGGCGCTTGATTAAAAGGCAGCGCCATGGCATCCAACTGTCCCTTGCCTGACAGCTGCACTAGTTCTTCCAGACGGGAGGACGGAAGCTTGTGCCGGAAATCTTCCAGCACCATCAAGGACTCGACGGTCCAATGGAATGAGGGATTCCGGCGGCAAGCCTCCACGGCGGCATCGAGATAGCGCACCTGCAGGTCGCGGCAGACCGCGGGAGAATCCGTGAAACCGACGTCGTTGTGAGAGTGGTGAAAGATGTCAATCTGCTGGATCTGGCTGGCGGATGCCTCAGCCCCCCTGAGCCCTAGCGAAACGGCTGAGAGTGCCATGCTCTTCAAGACGATGCGCCGGCTGATCTCAACATCAGGCCCAGTCAAAGGAGTTTTCGTTTTCATATCCCCTCCGGTTAAAAACATCACTTGATTTAAGGACTCCTATTCATGCAGAGAGCCGGCGGACGGAAGATATTTGAGTATGGATGGAAAAACCAACTTACTTGATGGTTCTGACTTTGTAGAAGGAATGGACACCAAAGGCCAACATCAACACACCAAAGAGGAGTGTGGATCCTACTTTGTACCAGGAGACTTCTCCGAAATCCATCCAGTGCCGCCATTGTCCATAGCAGCTGTAAAGGATCAAAGCGGCCAGGACCAGGAAAAAGAAGCCGGTGGTTTCCAGGAAAAGCTTATGAAGGATTGTCAAAATTGAGCCAAAAGCTCGATAAAAGATCTTAAACATTCAAGGGCAACCTTGTCGCAAATCGGCCCACCATCATAGCATGGCAGGAAAAAAGATGTTATAACTTTTGTAGACTTCGAGCACAATCAAAGTGGGGTCAAAAGATTGGCATAATCATCGAAATTTAAGGACCAATGTGGGGGGAGGCTTGTGTGACCACCATCATTGCCAGCGCAGGGGGACCGTTAGGTGAACCATCTCCCTGCATTGTGCTCCAACTATCCAGGCCCCCCTCCGCAGTCGGACTCATACGACGAAAAAGCCGGCTCCGCATAACTCAGACAATCCGCCGGCAAACCTTCCCGGCCTCGATGAATCTCCGGCTGACGGTTCGGCGAGTCCGTCAGTTGACGGGCAAAACAGTCTTATCACCGGTTGATGGTCAAATCAACAAAGCCGCACCTTTTTGCCACCCATTGAGTGTCTCCCATTTTTGGATGCGCCCGGCACCTTCGCTCGAAGCGCCTCAGCGGCAGCGGTTGAGCAGATTCCGGCATTTTTGTTTCTTGACAAAGAATCAGGGCAACGGTACTATGCAATTTCTTCTTTGGGCCCATGCGAAGCGGCATGGGCAACGTCAATGGGTCCACGCAATGCCGCGTGGGTTATGCGGGACCTCTATCCTTTTTACTTCCCATCCCAAGCCAAAAGAAATTTTCTGGAATCATCCAGATCTTTTTAACAAAAGGAGTGTTTATGACGCCCAAAGAGCTCATGAATTTTATTGGAGAAAACAGCATCAAAGCCATTGACTTCCGGTTTGTCGATCTGCCCGGACTTTGGCAGCATGTGACTTTCAATTCCGAAAGCATTGATGTAGACACCTTTGAAAGTGGGATAGGATTCGATGGCTCCAGCATCCGGGGTTTTCAGCAGATTCAGGAAAGCGATATGTTGCTGATCCCCGACGCAACCTCTGCCTTTGTGGATCCTTTCACCACCACCCCAACCTTGAACCTCATCTGCAACGTGAAAGATCCGGTCACTTTGCAGCCCTATAGTCGCGATCCCCGCTTCATCGCCCAGAAAGGGGAGAAATACCTGAAATCGACTGGCATTGGGGACACTTTCTATGTTGGACCCGAACCGGAATTTTTTATTTTGGACGACGTTCGTTTTGACCAGACTCACAACGCCGGATATTACTTCCTGGATTCCAGCGAGGGGTTTTGGAATTCCGGCCGGGATGAAAAGCCCAACCTCGGCTACAAACCCCGTTACAAGCAGGGATATTTCCCGGTGCCCCCCATGGACAGCCTGATGAACCTGCGCACCGACATGATGCTGGAACTGGAAAAGGCGGGCGTCAAGATCGATCTGCATCACCACGAAGTCGCAACGGCAGGCCAGTCGGAAATCGGCATCAAGTTCGACACCTTGACGGCAATGGGTGACAAGCTGCTCAAGTTCAAGTACGTAGTGAAGAATGTGGCCCGCCGCGCCGGCAAAACCGTGACCTTCATGCCCAAGCCCATTTTCATGGATAACGGCTCCGGCATGCACTGTCACCAGAGCATTTGGAAGGGCGGCAAAAACGCCTTTTACGAAGCCGGAAGTTATGCGGATTTAAGCAAAACAGCTATTTATTATATTGGCGGAATTTTGAAACACGCCCCGGCCCTGCTCGCTTTCTGTGCCCCCACCACCAATTCTTTCCGCCGTCTCGTGCCCGGCTATGAAGCTCCCATCAACCTGATTTACTCTCAGCGGAACCGCAGCGCCAGCGTTCGCATCCCGGCATATTCCCGCAGCGAAAAGGCCAAGCGGATCGAAGTGCGTTTCCCGGATCCCTCTTCCAACGGATATTTGGCATTTACCGCCATGCTCATGGCTGGCCTGGATGGGATCCAGAACAAGATCGTTCCTCCCGATCCCATCGACAAAGACCTATATGACCTGGAACCCGAGGAAAAGGCCAACGTGAAGTCCACACCAGGCAGCCTCGAGGAAGTGTTGAATTCCCTGGAAGCGGATCACGAGTTCCTGTTAAAAGGGGACGTCTTTACCAAGGATGTGATTGAAGCGTGGTTGGATTATAAATGGAGGAATGAAGTAGATGCCATCCGCCTGCGCCCGCATCCTCACGAGTTCGCCATGTATTTCGACATTTAATTGGCGCGAATATCGAGCGATGGAAAAAACCTCCAAGCCCTCCTTTTGCCAACGGCAAAGGAGGGCTTTTTTATGCGAGAGACAAGCCTTGCCAGCCGGGATTAGAGGAGAACCTTCCAACGAAGATTCGCCCGGCTGATAAGAGCCTGCATGGATAGCCAATCAAAACCAATAATCGTCGGCTTTTGCGGCACAAGGAAGTTCACGAAGCGGTTTGGAGGATTTCGCTCTTCTGCTCAATGAGCTGGCGAAACGATGCGGAGAGGGAGGACCAGTCGAGCACATCCACTTTAATGGGCAGATCGGATTCAGAGAGCTCCTCTTTGAGAAGCACAAGTTTTTGAATGGGTAATGGACCATGGGTCATGATTGCCAGATCGAGGTCGGAATATTTTTTAGCCGTTCCTGATACCCGTGATCCAAAGGCTCGGACCTCAATGGCGGGCAGATGGCGTCTAAGGATTTCCTGAATCTTCTTCAAATGAGCAGGGGCAAGATCAATCATGTCTGTCTCGCCTGTAACACAGCCAGCAATCTCTGTGCTTCAATCTTGAACTCCAAGGCCGCAAGAAACACTTCGCTCGCTTTCTCCGCGTCATAAGTCTGCGCAGTTTGGTTTCGGCGTTCGCGGAAGACCAGCCATTTTTCGACATCCTCGATCATGCCCCGTTCGGCTGACTCCCGCAGCAACTCCCAAAAGGACAAGGCATCCACGGAATGGGGATTCGGAGACTCGATTTCAAGCTGTCTCTTTAGCATCTTCCAACATAATTCGTATGTATATTCAAACCGTTGAATGACGGCATCGCGCAATTCTTCGTCGTCCCGGCTCGAGTTGCCCGGCGGACTGCCCGATCTAGGCTGGACAGGGCCTTTTCAAGCGAGGAAAAATCCAGGGACATTTGCGAGTGCATCCGAATTTGTATTTATTCCAAGGAGCGTTCAAGATGAGACTAATCCATCCACGATTGATTTGAAGTATAAACTCATCATACAGGTTCCCGCTCGCACTTCGACAAGCTCAGTACGAGCGGAGGTTGGAATGCCGCTCATCCTGAGCCTGTCGAAGGATGAGCGAAATCAGGGGATGGACTCCCTGTGGTGGATCGAAGCAACAGACTCATCATGAAAGCTCATTGGAATTAATACGCGTTTTATTGTGAACCGAATCGGAATGGAGCACAAGCAGAACCTGATTGGGGGCGAGATTCATCAGATTTTCCGGATTTCCAGCCAGTGCTGGACTCTTCCCGAAAGCGACAAAACCAAGCTGGTATCCAGAACCGCCAGCACCTGGGTCCCTTGATAAATTTTTTCGAGACCCTCTTCTGAGCGGCTCACCGAATAAATGGGAACAACCCACCAATCCACCGGCCGTTCAAAGCAGAGCTGAACTTCCACTCTCCGCCAACCATCGATGAAACCGAAGCAGCGCCGTTTTTCAACCACCCCGCGCCAGCTCAGCCGCTCTTCAAAATCCCAGGAAAGATGAGAGTTCTCCCGGGCAAAGAGGGCTCGATCCCAGGATGTGGGCGCCAGGAAATTGATGACGTTTTCAATGCCGATCTTCTGGCCTTCCAGTCGGGAGAGATCTCCTTGGAACCGAAGGTCGCAACAAATTTTCAGAGGCTCTCCTTCCAGGTGTAGTAGGCGGAATCCTTTGATTATTTCCAATCCCGTGTGCTGCTGTCCATCCCGCTGGCGCTGAGAAGCAAAATACCTCCAACCGGCTTTCTCATCCGCTTCCGGAGGAAAGCTGGCATAGGGGCCGGCGGCAAAGCGGCCTTGTTCTTCGAGGGTTTGCCGGTCATAATCCTCAAGATTCTTCCACGCCGGAAAGAGATAAAGTCGAAAACAATGCTTCCCATGGCGGTCATAACGCAAAAACCGGTCCAGCTCGCGCTCCTGAGCGGTGAGATGATCGTGCCCCTGTTGGATTTCCCGATCCCCGCTCGCGCCCGCATTGCCCTCTAAAAAGCGGTGATAAAATTCCGGCTGCCTTTTCAGGGAATTGACGAGGGGAACCGCGCTGGGCTTAAAATCGAGTTCTCGCAAGGTCGCCCCATCAGCGACCTGAAAATAGGCCTCAGCCTGGGGATGATGGAATACCAATTCCTCCCGGCCGTCCCCGTCAAAATCCAACAGTTCCGACTCGGCTGGCGGCTCCAAATTTAATCCCATTTCCAGTTGATCCGACAAGCTGTTGGCTTTGATCAGATTGCCCAGCAACTCGGTGCGCAGGTGCGGAGCATAAATGCCGCCAAACACGCCGTGCCAGTAGGCGTCATTGCATTGGGCCTTCAGCAGGCACTCTTGAGCTTCCCGCAATCCCGGCGTACTCGGGGGACAATGGGGCTGGATTCGATTGATACGCCGGTTCACCGCCAGCATCTTTTTATGGAGCAGATCCACTTCGGGATATTTTGCCAGGAAGTTCCTCCAATACCCGCCCCGAATGAAGGGAAGTAGCTGATCCGCATCGGGCTCATATTTCAACCGCTCGATACAGCGGTGTTGCCGCTCACGGTTCTGGCTCGGAAGGGCCCACTCCATCATTTCCGGATACGAAGCATTGGGGATGTACACTTTCCTCAGCGGTGGGAATGAATCAAGGTAGTCGGAGAGGCGGATGATTTCAATCCAATCTCGATTTCGCTCCAACTCCTCGAAGAACCGGGCGAGCCAACGATCTTCGTAAACATGCTTGTAGGTTTTGGGCCAGGCGCCAAATTTTTCCCCATCGTCCCCCATCACCACCAATGCGTTCTCCCGGCGTTCCGCAATTTTCCGCAGATAGTCGACCGTGACATAAGGGTCGGCGAAAGGGATGGTGTAACGCAGCTGTTTGCTTCCCGGAATTAATTTGAGAGTTCGTCCCTGTTCTTCGGTGATGAAATAGCCGGTCAAATCCCATGGTTCCAAACTGGCATACAAAAAATGACTCTCATCCAGAATCACATATTCAACTCCAGCTTGGTTCAAAACAGCCGCCAATGGCTGCTCCCATACCCTTTCGGCCAGCCAGGCTCCCCGCGGATTCTTCTGAAAGAGGGATTCCAAACGGAGGGCTAGTTGCCGCACCTGGGCTATCGCATTATCTTCGGGCAAAATGGGAAGAATCGGCTCGTAGTAACCCCCGCCCATTAATTCGATCCGCCCCTGTTGAATCAGATCGCGCAGCCGGTCAAAATAGTCCGGATGATTGGCCTCCAGCCAATCGATTAATATTCCAGAGTAGTGGAGGTTGAGTTTTACCAAGGGGAAAGAATCAAGGATTTCTAGAAACGGCAGATACGCTTTCTGGTAAGCGTCTTCAATTACACTGGGGAAATTGCCCAACGGTTGGTGAGAGTGAAGAGCTAGAGCAAGATGTATTTTGTTCATTACGATTCCCGAAGTAAATCAGAATGGACATCAAGGTGGAACGCACAAGTGTGACTAAGTCACCCATCGCGCATCGTCTGGCCAGCATCGTCTGCTAAGCCAGCGGCCACTGGCGACGGCGGTCACTCATGCCAGCTCCCCTTCTGCCTGGCCGGGACTTTCTTAGGAGCTGCCCATGCCAGCGCGGCCGACACAACAAGAAGATGAAACCGGGATGATGGAGGCGGCCTGCCCTCAGGCCGCCTGAGCCAACTTGGCAAACTCAGACGGGGTGGGGGCACCCCGCCTCCATCCACGCTATTTTCTAGGGAGACATGCCCGCCCCGCTGGCTCAACAAGAGGATGAAAATCTCCAGACCTCACAGGTTTCCAAGACCTGTGAGGTCTCTCCACGATTTTCTAGTGAGAGTCTAACATTGAATTGGGCGCGTATCGAGTTAAGAGTGGCAGGCGGGTGTAATTCAAAGTGCGACGGGGCGAACCATTCACGTTGATCGGCTGAACTGAGCAATAGCCGGGCGGATGAGGCTCCCGTACATTCCATCCCTTGGCACACTCTCGATCCTGTCGCACTTTGAATTCCCCCCCAGAAAGACTCGGGTAAGTTTAAATATGCTATTATGGCGGTGCTGAGAGCAGGGTCTCGGATCCTGACTATAAACACGATAGGGAGAGCCAATTCAAAATGAGTGCACGAATTCTCGATGGGACTAAAATTGGCAACCAGATCAGGGAAGAAGTTAAAGCTAAAGTGGCAAAGTTGAAGGAAGCCGGAATCACGCCAGGATTGGCGGCGGTTCTGGTGGGGAATAACGCAGCCTCGCAGATTTATGTCCGCAATAAAATCCGGACTTGCGAGGCCCTTGGGATCTACAGCGAATTTCTGCCGCTGCCTGAAGAAACGACAACCGCGGCGTTGCTTGCCCAAGTTCGGCAGCTGAATTCTTCGGAAAAAATCGATGGAATTCTAGTGCAATTGCCCCTGCCCAAACAGATCGACGAACAGGCGGTTCTGCTCGCTGTCGATCCCGCCAAAGACGTGGATGGCTTGCATCCGGTCAATGCGGGCTATCTGGCGTTGGGCCATGACGGTCTTTTCCCTTGCACTCCCTCCGGAGTGGTTGAGATCCTGCGACGTGAAAATATCCCCATCAAAGGAAGCCGGGCCGTCATTGTGGGCCGCAGTAACTTGGTGGGAAAGCCGCTGGCATTTTTGCTGTTGAGAGAACACGCCACGGTGACCCTCTGTCATTCCCGAACCCGCGATTTGCCCGCGGTTTGTCGCGAAGCGGACATTCTCATCGCAGCCGTCGGGAAAGCCGGCATGATCACGGCGGATTATGTCAAACCGGGCGCCGTGGTCATCGATGTTGGAATTAATAAAATTCAGGGCGGCCAGTTGCCCAGCTTTTTGGAGGCCGATCCCTCACTTGTTCCTCAATACGAAAAGAATAAAACACAAGGGCGGGAGTACGTCTTAGGCGGGGACGTGAACTTCAGCAGTGTCTCCAAGGTAGCTAGTGCCATCACTCCCGTGCCCGGCGGCGTGGGCCCGCTTACTATCGCCATGCTGATGAAGAATACTGTCCGAGCCGCACAGTTGCGGCGGAAATCCGCAGGATTGTCATGATGCGCGTTGCCTTGACCGGAGGCATCGCCTCCGGCAAATCCACTGTCTGTGGGATGTTGGAAGAAAATGGCTGCCAAATTCTCGATGCGGACAAAATCGCTCATGAGTTAATATTGCCTGGCAATCCTTGTTACCAGCCCGTGGTGGAAGCCTTCGGGCGCGATATTCTGGCGCCGGACGGGCGAATTGACCGCTCCAAGTTAGGCAGGAGAGTATTCAAAAGACCCGCGGAACTGGCCCGCCTCAATGAGATTATTCACCCGGAAGTGAAACATAAAATCTTGGCCTGTTTGGATGCTCTTTCACGGCAAATTCCAGCCCCGCGCGTGGTTGTGGATGCCTCGGTGCTCTTTGAGTCCGGATTTCATCAGGATTTTGAGTTTCTCATTGTAGTGACTTGCACATCTCAGCAGCAGTTGGAGCGTCTTCAACGAAGAAATGATCTGCCGGAATCTGAAGCGAGGCGCCGCATTTCAGCGCAATGGCCATTGGAAGAAAAGGCGCGGAGGGCCAATTTTATAATTGATAATTCCGGCCCCCTGGAAAATACCCGTTACCAGGTGGATTTACTTTTAGATTATCTCGGCTGGAAACCGCTGAATCAGCCCTCGATCGCATGAAATGGCTGAATATGCCGCATCGCACTGGGAGAATCTTTTAAAAAGGGCGGGATTTTTTATTTCCTTGGCGAAGATTTGGAAAAATGTTCAGGTCCCCCGCTCCGACAAGTAAAAATTCACAACGCTTCTGGAGGAGATTTTTGTCATGACATGGAAGCTTTTGCGGCCCCTGAGTTTGCTTGCCTGCCTGATTGGACTTTTTTTGACGAACCTCTGGGGGCAAGGGACACAGCGGGTGGTGGCAATTCAGGGTCGAACGGCGCCTGCCCAGGTTGCACCCGGCTCTCAATTTGAAATCCAGCTGGAACTGAAAATTGCCCCGGGCTATCACATCAACGCCCATGTGCCTTCCTTGGAATACCTGATTGCGACTGAAGCCAAATTCGATCCTCTGCCGGAAATCACGGTGGGTGAAGTTCGATACCCCGCGCCCGTACAGCGGAAATTTGAGTTTTCGCCGGATCAGCCGCTCGCGGTGCTGGAAGGGAACGTATTTTTGAAGACCCCAGCCACTTTGGCTCCAAATATTAAATTGCCACAAGGCGAAAGCTCTCTTTTATTGAAGGCCAAAGTAACCGCGCAAGCCTGCAACGATTCACAATGTCTGGCTCCAGCTACCATCAAAGTGGAAATTCCGGTCGCTCTCGAGGGTAAAACTCCAACGCCGACTCTGCCCGCTTCAGCCGCCGCAAAATCGGAAGCAACACCTCCAGCGTCCGGAAGAATCGGGGAGCAGGTCTTGACCCCAACCTCCTCTTCCCCGCCGCCGGCTGGTGCACTGCGTCAATTTGGCGGAAGAGCCCAGCCCGATGCGCCAGCTAATCCGATCTCGAATATGATTTTGGGGAAAGGGTGGTTAGTCACGCTTCTTTTCGTGTTCCTCTCGGGGTTGGCGCTAAATACTACTCCTTGTGTTTATCCCATCATTCCCATCACGATCGGTTTTTTTGCCAACCAGAGCGAAGGACGTTTGAGCCGGACTTTTTTCATGGCCCTGTTATACGTGCTCGGGATGGCCACCACCTATTCGGTCTTGGGTGTGATTGCCTCGTTGACGAAGGGATTCTTCGGCGCCGCCCTGCAAAATCCGTTTGTTTTGATTTTTCTCGCATTATTGATGGTGGTTCTGGCCCTTTCCATGTTCGGCCTGTATGAATTCCAGATGCCGATGTTCTTAAGCCAGCTTGTTTCCCGCGGGACCCAGTCCTCCGGAGGAATGCTGGGCGCTCTGCTGATGGGGCTCACCATGGGAATTGTGGCTGCTCCCTGCATTGGCCCATTTGTGTTGGGTTTGTTGGTTCACGTTGGAACCAAGGGCGATCCGGTCTATGGTTTTTTCCTCTTCTTTGTTCTATCGATGGGTCTGGGACTTCCCTACTTGATCCTGGGGACCTTTTCAGGCTCGTTGCGTCGTCTTCCTCGTTCCGGGGTTTGGATGGTAACCGTGCGTCGAATCTTTGGCTTTGTGCTTTTGGGGATGGCGCTGTATTTCCTCACCCCTTTGCTGGGAAATTCTTCGCGCTACGTTTTTGTCGCTTTCTTCCTCATGTCCGCGTTGTTCTTTCTATTCTTTGAAGCCAGCCGGGCTAAATCTCCACAGTTTGCCTGGATCTTAAGGTTGATCGGCTTGGGGACATTGGCCGCGGCTATTTTCTTTTTGATTCCGGAGAGAAAAATCAGCCACATAGCTTGGCAACCTTATAGCGTGGGAGCACTTCAGAACGCCAGACAAAAAGGTAAACCGGTCATGATCGATGCTTATGCGGATTGGTGCATCCCCTGCAAGGAACTCGATAAATTTACTTTCTCCGATCCTTCCATTCAGACTGAAGCCGCGGCATATGTTACGATGAAACTCGATCTTACGCGTCCCACCGCCGGAAGCGAAGCAACCATGGCCAAAGATCAATTCGGCATCCAGGGCGTGCCCACCATACTTTTCTTTTCCCCCGCGGGTGAGGAACAGCGAAATCTCCGCCTGGAGGGATTTGAAAAACCGGAACAATTTCTAAATCGAATGCGGCAATCCAGGAAACCACTCTAGGTGGCTGGATTGGCATGCATTTTAAAGCCAAGCAAATCTGTCGTAGGGAAGCGGAATGTTCGGTTATACTGGTTCTGGATCAACAGATCCCAAAGACCTTTTTGGGGGGCAAGGTGATATGAAAAAAATCAATTGGCGTGCGATCGGTATGACACTTACAGTGGCCGGGCTATTCATGACTGGCGGCTGTTCCAGTTCCCGTCGCGGCCCGGGCGATACAGCGGAGGCCGGCAAACCGGCGCCTCAGTTCATAGTGGCTGGCATTGATGGCAAGAATTTATCCCTTAAGGATTACAGCGGGAAAGTCTTGGTCATCAATTTTTGGGCTACCTGGTGCGGCCCTTGCCGCGAAGAGATTCCACACTTCACCAAGCTTTATTCCAGCTACAAATCCCGGGGCGTGGAGTTCCTCGGGATTTCCATGGATGATGGCGAATTGAATGAAGTGCGCGATTTGGTAAAAGATTTCGGGCGCAATCAGCGCGTCGAGTATCCACTGGCCGTGGGAAATCCCGACGTGGCCAACGCCTTCGGGGGAGTTGCCAGTCTTCCCACGACTTTTGTGATTGATCGCAACGGGAAAATCATCAAGAAATATGCCGGATACTCTGAAGAGGTTACGCAGGATCTGGAATCCATTATTAAGAGTCTCTGAGAAGCTGTCGAGTCAGCTTCATATTAAATAAATTAGGGATACTATGTATTTGAAGATTCGTTTACGCACCTTCATCCTGACACTGATTCTGTCCATATTGGCCGCTTTGTTGCTCGCCCATTTTTTCCAGCGGAGAAATCCGCGGGGCCCTTTTTTTACTGAAGGCCCTTCCGTAAAAGCCGCCGATAAACCCTATATCCCTTCCAATGCGGATGAGGCGAATAACATTGAAATCTACAAACAGGTCAGCCCTGCCGTTGTCAATATCACTTCAACCACCATTAGTTTCGACTTTTTCTTTGACGCCATTCCACGACAGGGGGCCGGATCGGGCTCCATCATTGATGAAAATGGAAATATCCTGACCAATTACCACGTGATTGAAGGGGCGCGCCTGTTAGAGGTCACCCTCTCCGACAAATCCAAATTCAAGGCGAAGGTGGTTGGCACTGACCCATCCAACGATTTAGCCATTATCAAAATCGAACCTGGTAATAAACATTTGCAAAAAGTCCGTTTGGGCAGTTCAACCAATTTGCAGGTGGGGCAAAAAGTTCTGGCCATAGGCAATCCCTTCGGCTTCGAGGGCACTCTGACTACCGGAATCATCAGCTCTTTGCACCGTTCCATTCGGGCCGAAAACGACAAGCTGATTGACGACATTATCCAAACGGATGCGGCCATCAATCCCGGCAACTCTGGAGGGCCGCTGCTTAATGCCGCCGGGGAACAGATAGGCATCAATACCGCCATAATGTCACCCGCCGGAGGCAGCGTGGGAATCGGCTTCGCCGTTCCGATCAACACCGCCAAAAGCATCATCCCGGATTTAATGACCGAAGGGCGAGTCCGCCGCGCTTATGTGCGTCTTTATGGGTATGAGGTGACTTCGGAACTAGCTGAAACGCTCGAGCTTCCCGTCGGCCACGGATTCCTGGTGGCCAAGGTCGGTCCCAACGATTCCTTTGAACGGGCAGGTATTCATGGAGGAAGGCAGACCTATCTGGTGGGGAATTCGATGATGATTCTGGGAGGTGATTTGATCGTCGAAGTTGACGGTCAACCCATCGATTCCAAGGCGCGCTTGGACCGGATCATCGACAATAAACGGCCGGGAGAAAACATCCTCGTCAAACTTTACCGACAGGACCGAATGACCCAGGTGCGTGTCACTCTCATCGAGCGTGGTTTTCGGGGCGGAATTATCTGATCGGTTTGGCATGCCTCTATCCATTTTAATATTCTCAATGTTCGCGGGGTAATCGAAATGGCCGCCAAAAGGATTTCATGGTTTAACCTGCCAGTGATTTCAGCCTTGTCGCTGCTTCTGATTATTCTGCTAGTTTACAAATTTGGAAATTTCCGGCAGGAACGGGTGGTTAGGAATTTTATTCACGAGTTGCAGATGGGCAATTACCAAAAAGCCTATGAGATCTGGGGGCCTTCGGAGACTTATCCCTTCAAGGAGTTCATGAGAGACTGGGGGGGAGCCCCCAGTTATTACGGGCGGATTCGTGGCTACCACATCATCGATTCCAAAACCCACGGCAATGGAATAATCGTTTATGTGGAATTCGACCATTTGAAGAAGCCTGTGGCAATTTGGGTGGATTTGAAAAATCTTACTCTAGCTTTCTCCCCATTTGGCGATTTGAAGAAATGAACCAGCCATGACGAGTGGCTTCGGAACATTTTGTCCGGCTTTGACCTCCCAAAGGAAATTCCAGTGCTGGTGAAGCATACTCTCTTGCGCTCGCTTGGAAACGCGCAAGGGGTGACTTCGTCACATACACGCGTTCTAACTTGCCTGGCCCCATCAAAAACCGCGGACTCACTGGTGCGAAGCCGCAACACAAACTCCGGTGGCGAATTCCCTTTTTTGTATCCCACTTCTATTTGTGCCGCTGCCGGCCAAATATGTTTTCAATTAGGCGGCAAATGCGCTACTATCCCTTAGCAGTTGCAGGCTCTGCCCACGGCAGTCTCGTGGAAAGGCCACGGCATTAATGCTTCCATCAACCTGGCGCGATTTTTTTCTTTCTTGAGTCGTTAGATTTGTCTTTGTGTCGAAGCCTCCTGCAGCATACCCACTTTCCTTGCGAAGATTATTTTGGCCGGGCCGCGCAGAATTTGTGCGCCGATGGGTGAATCATGGACGATCAAAAGCTGAAAAGAGTTTTCACTTTGCGAATGCGAAACCTCATCTGTATTCTGGGATTCCTGCTAATGGCGACAGGTTGTCAGAAATCTCGCAATACCGCCAGTCAAACCGAGACAAAGACTGCCACCCGCTCCCCGCACAGGTTTGAGATTACTCACTTGACCCCCATGCCCATGGAACGGATAGCGGTAGTCACCGGCACTCTGGCTTCCCTTGACCAGGCCATTCTCAGTGTCAAAGTCCCCGGGCGCATGTTCAAAATCAACGTCGATTTGGGAAGCAAAGTCGAAAAGGGAGAGTTGATCGCCCAATTGGATCCGACCGATTATCAACTCCGAGTCCAGCAAGCTGAAGCGGCCCTGGCACAAGCGCGTGTGCGATTAGGGCTTTCTCCGGGCGGGAATGACGATCGGGTCGAGCCAGAGAAAACCAGCACGGCCCGGCAAGCCTATGCGGTCCTTAATGAAGCCAAAGCCAGCCGGGATCGATCGACTTCTCTGCTGCAGCAGGGCTTGATTGCCCAATCCCAATTCGATGTGGTAGAGGCCAACTACCAGATCGCCCTAAGCCGATATCAGGATTCACTCGAAGAGATTCGCAATCGCGAGGCAGTGCTGGCCCAGCGGAGATCGGAACTGGCACTGGCGCGTCAACAACTGGCCGACAGTTCTCTTTATGCCCCTTTTGACGGATCTATTCAGCAAAGGCAAGCGACCATTGGAGAGTATCTGGCGGCGGCTTCGCCGGTAGTCACGCTGGTGAGAATGGATCCCCTGCGATTGCGTGCGGAGGTCCCCGAGCGACAGGCCTCTTCCATTAAAACCGGCCAGACGGTTCGGATCAACATCGAAGGAGATTCCCGGATTTACATGGGCCGCATCGTCCGCTTGAGCCCTGTTATTTCCGAACAGACAAGGATGCTCCTGGTGGAGGCGGAGGTTGCCAATCCAGGCACTTTGCGCCCCGGCTCCTTCGCCCGCATCAGTATCGTCACGGATGAATCAGGCCGATCGCCTGCCTTGCCGGACCGCTGCATCATCACATTCGCGGGGATTGAAAAGGTAATCCTCGCACGGGAAGGAATAGCTTTGGAGCGGCCCATCACCACCGGACGCCGGAGCCAAGGTTGGATAGAAGTTCTTTCTGGAATAGATTCAAAAGATCCGGTCGTGGTCAATCCCGGCAATTTACAATCAGGGCAGTTCATTGAAGTCCAATCGGACTGACTTCAAAGATGAACGAATGGTTTTCTTTGGCAACTGCTCAGGCAGTAATGAATAATTTTAACTACTCAGGTGGTAGCCAGAAGACAGAATTCAGTAGTCAGAATGAACACGCCAACAACGAGATTTGATGCCCTTGTGGCGTGGCAAAAGGCTCATAAGTTTTTGGCGCAATCTTTTAGAGGCTTATTCGTAGGTCATTCTGGATTCTGACTCCTGAATTCTGTCTACCCGAGTAGTTACGAATAATTTTCAATATACCGACTTTGTTCAAAAATTGGCAACCGTTCAGGGAGGAAACTGAACCCGAAGGGTTCATAGCCATTGGCCGGGGGTAAGGCCGTTAGGCCGCCGCCCCCGGATTTAGGCAATAATAGAAACGACCTCGGCAGGGAGCGTAGCTTGCAAAAGGGCTGCGATCCTTTCGGACTCGGATTGGTTTGCCCTGAACGGTTACAAAGACTCTAATTATGCAAAAGCTGGCTGAAATCTGCATCCGTCGCCCCGTCTTTGCAAGCATGATCGTCCTGGCTTTGGTGGTTGTGGGCGCCTCCGGCTATTTCAAGCTGGGGGTTGATCGTTTCCCTTCAGTCGATCTGCCTACAGTCTCGGTCCGCACGACTTTGCGTGGGGCATCTCCGGAAGAAGTGGAGGCCGAAGTCTCCCAGCCCATTGAGGAAGTGGTCAACACGGTGGAGGGGATCAGCGAATTGCGGTCCATCTCCGGCGCGGGGACTTCCAATATCATCGTGACCTTCAACCTGGAGCGGAACATCGATGTCGCGGCCCAGGATGTTCGTGACCGAGTCGCCACGGTTCTGCGGGATCTGCCGAAGGATGCGGATCCCCCCATTGTCGCTAAATTCGATAACGATTCCACGCCCGTGATGACCATTGCCGTTTCCGCCAATCGTCCCCTGCGAGAACTTACCGAACTGGCGGACAAAAAAATCCGCCAACAATTGGAACGAACCGCCGGAGTGGGAGAAGTATGGATGGTGGGTGGATTGGAGCGATCCATCAATATTTGGGTGGATGCCGATCGTCTGGCGGCGTACCAAATTCCCATCACGCGGGTTCGCAGTGCTTTAATTCAGCAGAATGCCGATGTGCCGGGGGGAAACGTCACTTCACCCTTGCGGGAGCAAACGCTCCGCACGATGGGAAGGATCATCGAACCACGGGAGTTTAACGACTTAGTCGTGGCTACGCTCAATGGCACTCCTGTGAGAATCCGGGACTTGGGATGGGCCGAAGACGGAACCAAGGAACAACGCTCCCTGGCCCGGCTCAATGGCATTCCCACCGTGACATTGGAAGTGCGGCGCCAGTCAGGAGCGAATACTATCGCGGTCATCGAAGCCGCCAAGGCCAACCTGGCCCGGATTGCGCGGCAGCTTCCCGCGGACGTCAAGCTGGAACCCATCCGCGACCAATCGCGCTACATTTATTCCGCCTTGCATGAGATCAACCTGCATCTGGTGGTGGGCAGCATCCTGGCCTGCCTGGTGGTGCTGGCCTTTATGCGCAACTGGCGCTCCACCTTGATCGCTGGAATTGCTATTCCTACTTCCGTCATCGCCACCTTCGGGATGATGTGGGCTCTGCACTTCACTTTGAACAGCGTCACCATGCTGGCGCTGGTGTTGATGGTGGGAGTCGTCATCGATGACGCCATCGTAGTGCTCGAAAACATCTTCCGCTTCGTGGAAGAAAAGAAGATGGCCCCGTTTGAAGCGGCCCGGGCGGCCACAGCGGAAATCGGGCTGGCGGTCATGGCCACAACCTTCAGTCTGGTGGTGATCTTTGTCCCCGTTTCCTTCATGTCTAGCATCTCCGGCCGCTTTCTTTATCAGTTCGGGATTACAGCGGCCGTGGCCATTCTGGTCAGCCTGCTCGTCTCTTTTACTCTGACTCCCATGATGAGCGCTCGATTGCTGCACGCCGAAAAATCTAAGCAACCTGGTGTGGCTTCCTCCCGTGGCGGTTTCTATCACTGGCTGGACCTCCATTATTCCCGGCTTTTGAGCACCGCTCTGCGCCATCGCATGCTGGTGACAGCCGTCGCGCTGGGAGTGATTCTTTCCACCATCCCTCTTTACCTGGTGGTTCGCCAGGACTATATCCCCAGCGACGTGGATGAGGCGGAGTTCGATGTCAATGTGAATGCGCCCGAAGGAACGAGCCCTGCCGCTATTGCCAAAGTTATGGAGTCGATTGAAGCCGATTTGCACTCTATCCGGGGAGTGCGATTGGTTCTATGTTCCGCCGGGGGCGGATTCCTGGGCGGAGCCAACCAGGGGGGAGCCTATGTGCGAATTGCCCCCCACGAGGAACGGCTTTTTTCCGTGGGCCGCTTTATGCGCAATCTTTTGCGGGGCCGCCCCCTCGAGACTTTTCGCGGCAATTACAGCCAGCGAGATGTCATGATGGAGGTCCGGCGCCGCTTAAAAAAGTATCCGGATTTGCGCGTGTCGGTTCGCAACGCCCCCTCCTTCAACATCGGCGGAGGAAATTGGGAAATTGATTTCGTGCTGCGGGGCCCCGAACTACAGACGCTCTGGAATTATGCCGAACAATTACGCAAAAGAGCGCCGGAACTGGGAATTGTGGATGCCGATATTACGCTGAAGTTGGACAAACCCGAACTGCACGCGGAAATCGACCGGGCCCGCGCGGCGGAGTTGGGGGTAAACACCGAAGATATTGCCACCGCCCTGCGCCTCATGGTGGGCGGGGATGACCGGGTGTCCCGGTATCGCGACGCCGCCATCAATGATGATTACGATGTGGGATTGCGGTTGACCCAAGGGGATCGGAACGATTCGGTTTCCATTGGCCGGCTTTTCATCCCCAGCCAAAGCGGCAGACTAGTCCGCCTGGACAACCTGGTGGAGCTTCGCCCTACCTTGAGTGCCTCGCGCATCGACCGTTTGGACCGCCAACGCCAAGTCAGTCTGCGTGGCGCCGTGGCTCCTGGCTATGCGCTGCGAGATCGTCTGGATACCCTGCAAGAAACAGTGGACCAGATGAATCTTCCAGCGGTCTATTCCACCAGCATCTCGGGCCGCGGCCGGGAACTGGAGCGAACCTTCCGGGAGTTCCTCTGGACTTTTCTTCTTTCCGTGATCTTCATGTATATGATTTTGGCTTCTCAATTTGAAAGTTTGATTCATCCTTTCACCATCTTGCTTTCTTTGCCTCTTTCAATTCCCTTTGCCCTCTTTTCGCTTTGGGCCACCAACAACACCCTGAATCTATATTCCGCCCTGGGAATACTGGTTCTCTTCGGAGTGGTCAAGAAGAACTCCATCCTGCAAATCGATCATATGAACAAATTGCGGACGGCGGGAATGGATCGCGCTTCCGCCATCCTGCAGGCCAACCGGGACCGGCTTCGTCCCATCCTGATGACCACTCTCACACTGGTTGCCGGCATGTTGCCCATGGCGCTCGGCACCGGGCCCGGCTCGGAAGAGCGCAGAGCCATCGCCGTCGTGGTGATTGGGGGACAGAGCCTCTCCTTGTTGCTGACGCTAATCTACACTCCCGTGGCTTATTCCTTATTCGACGATCTGGCCGCCACCCAGCGCTGGCGCCGATGGGCCAGCCATTTCAGCCAATGGAGAGAGCCACTGGCTCGAGCCCTGGGATGGAGAAAACGGTCAGAACCCATCGAGTAGCCAAATATGACAAAACAGTTTCAGCACCCAACCCGATACACCCTTGTGTCCTCCCATCGAGAAAAGAAAATAGACGGCACGCATGAAACGAAATTCTTGGTTCCATAAATTGGATAATCAACGGTTTTTCGGTTTCACTTCAGTCGATGAACTCCGAACGGAAGTTTTTCCTTCCCCCTTTCTCCGGGCCACGGCTTGACGCAAGATGAATTCAATCTGGCCGTTCACGCTGCGAAGCTCATCTTGTGCCCAAGCTTCCAAGTCAGCCCAGAGAGCGGGATCAATCCTCAAAAGAAACGATTTGCGGGATTCCATGAATTGCTCAACTATACAAAGTTCCGGCATTAATCACCGGGTGGACTTCTGATTCGCCACACAACACCACCATCAAATTGCTCACCATGGCAGCCTTGCGTTCGTCGTCCAATTGTACTACCTGCTTGTCGGCCAGATCTTTGAGTGCCATGTCCACCATGCTCACGGCGCCATGGACAATTTTCTGCCTGGCGGCAATCACGGCCTCCGCCTGTTGGCGGCGCAGCATGGCTTGTGCTATCTCCGGGGCATAGGCCAAATGCGTCAGCCTGGTCTCTTCCACCATCACTCCAGCCCGGCTCAATCGTTCCTGCAATTCCCGCTGCAAGGCTTTGGAGACATCGTCCACTCCGCTGCGCAAGGTAATTTCGTCTTCCTCTCCATGGTCATAAGCATAACAACTTGCCAAATGTCGCACTGCTGTTTCGGTCTGGAGCCTGACATAATCTTCGTAGCGGTCAACATCAAAAATGGCGTGAGCGGTATCTTCCACCCGCCAGATAACTACTGCCGCAATTTCGATGGGATTGCCCCGCTTGTCGTTGACTTTAAGCTTTTCACCATTGAGAGTCCGCACCCGCAAAGATACCTTGAAACGGCCGATCTTGATACGTTGGTTAGGCTTCGGAGTGGGCGTGCCCCTTTCCGATTGGGAACCCACTTCCATCGGTCCGTTGGAATAAAAAGGATTGCCCCAATGAAAGCCACTTTCCTTTACCGTTCCCACGTACTTGCCGAACAAGATCAAGACTCTGGCCTCATTAGGCTGTAGAGTAAAAAATCCCACCAATGAGATAATGGAGAGCATGAACAAAAGAATAGCAAAGATAAACGGAAGCCATTCTGGGTGGGTTTGCTCGCCTCCGTTAGCGGGCAAAGAATAAATGAACAGCGGCACAAAAATAAACGGCATCAAAATCTCAATCACCAACATCATCCATCCATTAAAGACTTTAACTTGCTTTTCCTGATGGGTCTTCATGACTTGCCCTTCCATGATGCCTCCTTTGACTGCAATATATCCAAATGCTATCTATGTGATATCATATAGATATTACATACAAAATCAAGTCCAAAATCAAACGTCACCAAAATCTCATCAAATTCATTGATTTCTAATCTCCTGGCAAGGCATAAGTTAGAATAGTCCAAGGCGACATATACTGAGAAGAGACGCCAGGATCCACTGACAAGAAAAATATTTATCGCTACACAAAGAGGATCAAAGCCATGGATGAGCAAAAGTTTGTTAATCAGAAAAATCGGCGACTTTTTTGGAGAGGGAAACGTCTAGCCAGTTTTTTGTTCCTCTTTTTGGGAATTCTCCCGCCCAATGTGCCCGGCAAAGAAGTCGCAAAGAAGGGCTATATCTTCGGTGCAAAAATTTATGAATTCGACAAGCCGCTGCCCAAACTCTTTGAGGAATGGCGCGAATTGAGTTTCAACACGGCCTTTGTCAGCACCGGGCTCTATTCCAGACCAGAATTCAGAAAACTGGCTCGAAAAGATGGAATCGACACATTTGTCATATTCCCTGTTTTTTTTGACGCCGACAAATTGGCAAAACAGCCCGGACTATACTCGATCACACAAACTGGTGAAAAAGCCAAGGACGATTGGGTCCAGTTTGTCTGTCCCACCCGAAGGGAATTTTTGAATGAAAAAAAAGCTGAAATCCGGCGGTTGATTCGCGAATATGATCCAGATGGAATCAGTTTGGATTTCATACGCTATTTCATTTTTTGGGAAATGGTTTATCCTGACAGGACTCTGGATTCCCTGCCCAATTGTTGCTTTGATTCATCCTGCCTGGAGAAGTTTCAGAAAGCGATGGGTATAAAGGTGCCGGTGGAATTGGTTGAGACCCGGGAAAAAGCCCATTGGATTTTGTCGAATCATTTCAAAGAATGGACACAATGGAAATGCCGGTGGATTGCTCAAGTTGTCGAAAGCCTGGCCACGGAAGCCAGAAAAGCTAAGCCCACCATCAAAATCAACGTCCACACCGTCCCTTGGCGCAAAGCGGATTTTGGCGGGGCGATGCAGTCCATCGCCGGCCAGGATCTTTCCCAAATCGCTCCCTTTACGGATTATATTTCCCCCATGTGCTATTTCCACATGGTGCGGCAGATACCAGACTGGGTACATTTCGTTGTGGAAGAGGCAGCCAATCTTTCCGGCAAACAGGTCATTCCCAGCATTCAGGTTCAAGAAGACTATGTGCGGGACGCTTTAACTCCCGCGGCCTTTCAAGAGTCGCTCACGGAAGCCTTGAAGTCCCCGTCCCGCGGAGTGATTTTTTGGTCCTGGGAAGGTCTGGAAAAATCTCCCGCGAAGAAAGAAATTGTCAGAAACTTCTTGCGCAACCTGCTCTCGACTCCGCAAAGATAAAAGTTGGAACGCGCAATCCTTCGCGCGTTGCCATGCCGACCTTGCCTCCTCACCTCACAGGCGAACGCGTACGGATGGCAGCGGTCGCACCTTCCCGATTTACTTGGGCAACCGATCGCCCGGCAGCATCTGAATTGTTTGGTCGGACGAATCATTCGAATTGGGTCAGCGTCCGAATAAATCCTTATGAGTTATTTGGAGGCAGGCATACAAGGGGATTTTGCATCTGCAAATCTAATTTTTCTCTTTTTTTTGCCTCGCGCCAAAATAATTATGAAAGGTCTGATCCTAATGGCCTCTTGGCTTCCGCCTTCCGAAACAGCTTCGCCATCCGCTTTGTCCCTGTGACGAGGCAGTAACAGACATCAGGATGGTGTCTCACCCTTATGACCTGTCTGGTTCACTGTCTGCGCTTCAAATATTCCGTTCGGTTGGCAGCATCCTCCACTTTACTTTATACCTGCAAGACTCGGCACAAGCGACTTGCTAGGTCTCGCCTGACATTGACTTCCCAGATGTAAATAAGAACCAAGCTTCCTTGGCACACTTCAAGTCCGGCACTCAAGCCGCATGAGGATTCAAAAAGCAATTAAAATGTTGACAAGTTCAACTTCTCTAAGCTCAAATACGTCCATTAATATACTAAAAACTAATTGTGTCTTGACGGGATGAGCCTTCATGCCACTGGATGCCGATGGCCTTGGGCGTGAGACTTATTGTCAACCAGAAAATCAAGGTGAATACAGCGCATAGAGGGACTCATAAAGAAAAACCCTTGTGAGCACAACTAGCTCCGATGGGAGGGCGCATGAGCGCCAGGGGGATGTCTCGTCGGCAAGTCTAACATTCCCCCGCCATGGGAAGTCGTGTTGTTCCGGCTACTCGGTTTTCCAAATGTTTCAAAGATCTATCGGAAGGAAAGGAGAAAGAGATGGACATGCAAAGATTCATCACTAGGAATCTAATTTTGAGTTGTGTCATATGGGCATTGACCTCTAGTCTTTCTTCCATTGTTTTTGGTGCGAATCAAAAGACCATCCAGATTATATCTCCCGTGGGCCGCGTTGAAACCTGTCAGGATTCCATCGTTATCAAATTAAACCTGTCCAGCCCTCCAAGCCACTTGAAAGCGACTGTAAAAGACAAGGAGGGAAAGGAATCCACGACAGATGTCTCGGTGGCGGCGGGGACCAATTCACAAGAAGCGGAAGTCAAATTGGCGGTGGGCGAAAACTCCATCACCCTTCTGGATCCTGACGACTCGGCACAAGTGGAAATGAAGGCGGTGCGTTTGGCAGAAGCCCTCTGTCCTGACCAACGTGATAATTTTGAGGCCACTGCCTACCTGGGGATTGCCATCGATAGCTTTGCCGCGGGCGAAATCAATCGATATATAAACCCAAAAGAGTCCGGGATTTTGAAAGAACGAGCGGTAGGCGGTTTTGATTTTGCCTATCGCATCTCGGGCCAGGATGGAAAACCGGCCGAGTTCAGACATCCCAAACTCTGGCTGTTTGGCGAGACGGTTCATGGAGTGCGGAGTGCCGACGTCGACTGCAAGGCGGTTCCTGACTTGCCGACTTGCAGTGGGAAGTTCAATCCCGCCACTGCTGGACAACAAACGCTGTATTTATTGAGGAATGCCACCAGTCTGGAGGCTTTTGCCGGTTTTCGGTATGAATTCTGGACGCTTCAAAAACATTCAGCTAATCCAGCCAATTTATATTTTAAATCTCAATTTGGATTTCTTACGGTGGCGGGTACCGGGGGAGACGTGATGGACGTTCATCAGTATGCCGCCCTCGGACTTACCGCCACCAAAGGCAAATTCATGGATAGCTTCTTTGAAGTGGGGATTGGCAAAACCGATTTGTTCCTGCCGAACAAGAAAAAGAACCGACTGAAATTGGATGGATTTCTCTTTTTTGACATATTCAAGAACAACCTGGTGAGACCCTTTGTAGAAATGACCGTGGATAGCGATGCCGGCGGAGGATCGGACAGCATTCAAAGCTATATCGGGATTCAATTCGATCTGACCAAGCTTGGCGATATCTTTTCCCATTAAGACAAAGGAGGCCCCATGAACGCGTGTAGTTGTAATCGCAAGCTGCCGCTGCAGCCGTATGAAGTATTGGAACAAGAGTTAGAAGTTCCCGCCAGTTCAACTTGGGAATTCAGTGAGGAACATCTCCGTCGAGTTGACCGTCATGATCAGAAGAAAGAATTCTGCCAAAAGTTGAATAACTTTCAATTTCATCTCGGCGAAAACGATAGACAGTTGCTGAAAAAAGAATTCCCGCAGATCCAGCCCGACAATCTTTTGTGTTATCTGAATAAATTGCTTTCTTTGCCTCTGCTCGACCACGTGTCGGAAAATGCTGCCTCACCCAAGCTGCAAGCGATGACAGAGGAACTTTTCAAGCTCCAATTAGAAGGTGCTGATCGGGAATATCGCAATCGCCTCTTCTTGGAGGATCTTTTCCCTGACTTCCTTCTGCCGATCGATCAGATTCGTTTGGAAAAAATTTACGCTCTTATTCACTGCCAAAGGCGAACAGCTCTCTGCCTATCAGGAGGGGGAATTCGCAGCGCTACTTTTTCGCTGGGTGTTTTGCAGGGTCTGGCTCATTGCGGCCTATTGGGAAGATTTGACTATCTTTCCACCGTCTCGGGGGGTGGATATATTGGAAGCTGGCTATCTGCCTGGATTCACAATAGCGGGGAAAACTTCAAGTGCGCAGCCAATCAACTAAGTAGTTCCCATGCATCCGAAGACTCTCCGGAGCCAAAGCCAGTAAACCATTTGAGATCTTTTAGCAATTATTTGAGTCCCGTGGTGGGACTCTTTTCAGCGGATGTCTGGACCCTGGTAGTTATTTATCTTCGGAACTTGATCATAAACTGGGCGGTCTTCATCCCCATTCTGGCGGCCGTGCTGATCATCCCCCGATTATGTATTGCGGCGGTTCGCTGGGATTCCTACGATGGATTTTGGCAAATTCTGTTAGTCCTTGGCATTGTTTCCGGCGCATATGCAATTGCATTTTTGGCCTCCAATATTCCCAGTCAGACAAAAAAGAACCGCAACCAGAGAGATTTCCTAGGGCATTGCCTCGCGCCGCTGGTCCTATTTGCTGTGGTAATGACCACATCCTGGGCATGGATTCGGCGGTTTGGAATAGATGAGCGATTTTCTATTTGGCACTTCCTTGGCATCTCTTTTGTCATGAATCTCGCGGGCTCTGTCGTAGCTTTGTTTCTAAATAGGCGGTGGACTCGCCCAGAGTCTCCATCACGGACTCTGTCGCGGCGCCTAATCGACTTCTTGATTTTTCTGATGCGTTCAGCCATTGGTGGCATCATCCTTTGGGAGATTGTATTGAGGCTGACTCGGAATCATCAGTTTCTCGATCCGATCAATCATCCAGATCGTTTTGTCTGTTTTGCCTCGCCCCTTTTTTTGTTCCTCTTCCTGCTAGTTTCAGCCATCTTGGTCGTTGGATTAATCAGCCGTTACACTGACGAAGCTGATCGCGAATGGATGGCTCGAGCGGGCAGTTGGATTTTTATCCTGGCAGTTGCCTGGGCAGGCTTTAGTTCCTTGGTCATATATGGGCCGGAGCTAATGCTCTCTCTGAAAGGAGAGTTCCAGCGCTATGCGGCCGCCGGCGGCGGAACATTGGCCCTTTTGTATTCCCTATATATGGGCTACAGCTCTGCTACGGCGGCAAACAAAAAGGACAAAAAGCCGGGATGGAATGCCCTCCTTTTGAGTTTTGCAGCTCCAATCTCTCTGCTATTCATCTTTGCCATGATATCGCTGGGAACAAGTGCAATTATCAATTGGTATCTGGGAGGACCGACCCCAGCCGTCACCTGTGGTTATGCCATTTCGAAGCATATTATTGACTCACTCAATGCATTGTTTACTCCCGTGGGTCTCGGTTCATTCCAATTAAGTTCCCCTCATTCGCTCTCTCCTCATATGACGGCGGTTCTCAATTCACAATTTTGGCCGGTGGCGGAAATGTTTGCAATCCTGCTTGCTTGTGGGGTGGGTGTGGCGATGTTGGTTGATATGAACAAATTCTCACTTCAGGCTATGTATCGAAATCGTCTGATTCGGGCCTATCTGGGAGCTTCGAATCTGAAGCGAAGCCCCAACCTCTTCACGGGTTTTGACGACAGAGATGATTTGGCCATGTCTGACCTGGCAAAGCCCCGTCAGAAACCATTCCATATCGTGAATACGACGCTCAATTTGGACAAAGGAGAAAAGCTTGCGTGGCAAGAGAGGAAGGCCGCATCGTTTGTGATTACACCCCTGCATGTTGGCAGCCACAAGTTAGGCTATCGCCGCAGCTCAGAATATGCTCTTTCGGAGAGTGGCGCCAACAGTAAGTCCATTACATTGGGCACCGCCGTCTCGCTTTCAGGCGCGGCGATCAGCCCTAACATGGGATATCATTCTTCTCCCGCAGTCGCATTTTTGTTAACTCTATTCAATATTCGTTTGGGAGCATGGCTAGGGAATACAGGGATCGCCGGAAATACGCGTCGGCACTGGATTAAACCCGTATATCAAAAGCCGGCGCCCCGTTTTGGATTGTGGTATTTCGTAAGAGAAGCATTCAGTGCCTGCGATGATAAGAGCCACTTCGTCTATCTCTCGGATGGCGGGCATTTTGAAAATTTAGGGCTCTATGAAATGGTGCGGCGGCGCTGCAATTTTATTGTCGTAGTAGATGCAGGATGCGATCCGGCAGGCACCTTCGAGGATCTGGGCAATGCCATACGCAAAATCAATATTGACATGGGTGTTCCCATTACATTTAAAGGAATGCCCATCTACTCGCGAAAAGTAGGAGCCAAGCCCGATGCGGCTTACTGCGCCATTGGCAACATTTACTACAAGGCCGTGGATGGGGGCAAGGCTAGTTTGGGCACCTTGATCTACCTTAAGCCTGCGTTTTATGGGTCCGAACCGATGGATGTTCGGCAGTACGGCGAGGCGCATTTGGATTTCCCCCATGAAACTACGGCAGACCAATGGTTCAGCGAATCACAATTTGAAAGCTATCGACAGCTCGGAATGCATGTAGCGCGGACGGTCTTTGAACTTGGGACAACCCCGCAGACATTGACCGATCAAGCTACTTCGCCGGACAGTTTCATTCCCGATTTAATTACCGGCTTGCGGCAGCGCTGGTATCCAGCCAGCCGCGCGATACAAGAATCGTTCACCAAACACGCGGATACGGTCAGTGGCATTTTTAATCTCATCCGGACATCGAAAAAATTGCAATTCCTGGATGCCCAAATTTATCCCGAATGGCAGCGTCTTGCGGCGTCTTTCTCGAGTGCTCCCCCAGCCGCTCTTTGGCTGCCCGAAGACTACGGACAGATGCGGGCCGGCTTTTATGTCTGCAACCAAATGATCCAGCTGATGGAGAATGTCTATTTAGACCTGCATCTGGAGCAAGAATTCGATCATCCTGACAACCGCGGTTGGATGAATTTATTCAGGCACTGGTCCTGGTCGGGCATGTTTCGCATCACCTTTGCCATCAGCGCCAGCACTTACGGCGCTCGTTTCCAGTCATTTTGCGAGAGACGGCTGGATTTGGGAATATTCGACAACAAGGACATAATAATAACCCCATTGGACGTGGGCCCAGCCGGCCATGCCCATGCGGAGTTAAATTTCCTTGAGAACCAAATAGTGAATACTCTGCGCGACGCGGGTAAAATCATAGATACGGACCAAATTCTCTCGCTACAGTTTCCGGTGGCCGATCCACGATCCTCCCAAAATAAGATCTCCTTTGCCTTTGGGATGGCCATTGTCTCAGCGGTTGGAGAAGGAGGAAAGAGAGTCATTCGTTATCTGAGGATCCGGGACCACCTGAGGAAGATGGGTTGGGGGCGAAAGGCGCTCTCTGCCCTCTTGGATCCAACGCGAGGGGGAAATATTGTGAATTATGAAAATATTCCCCCTAATGGCCTTCAGGATATGCCAGAACGGATGACCCCCGAATCCGACAATCAATTTTCGAGGCTATTTGATTCGGTAAAAGCGAGATTTGAAAAAAATGATCTAGGGTAGAAAAGGCCTGGCTTTAAGTAAGGAAGCGAACATGCCGTCTACTCCCCTGCCAGAATCGGATCTTCATTCTGTGTTGCAGGAGGGTCAGAGCTTGCAATATGCAGATTTAGGATATTCCCACAAAACCTTCATTCAAATAGCTCATTTGCCGTAGCATTTGGCGATTTTGTTTCAACGCGGCTTCAGAGAGTTTCCGATATTGGCTTATCCGTGGACCGCTCTTGAGTTCCAACCACTGCGCTACCTACTGCTGGCTCAAGCCCGCCTGCTCATAAAAACACTTCATCGCCGCCATCCGCGCTCTTGTCTTCCTCCTGAGCATGTGCGGTTCAAATGCATCCAAATGGAAAAATCCGGCCACCTTAGCCATCGGCCTTTCAGGGTCCCAGCCGACTTCCACGCGCTGCCTCGATATTTCTACGAGATTGCCCGCCTTCTCGGCCTGCACTTGGTGCAACTCCGATTCACTTATTCACCCGAGTGACAGCTGTTACGCTTGCCCGCTCCAGCTGTGCAACTCATTCCCCGGCGGTATCTCAATTGTTTCGCGGGCACAGTGAGGGCGTGAGGACGCTTCGCCTTTAATCTATCTGCCATTTGGCGTTACCAATAGCAACAGGTTCCGGATTTCTGACGGCTACTGTTTGACAATCTCCACGCGGCGATTTTTGGCTTTTCCTTCCTCGTTGTCGTTGGAGATCACGGGAGCAAGGGGTCCAACGCCACATCCCTTGAGCCGACCCGCCGCAATGGCATGTTTTGCGACCAGAGTTTGTACCACGGCTTCAGCCCGGGCCAGGGATAGGGTCATATTGGAATCCAAGCTTCCCACGTTGTCGGTATGCCCAACCACATAGGCCTTCAAATCGGGACTATTCTTGAGGAGTTTCGCAATCTCCATGATGGCGGACTCGGATTCTGGCTTGATCGTCGATTTCCCAAAGTCGAAATAAATCCCGTAAATCGCGGCGTGCCCGCTCGTTTTAATATCCTGGGTCAGCGCGGCTGCATTGGCCACAATGTCCTGCTCCATCGCTGCTTTTTCTACGATGATGAGTTCCCATTCGCTCGTGATGTAAGCAGAAACATGAACCCAAATATCCTTGTTATTTTTTTGGACGGTTAAATAGAGGTTGCCATCGTCATCCCGCCCCGTCACCTTGCCACCAATCTTCATGACGGCATTTTCGTAGTTGCGGTGGATCTGGATGCGGCTGAGTTCCTTGGCGCCTGGCTGGAGGCTATAACGAATCACGAAGTACCGCCCCTCAACCTTTATATCCCTACCCTTGGCATCCTTGAAGGTGTGCCCTTCAAAGTCCTTTTCTTCATACCGCTGAATGAAATACCCCGGCAAGCGGTTGAACAAAGGATGGTCTTTCCCCCCTTCGACATCCGGTTCTTGAGCCACTCCAACTCCCGCCGCAAGAAAAATAATCGAGACGAGACCGAACAGACTGCAACTGAATTTCCTCATGATGTCCTCCTCGATGGATGATCTAAGACTATTGATCTGCGCTTAGTCCTGCTTTTCTTATATATCTCCCCATTCCCGACCGTTTGTATTGTGGCGGCCCGAGGGGAAGGCGAGCCTTCTGTCAAGCCATTGTGCAGGTGGGATAGTCCGCGCGGCACGGCGGGAGCCTCGCCCTCCCGGCTCGCTTATACTAACAAAGCAGAATTAGATTTCTCACCTCTCGCCTTTCGACACTTCAGGATGAGCGTTCACGTACCAATTCCTTCACAGCTCGGATTCCCGCGCGGAGTCGAGGCAATCAGGCGAAAAAGGCAGCTCATCAACACATAGGCCTTCATCCGGACCTGATAGCCCGACAGACGCGCAGCCATTTTTTCCAGCATGGCCGCGCGATCTCGATCATCGACAAAGATTTTGCATTTTTCATTTCCTCACGATGTAATGCGATACGACGCACTCTAAAGGACAAGGCGCAAAGGACGAGCCACGCTCTTCTCCCTCCCGTTGATGATTGAGCCACAACCTTCCCTACAAAACTTAGGAAAAACCAAGATATTAATCAAATGGATTGCATATTGCAAGGGCTGATGGGATCCAGTCTGAGAGCGAGGAATCAACTCATCATGCATTTCCTTCTGACATAAAGCTGGAAGGACCTCAGAGATCTGTCCAAAGCAGCCCCGATTAGCCCACTCTGTCCCGTCAGCGCCATAACAATTCCTGCGCCTTAGAAAAAGCACCGTCTCTCAAGGCCAAATTTATAGAAAAAGCAGCTTTGTGCTGGAAGAGCGGCTGAGCATCGTGTTATCTTCGGTGGCGTTGCCAATTTTGATGCGCCTTTTACGGAACTCCGTGTTCTAAATTAATTGTGAGGATTTGCATCATGCCGGAACCATTGACCACATTCATAGAGGCCTCTCTTGTAGGAATTGGGGCGCTGTTTCCTATCGTAAATCCCCTGGGAATCGCACCGATCTTTTATAAGCTGACGGAAGACTATGAACCCGCCATCCGTTTCTGGCTGGCCCGGAGGATTGCCTTAAATGGCTTCATGTTGTTGATTGGATCGATGCTGGTAGGGACTCATGTGCTTGGCTTTTTCGGCATCTCCTTGCCGGTGGTGCAGGTGGGGGGCGGGCTGTTGCTACTCTCCACCGGCTGGGCGTTGCTCAATCCGCCGGCGGAAGAGGAGTCCGCGAAGCGCAAACAGATCGTTGATCCAGCCACAGCTGTGGGCAAGGCTTTTTATCCTCTCACCCTGCCTGTGACCGTGGGACCCGGCTCGATTTCCGTAGCCGTGACGCTGGGTGTAAACGCCGCCAATAGCCCTCACCGCGGTATGACTTGGCTGGGCACCGCCCTGATGGCGCCGCTGGTCATCAGCCTCTGCATTTTCCTCTGCTACCGTTTTGCCGACCGGCTGGAGCAGGCCTTTGGAAAGACCGGCATGAGCGTGATCCTTCGTCTGTCTTCCTTCATTCTGCTCTGTATCGGCGTGCAAATCTTTTGGAATGGCGTCAGCGCGCTCCTGAAGACATTGCCCCGCTAGGTGAATTGTAAGTCCCGTTTCCCTCCGGCCAGTTCCCCATGCCCGCAATCGTGTCTCTCCCATGCGCTATTCTGCCAGTTTCCTGGAATATTCCCGCTCCCTGCGCGGTTACGCACAGGGAGTAGGTAATGCGATCCGCAATCAAAATACACCTCGTTGCTCAATATCTTGGACTGAATATAGTTGAACATTTTCTACAGCATGAGAATTCAATATATCTTTATGTACTAATATTCCATCGCCAGTCTTCGCGCGTCTGATCGTAATTTCGGTGCATGCTTTTAGCCTAATATTGTGGGGCCTGTGATGGCGATCATACAATAGTGTCGTTTCCTGAACAAATGCCGCCACCGTGAAATCTGACCTCATAAGGCCTCGATTGAATGTGTCCATTGGTCGTAATTGACTCCCCATGCGCCTTTGGCAACGATATTAAATTTTGAAACCACCAGAGCCCAAATAAGTACGGTTTCCGATGGTTTTTGAAAATGGGAAGACAATGTAGTTTTGCAAAGAAGTGCTGCTCAGGAGGGACTTCGCGCGCAAACTTCGGGGTTTTGATGTATCAGTCCATGACTTGATGCGAAATCAATGGTGATGTGCATCCATGATGGCTGAGGTTCGAATGATCGAACCTCAGCTAAATTCAACTCGGTCGTAGAATGAAGAGCCTGGTTAGTGGTTGAGCGTGGCCACAAAAGAAACCATGGCTTATTCCCTCAAATTGCAGCATAACGCTTGCTAATGAGTCACGATACCATGGTCGCTTAGTTTTTTATTTTCTGCTTCCATTCTCGTAAAAATTAATCTAACTTGATTTTGTACAACATTATATCGCTTTGAAGTACACAAACTTTGGAGAGCAGATGAAACACCTTTCTTTGCAGAGACAACTCTTCCACAGTTCTCAAACCTGCAAAGGAATATGTATGCTAAATAAGTCAATTTTGGTATCGGTTTTTTTATTATTAAGTTGTGGCTTTCTAGTGATCTCTTTACCTGCTCCTCAATCCACAGACGAAGAATCCAAATCGGAGTCTGCCATTAAGTCGATGATCAATAAAATCGGGGTCGGCGAGAAAGCCAAGATTATGTTGAAGAATGGCACAATGGTTAAGGGGTATATCTCCAAGATCGGGATAGATTCCTTTACCTTGGTCAATTCCAAAACCAATGCAACCCTTATTATTGCTTATCGGGATGTCAAACAGGATCGATTCAATGAGGCGCATAAGTCGAGATCGATCCTGTTGTATTTAGTGTTGGGATCTTTAGCGATTGGCGGAGGAATTGTCATCTATCGGACAGCCCTTAAGAAACGATCCACCCCATGACCTTGTCAAATTTGCCGGGATAAGATATCAGCGCATCGTCTGAACTTATAACGTCCAATCCGGAAAATCCAAGCCAGCCCAATTTTTGAATTTGTGGATATCATCCCGCAGGTGATTGGCTATTTCTTGAAAGAGTTCATCATTTAAGGCGGGCTTGGAGACCGGTATGGAAAAAGGGCGATATATGTGTCTCCCTATATGAATTCGCCAAATCATGGGAATCAGATGGACAATTGCTCGCTGGTTGATTTTTGCGAGCCACCGTCCCAAACGATTTTTACGGCCTTGGAAGCGAGCTTCATTCAAACGAATTGAAAATGCGGAAGTCCAAAACGAGTCATCTACGTCTAAAAATCTGAAAACAGTTTGCAGGGTCAATAGACTGTTCAGATGGAGATCCTCACGGGAAATCACCAGAATTTTTTCACGAGGAAAATATTTTAAATAGCGCTCGATCTGCAGGTAATAGCGGCTGGCATAGAAGTAGCGATTTTCCGGGTCGTGTAGAGCTTCAAGAAAAGTCCGATTTTCGTTGCCGCAGGAATAAGCGAAAGTATAGTGAGAAATCAGGCGCTCGACTGGATCACGCACCATATATATCAACTTGGCGTTGGGCACCACGGCAAAGATCCTCTCAGGCGTCTCGGCAAAGCGGGGATATTGACTATAGCTGGGAGAAGCTTCTCCCACGACTTTTGTATGATCTGAGAACTGGGATTCATACCAAGCTAATCCCCGCTGCCAGTTTCGTTGATGGGAAAAAAAACGCAGTTCCTTCTGCTTGGACATTGAAATTTCAGGATGTAAACTGAGGTAATAATGCAAACTAGTCGTTCCAGCTTTGGGCGCTCCAATGATGATCAGATTGGGTAGCATAATTTTCCTGATGGACTTTGCCCTATCCTGAGATCGAATTCCACCTCAGGCGCCGAGCCAAGGGATATTGAAAGAGTCGTCTCTTTGCGGCAAATACACTGCCCTTCAAGGTGAGGTTTTTACAACAATGGTTGAACATGTTTCCGGAAAATTCGTTTCAATCTCAGTCCCAACCGTTGAGCATCCATCAAGGAGGGCAATAAATATTTTTTGAAAAGGGTGATCTTGGATGCTGGTTCTGGATCCCGGCGCCACTCATCCATCAAGCGGTGCATCAGATGAATGCGAAAACGATCAACTTGATAAGGAAGAGTCCTGTCGATGCGATGCGTTTTCATAAACAGTCCGATGGCATGGAAGAGCTTCATCTCCGACAATGATGGCATCCGGCGGTATAGATAGAGCCAGTGGGAATGAAAGCAGTCTGACAAAGGAGTGAAAGGAATTCCCTGTTGCATTAATGATTGAATAGCGGTTGCCAACCCTGCCTGGTCACTGGCGGCAACTGAGCGGTAGGCCTCCTCGTGAGGTTGAAACAGGGCCGCAATGCGCCGGGTATGGTCTTCCCAGAGCAGCCTTAGTTGGCAGTCGCCAGGGATTAGCAGAATCCCGCTGTTATAGTAAGGCAACATGGACAATATCTCGGTGTTCTGTTCGGGATAATCCGTTTGCCGCATTGGTCCGCAATTCATTCTTCCCACGGCACTAACTACGCGCTGCTCTGGCAATTGAAGCCCCAGGCTAGGATAAATCTTTTTCCAATAACGTTCAGGGACCCGGGCTCGGATGGCCACCGCGGCAGAAAGAGCATTTTGTTTATTTTCCAAGCCGCTGAAATCTGACAATGGCAAAACATCCATATCAAGCAACAACAGCTGGTCAGTTTTTGCTTTTACTTCCAACCCTCGAAGTTTGTTGGAAGCTCGCCGCTGGTCAATGATTAGTGGTGGAAACACCGTAATAATAGCTTGGCATTTACGGGCCAGCTCCATCACTCGCGCAGGCGGCTCTCCAATACAGGCCAAGTGCAATGGAAAAGTCCGCGCTTTTCCGCTCAATTCGAGCCAGGAGGCGAGAAAAAGCAACGTTCGAGCTTCAAAGCGAGCGACGAGCGGACCATCAAAATCGGGAACAATGACGATATCCAAAATCTCAACTCCATATAACTTTACGCATATGGGTTCATACTTTTATCTTAAATGTTGAGAAAATCGCAAACATTATCCCCCACAACTCTCCGCAAGGCCCTATTTTATTGACAAAACTTACAAAACCAATATATTAAAACCGCTATGAAAATGCGTTCAATTGTTCCAAATCCAGTTTACTGGATGGTGCGGCGCAGGCTGAAACAATACCTTTTTTCCCCGGGCTTTATGCTTCACCAATTGCGCTGGTATATTAGCAGCTCGTCCCATCTTGCGCAATGGACAGAGCGGCAGTTGCAGGTTTCTCCCAACTTCTGGCTTTTCATCATTGGTCTGAATAACTCAGGCACCACGATGTTGTCGCGAATCCTGGACTCACACCCTTTGATCCGATCCATGCCCAAACCTGGAGGCAAACTGACCAATGCGCTTCCTCGGCTTACGAACAGCCGGGTAGGACGCAATTGGACTCAAGGAGTCGAGTCGCATCAGCTCGAAGAAGAGTGGTCACACAAAATAGCCCTGCGCATCCAGTATGACTGGGCTCATTACTATGCATCCAGGCCTGGCATTCTGCTGGAGAAAAGCCCGAAACATACTCTGAAAGCAAGCTGGTTTCAGGACCATTTTTGCCCTTCCCGTTTTTTAGCTGTCGTCCGTAATCCTTATGCTGTTTGTGAGGGGATTCGCCGCCGGGTTGGCATTCGAATTGAAGACGCGGCAATCCATTGGACAAAGGGGAACCAGCGGTTGTTGGAGGAAATGAAACATCTCGATCATTGTCTGCTTTTTACGTATGAGGAATTTTGTGCTCAGCCGGCCGAACAACTCAGGCAAATCCAAAAATACCTGGGATTGGAGAGTCCATTTGATTCCAGCTTGTCAAGCCGTCCGGTGGCTGCCCATAATATTGTTGGCGCGCCTCAAATGATCCGCAACCTGAATACCCTCAGTCTGGATAGGCTCTCCCGGGAAGATATCGCTGTCATTGACCGGATTGCTGGACCACTCATGGAACAATTTGGCTATGATCGTTTCCAAGCGGTCAGTTGATTTCTCAGTGGAAAAACTTCCCGGGAGACTCTTCGTGCCGCGTTCAGAAAGGGATGCCTTTTATACCGTTTGGGTGATGCGAAGATTTGATTTGAACCACTTTGAGGGTTCTGAAAATTCGAGACAATTGGGATCCCATGTTCAAGGCTTCCCTGACATCTGAATATTGGCAATGGCAGCTGCATCGAAAACTGCGAATGCTGTTTCAGGCTCCCATTTCATTGAGACATCAGCTTCAGTGGCACATCTCCACGCCGGAAGCAATTACTGCTTGGACCGAACGGCGACTTCAGCTTGGAAACAATTTCTGGCTGTTTATCCTCGGTCTCAACAATTCTGGTACTTCCTTGCTCTCGAACATTCTGGGCCGCCACCCAGAGATCCGTCATTTGCCCAGCGCTGGGCAGGGACTTACTTCAGCCCTTCCCAGGGCGCGCAAGCTGGGTGTGAGCCGGAATTGGACTAAACAGGCGGAGATTTTTCGCTGGACAGAAGACAGCGATCCGGCACCAGCCTTGCGGGTACGCTATGACTGGGCTCGTTTTTATCCGAGACGGCCGGGAATCCTATTGGAAAAAAGTCCGCCGAATACAATTAGATCCCGATGGCTGCAACGCCACTTTCAACCCTGCCGATTTCTGGCCATCGTCCGAAATCCTTATGCCGTTTGCGAAGGAATCCATCGGCGGGAAGGCATTTCTCTGGAGGAGGCAGCACTTCATTGGCGACGAGGTCATGAGTTTCTTTTGGAAGATCTGTCTTTTTTGGAACGGTCCTTTTTCTTTACCTATGAGGCCTTTTGTGCCAATCCCCCAAAACATCTGCAGCGATTTGAAGAGTTCCTGGAATTAAAGGAACCCTTCAGTCCCTCTATCTTTGGCGGCGCTGTTTTTGCTCATAATATAGAGGGAAGACCTCAAAAAATTATCGACCTCAACGAAAAGAGCCTGGCCCGTTTGTCCGACTCAGAAAGGAAATTAATCAGCTACATTGCCGAGCCTTTGATCACGCAGCTTGGATATCCTGTTTTTTAAGCTCACACACATTCAAATTAACTTGTGATACGCTTCGATTGAGAATACCGTCCTGAAAAGTGATTGCATCCCATTCCGTTCGATTCAAGCATTAATTTTTGGTGATGGGGAATAGAAAGGAAGGCAGTGTGACATCTGAAAAAAATCTTCTATTCGATGTTTTGATCCCTCTTGTGCAACACAGCGTTTTCCCCGTCATTCGGGAGCAGATCGTTGGAGGCGAAGTTGATGAAGCAGTTGAATTAATTCCGAGAGAGACTGCCTGCCACCGGGCAAGATCAGCCAGACGGCAAGATAGAATGCCAAATATAAATGTGCGTCTATCAGGAGCAGTCTTACCCCCTGGGGGGGAAAGAGGAACAGGCTATGAAGACTCCAGAGGAAAAAGCCGGCCGAAATTGAGGAAAAAAATGGACGCCAGGCAGCCAACCAAACATCTCTCAATTTCAGATGTGTGTCGTGAAAACAATAGATGATGGCAGGTATGCGCAGACCACAAGTGGTAATGCTCATGGTTGCTGCCACGCCCACTGTCCCCCACCGAATTCCCAGAAAATATCCAAGCAGAGTAGGAACGATGAGATAGGCTGCCCATCTCAATTGCCGATCTACATGTCCTAAAGAAATAAAGGGCCAATTTGTGATGATATTGAATCTGCCGAAAAAGAGGGCCGGCGCCATAACTCGGAGGATGGATACGAGCGGGAGCCATCGACTTCCCAAAAGGGCCAGCACTGCCGTTTCAGCATCAACGAACAAAAAAGCGATCAGGGGGAGACTGAGAGCAAAGGAAAAGGCCAGCCCCGCTATGTAAAAAGATCGATATCGTTCAGGGTTTTTCTGCAGGCGGCTCAGTGCCGGGATAATGACACGTGTCAGCGGAGCGGTAAGTTGCCGATAAGGGATGGCAAGAAGGTTGTAGCTCTTTTCATAAAACCCCAGTTGTCCTGCTTGGCAAAAACGGCCAATTAAGATCCAATCCAGATTCATGGTCAAATAATTCAACAGCTTGAATCCGGCGAGATTCAATCCGAAATTCACCATGGGACGAACCTCTTTGTCCCAAGCTGGTTTCCCCGGCCACCATCCACTCCAAGTCCATATAGCCATGGTGCTGACCGATGCAATCACAATTTCTTGTCCCACTAAAGCCCAGTAACTGAAATGAGCCCGGGCAAGCAGGATGGCGGAGGTTAAGCCGACAGTCGTTGATAAAACCTCAATGGCAATCAGGCCAGGGAAACGCATCTGCCTAGATAACAATGCCTCATGTTGCCGAGCCACTCCATCGATGAGAAAAACCAGGGAGAGGGCCAACGTGATGCCCATTACTCGTGGATCATGATAGAACCAGGCCAGCAGAGGGGCAGCAGCAAAGAAAAACAGTGTAATCAAAAGGCTCAGGACGGCATTCATCCAGAAGAGGGTGCTAATTTGCCGGTGGTTGATCTCCTGTCGTTGAATTGTGGCAGAGGGAAGCCCCAAGTCCCGGAACCCTCCCGCAAATCCAATGACGGCATTCACCATCGCCACTAAACCAAACTCTACTGGACTCAATAGCCGGGCCAAGGTGATGAGGGAAACCATCCCCAGAACTAACTTAATCCCCTGTCCCATTAAAATGACACCCCCCCCCCAGGCAGAACGCATGAGGAGATCTGCTTCGATCGGGGCGTTCAGAAAATGGCGATGAGCTTTCCGAGTTGAAAGTAAACGGGAGAAGAAAGACAAGTCAATTTATCCAAGCTCTTTGTAATATATTCGGTGTCCTAATTAATGGCTGCATTCTAAATTCTTCCAGCAGTTGGTCAAAGCTCGGTCCCAATGAGGCCGGGAGAACTAGTCCTGAAAAGTATAATTTTTTAAAAACGGGTAGAGCTGCATCTTCGTTTGGACTTGCTGAATCAATTCTGGCGTCCAGGTCACGGAAAATCGACTGCGGTTGGGGCCTTTGAAAACAATAGCTGCACACGATTCCAGATATTCCGCTGTTGTCGGCAATCCCAGAAAGAAACAGATTCGTTCCAGTTCAGATTGAGGAGAGGCAACAAAGGATTCATGATGCTCCAGAAGCACATCTTGGCTTCGTTGTTGCTGGATCCAGACTGCAGTATCACAAAGCGTGAAATAATAATCAATACTGTCTTGCAGTTCCCCGTTTCGGCTCTTTAAGAGCATGGGATTGATCGTATAAGTTTTGCGGGCAATGGTGGCGATATTATCAAAAGGATTGCGGATCACGTGGATGAATTTGATGGGAATTCCAAGCATATTTGTGAGCCGATCAAGGAGCCAGGGGGAGAGATGAAGCCGAACCGTCGTGGCTTCGCCATGTTTGTCTCCGATGACTTTTATTCGCTGAAATCTTCCTTGCCACTGTCCAGGCACTTGGTAGGAGTATCCGTTCCAAGCTGCCCCCAAAGAAGCGGCAGCGCTGGAATTCTCTAACAGCATGGCAAAGAGCTGCCGTTTGAAGAATCGTGCATAGACGAACCGCAACAGATCCAACTCATGCGCGATGACCGCCTGGGGATGGGCATCCAGGAGAGAGCCGATCAGGGTATGGCCGCTTCGGGGATAACCAATAAACAGACAAAAGGTTTCAACTTCGTGGAAGTGGCCGGCCTGACGCATTCCCTGATAAAGAGTCCCAGGAAAGATCTTCGCCAGATCCAACAACTTCTTGCTCCAAGTATAGATGGACTGCAAGCTTACTTACCTCCTATCCATTTCAGGAAAAAACTCGGTCCTCAGCTTCATGATTTTGTTCCACGCGGCAAATTTCAAAGCATCTTTTCTCCTGTTTTTATAACTACCTTTGACGGGGATCCGCGGGACAAGAAAATAGCTTTTTCCCCAACTTCTCCTTCCATCGATCCAGCTCTGCGGTTATTCGAATCCGGGAATTTGGGGAGACAAGCCATATTAATAAATGCGCTGCCAAATCAAGAAGCCGCGGTCGTCCATATAGAAATGATTCCCGAACCAGCGCAAAAAAAAGTTTCGGATTCCCGCTTCGGGAAGCAATCATGCTCACCTGGGTCAGGAGAAAAGAGATATGGGCTTTGGAAGTCAACAGATCACGATGATCTCTTCCAAATTGAAGCGCGGACTTCCAATCACCCCCTAGGCTGATCCGGTTCCGATTTCCATCCATGTGCCAAATAACTAACGGGAGTTGGTAGGGGACAAACTCCACAGTGATCCCAGTTTGAGCCGCGGTACGCAAAAGCCAGTCAAGGTCGTTAAACACAGGTGTCATTCCCCAAGGGACAGCCAACATCAACTTACGGCGCAGTAAGAGAGTAGAAGGAAGAAGCATCCCTTCTCCACCGCGCAACCCTCGTTGCACGAGTAAATACTCACAGAGTGGTTCATTGGGTGAGGGACTGCGGCGCGGCCAGGTTAGTTCACCCGCTTCCGCCCGCGCTTTGAACCTGCATGAAATGATAGGACATTGGCTCTGAGAAGACTGGGCAGTTTGCCATTGGATCATAATCTTGTCGGGCAACCACTCATCATCATCGTCCAGAAGGGCTATCCATTCAGTGTTTGCTGCCTGAACACCAGCATTCGTGGCAGCACCGCGCCCGACTTTTCCGGGTAGGCAGATCACTTTTAAACGGGGATCAACAATGCATTCCAAGGCTTTGGAGGTCTCCACATCAACACCATCGATCACGATGACAATCTCAAGGGCCCGAAATGTTTGGGCTTGAACGCTCTGAATAGCTCTTAATAACAAGTCAGGACGGTGAAAAGTAGGAATGACAACTGAAACTAAAGGGACAGAACTTATCATAAGACATCGGTCATTGTGGAGGCAAACTCAAAAACAGAGGATTGGAATAATGAATCAAGCTATTCAACTCAAGAAACAATCGCTCGCATTCAAGCCATATCTATGAAAGGTATTCCCTGTTGACACGGTTATTACAGGAGTATGAAACGAGGCCATTGTTTGTCAATCGACCTCTCTCCCAGTTAAAAGCATACCTTTGCAGTCCCATTATCACGGATGTCAATCTAGATAATCGATGCTAATTTGTCAACGATTAGTAGTGTGGATAGATCTTTTATGGGAACAGATTGCGTAGGGAATATGCAAGGCCAATGATATTACAAAAAAATTCGCTCTTGCTGAAAAATAGCGAATCCTGAAACCTCACCCTGAGGTGTACAATGTCGACATTCAAAAACTTGCATATCTCCCACCCCTATTCCATAATCCCTGCATCTTTGTGGCTATGGGACTGGTTGAGCCTCAAAGAGGAATTTAATACTAGAACAAGATAGAAGCAGAGGGTTAAGGTCTATTTTTTCACCGAGAAACCTGAGAATTAGTCTGATTTTCCTGGAAAAGGTGTAAAAGGATGCCTCTTCTCCAACTCCTTGATAGAATCCCCGAAAAACTTGAATGCCGCCGCTGGCGATTCTTTATCTATTTTTTAATTGCTTCGGCCTTTTTCGTGCTTTCTTTTTTCCGATCCAGCGTGGTGAATCATTTTAATTTTATTGAATCTGATGGCCAGGGGTATTACATTTATTTGCCCTGTCTTCTCATTAATGGCAACCTCGATTATGCCACCCAAATTAAGGACCATCCCTGGTTTACCATGGATTTCCTGCAGGATCAGAATCGAGATAATGCAGGGCGGTTTCTAAACAAATATCCCATTGGATTCGCTTTAAGTCTATCTCCACCTTTCATATCTGCTCATCTCATATCCAAATTGCTCTTTGCGCTCACTGGCTTCGAGCTCTTCAGCCCGGACGGTTATACTCCCATCTATCAACTCTTTTGCTTGCTCTTCATAATGGGTTTAGGTTTCACTACTTTGTTGTTATGCCATTGGCTCTTAACCCAATATTTCCAGATCAGTCATACGGTCGCTGCCACTGCGGGAATCACATATTGGGTGGGTTCCCATTATGCCTATTATTTTTTCCGGGAACCCTTTACGGTCCATTTGGTTTCCACATTCTGGGTGACCTTATCATTCGTCGCGATTGGCATCATGGTCACACAAATGCGGAACCGGAGTTGGGGGTGGGGTATTTTTCTGGTTGCCGTATTGGCCACTTCTATGGCATTGATCTGCCGACTTTCCAATATTTTCCTGGCCCCATTTTGGGTTTGGTGGATTTTTGAAGTGTACTCATCGGGATTATGGAAAGAGGCCTTGCTTCGTCTTCCCTTGGGAAGTTTGGGGCTTGCCCCGCTTGCCCTACAAGCGCTTGTGTGGAAATACACTCGAGGACATTTTCTTTATCTTTCTTATGGGGGGGGGAAATTTCGTTCCTTAAGAACCTACTATGGCCGGGAAGGATTTCATTGGCTGGCCCCGGCACTCTGGCAAACACTGCTGTCACCACGGCATGGATTATTTTCGTGGACTCCCCTGTTGCTTCTCTCGGTGATAGGGGTGGTGTGGCATTTCAAGAAAGAACAGGCAAGAACTGATTTATTGATGACTAGTTATATCGCAGCCTTTGTAATCCTCTGGTATCTAAATAGCGCCTGGTACGCCTGGTGGTTTGGGGATTCCTTTGGAGGCCGGGCTTTTCTAGAGATTTCCAGCTTTTTTATTCTCGGATTGGCATTCACCTTTGATCAGTTTAAACATTTGAGTCCCCGAATCCGAAGGTGCGGGATTGTCTTCATTATTCTTTGCATTATTTACAATTACGGGTTGATGCGGATGCATATTATTCATTGGATTTCCTAGAACCAGGCGGTTTTTTAAGGTGGTAATTTAAAATGGAGAGAAAACCTAGATTTGCCATCGGAAAAAATCTGGAGGTCCGGTGATCTCAATGGTGCTGGTCGGAAGATGCCGGAACTCGCTTGCTCACCACATTCACACCAAAGCCCCCGCCTGCGCATGTTTTGAAGACCACTTTCTTTGTTGCTCTCACAGCAATTGCTTAGGACAACTTGCTATTTTCAATACCCAAATCAGTCCTGTAATCGAGTCCGCTTCCCCAATTGATGCCCCGATTGAAACAGTGATAAAAGGCCCCTGGAAAATGAATCCATGGTTTGCGAGGCATAAAATTTCCCATCTGAAATTGCAGCATTAATTCGGAGTGAAAATATGTATTATGCGACGCTTATTCTCATGAGCTATCATGTTAAGATTAATTAATCTTGACGGGATTTATACCTTCCCTCCAATAAATGTCCTTGCCGCCGGTGCCGCCGATTATAGTGGATCGTATAGGGGGTGCTGAAGTGCTGCATGAACCGGCTCCGGTTAGCCCGCGGTGTTTCCATCAGCAGATGCAGATGATTGCTCATGAACACGTAGGCGTAAAGACGCACCTAGTAGCGTTCCAGGCTGGCCGCGAGCTTCTGCTGCATCACCTCCCGGTCGGAGTTCGTCGTGGAAGAGTTCCTTCCGCTCATGGCCCCCGCGAGGTGACATGATAGACCGCCCCAGGATAAAGGATTCGAATGGATCGTGCCATAAGACAATATGCCATGTGTTTGTTTTCTGTTTAACAATATAACAATTATTAAGGTCTGAGCCCTTTACTTCCGACCCCTATACTTCCCTGCTACCGCTTTGCCGACCGGCTGGAGCAGGCCTTTGGAAAACCGGCATGAGCGTAATCCTTCGTCTGTCTTCCTTCATTCTGCTCTGCATCGGCGTGCAAATCTTTTGGAATGGAGTCAGCGCGCTCCTGAAGACATTGCCCCGCTAAGGGATCGTGAATAAAAATACCAGTTCAAAAGTCCCCTCCTTAGACGAGGTTGTCAAATCCGTCCTGGCGGAAGGGGTGGCCGAATCAGAGTCGAGGCCGGGGTGGTGCGAATGCTGCCGCTTCCCGCCGGCCAAAGACTTCAGACCACCCCTGATTCGGCCTTGCGACCAGTTTTTCCAGCATGGCCTCGCAGTCCCGGTCATCAACAAAGATTTGTTTTGCGCTTTTCATTTCCACACACCGTGATGTGATGCTACAAACCCGGAAAGACAGGCCACAAAGGGCGATCCACGGTCTTCTCCCCGCTGTTGTTGATTGAGCCGCCCGCTTCACACCAAAACTGGGGATAGGAAAGATGTCGCTCAAAAATATTGCATATTGCATGCTCTGACCCCTTTGCGCCCCCAGCTGGAGAAGGCCTTTGGAAAAACCGGCATGAGCGTAATCCTTCGTCTGTCTCCCTTCATTCTGCTCTGCATCGGCGTGCAAATCTTTTGGAATGGCGTCAGCGCGCTCCTCAAAACTCATCCTGTGCCAAACTCCGCAGAGTGGTATTGAATCTATTTGACAATAAAAAACCGCCCGAGTAGCATCTGAGCAATATTCACAATCATCTTTTAGAGGAGAAAAACCTCAATGGCTGACAAAATCTGCTTTATCATTTGCCCAATAGGAGATAAGGGAACAGATACCTATTTACGATCCGATCAACTCAAAAGACACATCCTTATGCCAGTGCTTGATGAACTTCACTATGAAGGGGTTCGCGCCGATGAAATAAATAGATCCGGAAGTATTTCAGAACAGATAATCGGCCACATTATTGAAGATTCAATGGTCATTGCAGATTTGACAGACTACAATCCAAACGTTTTTTATGAATTGGCCATCCGTCATGCCTATAAGAAACCCTTCGTCCAAATGATCATCCTAGGCCAGAAACTTCCTTTTGATGTATCCGATCAGCGAACCATTAAATATAACCTTTCGGACCCGGATAACATCGAACAATCTAGAATAGATCTCAAAAAGTATATTGAAAATCTGGAACAAAATCCTTCCGACATTATAACGCCAATTTCTTCTGCCATTGTCGCGGCAGAACTGCGCAAAAGTCGGGAAAGTCCTAAACTTAGTTGAAAAAGGAGCATGACCTCACTTAAAACAGAGGTGTTTTACCGGCAAGTAAGACACTGAGATTAAGGAGATCATGCATGGGACAGAGAGTAATTGGAGCCGGAAAAAGAAGCAAGGGCAAAGAGAGAAGAAAAAAGAGACAACAAATCCAAGAAGAAGTTAGGACTTTGGACAGTCGGTTTGAACTGATCCAGATGTTGATCCCTCTAGGCTTGAAAGCAGTGGAAGAAGAATTACAGAAAGAGGTGGAACAGCTGGTTGGCCGCGGAGCCAGCCGGAGTCCGGAGAATCGACGCTGGGGAAGAAATCCAGGATCAGTCTACCTGGGAGATCAGAAAGTCAGAGTCGAAGTGCCGCGAGTACGAAATGTAGCGGTGCGCCAAGAAGTGCCTCTGGAGAGTTATCAAGCTTTTCGAAAGACGAAGGTGTTGGACCATCAGGTCCTGAATCGACTGATCTGTGGGATCAGCCAGAGGCAATATGAACAGGCGGCTCTCTGTGTGCCCGAGACGTTTGGGATCAAAAAGAGCAGTGTGTCGCGACACTTCATTCGAACCACGGCTCGGAAGTTGGAAACTTTTTTGAATCGGGATTTGAGCCAGCACGATCTTGTGGCGATCTTTATCGAATGGGAAGCGGTTAGCAGAAACCGATATGATCGTGGCTTTGGGGATTACGCTCGAGGGTAAAAAGATCCTATTGGGATTTGTAGAAGCCAGCACAGAAAATCAACGAGTGGCTCAGGATTTTATCCAGCGACTGCTGGATCGAGGGTTAAGAACCGAACAGGAGATTCTCTTCATTATCGACGGAGCCAAAGGGCTGTATAAAGGGATCAAGGCGAGCCTGGCGGAGAAAGCCTTGATTCAAAGATGCCAATGGCACAAGCGGGAAAATGTAGTCAGTTATTTGAGCCGGGAACAAGCAAAACGATTCCGGCAGAAAATGCAGACGGCTTATCAGCAACCCAGTTATGAAAAGGCGAAAGAAGCCCTGGAGCGAATTGCTAAAGAGCTGCGATTGATCAATGGTTCTGCGGTGGAGAGCCTGAAAGAAGGGTTAGAAGAGACTCTGACTCTGCATCGTTTGGGATTGTTTGAAGAATTAGGCACCAGTTTTAAAACCACCAATTGCATTGAGAATGTGAATCGGCAATTGGAGCGGTTGACGCATCGAGTCAGTTACTGGAAGAACAGCGATCAGCGCCAGCGTTGGATAGCCACGTCGCTCCTGCAAATTGAGCCCGGGCTAAGAAAGGTGAAAGGCTTTCGTCATCTAAAAGCCCTTCGCAAAGCCATGAAAAGGAAAGTCATCCAAAATCGGATCAAGCAGCCGCTTGAGGCTTATGCTCATTTTCAACTAAAAAAGGGCTTGA
>CAWDMN010000030.1:0-68977 GCA_963803155.1 uncultured Acidobacteriota bacterium
ACTGACAATGAAACCATGCCATTAGGAAAGATGGGGGGAAGAATCATGGTGCGACATAAAATATTTGTATCCTTGGTAATTCTCTCTCTCATATCCATGATCAGTGTGCTTCAGATAATCGGATCGCCTGACAAAAAGGCAGGGAGCCGGAACTCAGTTCAGTTCCCTACTGGATCCTCATCTAACAAACTTTCAGCAGAAGAATGGCCATGGCTCAATCTCGAAGCAAAGAACCCGTTTTCAAAGCTTCGTTTATTCGAAACTCATTCGGAACCAACTGACTCCAAGGGTGGCTACGGTGCCTTGCCTTTGAGTTTCGAAGTCAACCGGGGACAGGCGCCGCCGGAGGTGAAGTTCCTCATGCGGGGGCATGGGTATACTCTTTTTCTAACTCCAACCGAGGCAGTCCTCGTTGCAACACCTGCCAAGTCTGACCGAAGAAAAGCGGATGGGACCTTCAATGCAAAGACTCCCAGCAGGCAAGCTCCAGAAGTCATACGAATGAAGTTGGAAGGTGCAAAGACTAATCCTGAGATAGCCGGTTTGGAGCAATTGCCAGGAATTACCAATTACTTCATCGGGAATGATCCCAGGCAATGGAGCACCAACATTCCCAACTTTGCGCGAGTCCAATACCGGAATGTGTACCCTGGTATTGATCTGGTCTATTTTGGAAACCGACAGCATTTGGAATTCGATTGGATTGTCTCTGCTGGAGCCGACCCCAAATTAATCGTCATGTCCATTCAAAGGCATAGGGTGGAATCAAGTCGTGCGCCTCTGCGGATCGATCACAATGGAGACCTAGCCATAGCGGTCGCTTCAGGAGATATTCGCATCCACAAGCCCCGGATTTTCCAGGAAGCAAATGGCCTGAAGAGAGAAGTGGCAGGGAACTTGGCGCTGTTAGGTGACGGACGCGTGGGGTATCAGCTGGCAGAGTACGATACTGCCAAAGCCTTGCTGATTGATCCAGTGCTCGACTACTCAACTTACTTAGGTGGCGCCAATTCGGATTCCGCTCAAGCCATTGCTGTTGACTCTTCAGGCAGCGCCTATGTGGCGGGTTACACAAATTCCGTGGACTTTCCTACAACCGAGCAGGCCTTCCAACAAGAATATCCTCAAGGAGGATGCAACTATTTGGGGGGTCCGCCTTGTACCCGAGTCTTTGTGTCAAAGCTAAATCCTGCAGGCAATGCATTGCTTTATTCCACCTATTTAGGTGGTCACACAATAGTTCCGATGACGGGTGGTGGCGACTGGGGTTACGGGCTCTCGGTTGACAAAGATGGGAATGCCTATATTGCTGGCTACACCCGCTCCGCCGATTTCCCGACGGCAAATCCTCTACAGACAGCAAATGGCGATGAAGGGGGAGGTTTTCTTACGAAATTGGATCCTGCGGGCTCAGCCTTGCTTTTTTCCACCTATCTAGGCGGCGGATTAATGGGAACCGCCTTGGACTCATCCGGTAACATCTATGCCACAGGCTGGGGGGATGCAAAGTCAATCCATTCCCCGATCTCTCACCACGTTTTCGGCGCGAAGCCGGCACATTCGTCGCGAAGGTCAATTCGACAGGCAACCAACTAATGTATACAGCGATCATCGGGGGAAGCAACGGGTCAGCAATTGCTATTGATTCTGAAGGCAACGCATATATAACTGGAGTGGCAAGGGAAGGCTTCCCCACTGCCCGCCCTTTTCAAGCTGGGCTGAACAGTGAAACCGATGCCTTCGTCGCGAACCTAAATTCCTCGGGATCAGCGCTGCTGTTTTCCACCTTCCTCGGAGGAAATCGGAAGGATTGGGGAGTGGGCATCGCCGTGGACTCTTCGAAAGACGTCTATGTGATGGGAGGTACTCTTTCCAGTGATTTCCCCACCACCGCTGAGGCATTCCAATCAAAAGCCTCTGGATTCGGAGAAGCAAACCAGAACTATTTTGTCACTAAACTTGCTCCCACAGGAAACGGTCTTTTGTATTCTACATACCTGCCAAGCCATGCCATTCCCCCGATTGAGCTGGGTGGAGGCATAGCTATCGATGGAGAGGGAAACGCCTGGGTTGCCGGCTCTACGAGTTCGCCTGAATTCCCCATGGTTAATCCTTTCCAGAGTTTCTTTGGAGGTTCAAGTCAGTTGATCATCGATGGAAATTTAAATCTCCAGCCCTATGATGCCTTCGTTGCCGAGTTGAATGCCTTCGGTTCCCAGCTTCTATTTTCAACTTACTTGGGCGGAAGTGAAGCGGATCACGCGAGGGGAATTACACTGGGACCTGCTGGCGACATCTACGTTGCAGGTTCTACCCTATCCTCCGACTTCCCCTGCTTCAACGCGTATCAGGCAACTTACCGGGGAGAATCGGCTCCAGTGCCGCAAACAGGCGACGCATTCCTGGCTAAGATTTCCAGAGAATCGTTGGTTTCCGCAACCAGCGCTGTCTTCAATACGGCGGGGGGCGCCGGGGAAATTCATATTTCTGCCCCTACGGGGCACTCATGGACTGCCACCACTGGTGACTCCTGGATAACAATTATGTCCGGCGGAACTGGGAGCGGGGAAGGAACCGTGCGTTATCAGGTGGAACCTGCCAGCACCTCTTCCGGATCTCGTTCCGGAAAAATCTTGCTGGCAGGCGCAGTCCTTCAAGTTGTCCAGGACACCAACGACATTTTCATTCCCGCTCTGGTTTCGGTAGCCGGACTCAACAATTCGTTCTTCACATCGGAGCTGACTCTCACCAACAGGGGGAACCAGCCCGCCTCTTTATCTCTCAGCTACACGGGATCTTCTCAGTTCGGTGGGGGTAGTGGGAGCGCGACGACATCCCTTGACGCAGGGCGGCAAATCATCATCCCAGACGCAATGGCTTATCTGCAATCACTGGGGATCCCCATTCCTCCCAGCGGCAGCCAATTGGGAACTTTGAGGATTCGAGTCTCGGGGATTGCAGCTAGTGAGCTTGGAGCCACGGTGCGGACCACCACCGCCGTTGAGAATGGCCGAGCTGGACTGGCTTATTCAGGCATTCTTACGTCCAATGCGCTTACCCAGAGAGTTTACATTTGTGGTTTGCAGCACAACTCTCAAGATCGTTCCAATCTTGCATTGCAGAATATTGGAATGCCTTCTGAAGGAGACATTATTTTGCAGGTAACCGTGTTTTCAGGAGACCTCCAATCACGATCTCAGGTGGTCTTGCCGCGAATCACCTTGGCTCCGGGCGATTTCAGACAAATAAATGGGATCTTGCAGTCAGAGGGACTTATGCTCTCCAATGGATATGCTTTGGTGGAGCGAGTCGCGGGATCAGCTCCCTTTTATGCCTATGGCGTCATCAATGACCAGTCTAATTCGGATGGATCTTTTGTCTCTCCTCAGGAGGAATCTGATCTCACTACTTTTTTGCCAGCTGTGGTTGAAACCCCACTCTACCAAAGCGAATTGACATTGACGAACTGGTCACAGGATTCCAGAACCATTAACCTTTTTTACCGTGCCGATGGAATTGAGACTGATAGCCATCTTGCCGCGACCAACGTGATTCTGGAGTCTGGTCAGCAAATGATCATTCCAAATTTTGTGGATTATCTCAGGCAGAACGGAATCACCGGAGTACAGAAGAGGGGTATAACTTATGCTGGGCCGCTACAGGTTGATCCGACAGTCCCAGCGGGGCAAAGCTCCATGTCCCTCCCTCAAGGAGTCTTTGCAGGAGTAAGAACATTTGCCTCTGGTGGTGGCGGACGGTACGGAGTCTTCTATAGAGGCACCGACATCTCCAAACTGGCAGAACAAAGCATCTGGGTCTACGGCCTGCAGCAGAACGATAGCACTCGTAGTAATCTCGCAGTGACCAGTGGGAATGCCGGCACGGGTGACACTCCCGGGATATTGGTAAAAATCGATATTTTCGATGGGGATACTGGAGCTAAAGTCACCACTCTGGACCGGATTTTTCTCAACACCCTGGGCTGGCTTCAGTTCAACGGCATCCTTGCCAACTACGCGCCAGGAGTAAAACAAGGGTATGCGCGCGTCACTCCAGTTCTGGGATCTGTACCCATCCTGGCCTACGGGGTGCTCAACGATGGAGCCGTCCCCGGAGACCGCACGGGGGATGGGGCAATCATCGTAGGTTCACCTTAAAGGTCTATTGCTGGATCTGCTCGAAGAAACCCGATGCAGAAGGACCTTCCAGGCCATATTGTCCCGGCCATCCTTGTCCGTGGGAGGAATCAGCCGATTTGGACGGAGAGCATGGAAAGGGATCCCCCATCGATTCCCTCCACGGGAAAACTGATCGGCTCACCTTCCCTGCGCAGACCAATCACATAAAGCAATGGCAGGTAATGATCTGGCGTTGGAACCGAGAGTATGGCATCGCGCCCCAATTTCTCGTACTCCACTAGCTGAAGATTGTTCCCCCCAAGCAGTGCATCCCGCACCAGCTTCTCGAATCGCACTGCCCAGTCGAACGGTTCAACTCCGGATTGTCCCCAGGCGTACGCTCGCAAATTGTGGACGATATTGCCGCTCCCGAGGATGAGAATATTCTCTTCCCTTAGCGGTGACAGCCGTTTGCCGATTTCATAGTGAAATTGGGGCGGCTGGGTCTCGTCAATGCGGAGCTGGAGAATGGGGACATCGGCTTTGGGAAAAACATGACGCAGCACTGACCAGGTCCCGTGATCCAACCCCCAACTTTCATCGAGGTCCACCGTCACCGGGGATAGCAAGCCCTTCAACCGCCGGGCCAATTCCGGACTGCCTGGCGCGGGGTATTCAACCTCGTATAGTTCCGGCGGGAAGCCGCCAAAATCGTGGATAGTCCGCGGCGTCAAATTCGCCGTTACAGCACTCCCCGGCCCGTACCAGTGGGCGGAAATCGCCACCACGGCACGCGGGCGAGGGATCGATTTCCCAAGGGAAGCCCAGCGCTCTGTATAGACGTTGTTCGATATGGCATAGATCGGATTACCGTGCCCCAAAAAAACAACTGGCATTAGATCAGTCATTGAAGACCTTCCGATAATGAGTTTTTTACTGGCGGACTATGCCGTCAAAAAGCATGGAGACATCTTCCCTCGCAGATCAAGGATTCGACGGCTTGCTTGTATTGTTGGCCGGATCCCCTGTTTCTACAAACGCTTTGAGTCTCTGCACCTGCTCACCCAACATGCCATTGGCTGCCGGTGCTATCTTTTCGAAGCCACCCTCCAGAAAACCGCCGACGCTATAAATAAGGCCCAACTTAGTGCCGCCATTGAAGCTTACCATCTTCCAGGTGAGAATGCCGGCCAACCCCGAGCCCTGCATTGGGCCCAAAGCTCCGGACAAGCGGATCAATGTCCCGGGTTGCACATAGATCACCCGCATATGCTCGACACCTCCACCGTTGGGAAGCTGCTCGCAAAAGCATCCACCCGGACGGGCGTCGATGCTCAGATTCTTCGAGTCCCCCGAATAGGTGTGCTCCGAGTTCCACCAAGAACTTACTTTCCCGACCAAGACATCGTAAACCTTCGTTGGCGGCGCGCTCACATTTACCTCGTGCTTGATCAGAAAGCCGTTGGGCGTCACCTGAACCACCGCCGCCATCGCGTTGGGAATTGAGAGCCACCAGAATAAAACTGCACATCGGATCAACATGATAAGTCTCTCCCTAGAAAATCAAAATTGGGCTAAGGTGGAGCGGGCACTCTGTGCACGCTGGCTGAGCAGGCTAGGCGACGCGCGAAGGATCGCGCGTCCCACCTTAATGTCTATTTTCATCCTCTTGCTGTGCCAGCCGCGCTGGCATGTTTAGCTCCTCCGAGGGTTCTTCTCCTCCGCTCAGGCCGGGCAGTTCGCGACACCTCCAGGCGCGGGATGGAACGATCACGATGCACCCACTAGTCGAGAAATTCATCTCAAAGATTCCTGAGCCCTTTGATCCTGGCCACGAAATCCTCGGGCCTGTCTGGGGTGACCACTACGGTTCGATTCTTGAACCTCAGCACTACCGATCTTTTGGGATCCATCGCAAAGGCCCGGTACGAACCCAGCTTATTGTTACGAAAGGATCCCGCCAGGCAAAACATTCCACCATTGCCAAAGGTGCGAATCGATCGAGCCATCGCACTGGCGTCCACTTCGGCGGAAAGCAAATCAGAGAGTTCAAGCTTTGAGTTCCAACCAGGACGTTGAATCAGGAGGGCCTCGGGAGTAAGGACATACCCCCGAATTGTGAAAAGGGCGCTGCCGACAATGATGATCAGGGGAAAGACAATCATGGCAACAATCGAGATGGCATTGTGGCGTGGGACCGCGAAAATTCCAAAGAGCGCAATCCCAGTTAAAAGCGAAACAGAGGCAGCCGTCATTAACTTCAACAAGGCGCCCCACGGGGCATGGTATTCGGATAATAAATTCATCAGGCTCTCCTCTCTTTTGCGATTGCATATTCGGTCAAGCCCCGAGGCCAGTTTCGATGGTCCATCGCAGATGCCGTCAGCTTGAGATGAAATCCCATGGAACCAATGTTCCCAAACTAGAGGAACATTCTTCAAAACTACATTCCATCCGCTGAAGATCGCAATCATTGGTGAAAATCCATAAGAAGTGAGACAACCCTCACGGCGAGCCCCCCCCATTGCAAGGCAATATAGAAAGTGACTCACCTGGTCCAAAGAGTGTCTACCGCGTCTCTTCCCCGGCAATTGCCTTCAGGAGATATGGCGAGTCTCATTATATTTCCCCATTTTTTGGCATACAATCGAAAATCAGTTCTGGAAACCAACGAACCAAATATGCGCGTGACCATTGTCACCCGCGCGGCGACACCGCTGTCCTCGAACAGAGTCCGCATCCCCCTTTTTGCCATCCAAAGCTTGCCTTTGCTCTCACTTTCAATTGCACGGAAAACGATATGGATTGGATTTCCGGACCATCTTCTTTCATAATGGGCAACTTGGAAAGGGAGATCGCGCGCGAGTGACTAAGTTACCCGCCGCACGTCTCCGGGCCGACTCAGCCTCCAGGTGGGCGTGCACGGAGTGTCCGCTCCACTCATCCTTTATAGGAGCCGTCGATAATGAATTCTAAATTCGTCCCATTTTTCGCAGTGCTCTCATTAGTCGCTGCCGCCTTCCTGGCGCAGCAAGTTCAGAGTCCCTATCATTATCCGAAGAGCCCCAAAGTAAATCAGGTGGATGATTATCATGGCACGAAAGTGGAAGATCCATACCGCTGGCTGGAGGACGACCGCTCGCCACAGACGGAAGCCTGGGTGATAGAGCAAAACAAACTCACCTTTGGCTATTTGAGCCAAATCCCCTTTCGCGCCAAACTCAGAGCCCGGCTGGATCAAATCTATAATTACCCCAAATACTCGGCGCCTGAAAAAAAACGGGATTACTATTTCTTTTCCAAAAATTCGGGACTTCAGAACCAGGCGGTGCTTTATATACAGAAAGGCTTAAAGGGCGCACCGGAGGTGCTGATTGATCCAAATGCGCTTTCGGCGGATGGCACTACCCGGCTCCACGGCTCGGTCCCTTCCAAAGATGCCCGCTTTCTGGCTTTCCAGATTTCGCGCGCCGGATCGGATTGGCAGGAAATCAACGTCATGGACTTGGCCAATCGCAAGCCGATTAAAGATAAAATCGAATGGGTCAAGTTTTCCGGAATTGCCTGGGCTGGCGATGGCTTTTATTACAGCCGGTATGCCGCCCCGAGGGAGAAAGCCAAAGCTCTTATTTCCAAAAACGAAAATCAAAAGGTCTATTATCACCGAGTGGGAACTCCTCAAGTCGCCGACCCGCTCATCTATGAAGATTCCGGCAAAACGCATCCCGAGCGCCTCTACACCGTGGAGACTACCCGGGACGAGCATTTTGCCGTGCTTACCATTGAAGACCCTTCGACAGGCAAGGATGGAAATGCGCTGCTGGTAAGGGACTTGGCAAAAACCAAGCAGGATTTCCATCTCATTACCGACGAATCCTTTGAGTATAAGTTTGGAACCGTGGGGAACCTCGGCGGTCAACTGCTTGTTCTCACCAATAAGAATGCGCCCAACTGGAAGCTTATGCTCATCGATCCGGCCGCGCCGGAGGAGAAGAACTGGAAAGAGGTAATCCCGGAGACCCAAGAGACGTTAAATGCCGTTCAACAAGTGGGGGGAAAATTAATCGCCATCTACATGAAGGACGTCAGCAGTCGGGTAAAGGTTTTCGACGAATCCGGGGAGTACGAACGAGACATTCCACTGCCCACCTTCGGCACTGTTTATGGATTCGATGGCGATCGCGAGGATATCACGGTATTTTACACTTTTAGCTCTTTCACTTTCCCGCCCACGATTTACCTTTATGACCTGAAGCGCGCCTCCTCCAAGGTCTTTCGCAAACCGGAGGTCTCATTCAATCCGGCGGACTATGAAACGCAGCAGGTATTTTATCCCAGCAAAGACGGAACCCGGATCCCGATGTATATCGTGCACCGCAAAGGGATGAATATGGACGGTCAAAATCCTACGCTGCTTTATGCCTACGGAGGCTTCAACATTTCACTCCAGCCTTGGTTTGATCCGCTTCAGATAGCCTGGCTGGAGCAAGGCGGCATTTACGCCCAGCCAAACTTGCGTGGCGGCGGCGAGTATGGAGAAAAGTGGCATGAAGCGGGAATGAAACAAAACAAGCAAAAGGTGTTTGACGACTTCATAGCGGCGGCGGAATGGCTGAAGGCAAATCATTATACTTCCACGGAGAGACTGACCATTCACGGCGGATCTAATGGAGGGCTATTGGTGGGAGCGGTCATGACCCAACGTCCCGATCTCTGCAAAGTCGCGCTTCCCGCCGTGGGAGTCATGGATATGCTCCGTTACCATAAATTTACCATTGGCTTTGCCTGGGCCACGGAATTCGGCTCGCCTGACGATCCCGCGTATTTTTCCAATCTCCTTCAATACTCTCCGCTACACAACATCAAATCGGGGGTATCTTATCCTGCCACCCTGGTGACCACCGCCGATCACGACGACCGGGTGGTGCCGGCCCATTCCTTCAAGTTCATCGCCACCCTGCAGGAGAAACAGGCAGGACCAGAGCCCGTCTTGATTCGCATCGAAACCCAGTCGGGACATGGATCGAGCAGCACCACCAAGCGGCTCGATGAGACTGCCGATAGTTTTGCCTTTGCCTTCTACAACCTCGGCCTGACGCCGAAGTATTAGAGCAGCTGCTATGGCTCCAGAACTAGGCCTTTGCCATAGGGGGTGTTCCCAATAGCTGGAGAGTCGGATTTTTTATAGCCCTGAAGGTGTGTCGCGCCCCGCAAAAAGCGCGAAGTGTCAACGAGCGTTCAGCCCAGTTTTGCCTGCACCGCCGAGCTAATCGCACGCTGGAGCTGGTGCATTTTAATATGTGACAGAATTGAGAGTATTCCAAGGGATGGAATGCAAGGGAAGGCGAGCCACCCGTATCTGCCAGTTCTACGCAAACCGGTTCGGCGGCAGTCTCACCCTCCCGGCTATTGCTCTGTGCAGCCGATCAGCGCGGCCGGTTCACCCTGTCGATCTTTGAATTACACCCCCAGGCTCCCTGAATTTGAAAAAATCGTTGGGCCCGAATATACTTCAAATGGAAGTTTAGGAACGAATCTGGAAAATATCGCTCATGCTTGCCATTGAAACTTACTACCGTCCTCTCAACATCCCGACCCAAAATGCTAATCCATATTCTCTTGGAGGAAATGCCGTGCAAAGACTGATCGTCATGATGCTTTTATTTCTTAGCGTAATCTCATTAAATCTCCCGGCCCAACAAGCCACAAATCCGGCGCCCAAACCGGCGGCCAAGGCTGCAACTGCTTCTAAGCCCGTGAGCAGGGAGTTGCTTCCCTTCAAGGCCACTGAGAAAACATTACCCAACGGATTAAAGGTCATCATCGTGCCCACCGGGTTCCCCAACATTGTTTCCATTCAAATTCCCGTGCAGACGGGTTCCCGCAATGAGGTGGAACCGGGCAAATCCGGCTTTGCCCATTTCTTTGAACACATGATGTTCCGGGGAACCAAACAATTTTCGCCTGAAGAATACAACAAAATCATGGTAAAGGCCGGAGCACGCCAAAACGCTTACACCTCCGACGATTACACCGACTATCACGCCACCTTTGCCAAGGAGGATTTGGAGACTCTTTTGAAGGTGGAAGCCGACCGGTTTCAGAATCTATCTTATTCGGAGGCCGCCTTCCGGACCGAGTCCCGGGCGGTCCTCGGGGAATACAACAAGAATAGCGCCGATCCTTTGACGAAGTTGCTGGAAGTCCAGCGCGATCATGCTTTCGCAGTGCACCCCTACAAGCACACCGTGATGGGCTTTCTGAAAGACATTGAAAATATGCCCAACCAGTTCGATTATTCCCGCCAGTTTTTCGATCGCTGGTACCGGCCCGAATACGCGACGGTGATCATAACGGGGGATGTGACTCCCGAGACAGCTCTCCCGCTGGTGGAGAAGTATTGGGGAAATTGGAAGCACGGATCGTTCAAGGCCAACATCCCGCCCGAGCCGGAATCCCAAGGCTTGGTCTACGCGCATGTTCCCTGGCAATCCCCCACCCTTCCCTGGGTAACCGTGGCATTCCATGGGCCAGCTTTTTCGACCACAAGCAAAGACTATGCCGCCTTGGATATGTTGATGGACCTGTATTTTGGCTCTACCTCCGATCTCTACAAACGCTTGGTGGAACAGGAGCAGAAAGTCGACCAGCTATTCCCCTATTTTCCCGTAAATGCCGATCCATCCCTGGCCACCATTGCAGCGCGAGTAAAGAAGATGGACGATGCCGTCTATGTGCGGGATGAAATCCTGAAGACGGCTGCTCTGGCAAGGGCAGTGGCCCTGGATCCGCAACGTTTGCGGGATGCGAAAAGCAACGCCCGTTATTCCCTCTTGCGTGGCCTGGACAACACCGAGCGAATTGCGGGACTGCTGGCCCGGTTTGTGCGGATTGAACGCTCCTATCAAACCCTCAACAGCCTTTTCCGTTTGACCGACACACTGGCCCCCGCGGATCTGCAGTCGGCCGCCCGGAAATATTTTACGGACAGCCGGCTGATTGTGACCACACTCTCATCAGATTCGATGTCCAGCGCCATGGAAAAAATTCCTTCCTTATCTCCCCTCGAAGCCGCGGTTGCCCCAACTTCTGTACCGGAACTGCAATTGGTGCTGCAAAAAAGCCTGCTGCCCCAGCTCGACGTCAAACTGCTTTTCAATTCCGGCTCCGCACGGGATCTCCAGGGCAAAGAAGGACTCGCTGCATTAACGGCCGCGATGATCGCGGAGGCCGGCTCGAAGGAAAAATCGATCGATGAGATCAAGAAGGCTTTGTTCCCTATGGCGGGGAGTTTCCAGGCCCAGGTGGATAAAGAGATGACCACTTTCACCGCCTCCATCCACCGCGACAATTGGAGTAAGTTAGTGGACTTGGCTTTCCCGATGCTGTTAGACCCGGGATTTCGAGAAGATGATTTCAAGCGTTTGAAGGATGCCCAACTGAACGACCTCAAGATGGACCTCCGCTCGAACAACGAGGAAGAACTCGGGAAAGAGCGGCTGCAGGGAAACATTTTCCGCGGAACCCCTTACGAGCACCCGGTCTTGGGAAGTGTGGCCGGACTGGACTCCATCACTCTCGACGACGTCAGGAATTTTTACCAGTCGAATTATGTCCTGTCAAACTTGACGGTGGGAATTTCCGGCAATTATCCGGAGGAATTGGTGACGCGTTTGAAAAAGGACCTGGCCCGGATGAGCAAGGGTTCGGTCTCTCCTCCCCTAAGCATCGTCGGACGGATGCCGGAGGGACATGAAGTGGAAATCATTCAGAAAGAGACTCGTTCCACGGCAATTTCCTTTGGCCTGCCCATTCCGATCACCCGGTCTCATCCTGACTTTGCCGCGCTATTTTTGGCGAGGACTTGGCTAGGTGAACACCGGGCTTCTTCCGGGCGTCTTTATCAGCGCCTCCGGGAGTTGCGAGGACTGAATTATGGCGATTACGCTTACATTGAAGCGTTTCCACGCGGAATGTTTCAATTTTTCCCGGATGCAAATATAGGACGGCATGCCCAGATTTTCGAAATCTGGATCCGTCCCGTGCTTCCGCAAAATGCCCACCATGCGGCACGGATTGCCCTGTATGAACTCAAAAAAATGATCGACCAGGGATTGTCTCAGGAGGAATTCGAAGCCACGCGGAATTATCTGATGAAGAATGTCTTCTTGATGACTTCGACGCAGGATCAACAACTCGGCTATGCGCTGGATTCCAAATGGTATGGCATTGGCGAATTCACCAGCTATTTCCGCGATAAGTTTCAAAAACTCACCCGTGAGGAGGTGAATGCCGCCATCCGGAAATATCTTTTCGCGGAAAATCTCTCCTTTGTTTTCATTGCCAAAGATGCCGAGGATCTCAAGCAGAGACTGCTGGCGGATTCCCCTTCGTCGATTAAATATGAGGCCCCCCGCCCGCAAGAAGTTATGGATGAGGACCAGATTATCGGCGCTATGAAATTGAATATCACACCGGAGAAGCTTCGCATTACCCCGGTAGATAAAGTTTTTGCGAAGTAACGGGCCAACACAGAACCCAATTCTGGCGGGCTTTTTGGGGAGCCACCCATGCCCGCGAGGCTGGCTCAACAAGAAGATGAAAACAAGGCGGGACGCGCGAGTGTGACGAAGTCACCCGTCGCGCGTCGCCTGGCTGATCTCGCCTGCCGAGCCAGCGTGCACCGGTGACGGCGGTCACTCGTGCCCGCTCCACCTTTGCCCAATTTTGATTTTCTAGGGAGGAGCCATGAGATTTCTGATTCAACTCTTCATCTTAATTCTACTCACTTCGGCAACCGTCCTGGCGGAACGTGTAACGATCTCTCTGGATGGCGTCTGGCAAATTGAAGATAGCGTCAGTCCCGAGGAAATGCCAAAGTCTTTTGGACACACGATTCCCGTTCCCGGTCTGGCCTTTCTGGCCCAACCCGCCTTCCCGGATGTCGGAGCTTTTTACGGCCGGGAATATATTGAGAACCTGATTAATTTCAAAAAGCAGCCCGCCACTCTGCGCACCAATGAAAAGGGCCGATCCCTACAAAAGCGCAATTATTTCTGGTATTCCCGAACCTTCACCCCGCCCGTGAGAAGAGAGGTGGCGCTCCTAAAAATCAATAAGGCGCAATTCACCACGGCGATCTGGCTTAATGGAAAAAAAATCGGCGAACACAATGGCTGCTTTACCGCCGGCTATTTCAATTTGAGCGAGGCCATTCGCTGGGACGGTGAAAATCGTCTAGTCGTGCGGATCGGGGCGCATCCGAATATTGTTCCTCCTTCCATTCCGGCGGGAACCGATTTTGAAAAAGAAAAGTGGATCCCCGGAATTTACGACTCGGTTTCGTTAATCCTGGCTGATAATCCGGTAATCGAGTCGGTCCAAGTGGCGCCCCGGCTCAGCACTTCGGATGCATTGATCCAGACGGTCCTGCGCAATTACGGAACGAAGCCAGTTCAAATTACCATTCAGCAGGAAATTCGAAGTTGGAAAGATAATAAATCGGTAGTTCGCCACAATCTTTCCGCCTCCCCACTTGGGCCGGGAGAGACAAAGACTATTACCGAACCGGTCAAAATTCCCGCGGCGCTTCTCTGGACGCCTGAAAATCCATTCCTCTATCTCCTGCAAACCCGCGCGGGCGCAGATTCCCTCTCCACCCGTTTTGGCATGCGCGACTTCCGCTTCGAGAGCGTGACGAAACGAGCCTATCTGAACGGCAAAATTCATTTCCTGCGTGGCTCCAACATCACACTGCACCGGTTCTTCGAAGATCCCAAGTGTGGGGCACTTCCCTGGAATCGTGAATGGGTCCATAAGCTTTTGGCCGAAATCCCGCGCCAGATGCATTGGGACACCTTCCGGTTCTGCATCGGTCCCGTGCCTGAGTTCTGGTTTGACATTGCCGATGAAGCCGGCTTATTGATCCAAAATGAGTATCCCATCTGGTCGTGGCACCAAGAATATGGCAAAGAGGAGCTGATCCGGGAATACACGGAATGGATGCGGGATCACTGGAACCATCCCAGCGTGGTGCTCTGGGATTCCAATAATGAGACGTTTGCTCCAATCCTGGGAGATGAGATCATTCCAATAGTTCGAAAGCTTGATCTCTCGGATCGCCTTTGGGAAAACGGCTATAATCTCCCATCCGGCCCCAATGATCCTGTCGAAGATCACCCCTACCTCTTTAGCAACGCAAAGTTCCGTATGACACAGTTGGAGGAAATGACTGGCGCTAAAAGCAACAATTCCGCCCGCCCCACTGGTCATGCTCCGTTCATTAACGAATATAGTTGGCTCTGGGTGACGCGGGACGGGTCTCCTACCTTGCTTACGCGAGAGCTTTACCAAGGGCTGCTCGGAGATAAAGCCACACCACAGGAGCATTTGGAACTAGCTTCTTACCTGGACGCCGGACTGACCGAATACTGGCGCGCTCACCGCAACTTTGCAGGTGTGCTCCACTTTGTTTATCTGACCAGCAGTCATCCGGATGTCTTCACAGCCGACCATTTTCAGGACATTGAAAAGCTCGAACTTAATCCTTACTTCTCCGACTATATGGGGGAAGCCTTCAAGCCGCTGGGAGTCTATATCAATTTTTGGCAACCATCACTTAAACCGGGACAGTTGCGGGAATATTCCGTTATGCTGACCAACGATGAAGACCGCCCCCTGGAAGGGAATTTGAGCCTGGAATTTACAAATCCCAGCGGTGAGAAGGTGGAGGGGAAGAACCTGCCTTTTTCCCTGGCGCCACTCGGCACCCATACTCTTTTGTTTGCTCTACCGGCCCCTACTCAGAGCGGAGAGTACTTGCTAAAGGCCACTGCCCGACAGAGTTCCGCCACGGCGCCTAGTCCGACCTTGAGCCGGCGCAAAGTTCGGATAGAGAATTGAGCAAGCTATTAGATTCATCAAAGCTGGGTGCAGTCGAAAGTGGCTTACGGATTGTCTCTTTTGGAGTGCGCGGAGCGTGTCCGCATGAATCCCTTCGGGGTGTCTTTTTTCCGTTTGCCACTTCCGGTTGCACCCGACAAAATCCACCGTCGAGATTGAAAAGAAAGACCGGAGATTCCATGTGTAGACCGCTCAAACTTTCTTTTGCCCTATTATGCGCTATGAGTGTCATGCCAATTGTCGTGAGCCCGGCAGTTTCCTCACAACCTGAATCGCCGAATCCATCGGCGGCGCGTGTTCCGGTGATTTATTGTACTGATCTTTTTCACCCGCACGATGATCCCGATGATCATTTTGATCTGGCTACAATTCTGGCCATGCGGGAAATCGACTTGAAAGCCATAATTCTGGACCAGGGTGATCGCCAGCTTCAGAAACCTGGAACCATTCCCATTTCCCAAATGGCTTATCTTACCGGGAGGTCAGTCCCGACGGCTTTCGGCTTGGGAGCCAAGCTTAAATCTCCCATCGACAAAGCATTGGACCAAAAGCCGGAGGTTCAAAAGGGAGTCGAACTCATCCTCAGAGTCCTCCGCGAAACCCCTGCCCCGGTGCGAATCACCACCATAGGCAGTGTTCGTGATGTCGCCGCCGCCTTCAACCGGGAACCGGCGCTATTTCAAAAAAAGGTGGATATGCTGCTCATCTTTATTGGTGAAGCTTCCGATCCGGAATACATCGAATATAATGTCCAGCTCGATCCCCAGGCTTACATCGGACTGATGCGTTCGGGCCTGCCCATCTATTGGGTGCCTTGCTTTGATGGCGGACTTTGGAAAAACAAAGGCCACGCATCGTTTTGGAAAGCCCGCCATGCCGACCTTTTGCGGGGCGCTTCTCCCCGGTTGCTTCAGTACTTCATATACGCCCTGGAGCAGGAAAAAGGCGATCCCATCCAGTTCCTTGCCAATCTCCCAGATCCGCTTCGTCTGGAGCGACTGTTGGCGGGCAGCCGGAATCTATGGTGTGCCGCGGTTTTCGGCGCTTTATCCAATCGGCGGGTGGCGTTGGAAGGAAGCCAATATCGCTCCTTGTCCGAAGCCGGGCCAGCCTCCCTGCAATTGCCGGCTGACAACATGCTTTTTGGATTCGCTCCAACAGCGGTTTCGATTGATGAGACCGCCCATACTCATGTCGGACAGAGTCCAAATTCCCGGACGCTGAAGTTGTTCACCGTGCTCGATCCCCAACATTATCCCGAAGGAATGACTCAAATGACCCGAGCACTGCTTGCCCAGATCGGCCAATAGAATTTGTACGCTCATTGAACGCTGAATGTTTTTTTTGGTTGCGATGGCTGTTTGGCCGGCTTACTCCTACTCGGTTAGGCGCATGAGTGCCCCTTTTTAACATTCCTCTGCTCTGCTGGTCGCGCGAGGGATCTCCCAACCCACCTTTCTGCGGTCGTGCGAGGGATCACACGCCCCACCTTCGCGACAAAATTCTTTAGAAGCGGTCGGACTTATTAATTAGATTTGAACGGTTGCCAAATATGTCAGCCGAGATTACTGGCGGCGTGGCTGACGGGAATACCATTTAAAAGGGAAATCGAAGGCCTGATGAGCCCTATACTTTCTTATCTCACCAGCAGCCCTTGATCCCATTTAGGCCATGGATTCTCATGTTGAGGTCCCTATTAGTAGTGGGAACATGCGCTGAACCGACGCGGTGGATTTTAGTGTGCGGAATTGCCGGGTCTGTTGTGCAGTGCATTTTCCAAGGCACTCGCCAGCATGGCAATACTTAAAGGCTTCATGAGGAAATTGGCGATCCCCCGTCTTCCCGCCTCTTCGATGGGAATATGGTCGCTATATCCCGAACACAAAATGACGGGCAGGTCCGGCTTGATTTTAAGCATTTCAGCCGCCAGATTGATCCCAGTCATTCCAGGCATGGTCTGGTCGGTGAAGACCAAATCGATTGAGTTGGGATCTTCCCGAAAAAACTGCAACGCGGCGGAAGAATCATTTTTGAGTATCACCGTATAGTCCAATTTCTGGATGATTTTTTGATTTGCCCGGCCGAAATCAAGGTCGTCGTCGACCAGCAATATTCTTTCACCCCGCCCATGCGGAATGGCATGGCGGGAAGGAGCGGTTGCATGTTCCGCTTGTTCTTTCAACAACGGCAGGAAGAAATCAAATTTAGCGCCCTCCCCACAAACACTGCTGGCACAGATGGTCCCCTCGTGATTATTGGCAATGCCAAGGGCAACTGACAATCCCAGGCCAGTCCCTTCGCCAGGCGGCTTCGTGGTAAAAAATGGCTCAAACAATCTTGACATATGTTCGGGGCGTATCCCCGGTCCTGTATCTTCCACCGTCAATCTGGCGTAAAAACCGGGACGCAATTCTTTATCCATCAAGACGGTTTGATTGGGGGTCAGGAACTCTTCCGAAAGGCTGACCGTCAATTTCCCTCCTCCATTTTTCATGGCATGGGCGGCATTCGTGCAAAGATTCATCAGAACTTGATGCACTTGGGTGGGGTCGGCCATGACCATTTGCGGATAAGGTCCCAAGAAGGCTTTTATTTCGATGGTGCTGGGAATGGATGCTCGCAACATTTTGATGGTTTCTTTGACCATCAGACCTAATTCGATCGGTTTTTTGACGGCTTCCCCATGGCGGCTGAAAGTGAGAATCTGTTTCACCAGGTCTCTGGCCCGTTGTGCAGCCTTCAATATTTGCTCCAGATTTTCTTTGATCTCAGGATTGAGCGGCTCATAGCCACTCAAACACAACTCGGTGTAACCCCAAATGGCCCCCAGAATATTGTTAAAATCGTGGGCAATTCCGCCCGCCAAAGTGCCGACGGCTTCCATTTTTTGGCTTTGTCTAACCTGCTCTTCCAATCCTTTTTGCTGAGTCACATCCAAACCTATGGAGACAGCTCCCACCATTTTTCCGGCAGCATTGAAGAGCGGCGCGTTATGCCAATCGCAGATGATGGTACAGCCAGCTTTGGTCAGGCATTTGCGGGTGCTCCTGCTGGCTTTGTGTTCTCGCCAAATCTGCGCCCAAGCTCCTTCCTGCAGCCCTTTTTCCAGGTCAGACAAAATGAAGCTCCCATGCCTGCCGGCGGCTTCCGCGGCGGTGTAGCCAAAAATCTTCTCCGCGGCGGCATTCCAGCGGACTACCCGAAAATCGGCATCCCACTCAATGATCGCCAGTGGCGTCTGCTGCACAAGCAATTGTATTTTTTGTTCGCTTTCCTGGAGTTGATTCGTCCTCTGCCGCAATTCTTCATATCGGCTTTTCAGCAAGCCGACCATTTTCTCAATGGAGATCTTCACACTTTGCAATTCACCCTGGAATTGCCCGGAAAGCGCGGGAGATTCCCCCGTGCCACTGGAACTCACGGCAACAGCGTATTGCTCGACTTGCCGAAGGGGCTTCAATATGATGATTCTCAGCAAAAAATATAAACCGCCCGAGGCAATTAAAATCAGGACAAAAGAGAGAAGAAAGATGGCATTTCTGACTCCTCTGACCGGTTCCAGGACGGTGGCTACGGGAATATTGACTTGGAAAATCCAGGGAGTTCCGGTGCGGCCAATAACGATGGGAGTGGTGGCGGAGAAAACTTCCACTCCGCCCAAATAACTGGACTGAATAACCTGATGAAAGACCTCCGAATGTTGCGCCTCTAAAAATCCTCTTCTTTCCGAAGCGTCGCTGATGAACTGGTCCGTCATGGTGGAAATGGGATGCGCTACATATTTTCCTTCTTGGCTTATAAGAGTGGCATATCCAGTCCCCATGGGTTTAATCGAGAGAACCTTAGCGCGAATGGTTTCCAGGTCCATGTCCACTCCGGCAATTCCCACAAATTTTCCCTTATAATGAATCGGGACCACCAAGCTGGTCTCATAAATTACAATCCCCAGAGAATTCCATTTGAAGGGTGGAATCACGGATTCATGATCGCAGTCCCGTGGAATATAGTAATAGGAGTTTTTGATGTCATCCAGATACTCAACGGGAGGTTCAAGCTGGACGGGGATCTTCGTTCTCGACCAAGTAGGGCAGTATCGTCCCGTGGAATCGGAATCCGGGTTGGTTTTATTACCTGCGTCCCGGCCATCATAGGCATTCGGCTCCCAAGTCGTCCAGGTTGAAACAAATTCCGGATTTTCCTCCAGGATCTTCTTGAGCATCAGGTCACCGGCCATACGATCGGCTTTATGTTGAGCTTTCATGGTTTCAAAGGTTTGGCTTATCGCACGGGCGGTGTAGAGGGGCGAATTCAGAATGGTGACAATTTCCCGGGAATACCGCATTGCTAAAAATTCAGCGGCTCGGTAGTGAATTTCCCGGATATGTTTTTCCACCATCGCGGAAATCATAAAGGTGGCTACCATCATCACGGCCAGAATAACTATGCTGATGGCAAAAGAAACCTTTATGCCCAAACTGAAATTCTTCATTATTGATACCTCGTTATTCCCAAAGCTAAAAAAGTGGAAGATGTTAAAAATCTGAGACGGAACCGCGCGGAAAGAAGTCAATTCAGCAACTTCCGCGGTAGCAACAATCTGAGAAGAATTTGAGTTTGGCCCGTAGGCTTATCTGGCGGGATTCTCGTAACCGGTGCAAGATCAGCATCAGATGCCGCAAATTTTATCTCCTCCCTCCTTCCGATATCGGAAAGGCCCCCCCTTTATATTCTATTCGGCAAGCCAACTGTAGGAGTCTATCATGACGTTTGCATTAATTGCATCCCGCGCGCGTGTTTTGAGTGAACTGGCGGCAGAGATGATTGGGAGTCGACAAGAATTGGTTTGATTTGTGCAATAGGAAAGGGGTCTGACAGATATAATTCGAACAAATTCTTAAATCAAATGCCATTGCGATTATTCAGACAGGTGTAATTCAAAGTACCACAGGATAGAGAGTATGCCAAAGGATGGAATGCACGGGAGAGCGAGTCTCCCGGCGAGCCATTCTTATGTGCTATCTCTGCCCGGACAGGCTCGGCGGGAGGTTCGTCTATCCATACATTCTTCCCCGTGCACACTCTCTATCCTGTCGCACTTTGAATCACGACCTTGGCCCCATCCTCCTTCCCTTTCCCCACATTCTTTTTACAATCAGCAGAGCGAATTTAAATGATTGGGCGCGATTTAGTCCAACAAATCGAGTATTATTCCGAATGCCGCTTTCGGCGTTCGGCTATCTTCGCCGAAAGGCCTATGGGATAATTTTTAATTCAATAAAGGTGGATGGAATCCGAAATTCTCTTTGAATATCCAACAATGCTGAGGCAATCCATCGATGGCTCGATAATCGTCGGATGAATTCCAGCATCTTGGAAAACGCGGATTCCGCCTCCTGGTCATTAAGCCAATCGAAAAACATCCAATCAAGCTCAACCTGGTGGGCTGCTGAAATCCGGGGGAGAATACCATGGGTAATTCCAAGAGACAGAATAGGTACAAAAAATCCCGGAATCTCTCCCCCCTTCGGAACTCGCTCGTATCTTCTATGAGGGATCCGCCGATGGCATATTTATTGCCGGCCCCCGTGGGCAGTTAGTGGCCGTCAATCCGCAAGGAACTCAGCTTGCCGGCTATTCTCATGAGGAACTCCTCGGCATGACCCTCTCAGACCTGATCTGGGGGGAAGATCTTGCCCGCGATCCGATCCGCCTGGAGGATTTGCGGGACGGAGGAATCGCGACCAAGCAGCAGCATATCCTCCGGAAAGACGGCAGCCTGCTCCCGGTGGAGATTCGGGCCCGGTTGTTGCCGGAAGGGAACTTGCTGTGGATTGTGCACGACATCACTGAACGCAAGCGCACCGAAGCGGCACTGCACCGGAGCGAAGAACGCTTTCGCCGGCTTGCGGAAAACGCTCAGGACATGATTTGCCGCATGTCGCTGCCTGAGGGCATCTATGAGTATGTGAGTCCCGCGGCCGTTTCCGTGCTTGGATATTCTCCTGAGGAACTTTACACATCTCCGCTCATCCTCAAACAAATCATTCATCCCGATTGGCATGCGTATTTGGCGGAACAATGGGCGCAAATGTTGGCAGGCCATGTTCCGCCAACCTACGAATACCAGATTGTTCACAAATCCGGTGAAACTCGATGGCTGAATCAGCGCAATATCCTCCTCCGTGATGCGGCAGGCCATCCCATTGCTATTGAAGGCATTGTCACTGACATCACGGAGCGCAAGCGGGCGGAAGAGGAACTGGCAAAGAGCGAGGATACACTCCGCTGTCTCTTTCGCGCCGTCCCGGTGGGCCTGAGTATCGTCCAGAACCGTGTATTGCGCTCCGTCAACGACCGGCTTTGTCTGATCCTCGGCTATTCCGCCGAGCAGTTGCTGGGACATGGCACGCGAATGTTTTATGAAAGTGAAGAGGAGTACGATCGCGTGGGACGCACCTTCTATAATGATCTCTGGGCGACAGGCTCCAGCTACATTGAAACGCTCCATCGCCGATCCGATGGCTCCGTCCGCGATATCGCTCTTTTTGCGGCGCCGTTGCGGCCAGATGACCGGACGGCGGGGGTGGCTGTGGCAACGCAGGACATAACTGAGCGCAAGCGGTCGGAGGAGGAAAAGACGAAGCTGCAAGACCAGTTGGTTCAGGCCCAGAAAATGGAATCGGTAGGCCGCCTGGCGGGAGGCATCGCCCATGATTTCAACAATATGTTGGGTGTAATTCTCGGCCACGCGGAGCTGGGGCTGTTGCAGACCAAGTCGTCGCATCCCTTGCATGCCGCCCTCAGCGAAATCCAGCGGGCCGCCCAACGCTCCGCCAGCCTTACCCGGCAATTGCTGGCCTTCGCCCGCAAGCAGCCCATTGTACCCAAGGCATTGGATCTAAACGACACCATGGCGGGCATGCTCATGATGCTGCGGCGACTCATCGGCGAGAACATTAATCTTATCTGGAAGCCAGGAGCGGACTTGTGGCACGTCAAAATGGATCCCAGTCAACTGGATCAACTGCTGGCCAACTTGTGTGTCAACGCCCGCGACGCCATTGCCGGGGTGGGCAACATTGTCATCGAGACAGGCAACGCCACTTTCGACGAGACCTTTTGCGCCGATCATAGGGGTTATTCCCCGGGAGAATTTATTCTGCTCTCCGTGAGCGACAACGGCTGCGGCATGGACGAGGAAACACTGTCGCATATTTTCGAGCCCTTTTTCACCACCAAAAACCTGGGACAGGGCACCGGGCTGGGTCTGGCCACCGTGTATGGCGTTGTGAATCAGAACGAGGGCTTCGTCCATGTTTCCAGTAAACAGAATATGGGGACAACCTTCAGGATATACTTTCCCCGGCACGCTCCCAGGGCTGAGCGGGCCGGGGCGGACATCCAAGCGAAACCGGCCATTTGCAACCATGAAACCGTGCTCGTGGTGGAGGACGAGCCGGCAATCTTGCAATTGAGCAAAAGCATGCTGGAAAAACTGGGATTTCAAGTGTTGATTGCGGACTCGCCGAGTGAGGCCTTCCGGCGCGCCAAAGAATACTCCGGCGAACTTCATCTGCTGATGACCGATGTGTTAATGCCGGAGATGAACGGCCAGGATCTGGCCAAGCATATGTTGACGATCTACCCTCAAATCAAGCTGTTGTTCATGTCTGGCTACACGAACGAAGTGATCGCCCACCGGGGAATTTTGAAGGATGGAATGCATTTCATCCAAAAACCATTCTCGACAAACGATCTGGCGGCCAAAGTGCGCGAGGCGATGGTTCAGAAATAAAGCTGAAATTGTGATGTTCGGAGCCTGGAGGCCCTCATCCCGCTCTTCGCATCTCGTCGTAAGGGCAAAGCACTTCCATCCAGATTGCTTCTCTTCCCCCCTACAACTTCGTTGGCGGCCGGATGCCCTCATCCCGCTCTTCGCGTCGCACCGTAAGGGTACGGCGCCTCCATCCAGCCTGTTCCCCTGCTCTGTGGAGTTCTCTGGAGACTGATCACCAAAAACCAAGTGACATTAGGCGGGATTCCGGCACTCCCAGGATATGCCGGATATCCCGGACTCGTGGTAAGAAATGCGGATAAGACCTGAGGCGTAAGCGAGTGATCAGGGCGGCGCTACAAAACCGTGCATCGCTATTGCATATCGAAAATCTCTCGAACGTTGTTGAGTGAAGCCCCCGCTTTTTCCCTCCCGAGCGAAAGGTCCGTGAAAAATTCTTGACAGTACTTTCGTCAGATATTATATTTCGTTATATGAAGAAGTGAAGGAGTGATCCATGCGACAATTGATGAGCATCACCAAGGCCCTTTCCGACGAAAACCGGGTTCGGATCCTGCTTTTTCTGAAAGAAAGCGAGTTGTGCCTTTGTCAGATCATTGAAGTGCTCCAGCTTTCAGCCGCTACCGTCTCCAAACATATGTCCATATTGTCATTGGCCGGCCTGGTAGACATTCGCAAAGAAGGCCGCTGGCATTACTACCGTTTGTCCAAAGAGCCCACGGTGGAGGCTGCTGCCGCCATGGAATTCCTGGTGAAGGCGCTCACGAGTTCCCGGCATATCAAGGACGATAAGGCCCAAGTCAAGAAAGTGCTCAAGATGGATAAAGAGGAATTATGCTGCCACTACAAGGGATGAAGGTTCTCTCCATCTGCCCGCCAAAGTTCAAAGTGTGCAAAAAATTGGTGAGGAGAAGTTATGCCTACAAGACAAAAGACCAAGATCCTTTTTCTCTGCACGGGCAATTCCTGCCGAAGCCAGATGGCGGAAGGATGGGCCAAGGCACTCAAGGCTGACACGCTTGACGCCTATTCGGCTGGCATTGAAACCCACGGCTTGAATCCTTATGCCGTGAAGGCCATGGCGGAAGTTGGAGTGGATATCTCCAGCCATCGCTCCAAGCTTCTTGGTGAAGTGAAAGACATTGTCTTCGATTACGTGATAACCGTCTGCGATCATGCCCATGAGAGTTGCCCTCTCTTCTCGGGCGGGACCAAAGTTCTTCACGCTGGGTTTGATGATCCGCCCAAGCTGGCCGCCAGCGCTCAAGACGATGAGCAGCGCATGGCTCCTTACCGGCGGGTTCGAGACGAGATTAGGGAATTTATCGTAAAGCTCCCTGAATTTTTGACGTCCCACCGATAGACCGGCCACATGCCTATTAACGAAACCAGAAGGTTAAAGAAGGAGGAAATAATGGGATGCTGCGATAACCAAAAATCAGACATTTCGGCCCAAGAAACGATTCGCGAGGCCTATGGGAAGATTGCCCTGCAAGGGGGAGGCTGTTGCGGAGGACTTTCTTCGACCTCCGCCCAAGCCTCGCAGGCCTTGGGATACCAATCGGATGAATTAGCGGTGTTGCCGGACGGGGCTGACATGGGACTCTCCTGCGGGAATCCTAATGCTCTTGCCGCATTGAAGCCGGGGGAAGTGGTTTTGGACTTGGGCAGTGGCGGTGGATTTGATGTCTTCCTGGCGGCGCGGAAAGTCGAGCCATCGGGACAAGTGATCGGCGTGGACATGACTCCGGAAATGATCGCCAAGGCACGGAAAAACAAGATCGCCTTCCAAGCTCAAACCGGCTTAAATAACGTCGAATTCCGGCTGGGAGAGATTGAGCACCTGCCCGTGGCCAACAATTCGGTGGATGTGGTTCTTTCCAATTGTGTGGTGAACCTTTCTGTCGATAAGGCTCAGGTTTGGCGCGAAGTATACCGGGTTCTCAAGCCCGGTGGGAGGGTGGCCATTTCCGATATTGCTTTGCTCAAGCCACTTCCTGACGAAGTTCGTTCATCCGTGGAAGCTTTGGTCGGCTGCATTGCTGGGGCGGTTTTTATAGAGGAAACCAAGCAATTTGTCAGGGATGCTGGACTTGTCGATGCGGCGTACACCCCCCGAATTGAGTATGTACAAGCAATGAAGAACCTGCAAGATCCACTGTCCCAGAAAATCGGGTCCCTCTTGCCGGAAGGCCTGGACATTTGCGACTACATCACCAGCGTGGAGATCCAAGCTGTCAAGCCTCATCGAAAATAAATGAATTGCTCGAAGAGATGCGAAATGAAGCAATCTGATTAAAAGAGGGAGTCACCATGGAAAAAAAGGAAAGCCTGCGGCAGACCGGCACGATCAGACAACTTTCATTTTTAGACCGCTATTTGACGCTATGGATCTTTCTCGCCATGGCGGCAGGCGTTGGATCATTTTTCCTCGTGCCTGGAATCGAGGGTTTCATCAACCAATTCCAAGTGGGAACCACCAATTTGCCCATCGCCATTGGATTGATCCTAATGATGTACCCTCCCCTGGCCAAGGTGAAATATGAGGAACTGGGCGATGTCTTCCGCAACTGGAAAGTATTGGGCCTTTCGCTTCTTCAGAACTGGGTGATTGGCCCGATTTTGATGTTTCTCCTTGCCATCCTTCTTCTACCTGACAAACCGGAATACATGGTGGGCTTGATCATGATTGGACTGGCCCGCTGCATTGCCATGGTTATTGTATGGAACGAACTGGCCAAGGGCGACACGGAATATTGCGCGGGCTTGGTAGCCTTCAATAGCATTTTCCAAGTCCTCTTCTACAGCCTATATGCCTGGGTCTTCATCACCAAGCTTCCTCCTCTTTTTGGTCTGAGTGGGAGCATCGTCCAGGTCACCATGAGTGAAATTGCCAAGAGTGTCTTCATCTATCTGGGAATTCCTTTTCTGGCGGGACTTCTCACCCGGTTTGCTCTGCTCAAACTCAAAAGCAAGGAGTGGTACGAACACTCTTTCATTCCCCGCATTAGCCCTCTGACTTTGATCGCCTTGCTTTTTACAATTGTCATTATGTTCAGCCTCAAGGGGGAAATGATCGTGCGAATCCCACTGGACGTAGTGCGGATCGCCATCCCGTTGCTGATTTATTTTGTCTTGATGTTCCTGGTCAGTTTCTACATGGGTCACAAAGTCGGAGCGGATTATTCCAAAACTGTCACTTTGAGCTTCACAGCAGCAAGTAACAACTTTGAGTTGGCGATTGCCGTGGCGGTGGCAGTGTTTGGAATTAACTCGGGGGCGGCCTTTGCGGCTGTTATTGGGCCATTGGTTGAGGTCCCCGTCTTGATTGGTTTGGTGAATGTTTCGCTCTGGTTCCAGCGACGTTATTATCAGTCGGCTCAGGCGGTGCAATGAAGAGGTCAAATCGCGGGAATCCCTGGCTTCCTGCGGCCGCAACTAACACCTTGCCCACCGGCGGGTTTAACCCTCCAGATTTTTAGAGGATACCATGAGCATTATCAAAGTATTTGGACCCGGCTGCGCCAAGTGCAAGCAAACCGAGGAGGTTGTTCGCAAAGCGGTGGCGGAAGCCGGGATCGAAGCTTTCATTGAAAAAGTGACGGACATTCAAGCTATTTTGAGCCTGGGGATACTCGCCACTCCCGCAGTGACCGTGGATGGCCTTGTCAAATCAGCGGGCCGAGTGCCCACTTCCGGTGAGGTAAAACAGTGGCTGACGAAATAATTTGTGGCGGCTCGCCAGTTTAATCGATCTGCCCTATTGAACGACGATCAAAGGGGGAACGCAATTTCCTCTCCGCGATGGAAGTGGTTTGAATTGCCTGTCTATTCACGAATCAATAGGAGCTAAAATGAAACAAATATCCATTTTTATCCTGCTGGTGATAACCATTTTGACTGTCACAAACACTCGCACCAAATCTTTTGCCGCGGATAATAAAGCCAAGTTTGTGGCCTATTATTTTCATGCCACGCAACGGTGTGTCACCTGCCGAAAAATCGAAGCCTTATCACGAGAAGCAGTTCAGAACTCATTTGCCAATGAGTTGAAGAACGGAACCCTTGCATTTCAGACTGTCAATGTAGAGGAACCGCAAAACCGGCATTATATACAGGATTTTCGCCTATACACCAAATCGCTAGTAATCACCAAAATTGCGGGAGATAAAACTGAGCGGTTCCGCAACCTTCCCAAGGTATGGGAATTGGTTTATTCGCCCAAAGACTTTACCCAATACGTAAAAACCGAGATTTCATCTTTCATGACAGGCAAATAGTGTCTGGGAAAGTAATTCATGGGCTCCAGAGGAATCCTGCCTCACAGAGTTCCTCTCTAACATTTCATAGGATTAATCCATGACCACTCAATTTCCTCAATATTACGAAAATAGGATTTATTGGATTGGCGAAAAGAAGGGACAGCTCACCGTACCGGGACTCCCTTCCCTGCAAGTCGCGACACCTCCGGAGTTTGACGGGCATGAAGGATTTTGGTCCCCGGAGCACTACTTTGTGGCCGCGGTCAATTCTTGCGTGATGACTACTTTTATAGCCATTGCCCATTTATCGAAGCTGGCCTATGAGAGTTATGAGGCGCAGGCCACCGGAAAGTTAGATAAGCCTGAGGGACAGGGGTTGCAGTTCACTGAAATCACTATCCGGCCCACGCTCGTTATTTCCCAGAGTAAGGATTTGGAAAGGGCTGGCCGGATACTGCAAAAAGCTGAAAAGCAATGTCTGATTTCAAATTCCATCAAGGCTGTGGTCCACCTGGAGCCTCAGATTCTGGTCGCAAATGGGGAAGATGACAAATCTTAATGCCCGCATTTCGGATACAGAAAAGGCGGAGGGTCTATGCTTGAAATCATGGTCGACAAGTTTATCTTCCGGGTCCAGGAGGAACGATATTACAGCGAAACTGGCGTCTGGGTGGCGGTGGAAGCCAAGCGAGCTAGAGTGGGCCTTTCCGATTTTGCCCAACAGTTAAACGGCGATGTGGCATTCGCCAGTGTCATACCTGTTGGGACTCAGGTGAGAGCCTCCGAGAGCTTCGGCAACATTGAGACCGTAAAAGCCATTCTGGATCTGCCCTCGCCCGTGACAGGCCGGATCGTGAAAATCAACCCGGATTTGGAAAACTCCCCGGAACTTATCAATCAAGACCCTTATGGCAAAGGATGGATGGCCGTTCTGGAATTGGACCGCTGGGAGGAAGAAAAGAGTGTTCTATTGGACGCGCCACGGTATTTGGAATTGGTAAAACAGCAGGCCGAATTGGAGATGAAGAAATGAAACCAAAAGCTTTAATTATTCCATGCAGCGGCATTGGCAAAACTCTGGGGAGCGTGGCACGGGAAAGCGCTTTTAGAGTGGCCGAAGACTTGCGCCCAGGGACAAGCCAGCTCTTGCCTCTTTCCCTCCTCATATTGGGGGAGAAAGAAACACGAGAAATCCTTGCCAGTACTCCCGTTGTTGCCATTGATGGATGCACGAAGTCTTGTGCCGCTAAAGTCGCCGCTGAACGGGGTGGCAAAGTGACGCAGGCTCTGCAGGTATCGGACATCTTCAAGCATTGCCGTGAGCTGAAACCTGAAGGGATCGCAGAGCTCAATGAGGCTGGCCATCGGCTTGCCCAGGCGCTAGCTGAAGAAGTGGCCCTGCTGGTGGATCAAATGAATGGAGAGGTGAAAAATGCCTGAGTTACCCGTAAAAAAAGTAGGGCTCATCTCGTGCTCCGGAGAGGAAATGCCGGAAGGGACCGTCTCCCGGTTGGCCACACGCAGAGTCTTGGAAACATTGCAGCCGGGACAAACTGTGACTATTTGTCTTCCCCTGTTTCTTGCAGGAGGTGAAGGAGAACGTGCTTTTGCTCGTCTTTACCCGACAATAGCAATTGATGGGTGCGAGAAACGCTGTGCGGCCCGAGGAACGGAAATGTATAGCGGCAAGCCAGCAGCTGGTATTGTCGTGTCTGCATTGTCTCCTCATCAAAGTAATGAGTTGGGAACGGCACGGCGGCTTTCCCACCGGGGACAAGAATTGGTGGAGGTCACTGCCGCCGCCACAAGTCGGCTGGTTGACCGTCTGCTCGGAATCGTGTCTCCCACTGAAGTCAAAACAGAAGACCATTCTGTTTCTCCCATGGCGCCAGGTGTCCCCTGCTCCTGCGGCTCAGAAATGCCGATGAAAAAAATTACGATCGCCGGCCATGAGGCTGAGGTTGCCGCTCTTCCCTTGATTTACGAATCGTGGCGCAACTCCGGCAGAACGCCTGAAAGTGGAATCACCTCCGAGATGTTGCAGATAATGAAAGTTTACAACTCGATTCCGGAAAATGAAGAGGAAGAATGGAAGAGGGCCATCGCTCTCGATTATGCCCTGTTTTGTTCGGAGAAAAATAATGTCCCGCACCGCGACCTATAACACCACCGTTACTTGGAAAGGTGAACATTGGGGCCATCTCCGGCTAGGAAATGGGCCCGAGATGGATTTCTCCGCTCCGCCCGAATCCCATGGGCATGAGGGGGTTTTGACTCCCGAGGATGCATTTGTCGCGGCCGTGAACACTTGCATCATGATGATGTTCATCTGGACGGCGGAACGTTTCAAGCTTGACCTGGTGTCCTTTGAATGCCGCGCCGACGGAACCAAGCTCATCGAACTGGATCGGACGGAAATCTTCACGGAAGTCGTGCTTCGCCCCAAGGTAGTGGTGCGCTGTGAAATATCCCAAAAGGAAATCACTAAAAAGCGGATCATGCGAGCGCTGGAGACGGCACAGAAATATAGTCTGGTGGCTAATTCAGTGAAGCCACGGATCGTTATTGAGCCGGATTTGAAACTGCTGCATGACTAGCGGCTCTTCTTCTCGAACCATAGGGACTTACAGAATTACCTATTTAAATCTTGACTCACAATCGCCGACTTACATGGCTAAAGCATGCAAACGGCCCCGGCCCAACAGCTTAATTCTCTCAAAATATATTAGAGCACCACGGCAACTCTGTAGAGATCTTAAAATGATCACTGGATCGAAGATTTCAAACCCTGCACCAAATCACGGATGTTCGCACGAATTATAGACGGACAGGTGCATGGGAACTCATCTATTCAGAGCAGGAAATCTCCCGATGTATGAAGAATGAGATTCAATGTTTCAGGGGAGGTAAGTAGTGGATGGATTCATTGCCGCTTTCGGAACCGCTCTTTGGCTGGGTATCTTGACATCAATTAGCCCCTGCCCGCTCGCCACAAATTTGGCGGCAGTCTCTTATATCGGCCGGGAATTGCATTCTCCCTGGCGCCCTGTAATTTCTGGCATTTTATACGCCTTGGGACGTTGCCTCGCATATGTGGCACTGGCTTGGCTAATTGTTCGCAGTTTGCTGGAAGTCCCGGCCGTGGCGCTGTTCCTGCAAAGTACCATGAATCGAATCCTGGGACCTTTACTGATCGTCGTAGGAGTGTTTTTACTGGGGCCGTTCCGGTTGCCCGGGTTGAGAGGCAATTGGACAGCCCGGATGGGCGAACGCGTCAGCCGGCATGGAATCTGGGGGGCACTTCTGCTGGGGGCGCTCTTTGCTTTGTCATTTTGTCCCGTATCGGCAGCCCTCTATTTTGGAAGCTTGATTCCCATTGCCGTGGAGAAACAATCGGCAATGATTCTTCCCCTGGCTTATGGTATTGGGACTGGGTTACCTGTTTTGGTCCTGGCGTTTGCGCTTTTGGGTGGTCTGCGAGCGGCCTCCCTCTTCTTCAAGCGGGTCAGCAGTTGGGAAAAGCCAGCCAGGCTGATGACCGGAGCCGTCTTTATAGCAGCAGGTGTCTACTACATTTATAACTACTTGTTTATGCCCGGCTTTTGATCATCGCCCGCGGGTTTCTCAAGCCGAGCCGAAACCCTCTGTGCCAATATAGTTGAGACATCTGCCCCCGGTTAAATTAGAGTAGAGGGCAGAAAGAACAAACCATGAAAAGTCTCAGTTTTTCCACCCAAAAGAAATTGTCCGTGGTCCTGGCGCCGAAGGGGAGCGAGAGCGAGCGAAGCGAGCCCGAGCGGACCGTAGGCACCAGGACCACAGCGGCCATAATTCCGGCAGGTTCTTCACTTTCACCGATTCCGTCCAATCCGGAGGTCGTAGCCAAACCCACCCGACGACGTTTCACGGTGGACTACAAATTAAAGCTTTTGGAGCAAGCCGACGCCTGCTCGCAACCGAATCAACTCGGAGCCTTGTTGCGCCGTGAGGGTCTGTATCATTCCAACCTGATCTTGTGGCGGCGACAACGCCAACAAGGGATTCTTCAAGCCCTGACTCCCAAAACCCGAGGCCGTAAGCCCAACCCGAAGAGTCTGCTCATTCAGGAGAACGAGCAACTACGGCGCCAAAACCAACGACTCAGTCGGCGGCTCCAACAGGCTGAGATTATTATCGAGTTCCAAAAAAAACTGTCGGAAGCCCTAGGGATTCCCCTGAAGGGAGAGAGCAACGAATGAACACCACGCTCACCCTTTCCGAAAAAGTCGGCAAAGTGGCCGCCTGTCAATCCTTGGGAGTGGCCCGGGCCTCCCTGTACCGGTTTGTTCAGCCGACCCGTCCCTTCGTCTCCCAACCACCACGACCTTCTCCACCCCGCACCTTGAGCGGGCCGGAACGAGAGACGGTCTTGGCCCAACTCAACTCGGAGCGGTTTGTCGATCAGCCTCCGGCTCAAGTTTATGCCTCCCTGCTCGATGAGGGGCGCTACCTCTGCTCGGTCCGGACCATGTACCGTATTTTGGAGGAACAAGACCAAGTCCGGGAACGCCGTAACCAATTGCGTCACCCGGTCTATCAAAAGCCAGAATTACTGGCCACGGCTCCTAATCAGGTCTGGTCTTGGGACATTACCAAGTTGCTGGGTCCGGTCAAGTGGACCTACTTCTATCTCTACGTCCTCTTGGACATCTTCAGTCGTTATGTCGTCGGCTGGATGGTCGCTCCTCGCGAAAGTGCCACCTTGGCGGAAAAGCTGATTCGGGAATCCTGTGGCAAGCAATCCATTCTGCCCGGAAAATTAACCGTTCACGCCGACCGCGGACCGTCGATGATCTCTCAATCCGTGGCCCTGTTACTGGCGGATCTGGGAGTCACCAAAACCCACAGCCGGCCGCATACTTCTAATGACAATCCCTTTTCCGAGTCGCACTTTAAAACCCTCAAGTACCGCCCGGAGTTCCCGGATCGCTTTGGCTCGATCCAAGATTGCCGCAGTTTCTGTCAGCAGTTTTTTTCTTGGTATAACACCCAACATCATCATTCGGCCCTCGGCTGGCTTTCTCCCCAGGTGGTCCATCTGAGTCAGGCCGCTGAAGTTTTGAAAGCTCGTCAGCAGGTCCTGAATGAGGCTTTTCAAACTAAGCCCGAACGCTTTGTTCGCAAGCCTCCACAACCGGCTAAACTTCCAGAAGCAGTTTGGATTAATCCTCCCAAACCCAAAGGGGAGAGTGAGTGATCGCTACACTAAATTCGTACGACAGCTGTCTCAAAATCATTGACATCTTCCGAAACCGGAAGAATTTATGAAGAGGGTTCTAATCCATCCTGACCGTTGCCAAAACTGCGACGCGTGTCCGCCAGAAATAAACTGTTCCGAGAAGGCCATATTCCGAGAGGAACTCGGACAAAAGCCTTGGGTGGATTTCTTTCTCTGCCGAGGATGCCTCTTATGCAAGCCTCTTTGCCCGGAACAGGCCATCGAAGAGATTAGCCAACCGTGCAGTGGCCACCCCCAGAAGGGATGGTGAAATTTGTAAACAAGTATTCGGCGCAATGTAATTTGCGCCTGAAAAGGGAAACATCTTCACAAAGACTCAAAATCGCAGAGACACACTCAAGATACAACTTCGTGTTTGTGAACAACCCCGGTGCTGTCCCGCTGAAGTCAGCCGGTCTGATATAGATCCCGTCTTACTCCGCTTTTTTTTGGCCTTCAAGGCTTTGTGTGATTCTTGAGGCGATAAGATCAAGAATTTGTGTCGCCTTCGCTGATTCAGCTCTGCGAAAGTTGGCGTAGTAGAGAAGATTGAGAGGGTGAACTCGCTAAAGGGGTGAAGCGGTGTGTATTTGAAAAAAATCAATCTTTGACCTTTTAGTCGGATGCTTCCTCAATTAGCGCAGGCCCGCTCGGGCGGGTCTGCGCACCCTTCCTTTGCCCTTCATGGGTGATTTCCCCGTATGTGAGAATTATAATTGAACTTGATGGATACTATTCGCATGGAGTCAGTTTGCTCGCAGGGCAACCACAACTGACCTGGGATTGGCGGCCTGCTGGGCTGCTTCCTTCTCCGCTCGAGATTTGCGAAGTTTCAATTTACTCCCGCGCGGGCGCCAACTCTTTTCTCCTGTTTCCAGGGACGGCGAGATTCGTCCGCTAACGCGGACTCATCTCTTGTCCCTGGCTACTCTCCGTTGTCCCTCCGGGACTTTATAATTCTTAAGTAAGCGCCATTCAGGTCAGATCATCCTCATTTCATTTCGTATATCTAAATTCTCGCCATTCGCTTCGCGGCCCTTCATGACCATTCGCGTATTCGGCCCAAACGCGCCATCGGCCAGGCTGCGCGCCAACAAAGTTGAATGTGAAATTGGTGGCATGGATGCCAGTGTATAGGCTTGATGGATTGCCACAATCGGTGCACCACCAGCCTGGTCGACAGCAGCCGAAACAGTCAACTTCCACGGTATAACTGGCGGCATTCGATACTGGCGCCCAAGCGGCGTTAGTCAGGCGCGGGAAATTGGAGAAAACGGCCTTTTCGGGAGGTGAGAGCAGCTGCGGCGAACCAGGATGGTAGGTGCTTTGCTCAATTCTTCCGACTACAAAATTGCCCTTCCCATCGTTGCTAACCAGGAACGATTGATAATTACTCGGATCAAACAAACCATTAATGTAATAAAGTTCAGAGCTAACTCCCATCACTTTTCCCTGCGTCCAAGAAATTGAAAACGAATTGTTCCCAAGGATCGGCGTAAGAACAATGATGCGATTCGGCTCATTGGAGGCAACACCTCGATCGATCCAGGAACACTGCCCGGGGTGCAAGACGTTAATGTTGCTCCAGCTTGTCCCGACGCCAGCCATTCCACGCTCAAAGGTAATCCACAGTTGAGGGTTAGGGGAAAAGTTCGAGAATGGTGTGTAGTTGAAATACAAGCTGCCTCCGCCTCGACAGGTCAAGACATATCCCTGCGGCGTAGCCTCGACCGCTGTCGCTGGTTGCCACATGGTGAACAAAACAAGAAATAAGGTGCTGACGAAAAGAGCTGGCTTTTTCATTTTTAATCCTCCTCTGGCTTAATAATATGCATGAATCCTTCACCTACCGTTCCAGGCGGGCCGCCAGCCCAACAAATGCCGGAATCATGATTGCCATTCCCGAGTCTGCACCTCCGCAATGGGACAATCGAACGATTTTAGTGCAAGGCATTCAACAACGGCCCGACCCAACTGAACAGAGACCGGCCCAATTCCGGAAAGACGCCGGCGACCGCCATCAGCAGGGGGACCGTGCCGTAGACAATGGCCCAGCGCACAAAGTTTCCACTGAGCTTCCCCGGTGTCGTGTAGCCGATCTTACTCAAGGTGGCATTGCGGTCCATTTGCGCGAACATAGTAAGAAAGACGGCGGCTGAAACGGCGAAAACCGTTGAAGCGGCAAGAACCAGGCTGCGATGCGGTTCAAAGGGATAGGCACTGACGGCAACCATCAGGCATACCGTGCCGACGATGAGGTAAGAGAGATGATTCCAGATTTGCACGGTCACATACCGAAAATAAGCCGCAAACCGCAATGCCACAAAGTTCTCGCGCAACCCTGTTTCTTTGTCATTCAATGAATTTTTGCCCTTATTCAAGCCTCTCCAACAACTCTCTAGTTCTTTGGCAAACTCAATCGCTTGCCGGTTTAATTCCCCGTTGATCTCACTGAGAATTCCCTTATCCTCGCGGATTCTTTGGCTTTCGTTTTTCAGAAAAACCTCCAAACCCTTTCGGATGGCGGCGCACCGGTTTAATTCAATGAGACGCAAGTGCCGCACAGATTGCCCCAACAGAGCATTCATCTGTTTCTTCCCCCCGCGCCACCACAAGGTTTTCCAAGCCAATTCCGGGATATCTTCGCCCAGGCGTGAAAACGCATCCATGAGAGGATGCCACTCTATTCGGCTCAGAAGTCCCCGCAGCAGTATCCACAACCAGGTAAAACGGATCAAGGTCAAAATGACCAGGAAGCATACACCCAGGAAGGCCGCGTATATTACATTGTCGAACCACACATCTTCCAGACCTTGAAACAATTCCCCTTGACCCAGCAGAAGCCAGATCATCAGTGTGGCACTGCCGGCAATTGCCATTTGCCACCCCGCGCATGCATTATTGATCTCCTGGTTGGTTTGTTCACATAGACCTGTGATGTCTGAAAGGAGTGGATCGTCCCCTCGCAGATTGGGAAATCCAGGCGAACGAATTTCCGCCAACCGCAGCCGCTTCAACTGGGTGTTCGCCCAAGCCATGACGGCTAAAGATAGAATCAGCATCGGAATCAATGGAGCAACACCGTTCGCTGGATAAAGATTCCTCAGGATAAAAAACAATTTGTCTGCATCCAAGTCCTTATTCGGAACCATCGAATTCCACCAGCCTCGCACCGAGACCAACAACCATCCCAGCAGAATGAAGCCAGACAGGCCGACCAGACAGTTCGTCCAAATGACGTTCCTTGATCGCCCAGGATTCTGGCTTTCATTCCCGGGTGAATCTGATTTTACGGCAGCTCGGAAAAGTGCGTACCCATAGAGGGCGGGCAACGCAAGTACGGTCACCGCTCCAACGGCGGCAGCCATCGCATTGGACCGCGCAAACATAAACGATGAATAGGCAAAAACAGTGAATGCCAACGGAAAGTAAAAACCAAGCCGCACAATCCCCGACATAAAGAGAAAGTTATTGCCGCAGAACCCAGGTTTCTCAGGCAAGCAGTAACTCACAAGCAATTCTTTCTTTTTTCCCACTTTCAGAATGTAAATATAAAAGAGGCTCCATAAGGACCAGACGAGGTTAGCCGTTAGCAACAGAGAGAGGATCCAGAACAGCCGGGAAGGCGGCGGCAACAAGAGATCGCCCCTCCCTCCTTCCAACTTTGTACAGAGCAGTGAAGATTTTTTCTCCTGTGGACGCTCCAAGATCCGCACCGGCCAGAAACCATCGCGCCCGACAACGGAGAGCCAGACCGGCGGTTGGGCGCGAGTCACATCGGTAGGGTGGGAGTACTCGATCAGCCATGTCGGCCCGGCCCCCGTCTGGCTCAATGCTTTACAAGGAGTCGCACCAGCGGGCGGGCATTCTTCGGCCGAGGTGTCCTGTTCGATCTCTGGATGCAATAATGACATGCAAGCATTGAAAGATCCCTGCGCTGACTGCTGGGGGAAGTGGAACAGTTCTCCCCCAGGAGGCATTTGCCATATTTGGTTAAAATACGTCAAAGGATAGGTGCTGACCGTTAGCATTCCATAGAACGACAGTTTTGGCGAAGTGTGTTGCCAGAGGATATCTGTATCCATGGTGAACAAACGCGTGTCCGAACAGTCACGTTGGATGAGCTTGGCCACGAATGCTGCGTCCAAAACGTCCGTTGCGTTGATACCCACCACTTGGATATGTTCTCGCCGGATCGTTCGGGCGATGTTGCCTATGGTCAACTCTTGTTTGAGAGGTGTCTGTTCTGTCGAGAAAGATGGCACTCCATCCGTGGCCGCCGGCATTTCTTTGAGCTTTACCTCCACCCCGGAGCTTTCCGGAAGCTGGGTCGTTTTGCCTAATTCAGATCCCCAAACAGCAGGAATATCGCGATAGATACCCCGCAGCTTTGCAATCTCAGACGGAAAAGGTAGACTCAGCATCTTTTCTCTATCCATTTTTGTCTTATGGTCTGATAATGCCTGGCCGTAAGCAGTACCCGCTTCCGTGAGAATCGCCACATATTTCAATGGAATGTTCTTTTCCCTTAAATAAGTCCAGAAAACCTCTGCAGTGACCGCATCATTTTCTACCACCGCCCTGAAGCACACGGTCGGCAGACTATTTTTTATGTCACTCTTATTCTTTTCACGGGTGGCAGTTCCGGTGACGATTCGGAATCGGACTCCTGACCATTTGAATTGTGCCGCCTGAATTGCAACTATGAGGGAAGAAATTGAGCCCGAAAAAGTCGGCCCAAGGATGCGGATCATTTCATTATTTTTGCCTAGCGAATTGTTCATCAGCTTATTAATACAGTCCAGAGCGTTCATGAATGCGAGCTTTTGAAGGCCGGTCTTGGCGGTTTCACCCACCACAAAAACAATCAAAGGACATTCCATTACTTTACATTGGCGTTTCCCCCGCTGATTCTCCTCTGCACTATGTCTTAATACCAGCACTCCAGGTTCGCCCCGCTCGTACCGGATTGAACGGATCGATGCCTTGCTGGGCTTGTTCGCCTCTCCTTCTTTCGATCCTTCTTCCGGCTCAGGCCAGGGCAACCAGAAGCGATCAAGCAAATAGCCATCCGTCTCCAATGCCCGATGTATGCTTTCGAGGTTTGCGTCAAATAGGGCAGGCAGAAAAGTGGGATCAGGCAAAGTCACGATGAGGAATTCTGGCTTCAGTTTATTGATTCTATCGAGATCATCATTCAGCGCCTTCTCTGAGTCGCAGGGCTCAGTGCGGACCATCCCTCGAATCGTCTTCAATACTTCCCCAAGTTGTTGATCTTTGCATTGACCGGCGGCCTTCTTGGGAGTAACGGGTTTTGCTTGCTGCGCTTTCTTTACCTGCCCAGGTGGGCCAGTTTCTGAGATGGTGGTTTGGTTTCCAGTGGGACGAGCGATTACGCCAAGGGCGAGGAGAATAAGAAGGAATATGGGTCCTCTGTTTTGATCAAACATTTCCGCCTCCCTTTATCCCGAATCCCGAAGCTGGAACGCTGAGCCGGCCCCCGTGAGGCCGCTGAAAGGATCGTGTTCCACATGAACTTTTTTTCTTTGCCTGGATCAAAAATAAACAGGCCATTTATTTCCAATTCCCAGAATGAGAACCGCCGGCTTCGCTAATGGATCGGACTTAAGTAGAGTCCATTTATAAACTCACCTTTTCGTGGCACTGCAGCACATCCCCTTTCCGTCCGCAAGTCACAAGCTTTCGGATCGCGGAAAAGGGCAAGAAATCTATCGGCCAACTAGAAGCGGCCTCGCACTAATTGCTTTTCAAAGTGCAATGTCACGGGCGTGTTTCTTGGCCGCTTTAGCCCTTGATTAACATGAAAATTTTTCAGATGGTTCAATTCTAGGACTCGATGGGAAATTGGTCAAGTTGAAAAATCCTTTTCCCACTGCCAGCCGGTTATCTCCTTATCGGATGCCCGGCCTGGGCGTCCACGGCCCAGTGCTCTTTCTTTGAACATATCTAGGATATTTCACTTGCGGACTGTCGCTATTCTCGTTGCCGCTTTTGCTTGGATTTGTTTTTTTCGGAATTCATTTCGGACAAGACCTGGCTATTCTCGCGCATTACAACTTGTTCGTGAGTATCGTTGTGTGGGCGGCAACCCTGAGACTTTTCTTTTTCACACCTTCCAGAATTACGAACTGGTTTGTTCCATATTCGCGATATTTTTTCTTGATTCGCGGAACGATGGTCATTGTTTTTTTCATTGCCGGAGTATTGCACGTCAGAAACTGGATGGGTTCGATTCCGTCTGATGAAGAATGACCTCGGCATTTGGGCGAGATGGGGTGGAATTTGCTGACGATTTCTCCAATTAATTAATGCGTTAAGTTGTCGCGCAAGCCTGGATTTCGTCGTATGTTTTAATCAAGCATAAAGAGGTTTATTGAAGACAAAAACCAAAAATAAAATGGATAGACTGCACCAGTTGCGCCGGTCGTGGGAAAATATGAATTCTCTCAAACTGGAGGAGCGCCCGCTGATTATTCATCCGCCTATCTCCCTTTGGTCTTCATTAACCTCGACGTTCAAGGCGCACCAGGGTTATCGGTCAAGACTTGGAATGAATTGATGACCGTGATAAAGTCCAAGAGCGCCCAACTTAAGGAAAGCGCAAAAACACGGGGAAGATGAAAGGAACTCCACTATGAAGCAGCCTGAATTGCCACTGAAGAAGCGGCCGGCCTGGAAGGCTCTGGAAGCCCACTACAAGGAAGTCAAACAACTTTATCTGCGGGATCTCTTTGCCTGCGATCCAAAGCGCGGCCAGCGCATGACACTTGAAGCGGCGGGAATATTTCTGGATTATTCGAAGAATCGAATCACCGCGGAAACCCTCGGACTTCTCGTGAAGCTGGCTGAAGAGTCTGGCTTGAAAAGCCGGATTCAGGCCATGTTTCGGGGAGAGAAGATCAACCTCACGGAAAACCGGGCCGTCCTGCACGTGGCCTTGCGCGCGCCGCGGGGATCTTCCATTGTCGTTGATGGTGAAAATGTTGTTCCCCAGGTTCACCGTGTACTCGATGAGATGGCTGCTTTCTCGGATCAAATTCGCACCGGCGCTTGGAAAGGACATACCGGCTTGCGCATCCGCAATGTCGTCAATATCGGCATCGGCGGCTCCGATCTTGGGCCAGTCATGGCTTACGAAGCGCTAAAGCATTACAGCGACCGTTCGTTGACCTTTCGGTTTGTCTCCAACATCGATGGGACCGATTTTGCGGAAGCCGTCCGCGACCTGAATCCCGCTGAAACCCTCTTCGTTGTCTCCTCGAAAACCTTTACCACGCTCGAAACCATGACCAATGCCCACACGGCCCGTGCCTGGTCCGTCGCGGGTTTCGGAGGAGACGAAAAATCCGTGGCCAGACATTTTGCCGCGGTTTCGACGAATGCCGCGGAAGTGGCCAAATTCGGAATCGATACCGTCAATATGTTTGGATTTTGGGACTGGGTAGGCGGCCGTTATTCCATGGATTCGGCGATCGGCCTTTCGACGATGCTCGCCATCGGCCCCGATAACTTCCGCGCCCTTTTGGACGGTTTCCACCAGATGGATGAACACTTTCGCATCGCCCCCTTTGAGCGAAACCTGCCTGTGCTGATGGGGCTCCTTACCCTCTGGTACAACAACTTTTTCGGCGCCCAATCCGTGGCAGTCCTTCCCTACGATCAGTATCTGCGGCGATTCCCCGCCTATTTGCAGCAATTGACAATGGAAAGCAACGGCAAATCGGTGGGGCTCGATGGCAAGATAGTCAATTATGAGACCGGGCCCATCTATTGGGGGGAACCGGGGACCAACGGCCAGCACTCCTTTTATCAGCTGATCCACCAGGGAACCAAACTCATTCCCTGCGATTTCATTGCTTTTACCCAGACCCTCAACCGGCTGGGGCGGCACCACGATCTGCTCATGGCCAACGTCTTCGCCCAGACGGAAGCCTTGGCATTCGGGAAGACTGTCGAGCAAGTCAAGGCCGCTGGCACAGCGGACTGGCTGGTCCCGCATCGTGTGTTCGAGGGAAACCGCCCGACCAACACGATTCTGGTGGATCGGCTGACTCCAGAGTCGCTCGGAAAACTTGTGGCACTTTACGAGCATTCGGTCTTCACGCAAGGGATCATCTGGAACATCGACTCCTTCGATCAATGGGGCGTGGAGCTCGGCAAACAGTTGGCCCAGCAAATCATTCCGGAACTTGAAAGCGAGGCCAAGCCCCGTCTTGGCTACGACAGTTCAACGAACAACTTAATCCGCCGCTATCGCAACCAGAAGGGAGCGGCATGAGAACCGCCGGTGTCGACGGCCTATTTTGAAGCATTCATGCTTACCGCATTAGGGCAGAGCGGATAGAAGGGTCATGCGAGTCAGAAAAACCGCAGACGTGGCGCACCTTTTCCTTTCTTTTTTTTTGTAACCCTTCAGGGGGGAGGAACTGAACCCGAAGGATTCACAGCCAGTACCGGGGGTAAGGCCGTCAGCCCGCCACCCCCGGATATAGGCAATAATAGAAATGATCCCGGCAGTGGTCACAGCTTGTAAAGGGGCTGCGATCCTTTCAGTGTCGGAATGGTTGGCTCTTTTGACCGGTAGTTGAGAGTGTGATCACCTTCGCACACTCAACCATATGCTAATCGCTGTGAACCCTTCGGGTTCCCCCCTGAACGGTTACATCTCTTCCCCTTTTTCATCAATCGTACAAAAATGACTGTACATGTCCCCCGCGTCGATCCCGACTGTTCGCGGCATTTCCCCTTTACAATAATCCTTCATGACGAATCTCCTTTTTCGGATTCCTGGCCCCTTTTGGAACAGCCGTCCTATATGACTTCTTGAGTTTTGCCTTCTCATATCAGCTGCAGTTCGCCTTGAAACAAGGCGTTCCCCCCAAGTAGGCCCATCAATCGTGGTGCCTAAAATCAGCCAGTCCGTGCTGCAATTTGAACAAATGACATCCCTGCTCGCAAATTTTCTCCACTCACCGCTATCAAACCCTCTGCCCTTTCCAGCCTCAGCCTTTTTCTTTCTAATTGGCAAACATTAACTTAGCGGACATGTCCGATATAAAGGTAGAATCCATTTTGAATTGGAAGTCTCAATTGGCACGGTATTTGCTTTAAATGGAAGCGTATCGGATTTTTTCGCAGCCTGAGGGGGCTTTCATGACTCTGAGAAACCATTTCATAAGGAATTTTTATTTTCTAGGCGGATGTCTGCTTATTGCCTCGATTTTGTCCTTGTCGGGAACGGCATGGGGCGGCGTCAGCGTCTCCATCATTATTGCACCTCCGCCGCTGCCGGTTTATGAGCAGCCGCCCTGTCCGGATGAAGGCTACATTTGGACGCCGGGTTACTGGGCCTACGGCCATCACGGCTATTATTGGGTGCCGGGGACCTGGGTGCTGGCGCCGGAACCTGGTCTGCTTTGGACGCCAGGGTATTGGGGCTGGAACAACGGGACCTATCTCTGGCATGCGGGCTATTGGGGACCGCATGTGGGATTCTATGGAGGAGTCAATTACGGTTTCGGCTACTTTGGGATAGGTTTCGTCGGAGGCCGCTGGCATGGCCGCGACTTCCATTACAACACCGGGGTCACGCGCGTAAATGTAACTCATGTACATAACACGTACATCGAGAAGACCGTTATCAACAACACGACGGCGGTCAACGGCCACGGCGCGAGCTTTAACGGTCCCGGCGGTGTCGCCTGGCGGCCGTCGGAACGAGAGAGAATCGCCGACCGGGATCGGCATATGGCCCCTACAACCGTACAGGCCAGCCATGAACGCGGCGCAGGCATGGATCGGGCCAGTGTGGCTTCCGTAAACCGCGGCAGGCCCGCCACTCCTGCCATCGACCGACCGATAGCCGAAAACCGGGAGCAGCATGTTGCGCCTGCTACCGTCCAGTCAAATCGTGAACGCGCTGCCCGCCTGGAGCGGGAGAACCGGCCCATAACGCGCCGGGAGGACAGGCAGGGACACTCCCAACCTGAGCGTGTCAACACGCCGCCCACGCGCGGCTCCAATCGCGAGGCAACATCGTCCGTACGTGCGGCTTCTCCACAACGCGAAGCTCAGCATGGCAAGTCAGAGTCACATGCAGATCATCGCAAGTCAGACCCCCATGCCCGGAACGATGATCGACGATAAGGCCATGCCGCAAAGGGCGTTCAACGGCGCACACAATCAAAACGAGCCTTCCATATTGGAAAGGCTCAGGGGTTTCCCGTCCACATGGCCCAATTATCCGGCCCCGATTGCGTTCGGATGAGTTCCCCGCGCCTTTAATCCCCTCTCTCTCCTTTGTCTGGTTCTCTCGAATCATCCGGGTTTTTGGCTTCTTTCATTTCATCGGAGAAATTCCGGATCAAGCCGACCTATCCTTCCAACCGCAAATCTCCCGCATGCATGTCCTCCAGAAGATTGTCGACCGCTTAAGTTCTCTTCATATCGGGACCCACAACCATACGGCCATTAATTTCATGGATGGCGTCAAGATAATCCTCTCATGCGAAGAGGCAGCGTTTACAGGATCTTTTTGATGAACCTGTACTCTAAACCACCTTTTACAGGGAGAAAGATCTTGACATCCACATTCTCAATGGCCGATTATACTTTATTGTTAAACGATGACAGGGATATTTTCTATGATCGAATTGCCCAGCTTGTCGGCCATTGAGCGGCCTTCCCTAAAAGATGCGGCGGTCCAGCAGATTCGAGTTGCGATCTCGCGAGGAGAGCTGAAACCTGGAGAACGCATTACCGAGCTCGGTTTGGCAAAAAGCCTGGGAGTGGGGCAAGCCACGATTCGCGAGGCGTTGATTGATCTGGAACATCAGGGATTCATCCAGCGCCGAGGGGTTCGCAAAACTTATGTAACTGCCTTGACCCGCCAGGATGTTCTTGAGATTTACCAGATCCGGCGGCAATTGGAGGAGCTGGCGCTGGACCTTCTGGCGGAGGCCAAAGCCCGCCAGTTGCCGGCCTGCGAGCAGGCTTGCCAGCGGATGATGGCCGCTGCCGGGGCCAACGACTTGCTTCAATTCTGCGATGCCGATCTCCATTTTCACATCGGACTCTGGCAGGCGACCGGCAACCGTCTTCTCGCTGAGATCTTGGAAAAGGTGGCCAATCGCCTCTTCGCTTACGACGTGAGTCAGCCGGAAAGTTTTAATCCGGCCAAGTTGAAAAGGATAGCCCGGGAGCATTCTGATTTATTGCGCCTCTTATCGGTGGGCGAGTACAAGGCGGTCCGGAAGCTGATGCAGAAATCAATGCAAGAAGCTCTGCAGGAAGACTCACTTATCCCGCAGGAATAAGCTTGTCTTAAAACTGAAGCGAAAATGTGGACACGAGCTAGCCCCCGCTCCGGGGCCAGAGCCTCCGGCCACTAGCAGGCCGGAGGGCTGCTCCACGGATAAATGAATTTTTAAATGAACCCTATTTTTTGGTTGGAGAACGGCGAACTGCTGCTTCCAGCCCGTCATCGGGACCGGACGCCAGCAGGATTACGCTGGCTTTCCCATGCCGTGACAGGATGATTTTGAGAGTATCCCCGTTCCTTTCCGGCTTCGTGGTGAGTGTATCGCCCAAATCGATGGAAGATATATATATCTTGTTTAACCTGTCAGCATCCGGAAGCCGGCAGATCACTTGCAGATTACGGTCAAAGCCCTCCGCCTGGCGCAGAGAACGCCAGGCAGATACGACGGTGACCATAACGCTGCCATCTTTTAGCCGAAAAATGTTCCCATCGGTGTAACGGGGCAGTTCTAAAGCTCTCGGATGGTAAATCCACTGTTTGCCCCTGAACCGTTCGATGAAGGGACGGTATGCTTCGGCCAGCTTTTCATTGAGGGCAAGCTGGGTGGAAGATAAAGAGTTCCCTTTCTCATCCCGCCTGCTCAAATCCGAATAAAAAAGGCCATAGCGGAGGCAAGTCAGCAGCAACCTTTCTGCATGCATGCCCGATTGGCCATCAAAAACCATGACATGGCGGTTTAGCCCGAGGTAACTCTGCGCCGCAATCCAGGCTGGGTTATCCTCGTTAGGGGCGTCCTCTTTGGCCATGATGCCATCCAAGCCCTTGCAACTGCGGACAGTCACCGGCTTATTCGCCGTCACGCACATCTTATGGCCGCGCAAAAGGGGGCGGATGTATTCCTCCATCAGGCGCTGATACATGAATTCCGGATAGTAGGCCGGCTTGTTATTGACCATGGTGATCCCGTCGTCATGGGCAAAATCAAACAGGTAACCGCGCCCATAGACATCCCAAAAGAATCCAGCCGACTCGGGATACGCTTCAACCATTTGCTTCGCCTGACGGATGACATGACCGCCAAACGGTGAACCGGGATCCGCATTCATCAACCAGCAGGCGCGCTTGTCGGGATATCTTTCCGCCCTGAAAGCACCCAAGGGCTCTCCGCCTTCGTCCTTGGCAATGCTTTCCGGAAATTCCTTTTCGGCGTACCAGCTTTCAGCCTCCGTGGTGTTGTAGTAGAGGAAAGTGCCGATGCCGAAATCCCTGTTCCTGCGGGTGTGGGCGGCAATTTTCTCCCGCGTCAAGGTCGCGCCCTCGAGCGGATGGGATTCACATGTCCAATTGCGCAGATCCAAAGAAGGGATCATCAAACCGTACCAGGGAAAGTGTCCGTGCAACTCCTCCCACCTGGCTCCGCGCTGGCGGCGTCCGGCCAAGATGCGGCGCAGCTCAGATTCCTGGAAGGAATCTTTGGTCAACTCATAGCCTAGAGTGAACACCCCGTCCCAGGGATCGAAATCCGGTGATGGATCGAAATATTCGCGATATTTGGAATAAAACCATCCCAAGGCGGGACGCCAATCGGCCGGATGCGCGGAAATCAGCAGACCGGTTTCTATCTCTTTCTTTTCGCGCAAACCGAGGTACTCTTGGCTGACCTGGAAGTAGGGCCGCTCGCGGGAAGGATAGCTGCGGGAATTCCAGTGAAAATCCGCTCCTGCTCCGGTGTTGTTCATGAATCGGGTCCGAACCGTGGGGATCTCGAGGGGACAACTGAGAGCAAGCGCCCGCTCCCTTTCCTGAGAATAGAAAACCATCATCGGGATGCAGGTCCTCCAACGCCCTTCCCCCACTGGGCCGGAGGTGGATTGCCCATATTCAATGGCAAAAGGAAGGTAAGGCTTGTCGGAAAAAGGGGCATCGGAAATTGGAGCCCAACCGTTAAAATTCCCCAAGGGAAGCGGCATATACTGGATGACACGAACATTCCTCGGTGCGCCGGCCGTCTTCATGAGCTTCACATCCCAGCGCACATGGTCCGCGAAAATCCGGAACGATTCCTTCACCAAAAAATCGGCGTCGGGAAACTTCTTCTGAAAAGAGGCGGATATCGTCCCGGCAGATTCCTCGACCCGCCAGTTCTCTACCGTGGCATTGTCCGAGAGGTCTGAAAACTCTTGCCCCTTTAACTCATCAAAAAGGGTCACACCGCCCCTTCGATGACCGATCGGGAAACTCTTGGTCAAAGTAGCATCGTCATCGCTGAAAGGGCTGACGGTCTGGTTACAATAATCTTCGCGGCTGATTCGATCCAGCAACCGATCCAGCGTCCCATGGGCCATGTCGATCCCGATTTCGAGCAGACCGTTCCCGCCCACCCACAATCCCCCTTCCTGGCGGGAATAAAGGCCCGGCTCACTTTCCGCCGCCCATAGAGGCATTCCGACGCCGCAAAAACCAAGCGATGCTGCCACGATTAGGGGATATAAGAATCTGTTCATTTTCATTTCCAACCTCTTCCAGTGGGGCAGGCATACGGCCTGCTAAGTGCGGGAACTCTGGCCTCGACGCCGGGCTAATCGCTCGTTGACACTTCGCGCTTTTGGCCTGGCAATACCGAGCAACCAGGCAAAGCGAAAAAGCACAAAGCGGAAGCGAGTGATCAGGGTAGGGGCACAGTATCCTGCGCTCAAATTTCCTTGGACTCCGATCCGTGGGGAATCTTGAGGAAAGTTCGTCCCTATAAACTATTCCCAGCGAAGCGCGGTCATGGGATCAAGCCGGCAGGCACGCCTGGCTGGAATCCAGGCCGAGCCAATTGTGAGAATGAACACAATCAGCAGGGTCAATCCGCACGACCAGGGGTCCCAGGCACTGACCCCAAAAAATAGGTGTTCCGCCGCCCTCGCTGCGAGAAAGGCAAGCGGTAATCCGCAAAACACCCCTATTGCTGCTATTTTTGCGGTTTCCCCCAGAACCATGGCACGAATAACCCCCGGCTTGGCCCCCAATGCCAGGCGGATTCCCAACTCGCGGCGCCTTTTTTCCACCGAATAGGAAATGATCCCATAGATGCCGGTGGCAACCAGGACAAGAGCAAGGAATCCAAAAACGAGATTTAACCGGGACAATGTCAGCTCGGTGCGCAGGCTGTTGTTGATGTTCGCATCCAATGTTGTCACCCGATCTATGTCCAACATCGGATCAACTTCTCGGCAGAGCTGCCTCAGCGACTTGATCAAAACGGCAGGAGGGATTGCCGTCCGGAGGGTCCAATAGAGAGCCACGCCACTATTGGGGCTGAGCAGAGGATACACGGTAGGGTGGGAGATTTCGCGGAGATTGCTCCATTTGGTGTCTTTCACAATCCCCACTACCTCCAGCGAATCCGCCGGATCAAATCGAGTCCCAAAGGACAGGAATTTTCCCAGCGGGTTTTGGCTAGGAAAGAGCAAGCGGACGGCGGACTGGTCAAGAATCACCACACGGGGCGAGGGGCTGACGTCTTGATCCAGATAAGTCCTGCCCTGCAGCAGCCGGATTCCGCAGGCTTCAAAATAGCCGGGTGTAACGTAATTCAGACGCGTCTCAATACTGTTCTCGCCAGTTTGGTTCGAACTCGAGGCGCGGTTGGTCTGAGTGCTGTGCTCAAGCCCGGCATGGGAGGATATGCCTGCCGAAATGATTCCCGGCAAACCGTGCGTCTTTTCCCCCAGCGGTCCGGCAATTCTCATCAGACGTTTGAATCCATCCATGTTGTAATCGAGGGAGAAGTTGGCCACTAGCACATGGTCCGATTGGTAGCCGGAATCGACGGACTTGAGATGGTTGACCGTCCGCCAGAAAAGTACGGCGCCAGAAAGTAAAATCATGGAAAATCCCATTTGGAGGACTAGCAGCAGTTTTCCAAGACGTTGACGTTCCGGCCCGGAGCTGCTCCCGAAGGAATTCGCCTTCAACGCGTTGCCCGGTTGGATTTGAGAGATTCGCAGGGCCGGGACTAGCCCCACCAGAAGGGTTGTCAAAAAGACGAAACCCGTGCAAAAACCGAGTAGCCTCCAGTCCAGGCTTCCCACCAGATGAATTGGATCTCCAGGGTCGGAAACCATCGCCACCAGGATTTTGCGCCCGAAAAGGGAGAGAGGAAGAGCGATCAATGCGCCTGGAAGGGCAAGCAACAGGCATTCGGTCAGGACCTGCCGGACAAGGCGAACCCGCCCGGCTCCCAGAGCCACGCGTACGCACATTTCCTTCTGGCGGGTAGAAGCCCGAGCCAGAAGGAGATTGGCCAGGTTCCCGCAGCCGATGACCAGCAAGAGGCCCACTACCCCCATCAGGACCATCAGCGGCTCAGAAAAAGATTCCTGCAAATAGTTCATTCCCTGGATTCCGCTGAGCACCCTCAGACGGTGTCTGGAGCCGGGAGGCACCGCTCGGCCATGGCGGGCCTGGGAAGCGACAAATGAACTTTGTAACGCCTCTTCCGCCGTTTGGCGAGTCAGTGATGGAACCAGACGTCCCAGCGCCGTCAACCAGTGGTTGCCTGGCTCCTCCAGCCATAGGAATCCGGGGGACAATAACGGCTGCAAGTGCATAGGGAGGAAAATGTCGGGAGATTTTCCCAACACATCCCCCGAAAATTTTTTGGGCGTCACACCCACCACGGTCATGTCGATCTTGTTTATCGTGATCAGCGAGCCTAGTACCGCGGGATCCCGCTGAAAAACTCTCCCCCAGAATCCATCGCTTATGACACACACAGGCTCACGATTGTCAGCATGAAAGAATCGTCCCTTGGCTGGGGAAAGTCCCAGCACATCAAAATAATTGGGGGTGACCAGCTGGCCGAGAAACCTCCCGGCCAAATCCCCCGCACCCGTCCTCACTTGCAGCGACGGAAGTTCTCCGGAGGCACAGAGCGATTCAAATACGTCACTTCGTTGAGCGATGTCAGCGAACAACGGGTAGCTGAGAGACCTCTGGTCGTCAGGACCGGCATCATGGCGAAGCAAGACCAATTTTTCAGGCTGCCTGACGGGAAGCGGCTTCCATAACACTGCGTCCAACACGGATAGGACGGCCGTGTTGGCGCCGATGCAGAGGGAGAGAGAGAGAAGAGCCGCCGCCAAGAACCCCCGGTTGCGGGAGAGCATCCTGACGCCATAGCGAAGATCTTGAATGAATTCAAATCTCATTTTCCACCCCTTGGCCGATTTTGGGAGAAGACCGCATTCGTTGGAATTCCCAAAGTCTTGATACGCATTCCTCTCCAAAAATGTTCATCCCAGTTGTTGTTATTTTCCACTGCTCAGCCAGCCGTACAGCCTCCGGTGCAGCGCCGCATAATCGATCTTTTCTCCTAATAACCCTTCGTCCCCCAACTGAATCAACTCCTCGGATTGGTGCCGCCCATTTTTTTCCAAGAGGCGGAGGTACTCGTAATCCTGGAGCCCCCGGCGCATGGCTTTCATGCGAATGGAAGCAATGGGCCCGTCATAGCCAAATTTTGAGCCGGGATAAACCAGCAGGGAAAATCCCTTGTATCGTCCGCCAGCATTAGTGTAAGGATCCGTGGGTGCAGCGTCGGTATCCCAATCGCCCCAATCGGTGGCATTCCAAAAACAGATTCCGTCCGTCGGAAACTTGTACCCCAGCCATCCCCAGCGAACCGACCCGATTAGGGGTTCTGCCACCACCGGCGTGCCGCTGTAAAAGTAGAGGGTTTTGCCCTGGGCTTTCAGCTTGCGCACTTCGGGAAGGTTGGCCCAAAAATGGGTGGAATTGATATTCCAAAGATCGACCAGGGGACCTAATGCTTCAACCGCCGTGCGGCTGGTATCGTGCGGGAGATTGCAGCCCGGATAATTTTCGCAATGAAAATGGCCAATATCCATCCGGAAGGCAACTTTGACGGGATCAGCGGCGGGGAAAGACTCTTTGAGGATTTTGCCCAGGTAGGTAAGCGCATCTAAATCCGATGGCCGGGTGGGCTCATCCAGATTCCAGGGGAAAAAGTTGTACCCTTCCTTATGATTGTAATAGATCTCGTAGAGGGGCTTGGTCCAGCTTTTTTCCGCCAGATGACGGCGGAAGGCTTCGCTGATGCGCAAATGCTCGGTGCGATAATCCGGTTTTTGCCAGTTGCGCATGTCAGAAGGCCACATCAAGTTGTAGGGAAGGAAAAAATGGGCAACGGGCTGGCCACGACGCGGCAAATCCTGAAAGGCCTCTCCAGACAATAACGGCCCAAAACGCGCATCCCAAGCTGTCCAATCGGCCACCCGTACCCCGTCGCCCACCCCCGCCAGATCGGGCTTCATGCCCTTGGGGATGCTGCCGTCGTGGTTATAAGGGACAATGGCAAAAGTCATGCGGTGGGCATGAGCCTGGCGGAAGAATTCTCTTTCGATGGCACGATAACGGGGACTATCGAGAACCACATCGGGCCATCCCCGCTCTATATTGAGGAAACCATAATTCATCAAATCCACGTCGATGCCCAATTGGTCGGGAAGCGTAAAATCTCCCACTTCCAGCTCCACTTGCAGGATCGCTTGCTTGTTGGTGTTGCGATGGAGAACCATGATTTGGCCGCGGTAAGTGTCGGGCGGCAATTCGTGAGGAACATAAAGATCCACCCAAAACGCTTGGACTTTCTGTTGACCTGCCAGGGGACCCGTGGGATCCGGCAACTCCAGAGGGGTCGCCCCGGCGATCTCCAGGGGAACGAGCGCATCGGGGTACCAATTCCCATCAATTTCGAGGTAGAGCTGTTTGAACAGGTTTACCTGCCGATCCGCGCTGATTCTTTCTCTTGAACCAAACAGGTCCGTGGCATTCAGGAAGATCTTGTGCAGGTCCTCTTTCCCTTTTTCCAGCACAATTTGGAAAGAGACAAACTCGTTGCGGCCAGCCAAAAGCTTCACCGTGCCGGTGGACGCATCCCATACACTATTCTTCTGCCGATAGGCGCGCTGGCTGGGGTGGTCGCCTCGGTAAACCTCAATCCCCTCGGACAGAAGGGCACCCGTGACGGGATGGACTTTGTCCGTGTCGTCCAAGGCCCAAACAACCGCATCCTTGGGAGGATTCTCCGGTTCAGCCCAAAGTGAGCGGCCCAGGCCGGTCATAAGAAATACCAGAGCGTAAAAGATAACCATTGTTTTTTTCATGATATCCTTCCCAAGAATCATCCGATCCACCATAAAAATCGGAGGGTGGCGTAATGTCGATGCATCTTACTACTTCGGCAAGACGCCACCCTCCAGCTCCGTTGGAAGGAGTCATGAGGAACGGATTGTTACGCTAAATTGAGCCAGCACTGGCAAATCATTTCGATCCGACTTCACTGAGGCAAAAGATCTCGCCATTGGATTTCCGCGTCCAACCGCCTCATTGGGTTGGACGCGGACTCTCCATCTAAAAGTTGAGACGCAACGAGAACTGAATTGTCCTGGGTTCGTTCCACTGTTCGCCCAAGTTTACTAAACCAGTCTTGAGATCAGGAATCTTATTGTTCGGATGGTTGAAGAGGTTGAAGAAATCGGCCGCAAAACGAATACCTACCGACTCTTTAATCCGGAAATTCTTGGCGATCGAGAAATCCGTCAACCAGCTCTTGGGCCCCTCAATAAAGTTGCGCGGCATGGAATTGTAAACATCATAGATCACTTGGGTCGTTGTTCCATCTTTGAGCGTCACTGGAACAAAATTGGTTCCATCGGAAGACAATTTCCCGATGGCGGGTTGATAGTTTTGCATCCCGGGAATCCCCGTCGTGTCGAAGACTCCTTTGAAATAGAGGAGCTGATTTTGGCCGCCATAGTTAATCACTTTTCTCTGATCGCTGCTGAGGCGGGGATCACCCTTAAGCCAATAGCTGCTATCGTAAGCATACCAATCATTCCATGGATATCCATCGGTGGTAGGATTCAGCCAGCTGCCGGTTCGGAAAGAACCAATGCTCGCTAGTTGCCAGCCGCCCAGAATTTTGTTCAGGGCGCCGGATCCCTTCCTCCCGAAGGGCAGGTCATACACGACATTCCAGCGCATCTGATGTTTGGGAACGGCAGCAACATTGTAATAGACCAAGCGGAGAAGTTGGTCGATTGACCCGCCCCCGGGGACAATTTGCGGGGAGGGGATTACCTGGCCCGGCTGACTGGAATAGCCATCGCCATCCGTGGTGCTCAGACTGCGGGAAAAGACGTAGTACCACTGGAATGCGAGCCCCTTGTTGTATTGCCGCTCGAAGTTGATTTGGAACGAATTGCTATTGGAATAACCATTGTGTGTCCGTAGCGGCAAATACTGCCAGAAGGGGTTGGGGGCCAATTGGCGGGCATCGGGGGGGGCCATCCCTGTGCTAGTGGCATAAAGGTATTTGGATTGCGGACTGTTCAGGACCTGGGTTTGATCCAGGTTGCTCCCATGATTCCCAATGTAGCTGAGGCGGAGGCTGGTCATGGGCAAGATTTCCCGTTCAAGGGTAAGGTTCCATTCTTGAGCCTGGTTGTTGCGCCATTGTTTATCCCAGGGGACAAAAGAGAAAGGCGGCGAAGTACTCTGTGGATTATTAATATTCACGGGATTGGGATCGTCCACGCTGACCCCGGGCACATAAGGGGAACGCCAGTCGAACAGGCCGTCCGTGGCTCCGTTAAAGTAGTAAATCTCGTTTTGGTAGCTTAGTTTCAAGGGGACATTAGAGGCAGACTCACCCAGCAGTTGGGCCAGCGGCGCGGACCAGAAATACATCCCGTAGCCACCCCGGAGCACAGTCTTGTCGCTCAATTTATAGGCAGCCCCCAAACGAGGCCCGAAATTCTTTTTGTCCCCCAGCAACAGATTGTCGGGGAAACCGGCTTTGTCGGCCGTGGTCCAAGTGAGCCCGCCCTTGGCAAAAGACTCCAACAAAGAGGGGGGGAGCCCCATCGACTCCATCGGATGACCGGCAGGGGTCACTATGGAGCGGGTGGTTTGGAAATTGGCGGCGTCAATGTTCAAGAACCTCCCCTGAGCTTCCTGGTAAGGGGTCCAATAGTCATAACGCAAGCCATAGTTCAAGGTGAGACGCGGAGTTACTTTCCAGCTGTCCTGGGCATAAAAGCCGTATTCCTTTTGGCGGAGATACATGAAGGGTCGGTTATATTTAACGGCAAAATATTCGCCATAACCAAGCAGCATGGAAGCCATTCCAGATCCTGTATAATCCACGGCCGCTTGCCGGACTGGATCATACAATCCTGTGTACCCTTGGCCAAAACCATAACGACCTTGGCCTTGTTGCGAATCCCAGGTATTATTGCGCTCGTCCCGCACCCTGACGCCGAACTTGAAGTCATGTTTGTTCCTGGTGAAAGTCAGGTTGTCATCCAGAGTAATGTTGTTGAGGTACTGGGGGGTCCGGTTCTCGCTATCCCAAATATAACGGGCACCCCAATCTTTGGCCGTGAGTGTTGGCCAACCGCTAATCCCCAAAGGATTGGCCACTCCCAGCCTTTCCGCAAAATCAACATTATCTTGGCCGCCGCCTCGCTGGCTGTTGGAGCGCTGGCCTGCCAGCAGCAGTTCATTCAATAAAGTGGGAGTAAAAATGTGTGTAAAGGTAATCGCCCCGCTGTAGATTTTGTTCAAGGTGCGTTGGGTGTTGTAGGAGAGGTCCGGAGCCTGAGGCGCGCCAAAAAAACCGACAGAGTCTGAATTACTAACAGACAATCGGCCCGAGATCAGGTTCTTGTCTGAAAAACGATGATCGAGCTTAGTAATAAACGCATTCTGGTTGTAATATTCCGGCACGGCGCCAATCCAGTTATTTCCTATCAAAGGGCTGACCGAATTGGTGGGCCGAGGGGTATGGTCCTTTAGATATGAAAACATCCCGGAGCGTTGGCGGTCCGCCGGGATGATGTTGTTGGGGAAAGGCTGGCGAACTCCATTGGCATCGGTGGTAGCCGGATCATAAATGACAATAGGATGTCCTTGCCCGTCAACGAGACCCGAAAAGTCTCCATTCCACATGGCCTCGGTCGGAACAACAGAGCCATAGGTCGAGCCCGTGCGCCGGCGTTGTCCCTCATAGGAGAAGAACCAGAACGTCTTGTCCTTCCCGTTAAAAAGCTTGGGAATCAGAAGCGGACCGCCGGCGGTCGCGCCAAATTCGTTGCGCAGGAGCCGGGCCGGTTTTTCCCCATCACTGCGGGCGCGTGCTCTCAAACCGCCCCCATTGTTGCGATGAGTCTCAAAAATGCTTCCATGCAGGGTGTTGGTGCCACTGCGAGTCACAATCGAGACAGTGTTCGGCTTCTGATATTGCGCGGAGGAGGTGTTGTCCACCTTGAATTCCTGGATGGTGTCCAATCCGGGACGGATGCGGCTGATGGATCCGCTGTAAGCATCGCCAATGGCGGTGCCATCCTGGAGAAAGTCGGCGGAACCCGCTTTCAAGCCATTGACTCGGGGGGCATCCGGCGCATTGCCCGGCAGGCTGTTGGGCATGGATCCGTCCTGTCGCTGGACATCCGTTCCTTGCACTCCCGGGGTCAATTGCAGCAGCGTCAGCACGTCCCGGCCATCCAGGGGCAGCTGTTGCACACGCTTGAAATCCGTGACGGTCCCCACCGAGGAGCTTTCCGCTGCAATCACGGGGGTGGCATCGGCCACATCGATGGTGGAAGTGAGCTCTCCCACCTCCATGGTGACATCCAACACTGCGACTTGCTGGACCTGAAGCGTCACTCTCCCGGTCCATTTTTTGAAACCCGGCTTCTCAATCGTCAACTGATAAATTCCTGGTGGTACGTTGGGGAAACTGTATATCCCCGCCTCATTGCTTTGGGTCTGTCGCTGAAGATTAGTGTTGATGTTCTGCAGAGTGACGGACACATCTGGGATGACCGCTTTGGAGGAATCGGTGATCACTCCTTTCACATACCCCACTGCAGTCTGAGCCCAAGCAGCCCCTGCCCAAAGACAGTAGAGAGTCGCCAATACAAGAACGAAATACAATGTCACCCTTCTCATAAATAGCCTCCTTCCTTTTCCTTTAAAATGATTTGATTGCGGAACCGCATTTCCGTTGTGTCTCAGGTTTTCTGGTCAATGGCCCCTCCTTCTTTTTCGCTTCCCCCTTTGCCCGCCGAAAGGCGTCAAAATAAGAAATGGCATCAACTGGCAAGAATCGAAAAACACAAGCGGTCACTTCCACTTCGCTCCAGCCAGTAATCCCTACTACAGCGGCTCAGAAGTCTCGATATCCTTCACATCCTCCGCCTGTGCCCGGCGCATCGACTCTTCCATCATGGCTTTGGCGTCCTCCAGCTGGCCCAGTTCAACCGAATGCAACAGCCGGCCGTGCTCCTGGGCCGACCATAGCAGGTTCTGGGGAGATCGTTCCACTCTTTGCATAATGCCAAAGGCAAAGATCTTGGGCACCAATCGTTCCAGGATTTCAACCAGGCTGCGGTTTTCATTGGAACGCCAGAGCGCCCTGTGAAAATCCAGATCGGCTTGAATAAAAGAGGTGACATCGCCTCGCCGGGCCGCCGCCACCATTTGCCGGTGGGCTGCTTCGCACTCCTCCAGTTTTTTCCCTCTTCGCGCCCCCAGCAGATCAATCGCGAGAGTTTCCAAACAGGTCCGAAGCAAATAAATTTCTTCCACATCGCGGCGGGTCAGCGCCGTCACGAAGGTTTTCCGCGGGCAGCCTCGCTGGATGTAGCCTTGATATTCCAATTCAATCAGGGCTTCCCGGATGGTGGCTTGCCCCACCCCCAATTGTCCCGCCAGCCCGAGTTCCGTGACTCGCGAGCCGGGTTTCAACTCTCCGCGCAGGATCGCCGCCTGGATCTGTGCCACGGCCGCCCCTTTCAAAGATTGGTGGTCGATTCGCCGGAGCGCCGGAGGTTTCGGAAAACTCAAAGTGTCCATGACCCAACCTCCTTTTTTACTTGATTACCGCTTAACGATAATCTATAATAGATAATTGTTAGGAAAAGTCAAGGTTTTTTTTCGAGGAGAGGCAACCGTGGCGGCTAACCCAGGAATGCGCATTAGGAGACGGATGGCCGCCGGATTCGCTCAAAGTGCCCATTCTTGGGGCAATCGGATGTTCAATCCCAAGGCAGGACGCTTTCGATGCCCGGCTGAGAAGGGTGTCAAAATATTGTGGGTATCGCTTAGCCGAAAGGGAAGGAATGGATGGCGGGCAGGAAAGAGGGAGCCCCTCACCAGACAGCCCGGCGGCGAGCATCACCGGTTTCGAACCAAGCAAGTCCGCCCGCCTCGTATGGTGGTTTAATATAATGATAAGAAGAGAAGACGCGCTACAATCTCGCAAAAGGGGGAATTTGCCGTATGAAGATCAGTCTCACGTACCTTTATACCATTTCACGCTACGGGTATCCGCCAGCCATTGACGACGACATTCGAGCACTTTCGGAAATTCGCAAGTTGGGATTCCACTATCTGGAAATGGAAGGGTTGGGGCCGAAGCACCTCCGCGCCGTCTACAAGAACCGTAAACAATTGCGGAAAGCCTTGATCGATTGCGGCCTCCATGTTCACAACTTTTGTATTATCGACAAGGATTTGGTCAGCCCAGATGAGGCTCGCTATGAGCGGGCGCGCGACCGCTTCAAATTGGGAGCGGAATTGGGAGATTTCCTGGGCGCCGAGACCCTGCATTTAGCCAGTTATGCCCCGCCCGTTCGTTTCCTGGGGGCCCGGCCCTACCAACTGGCCAAAAACAATGGTTATTGCTTTGTCAATTATCTTCGAATGCGGATCCCTCCCCGCTTTGAGTGGGAGGCGGTATGGAAAAGACTTGTGCATTCCTGCCGATTTTGTGCCGAGGTGGCCGCGCAGCATGGCAAGACCATCCTCATGGAACCAAGGGTGGGAGAAGTGATTTGTTCGGTGGATTCGCTGCTGCGGCTCATTGAACAGGTGGGTTGCAACAATTTCAAGGCGAATTTTGACACGGCTCATTTTTGCGCGCAGCGTGAAAACGTGGCGCTGGCACTGATGAAATTGCGGGGGAACTTCGCCAATGTCCATATTGCCGACAACAACCCGATCAATGCCGATCATTTGCCCATCGGCAAAGGAATCATCGATTGGCGGGAATTTTTCCGCGTGCTTAAAAGTCTTGATTATGCAGGCTACCTAGGTTTGGATTTGGGGAGATCCCGGACGCTGGTGGAGGATTATCGCAAGTCGATCCGGCACATCCAGGCAATTGCAAAACCTTTGAAAATACCCATCGAATTCTGATCAGATCCAAGGCTCTTAACCTATCCAGAAAGCAATTTGGTTTCTCGGGCACGCTTTCAAACCGAAGTGGTTTTACCCCCTAAGAATTTGTAAATATATTAACGGTCGTTTTGATAATCAATGCGAAACGGGAACAAACCTTTGGATCAAGAAACCGAAAGCTTGCGGCCCTCGCCTCGCGCCGGGCCAAGCCACGAGAGAGGCTGGCGGCGATGAAGTGTCTGCATGAGCAGGCGGGTTTGAGCCAGCAGCAGGGGGTGCAGTGGTTGGGACTCAAGAGCGGTTCACGCGTCAGACGGAATATCTCGAATCTGCATATTGCAAGCTCTGACCCATGTTCCCCCATGAAAAATAAGCCAGCGGAGAGGGAAAGTTTCTGTTTATTTAGTACAATATGGCGTGTAATTATGATAATGCTTATCCATTCATTTCATTTCATAAAACCATGATCTAATGCGTAAAATATGCAGAAGAGATTTTATTAAAAAAACTGGCACTTTTTCGACCCTGGCATTTTTAACTCCTCCATTTTCTTTTTCGGAAAATGATGGTGGAAGCCAGGTGGAGAAATGGCTGAAGGGGATGAAAGATCCGGTTTACGATCTGGTAAAGGGAAAACCTGACCTGGATCAGATTTTAGGATTGTTTCCTCGCCCTCATGGAGAAGCTGCATTTGATCCGAGTGTAATTCAGACGAACATAAAAAAACTGAAAACAATCCCCGCAATCAATACCGGATATCCGTTTCTTGACTTATCCATCAAAACCGGACTTGCACATATCGATGCTACATTTCAGGGCGACCATCCAAAATATGGAGTGGGGACATATGGCCGGATTGAGCATGATGGATTCCCCCCCATTATTATTGCTGCGGTTGACGCGCTTTCTTCATGGGGAATGTACAAGCGTGCCGCTGAACTTTTTCATTACTGGTTAACTCATTTTGTAAAAGAAGATGGAACTATTGAATATTACGGACCTTCTATAAGTGAGTATGGACAGTTGCTTCACACGGCAATGCTATTAAATGAACGGGCTGGAGGTGCCGGTTGGTGGGACGAAGGGTTCTCTAAACTCAATCGGATTGCAGAATACCTATTGCGGCTGCAGTCTTCAGCATCCAAAGAAGACGGGCTGATTTCAGGTGTTCCTGAGGCCGATACCCGCGACCAAATCGGGAAGTATTTTCATAACAATGCCTGGGTGGCAAAAGGGCTTGAGCAATGGGCAAATCTATGTGAAAAAACACGATCAAATCCTTCGACCTCAATGGGCTTGATCAGAAAGGCTGCTCAAAACGTGAAGGAAAATACTCTTTCAGCTATTCGGGAAACCTGGCCTGCCGACCCCAGTAACTGGTGGCTTCCCGCTAGATTAGGAGATATTTCAAAGCCGCGTAATTTGACGGATGGAAATGAAGCCAGCTATACAAATTACCGTTACTGGCTTGAGTTATTATCAAGTGGTATTTTGTCTGAGAATATGGCAAATCGGTTGGTCAATGCCCGCTTAAACGGAGGAGGCCAGTTTTGCGGCATTACGCGTTTTCTTGATTGGTTCGATGACTGGCCATTGGCTGATTACCTTTATGCATTGTGGTCGTTGGGTCGAATAAATGATTTCCTGTTGAGTCTATTTGGTCATATAGCCTTTCATCAATGTGAAAGCCACCTCACGGCTTATGAACAGTTCAGTTTTCCAGGTGATCCAAAGGGAAGCAAAATAGCTGATTATTGTTTGCCTTGTCAGTTGGTTGCAGCGAGAGCAGGACGATTAATCAATAATTCATAAAATCAATGAAACGTTTTGCTAATTGGCACTAAAATGGAAAGAAAGCAACAAGGGTTAGGTAGGCAAGGCGATAGCTGTCTGGGCTATTTATCAGAGCTTGCAATATGCAGAGAAGGTGGGCAATCCCATGGAAGTCTCGTGGCGGCGTATGAAAGCCGGTAGGGATACTGAAAGGCTGATGGCCAAGATGGCCTGAGTTTTCAACTTCGATGTGTCAGAATTGTGCTCGCGACTCGGCAAGGCCAGAGGGCGCTGGCGACTATGAAGTGTCTGCATGAGCAGGCGGGCCTGAGCCGACAGCAAGTGGCGTAGTGGTTGGGGCACAAGAGCGCTTCGCGCGTTAGCAGGAATATCTCGAATCTGCATATTGCACGCTCTGACCCCTGTTCCCGAAAGCCGCTTTTTCAGATCACTTGTTCCCTTTCCCCAAGCGGGATTGAATACCGTCGTTTAAGTCCTCTTTTCCAGGGCCCGGATGGCCAGCCATAGACCAACGATAGTGATGCCAATGGCGACTAAGGAGAAGACGAGTCCTACCCGGCGAAACTTCCACTCCTTCAAAGCACTCTCCCCCGCCTGATAAGTCTCAAGAGAAATCGCTACTCCCTCATTTGCCGGCTTGCTGACATAATTGACATTAAAATTATGCACGGCCACTCTGGCCTTAACCAGGGCTTCCCGCCCTTCCCGTTGGCGCATCAGGGCTTCAGACACCTCCATGCCCGATCGCCGCGCGCGCCCCAGAATTTCATCGGAACGATCGAGGGCTGAATTCAGGCCACGAAGAATTTTTGCCATTTGGGCTGCCGCTTTTCCACCGTCCGAATTCTCTTCATGGCACTGGGAGCAAACTGCCTTGGCGCCACTGAGCATCTCTTCCGAGGGATTGTGAACCGCATGATTACCGTGGCAAACCACGCATCCGCCCAAACCCATCGCCGCAAAGGCAGCGCGATGCGGGCTCTTTTTATAGAGCTCCTCGAAAAGAGAATGGCAGGTCCCGCACATGGCAGCGACGTTCTCAACTTGAGGGGGCAAGGCGCCGTGGTTGCCGTGGCAGGAAGCGCAACCAGGCGCGGACCGATCTCCACGCTTCCAGAGGGCTTCCCAATGCACGCTCGTGCGGTATTCTTCAAACTGGTTGGTCGGCAGTTTGTATTTTGCCATGTGGAGTGGATCGGCATGGCAGCGGGCACAGGTTTCCGGCAACCTCAAAGGGTGCACCGGCGCGCGGGGATCTTTGACCTCTCGAATGTCATGCACGCCGTGACAGTCAACGCAATTGGCAACAGCCTCATCTCCCGCCGCATTCCTTTTGCCATGCACGCTGATCTGGTACTGTGCAAATTGGTCCACTCTCTGTTGCGGTTTGAATTTATGAATCAGATTTGCGTCGCTATGACAGCGGGCGCAGAGCTTGGGGACCGCGGTACGGGGAATTTTTCCCAAAAACCCTTTTGAGCGGTTCATGGCGGCAGTTGGATCATCCTGGTTGGAATCCCCACCATGACAATCCGTGCAGTAAAATCCCCGCTGCTGGTGAATGTCATTGGGAAAATTCGTGGCCGGGGATTTCAGTCTGCCCTCCAGGGAGCCGTGGCACTCGACACACGAATTCCCCGCAATCGCAACTACAGCCTGCAGCAAGATAGACAGGAACAAGAACGTCCGTAGAATCATCGCAGGTATCCCAGAAGAGAAAAGGTGACGAGATAAGCCAGCAGGACAATTCCCGCGCCGGCGACAAGATGGGATCGATCTACCCCACGGCGGTCGGTCCCCCAAAATGGCAGGCAGACCCAAAGAAACGTCAAAAGCCCGAATCCCATGATCCCCAACAATTCACCTTCCAAGAAACCGACATGACTGGGGATTAGTTTCAAAGTGTAGAACGGAGCCAGGAAGTACCATTCCGGCCGAATGCCGGCAGGCGCAGAAGCAAACGGGTCGGCCTTCTCTCCAAGTTCCCACGGGAAAAGGGCCGCTAACGAACCTAGCACGGCGAGCGCCCCATACCATGCCATCAATTCCCGGAGGAAGAAATTGGGGAAAAAGGGCATCCGCGGAACAGATTTTCCTTCCGCCTGGTTTTTTTTCTCAATCCACGGAGGGGAACTAATTCCAAATACTTGGACCAATGCCAGATGAATTAGCAAGAGCAGGGTGGCCACTCCTGGCAGAACCGCTACATGAAAGCCGAAAAAGCGGGTGAGAGTCGCACCGCCAACATCGTCGCCGCCTCGTAAAAACCGGGCAATGTGGGAGCCAACAAGGGGCACACTGGCAGCCATATCAGTCCCTACTTTGGTCGCAAAATAGGAAATCGTATTCCAGGGCAATAAATAACCGCTGAATCCAAAAGCCAACGCCAACCCCAAAAGGACAATACCGCTCAGCCAGGTCAATTCTCGCGGCCTTCGATAGGCCCGCAGGAATACCACGCTGAACATATGAATAAAAGCACTGAGGATCATCAAATTGGCCGACCAGCTGTGAATGGAGCGCACGAGCCAACCAAATTGAACTCGTGTCATGATGAATTGAACGCTTTCGTAAGCATCGGTTGGAGTGGGACGATAATAGAGCAGCAGCAAGATCCCCGTCATCACCTGAATGGCAAACAGAAATAATGTGATGCCACCAAAGTAATACCACAAGGTGGCCGAATGGACCGGCACCGTCTTATGGGCGGCAAAATCCCGGATGGCTCCGAGTGCCAACCGCTCTTCAAACCATCGGATTAGATCCTTCTTGGTTTCCGATATTGACACGAGAATTTCTCCCCAGTCAGGCGCGGCGGGAGATGACTACCTCCTCGCCACGAAGGCGGACTGTATACTCTTCCAAAGGTTTGGGAGGTGGGCCTGAAACTACTTTTCCGTTCAGGTCATATAATCCGTTGTGACAGGCACACCAGATTTGCCGCGTGGAGTCCTGATATTGAACCGTGCAATTCAAATGAGTGCAAACGGCGGAAAAGGCTCGCCAATCGGTGTCGCTGAGGCAAACCAAAAGGACTGGTCTATTTCCGAATTTCACAATCTTTCCGGAATTCGGCTTCATCTCCCCTGCCCGTCCGGCTATAACCTCATCAGTGGCCGCTTCAGGGACAACAGGCGGGTTCATGAATTTAAAGGCGGGGTATAAAAACGAGAGAAGAGAGGCGGTAATACCACCGCCTAAAAGCCACTGGAGCAGATTGCGGCGTCCAAGTGCCATGTTCCCTCCTTGCCATCGCATTCATAAAACACGAGGTCAACCTGCCGTGCCGCAAAACAATATGCTTTTTAGGCTGTTGCTTGTGCCATTTCAATATGGGGTGCGAGTTTTCAGGCCTCCTAAAAAAATCGCATGAATGGAGGCGGGGCGCCCTCGCCCCGTCTGAGTCTGCAAAGCGTGCTGAGAGGGCCTGAGGGCAGGCAGCCTCCATCATCCCATTTTCATTCTCTTGGTGTGTCAGCCACGCTGGCATGCGCAGCCCCTATGAAATCCCGCAAATCTGGAATTTGATTAAATCTTAACATGGAGGTAAGGGGCCAGCAAACTCCCGTTATGATTTCTTCAAACTAACACCATCCAAGAGCACCATCAGTTAATGTGGATAGGGGATATACCTTTCCAGGCATGGATGTGACATTTTTTATGCGCTGTCCGGAAAGGACAAATCACAGTAGGCCTGAAAGAGCGAGCTAACCGAAATCCAACACCGTGTGAACTTTTTTAACACAGGGAGTCACGAGTTTCCGCGATATCTTTGATCCTGCACAAAGAGTGATTCCAGAGAACATCATGGACAAATCCCGGAAAGAGGCGCCGGAAGACTGTCCAATACAAGCGCCTCAACAATCCCACTCCCCGTGGCATGTTAAAGGCAACATAGATGGAGAGAATAAAAACACCTTCCCGCTTCTTCTTGATATCGAAAATCAGAACCCCGCCTGAGGCAAATCCATCTTGCACTCTATAGAGGATATACTCTTCCCGTAAAAAATTCTCCAGCATCAGACTGAAGTCAACAAAATGAAAAGTCGTTTCGTAACGAATGGTTGTGCCAATGGCATTCGGCTGGCCATGACTTCGTCGAATCCGCACCCAGCGCGGCCGAAAATATTCCATACCTTGCGCGCCAAACTGTTCCAATTGCCTGAGGATTTGTGCTTTCTCCGTCTTGATTTGAATGGAGTACATTCTTTCAAAATCCATAGCCCCGTTCAATTCACTCAAATTCAGCTCCCGTTTGACTTCTTGCCGCTTGGCTTCCAATTCTTCACGATAGACACCCGTTGGATATCTGCCGAAATCCGTCCACTTTAATCCGAAGAGGGCTTCAGTGAAATAATTTCTCCCCGTGATCAATATCCCTCCCGCCAATATGGCCCACAAATTGGCGGGATGAACCATTGAGAAAAAAATACTTTGATAAGTGTCATCTCCCGCCGCAATTCGCCAAAGCAAATTTTCCAATCGACGTTGCGAACCTGCTTTCATTTTTCTTTCCGTGAGAACGGCCTGATACAAAATGCGGCTTAAAATGGGATGACTGAATGCCACGCGATTGGTCCAAAAAACGAATCGCCCAAAACGATTGTCCGTTGTGAACTTTCGAATCGCCGGCCAATAATGATTTCTAAGGCTCCGCTGGTCTAGTCCGTGTTTGAGCATACACTCCACGAGTGCGCTGGCCGTTTGATATGCGGACAAAATGCCATCCTTATAGAGACGTGCGACGGCCAAATCGCCAATGACTGCAACCCGGCGCCCGTAAGGGTGGCCGGCGGTTCCAACCGTCATATTCGGGCTGCAAAGACAGACAGTCCCGAGTTCGAGATTGCGTGGCAAAAGGCGTTTGATGTGGGGCAATTGCAGGAGCCGCTTGATGATGGAAAGGTAGTCAGAAGGATGCGCTGCGTCAACACAAGGCCCCAACAAGGAAACGGTGATGAATTCCCCTTTTGAAATAAAAGAGGCGGTCTCAATTTCAAGCTCCGCGGCGCCATACTGAATGAAATAAACTTCTCCAATGAGATCAGATAAAGTTCCTTTGAGAGGTCGAAGTTCAAAAATCAAGGTTCGGCGAACCAAGGGCGGAGTAAAACCAGGGATCAAGCCCTCGAGAACTTTAACCAAGGGATGTTTGTCCGCCGTCACTCCAGCGGTTGGATTGACCCCACCGGCAAATACGACAAAATCCGCCTCCATCAGAAGCTTGGGCTGATCGTTTTCACCGGCAGCTCTCACGTGAACGATCGGGCGACCTACAGTGGAATATGTAACTTGGTATACCTCGCCACTCAATATTTTGGCGCCTTCGGCAACGGCGCATGACAAAAGATAGGCATCGAAGTTTTCAAACCGGTGCGTCCTCCCCGTTGGACGAGATCCCCGGTGAACCGAAAACATGCGACGTCCAGGCGGCACTTTTAACTCAATATGTTTCCAGTCCCCCTGAACAATAACCGTCTCGATTTCCCCCGTGACCACTTCCTTGGGGACATCCAGGCCTGAAGCTTTCAAGACATCGGACATCCGGGGAGAAATACCGCCAGCACAAAAATTGCATCCCTCCCGATAGACGCCTGGGCAAGCCGTTTGATAAAAGCGCGGTGTTTTTTTCTGTTCGATAATTGATACTTCAATCCGCAGCCTGGCTGACCGGGCGCGACGCAGCATTTCCCGCGTGAAAAAAGCACCCGATGGACCTCCGCCAATAACGATAATTTTCGATAAATTATCCAAAGAGATCCGGCATTCCGGTGATAAATTCAGGGGGCACATACTGCACGCTTTCAGCACCGCGAAGGATGATTATTTGCCCGGGGCTTCATCGACTTTCATGACCAGATCCACTGAGTCAGATATCCGCGGCAATCGCATAAGATGTTTTCATCTTACCTCCTTTTTATTTTATTCATAATCTGCCGCTTTTTTTCAGATGGCCGGCCAGCGCTTATGCAGATTCTCACGTGACAGACAGGTTAAAACAGTGACTACCTTGCCACAGCCTCACCAGTGGTAAGGCGATGCAGCTCCGCCGGAAACGTTACATTTGCTCAAACAGAAGAGCCATGGGCAAAGCATTGGGCCAGTCGTATGTGAAGACATATTTTCCGCCGGAAGCCAAGGCCCCAATGCTGGAGTGGGGGGGGAGAGCTCAAGTTCAGCCGCATATTTGCCGGAGAGAAGCGGCGGCAACCACGTCGGCTGGAGTGCCTTGTTGAACTAAGCCACAGGGCGGCAGACAATCAGAAGTGCGGGAACAGCTGGTGCATGTGGCGACACGCATTATGTTTGTCCGGGAGCGGAAGTTGCCCGTTTTTTGCGAGCCACATTGGCTGTCATTCCCTTGGCCAACCGCCGATGGGATGCCACACTCCCTTACAACCCCAACAACTGGGAGCAGTGGTCGGCCTACACTTAGCGCGACATCCCTTTTTCAATTCGACCTTAGGCTAATTTCTGGCGCTTTTTCAGAGCGCTGGTCTGGAATGTGGGCATTCCTCCCGGCGGCGGACCAAGGACCTGCCCGCGACTATTTGATAAATGCCGGCCGCTGAGTTCATGAATAATGCAGGCCAGGACTTTCCAGCGGAATCAACTATTTTCAATCAAACGGAATTTTTATGAATCGGAATCCCGCACAATTCGATGGAGCTGATCGAAGAGGGCAGCACTAGTGATGTTTCAGGATCTTAATCTCAACGGAGTGTTCCCGGCGATCATCCACTAGCGAAATTAGCTTCTCTTCCTGGAGGACGCCATCGACACTTACGGTCATTTCATCCGGTTTCCCTATCGCCGCCATAACGGAAATGTGGTAAACCGTTTCCCGGAAACGGTAATGTAGCTTGAATCCTGGCCAGTTGGCGGGAATCGAGGGTGAGAGACGCAACTTGTCCACTTCCAGCTTTACGCCCAGAAGTGATTCCAGGATCAGCCGGTACATCCAGCCGCCAGAGGCGGTGTACCAAGTCCAGCCGCCACGTCCGGTGTGGGGGGAACGGGCATAGACGTCCGCCGCGGCCACATACGGTTCCACTTTATAAAGGGCCACCTCTTCTGGGGATCTTGCGTGATTTAATGGATTGATCATCTCCATCAGCTCCCAAGCCAGATGGTGATCTCCGATCTCGGCAAATGCCATTGCCGCCCAAATGGCTCCATGAGTATATTGTCCACCATTTTCTCTCACGCCTGGGACATAGCCTTTGATGTAGCCGGGATTCAAATCCGATTTGTCGAAAGGCGGATCCAGGAGCTGAATCAACCGGTGATCTCGCCGCACCAGACGCCTATCGACAGCTGACATAGCCAACCGGGATCGTTGAGCATTGCCGGCGCCCGAGAGAACGGCCCAGCTTTGCGCGATGGCATCGATCTGACATTCTGGATTGCTGGCCGATCCCAGCGGTGAGCCGTCGTCAAAGAAAGCCCGCCTGTACCATTCGCCATCCCAACCATGCTCTTCGATGTTTTGGAGCAATATAGCGGCTTCCTGTTCACAGTGGCGGGCGAAGGGTGCATCGCCATGCTGGAGTGACAGTCGGGAGAACCGCGTGAGCACTGCATACAAAAAGAAAGCCAGCCAAACGCTTTCCCCTTGCCCCTTTTCCCCCACCATGTTCATGCCGTCGTTCCAGTCGCCGGAGCCGATGAGCGGCAGCCCATGCACGCCCATTTTCAAGCTTTTTTCAATGGCCCGGACACAATGGCCGTACAGGCTGGCTGATTGATCAGACGGAGCGGGCAAATCGTAATAGGAGTCCTCTTCCGGATTGAGCGGCCGTCCTTGGATGAAGCGGGCCGTTTCATCCAGAACGCCGCTATCCCCGGTGGTTGAAACATAATGGCAAACCGCCCAGGGAAGCCATAAGTAATCATCGGAGCAATGAGTGCGCACGCCTCTGCCGCTGGGCGGATGCCACCAATGTTGGACATCCCCTTCCGGAAACTGGCGGGAGGCACAAACGAGCAAATGTTCGCGCGCCAAGTCCGGACGGGTATGAATGAGGGCCAGCACATCCTGCAACTGATCGCGAAACCCAAAAGCGCCTCCCGACTGGTAGTAGCCACTGCGCGCCCAAAGGCGACAGGCCAGGGTTTGGTATAAAAGCCAGCCATTGGCCAACATGTTGATAGAGGGATCGGGGGTTTCCAGATTCACGGCGCCCAGCAGATGGCTCCAGTATTGCCACACCTTTTCAAGACAATCCCGTGCGGCCGCCAATCCCCGCGAACGGTGCGCGAGAGCGCTGGCTTCCTCAGCGCTTTTTCCATCTCCAAGAGTGAAGACAATCTCGTACTCTTCCGTATCGGCTATTTCGAAGGGGACCTGAATGGCGGCACAAGGATCCCAGCCGGCGCCTAATTTGCCGCTCAGCCGCGACCGCGTCATGGCAGCCGGACTACTTAGAGTACCGTTACGTCCCAAAAATTCCGTCCGGTCTCCACTCACGGTCCGGTTCGATTCGCTGACATTGAAAAAGGCCGCCCGGCCGGCAAACTCCAAATTGTAGGAATTGCGCGCGAAGAGGGCGCCGCTGGCGGGATCCACTTCAGTCATGACGTGCATTGCGGTTTTGGGCCGCAAATCTCCCAATACCCATTCCACATATCCCGTGGCGGAGAGGCGGCGCCGGCGGCCTGATCTGTTCTGAATTTTGAGGACCATGAACTTCACGGGCGCATCCAGCGCTACATAAACCCACAGCTCTGAATGGATGCCGTCCTCCATATGCTCGAAAACGCTGTAGCCAAATCCATGGCGGCTGAGGTAAGAATTCGCGCCGAAGCGGGGCAAGGGAGTAGGAGACCAGAAATAGCCGCTCACTTCGTCACGCAAGTAAAAGGCTTCTCCGCTGGGATCGCTCACCGGATCGTTATGCCAGGGAGTGAGCCGGAACTCGTGGGCGTTCTCGCTCCAGGTGTAGGCTGAACCGCTTTCCGAGACCACGGTTCCAAATTGCGGGTTGGCCAGCACATTCACCCAAGGGGCGGGAGTCAGGCGTCCTGGCGCGGTGGTAACCACGTATTCACGGCCATCCGGGGTAAATCCGCCGAGTCCATTAAAGAAGGCCAAGTCAGGACGCGCGATTCCCGCCGTCCCATCGGATTGGACTCGGCGTTCCCAAAAGGGGGTGAAACGCACGGGTGGGGTCTCAACCACACCGTGATGGGTAATTTGGTCCATCAAGGGCCCACGGTTGTCCGTGAGAATGATGCGCGCCACCGTTTGAAGTAAAATCCGGTCTTCATCCGGCATCTGGTCGGAAGCTCTCACAAAGATTTCGCCGAGCCGGTCTTTTGCCGAAGATTCGGCGCCCGCGGCAATCAGCCCCATGATTTGATCGTGGAGTATTTGGCGATAACCGGCATGATCTTCATTCCAGATGACCAGGTCCACGGCCACACCCTTCAATCTCCAGTAGGCATGGGCCTGGACCAGCTGGCGCACCAATTCAATATTGGCGGGGTCTTGAATCTTTAGAAGCACGATGGGCAAATCGCCGGAAATGGAATATCCCCATAAGCCAGACTGGCCGCGCCGGTTTTTCAGAAGCGTACCCGAATCGGCGCGTAAAGAGGCATTCGCGTAAAGGATGGAACTCGCCAGCCGGCAATAAAGCTGGGCATCCGCTTCCGTGGCATTAATCTGACGCAAGATGACCTGGTTATGGGTCAAGGCCAGATCAAAAACACGGTCCGCCAGGCGTCGGTCTTGATACTTTTCCACCAGGCTTAGACACTCGTCGCGGCTCTCACTCATGCCCGTCACCATATTGACCGTGGCCGATTCCCCCGGGCCAAGCCTGATGCGGTGCCGGATAGCTGCGATGGGATCCAAGACCGAGCCTTCACTGTTGGATAGCGCTTCCTGATTGCTCATGGCTTGCGGATTGGCCACCGTGTTGCCACGGCCAATAAATCGCAGCCGGTCGGTCTCATAGGAGACCTCCGTGCTTTCCGCCTCATGCACGGCCATCAAGTGAAACATGTACGGCGCCTGTTCATTGCAAGAGCGAGGACGGCGGGTGCAGAGAATGGCGTGGCGTTCCCGGAGAATCTCCGTCTCGACAAAGAGATTGCTGAACGCCGGATGCAGTGCATCCGCCATGGCCGAAGCCAGGACAACTTCCACATAGCTGGTCACTTCCAGGGTTTTTGAGGTTCGGGAGGAATTGGTGATGCGGAGACGGCGCAGCTCGATGTCATGCTCAGGCGAAACCGTGATCTCCGTATGCATTTCCAGTCCGCGATGCCGGCAGCGGAATTCCGCCCGGTCCTCCGTAAATATCA